>CAVOPW010000005.1:0-183318 GCA_963698225.1 uncultured bacterium
CACCCAATGCAGTGTACCTTTGACTTTGCGTCCTTCGCCGGCAGATCCGCTTCGGGTATCCGGATCATAGCGTGCAGTGCAGCTCGATGATCTTGCCGGTCACGGGATCTTTGATCACCTCGTCGCACTTGATGATATAGGCGTACCTCAGCCGCACCTCGCGCCGGGCGAAGGCGGAAGTATTTCTTCGGCGGATCTTCGCGGAAATCGTCCTGCTCGATGTAGAGCTCGCGCGAGAACGGCACCGTGCGCGTGCCGGCCGACGGCGTCTTCCGGATTGTTGACCGCCTCCAGCTCCTCGACCTGGCCCTCCGGGTAGTTGTCGATCACCACCTTCAGCGGCCGCAGCACGGCCATCACGCGCGGCGCTCGTTTGTTCAGGTCCTCGCGCAGGCAGTGCTCCAGCAGCGGCAATGTCGACCATGCTGTCGACCTTCGCCACGCCGATCGTCGGCAGAAAGTCGCGGATCGCCTCCGGCGTGTAGCCGCGGCGGCGCAGGCCGCAGATCGTCGGCATCCGCGGGTCGTCCCAGCCGCTCACGCAGTCCTTCCTTGACCAACTCCAGCAGCTGCCGCTTGCTCATCACCGTGTAGGTCAGATTGAGCCGGGCGAACTCGATCTGCTGCGGATGGTAAATGCCCAGCTCGTCGATGAACCAGTCGTACAGCGGCCGGTGGTCCTCGAACTCCAGCGTGCAGATCGAATGCGTGATCCGCTCGATCGAATCGGACTGGCCGTGCGTGAAATCGTACATCGGATAGATGCACCACTTGTCGCCGGTGCGGTGATGCGTGGCATGCAGAATCCGGTACATCACCGGGTCGCGCATGTTCAGGTTCGGCGAGGCCATGTCGATCTTCGCCCGCAGCGTGCGCGAGCCGTCGGGGAACTCGCCGGCCCGCATCCGCTCGAACAGGTCCAGGTTCTCCTCGACCGAGCGGTTGCGATACGGGCTGTTCCTTGCCCGGCTCGGTGAGCGTGCCGCGATACTCGCGCATCTCGTCGGCGGTCAGGTCGCAGACATAGGCCTTGCCCTTCTTGATCAGTTGCACGGCCCACTCGTAGAGCTGCTCGAAGTAGTCCGAGGCGTAGAACAGCCGGTCCTCCCAGTCGAAGCCCAGCCAGCGGACGTCCTCCATGATCGAGTCGACGTATTCGACTTCTTCCTTGGTCGGGTTGGTGTCGTCGAACCGCAGGTTGCACATGCCCGCCGATATTCGCCGCGCAATGCCGAAGTTCAGGCAGATCGACTTGGCGTGGCCGATATGCAGATAGCCGTTGGGCTCCGGCGGAAACGCGTGTGCACCCGGCCTCGTACTTGCCGGTTTTCAAGTCATCTTCGACGATTTCCTTGATGAAATTCGACGGGCGAGTGATCTCTTCGTTTGCCATGTGTATAACAACCTCTCTTGAATGTCAACGGTGGCTGTCATGGAGGACAGCAATGAACCGCGGTGACCAACTCGGAGTCTGGTCACCGCATTCGATATTGTCGGAAAGAATACTAAAAAATGGAGGCGAGCGTTAAGAAAAGTTTATGGACACGATGCACAAGGCGCCGCTCCGCCGGCGAATATGTAGTTTATCAGGTACACTGCGTCGGAAATCGTGACACTGCCGCTGCAATCGGCGTCGCCGGAAAGCAGGGATCGGGTGCCGGCCGCCGGCAAAGATATAATTGATCAGCAGCACCGCGTCAGAAATGGTTACAATTGCGGAACCGTCGGCGTCACCGCAGAGTGTTGATAGGAGGGACACAGATTTTTGTCAGGAAGGCAATCGCGACTTATCAGAAATAAGTCGGATCATAGGAATCAACATTGGGAAATCCGATGAATAACGTTGATCCGGCTGAGATGTAACCACGATTATCGACTGCGATACCCCGAGTTTGATCTATCCCCGAACCGCCAAGATAAGTTGCGAAATCCAAGGTCGTAGCCGACGGAGTTAAACTTGGCGATGAAGACATCTCCCGTTCCGGCAAGAGTTGCATCATAAGCATTGACCATTGGAAAATCTGTCGATTGTGTGTAACCCGTCACATATACATTGCCCCCTTGATCCAACGCTAATCCGATACAGTCGTTCATCACTGACTTCCCCAAGATAGGTACTCAACACCAACGACGAGGCCCGCCGTTGAATTCGGCAACGAAAAGCGTCCGTAGTTGCCGTTTTGACTATTGTCATATCCAACTGAAATTGGCAGGTCGGTCCTGACCGTGGGTACTATCCTGCAATGACGAGATTTCCAGAACTGCGGGCAACGATTTGGAGGTCATTATCGTTATCACTGCCGCCGAATAAGTGCTAAATGTCGGATACATTTGACCATTGCCCTCATAGTCAAATCCAGCCAGAAACGCGTCTTCGACATTCCGAATGTTCCATCGAATGGATTTGCCACCGGAAAGTCAGTGGATGTAGTGGTTCCAGTCATACATGTGCGGCCGGTTGGCAGCGCTGCCGATCATGACAACACCAGCACCATAGTCGCCCGAGGCTCCACCAAAGTACGTACTCCGCCCCATACTGTAACCAGTGACTCCGATTGTAAACTCGGTTAAGAACGCATCCACCGAACCACCAAGTGTGTTGTCGTAAGCAGGGCTTGTGGGAAAATTAGCGGAATAGGTAGAACTGGTTATCCAGATGGTGTAGCTGTCTAAGTTGCATGGAGGTACACATTGTACCGCTATGTCGCTAGGTGCCTCAATA
Organism: uncultured bacterium; assembly: GCA_963698225.1. Lineage (GTDB taxonomy): Bacteria > Zixibacteria > MSB-5A5 > CAIYYT01 > CAIYYT01 > JADJGC01. Next base: position 2,723 of record CAVOPW010000005.1, read on the forward strand.
CCGGAGCCACCCAGATACGTGCTGAAGCTGATGCCATTGTTTCCTCCGCTACCATCATCGGCACCGAAGGCGACAAGAAAGCAGTCGTAACTACCATTTGCACTGGTGTCAACCGCATTTACCATTGGAAAATTCGATGATTGTGTATAGCCAACCACGAGAATTCCGTGCAGCACACTTGAGGTGATACTCACGGCATTACAATAATCATCGCCAGACCCGCCAAGGTAAGTGCTGGAAATCAGGCTTGTTCCTGAAGCACTAAACTTGGTGACGAATCCGTCCGTCAGTGCATATGTATTATCAGACGGATTCACCATAGGAAAATCTGCTGATGAGGTGGTGCCGACAAGGATTGCCTCACTGGACGAGTTCGTTACCAAATCGTCTGCACCTTCACCATTAAGACCGCTGCCGCCAAGATAAGTGCTAAAGGTCAGAGTGGGAGCCAGGAATAGCATGCGTGTAGCGTCATAACCGCCATCTACTGTAAAACCAACGGTTTGCTGATCGAACAATTCATAGCGTCCGGAGTAATTGTCGCGCGAGCTGCTTGACTCCTGATAGAAATCAGCAGTGCGTTCGACTAACTCTCCCCAACGGCAATTGATGATAAGTTCACCGGCGGAATTGACAGAGATTGAGTTGGCGCCTTCAAACTGCATTCGTACCTGTTCCAGGTCGGCTCCGGGATTCACAACGAAATGCGATTCCATGCCATCGCTGCCAGCCTCGAACTTCAGGTCAATACCCGCATACAAATTGCGGAATGTAATAGATGTATAGTTCGGCACATTGGCCTGCCATTTGGTTGAATCGTTGCCGAAGAAGTAATTGCACTTGTACTCCATCAGACCTTCGTGAGTGACTTGAACATTCGCATTTGCATCCGCAAAAATCGCCTTGATTATCATTTGCTCAAACTTGCGCGAATCTCTTCCGCCAATTTGCTCAACGGAACCGCTCGCTTGATCCTGCTTGAGCCGCGTGAATTGGTAGTAAATTCCGTCCCTGGTGAACCACATCGTCGCGCCAGCACTGCTGGCCCGATACAGCACCTGGCTGTCCCACTGGCCGCGATTCTCGGTGAAAGACACAGGTTGGTTGCGAAACTGCTCCACAGCAGGCGTGTCTGCAGCGTCAAGTTTGGAACAGAAGATACCGGCGATAGCCAAGAGGCAAGTGAATGCCAAAATGACAATCCGCGTAAGGCGAGTTTTCGAGCCGAGAGATTCGGCAGACATCGATTGAGACATCGTTGCAACCTCAGTTTCAGAGTAAGAAGTGGATGGTGCGAGCTGCCAAATTCTAGTAATTACTGGTAATGTCTTCGAAAGATACATTATAGCCCCACAAAGTCAATGATTGTTAAGTTCCTGCCCATCGATTTCAGCAGAATCCCCTTGCCAATTATGGCTCTCCGATTATATTATCGCAACAACAGGAGTAAATGCATGAAATTAGTCAATGTTCGTCAAATTCTCGTTCTCGGGCTTATACTTGTGTCCACTTCCGCTTATTCGCAAACCTGGAGCTGGGCGTCGCAGATCGCAACATTCTCAACCGGCGGTTTCGGGACGAACAAGGTTAGGGGTGTCTCGGTCGATCAAAATGAAAATATCTACATCGTTGGAGATTACGGCGACAGCGCCTCGATCGGCGGTACCAAGGTCAAGGGCTTTGGCGTCGGCGCCGAAATGTATGTCGCAAAATACAACAGCGCCGGCACAGCGGCGTGGGTGAGAAGTTTTGGTTCGTCGGGTTTTCTCGATCAGTCAATTGACATAACGAATGATCCCGCAGGGAATGTCTATGTCTGCGGTAGTTTTTTCGGCAATTGGGATTTCGGAACACAGCAGTTTCCCTTTGGCAGTGCGACTGTCGGACTCGCCAAATACAATAGCAGCGGCGACGTCCAGTGGGCAAAGCTCGTCCCGGGCGTATTTGCCGGTCCCGGTGGAATTGCGTATGGTTTCGACCATATCTATGTTGCGATCGGGAGAACGTTCACCAAGTTTGAACTGGACGGCGATACGGTCTGGACGAGGACAATCCCGACAAGTGCAAGTTACTTCGTGGACTATCGCGACGTGACGGTCGATATCTGGGGATGCATTTATCTGACCGGGCAATTCAAAGGCACGATTACCTACGGTACCAACACTCTTACTTCATCGAGCATTAACGATCCGGACATCTTCATCGTTAAGTATGAGCCGACCGGCGACGTGATGTGGGCGCGGAAGGCCGGCGCGGTTTCGACGCCGGGGCAGGAAGACATCGGCCATGCGATCACCACTTCCGAACATGGCGAGGTGTATGTGGTCGGGCAATACAGAGGCAAAGCCGGTTTTGATACCGACTCCATATCCATTGGCAATGCGATCTCAGGGATTGTTTGCCGCAAAATACAATAGCGAGGGCACCCTTCAGTGGGCGAAGGGCAGCAGTGGCACTACCGGTTCGACGGCAATTGCCTACGGAGTGAGAGTGCTTGCCAATGACGATATTTTGATCTCATCGAGTTTTGGAATAGGAGTGACTTTCGCCGATACAACGGTCACCATCGCCGGCGGCGGAGATGTGTTGATGGTGCGCTTGAGTTCGGACGGCGTCCGTCGCTGGGCGAAACGCAGTGATACCTTCGCCACCAGTTGCGGCGTTCTCTGTATGGCAACAAATGCCTCCGGAACATCGGCCTATACCGGCGGCCAATTTAACACGACATTGACACTGGGCCCCACTACCTTCAACGTTGCCGCCGGAGTTACCGATGGATGGTTGGGAAAAATGGCGATTCCGACCGCAACAGCCGTTCGCGAAATTGCTGATGCGCCGTTACCGGAATCGTTTTCACTTTCGCAGAATTATCCCAACCCCTTCAATCCGACGACGACAATCGAGTTCAAAATTGCAGCGGCTTCGCGAGTATCGGTTGACATCTTCAACCTGCTCGGACAGCATGTTTGCACACTGGTTGATGAGGATCTGGCTGCAGGAAACTATGCAACAGAATGGGACGGCGCCGACCAATCCGGCCGCAAGGTCGCATCCGGTGTGTATCTTTACCGTTTGCAATCACGTGAATACACTGATACGCGCAAGATGACTTTGCTGAAGTAGCGTCACCTTCCAATATCTAAATCAGAATTCCGTCTGATCTTCACCCTCTCCGCTCGGAGAGGGTAGGGTGAGGACGCTGCACAACTTGTTCCGCAAGCGCCTCACGAATGTGATTGACACACCCGGCCTCAATCGTGCATTGTTATATCCATGAAGAAGCGGCAAGAAATTCTTGATCTTTCCAGTCTCGACCATAATATCCACTTCATTCGCGGAATGCGCGTTATGCTCGACAGCGACTTGGCGAAATTGTACGATGTTGAGTTGAAGAGAATGAACGAGCAGGTCAAACGCAACCTTGAGCGGTTCCCTGATAGACTTCATGTTTCAGCTTACACCACAAGAACTTAGCTCTTTAAGGTCGCAAATTGCGACCTTAAAGACCAGTCGCGGTGAGCATCGGAAGTATCTGCCCTATGCCTTCTCCGAGCACGGCGCAATTATGCTCGCAAGTGTCCTCAACTCACCGCGCGCCGTTGAAGCGAGCATCTTCGTCGTGCGTGCCTTTGTCAGACTTCGAGAAGTACTGCTGACGCATTCAAAACTAGCGAACAAGCTCACCGAACTTGAACGCAAAGTAGCTGGCCACGATGAGGATCTTCGCGCCATTTTAGTTGCGATCAGACAACTCATGACGCCACCGGCGAGTTCAAAGAGGCAGATCGGATTTCGGAAAGAGTGAGAATTGCTTTCAATTCGCCGCTCCATCCTTTGCTTTCATCATATCGTGGTTTCTTGCACCCAACATTCCCCTTGAATTTTCACAACCGCTGGGCTATCGTATTCGCCATGACTAAACTCGACGAAAGGACCCGGCCGTGAAAGGAAGTCTCGACTTCATTTTCCGCCCGAAATCGATAGCCGTGATCGGCGCAACCAACCGCAAAGGCTCGATCGGACGCGAACTTCTCCACAACATTATCGACTACGAATTCGAAGGGAAAGTCTTCCCGGTTAATCCCACCAAGTCGGTCATCCACTCGATCAAGTGCTATTCGACCATTCTTGATGTGCCTGATTCGGTCGATTTAGCCGTGATTGTCGTGCCCAAAGAACTCGTGCTTGGTACCGTCGAGCAGTGCGGGGAGAAGGGCGTCAAGGGACTCGTCATGATCACCGCCGGATTCAAGGAACAGGGCAAGGCCGGCGCCGAACTCGAACTGAAAGTCGCGGCTCTCGTCAAACACTACAATATGCGCATGATCGGGCCAAACTGCTTCGGCATCATCAATGCCGATCCCAAGGTTCATCTCGATGCAACATTCTCGAAAATCCGCCCCTCGTTCGGCAAGATCGGTTTGATTTCCCAATCCGGCGCGCTCGGCGAGGCGATTCTGGCGCAGGCGCAGGAAATCAATCTTGGTCTGTCGATGTTCGCCTCCATCGGCAACAAAGCCGACATCGACGGCAATCACATCATCGAATACTGGCGCGACGACCCGACCGTCGAGATCATTCTACTTTATCTCGAAAATTTCGGCGATCCGCGCACATTCAGTAAGATTGCCCGCGAGGTCTCCCGTGTCAAACCGATCATCGTTGTGAAGTCCGGCAAGACTACGCAGGGCGCCGCCGCGGCGTCATCGCATACCGGTGCGCTGGCCGGTCTCGATGTTTCCGTCGATGCGTTATTCGAGCAGACCGGCGTGATTCGTGCAAACACGATTGAAGAGATGTTCGATGTCGCCAATGCGCTTGCCAAGATGCCGGTCCCCAAAGGCAACCGTGTCGCGATCGTCACTAATGCCGGCGGTCCGGGGATTCTCGCGACCGACGCGCTGATCGGTTCCGGGATGTCACTGCCGCAGTTTGACCAGAAGACTGTCAAAGCGATTCAGCCGATTCTGCCGCAAGGGCACCCCGGTCCACAATCCTCTCGATCTTGTCGCCGGCGCCACGGGTGTCGAGTTCCGCAAATCGCTTTCGCATGTGGTCAAGGACCCCAACATCGATTCGGTCATCGCCATCTGTGTTCCGCCCGTGACTATTGATCTCAACCTGGTGGCCGATGCGATAATTGACACTGCTCACGAATCCAAGCTGCCGATGTTTGCCTGTTTTATGGGGGTGACCTACGGTTCGGCGGCCTTCGACCGCCTGCGTCAGGCTGATATTCCGGCGATGATTTTCCCCGAATCCATTGCGACCACGCTGGCGCATATCGACAAGTATCGCCGCTGGTTGTCGCGTCCTGAGGGAAAGATCGCCAGGATCAAGGGCAACCACGACAAGGTGGCGGAGATTATTGCCCGAAATCGCGATGCCAAGAACGCCGCTGTGGTTGGCGACGACGCCCTGCAAATTCTTGACGCTTACAAGATCGCAGTCGCCGATTATAAGTATGCCTTCTCCAAAGAGGAGGCCGCCAAAATCGCGCAGAAAATCGGTTTCCCGGTTGTGATGAAGGTCAATACGCCGCACATCCTGCATAAGACGGAGTATCAGGCCGTTGCCGTCGACCTGCGCACTCCGCAGGAAGTCATGGAGCAGTATGCCGAGATGCAGAAACGCATCAAGAAGGCAATGCCCAAGTCCAAGGAACAGTTCTCGGTAGTGATTCAGGAGATGATCACCGGCGGAGTTGAGACCGTAATCGGCATGACCACCGATCCATCATTTGGTCCGCTGATCATGTTCGGCCTCGGTGGTATCTATGTCGAGATAATGAAGGATGTCTCGTTCCGCATCGCGCCTCTAACCGACCTCGACGCGCGCGAAATGATCCAGGGGTTGAAAGGCTACAGGCTGCTGACCGGATTTCGCGGCTCCAAACCCGTGGATATCGTTTCCATTGAGGACGCCATCACCAAGCTGTCGCAATTGGTCCTCGAATTCCCCGACTTTGCCGAAATCGACATCAACCCGTTCATTGTGACCGCGGACAAGAATAACACCCGCGCCGTTGATGCAAGATTTGTGTTAACAAAAGCCTGACATTAAATTCACTTTAGCGAATTGGCAAACCCCACGCCTTCCCGTGAACCAGACGGGAAGGCTTCAACCAAGGAGGAATCATTATGTCCACCAGTCCCCGTACACTTAGCGGCTTCAAGGTCGCAGTCATCTTGATGCTCGCATTGATCTTTGTCGGTTGCGGCACGCAAATCAGCTCGGGCGAGCGCGGCGTCAAATTTTTCAAGTTTGGCGGCGGCACCGAAATGGGAACCGTCTATCCTGAGGGCTTCGCCTGGCACATGCCCTGGAATACCATCTACACCTACACAATTCAAACTCAGGAGGCGAAAGAGACCCTTAAACTGCTCACCGCCGACGGCGCGACGGTTTCGCTTGAGGTCTCGGTCTGGTATCGTCCGGTCATCAACAAGCTGGATAGCCTGCAGATTACTATCGGCCCGAATTATTATGAAGTTGTTGTCGCTCCGGCTTTGCGCGGCGAATCACGCTCGATTGCCGGCAAGTTCACTCCCGAGGAACTTTATTCCACCAAGCGCGATGAAATCGCCGGTCTCATGCTGGCGGCAGTGCAGGAGAAGCTGAAAGACAAGTATATCGAGTTTGAAAGCATCCTGATCCGCGACGTAACCTTGCCGCAGCGCATATCGGAAGCGATCAACGAGAAACTTGCTTCCCAGCAGGAAGCCCAGCGCATGGAATTCATCCTGCAGAAGGAGCAGCAGGAGGCGGAACGCAAGCGCATCGAAGCGCAGGGTATCGCCGACTTCCAGAAGATCGTTTCTGCCGGCATCAACGACAAACTGCTCGAATGGAAGGGTATCGAAACGACGGAGAAACTGGCGCAGTCGCCGAACGCCAAGATTGTCATTATCGGTAACTCCAAGAACGGACTGCCGTTGATCTTGGGGCAGTAACAGTCACCACCTTGCCCCTCTCTTTTCGGGAGAGGGGCAAAGCGTGATGGTGTTACGACACAGAAGTACCTGCACCAGCACCACCTTTGCTCTTGTAAAAAACTGCTTACTCCCTATATTCACCTTCGCTGATGCATCCGGAGATCTTTCATATCGGCCCCTTCGCCTTGCGCAGTTTCGGGCTTATGCTGGCATTGTCGTTCTTCCTGGGCATTGTCTATATCCGCATGCGCGCTTTGCGCGAGCACGTCGATGTCAATTTCGTCCTCAACCTTGCCTTTGTCGTGATCTTTACCGGCATCATCGGTGCCCGTGTATTCTATGTCATCTTCCATTGGTCGGATTTCTCGGACAATCTGCTTTCTTCGTTCAACCCTTTTGGCGCAAGCGGGCAGTTTGGCATAGCGGGTCTCAATCTCTACGGCGGAGTGGTATTTGCAATCCTCGCGACGCTGATCTATGTCAGCCTCAAGAAACAGCGCCTCTGGCAAGTGATGGATATCTTCGCTCCGGCACTGGCATTGGGGATCTTTATCAGCCGCATTGGCTGCTTTCTCAATGGTTGCTGTTTCGGGATGCCGTGCGACCTGCCGTTTGGAGTATCATTTCCGGAAGGGTCGATTCCGTACGCGCAGTTTGGCGATGCGCATTTGCATCCAACGCAGCTCTATTCTTCGCTCTACGGACTTGCTGCTATTCTTCTTGCTCCATCGCTTCGACAAAGGGAAGAAATTCTACGGTGCCACATTTCTCTCTAATGCTGATCATTGAGGCGATCTTTCGGTTTTCGATTGAATACGTTCGTTACTATGAAGCCGAAATGGAGACGCAGATCGGCGGTATCACCTTTACTTACAATCACCTGATTGCAGTAGCCCTCTTTGCCTTCGGTGTAACTCTGTTCTTGATCCTGCGCCGCAATAGATCAGTATCCCGAAATTAACCGCCACTCAATTGTGTCTCCGGCCGTCGGCACAAAGTCGTTTGCCGCTTTCGGGACCGGCTTGCTGTTGATGAAGTAGAGCCAATACGCTGTCCGGGTGCTCGATACTCCGTTCACGCTCTTGATAAACACACCCATTGACGTGCTGTCATACGTTACCGGATAGGTTGCCGCAGTCTGCGCAAAAGCGGACTGCTCGCCATCCGCGATCAATGAAAATCGCTGCAGGACTTCGCTTTTATCTCCGCAGGCCAGGCACAGCACGGCAAATAGAGTTGAGAACGCGAGTATTCGCAACAAACTCGTCACACTTCATCGCTTTCCCGCTTGGAGAAGAACATCAAGCCATCGTGGTGGCGGTACTTCATTTTCTTGAAGAGCGTCTGCGAGGGAATATTTTCGACCTCGATCAGTGCATAAATGACCAACGCCCCGGATGCCTTCAGTCTCTCTTCGCACACGCGAATCAGTTCTTGCGCTACTCCGTGTTTGCGATATTCCTTCACTACCGCTAATCGATTAACGCAGCCGCGGCGGCCATCGTAGGAACCGACAACCACACCAATCAACTTGTCATCGACACACGCTCCGATCAGATAATCGGGATTCTCCTCCATTTCGGCGAGAATGTGTGCCTTGCTGTCGCGTCCCTTTGGTTTGACATGCAGACCGCACTCCGACCAGATGCGGATTATTTCTTCATAATCCTCCGGGCGGAGGTTCCTGATTTGTATCTTTACAGTCATGGCTTCTTCTCGCCCGGCTGGAATTGCTCGCTTATCTTTTGTGACAGGCGCTGCTTCACCAGATTCAGTAGCCCTTCGTACATTTGAAAATCATTCTTGGCTTCTTCAAGCAGCAGCTGGTTAAACTGGCCGCCTTCGATGGCATAGTAAATCGCTTCTAAGCGCTGTTGGAAAGTCTGATCAAATAGGGAAGGCATTGCCAGAAGCGAGCCAAATGCCGCCGTCTTGGAAACGCGCTCAATCATCCCGGCCGGGCCATGTTGTTCGATCATTGCCGCCAGGAGCTTGAGTTGCTTGATCGTCTCCAGATAGGCGTTCGCCGGTGGAATTCCCTTGTCGACCATCGTCCGGAAAACCGCGTCGGTCAATCCGGCCAGCCCGCCAACCAGCAGAGTCTGTTCGCCGAACAAGTCGCCGACAGCTTCATCGTGAAAGGTTGTCTCATAAATGCCGGCGTTGCCGGCGCCAAGCGCATCTGCCAGAGCCAGCCCAACTGGTCTAGCCGTGTTCGCAACATCCTGGCCGATCGCCAGAAAACAGGACAGCCCGGTTCCGTTGAGGTAGTTCTCACGCAAGTCCCGCCCCGGACCGTGTGGCGCCACAAGAATGACGCCGTGGTTCTCACCGAAGGCGATATTTCGAAAATGGAAATTCGATCCGTGCAAGAAAACGAATATCCGAATCTCGTCGTCGGCTGCAAAATACTCTTCGTAAATGGCGGGTTGCTCGTGGTCGGGAAGAGCGAGGATGATAATGTTGAATTCGGCTATTTCGGAGAGTTCTCCGATTTTTGCTCCTTCTTTAGCAGCGATGTCGCGTGATGCACTGTGCCGGCGGAGAAGCACGGTCACGTCGCAGCCGGAGTCGCGCAAATTGAGTGCAAAAGCGCGTCCTTGCGAACCATAGCCCACGACCGCAATCTGCCGGTTCTTCAGCACACCGCGGTCGCAATCTTGAGAATAGTGTACTTTCAAATCGGACATCAAAGAGTGAGGTCCTTGAGTGTAAAGATCGGTTCAAACTTGTAGTTCTTGGCAGCGAAAGCCTCGCTTCCGCCCTGAAGTCGATCCACCAATGCAATCACCTTGACAACTTCGCAGCCGGCCTCTTCCAGCGCTTCAATCGCCTTGAATGAGGACGACCCCGTGGTGACGACATCTTCGACGACCACGACACGCATTCCTTTGCGCAGCGGACCTTCGATACGTTTTTCGCGGCCATGCCCCGATTTCTCCTTGCGGATGATCAATCCCGCCACCGGTTTCTTCGACTCATACGACAGCGTTGCCACACCGCCAATAATCGGGTCGGCACCGAGCGTCAGCCCGCCGATGGCATCGACTTTGTCACCGTCAATCATTTCCAGAATTACGCGTGATAAGTAGTTCAGTCCTTCGGGCATCAACGACAGCAATTTGCCGTCGATGTAGTAGGTTGACTTTTGCCCGGATGACAAAATGAAATCGCCGTGCACGACGGCATGCTTGTTGACCAGCTCCAAGAGCTTTGCCTTCAGTGATGTTTGATATTCAGACACATATACTCCTTCGTGGAATAGGGAATATAGGCGGGAGGGGTGATGAAGTCAAGGCGCTGCGCTTATTCGTAGCGCAACGAGTCAATCGGATTGAGATTCGAGGCTTTTACCGCCGGGAAGAGTCCAAACACGACGCCGACCAGAAAGGCAAAGAAGAATGAGAGGATGATCGAATTGGGGGCAATACTGGTATTCCAGGTCGCGAATTTGGCCAGCGCAAAGCTGGCTCCAATTCCAAGCAGAATTCCGATAATGCCGCCAATGAGTGCAATGGAAACCGCTTCAATCAGGAATTGATAGCGGATATCGCGCTTGCGCGCACCGATGGCAATACGAATTCCAATCTCGCGCGTGCGTTCAGTGACGGAAACCAGCATGATGTTCATGATTCCGATACCGCCAACTAAGCAGAGAGACCGCTGCAATGGAGGCCAGTAGCGTCGTCAGAGTTTTGAGGCTTCGCCGAAGGTGCTTAACATATCCAGCTGACTGCGGATCGAGAAGTTGTTCGTCTCGTCCGGGCGCAGTTTAAGATATTTGCGCAGTACGCCTTCAACCTCGAACGCGGCCGGGTCCATAGATGCGATATCTGGCACTTTAATGGAGATCTGCGAAACCCTTTCGGTCCCAAACAGCCGCTTCTGTGCCGTCTCGATCGGCACGATTACAGTATTGTCCGGATCGCCCCAACCTTCGCCTTTGCTCTTGAGAACACCAACAATGGTGAAATTGACGCCCTTGATCTTGACCTGCTCTCCGACGACGTTACCGTTTTCGGGAAAAAGAGTTTCGCGCACTTTTTCGCCAATGATGCAGACGCGGGCGCGGCGGGCATTGTCGCTATTGGTAAAGTACTCCCCCTGCGAGACCGGCGAATTGCGCACCCACTCATAGGCCGGTTCGGTGCCGCAGATTTGCGAATAGGTCACCTGATTGCCGAATTTAATCTGCGTGTATTGGTAGAATTCGGGTACGACGGCTTCAATCGACTTGCATTGCTCCCGGACAGCGTCGACATGTTCCTGCTTGAATTCAACGGTGTTTCCGGCAGCGCGATTCATGTTCGGTCCGGATGCCCCCGGGCGGACAGTAAGGATATTCGTCCCCAGCTGCTGAATCTGCGTCTCGACTGCCTGCTTGGCGCCTTCGCCGAGGGATATCATTGTAATCACTGCTCCGACACCGATGATAATACCGAGCATCGTGAGCACCAATCGTACGCGGTTGGCAAGCAATGAATTCAGCGCTACCGTAAATGATTCCGAAAAATCCATACTTCTCTTACGTACCAATAGAAGATTACGACCCATCATTGTTTGGACAGCGGTGGTCGGTCGAAACCAGCGCACAGCTAATATAGATGATTCGATGAGGGATAGCTATGGTAAGTCGAAAAAAGCTGTCGGAAGAAGAAATCGCTGACCGCCTGTCGGATGTCCCGGGCTGGGGTTATATCGATGGCCGTCTGCGCTCGCAGTTTCAGACGCTAAACTTCAGCAATGGAGTGACTTTCGTCAATCAGATCGCCCGGATCGCCGACGATCTCAATCATCACCCGGATGTGCTTCTGACCTATCCGCGCGTGACGATTGACATTTACACTCACGATGTCGGCGGTTTGACCGAATTCGATTTCACGTTGGCGAAGAGAATCACAGCGCTGCTGGAATGACCTTTCGGCCGCCGGTGGCGAGGAGGCGATTATTTCCCGCCCGGCTCCGGCACATCTTCCGTGATTCCCGCCAGCCGTTTCGCCATTTCCACCTTCTCATCGACCTTGCCGTAAGAGCGGATCATCAGTTTCGCGCCGTCCGGTGACCCGCCGCCATGCATGCATCCGGGAACTCCGGCTCCGATTGTCGCCCATTCCACCAGGCGCGCCGCTTTCAAGCGCGACTCCGCCGAAGAACGCGCCGACATGTATTTTTCGATCAGGTGACCGTACTTTGTCGATTTGAAGTCTTTATACGAGGGGATGCAGCCGGTTTCCGCGATTCCGCCGGCAATGTCCTGCGCCAGCCGCGAGGTTTCATACGGCAATGTTGCGACCAGGACCTTGTTGACATTGGACAGCAATTGATCGCTCAACCACACACCGGAAGGGTGTTTCTTTCCCATCGCCGCCGCCGCAATGCCCATTCCGAATGTCGTCTCATTATTGATCTGCATTTGGATGACCTTGTCCTTAAACACCTTTGAATTGAGTCCATTGGTGCGTGCAGTCAGAAGCGCAGCGCCGATCTTGACGTCTCCCTGTCCGGCGACGCAACCACCGATGGCGGCGCGATAGTTGCAAATGAAGTTTAGCACCGCCGCCTGGGCGAATTTGTACTCGCCCGCCATAAACACGCGTTCGTTCGGGATGAAGACGTCTTCGAACAACAGGAAGGCCTGCGTGATTCCGCCCTCTTGGACTGCCGAATCGAAACCTTCTTCATAGTCGCGGCCATCGCTGGGATGGCGGGTTTCGACAATCGTGAGATTTTCGGCGTCGCGCGGCACAACGAAGGAAACGGCGTAATCGGCATCGTGTTCGGAATAGCCCGATCCAGGCAGGACAAAAATCTCGTTCGCAGCCGCAACGCCGCAGATCATTACCTTGGCGCCGCGCACGACAATGCCATCTGGACGTCGTTCGACAATCCGCAGGAAATAGTCGGGATCGCTTTGTTCCGCGACGCCTTTGGCGCGGTCGCCCTTGGGGTCGGTCAAGGCGCCGGAGATCGTGATGTCGCGTGTTTGGGCGTCCCGGAGCCACTCTCTGATGCGCAGATGATAGTCAGTCCCCATCTCCTTGTCGATATCATAGGTCACGGCGTACATGGAGTTGAAGGCCGTCCAGCCGACGCAGCGTCCGCCGGTACAAGTGCCGGTCTTCTGAAACATTGTTCGTTTCAGGCGGCTGTTGGCCCACATGTCTTCGGGACTCTGAATCAAGGAGAGATAACGCGACACCGGCTCCCCGGTCAGATGCGACATGCAGGTGAAGATATCGCGAAGGTCGGGATCGGCTGTCAGTTTGAATATCTGTCCATGACCCTCGACTGTCCGCTTGGTCGCCGGGTGCGTGGTTACGTCGGTAATCAGTTCATCAAATTTGTAGACATTCGGCCGCATGCGTTTGAGCGATGCGATGTATTCTTCGTAAGACCTGACAGCCATGGCAAGCTCCTTAGTAGCAGTTCACCCCCTGTATAGTAGATAGTTCGGTAGAAATTAACCAAAATTCGGCGAAAAGCAATACCGATTTGCGGTTCATGTGCGATTATTCGAGAGCAAAACAAATCGCGGCGGGCTTGTGGCGCCGCCGCGATGGGTTCAATACTCGGGTGATGTCGAGAATTACTTCATCATCACCATCTTACGCGTTTCGGTCGCTCCGCCCGCAGTCATCTTGTAGAAATAGATACCTGATGAAACTTGCGAGCCGGACTGGTTGCGTCCATCCCAAACGACGGAATGTTCTCCGGCCGCCTGTGCGGAACTAACGAGGGTTTTCACTCTTTCGCCCAGGACATTGATGATTACCAACTCAACGTCGGTAGCTTCCGAGAGAATGTACTTAATGGTCGTAGTCGGATTGAATGGATTCGGATAATTCTGCGCCAACTCAAAAGCTGTCGGCAACGGCGAGGTCTTGGCAATCGGTTCGCCGACTTCCTCGGTTGCGCCCTGCTCTACGATCAATGACGAACTCGTGCCGACGCAGAAATTGTCAAAGTTGGTATTGGAGCTGGCTGTAGCCGATACCCACCGGGCCGCTTGGGGCCGAACCGAAATTGTAGGAGCCGAGCGTGGCACCATTGACTTTCAGCGTCGTGTTTCCGGTTGCGGTTACGACAACTTCAACATTGTACCATGTTGCTGTTGCAACAGTTGCGGTGAAGGTCGCACGCACAGTATTCGTGCCGCTCGTGCGCGAGTAGATCCGCCACCAGTTATTGACGTCGTCACCTTCAATGAATCGATAGTTGTTGGCGTCGACGTAATTAAAGATTACGCGCGCATTGCGCTGAGTCCTGCCTGAATTCATCCGAACTTGACAGGTAATTGTCGGATTCGTAAAGGATCCGAACGGCGACGTGCGTTTGGAATTCGCGGTACTGGAATTACCGGTCACGATTCCGCTCGCCACTGTCCAGGTGCCGGTGCTGTTCACCCAGTTGGTGATATTGTTGTCGTTGAAATCATCGCACTGCTGGGCCGGCGGTGCATTGACCGTAATGTATCCTGTCTTGGTCTCGCCGTCGGAACCGCAAGCGTTGGTCGCCGTCAGTGTAACCGTGTAGGTTCCGGGCGTCGTGTAGGAATAGACCGGACTGGCCGCAGTTGAGGTTCCACCGTCTCCGAACGCCCACGCATAGGTCAACGGCGCAGTGCCGGTCGAGGAATTTGTGAATGTTACCGAAAGCGGCGCGGTTCCGGAAACCGGTGTGCCGCTGAAATTGGCTACCGGCGCTGTGCATCCGCCGCCGGAATTGACAGCGTTGTAGGCATTAACCCGGCCGACGCCGAGTTTGCCGGCATATGCCGAGTTGCATGAAAGCCCACCAATTGGATCGGACGTGGTATACAGACGGTCGCGCACTTGCGTCGCTGTCCAGGTCGGATTCTTTGACCAGATCAGCGCTGCAACTGACGCCGCAATCGGGGTCGCCATCGAGGTGCCATCCAATGTCGCAACATAATCGTTGGCGGCATCGGCGTGGTCGTGATACGAACTTAGAATCGCAACGCCCGGAGCCGAAATCTCGACCCAGGTGCCGTAGCTGGAGAAGCTGGCGCGGCAATCATTTTGATCGGTAGCGGCAACGGCGATGATATCCGTCCGTGCCGTCATGTAGTCTGAAGTCTGATTGTTGGCATTGCCGGCCGCCTTGAAGATCATTCCGCCGGCATTCAGGAAGTAGGTGATGGCGGCATCGATACCGCCGGAGTTCGAAGCGCCCCACGAGCAGGAAGCAATTTTCGCACCTTTGTTCGCGGCATAATAGAATGCTGAAGCCGCAAAGTCCATGCGAACATATCCGGCTTCCTGGCCAAGATATGAGGCCGAATAGCCGATGCGCAGGGCCATAACTTTGACACCGATTGCCGTTGGCTGCAATGGTGCCGTTGCCCCAGCCGCCGGCAGCAGCGCACGAGGCATAGCCGTTGTTGTTGATAGCGCCGACATTGCCTGCGCAATGGGTGCCGTGGCCGTTGAAGTCGCGCGGGTCGTTGTCGGCCGTTGCGCAGTCTTCACCGGTCCAGCAACCGGTCAGTCCGGTAACGAAGTCATATCCGACCCAGTCGTCGACATAGCCGTTGCCATCGTCGTCAACGCCGGCCGTACCGTTCTTCTCGGCAAGGTTGATCCACATGTTGCCGTCGGCCGCCGTCGGGGTCGTCGAAGACGCTGCCGAGCCGCCAAGGTCCTTGTGGTAATAGCGAACACCGGAATCCATTACGGCAACGATAACACCAGGATCTCCGGACTCGATATCCCAGGCTTCCGGAGCGTCGATGTCTTTGTCATTTGCCGCTTGATTCAGATGCCACTGTTCCGGATCATAGAATCCGTCGTTGGGGGTGGCATAGAGGGCATGAATGCCGATCGGTTCTACCGACTCTACCATCGGATTATTGCGGTACTCAGCCATGACGTCTTCGAGCTTGTGACCACTCTCAAATTTGATCACATGATAGCGCGAAAGATCAAGAATCTCGCCTCTGACGGAAATCGGTGTGGCGCCGGGGAATTGTTCGCGCATCTGCGCAACTTCATATTGGCGCGACAGCGCGTCGATTCCGGCATTACCGATGGCGACGATTCCAAGCGCCGTCTGTGTCTGGCTGATTTTGCCAACTTCCGGCTTGAACTTTACAACGAACTCATCAGGGACATAGCCGACAAAGTCGGGGACATCGGGACGAACGACATTGGCAACTTTGACCTCCGCCAGTGCCAAAGCGGCAAGTACTGCGATCAGCCCGAAAGCGATAACGAAAGTGCGTTTCATCAATTTGCATCCTCCACGTTTTCCGTGTCATCGTGTGGTAGATTCTGTTTCTGTACTGCCTGATTCTCCCCTTGCAAATAGGGGCATGAGAGCTAAGTTCTTACGGTCTTCCCACCTCCTTTTTTGTCATCGCCGCAAGCAACAAAACCGCCATGACTGTCACGGCGCGGCAAGGCGATAGTAATAAGCCGTTCATCGACTACAATTCGAGCCTTGTTACGAGTGTCGGAATCTGAACCCGTTGCCGGGGTGTTTTTGTGATTTAGTTGAAAACGAGATTATCAATATCGACAAAAGATGTCAAGATGTTTTTTGGAGGACGATGGGTTGTCATACCCCTGAAAACCGACGACATCAGGTGTGGACATCTCGTCCTGACATTCCTATATTCGGACCCCATGACTTTTGACTTCACTCTCACCGCCAACTCCGGCCGCGCTCGCGCCGGCGAGTTGACCACTCCCCACGGCAAGGTGCAGACTCCGATCTTTATGCCGGTCGGAACCGCGGCTTCGGTCAAGACCCTCGATGCGGACGATCTCCGCATGGTCGGAGCCCAGATAATCCTTGGCAATACCTACCATCTTTACCTGCGCCCCGGAATCGACATTATCCGCGATGCCGGAGGGTTGGCGCGCTTCAACGGATGGCGTGGGCCGACCTTGACCGATTCCGGCGGTTACCAGGCTTTCTCACTCAAGGAGCTCCGCAAAATCAGTGACGAGGGAATCCAATTCCGTTCCAACATTGACGGTTCGGCGCATCTGTTTACTCCCGAATCGACCATAGATGTCCAGGTCGCACTCGGTGCCGATATCATCATGCCGCTCGATGTCTGCATTGAGTATCCCTGCACCCATGCCGACGCCGACCGCGCCGAGCGTCAGACCCTCCGGTGGGCTGAACGCCAGAAAAAGCATTGGCTGAGTGTCGTCGACCAAATTTCGCAGAATTCGGCATCTTATTCCGGGACGTGCCCAACCGTAGGCAACTTTGCTCCGACTTTGTTCGGCATCGTTCAAGGTTCAATTTATCCCGATTTGCGTGAGCGTTCTGCTCGGGCATTGGTTGATCTGGATTTTCCGGGCTATTCCATTGGCGGCCTTTCGGTCGGGGAACCAAAATCAGAGATGTTCCCTTTACTTGAATTGCTGGATGGAATCCTACCCGAGAACAAACCCCGATATCTTATGGGCGTTGGTACACCGTCAGACTTAGTTCTTGGAATCGAACGGGGTATTGACATGTTTGACTGTGTTATGCCGACCAGAAACGCTCGCAACGGCACCGCATTTACCAGATTTGGCAGGCTGAATGTCAAACTGGCGCAATTTTCCTGCGACTATCGACCGATTGATGAAGCCTGCGAATGTATTTGTTGTCGCAATTATTCAAGAGCCTATCTTCGACACCTGATAAACGTGTCCGAAATAGCTGGCATGAGGCTATTGACAATACATAACCTTCATTACTATCTTAGCTTAGTCCGCTCGGCACGTCTGGCGATCCTCGGAAATGCGTTCACTGAATTCAAGGAGAGCTTTTTCAAACACTATAAGGATGATGCCGACAGCGTATAATACTCTCGGAGGAGTAAGTAAATGGATTTTCTATTAATGGCCGCTCCCCAAGGCGGAAGCGGTGGTGCTGGCAGTATTTGGGGTATGGTTCTACCCTTCGCTTTGATGATTCTGGTTCTCTATTTTCTGATGATTCGCCCCCAGCAGAAGCGCCAGAAAGAGCATACCAAGATGCTTAGCGAACTTAAGAAGGGTGACCGGATTATCACGACCGGCGGAATGTACGGTACCATCTTTGGGTTCTCCGAAGATGAGAATAAGATTATCATCAAAGTTTCCGATGAAGTCAAAATGGAGTTCCTTAAATCAGCGATAGCCCAGAAAGTTGCGTAAACGTGGCCCGGCAGAAGATTGTCATATACGGTGATGAAGTTCTGCGCGAAATGTGCACGCCCGTCAAGGAAATTACTCCCGAACTCAGGGAGTTCATCGGGGAGATGTTTATTACTCTCCGGCGTATCAAGGGAATCGGGCTATCTGCGCCGCAAGTGGGTGTCACCGAAAGGTTTTTTGTCCTGGATCTGGAATCGGTTGAGCTCGAACACGACAAGGTCGTCATGATCAACCCCGAGATTTTGTCCACTTCGGGTGAACAGTGCGGTGAAGAAGGTTGTTTATCCTTCCCGGGACTCTTCTTTGAGGTGACCCGACCCAGCGAGGTCGTTTGCCGTTACACCGATTTGGATGGAAAACTGAAAGTAGTCCGTGCCGAGGGTCTGTTTGCCAGGGCGATCCTGCACGAAAATGACCATCTCAACGGCGTCTTGTACATAGATCATATTGACCCGGTGGAGCGGGAAATGCTCTCCGGGAAGTTGAAAAAAATAAAGGTATCCTAATACAAAGAATTAACCACTGGATGCGGTTGGTCTTCTTCGGTACGCCCAGGTTCGCGCAAATCGCGCTGGAACGGCTATTGCAGTCGCGACATCAGGTCGCGGCAGTCGTGACAGTTCCTGATAAGCCGACTGGACGAGGAAGAAAACAGACACCATCAGAGGTCAAAGAATTTGCATTGAGCAAAAACCTCGAGGTCTTGCAGCCGGACAAATTGACTGACGCGGGATTCCTGCGACGCATCGGCGAAATTGCCGCCGAGTTGTTTGCGGTCGTGGCGTTTCGAATCCTGCCGGAAAAGCTATTCGCCTTACCGCGCCATGGCGCGATAAATCTGCATGCCTCCCTGTTGCCGCGCTATCGCGGCGCCGCCCCGATCGAACGGGCAATAATAGACGGCGCTTCGAAAACCGGAGTCACGACATTTCGCATCGCGAAATCGGTCGACACCGGCGGCATCTTGCTCGCTCGCGAAGTCTCGATCGGTCCTTATGAGACCTACGAAGACCTCTACCCGAAGCTCGCTGACATCGGCGCAAACCTGCTCGTCGAGACTATCGACGGCCTTGAGGACGGTAAACTACGCCCCGTCCCGCAGGATGACACGCTGGCGTCGCCCGCTCCCAAAATCACACCCGCCGACAGTCCCATCGACTGGTCCCGTCCCGCCATCGCAATCGTCAATCAGATTCGTGGCCTCGCCGGTTCCGCCGATGCGTTTACTGTCCTCGACGGGAAACGCCTCAAAATCCTCCGCGCCGCGTTGTCGGAACAGGTCAATGGCACCCATGTTCCCGGCGAAATCATTGCGGCAGACAAGTCTCATGGCCTGATCGTGGCATCAGGCACCGGCGCTGTCCGGTTGGTCGAAGTCTGTCTCGAAGGCAAAAAGCGGATGGATTCAAAAACGTTCCTCAATGGTGTGCGGCTTGCGCCGGGTGTTCGGCTGATCTCCGCATCCTGACAACTGTCAGGAGCAGTACATTGAAAAAAGAAATCATCGTCAACGTCGGCGAGCACGAGACTCGTATCGCCGTCACCGAAGACGACAAACTGGTCGAGTTGCACGTTGAACGCGCCGACTCCGAACGCATGGTCGGCGACATGTATCAAGGCCGGGTCACTGGAATCGTCCAGGGCATGCAGGCCGCCTTTGTCGACATCGGCATGGAAAAAGCCGCCTTCCTCCATATCTCCGACATCAGCCTGGAATCCGATTCCGCCGCGCGCTACGATATCGACGCCGAAGAGGAAGAAGTCAACGCCGAGGTCACGCGCCGGCACAAGTACGAGAGCATCGAAGCGATCCTCAAGGTCGGCCAGGAGCTGGTCGTGCAGATTATCAAGGAACCGATCAGTACCAAGGGGCCGCGCGTCACCAGCGATCTGTCGCTTCCCGGCCGCTATTCGGTCCTCGCACCGGGGTCGAACTATATCCGCGTCTCGAAGCGCATCATCAACTTTGCCGAACGCCGCCGTTTGCGCCGGCTGGTTTATGATGTCAAGCCGGAAGGTGTCGGCATCATCGTCCGTACCGAAGGTGAAGGCCGCACCGAAAAGGAATTCACCAATGACATCCGCCGCCTGCTGAAGATCTGGTACAAGGTCAAGAAGAAAGCCGAACGCGCGCGGCCGGGTACTTTGTTGCACAAGGAAGAGTCAATGACCTCGTCGGTCATGCGCGACGTCTTCACCAACGATGTCGACCGCCTGATCGTCGACGACAAAGACATCTTCCGCGACACAATGAAGTATGTCAAGTCAATCGATCCGGAACTGAAAAATCGAATCGAGCTGTATGAATCCGATGTACCGGTATTCGACACCTATAATATCGAACCGGAAATTGACAAGATGATCGACCGCAAGATCTGGTTCCGCAAGGGCGGCTATCTGATCATCGATCATACCGAAGCGCTCACGACCGTCGACATCAACTCCGGCCGTTTCGTCGGCACGAAAAAGGACCCGGAGAACATGATCCTGCAGACCAATCTCGAGGCTGCTCACGAAGCTGCCCGCCAGATCCGTCTGCGCGATATCGGCGGCCTGATCATTCTCGACTTTATCGATATGTACTCGCATGCCAATCGCAAAGTGCTGTTCGAGGAATTCAAGAGCTGTTTCGACAACGACCGCGCCAAGAATTCGATTCTTCCGGTGAGCGATTTCGGCTTGATCGAAATGACCCGCGAACGCACCAAGCCCTCGATCATGTACACGCTCTCCGAATCGTGCCCGACCTGCCACGGTTTCGGCCGCATCATGTCGAAGGAGACGATGGCGATGAAGGTGGAACGCTGGTTCATGCGCGCCAAGGTTGCCAAGGCCGGCAAGCGCTATCAGGTGCGCTTCCATCCCGATGTCGCCAAATTCATGATGAACGAGGATGTCAACCGCATCAAGGAAATCGAAAAAGCCCACCGTTTCAAAATCGAGATGGTCGCCGACGAGCTACTGGCGCAGGACGATTACCGCATTATCGACATGATTGAAGATGTGGATATCACGGCGTTGTATCAGGGGGTGCGGCCGTAAGGGGGCGTCAATTCTTGGTTGTGCACTCTGAACATCGAGAACACACCGAACTGCAATTCGTCATTCCCGCGAAAGCGGGAATCCAGGCTTAAAAATTGGGACAGGGCTACGTCTACATAATGGCCAGCGGCCGCAATGGTACACTGTACATTGGCGTCACCTCGGATCTAAGAGCTCGTGTGTGGAAGCATAAGCATGAAACGCTCGGCGGATTCACAGCAAAGTAGCATATTCACGATCTGGTATGCTATGAAGTGGCCAGCGACATTCGTGGCGCAATAATCCGTGAGAAGCAACTGAAGAAGTGGAATCGAAAGTGGAAGCTCGAGCTTATCGAGAACTTCAATCCCAGTTGGGAAGACCTTTTTGACAAGCTCTGAACCTGGATTCCCGCTTTCGCGGGAATGACGCGTTGGGAGATCTCGATTTCACATTGATAGGTCTTTGCCCCGAATTGAGGCATGGAACACGGGCACAACAGGTTCGGATCTGGGTTAAAGATACTCAATCACGCGAAGGCTAACAGTTATAGACGTGAACTCCTGACATCCCATGGAGTCATTCCCGCGAAAGCGGGAATCCAGTTTTGACCATTGAAAGACCTCGTTGCCATGAAATTTCAGAAATTGATAAGTACTTGGTCAATGCAAGACACCCCGGCAGTGTCATTCCAGCTCATGTGCTTACTGCTACCCACTCGGCACTCCCACACTAACTATCAACGACCTGAATCCACTCTGGCGAATCGACTTTCGCAGGGTACGCTGAAGATGAGATACTTGCCTAAGCACGATCGACGAATCTCGCAAGTCAGAGAGTACGTGTCGACTTACTGATTTCGCCCAGCTTGAGATTGTATTCACCTCTTGACAGTCGCAATGTGCATTCGCCGGTAGCTGGTCCGAATGCCGAAGGCACAGGTAGGCGCCATCGGTTGGCCAAGATTTGTTGTCAAGGTCCCGGAGTCGACTGCGGTCTTGATGGGAAGAGTGTTAGTTCGATCGCACTCGAAGAAGCCTTGGAGGAAACGAACGGTTACTTCCGTGCTATCTGCGATCCAGACGTGCGTGCTTTGGTAACCAGAAAGTGACGATTCGGGATCGATCAAATCCTGGAACCGCCATCTGTGGCGAGAGGGGAGCAACTACTAGCCCGACAAGAAGTAGCAACGAAAATCGATTCACGGTTACCTCGCAAAGTATGTTGTATCATCAATACAGTCCGGCAGCGAATCTATTCCCTCTTAGGCAGTATGTTACATCTAACATGATCGCCACCACCTCCGGTCGATTCCCCGACCGTAGCGGCGGTCCCCAGGTGCCGGCGCCGCAGGAAGTGTAGAGATTGTAGCTTCCATCAGTGTACAGCCCGTAGTCGAGTCCATTGTAAACTCGCTTGGTGATATAGTTGAACGGCCACATCTGCCCGCGATGCGTATGCCCCGCCAACTGCAAATTGACGCCAGCCTTCTTCATGATCTCCACAAAGCGCGGCTCATGAAAGAGTACGACACTCGGCTGTGCCGGATTAATCTGCGACACAATCGAATCCAGCTTCGCAGGGTTTCCGATTGTGAGATAGTCAATTCCCACCAACTGCACGCCTTCTAAATCGACAATCTCGTCGCGAAGAATCTGCACATTGGTGCTCTGCAGGGCATCAAATGACTTCTTCAAGCCCACATAGGTTTCATGATTGCCGGTGATGAAAAAGATGCCCATTGGCGCCTGAATCTGGTTGAGCGGTTCAACGAGGTGACTCAAGTCTTCACCGGCTCCGTCAAACAAGTCGCCGGTGATCACGACAACATCTGGCTTGGCGCTGTTGATGAGATTGACAATGTCTTGGGCAAACCCGCTACGATTGATTGCGCCGACATGAACATCCGAAGCCTGCACAATCGTGCGGCCCTTCCATTTCTCCGGGAGATTCTCGATCTTAACCGTGATATTGTTCAGAATCGGATTCGCAGCATTCCAGAATCCGTAGAGCGAAAACAACAATGCCACAATGTAGATCGGGGCAGTTACCCAAGCGGCAACAACGTTGGTGCCAGTGATCTTCACAATCAGCACCACGACCCAGCAGAGAATCGTGGCCATCAACAAATACAGAAAGATGCCGAGCCAGCCGGCAGAAATCACATAGAAGAACCGAGTGATAACATTCTCGTGCGTGTGAACTAGCATCGACGTGATGATGAAACTGAAGGCGAGCGGGATCATTGCGCCGAAGAGGATCTTGCGCAACGCGCCCGGTCCGATTTGGCAGAATTTGATAAATGAGAAGAGTATCCCCGCGTGTGCCGCGGCGACAATCAAAGAAGCGATGGTAACAAAAACAAAGAAGCTGATTCTCATAGTCTCTATGGTACGCGAAGACTGCTAATATCGAAAGTTGTCCATGATTTTTCTCCAATGATCAAAGTCACCGATTAGTCTAAGTTGATTGCCGGAAGAGCCTTAGTTGGAGCCGAAATTGTGCCTGCTTAGACGTTGTTTGACAATGAGTTAAGAGATTTTCCCCAAAATAAATGTTGACAAATGTAGTCTTTGCCGATAATGTACAGCATGCAACCACAAGTCTTCCTCTTTAATTTTTAGGGTTAATGCATTTCGCAAGAGAATCAAGCCGAAGAAATTTATCAGGAGACGAGGCGCAATAGTGCGCAACAATCATTGTTTACCCGCGAACGCCGCGTAGTTGCCATCGCTGCCAATTTGCCGGTAAACCAAACAGGAGAGAGAAATGAACATCTTTGTAGGCAATCTGTCACGTCAGGCAACGGAAGAGGATCTTCGTCAGGCGTTTTCGAGCTTCGGCAATGTAGCCAAGGCCACCATCATTAAGGACAAGTTCTCGGGCGAACCCCGCGGATTCGGCTTTGTTGAAATGGCGACCAAAGAGGAAGCAATGGCTGCTATCGCCGGTATGAATGGCAAGGAACTGCTTGGTCGTACCCTCAACGTCAACGAAGCGCGTCCGCGTGAAGCGGGTGGCGGCGGCGGCGGTTCTCGTGGTGGTGGCGGTGGTGGTGATCGTCGCGGTGGCGGCGGTGGCCGTGGTGGTTTCGGCGAGCGTCGCGATTACGGCGGCGGACGTCGCAACGGGTAGTTTCCGTACCGACAGCATTGCGGTGTTATCGTCCGCTGCAATGAATGCCTAATTAATAAGTCGATATGACGCCGTCCGGGTAACTGGGCGGCGTTTTTTTGTTCGGTCGAATGGCGGATCTCGGTTTTCTGTCGGTCATTGGTAGCCCACCCGGAGCGAAGCGGAGGGTGGGAAATTTGCGACCCCTACAAGAGTCCCACCCTTCGCTATTCGGGCACGCGATCTCGTTCTCGTTTTGCCGATGATCGTGTTGCTGCGGCATTCGACGGAACGACCGCTTCGGGTGGGTTACCAGTTTTCGCGGTCTGACCTGTACGATTCTGATAAAGAAAGCCGGAATAGTTAAGACAATTACTGTCTTCCTTTTAGCCAAGCCCAAACGACTGTCCAAAAATAGACAAAAAAGTTTCTTTGTTACTTGACTAATTATGTCCGATAAGGTAGAGTGTACACTGTTGACATTGTGAAAAATGTCACTTATTGTGAGTAGGCGCTATGACTGATCGCAGCTACATCTCGTTCGACAAACGCATCGTAATTTTTGCCGGCGCTTATGGCTCCGGCAAGACCGAGGTTGCGGTCAACTATGCCATCCAGCTGGCGCAACATTCCCAGGACCCCATCAGCATTATCGATCTCGACATTGTGAACCCCTATTTCCGTTCCCGCGAGGCCGCTCTGGAAATGGAAACCTTCGGAATTCGCCCGATTAATCCGCTGGGCGAACAAACGTTCGCCGATCTGCCGATTATTGTACCGCAGATTCGCGCCTCGATCGAAAGCAGTTCCGGGCGAGTGATTATTGATGTCGGCGGGGATGACCTGGGAGCCCGCGTTTTAAGTTCGATGCACGACGCGTTGGAAGCCGCCCAATACGAATTTCTCATGGTGCTCAACGCCAATCGGCCGTTTACCTCGACGGTCGATGGCGCACTCAAGATGATGCACGAGATCGAGTCGTCGGCGCGGTTGAAATTCAGCGGTATCGTCTCAAACACGCATTTGATTGGCGAGACTACGCCGCAGACCATACTCGATGGCATTACGCTCGCTGAAGCTGTGGCAGTGCGTGCGGAAATACCGTTGGTGTTCGCCAGCGGGATGGATGAAGTGATTGCTCAACTTGCTGACAAGGATATTTCGGTGCCGCTATTTTCATTGTCGCGGCGCATGCTGAAGCCGTGGGAGCATGGCAGTGCCGCGGTGAAAAACCATTAGGCGAAGGCAGGACAAGGGAACTTATGCCGGGTGTCATTATAGATAAGAACTACTGCAAAGGCTGTGAACTCTGCGTCAAAGCCTGTCCGCAGAAGATTCTCTCGATGTCCAAGGACATCACCATGCGCGGGTATTTCTACGCCCTGATGCATGATCCTTCGCGCTGTATCGGCTGCCAACTGTGCGCGATCACCTGTCCCGATGCGGCGATAACTGTCAAGATGCACGGCACGCGCTTTGTGCTGTACGAGTATTGAGGCGTGACATGACGCGAATACTGATGAAAGGCAATGAAGCGATCGCCGAAGCCGCGATCCGCGCCGGCGCTGTTCACTACTTTGCCTATCCGATAACTCCGCAGAGCGAAGTCGGCGAGTACCTGGCCAAGCGACTCCCGGAAGTCGGGGGCGTGTTTGTTCAGGCGGAATCTGAAGTCGCCGTCGGCAACATGCTTTTCGGTGCCGCCTCAACCGGCAAACGGGTATTTACCTCGTCCTCCAGTCCCGGCGTGAGCTTGATGCAGGAGGCGATTTCGTACATGGCCGGCGCACAGCTGCCGGTCGTGATCATCAATATCATGCGAGGCGGTCCGGGCCTGGGCGGCATCCTACCCGCTCAATCGGATTATTTCCAGTCGACCAAGGGTGGCGGCCACGGCGACTATCGTCTGCTCGTTCTGGCGCCGGCGACGTGTGCAGGAGGCCGTCGATCTGACCATGCTGGCATTCCACCTTGCCGACAAGTACCGTAACCCGGTGCTGGTTATCGGCGATGGGATGATCGGCCAGATGATGGAGCCGGTTGAGTTTCCCGACCAATATGAAGAGTCCCCACTGCCCGCCAAAGACTGGGCGATCACCGGCGCAAAGGGACGCAAACCGCTGATTACAAATCGTTGTTTCTCGATCCCTACGCCCTCGAACAAAACAACATCGTACTTCACGCCAAATACGAAGATATGAAAGCGAACGAGATTCGCTTGGAGCTATACAAGAGTCTCCGCCAAGAACCGCATGCTCATCGTTTCCTACGGCACGATGGCACGCATCTGCCAGACCGTAATTGATGATCTGGAAAGAGACGGCGTCAGCGTCGGCTTGCTTCGCCCGATCTCGCTCTGGCCCTTCCCGGAAATGCAGATTCGCGCCGAGGCCGCTAAAGCCAACATCGAACGCGTACTGACGGTCGAAATGAGCATGGGGCAGATGGTTGAGGACGTTGACAAAGCCGTCCAGGGCAAAAAGCCGGTCGATTTCTTTGGTCGCACCGGCGGCATCGTCCCGGCTCCGGAAGAAGTCCGCGAGCGGATCCTGCAACTTCTTGACAGCAAGACGGCGAATTGAGGTGAGCAATATGAACGAAGTTCAAGACAATGCGCACGACGACTACCTTTGCTCGACCTCGAGTCATTCAGTGATGTCGTCACCCACTACTGCCCCGGCTGTACGCACGGTATCATTCATCGTCTGGTTGCCGAAGTCACTCGATGAACTCGGCATTCGCGAACGGACGGTCGGTGTCGCGCCGGTCGGCTGTTCGGTGTCTGATCTACAATTATTTCAATACCGATTTCCTTGAAGTCCCCGCACGGCCGGGCTCCGGCGCTGGCGACCGGATTCAAGCGAGTCAGTCCGGAGATGATCGTATTCACTTATCAGGGTGACGGCGACCTGGCGTCGATCGGCATGAGTGAAATCGTTCATGCCGCCAATCGCGGCGAGAAGTTCACGACAATCTTCGTCAATAATGCCATTTATGGCATGACCGGCGGCCAGATGGCGCCGACAACCATGCCGGGACAGGTGACGACAACTTCGCCTACGGCCGCGACGTCGAAGACGCCGGCTGGCCGATCCGCATGTGCGAGTTACTCTCGACACTGCGCACTCCTGGCTATATCGAGCGCGTCGCGGTTCACACGCCACAGAATATCGTCCGCGCCAAGAAGAGCGATTCGAACGGCGTTCCAGTATCAGGTCGACGGCCGCTGTTTCTCGCTCGTCGAAGTGCTGTCCACCTGCCCGACCAACTGGGGGCTGACACCGAGCGAGTCGACGGAATGGGTGGAGACGAACATGTCGCCCTATTATCCGCTCGGCGTCTTCAAGACACCTGAACCTCGGATCGAGGTCTAGACGTGTCACAGTACGAAGTCACTTTCGCCGGATTCGGCGGACAGGGCATCATGATTGCGGGACAACTTCTCGCCTACGCCGGCATCAAAGAAGGCAAGAAGGTTGTCTGGATTCCCGTCTACGGACCGGAAATGCGCGGCGGCACGGCCTATTGCACGGTGGTGATTTCGGACAGCCGTATCGGCTCGCCGATTATCAACACGCCCGTTGGGCTTGGTCGCATTTAATCGTCCGTCACTCGAAAAATTCTCCACGCGTGTGCGGCCCGGCGGGACTCATCATCGTCAATTCATCGCTAATTGATATCACTTCCAACCGCAACGACATGGCCGAGATCCTCGTTCCTGCCAACGACATCGCACTCAAAGCCGGCAATGTCAAGACGGTTAACATCGATCATGCTCGGCGCCTTTGTCGGCGCAACCGGAAATTGTCGCATATAACAGCTTGATCGAATCTGGTCCAAGAGAAAATGGGCAAGAAAAAGGACCTGCTCGAGATCAACTTGCGGGTCGTCGAAGAGGGCTATCAGTTCGCCAGATCGGCGCTCAAGGCCAGGGTGAAGGCATGAACCACGATTTCACAAGACTGCCCGAAATCTTTGCCCGGCATCCGCAGGATGCGTCTTCGCTGATCATGATCTTGCAGGATATCCAGCGGGAATACCGCTATCTCCCCTGTGAGGCGCTCAAGGAAACGGCTGAAGCACTAGGTTCCGCTGAGCAAGGTTTTCTCGGTGGCGACGTTCTACAACGCCTTCAGTCTGAATCCCAAGGGCGAGAAGGTCGTCCGCATCTGCGTCGGCACCGCCTGTCACATCCGCGGCGCAAAACTGATTCAGGACCAGATCGAAAACGAGCTTGAAAATCAAGGCCGGGCAGACAACGCCGGATATGAAGTTCTCGCTCGAAGTCGTCGCCTGTGTCGGAGCCTGCGCCATGGCGCCGGTCGTGATTGTCAACGAGCAATACCACGGCGGTCGGTCAAGATTACCGGCGCCAAGAAGTTGGTGAAGGGATAACGGCATGAAAATCACTTCATCCCAACATCTCGAACAGCTGCGCTCACTGATTCATGGCCGAAGAAGCGCGGCACAAGAAAAAGGTGATCGTCTGCTGCGGCACCGGCTGTCTTGCCAACGGCGCGCGCAAGACTCGTCGAAGCGTTCCATGACTGCCCTGAAGAGAACAAGATCAACGACTTTTCCGTCGAAGCGGTCAAGGAGACCGGCTGTCACGGCTTCTGCGAGCAGGGACCGCTGGTCGTGATCGAACCGCAGGGAACGTTCTACACCAAGGTCAAGCCGAAGGATATCCCGGCGATCATTGCGAAGTCAATCGTGAGGGCAGAAGATCATTACCGAGCCGCTCTGTTTACCGACCCGGTGACCAACAAACAAGATCGAGAAATACAATGACGTCGAGTTTTTCTCGCATCAGCACCGGATTCGCACTGCGTAATCTCGGCAAGATCGCTGCTCATTCGATCAAGGAGTACGATCGCAGTCGGCGGCTACGCAGGCAATCGCCAAAGCTCTGACGACCATGACGCCGGATCAGGTGATCGCCGAAGTCGACAAAGCCGAATCTGCGCGGCCGCGGCGGCGGCGGATTCCCGGCCGGTCAGCAAATGGAAGACCTGCAAGTCGGTCGAATCCGACGTTCGCTATGTCATCTGCAACGGCGACGAGGGTGACCCCGGGCGCGTTTATGGATCGCAGCATCATGGAAGGCGACCCGCACACGGTGCTCGAAGGCATGATGATCTGCGCCTACGCCGTCGGCGCGAAGCAGGGATACATCTACGTTCGCGAGGAATATCCGCTGGCGGTGATCCATCTGCAGAAGGCGATCGATGACTGCACTGAGTACGGACTTCTCGGTGACAACATCCTCGGGACCGATTTTTCATTCGATATTCGCATCGCCCGCGGCGCCGGCGCATTTGTCTGCGGCGAATCGTCAGCGCTCATGCGATCGGTTGCCGGCGAAGTCGGCGAACCGCGCGCCAAGTATATCCGCTCGGTGGTCAAAGGTCTGCACGACCAGCCGACGGTGCTCAACAATGTCGAAACCTATCGCCAACGTGCCGCTGATCATCGACCAACGGCGCCGACTGGTTCAAGGCAGATCGGCGGACCGAACAATACCGGCACCAAAGCTTTCTCGCTCGTCGGCAAAGTCCGCAACACCGGGCTGATCGAAGTCGCGATGGGCACGACCCTGCGCGAAATCATCTACGACATCGGCGGCGGCATTCATCGACGACCGCCCTTTCAAAGCCGTCCAGACCGGCGGACCATCCGGCGGCTGTCTGCCGGAAGCAATGCTTGACCTGCCGGTTGATTTCGACTCGCTGACGGAAGACGGCTCGATGATGGGCTCCGGCGGCATGATCGTCATGGACGACAAGACCTGCATGGTCGATGTCGCCCGTTACTTCCTGAATTTCCTGGTTTCCGAGTCGTGCGGCAAATGCGTGCCCTGCCGCGAAGGGCTTTATCAGCTGCACGAGCTGACCATCAAAGTCTGCGAAGGCAAGGCGACCGAGGAAGACCTGGAGAAGATGGAGAAGCTGTCCGACATGGTCGTGCTCGGTTCGCTGTGCGGGCTGGGCAAGTCGGGACCCAATCCGCTGCTGTCAACTATCCGCTATTTCCGCGACGAGTATATCGCCCATATCCGCGACAAGAAATGCCCGGCCGGGGTCTGCCGCGAGCTGATCACTATACCGGTGATTGAGGAGAAATGCACCGGCTGTCTGGCGTGTATCACCGCCTGCGCCTACAACGCGATCACCGGCAAGAAGAAAGAACCGCATTACATCCATCAGGAACGCTGCACGAAGTGCGGCGCCTGCGTGGCGGTCTGCAAGTTTGACGCGATCGAGGTGGCATAGGATGAGCATGGTCACAATGACGATAAACGGCAAATGGTCCGCGCGCAAGACCGGCGAGAATGCTGCTCGGCGTGCTCCGGCGCGAGAAGATCGACATTCCGGCGCTCTGCCACCATGAGGCGGTCGAACCGTACGGCGCCTGCCGGCTCTGCACGGTCGAAATCACCAGGAACGAATGGAAGGGCTGGAGAGACCACGTTGTCTCCTGTCTCTATCCGGTCGCAGACGGCCTGATTGTCCAGACCCACTCGCCCAAGGTGATCGAACTGCGCAAAACGCTTCTCGACCTCTATCTGGCGCGCCACCCGCAGACCAAACTGATTCAGGATATGGCCGCCGAGTATGGTGTCACCCGAACCAGCTATCAGACCGTGCCGGAACCGAATGATTGCATCCTCTGCGGCATCTGCGACGCGATCTGCGATCGCATGGGCTTTTCGGCAATTTCGGCCGTCAATCGCGGGCACGGCCGCGAGATCGCGCCGCCGCTCCATGAAGCGCCGCCGGATTGCGTCGGCTGCCTCTCCTGCGCGCTCAACTGCCCGACCGGACTACATCAAGTATGACCGATGCCGGCTTCAAGCGGACAATCTGGAGGCGGAAGTTTGAGATACTGCGCGATGCCAAAACCGGCGCGCCGACGATCACCAGGGAATTCGCCGAGTATCTGGTCAAGAACCGCGACATTCCGCAGGAATATTTCAAGCTGAACGATGAGTCGCACCGCAAGGACACCGCAATCAATATGGGCAAGATCGTGCAACTGGAATCGGGAGGCGTCATCATGAAAATGCGATTTCATCGTCATTCCGCATCTCTGCACCGGCTGTCGCACCTGCGAGCTGGCTTGCTCGTTTACCCACGCGCAGAACGGCAAGCCGGGTCGGAGCCGGATTTATCCGCTTGACGCCGGCTACAAAGAAACTGTGGGTGCCGGTGGTCTGCCTGCAGTGCGAAGATCCCGCCTGCGTCAAGTCCTGTCTGGTCGATGCCATCAAAATGAACCCGGCGACCGGCGCGTACGAGATCAATCGCGAAGTCTGCGTGCGCTGCATGGCCTGCGTGGCGGCTTGTCCGTTCGGTTGCTCGCTGCTCGATCAGCAGCACAATGAAGTGATCAAGTGCGATCTCTGCGGCGGCGATCCGGCCTGCGCGCATTTCTGCCCGACCAAGGCGCTAGTTTACAAGTCGCTTCCATAAACCAGGCACTCCGGCACATTTCCGATCGCGTTCCGCCATACTAATCAGGCGGAAGTTCGAGACGCCGTTAGAGACTAATCCCCGATCTCACTTCTTATTCGCTCCCACCAGATTTCCACCATTTCCGGGTCGCCATACCAGGGATGGCCGATGCGAAAGTCATGGCGGGCATTAGGAATAGTCAACACGCGTTGTGCGTCGTAGATGGCTGAATTCACGGGGATGATCCCGTCGCCGGATTCGCCGGCGGCGGCCCCGTGAAATCGATAACGCAGCCCGATGCCATGATTCGCGACGCGCCCGTTGGAAGCGTAGTCGACAACGCCGATCGCCGAGAGAATCGGCACCGGCAGACAGTCTTGCGCCAGGCACTCTCCCAGCCCTTTCCAGACGGTCAATCTGCGCACCACGCCCCGTCGATGCGGAGTCCCGAGAGTTATGACATAATCAACAAGGCTCGCAAATTTCGGCGTAAACGCCAGTGTTGAATGGGGCGAGAGGTAAAGGCGGGTAACGATACCGCCCAGGCTGTGGGCGACGATCAAGATTCGTTCGCAATTGCTTTGGGCGACGGTCGCTGCCAACGTATCATCGAGTTTTTGCAGCATTCGGCGCCATCCTGAACGCCGCACCACTGACGGCCACTCGCCCATGGCGATCGGGACGATACATACCGGCAGACCGCTCAACTCGCGCAACCGCTCTGCCATTTTTCTGTAATGTTCGGGGGAAGTTGTGAAACCGCCGATAATGACTATGTCCCGATTCATGAAAATCAGTATGATGAAGTTGTCGCGCAAGTCAAGTGGAACAGTTGACTCTTCCTTGCGTCGTTCAGTTGGCCCGCTTTGCCGTGTCCGCGGGAGTCGCGATCTCCGCGGATTCTATCCGATTCATCCTCAACCGATCCGGCTACTGCTCAAAGTGCAGCGCGAGCACCTTGTCAGCGATGCAAGCACCCTGATCCAGACCGACCTCGATCGCGGAGCGGAAATGTATGCCGCCGTATAGCCGCGAGATCGCCGCTTCATCGGCATATTCGGAGAAAGAATCAAATGTCCGCGGCGTAAAACCGCGGCCATCATGGGTATGGTCGGTGAACGCGTAATTCTCGCCGAAGAGCGAAGTCAGTATTTTGGCGGTTGCTCCGGACTGAACGGAATGTCCCGAGGTATACTCCGGGAAGGCCGGGGTCGCAATTGGTGAGGTCCAATCAGCTTGCACCAGCGCCCGAATGCAGCTTATTGGCCGAAGGAAATTGTACTCAAACTTTGTTTTCCAGCAACTGATGAATGCATCCGCAACGGTCATTCCCACCTTGGCATAGGTTTCGGCGGCAAAACCAAGCTTCTTGTTCTCAATCGAAAGTACCTGACTGGCAATCGAAATCGAGTGTCCTGGCGGTGTGCTGGTCTGGCCCGGATTGTCCGACCAGAAATCGGCGATCGTCCGCTGCTCGGTCGTGAGATTCTGACAGGTCGTATAAACCTCCATCATTTCATCGTAAAACGGCGTTCCGGCCGTCTCCGAATAAGTCGGCGGCGGGCCGGGCAAACATTCATACCCCGATGAGAGAACAAATGGTCGGACACTACCCCAGCAAGGCTGCAGCGGCGGGCCAAATGCCGGCGGTGTCGGAATCCATTTCCCGGCACCGGTCGGCGGCGTGAAGTCACAATTGTTGAAGAGCGGATAACTGTCGTTGAGCGCCCAGCCAAAGATGGCCAGTCCCAGAAGCTTGCCCTGATTGACGGAACGCTCATAGGTGTCGGAATCAGTGTCATCAATAAACTGCGAGTTGTTGAAGCCTTCCATTGTGGTGATCGCGTCGAGGCTGGCCGCGGTGCTGTTGGCAAACATGCTGCGCATTAGTGTCGCCATCGCAGCGTTGGCAACTGTCGGCCAATGATACCTGCCATCGGCAAACGCCGGCAGAGTGTCGAGTTCATTGAGTTGACCAACCAGTGACCGGTTGTTGGGCATGCCGTGAACAACCGATTCATAAAGGGTAACGCCGGCATAACCATACAGGCGCGATGCTGTCGGCGGGGTCCAGCGCTCAGCTTTGACCAGGTCGGTTGCCAGCTCCATCCAACTGATGGCCATATCGGCGTCGAACTCATCCGCTCCCGGCGTCGGTGCCAGGGGGTTGTCTCCGCTACAGCCTATGGCCAGCAGTGTCACCGCCAGCAAGGCGATCAATGCCGCGTTTCTGAACGAATTCACAACTCACTCCTTATTGAAATACACGATCAATTCTCTGTCTGCGATCCTTGAATTGGACGGTTTATATCGATATTTCGGTACATAGCAGCGACTTCTAAAGCCGCCGCTTGAAAGATTCCTGAATGGATTAGGATAGTTCCGTCTTGATTAATCCAAGTTAAACGATACAAATCTCACTTCGCAAGCAAAACTTCAGCAGCGGCATCGCCTGATTGGCGTAGTCGTTGACATGGCGCCGCCAATCCGGTATTATTTCCCCGATTAGACTAATATTCAGGAGGATACAAATGCGGTCACTGGTGCAAGCGATACTCGCGGCAATTGTTCTTTTGATCTTCGCCTGTTCGGAGAAAAAACCCGAAACCGCTCAACCGGAAAAACCGGTACAGCAACAACTCCAAGCCGCCGATTCCAGTGGAATACGCCCGGTCAATTTTGTCTGGGGAAGCCAGCAACATCGCATGATCAACTTCTATTTCCAGCCCACCGACTCATTGCGCAAGTTTGCGCCCGACCTGCTCAAGAAGGCACTGGAGATATACAAGTTCAATTGCGAAGTCATGCTCTGGTACACACCGGAACCGGTCGAATTCTACTGTTTTGAGGATATGCAGACAATGACCATGTACACCTCGCGTGACGTGCCGTTCTTCTTGGGCAATCGCATCTACTATGGTTACGGTCCGCCGTTTGGCCGTCCCTTCGCCGAGTTTGTGATGTCCAAACTGCCGGAGGGTCCGTCCCGGTTCGCGTTCATTCGCGAGGGCCTGCCAATGCTGTTGGACTACACCGGGCGCAACTACCATCAGGCCACCTTCAATTTCATCGGCGAAGGAATCATTGATCCGGTGTCGTCTCTTACGACCAATGAGGAATTTCTCAAACTCAAAGGCGCAATGCGTGAAATTGAAGCGTCGTCGCTGTGCGGATACATGATGTGGGAGTGGGGGTACGAGAAATTCATGAAGATCTATCATAGTGACAAGGACTTTCCGGCAGCGCTCAAAGAAGTCACTGGCGTCGATGTCGCACAATTGGAGAAGCAATGGCTGGAGTTCCTGCCGGAGCACACGGATGAGAAGGAAAACGCCCGCCAGGCCGAAATGCTCCAGGGAGGCGGAAAATGACCGACGACAATCAGTGGCAGACTTCCATCACAGAAATCGCCCCTAATTCTATCTGCGTCCGCGGCTATGATGTTGCCGAACTGATGGACCACACCAGCTTCAGCGACACCATCTTCTTGGTGTTGAAAGGCGAGCTTCCGGATCAGCGCCAGTCGGAGATGTTCCGCGCCATCATGGTCTCTTCGGTGGATCACGGTGTGACGCCGCCCTCGGTTTTGGCGGCAAGAACCGTAATGTCGGCAGGCAATTCGTTGAACACAGCGGTCGCTGCCGGCATCATGGCGATCGGCGATGTCCACGGCGGTGCGATTGAACAGTCAGCGCGCATCATGCAGGAGACGGCCAAGAAGGAAGGCGACGTCGGCACTCTGGCCCAGGGGCTTGTGGCGACCATGAAAGAAAAAAACCTGCGGATGCCCGGCTACGGCCATCGTTTACATACGGCAGATCCGCGCACGGCCAAGCTCTTTGAGATCGCCGCCAAGAACCAGTTCTCCGGCCGCCATACCTCGCTGGCGCAGGCAATCGAGAAGGCCTTCGCTGAAAGCGGCGGCAAACCGTTGCCGATAAATGTCGACGGTGCGATCGCAGCGGTCACCTCCGATATGGGGTTTGATTGGCGGCTGGGAAAAGCGTTCTTCATGCTCTCCCGCATCTCCGGCTTAATCGCTCATGTATATGAAGAGAAAATCACGCAGAAACCGATGCGCAAGTTGGGCGACACCAATGCCGCCTACGTCGGACCCGCGCGGCGCTCGCTGAAATAATCTCGTACGGCGACCGGAATATCTTCACCCAAAGGAGTTCATCGGTGCGACGATTGTTCGCTTCGTTATTGATGTTATCGATTACTGCGCTGGTTGCCTGTGGTCCCAAGCCGAAGACGCCTGCGACGATTGAGCAGCCTTCGACCACTATCGGCGTTGCGCCTTCGCAGCTCACTGCTTCTGCTGCTTCCCAAAGTGCCGAGTTGCGCTGGCAGACCAATCAGCCGGAGAATCGCATCCTTGGCGGCTACAATGTATACATGGCGCGCGAAGATGGCGAATTCCTGAAAATCACCCCGACACCCTATCCGGGCGATCTCGATCCCGATTACGTTATTGAGTCGTTCCGAGCTTCGGGCTTGGAAAACGGTACGCGCTACCGCTTTCGGGTCAGTACCGTTTACCCGAATGCTTCCGAATTATTTTGTGACGACACTGTCGAGATCATTCCGCGGCCGCAGGGCAGGCTGCGTCTTGAAGCCATCATTCAGCAACGAGGATGCCGGGTTCTCCTTTGCCCGACTTCAGTCTGTGCCGACCGACGACCTTACGAACGATATTTATCTTGCCATGATCAAGGGCCAGCCGAATCTCGCTTCGCCACAGCGGATCGACATCATTTTGCGCCAGACGAAGTACTTTCCAATCT
Source organism: uncultured bacterium (assembly GCA_963698225.1). GTDB lineage: Bacteria > Zixibacteria > MSB-5A5 > CAIYYT01 > CAIYYT01 > JADJGC01. The sequence continues at coordinate 39,193 of CAVOPW010000005.1, forward strand.
TGCGCCGGCCCGGCGAAAATTCTGCAGCCCGGCCACGCCCCACAGGGGATGGCAGGGAGCTGCTTTCGGTCAAGGTTGGCGACCAATTGTACATCCTGACTCAAGACAATTGTTACGCGCTGGTTCAGGTCGAAGAAGTCAACCTCAAGGACGAATCGCTGGAACTGTCATTCATCTATCAGACACGCCCCGAGACATTGATTTTCTGATTCACCAATGCCCGATAACTACGACAAAAAGCTGATTCTCTGGTGCGATATCAAGGCGCCGGCAGCGACCGCTCGAATCTTATCTCTGGAAGTATTCGAACTCGTAAGCGACTCATATCGACCCGTTGATGCCTTGGTTATTCCGGAGGAAGCGGAGGTCCCGGTCAGCAGCGCCAAGATCGAGAAGTTCTTTCTGTCGCTGCAAGAGTCCGGCGGTTGCAAGTTTCTTAATTGCGACCTGTATTCGCAATCGCGGGAGTGGCAGAAAACGGACGCCTATCTCGGCAAGGCGCCGCTGATTGACTTGGCGTTCCTGTTGCGGCTCTTTTTTCCCACTTTGACTGCGCGAAGCCTCTCTGAATACGAACGGGCCTTCGAATTGCCGAAAGGCGTGCCGCCCGCCGAAGCGCTGACAAAGCTGTTCGCAATACTCAATCAGCGTGCGCGCGAGTTGCCGGGTGGAGCGATGCGGGCGCTCAAGACAATCTTTCGAGGCCTGGCCCCGGAGTACGGCGACTGGCTCAATCAACTCCCACGCGTCAAACCCGACTCGTCCTATGTCATCAATCCCGAATACTTGAACACGCTCGACCGTTTTGAGAATCTCACCAGTGGCAGCCGCTTGAGCACGGATGATGTATTGCAGCTTTTCTCCGAATCCGGCAAAATGAGTCAGCACATTGACGGCTACGAAATGCGCAAGGGTCAGGCTAAGTATGCGCAGGCGATTCTCAAGAGTATTCAGCAGCATGCGACGGTTCTCCTTGAGGCGGCGACCGGCACCGGTAAATCACTCGGCTATCTCTTGCCCCTCATCGCCTCGTGCGCCGGGAGTGAAAATCGCGCCGTCATCGTCACTCGCACGAAATCATTGCAGGAACAGCTCTTTCGCTCCGACCTGCGCAAGATCCGCAGTTTGGTTCCCGACGGTTTTCGCATCAGCCTGCTCAAGGGACTCGGCAACTACCTCTGTCTGCTCAAGTACAAGCTCTTTCTGTCTGACTTGAGTGAACACATGGGCCGGATGCCCGCTGAATATATGGCGGCATTGGTGGTGTGGGAGCACTCGACCGAGTCCGGCGACCTGACGGAAACGGCCATCTTCGATCAGCCCGACTCGGAAGACTTGCTGCCGAAAATAACTCTCGAAGAAGGCAGCTGCCTCGGCAAGGAGTGCCAGTTTTACAACGATTGCTATGCCTTTCGCGCCCGCAAAAGTGCCGCCCGCTCCAATGTCGTCATCACTAACTACGCACTGCTGTTTTCCGACTTGGTATCAGGCGGCGATATCCTCGGCCGGTTCTCACATGCGATCTTCGACGAAGCCCATCGTCTTGAACACGAGGCGATCAACTCCTTCTCCGAGGTTTTGCCGCTGCAGGCCTTGGCCCGATCACTGGAGCGGCTTGCCGACGAAAAGACCGTCCCGCTTCTCAATCAGGCCCTGGAATCCGCCGACAGCCCGGAAATGATGATCGGGTTGGAGAACCTGCTGGCGCGATTGCACTCACGCGTGAGCATCGCCGCCGAGTCGGTGCGGCAGATTCTGCGTCGTGGTTCGCGTTCGCAGCAGGATCGCGTGCGGTTCCGAAGCAGCGAACCGATTCACGATATTCTCTGCGACCTCTGGTCGACCGAAAGAGACTACCTGATTCAACTGCGCGAGACACTAATGCAACTGCAGCAGGGTTTGACTCCGAAGTCTGAGGACGACAAAGTCGAGGGGCTCACCCAGTTGCGCCGGCAAACCACTACAACGGCGCGCTATGATCAACATGCTGGAACACTTGAGTGTCGTTGCCGACGAGTCGGAAGTCATGTGGGCGCACCTGCTTGACTCCGGCGAAGTGTGGATCACCATCGCGCCGCTCAACGTGGGCGATCTGCTGGCCCGTCGATTATATTCGAAATTTGATTCCATTGTCTTCACTTCCGCGACGCTCGATTCCGAGGATGAATTCGAATGGACATCTTCGCGGCTTGGATTCAGCGCCGACAGCGAGCATACGGCTTTCAAGGTTAAGATTCGTTCACCGTTTCCGCTGGACGAACAACTGCGTATCGGCCTGGCTCGCTATCTGCCGGCTCCCAATGAGCCCGGATATGCCGCCAAATTGAGCAACTTGATCCTCAAATTCCGCTCGTCGGCGCGCCTGCCCACCCTGGTTTTGTGCACTTCGTATCGTATGGTGGAGGATCTCGCCAAACCATTGCTGGATTCGCAGGGAAGAGCGGGAGAAGTCCTCTATCAGACTCCTGATACTCTCCCGCAAACACTACTGAACAGATTTCGGCTGACTCGCAACGCGATCTTGATCGGGACCGAATCCTTCTGGGAAGGAATTGATCTTCCGGATGAGTTGTTGCGGCTGTTGTTTATCACGAGACTGCCGTTTGCGGTTCCGGATGACCCCCTCGAATTGGCGAGGCAGGAACAGGCCGAGAAGAAGGGCGACAATGCCTTCATGACGATTTCATTACCGCAAGCTGTGCTCAAGTACCGACAGGGTGTTGGTCGGATGATTCGTAGCGCCAGCGACTGGGGAGCCGTCATCATCACCGATTCTCGAATGGGCCGGAAAAGCTATGGCCGTATCCTGGTCGCTGCCTCTCCGGTTCAAATCAGTATCTACGACAATGAGACGCAGCTCGTCAATGAGACCGCACAATGGTTGAAATCAAAGAAGGGGAACGCGTAACCCTCAAGCGCATAAACATCGACAAATGTGGCGATCTGCGCAGGTTTTCGCGACCGTCGCCTAATCGCCCGATAACTGTATCTCGTTGTTGTCTAACAACATCTCGAGTTTGTCACAGGCCTGTCAGCGCAGATTCTGCGGCTCTGGCGACGGGCCTCGCATTAGGATTTATCACACGTCTATTCTCTTGTTGTCAATCAACTTACACGATGAAAAAAAACGATGTCCGGCACACTATTTGGATAGAACGTACATAGGGGAATTGTATCTTGATGACGAATGCGGATTTGGTAGAGATTGATTTGGAAGGATTCGAACTGCCAGCTGTATATACTGTAGAAGTGGAAGATCGATATGCCGAAGTTTGATCAGATCATCAGTTACATCTCCGTGACAATCGTCCTGTTTGTTGGGATTGTGGTGATGTCGGGCTTCATTGGCACATTGGGACCGGCCTATCGATTTGGCTTTGGATTAATCATTATTGCCTATGCCTGCGTCAGACTGCTAATGATCTATAACTCGAGTCGTAAGAACCGGGAAAAGCCTTGACGCTCCCGGACAGCCAAGCTATATTAGCAGTCTTTAGTTTCGCCGACAACTGATTGGAGTACAAAGAGAATGAGAAAGACCCTGACAGCAACGATTTTCGCCCTGCTGTTGCTCGGCATGTCGGCCAGCGTCTATGCTGATGCCGCCACCGATGCCGCTGAATTGGTGATGCATCGCAAGTTCGATGAAGCCATCACCTTCATTAATAACGCAATTACTAAAGACCCGACTTACGCCGAGTTGTATTACTGGCTCGGACGTGTTTACCTCGAAAAAGAGGACTGGACACAGGCGGAAGTGCAGTTCAACAAGTCCCTGCAGCTAAAGAAGAAGCACGACGAAGCCAAGGCTTATCTGGCGCTGGTATATATTGAAAGCGAGCGCTGGGCGGAAGCCAAGAAGATATTGGACGAGGGCGTAGCCAAGAGCAAGACGGCCAAGGGCCGGTTCTTGAATCATCTTGGACATTACCACGTCGCCAAGAAAGAGTTCTCCGAAGCCGACATCGCTTTGCGCAAGGCGGAATTAGAAGAGCCGGACAATATCGAGTATAAACGCGACCTTGCCGACATGAATTATGAAAACGGTGTTTATGCAGTAGCCATTTTGGGATACAAAGAAGTTCTCCAGCGCGACTCCACCGACGTAGTTACGTACTACAAACTGGCCCGCGCATATTTTATGCAGAAGCAGTTCAAGGAAGCCATCGACAACTCGGCCAAAGCGATCGGGTTGGATTCAAATTATACGCAGGCCTATTATCTTCAGGGCGACATCTTCATGATCCTCGGACTGTCCAAGGTCAGTGCCGCATTGGAAAGCGAAGGCGGGAACGGTAACGGCTACACGGAAATCTTCAAGAACGCCATTTGGGCGTACGAGCACTATGTTGCGACCGGCGGTAAAGAAACTCTGGATCTCCTGTATCGTCTCGGTCAGGCTTACTACTACGTCGGAGGCTACGACCTTGCTATCCAGAAGCTTTCGAGAGCGATTGAAATGGGCTCGGACAAATCCGTGGCTTATGATTTCACGGCGAAAGCGCTGTTCCGTCTCAAGCGCTACGATGAAGCGGTGAATGCCTACAGGGCATATGAAGACAAGATTTCCCAGGGTGACACCAATTTTGTTTGGGGTCCCGAGTACTTCGAATTCTTCCGGGACCGCGGTCTAACCTACTCGCAGCTTTTCTATGATTCGAAGAAGGAAGGAATTCCGGATACAACCTTTCTTGATCAGGCAATCGTAAATTTAAGAAAGGCGGTAGAGCTTAAACCCGACGAGAAATCACTTCTGTATCGCCTGGGATTTGACCTCTATAATCGGACCAACTATGCGGAAGCCATTCCGTGGTTTGAAAAGCGCATCGCGGTCGACTCAACTCATCTGCAGAGTTTCCAGTACATTGCCTTCAGCTACATCAAAATGAACGACTTCCCCAAAGCCGTCGAATACCTCGAGTTGATGTACAAGCTAAAACCGGATTCCCCGTTTGTGCTTAAGACTCTCTCGACAACTTACCTATTCCAGATGAAGAACCGGGATAAAGCGATGGAGTGGCTGCGCAAGTGGGCTGAAACCGACACCAAGGATTATGAGCCTTACAAGTGGATCGGCTTTATTTACATCTCCGATAAGCCTCCGAAAAAGGAACAGGCCATCGAAGCTCTCATCAAATGCTGGCAGCGGATGGAGGCAAATGGTGTTGACAAATGTAAGGAAATCGACGTGATTACATGGATGGCGCAAGCGCTTAGTTTTTATGATACTCTTGACAAAGATGAGGAAGCTCTGAAGTGGGTCAACCGCGGATTGCAGTGTGCACCGAACAACGAAACACTCAAGAACCTCAAAGAGAACCTTGATTTATAGAGATTGAGGAAGTACCTGATGGCTGAACAGAAACCAGTTGATCCGGCCGAAGATCGATATCGCTATATCGGTTTCGAGGTTTTCGGATCAAAAACCGACCCTTTCTGGCGTAACGAAGATGAGCGCAAGTCGTATGTCGATGGTCTTAAGGCTCAGATTGGATCCGTCTACCGCAACTCGGTAGTTTATTCCAACGTCGTCTCCAAGACTGACCGCATCTTCATCATCATCGCCAGCGCCATGATGATTATCGCTCCTTTCCTGACCTGGATGAAGGCGACCACGCTCTATGGTCCGGCCAGTTTCAACGGCATTCTCGGCATCTTCAACATGAGCGGATTCTGGTTCTATGTCCAGAAAGTCGGCGGCTGGGTGATTCCGGTCTCCGTTTATCTCACCGCCGCAATGGCAGTGATTTCGCTGATTCTGGGCGTGATGGTGATGATGACGCTGTTTGGCAAGGCACCGTCGGAAGATGTTTACGTGCAGAAACTCAAGAGAGTTCTCCGCCTCAATGCGATCCCGTTTGGTCTCTTCCTGCTCATCATCCTGATCAGCTTGATCGGTCAGCGGATTCCCTTTGGCGAACATCTCGGCATCGACGAGATTGACTCACGTTATTCGATCGTTACGTTGATCCAACTTTCGAGCGTCGGTTTCTGGCTGGCGGTTTTTGGATTTATTTTGAATTTTAACAAGTCCAAGGAGATCTAAGAATCTCCGCGGCTTTGGATTCGATAATTGATTTTGTCCATAATTACGTAATTGGAGGATTAATTCGGTGAAACAGTCGATTTTTGTCACACTCAATGCGCTTATCGCGTTTGTAGTCGGCTATATCATTTGGGGCGTTATCCTGAAAGGGCAGCCGGAAGGAACCATTGCTCATTCGTGCTACAAGGGCGGACCGCTGGTCGTGCTCCTGATCGGCGTGTTCTTCATGCTGATCGCTTTCGTCGTCGAGCGCTTCCTGTCACTAAAAGTCGCCAAGGGCAAGGCGTCGGTACAAGTGTTTTTCAAGAATCTCATTGCCATGCTGCGCAAGGGCGATTACGACGGCGCTTTGGCCGCTTGCGACAAGCAGCGCGGCACCACGGCGAACGTTCTGCGCGCCGGTATTGATCGCTTCATGTCAGTCAAAGACGATCCGAAGATTGATGGCGAGAAGAAGATTGCTCTCACGCAGTCTGCCATCGAAGAAGCCAACGCTCTCGAAGGACCACTGCTTGAGCGCAACCTGATCGCCATGTCCACCATCGCTTCGATTGCCACAATGGTCGGTCTTCTCGGTACCACCATCGGTATGATTCGCGCCTTCGCGGCTACCGGTAGCGCTTCGGGCGGTGTCATCGACGCCACCTCGCTGGCAACCGGTATCTCCGAAGCTCTGGTGAATACCGCCGGCGGTTTGATCTCCGGTATTCTCGGTATTTTCTTCTATAACTATTTCGTTAACAAGGTCGACTCGTTCAACTATACGACCGACGAAGCGACCTATGAAGTTCTGCAACTGTTTAAGTCGGCGGCGGAGACCAAGTAATCAATGGCTATCAAGAAGAAACGGCGGATTTCGATCCGCATCGACATGACTCCGATGGTCGACATCGCGTTTCTGCTTCTGATTTTCTACATGGCGACCACGCAGTTTAAACCACCGGAGCAGAAAGCCGTGTCACTGCCTTCCTCGCACTCGCAAATCGAGCTGCCGTCGAAGGACAAGATCATTGTGACGGTGACACCGGACGATTCGATCTTTGTCGACTATATGGAAAAGGTCGAGAAAGATATCAATGGCCGCATGGTGCCGACTATTGAGCGCGTTTACATGGAGGCCACACCGTACACGGTGGGCAAAGTGATTAACGGTATCCGGGCGCGAAATCTCAGCGCGCTCGTGATTATCAAAGCAGACAAAGACTGCAAGTTCGGAACCATGCAGCGTGTCATGGACACGATGGTGGAAGAGAACTTGTCGCGATTCCAGATCATTACCGAACTGGAATCGGAAGCCATATAGGGAGGTGATGCGCTGTGGCTGGTGATGTAATACAAAAAGAGTCTGGCGGAGGAAAACACAAAGGACTGCGCCGTCCCAAGCGTCGTCTCGGTATTCGTATCGATATGACTCCCATGGTCGACATCGCGTTCCTGCTGCTCATCTTCTACATGGTGACCACCGTGTTTGCCATGCCCCAGGCGATGGAAATCAATTTGCCGCCCAAGGCGGAAGAGGAACAGGCCGAAGATCGGGTAAAGGTGAAAGAGAGCAATCTCCTGCGCATCTATGTCGATAAATATAACGACTACTACTATAAGGTCGGCTCCGAGCGCGTCACGGGCCAAGATATCAAAGTCCCGTGGCTGATTCCGGCCGATTCCGTGCGCGAGTTGTTTATTCGCTATAATTGGGAGCGCCCGAAATTGAATACTCTGCTTCTCATCCATCCCGAAGCCAAGTATTCGATGATGGTTGACTTGCTTGATGAAGTCGAAGTTGTCGAAGCGCTATTGCGCCGAAACGAAGAATTCATGACGTCGTATAAAGCGGCCAATCCGGAAGAGGAACGCTTCTCATTCCGCTATTCGATCGACCATTGGTCGGATCGCGATACGAAAGTTTTTGACGAGCGCGTTTACAGTCAGACAGGAGGAGTCAGGTAGTTATGGCATCCAATGTCTATGTAACCAAGTGGTCGCCCATCGGCGCCATCGAGCTTAAGCGCTCCTACCAGAGGAACATGCGCAATGCTGTTCTGCTGGTGCTGGCGGCTTTCTTCCTGATCTTTGCTATCATCGGCCTCATTCGCATGCTGATGGCAAGCGAGGCTGCGGAAGCACAGTCGATCATCATCCGCGACCTGTCCGAACTCGGACCGCCACCTTCGCTGGCACGGCGCGACGTACAGGTCAAAGTTCAGCAGGACATCGCCGCCCCGAAGTTCACGTTACCGGAAGCTGTTCCTGACGAAGAAGTGACCGAAGACTTCGTCATTGTCTCACAGGAAGAGCTGGCGGAGATCAGTTCGCCCGTGCTTACTGAAGGCGATGGTGGAGCCAACGTCCAGTTCGACATACCCATCGAAGAGTACATTCCCACACCTGATGAATTCGTGGCTGTCGAAGAACGTCCCGTGAAGATCCAGGATGCGCCGCTCAAGTATCCCGAAATCGCCCGTAAGGCCGGTATTGAGGGAAGCGTCTGGGTAAAGGTGCTCGTCGATCGCAGCGGCAACGTCAAAGATGCCATCATAGCCAAAGAATCCGGCGCGAACGCGGGGTTCGAAGAGGCGGCACTCGAAGCTGCCAAGCTGTGCAAGTGGAAACCGGCGATGCAAAACAAACAGCCGGTTGCCCTGTGGGTGACTTATGAAATCAAGTTCCAGCTGAAGGCTGGCAACTAACGCGCCGGTCGAATTGTTGGTTTAAACGGCGGATGAGCTCATCCGCCGTTTCGCTTTAGGATTGTTCTCTTGAGTGAGAATGCTCTTGGTGCCGGACTTTAGAATGACACGTGATTGCGTCCGCGATGCTTCGAGCGGTACATCAGGTCGTCCGCTTTGGCAATCAAGTCAGTCGACGTACGCATTTCATCAGACAATGCAGCGATCCCGATACTGATACTGAAATCGAGCTTGCGGCTCTGGTAGGAGTAACTCCACTTCTCAATGAGCTGCGCCAGCCGCTGTGCCATCAGCACGGCGCTGTTTAATTCTGTTTCCGGACAAATGACTAAAAACTCATCCCCGCCGAAGCGGCCGAAAAAGTCTTGTTGGCGAACATTTTTCGCAACCAGCCGCGAGCTTTCGATCAGCAACTGATCGCCGGCAAGATGCCCAAATGTGTCATTTATCTGCTTGAAGTGGTCAATATCGTAGAGTAGCAGTGAGAGCGGCCGCGAGTAGCGGCGTGCGCGGGCAAACTCGCTTTCCAGCCGGCTCGTGATGTGTTGGCGATTGAAAGCGCCGGTGAGGAAATCTGTCGTTGCCAGGGTATACATTTGGCCAAAGAATCGATTCTCGATTGAACTGGAGCGGATGAACTTGAAGAGGATGCGGCCGATCAGGATCAAGTCGCCATCGCAGAGAACCGCCTCCTTGACCCTTTGTGAGTTTACAAAGGTGCCGTTGGTGGAATCGAGATCGCGCAGTGTCACGCAGTCGCCTTCGCGCACAATCTCGGCGTGCCGGCGGCTGACATTCTCGTCGTCAATGGAAATCTCCAGATTCGCCATCCGGCCGATGGCCAGCGGCTCGCGGTTGATGGCGTACGTCATCCCCAGGAGCGAGCCATGCATAACAACCAGCATCGGCTGCTGATTACCTTCGGCAACTTCGCCTTGCTCACTGTCTGGATGAATGAGCGTCGATGTTTCACTAAGTCGATCGATCATTTATTACCCGCTTAACTGCCACGGACATGAGTCCGTATTATCTATTTCGGCGTTCGCCGCCGGATGTTTAGTGCCGGGATTCAGCTCGGGCAGCCCGCGGCGAGACCGCCGGCGTAAGGGCGGGAAATATTTGTTGTTCGCTGATTCGGTGCGTCATATACTGTTATCGACGGAGCGACTGCCGCAGTCGTTCTCTTGCTCAACTCTAAGCGAATTGAAAAGCAAACAACAGACCCTCGGAGGAATAAATGTTCCGAAAACTGACCATACTGGCTTCGCTCTCGTTGGCACTGCTGGCCTTTGGCTGTAGTGATGACGACTGCCCGACCTGCACCGACAACGGTCCCATTTTGGCCCTGAATAAACACAAGATCGATCTGGGTGCATCTGGGACAACTGCGAATTTTGTCATAAGCAACAAGGGAGACGGCAGTCTGGCCTGGGACTTGACCATTGCCTATCGCTTTGCTCCCGCCAAACAAGCAGCTCCCGCCCACGGCGGCTGGCTGGCATTATCTACGCTGGCCGGACAGGGCGATGGTACGGTCACGCTGACCGTGAATCGTGCCGAACTCGACGAATTGGGCGCTTCGCGCGCAGTAATCATCATCAACGCCCCCGGCTCGGTAAATACGACTCGCGACAGCATCGATGTCCATATTCTCAATGGCGGTGAATGGGTAATCACCGACGACGGGAACTTTGAAGATTGTTGGGAGGTTGACGCCCGGGATTACTACTGGGTCAAGGGCTTCGAAATGCCGCACGGCCAGGACCGCATCTTCATCGATTCGCTTGAGATCAACTTTTGCCAGGGCGATACCGTTATCCAGCTATTGGCATACGATGCCGCCTTCGACCAATCAGTTGACCTTTATGTTCCGTCCAACGCGCTCGCCGTGAGCAATTCATTCTTCCCAGTTGTCCAGGGCTGGAACATGTTCCCGGTTGACTGGTATGTGCCCGCCGGTCCGCAATTCTATGTCGGATATTTCCAACTGGGCGGATCGCGTCCGGATTTGCGAATCGACTCCTCAAGCGACACCGACACGCTCTGTTGGCGAGCTCGTGATGTTTCCGAAAATCCCGATGAGGCGTTGCTGGAGTGGCAGTGGCTCCCAACTTTCGAGACCTTCGCCATTCGCGTTTTCGTAACACCTGTTTTGGAATACAATCCCAAGATGATCGCTTCAAACTCGCGCGGCGAGATTGAAGCCGCTCTCCGGACGGGATTTGCTTACAAAGGCAAGTATCCGATGAGCGTCATTCCCAGCATCCCTCGATAACAGCTATTCGCCGAACTTCCCCTCGCCAGTGTTGGAGAGGGGAAGTGCCGGCTAGTTCTGCTGGTCGCTAAGACTTATTTCTTGTTCATCAAACTGATCTGGAATTCACGAACTGCCGCTTCGACGCTGTCGACTGCGGTGATGGGGAGCGACAAGGTGTCCTCGCCGCACGCGAACAGCTGCGCGCGATCGGTCGCTGCAAACTTCAACTCGCCGTAATTTGTCGCGGTCTTGCCGTCGCCCAGGTGAGTCAATATCAGGCGCGGAAAATTCCGGCTGAAAACCGCGCGAATCAACTGATTGTAGTCATCCCCGCGCGGTCCGATCATCGCCAGCTTGGTCGGGAAGCGCGTGATTCGCAGATAGGTGCGCGTCAGCGAACAGAGGCGCAAGTCATCATTGCGAATCGGTACGCTCACCAGATAGAGAAAGATACTTTCGGCAGATTGGCGGTAGCTGACGTTTGCGGTGTAATAATACAGCCGCACAAAATTGGTTGCGGCGGCAGCATTGACCACATAGGGCTTGATCGGAACCGCCATCCGCCCGATCGCATCTCTGCTGATAATATCGCTTATGAGCCCGCCAATGGAATCGTTGCTGAAGCGCGCATAGTATGCCTTAGACAATTGTTCGGCCGCCAACAGATATCGTTGCTCGCCAATCACCTCATAGGCGTCAAGATACGCGGCAATTGCGGCAACGTGGTCTGCGAGGATCAGCGGATCATTTAAGTCCGGATTATTGAGTCGGTGCCGCAACAACCCGTCCTCCTGGATACCAAAAACACTCAGTGAATCAAGCGTCGCAATCGCATAGTCAATCAACTCTTGGCGATTGAGTATGCGCCCGGCCTTGAGGTAGGCACTGGCGGCATAGCAGTTGGCGGCAGAGTACACTTCTCGCTGCACCGCCGGGATGCCTGTCCTTCGTCTGTCACCATCGTCCTTCGCAAAGTAGGTTATCGGATCAACGAGCCCATTATTGCGTACTACGACACCCGCCTGACTGCTAAAGAATCCCCAGCCCTTGCCGGTGCGCAGGAATGCATCCATGTAGGCGACGACTTTCTCGGCAACTTCCTTGTAGGTCGAGTCCTTGGAGAAGAGATATGCCTCCAGATAATTCGATAGCAGCAAGGCATTATCCGCAAGCAGTTTTTCGTGGCTGGGTCCGCTCCAATCCGCAAACGCCGCACTCCGATAAAATCCGCCCCAGACGGGATCGAGCAGATTCAACTGGGCCTGCAGTGTATGAGTTATCTCCTTTTTGAACAGCGGGCCACCCGCCGGTGCGGTCGCGATGAATGCGAATTCATTTACCTCCGGTAGGGGGAACTTCGGCTGATTACCGAACCCGCCATAAGTCGAGTCATAGTGGTTGCGTGACTGCGCGCTTCAGCGAAGCGAATCAATTCATCCGACGGCCGCTGCGCTTTGCGCGCAGAAACGGACTGGCGAAACAGACTATCGAGACGCGCGGCTTGTATCTCTGCGAGAATCGGCGTGTGCTGCCACGTATCGTTGACTCGTTCCAGCAATAATTGCATCGAATCGGCAGGCACGCGCACTGTGCCGCCGAGCAGGCGAAGATCAGGTGTCAGGATGACGCAGGAAGGATAGCCGCCGAACGAATATCGTTCAGAAATGTTGGGATAGCGATCGCTGTCGACGCGTATCGCCACAAAGCGGTTATTGAGAATCGCCGCGATCGTATCGCTGGTAAATAGCTCCTGCTCGACTTCGGCGCAAGGTACGCACCAGGGAGCGGTCAGGTAGAGAAATACCAGCTTGTTGTCGCCGGCGGCTCTGGAGAACGCCGTCTTGTCCCATCCAGACCAGTCGACATGGCCGGTACCGCTTGAAGCGGCCGACAATTGCATGGAGTCATCTTCAGCGGAGTGGCAGGCTGTTACTGCCACGACCGCAACTACGAAGACTGCCGAGAAGAAGAGGTATCGTGTTTTCATATCTGTAAGATATCGACAGACTCGGCTTGCGCCAACAACGAATTCGGCGCGCTGAGGCGCAAAAAGCAAACGGCGAACCAATCGGTCCGCCGTTTGCGCTTGCTTAATGGTCAGTGCCGCTAGAATATGGAAGCGAATCCCAGTAAGCGGTCTTCGGCGAGTTTGCTGACGGCAATACACTCATGATTTTCGCACTGCCAGATGACATAGTGAAACTTGGGGCAACTACCGACATAGTAAGTCTTGCCGTTGTGCTGCAGCTGGCGGAACGCTGATTTATCGATTGAATCGTGATCCAGGACGAAGATCGACACATCGGTACCGCTGTAATCATAATCAATGTGCGGCTTCTCGCCATTGTCCGTCAGGGCCGATGCCGCGCCCGCAAGTCGGTAATCATTCTGCGGCGGTCGGAACAGGTCGTCGGGGAGACTGCCAAAATGAGCAAGCGCCGCCTGGACTTCCTGTGGATCTTGCGACTGCACCAGATACCGAAGAACGTGATCGAGGCACTTGTTATGCTCCATCGCATACGGATAAACGGCCTCGAGTACCGAACCCTTCGGGGAGAAGGGATTAATGAGAAAGAGCGTGACTATTGCCGCAGCGGCAATCGGCGCCAGAAGATAGAAGACGCTCCGTCCAGAAGTGCCGCCACCCGAACCGCGGTCAATCTTCTCAATTTCATTCAGCACCTTGCTTTTTAGCTTCTGAATGTCCGCCGGCGATTTGATCTTCTGCTGAACCAGCTTGTTGAAGTCTTCTTCAAGCTTGTATTGCTCGAGGCAGTGTCCGCAAACCTCGAGATGGTTCTGCACCTGCTGCTTTTCGTCGGACGGTAGTTCCGAGTCCAGATAATCGTAGAGTTTAGCTAATACTTCCCGACAGTTCACTATTCGGCTCTTTCCTTAGGTGCAGCGCTATTGTTTGTATATTCCCATAGCAATTTCTGAAGAATCTTACGTCCCCGATGAAGCCTTGACTTCACCGTGCCAACCTGGATGCCGAGAATGTCGGCGATTTCCTGGTAAGCAAACCCTTCGTTAAATGCCAATACGACGACCATTCTAAATTCCTCGGGCAGTTTTTCAATCGCAGCTACCACATCGCCATCAAGAATCTTGTTGAAGAAATCTTTTTCCGGATTACCCGATTCACTGGACATGCCGGTTATCTGACTGTGCAAGTAACTGTCGTCAATTTCGTCGAAGGAGACTGAAGTGGATTCTTTCTGTCGGGCGCGATAGGTGTTAATGAAGGTATTGGTCATGATCTTAAATAACCAAGCCTTGGCATTAGTGCCTGTTTCAAACCGATCAAAGCTCTTGTAAGCCTTTAACAAAGTCTCCTGTACCAGATCCTCCGCATCTCCGGGGTTCTTGGTCATTCTCAGAGCCGTTCGATACAAAGCCTCGGTGTGTACCATGGCTTCTAACTCGAATTCGCTCTTCAGGCTTGGTGCTTTCTTGCGAAACATGGTTAGCACTATCTAACCAACCGCCAGCCGTTTGTCAATAGAGAGAACAAATGCATGGTTCAATAGTTCCCTGAACCGATGCTGATTTTTCTGGGCCATTGGTTCAGTGTCGGCACCGGCCGGAGGGGTCGTTTGCACACGATGTAGAGATCGGACCAAATCACAAAAACAGTGGGCATCCGGCTTCGCCGGATGCCCACAAAGAGGGAGAATTCGCGGACGTCAAGTCCGGTCAATCTTTAACAATATTGTATTTCTTGACCTTACGCCACAACGTCGTCCGCCCGATTCCGAGCTTGCCGGCCGTGATCGAATAATTCCAGCGGTTTTCCTTGAGGCTCCGGACAATATGCTCGCGGGCCATATCCTGCAGAGAAGTTGTGTCCTGCGTCGTCACCGTCCATGTCTCGGCTTTTTCTTCACGCTTCGGCATCGGCTTCATCAGGAAGAGATTATCGACATCAATCATCTCGGAGATCGAGAGTGCGACTGCACGCTTGACCGTATTCTCCAGTTCCTGCACATTACCCGGCCATTCATGCGTCATCAGTTTCTCGCAGGCAGGAACCGAAAAACGCTTCATCGGCTTGTTGAAGTGCGTGCAGTACTTCGCCAGAAAATATTGTGCCAGCGGAACGATGTCTTCGCGACGATCGCCCAAGGACGGTACATGCAGCGCGATGACATTCAGGCGATAGAAGAGATCCTCGCGGAATCGGCCGCGAGCCACCATCTGCTCCAGATTTTTGTTCGTCGCCGCGATAACGCGCACGTTCGTCCTGAATGTCTCGTTGGAGCCGACTGGACGGACTTCCTCTTCCTGAAGCGCCCGCAGCAGTTTGGCCTGCAGTGAGGCGGACGTATCGCCGACTTCATCAAGAAAGATCGTGCCGCCGGTGGCTTCTTCGAACAGTCCCTTCTTGTTGGCTGTCGCCGAAGTGAACGCGCCCTTGACATGACCGAAAAGTTCAGATTCCAGCAGCAGTTCCGGCATGGCCGAACAGTTGATCGCGACGAACTTACCCTCGCGTCGTTGCGAGTTATTGTGAATGGCCTTCGCGATCAGTTCCTTGCCGGTACCGGATTCGCCGGTGATCAACACGTTTATTTCTTGCGGCGCTATTTGCTTCATGACATCGATGATGCCACGAATGGCGCTCGACCCGCCAACAATGTTGTCGAAATCAAATGAAGCGGCGAATGCGCGCTTCAGATGGCGTAATTCCGTCTTCATGTTCTTCTGGTTAAGTGCCTTTTCAACGGTCATGAGCATTTCCGTGTCGCTGAACGGCTTGGTCATGTAGTCAAACGCGCCCGCGCGCATAGCCTCGACCGCCGTATCGACGGTGCCGGAACTTGTCAGCATGATGACTTCGCTGTCGGGTGAAACAGTCCGGGCGGAGCGAATGATCCCGGTGCCCGAACCGTCCGTGAGCCGAAAGTCAGTGATAATCAAGTCAAAGAAGCGCTTGTCGAGAGTTTCCTTGGCGGCAGCTGCCTGGTAGACGCAATCAACTTCATGACCGTTTTGCGTGAGGAGTGCTTTCAGCGCGCCGCAAACATTGCGGTCATCATCAACAATGAGAATGGAGGACATTAGGAGTTCCTTTCGGTATGTAAATCAAGTGAATCTTCGATTTGAAATGGAATCGACACGGCCATCGTCGTGCGATCCTGCAGGAGGATTGGACGCAAAGTCCCGCCCAGAGCTTCGGCAGAGCGAAACGCAATATTCAACCCCAGCCCTGTATGTCCCGGTTTGTTGGTAAAAAACGGCTGCCGGAAACTGCCATACATCTCGTCCGGTCCGACTGCGCCGCTGTTGCTGACTCTGATTACCAGCCGCCCGTCCTGCGCATGCCAATGCACGGTGGGACTGCTTTGCGGCGAGACTTCCGCAGCGTTGGCCGCCAGTTCTACTATTATCCGTCCCAGCAGTTCGGGGTCGGTGACGCCGTTTAGCTGACCGTCACCGCCGCCGCAGTTGATGCTATAGCCGCACCGATGCTGTAATTGCTCAAGATTAAGTCGAATGAATTGATGCAGATCTATTCTTTGATTGCGAGTCTTGATGGGACCGAAGGCCTGGAGAAATCGATCAATTACAATTCGCTGTTCGTGCGCCGTCCGGGAAATCAAGCGTGTGAGTTGAACCCGATCCTCGACCTCATCCCCGGAGATTGTCTCTTCCAATTGTTCGCCGGCGGAAATAATTGCCGCCAAATGATTGCGCAACTTGTGCGCAAGCGCCGATGCTACTTCCGTCGTCAGGTCGGTCGAAACCGGATTGCCTGCAGGCTTGTCCGCGGGTTGTCCCGTCACTTGGTCGGCACCCGCGGAAACCAAGGTGATCTTGGGGATGGTTCTTGATCTCTGCATCGGAACCGAGTCGGCGTGCAGGGCGTTCATGTCGCACAAGATTGTCGCCAAAGACTGCTCGACGACCGCACGTGATGTTGCGGACAGCTGCTCCAGGCCGAACTCCAGCTTCAAGGGAGTGGCCGTCTCATCCGCCGGTACCAACGCGGCACCGGCCAAGCGGATAAGTCCGCCGATACGGCGGTCGACATACTGCCTGATTTCCGCTGGCGAATGATTGCGCGCCAAAGACCGCATTAGATTTGTCAGAGTCTCATTGGAGTGGCTGCGCTCTCTGATCCGGTTGGAATGGGCTGTCAAGGTATTCAATGCGGCACATCCTGTTTAGCGTTGGGTTCCATCCATGAACTTCGTTTCAATAGTTTTCATATCGGAACAGGCGAGTATTCCTTGAGCCCGATTTTGAAGATTTTTTTGGTGCTAACTCTGACGTGCGGGTGAATTTGTGGCGGAATGGTACCGTGGCAGTCTGAATCCCCCTCAGGCACGCCGCCGCGGCTGCTCTGTTTCAAACTGAAAGATCGACGTGGCGGACAGCGGCCCGTATTCGCTACGCCGCGGAAAGAAAAACGCGGCAACGTTTATCGTCGCCGCGTCTTCGATGCTTCGAATTTGGGGAAGGGGTTACATGGTTTCGCCGAACAGCTGCTTGCGATAGTCCTCGATCTTGGCTTCGCCAATAAGCTTGGTGAACCACTTGTCCCAATAAGCGCTCTGAGCGGTTTGCAGGGCACGGCTGCGCAACGTGTCGCGCTGGGCAGCGAAACCGTCCAAACTCGCGGCCGCGCGCTCCTTAAACTCAATGACCGCGGCGCCGTTTTGTGTGAGGATCGGCTGCGAGAACCGCTTTGCCTCCGAAAGTGCAAATGCCGCACCGATGAAGGCCGGGTCATTACCCATTCCAGGCAGACGTCCGGCGCGGGCAAACAGGCCCGATTCCGACATCGTGACGTCGGCTCCCTTAGCGGCGTCCGCCAGAGTTTGTCCACTCATGACAGAATTATATATCCGCAATGCCGCGTCATAAGCCAATCGACGCTGATTCTCGTTCAGAAGATTTCGCTGAATGACGGGGTAGACTTCTTCCAGCGGCGCTACTCCGGATTTCATTTTGCGGACTTTGCGCAGTAAGTAGAACGCATCGGGACGGTCGATAACATCCGAGATGGATCCATCGCTGGATTCGAACAGGAATTTCTCCAGGTCCGCATCTTTGCCCAATCCCATGATTGTTCCGCCCGGACCCATCTTGCGTTCCGGATCGGCGGTCAGACCATATTCTTCGATTTGGGCGGCCAGATTCGACGAATTGGCTTCGGACTTGAATTTTGCTATCTTTGTCTGGAGATCATCCAGTGTCGCCTGAGATGCTTCCGTTTTAAGCAGGATGTGTGAAGCTTCCACTTCTTCCAGTTCCTTGGTTTTGCGGAAACCCGTACGCTGGATGATGTGGTATCCAAACCGGGTCTTCACCGGGGGGGAAATCTGGCCATCGGTCATGGCGAAGACGGCCGAATCAAACTCTTTAACCATGGCGCCCTTGGCGAAAAACCCGAGTGAGCCGCCCCGGCCCTTGCCTGACGGATCTTCGGTATTTTCATCCGCCAGAGCAGCGAAATCGGCTCCGGCATCAAGTTGTGACTTAAGTTGATTTGCCTTCTCGATTACCGATTTTTCGTCCTCGGCTGAAGCCTGTTTGACGGCCTTGATACTCGTATAGTAGGCCTGCTCCGGCTGCATGAATTCATCTTGATGAGATTCATAGTATGATTTTACCTGTGCAGAATCGATATCGACTGCCTGCAACACGAATTTGTTGTACGGGACAAGGGCGTAATCCACCTGGACGCGTTCATTTTCGCGCAGATACTGGTCCTGCAAATCGTTATCCGACACACGCACCATCGAAGTGATATACTCCTGCAACTTGAAAGTCACATAGCGCGGCCGGACCATTCCCTCGACCTGACGCCAAAAATCCTTAAGTTGCGGATCGGTCATGCCCTGGAGATATTTGTTGTAGTCAAATCGACCGTCCGTGACAAATGGCTCGAGGTTTTGCACTTCAGGCGGCGGGTAGCGGCGGAGAAAATCTACCAATTCAGCATCCGTGAGCTGAATATTCAGGCGCTCGATTTCTTCCTGCTGAATATAACCGTTGACAAATTCATTCCAAGCCTGACGGCGAGCTTGACGGTAGTCAGATTCGGTGAATTCCTTGTCGGGGTTCTGTTGGCGCTGATTTTCGATGTACTGGTCGGCCGCCATGCCAAAATTGGACAGCGGAATGTCCCGGCCGTTAATACTTCCCACAACGTTTGAAGGTGCGCCGCCACCGCTGCCTCCGGTAATGTCCATGCCCCAGGCAAAGACGATTGTGCCGACGAATGCGATGACTAAGATCCAGATGATAATTTTGGTGTTATCGCGCAATGCTTGCATCATAATTGAGTCAATCCTCCAAAAGTATTAGCTACAAACTTATAAAATATATCAATCCGGACGGTTCCGGCAAGTGGAATCTTGGCACATTGGCGGGTTTTCGCAGTCGGATGTGGTCGAAACGCGTTGATTGCCATTGATTTCAATCGACAATCGCCCGGCTGTGTTTAATCAGTACAGAGCGGAAATGTGATGTTAAGGCCTGCTCTGCGCTTATGGCGTTTCCAGCCAGCCATCGGTTGGGTGTGTGGCTGCGGGCTTGTGCGCCTGCCCCTTCCAGATCTTGGTATTGTCCGATCCGTGTTGATGAATCACATAGCCGCACTCCGGCTGGCTGCAGACCCAGTTCGTAGCGTTGGTCATCAACAACGGCAGCAATTTGCCCCGCGTGCAGACGGGGCAGGTAATCGGTTCAAACATCGTCAATATCTCCCATTTCAGAAGATCGTTATGCTGTTTAGCTGCAGCAGCGGCGGCGATTGCTCCCGACGAAGCCGCTGCTGATCCACCACTTGCCGCCAAGACTATCTCTTCTTGCCTTTAAGGTAACGGTCAAACCACTTCAAAAACCACTCGAGCCTGGCCAATCGGCGATCGGGCCGTCCGCAGCGCGACAATCCATGCGGTTCATCGGGATAACGAACGAACTCTACCGTGCGGCCAAGCATCTTGAGTGAAATGAACAACTGCTCCGCCTGCTCGATCGGGCAACGCAAATCCTGCTCCGAGTGCGAGATCAGCAGCGGTGTCCGGATATTCTTGACATAGGTTAGCGGCGACATCTTGCGCCACGAATCATGGTTACTGTAAGGAGTTCCGAATATCTCTCTGGGCATATGGAATCCGATGTCCGATGAACCGAACATTGATTCGAGATTGACTACCGACCGCTGCGTAATTGCTGCCGCAAATCTATTCGTGTGGCCGACAATCCAGTTGGTCATGTAGCCGCCATAGCTGCCGCCGGTGACTCCCATCTTCTTGCGGTCGATATACGGTTTCTTCTCCATGAAGTCGGCGAATGCCATGCAATCATCATAGTCAACCGTACCCCAGCCGTTTGTGATCGTGTCGGCATGCTTCTCGCCGTATCCTTGCCCGCCGCGCGGATTGCTGAAATAGACGACGTAGCCGCTGGCGGCCATCAGCTGCATTTCATGGAAGAACGTGTTTCCGTACTGCACGCGCGGCCCGCCGTGGATCTGCAGCACCGACGGATACTTGCGGTTTTGTTTGAAGTCCGGCGGTTTCATGATCCAGCCGTGAACCGGATAGTTGCCGGTGCTGCGGAATATCACCTCTTCCGGCTTGGACAACAGCACCGTGTCGGTGAGCCATTTGCCAAATCCGGTTATCTTCTCCGGTTTGGCTCCGCGCTTGTTGAAGTCGAAGGTGTGGACTTCAGCCGGTAGCACATGATTTGACATCACAAAACCGATTCTGGTGCACTTGCCGTTCAGGGAAGATCCCATAATGTGCTGTTTGCCGACAAGAACCGGCTCCAGATTGCGTCCGCTAGCGGACACGCGATAGAGATTAGTTGCGCCCGCGTCTGATACCACGAAGTAAATCCAGCGGTTATCCGGCGTCCAGTGAAGCAGCCCGGAAGAATGTGCTTCGACAGTGTCCGAAATCGTTTCATCGACGCACATCCGGTCGAGCTTCTTCGTCAGATTAACTGCTTTGCCTCCGCGAACCGGCACCTTCCAGACGTGATAATTCGTGACACCCCAGGAGTCGTTCGGATTATCATGTCCGAGATAGGCAATCCATTTGCCATCGGGTGAAAACTTTACGGCCGCGATCGGTCCCTTCGGAGTATCAACCAGCCGGGCCTTGCCGCCACCTGCAGGAATCACGAAGATGTCAATTAGGTCGGTGTCGAGATCGGGGTTCTTTTGGATATTGGTCAGATAGGCAATCGACTTTCCGTCTGGAGAAAATACCGGTGAGCTCTTGCTATACCCGCCCTTGGTCAACTGCGTCCCAGCGTCATCCTTGAGGTTGAAAACCCAAATCTGGCTTTCTTCCTTGGGGTAGAAACCATAGTTGTCCATCTTATAGAACATGCGCGTGATATGCCGGAACACCGGAGGTTCCTTCTTGCCATCCTTGCCCTTTGGCACCTCATCACTCTTGCGGAAGGTGCAGAGTATCTTTTTCGAATCCGGCGAAAACGACAAATCACCGAATCCGCCGTCCATCTCCGATAACACGCGGGCCTCACCGCCGTTGCGCGGCATTATGTAAAGACCCTTCTTCTCCCCGCGTTTGGAGGTGAAAGCCAGCCACTGTCCGTCGGGAGAAAAAACCGGCAGCGAGTCGGCGGCTTCGCCGGACGTGAATTGGCGCAGATTGCTGCCATCGGAGCCAATCATATAGATATGGGAGAAGTACTTCTTCCGGTCTTCGGCGATCGTGCGAACATTAATGGCGATTTCGTCTTCTTCCGGCGACATCGCAACACCGTCGACAAACTTCATCTCGAGCAGGTCTTCTGCAGTGATCTTGCGTTTTTTCATTGTATCTCCTTGGCGACAGCCCGGTTCCAGCGGGCAATGCGCTTATGGTGTATACGATAAGGCCGTCACAAAGGCAATGGGAATATCGCCGGGTTTGGCGCGACAGCAGCGGAATTAGCCGATTTCTATTTCTTGGCTCATCAACGTCAAACCGGAAATCTGGCATTCTGTTCGCGATTTCCGATACCTGTCCTTCTAGCCACTACTCCCAAGAAGATGCCCGTCCCCCGCGGGCATCTTCTTGCTCCTGATCATTAATTCGGACCCAATTTAACAAGATTCTAACTGCAATCTCACCACTTAGAAAGACAATTGCGCGACCATTGAGAACATTTCAAATCCCCACGGGAACCTTACCTTCCCCACGCACCCGAGTCTATCTACGCCTGATCAAATGGGGGCAAGACTCGGGTGTTCGTTTGCTGATAGGTCCCCGTTTCAAGAGTCGAACTCAACTTTTTGCCGTCAATCCTTCATTCGTCGGGATGTGAGTCCTCCAGAGCAGGCTAAGTTCAGATTCCTCATCAAACATTGGACGCATGTCTTCAAATTGCGTATCATCAATCATCTATGCCGAATTCTGATCCGCAACTGTGGCAACGAGTTCTTGACGGTGACTCTCATGCCTGGGCGATAATCGTCAAGCGCTATCAATCGCTGATATACACGGTTGCCACCCGCTCCGGCCTTTCGCAAATAGATGCCGCCGACTGCTTCCAACAGACCTGGATACTGCTCTACAACAATCGCCACAAACTGCAGGACCCCTCGCGCTTGTCCGCCTGGCTGGTAACGACGGCCAAACGGGAGGCGTTTCGCATTAAGCGTCGCGCCGGCTCTGATCCCGGTGACGATTTGGCGAATGAACAGGTCGATGCATCTCGGCTTCCCGATGAAGAGCTCCTCGAAGTGGAAAAGCAGGCTCATCTCGAAAGTGCCATTTCACAACTCGAACCGCGTTGCCAGAAATTGGTCGAGGCCTTTTTCTTTGCAGATGAAGAGCAATCTTATGAAGAAATCGCGAAATCGCTCGGAATCGCTTCCAACTCGCTCGGGCCGATCCGTCGCCGCTGCCTGGAGCGGCTAAGACGAATACTCGAAGAAAATGGCTATGTTGAAGTACGGAATTCGGGAAGTGAGACTCTGTAGTCTGAAGGAAAGAGAGTGATGAACATGCACCTGACAAGACAGCAGATCATTGAAGCAGCACGCGGACAACAGGTTACTAGCCCTGACCATCTGCTTGAATGTGCCGAGTGCCGCGGACTTGTCAGCCTGATGTCAACCTACTTCGTCGCCGGCAAGCTTCATCTTCCGGACGCCCCGATCGGTTGGGTCGAACGAGCCATCGGGATCGCCGAGAAATCAGCGGTTGCCGAGCAGATCAAATCCTTTGTCGCCCGGGTCATTTTTGATTCCTGGGCAATGCCGCAGCCGGTTGGTGTTCGCGGCGACAGTGTCGAAAGTGATCGACGGATCCGGTTTGAAAGTGAAGATGTCCGTTTTGACCTGCGTGCAGAGAAACAAACCCGGGGTTGGGCGTTTGTGGCGCAAGTCAAGAGTCAGTCTGATTTGCCAATCCAGCTTGAAGCTGATAAAAAGAAACTACTACCTGACAGCGCGGGATTATATCAGTGGTCGGGAACCCGTCCCCCGCGGAAGATTACTCTCCGCTCTGACGAATTCGTGATCGAATTGCCGGAGTTGACGTGGAAAAAACCTCAAGCGAATTAGGTGTCGAGCGATTTCTGGCAACAGGAGTTGTCGGCGGACTGACCGAAACCGAGCTGGCTTCAGCCTGTGACGCCGAGGTGCAAAAAGTCTCGCGTGTGTCGCTATCGCAGGCTGTCGCCGTGGCAAAGAAATTTGCAAGGTATGCGGGCAAGCGGGGCGGCATCCTTGAAAGCACCGGCTATCGGACGCTGGCGCGTGTGCTGCATTTGAACGCCAGGCATGCTGAAGCGCTGGAGGCCTACCTTAAGGCGCGCAAACTGATAAGCCGGGACGCCCTTGTACGATCGCGAATCGACCGGGCGCTTATCGATGTGCTATATGTATCTGGGTAACTTCAACAAAGCACGAGTGCATGCGCGCAGCGCAATCACGACCTTCATCCGTCTCAAATCAGCTTCAGATCTGGCGCAGACGCGGGTCAATTATGCCAATCTGCTCCACCGGCAAGATCGCCATCGTGATGCCGAAAAGCTGTACCGCGCCGCCGCAGTGTTCTTTGAGAAATCCGACAATCAAATCGCTCTGGCGCGGACGCTCTACAATCGCGCCAACACATTGGTTCAGCTTTTTGACCTTGAACAGGCGGAAACGCTGTACAAACGGGCTATCACGATCTGGGAGGCCAATGAGTTTGCTCTCGATGGCAATGACTCCCGCTATGGTCTGGCTTGGTTGCGGATGTTGACCGGCAAGTTCCACGTCGCGCTTTTGGAATTGACGCAATGCGAAAAGATCTACCGCGAGGGCGGTGATCCGCGCGGCGAGGCGCTCTGTAATCTCGACCGGGCCGAGGTTTACCTTGGATTGGGGCTCTATCAGGATGCCCTCGAATCGGCGCGAAAGAGCGAAGCACTCTTTGAAAAGTTAGGACTCCGCTACGAGATGTCGAAATCAGCTCTCTTTCGCGGACAAGCCGCCTTTGCGCTGGCGAAAGTCGCCGAAGCGCGCAAGGCACTTGGGCGCGCTCAGGCTGGATTTGGCGCCGAAAAGAACCACGGCTTCCTGGGGGCTGCGAGCCTGCTTGCGGCCGAATTGGAAAATAGTGATGCAAGTCGACATCGGGAGTACTTGACCAGGGCTCGCGCCTGCTTCAATAGCGGACAACTTCCGCTCTGGCAGGCAGTCTGTGATCTACAGGACGCGGCTAATCCCCGGCGATTCAAACGGGCTCTGGCGCGGCTCGAAAAGAACGCTGCCGTCAAAGCTGTACCGCATCTCTTCGCCATCTGGGAAACCGTACGCGGCGATCAGGAATACCAACGCGGCGAAATTGCGGAAGCGCGCAAACATTGGCGCCGCGCGGCCGACCGGCTCGATGCCGTCCGCGCCCAATTGCCGCCGGTTGAGTTGCGGAGCGCATTCGGTAAGCGGCAGGACTCGCCCCACTTGCGGCTGATTGTTTCTGAACTGGAGCACAATCCCGGAATGGCGGCAGTATGGTCAGAACGTTACAAGACTGCTGGAATCTGGTCGCCGATTACCATGCCAGGGGTTACGGACAGCTCGCGCCAAAAAGTGAGTGAGAGCCTCGACGCACTGGCGCGCCAGGTCTCTTCACTTGCGCATCAAATCAGCAGTGTCGGCGAACGCGGAATGTCGGCAGTCGCCCGCAGTCACGCTATGTCAAGTCTGCAGAAGCAGATTCGCGAACAACTGATCGCCATCGATCGCGACCAGAATCAGACGGTGACGAATAATGATCGCTTGCTCGAAGACATCATGACGACGGCCGGGAAAATGCCAATTGTGCAGTTTCACCTGCGTGACGAGGATATCATCGCTTTCGTTCACCATCGGGGCAACACCAGTGTCGGGCGCATCGTGAAGGGGCGGCGCCGGCTTGCTGACGCTATGCAGCGCTGGCGGTTCATCTTGGAGGGCGAGCTTCTGGCCGGCCATCTCCAGGACACAATGGACGCTGCTCTCGAACAGAGTCTGTGGAGCGACCTCGGTGCGTGGCTTTGGGCGCCGCTGGGAGTTGATCCAAGCGCCGAGACGGTGCTGCTGATCCCGGAGGGGGAACTGGCCAACCTCCCGTGGCGGGCTCTAATTGTTGAAGGCCGGCCCTTATTGGAAAAACATCATTTCATTGTTGCACCCAGCTTCCGTCATTTCCGTGCGGCGCGATCAATTTTCGTCACCTCGAGCCGCGTCCAGGTCTTCCGGGGGAAGGCCGATGATCTGCCACAGGTGGACCGCGAACTGGAAAATCTGGTCAAGAACCTGACTGCTGACGCCGAAGTATATGCGCCCTGCGGGCGCAAAGACTGGCCGGACAAGGGTGAAGCACGGCTCTGGCATTTCGCCGGGCACGCTTTTCTTCGTTCCGATAACCCGTTCTATTCGTATTTAGCTTTAGAAGACGGTGCACTGTTTGCAACCGACTTTCGTCTCAAGCAATGTCTCGTCCACCTCGTCACCCTGGCTTCCTGCCGTTCCGGTGAGCAGGTGGCGCTGCCGGGTGAAGAATCCACGGGCCTTGTACGATCTCTCTTAGAGATGGGTGCACGCAATGTCGTTGCCGGTCATTGGCCGGTGTCCGATCAAACTACCGCTGTCTGGATGGCGGCATTTTATGATAATTACTTCAAAAGCGCGAGCGTTCTTGCGGCAATCCGTCACGCTGCGACCACTGTGCGGGCGCAATACCCATCAGCATACCATTGGGGCGCCTTCTCGGTGTTTGGCGCAGGAGAATGAGGAGAAGATGATGTATCGAACAACATATCGCAGCCGGCTCACTTTGCTGCTGGCCGTTTTCACCCTGATCTTGACTGCCGCCGCCGGGCTTGCCAACAACAACGGCGAATTTGAGCATGAACGGCTTGTCTGCGAAATGCGTCAGGGCTACAATATCAATTACATTAACGGCCTGTATGGTACGACGGTGCTGAACACCATCCTTTCCACAAATGCCTATCTCCTTCAGACACAACCGGGTGTGGATACCGAAAGCCTGGCAGACAGTCATTGCGCTTGATCCCGGCCGTGCTCTACTGCGGCCCAAATTATTACCTTGATGCTCCCGAACCATTCCAGCGCAGTTCGCCCTTTCTTGATAATCAGGCGATAGGGACATTTGAAAATCAACCGGCTGCATAGACATTGCTCGCTGCCGCACGTACAGACAGTCGCCACCGGCACTGCGGTCAAAGTTGGAATCATCGACACCGGACTGAATTTCGACCACCCGCAATTTGCTGCGCAAATCTGCACACGTCCACTCAGGATATGATTTCGTCGATAATGACTGCCGATGCCAATGATGAACCCGGGCGGCGCCGCCTCGGGTCACGGGACATTCGTCGCAGGCGCAATCGCTTTGGTAGCGCCAGGCGCCGATCTTGTATGCTTATCGGACTCTCGATACCCTTGGCCGCGGGAATGGTTACACAATAGCCAGAGCAATCGTTAAAGCGGTTGAAGACGGCTGCCGGATTATCAATCTGAGCCTCGGAATGCGAGGCAAGCATGAAGCAATTCATGATGCAATTGAGTACGCCGAAAGCTTGGGGGTTGTCGTTATCGCGGCTGCCGGAAACGACTCGACCGGCGACGAAAATCTCTTCCCCTTCCCGGCGCTGAAATCATCGGTGATTGCCGTTGCGGCACTGGATTCGCTTAACCAAAAAGCCGACTTCTCCAACTGGGGTAGAAAGGTCGACCTGTGTGCACCCGGGACCAGGGTTTACGCTCCTTTTCTCGATACGCTGTACGCCTGGTGGGACGGTACCAGTTTCTCGGCGCCGATGGTTGCCGGTGTGGCGGCTTTGATGCTGCAAATTGACCCGAATCTAACCGCCGATGCGATTGACAGTATTCTCGCCGAAACGGCGATCGATATCGACCCGATCAATCCACTGTATGCAGGTGGTTTGGGCAAGGGGCTCGTGAATCCGGCGGCGGCGCTCGCCGCTTTGACCGGATTCCTGTGCGGCGACGCCACCGGCAACAATAATGTCAACATCTCGGATGCCATTTATGTAATCAATTATATTTTCTCCGGCGGACCGGCTCCCATCCCTTCTATGTCGGCCGACTGCGACTGCAGCGGCATGCTGACTATCTCCGATGCCGTCGTAATCATCTACTATGTCTTCGGTGGGGGTAACCCTCCCTGCAGCAACTGTCCTTAGGCGCGTCTCTCAGACACGTCGGAAGAGCGGTAGGAATCGAGCAACCTGCCGCTTTTCTTTTGCCGCTTCGAAAATAGTCGACTTTTTTTACGATTTTTCTGCCCGCACATGAACGAAAAACGGGGATAAAAAACTCTGTATTCTGAAGATAAGAAACGGCCGGACGCTACCGGGCAGCAACAGTCAACCTTGATGGAGGTTGTATCATGTACAAACAAATCTTCGGACTCTTGGTCCGCACTTGCTTCGGGCTGATTTTGACGGCAGCGATGTTCGGCTGCTCAGGCAATTCGCCATTGGAATCAACAGGTGCACTGGAAAAATCGCTATCGGGCGGCGATGATTGTCCCAACTGCGCACAGGTGAATTTCTCGGCGCGGCTTACCTACATGAATCAAGAGAAGCTTCCGTATGGCTTTCGCAGGGGTACCCGACACTGTGTTCGCCCTGCAAAATTGCGAGATGTTCAAAGTTATGGCAGGCTTTCAAGTGCGCATTCAGTTCGGCGATTTCCAGCTTGGAGATTCCGTGGAAGTTCACGGTCAACGCCATGCCAATGGTGACGTCATTGCTCAACGCCTCCGCATAATGGCATCGGACGGCACTTGCGGCTACGACTTGGCATTCCGCGACTCGATTGCCAGCATTGATTATGCGGCAGGCACTTTCACGGTCTACAACCGCACTGAAACCATTACAACAGACGAAAACACCGTCATTCGGGGAACATTAACTTCACAACAAAATGCGGTCTTCAAAAACGTTGGCCCGCAGAACAATCAAAACCGCGACTGTATGGGGAAAGATCGCGATACCCTGTACGCGTTCACCGATCTGCAGGTCGGCGACGTAGTGGAAGTGAAAGCCACGATCGTCGACGAAGCGACACTGCTCGCCGTTAAAATCAAGATCGCCAATTGCGACGCAAAGCAATGTGTAACATTCGACGCCGTTATCGGGACTATTGATCTCGCCGCCAGAAACGTGACTTTTATTGACCTCGATTGGCTCGGCTGGGTTTGCCCCAATGCCCTACTGCTTGACAGCGATGGCGGTGATTTACTGCTCGAAGATTTTAACGAAGGTGACCAGGTTACAGTCAAAGGGTTTCCGACTGAAGAAGGTACGCTGAAAATCTGTGTCCTGACCCTCGTCTCTCCTGTCTAATAACTCCAAGGTGCCGATGTCGGCACTAAACAGTCCGGTAGCAACACCGGCAGCTTGGACAAGCAGGCGACATTGTCGCCTGCTTCTTTTTGTTCAGAATTGAATCGATCGACACGACTAGCATAATCTTCTTTATGACTCACCGCCAAATTACGCCTATTCTTATCTGATTCATCGAAATTTCCGAATATGGACTGTACGGATGACTCTTGTGGTGTCTCTGTCGTACAACACCGATGAAGAAGAAACAGAACACAATACATAACACATCGCGAACGAGCGCGAGAGGAGAGACCACAATGCAAAACGGATGGATGAAGCTGACCGGAAAGTTGATCGCAGGACTTGCGGTCGTAATGATGATGATCGGCTGTTCAAGCGAATCACCGCTGTCGCCAGGCGAGAATTTGGTCGCCAGTAACAAAGGTGGCGGGACAAATACGAATCTCGGAGCTCAAGTTGAATTCGGCAGCCATGTCGCTTCCGTCGACGTTGCCCTCCGCAAACTGACCTTCACCACGAATAGCGAAATTGTTTACGCTGCTGCCGACGCTGAAATCGTGCGCCGCAACGGCGGGACCGATACGCCGATTAGTTTCGCAGAGATCGTCGTGGGCGATTCGGTCGAGGTCCGCGGCAACCGCCAGGCTGACAATTCGGTGCTTGCGGACCGCATCCGTGTGAAGACCGAAGATAACGGTGCTGAAGTTGAATTCGGTGGCCGCGTCGCCACGATCGACGCCGGCGCGCGCACGATGACCTTCGTCGGAAATCCGGCCATCATCAATGTCCTGTTGAACGCCGAAGTCATGAACCATGACCTGCAGGTACAGATTGACCTCTCTGAGATTTCTGTTGGCGATTCTGTGGAAGTCCGCGGAACTAATCAACCCGACGGCAGTGTTCTGGCCAACCGTGTTCGTCTTCGCACACCCGAAGCGCTTGAAGGTGTGGACCTGGAATTCAAAGCTAATATCACTGCAATCGACTACGCAGCCGGCACGTTTACGGTTTCCGGTCGCAGCGAAACCATCTTGGTTGACGCCGGCACGATCATCTTCGCCCACTTGTCCGAGTCAGAGCATGAACTGGGCAAGCGTGGTCACGGTGGCGACGATGACGCTGTCGGAGCAATGGACACTGTGATTAGCTTCACCAGCCTGCAAGTCGGCGATCTTGTCGAGGTCCACGCCAATATTGTTGATGCGAACACGCTGCAAGCCGTGCGCATCGAATTGGAAGACATGGATGGCGTAATCGATGACATTCAGTTCAAGGCCGCAATCGCAACGATCAACGTAGCCACCCGCACGTTGACTTTTGTCGGACAGACCTGGAGCGGCACCGTCTCCGCGACGGCGGTCCTGACCGGCTTCAACAACGAGCCGATCGCCCTAGGTGATTTCCCGGTCGGCCAGCTGGTCGAAGTCGAGGGATTCCCGGGTACCGGCGATGCTCTCCAGATCGTCAAGATGCACAAGGAAAACAACTTATAAGACTCCTACCCAGACTCTTGATGGAACTTGAGATTAGCGCCCGGCAGATCGCCGGGCGCTAATCGCTTTTAAGGCATATTCCCCGGGTCGGTGGATATGAAGCACAACTCCAGCAAATATCGAATGTCATGGATAAAAAAAGTCCCTTATTCGAGCGAAAAGTACTTATATTAGCGTACGGATTTGAAACGTCCGGCCCTCTGTTCAATCAGAGGCGAAAGCTTCTTGATACTACCAACTGAGAATAAGCAGATTTGAAACCGGTGTTTCGTGGCCGAGCAAGATCCCGATCTTGCGACTCGACCAGCACCCGGAGATAATAATCAGCATGGTTGTACAGCAAAAGTGGATAAAATAGAACGATATACTTCATAATGTAATAATCATCGGAGGAGTTGAAATGAGCATTTTGTCACGCACTATGCTGGCAGGATTGGTCGCAATTTCAGTAATGGTGGCGAGCCCGCTGCAGGCGACAATCCACAATATTTCCGTGGGAAACTTCTTTTTCACACCGGGCAAGACCCAGGCCTGCCTGGGCGACACGATTCGCTGGACCTGGGCCGGGGGAGTACATCAGGTCGCTTCCGATCCGAGCTCGCCAAAGACGTTTCAGTCTCCTGTATTGAGCGGCATCGGACCGACCTATGACCTGATTCTCACTGGTTCCGACCCGGTCGGCGCCTATCCCTACCACTGTTCTGTACATGCGCTATCGATGGTTGACACAATCTTCGTCTCCAACTGCAATCCGACGATCTACACGTTTCTGCTGGATGATGATCAGGAAGTGGGTTGCGCCGGTACCGGCAGTCTGGCGACGGGATTTGGAATCGCCATCCTCAACGCCGCCCAAACCCAGCTCTCGGTGTATGTTGAGCACAACGTTCTCGGTGCCAACGCCGCCCATATCCATTTTGGCGCGCCCTGCGTCGATGGCGGCCCAATTCGCTTTGGGTTCACGTCAGCGGCAAGTCCGATCCATGAGACCTGGACCATCAGCCCCTCCAATGTGGCCGCGCTATTGGCCGGCAGCTTATATGTCAACATTCATTCGCCCAGCTTCCCGGGCGGCGAGATTCGCGGCCAGATTGTTCAGGCGCCGATCAAGTTCGTATTTACGCTTGATGAAGCTCAGGCCCTGGCCGGCGCCGGTTCAAACTCGCTGGCGTCCGGCATCTCGGTATGCGAGTTAAATGCCGCAAGCACTAACCTCAATGTCAAGGTGACGCATGACGTGCCGAGCACAATCGACGGCCATGTCCATTTCGGCCTGCCCGGCGTCGAAGGTCCAATCCGATTCGGCTTTTCCAACCCGCAAAGCCCGGTCAATGCCAATTGGAGTCTTGACTCACTCAACCTAAGAGATCTCATGCAGGGTGACCTCTATGTTAACATCCACTCGACCGCTTTCCCGTCGGGCGAGATCCGTGGACAATTGAGACGGCAGAGTGTCAACATTGCGATGAAGATGAACGGTGCATCGGCCAACGGCGGTGCCGGCACCGGCTCACCGGCAGTGGGTTTCGCCGTTGCCACCCTTAGCGCCGACCTTAAGACCCTCAACATGCACGCCGAGCACAATGTATCCAGCCCGATCGATGCTCACGTTCACTTCGGGGCGCCAAACGTTGAAGGGCCAATTCGTTTCGGTTTCTCGAGCCCGGTGAGTCCCGCCAACGAGGTAATGAACTTGACGGCGACCGATGTAACCGACCTTTTGGCGGGCAATCTCTACATAAACATCCACTCGACCGGATTCCCGTCCGGTGAAATTCGCGGGCAGTTGGTGCTCGAACAACCGCAGACCTATGCCTTGGGACTAGATGAATCACAAGCAGCGGCGTGTGCCGGAACCGGCAGCGCAGCAACTGGAACCTGCACTGCGATACTCAAGCCGGGCGGGCGTGAAATGACGGTCAACCTTGCACATAATGTCTCAGGTCCAATTGATGGACATGTTCACCGCGGCGCCATCTGCGTGTCCGGTCCGATTGTCTTCGGATTCGGCAGTGCGGTCAGCCCGATCAAGGAGACCTGGTACTTGACTGTACCGGACATCATCGATATGCTGCAGGAAGAACTCTACGTCAATGTCCATTCGACCGCATTTCCAGCCGAAGAAATTCGCGGCCAGATTGGCGCGCCACCGGTTCCGTCTTGTCTCTGCGGTGATGCCAATGGTACCGGCTCGATCAACATCTCCGATGCCGTGTTCGTGATCAGCTACATCTTCGCCGGTGGCGCGGCACCGAATCCGATTTGTCTTGGCGATGCTAACGGTACCGGCAGCATCAACATCTCGGATGCCGTATACATCATCAATTTCATCTTCGGCGGCGGTCCTGCTCCGTTCTGTCCGTAGTCTGGTAAGTCGCTCTTCAAAGCAAAGGCGCTTCCGCGATCGCGGGAGCGCCTTTATGTTTGGCAGGCCGAGACTGTTTACGCCGCGAACAGCGGGCTATTGCGGCTCCGGTCTGGCAAAACCGATATTCTTCTGATCGACCTCGCCTTGTATCTTGATCTCGCCGAATTTTTCTTCGTATTTCTTGAGGTTGTCCTCAAGCGTCTTCAGCACCGATTTGGCGTTCTGCGGCGTCATGATGATGCGCGCAAAGACCCGGGCTTTGGGGGTGCCGGGTAAGAATCGGGCAAAATCAAAGATGATCTCCGATGGCGAATGCCCGATCATGACGAGATTAGAATAGATTCCCTCGGCTTCGGCTTCGCGAAGTTCCAATTGTATCTGTTGAGTGGGTGGCTTATTCATGGTTCCTCCTTGTCAAGGCGCTGCCAGTGTAATATAATACACGCTGCAGTCAAGGAGATTAACTTGTCGATTCTGACACATAAACGGCTTCAAGAACTATTCGAGAACCTCGCCGGAGCCCGCGTTTTGGTCTATGGCGACCTGATGATCGACCAATACCTCTGGGGCAGCGTCAGCCGCATTTCGCCGGAGGCGCCGGTGCCGGTCGTCGAGGTCGACTCCGAATCCATCCATCTCGGCGGCGCCGCCAATGTCGCGCGTAATATCAGTGCCATCGGCTGTGGCGTCGAACTGGTTGGCCTGGTCGGCGACGATGAAAACGCCACCCGCCTCAAGCATCTGCTCGAGCGCGAAGGTATCGGCCAGCACAGGCTCGTCAGCGATCAGAAGCGGCCGACCACCGTCAAGACCCGCATTATTGCCCATAATCAGCAAGTCGTGCGCGCTGATCGTGAATCGCGGGACGAGATTGACGGCTACACCGAAAACGAATTCGTCAACCATATTGAGAGTCGTTTACCCGACATACAGTGTCTGCTCATTTCCGACTACGGCAAGGGCGTAATCACATCGTCATTTTTGAACCGGGTAGTCGGTTTGGCACGCAGCAAGGGCAAATTCATTTCAGTCGATCCGAAAGAGACCCACTTCCGGAACTACAAGCAGGTCTCGGTCATCACGCCGAACGAACACGAGGCCGCCTTTGCCGCCGGCAAGCGCATCCGCGATGACGACTCTCTCAAGGAAGTCGGCTGGCAGTTACTTAAAGAACTGGAATTGGATTCAATACTGGTCACGTTGGGCGCACGTGGAATGGCACTTTTCGAGCAGAACGGAAATTTCAATCATCTCCCGACTGTCGCC
Organism: uncultured bacterium; assembly: GCA_963698225.1. Lineage (GTDB taxonomy): Bacteria > Zixibacteria > MSB-5A5 > CAIYYT01 > CAIYYT01 > JADJGC01. Next base: position 73,157 of record CAVOPW010000005.1, read on the forward strand.
AAGAAAGTCTACGACGTCACCGGAGCCGGTGATACCGTTATTGCTGTGATGACGGCAATGATGGCGGCTGGTGCAACAAAATTGGAAGCAGCTTACATTGCTAATCAGGCGGCGGGCATCGTAGTCGGATATATTGGTACAGCCTATGTGGGCCGTGACGAGTTGTTTGACACGATAGCGGAACAACTTTAGCTCGCGATCATTGAGAATCTGCGATTGCTTATATGACAAAGATTATCAAAAAGAACCAGATCACGACATTGGTTGCTCGTCTGCATCGGAGCGGAAGGAAGATAGTTTTCACTAACGGCGTGTTTGATATCCTGCACGCCGGCCATGTCGACTATCTCTCCCGCGCCCGCAAACTTGGAGACTTGCTTGTCATCGGACTCAACACCGATGCTTCCGTCAAAGTCAACAAGGGTGACCAACGCCCCATAATCCCTTATAAATATCGTGCGCAGATGCTTGCGGCACTCGCGGTCGTGGACTATATTGTCCCTTTGGAAAGAAAGACGCCGGACAAACTCATTCCGCTGATCGACCCGCACGTCCTGGTCAAAGGTGCCGACTACAAGATTTCCGAGATAGTGGGTGCCGACCACGTGCTCTCTCACGGCGGCAAAGTCGTGCGGATGAAGATGGTCAAAGGGCTTTCGACGACTGACATAATTCGGCGGATCAAGCAGACTAAGTGACAGTGCGGGGTCTAATGAGAATGTTCGGATATTAGGTAAAGCGGGCAGTAATGCATTCTGGCATTGGCGCTTGTTTTCGTATGCCGGATGCTACAACAACAGAGAATGATGCTGCGATAATCCAAAGCACCTGTCGCCGTTGATTGGGATGATGACGCAATTAGCTGCATCCGACTTCTCGACTCCACGTCCGGCGTTTTCGGTTTGCCTCCGGGATCTGAAGAACAGATGCTTCCATCACGCCCGATCCCGAACTGGCGCCTGGGCGATTCGCACCCCGATAAGATCAAGACGATCTACTATGATTCCACCAAGCAGGTCCATCCCAGCGGCTATTACTGGGAGAACGGTTCGCTTATCATTATGGAATCCCGAAATTATCAGTATGGCACCTATCAGGTTGATCTTTCGCGCATCGACTCGTTTAGCGTAATGTTCTCCGACACCGAAAAAAGGAAGGCATCACCAGGCTGTTCACAACTCTCGGCTTTGCCGCGTTCACATCGTCATGAGCGCAACTGTCGATTAGCAGCAACTCCAAATTGCTTGACATTACGATCCGACATCGGATTATTGTCTCAATGAACTCATTCAACTGCCTTTGGGTGTAAGTGCATCAGAAAGCCGCAAGGTCCTGTGGAGGCTAATAACTTGAAAATCCGCGATGTCAACACCGGCGACTTATTGCTGGGTTACTACGCCTTGACCAAGTGTGATCTCGTGCCGTTCACCGGCGGAGTTCGCCTGCAACTGGAAATGTCCGACTCAACCGGTCGCATCGCCGGCGTGCTCTGGGGCGAAGAGGCAGAACAAACCTACCCGACACTCAAGGACGCCACTGTCGTTAAGGTCAAGGGTCTGGTCAGTTCGTATCGCGGCTCGATGCAGGTTCAGGTCGAGAAGGTTCGCCCTGCCAAGACCGATGAATATGATCCGTCAGAGTTGCTGGCTTCGAGTGAGTTCTCTTTGGAAGAACTGGAGGCGGGAATCGAGGAGATTGTCAATCTCATCACCGATGAAGAACTGCACGCTCTGGTGGTTGAAGTCCTTTACGACGAAGATGTCAAACGCCACTACTTCGAGTCGCCCGCCGGTACCAAGTGGCATCACGGCTATCTGCGCGGTCTGTCCGAGCATTCTCTTTCGATGGCGCGATTGGCAGTGAAAGTCTGTGAGCACTATGACTATCTTGACCGATCGCTGCTGATTTCCGGAGCGCTGTTGCACGACGTCGGCAAGATCTCCGAGCTGGAGGTAGGTGCTACTTTCGAATACTCGGTCGATGGACGGCTCTTCGGCCACATGGTGATCGGATTCGAAATTGTCAAAGCCGCCGCCGACCGTCTTGGCCTGCAGGGTGATATCAACGTCAAGAGACTCCTGCACATGATTCTGTCGCATCAAGGCAAGAAGGAATATTCGGCGCCGGTCGAACCGGAATTCGAGGAAGCCTTTGTCCTTTACTTTATTGACGAACTTGACTCCAAGCTGAATGCGATTTCACGAATCCGCAACAAGCCCGAGAATCAGGGCCGCCCCTTCTCCGACTGGGTGCAATTGCTGGGAGGATTCTTGTACTTGGAGAGGAAAGAGCAATCAAGCGAGAAGCAGGACACGGAATAGTCTCGTATTCTCCTGCTTCGGCCATTCTTACCCTTCTGCTAGCTACTTCTAAGATTCCGGCCGGAATTTCAAGCGACTTCGATTCAGTGCATCGTCAATCTGCGAAGTACACAATTGCTGCCGCGGCGCAACCGGCTCCGACTGCGGCGAGTAACGCCATGCAACAGGCACGCCGGTCAGATGGAAAGCTAAACCACGGCGGAATAATACCGCACATGCCGCCGACAAAACTACGCCAACCACAGTTGTATAAATCGCGCTAATACACTGAAAACAAGAACGACGGTGGCCGCCATAGCGGCCTAGTAAATCTCCGGTCTGATTTGTGATATATATGAAATCCCGGCGTCTTTTAGCCTGTAGTCAGGGCCGGCACTAAGATACGCCTGTCCTTCCCGCAGTCACATTAGGCGCCTTAGAATAGCGAGAAGTGCGCCAAAACTCACGGCCAGGCTTCCCCAGACAGCCAAGTGGTAGCCCTTCGGTGAGTACCATTGGCGCCATTTCCCGAATGATACCCAGTCACGCGGATTGAACGATGGCACCGGTGGATGTTCTGCAGTGCGATGCTTGAGCGCAAGAATCATCGAAACAAATCCGCCAACGATCAAACCGATGGCAAGGAACGTCAAGGTAGCCGATAACACTGTCTGGTTCATAAGCAATCTTTTCCTCAAAACCACTTTGTTATGAAATTAAATGCGTCCACGGCGAGACAAGCAAATCCAATGCCACCGCACGGCACACAAAGTGGATTCAACAAGCCTCCCCCCCAAGGAGCACACTTTATCATAGCACAAATCTCGGCAACAAAGCACACATCGTCAAGCGAAATGTCCTTTGCCAATGGACGGCCACTCATATCCTGATGGAACTGGTCTAACCAACTAAACAGACCTTGATCACTAATCAATGACACAAGTAGATCTCCATCCGGATTTGCACTCAATGAGTTTTCAGTCGAGTGTTGGCTGGCAAACATCTCATATACCGCAAGATATTCACTCTCAAGTGAATCCATCGTTAAACCCTGTTGGTGCGCAGTCAAGTGCTCGAACAATGCTCGCGAATACTCGACTGAATAAGTAGTGCCATTCTCCGTATAGGTTTCCGTCACCGAATCGTCCGAGATCACTCGAAGCATTGAAAGTCGATCTTCTGATGTATACTCAGTTATTCGAGCCCAGGCAATGTCGACAGAGTCAATTTCAATTTGTAGTCCGAAGAGAAGCGAACCGGTTGCCGAATAGATCTCTGCACCAATCGTTTGCGAAGAGTCAGACGCTGGATTGAAGAGTCGCAATACAAACTGCCCAGTCGACATGCCTTGACGCTCCGATCTCAACGGTACAAAGAGTTCGCGATCTTCTCGGTGCTCTGTCGGGTGATAGAGCAGAATCCGTCCGTCGTCATACGTCAGCAGATGTTTGTGATCGTCTCCAGTGATTGTCGAAACTACTCGTTCGATTTCGAGATTGTCTGGCTGTGGCGCTGTCGGCTTCCGAGTGCCTTGATCACATCCAACAACAACTACAAGCAACGATAAAAGGACCGCAGGCAGGCGGTCAAATCGAAATACGTTCATTTTGTTCATGTCATCCTCTGGCTAAAAGTAATTTGGACTTCTTTCTTGAGACTAGGTTGGCAAGTGAACTCACCTTTCGGGTGATTGGCAGATCAGCGAGTCACGAGCCGAATCAACTGTTTTAACAAATAGAAGGTCCAAATTCGACATCCTAAGGTCCTCAACCTTCCCCCCGCCGCCGTCGCAGGCGCATATGCGGCCCCCTCTGCGTTAACGCACAGCGCCTGCGATTGGCGGAGCTTTGCAACCTTCACCCTGAAAGCAGCAACATTCTGCGCGTAGCGATCAGAGTTTGCAGCTTGGTTCTCGATGCGACCCAAGTCTCCACAATGCAACTTCGATGCCAACACAAACTCCGATCTTGCGAGTTTGCTAAGTCGTTGAAAGAAAATGACGGCGATGTGAAAAGGAAGTATCGCGTCAGGAAAATCGGGGCTATAAATCAAAAAATGACGAAACCGTTTCGTCACTGTTCGTCACCTGTCTTCTAAGTTGTTGTGGGACTTAATAGAAAAATGACGAAAAGGCTTCGTCACATTTTCGTCGCTTCGTCAGCTACAGAAGGCGGAATTTCTTCAATTGCGAGACCAGCGTGGTTCGCGGAATACCCAGCTCGCGCGCCCCACCGGCAATGTTTCCGTTATGACGAGCAAGCAACTCGATCAATGCCGCTTTCGTCGCCAACATATCCGAAGGATTCAACAGATTCAGCGCATTCTCCAGCGCCGGAATGAGGTTGCCCTTCGTCGCAGTGGCCGTCACAACCTTGACCAGCCGGCGGACCTCGCGGACATTGCCCGGCCAGTCGTAGTCGTTAAGGCGCGATTCAAGCTCACCATACTGCTGTGCTGTCAGCTCGACGTGCTCCGTCTTGAGGAACCGCGAAATCAGCGGCATCACATCCTCGCGGCGTTCGCGCAGCGGCGGCAGCACGATTTCAACTTCGGCGAGGCGGTAATACAAATCGCGGCGAAATTCCTTGCTCGCTATCCGCTCCTGCAGTTTATGATTCGTCGCAGCAATGAAACGCACATTCACGCACGCATCTTCGTTCGACCCGAGACGGCGCACCGTCTTGGTCTCGATCGCGCGCAGAAGTTTGCTCTGGATCGACGCCGGCGCATCGCCGATCTCGTCAAAATAGAACGTCCCGCCGTCGGCGGATTCGATCAATCCGGCCTTGTCCGAGGTTGCACCGGTGAAAGTGCCCTTCTTCGCGCCGAACAACTCCAACTCCAGCAGATTTTCCGGTATCGCGGCGCAATTGATCGCGCGGTACGGCTTGTCGGCGCGATTGCCGGTGTGGTGGATGTACTCCGCCAGCAGGTCCTTGCCGGTGCCGGTTTCCCCCGTAATCAGCAGCGACATATCGCTGTTCTTGATCCGGTCGGCCAGTTCGATGATCTCGCGCATCGACCGGCTGACCGCTACCACGATGGGAGCGGCGGTAGTGGTCTTGAGCGTCAGGCTGCGCTTCTTCTTGTCGGGAGCACCGTGCTCCCGATCGGCAAGCCTGGCCAGCGCCTCATCCACCTGTGCGACGCGCTTGGGAACTTCCATCTCGACAAACAGCGCCTTCGCGGCCTTGAGCTGCTCACTTTGCTGATTGAATGAATAGGCATTCGACCGTCCGGCGTCGAAATGGCTCAAAGCCAGTTCATAGCGCGCGCCCAGTTGACGCAGCAGGTCGATTGACTTCTCAAAGAACTCCCGCGCCTTGGAGTGGTCGTTGTCGTGGGTATATATATGTCCGTATGCCCGCCACAGTGCGCCGAGTTCGATGCGTTCGGAGATCCTGTTGATCGCGACATCAGCCTTGGCGGCGGTAGCTTTGGCGGCGTCCCAGTTGCCTTCGGCGATTTCGACATCGGTCAGCATGCGCAAAGTCTGCGCGACTGCCGAGGCGGTTGGTTCCGGCATGGCGAGGACTTGATCGTAGTATTCCCGGGCTTTGGCGTAGTTGCCGGCGAAATATTCGTTGAGGCCGAGGAATTCAAGGCAAATGGCGAGGTGCGCGCACTTCATCGAAGCCTTCAAATGATTTTGACAGGAACTAGGAGCCCAGAGTACGCATGCGGCGTAGGCTGCAGCCTGACGATATGCGCAGCGATCTTGAGAGAATGCTTTGCTTGTCTGATTCTGAAACAGCGCTGCCTCAAACGACTAATCAACGATCCGCAGCTTGTCGTAAACTTACCAAAGATGTCAATTGCAACACCAAATTTCGCTCGCAGAGTCGGACCTCTGGTCGGTATTGTACTTTTCAGCATACACTGAGTCGCCATTGATGAATTCGCGCTATTGCATACGAGATTTCGCCCTTCGAAAAGGCGCAAAGTGATGATTGACTAGCGACCCATAGATTTTCGAATTCGTCGAGAGTTCTTCCTAAAAACATAAGACTCATTGAAGTCTTCGATTGATTCAGCTACGCTTCCCGATGCTGCAGAATCACCCATATTAGCTGTTTTTGTAGCCATACAGCGAGATGATCTTATCGTGCAACGGAGCTATTTTCAGGCAGCTCGGACACGATATCGCCTTAGGATAATCGCCAATGATATATATGGCAAACCGATTCAAAGTAAGAAATTGAAATCGACAAGACAATATCTGAATACTGGAGCTGTATTCGCATTCGAACGCGCCTCTGGAGATCTTAGACTTCGACGAGCTTTTTGACGGTTCAGCTCTTGGATTGGTCTCAAGAATCGTTGAATTTCATGTATGCCGCTACATTACTTGGCACCCATTCTCCACCATGATCATAATAGACATCTCCAGCCACGGCTTCCGCTTATTCGGGTCCGTGAAGCTCTTCACCGGTCCATCGGAAGTCGTCGGCTTGATCTCCGGCTTGACTGTCGGTGGCCGGTCAATCTTCAGCCACAAGCGCAACTGCGTCTTCACAGCCGAGACCACCGACTGCATAAACGTCGGAGCAGCAGTTTCGGGCGATGACTGAAGCTGCACCACTTGCGGTTTTGCCCCCGCTCGTTCACCGGCCAGCGACGGCGCGGAAAGTACCAGAATTCCTGCAAGCATCAGCAGGAGCGTAAGTCTGGCGGTCAGCTTCATCTTAATCATCTACCTCGATTAATAGTATGTTCTAATTTTCCCACCCTGCGCTTCGCTTCGGGTGGGCTACCGGCTCGATTTGAAGAATTGAAAATCCGGGAATACGAACACCAATAACAATATCGGCACAGGCAGAGCAACTTCCGATTGCAGAAGTGAATTTCCGACCGTACCGCATCATGAATCTCCCCAGTTCAGATCGAAAAACGATCCGCGCTGTACACAAATTGATGAACGTTTGTCTCTTATCAGCTGTTCTGTGCCTTAATAGATCTTGCTGACCTAAATCTAAACGCCGCCGCCTCATTTTGTCAATAAAAAAGGAGCCAAAATCGTTGTCCGAAGGCCGATTATCGCGAAAAGACCGGAATCTGCCATCAGATCTTGACCGTAACTCGGCTCCCATGTCCATTTTATGTTTCGGCCGCCCTTCAACCACATGAGCGAAAGCGATTTCCGACCATCTTGATGCCAGACTTGGACGTTGCCGCCTTCATCCATCCCCCAAGAACCGCTTGACCTGCAAACCGGACTCTGTTAAACTAAATGTCTATGTTTGAGAGTTCTAATAGGAGTAACCATAAAGGAGTAGACTCACATGAGCAGTAAAGTACGGGTTGGGATTATCGGCGTAGGCAATTGCGCCTCGTCCTTCGTCCAGGGAGTGGAATACTATAAGAACGCCAAGGACAACGACTTTGTCCCCGGCTTGATGCATGTCAATCTCGGCGGCTATCATATCCGCGATATCGAATTCTCCTGCGCGATTGATATCGACGCCAACAAGGTCGGCAAGGATCTCGCCGATGCCATCTTCACCAAGCCGAACAACACCTTCAAGTTTTCCTCCGTCCCCAAGACCGGTGTCAAGGTCGTGCGCGGCATGACCCACGACGGGCTCGGCTATTATCTCTCGCAGATTATCAAAAAAGCCCCGGGTGATGCCGTTGATGTCGCCAAGGTGCTCAAAGAAACCGGCACCGATGTCGTCGTGAATTATCTTCCCGTCGGCTCCGAAGAAGCCACCAAGTGGTATGTCGAGCAGGTGCTGGAAGCCGGCTGCGGGTTCGTCAATTGCATACCGGTCTTCATCGCCCGCGAAAAATACTGGCGCGCCCGTTTCGAGAAGAAGGGTCTTCCGGTCATCGGCGACGATATCAAATCACAGGTCGGCGCGACAATCACCCACCGCGTCCTGACCCGCCTGTTCCGCGAACGCGGCGTCAAGCTTGAGCGCACCAGCCAGCTTAACGTCGGCGGCAACACTGATTTCCTGAACATGCTCGAGCGCAGCCGCCTGGAGTCCAAGAAGATCTCCAAGACCAACGCCGTCACTTCGCAGCTCGACTACGACCTGGGCGCCGACAATGTCCATATCGGCCCGTCCGATTACGTCGCCTGGCTGACCGACCGCAAGTGGGCCTATATCCGCATGGAAGGCCGCACGTTCGGCGATGTGCCGTTGAATCTGGAGTTGAAGATGGAAGTTTGGGATTCGCCGAACTCCGCCGGTGTCGTGATCGATGCCGTCCGCTGCTGCAAACTGTCGCTTGATGCCAAACTCAAATCCGCGATGGAAGCGCCGTCTTCGTACTTCATGAAGTCGCCGCCGGTGCAGTACTTCGATGACGATGCCCGCACCGCGACCGAGCAGTTTATCGCGACCTATGGCGCGAAGGCGACAAGCAAGACGCGCCTGAAAGCTGCCGCCAAACGCCCCGCGACGAAGAAGGTGGCAAAGAAGACCGCGACGAAGAAGAAGTAGCTTTGTAGGTCAGGAGCCCTTGGAACCTGACATCCCGCCGCAGGCGGGAGTATATTAGGCAGGGGCGCATGGAAATGCGCCCTTTGTGAACGAGAATGGGTCAGCTCCTCTCGGGATCTGAAATGGCGGCCCCCCAACGCATTGAGCACAATGCCCCTCCAGCCGCTGGTTGCCAATCTCAAAGATGTTAGTACATGTGCGGGGTAATTATAGACATTCTTATCGAAAATATGCTTGCGTTTTCGGCCCCTGGATCCTGATCTTAAAGTGATTGGAAAACCAAGAGGCAAATGATGGCCACTACCAACCCCTACAAAGAAGTCTGCAAGAAGGACTTTGATCCGGCCAAGGTCGCCACCATGGCCGCTCAGAATCCCGAGTGCCTTTCCCATGCGATTGCCGGTCTCGGCGAAGCGAAAGCCACCATCAAGTATGGCTGCGACAAGGTGCTGCGCTATCTTGCGGCGCATTCGCCCGAAGTGCTCTATCCGTATTTTGAACATTTTGCCGCCAATCTCGACAGCGAGAAGACGATCCTCAGATGGGGGGCGATCGAGATAATCTCGCATCTGGCCAGAGTCGACTCCGGAAACAAGTTCGAGCCGATGCTCGCAGAGTATTTTTCGCCGATCAGCGGTCCAGTCATGATTACGGCCTCGAACTTGATCAAGGCCTCTGCTCGAATCGCGCTCGCGCGACCGGAACTTGCCGACCAGATCAGCAAGCGGCTCCTGCAGGTCGAAAAGGGCAGGTACCAGACCGAAGAGTGTCGCCAAATCGCAATGGGCCAGGCCGTGAGATCGTTCGATCAGTTTTTCGACCAAGTGCAAGACAAAGCGGCGGTGACAAGGTTCGTCAAGCTTTGCCTCAAGAGCCGCAGGAACTCCACCAGGCAGGCGGCCGAGAAATTTCTGCACAAGTGGAAGCTCGACTGATGCCATAATCGCGATCCGGCTCAGGTCACATCATCACCCCACAATATCCACGATTCGGGAACCGCATTGACTCTTGCGTTGTTTAAGAATCGGCAAGACAAGATCTCGAATAACCCGATCACAGGAGTCTCTAATGTCAGACAAGAAGATCATCGCCGTCGTCGGTGCCACCGGTGCGCAGGGCGGAGGACTCGTCCGGGCAATCCTGGCCGACAAGTCGGGTGAGTTTACGGCACGGGCCTTGACGCGCAATGTCCACTCCGACAAAGCCAAGGAACTCGCCACACTTGGGGTCGAAGTCGTCGCCACGGATATCGACAATCTCGAAAGCATGAAAAACGCCTTCAACGGCGCATACGGTGCTTTCTGCGTCACCGCATTCTGGGAGCATTTCTCCGCCGAGAAGGAAGTCGCGCATGGCAAAGATCTTCCATGTTGATGGCGAAGTGAGAATCTTCCCGGTTGAGAATCCCTGGTACTATGTAATGGTGCCCAAGTCGCATACCGAAGAAACGAGACTCTTGGCTGACCGTGGGCTGGTTGCCATCGCCGCAAAGGTAGGCAAATCAACGTGGAATACGTCCCTCATGCCCAAGGGAGACGGTTCCCAGTTTATCCCCCTGCCCGCGAAAGTAAGAAAATCAGAAGGGATAAGACTGGGAGTCGCATAAAGCTATCGTTCACACTACGCAAGCGAAACTCAGAAGAATGACGGACTCCTGTTAAAGACACTATCGACACGAATATGCGCAGTACACTTCCAGGGTAAGTTGGGCGCTGCAGCGCTTGACGCTCTGTGAAGTAACGCAGCCAATAGGAAAGCACCGCCCAACTGATTTCAGCCCGTCGCTGCTGTTGATTGCACTACAGGTCACCTTGGTGATGCTTCCCCTGGTAGGAGCGGTATCCGGGCGGGCTTCACTGCCCCGCCTTCTGGACTGCCTCTTGGGTCATTGGGAGATGGTTGGCGAAGTGATGAGTAAGCCGGTGACGTACTATGCCAAGGGATCGTTGATACTTCAGGGGCAGTTTCTGGCATTCCATGTGGTGAATGCAGCTGTTCCATCGACCTATGAAGCCAATCTCCTGGTTGGAATCGATTCAAGTAAGAGCTACTACGATGCACACGCGGTACCTTCGAACGTCTAGACAATTGACGCCGAAGTTTGACTTGCAATGGACGTGACAGGCATTACATTTCAAGTGCAATAGGAGGCACGTATGCAAAAGCTTGGGTTCGTTTCCGCAGCGATGTTGTTGTCGCTTTTACTCTTTGGTTGCAGCGACCAGAAATCCGTCGACAAACCGCCAGTCAATGAACCGGGACCAGTCACCGCCGCCGAGGCTAAGCTGGTCGAGGCAGGCAATGACTTCACCTGGAATCTCCTCCGCGAAGTCGTGGCGTTGGAAGCTGCCAATCCCAACAAGAACGTCTTCATCTCGCCGTTGAGTGCTTCAATCGCACTGGGGATGACCTACAACGGCGCCCGCGGCGAAACACAGACGGCGATGCAGGGAACTCTTGGTTTCGCGGAACTGACACCGCAGCAAATCAACGAATCGTATCGCGGTCTTATCGACCGATTTTCGGGACTCGATTCCAATGTCAAATTCCGAATTGCCAATTCAATCTGGCATGCCAACTGGTTCGAGGTCGAATCAGAATTTCTGGATGTCAACCGCACTTACTTCGATGCAGTGGTCAGCGCTTTGGATTTTCAGTCCCCGCAGGCAGTGGTCACGATCAATGACTGGGTCAAGGACAAGACCAACGGGAAAATCGAGAAAATTGTCGAAGTGATTCCCGATGACGCGGTGATGTATCTGATTAATGCTCTTTACTTCAAAGGCGCATGGACGTATCAATTCGATTCCACCAAGACCAAGCCGATGGATTTCCACTGCCCGGATGGTTCAGCGCAATCCTGCCAGTTCATGTACATGAATACCGACAGCCTGCGCTTCATGGCGAGAAATGGCGTCCTCGGCGTCGAACTGCCATATGGCAACGGCGATTACCGACTGCTCGCCGCAATTCCAGTCGACCGACAGGCCAGCATCGATGACTTAATACTTGAGCTTGATCAGGCAAGGTGGTCAGAGTGGCTAGCTGCACTGGAAATGCGGAACGAAAAGCTTTGGCTGCCGAAATTCAAGTTCGCTTACGACACCAAACTGAATGCCCCACTCACATCGCTGGGCATGGGGGTCGCATTCACAGACTTTGCCGACTTCCGGGGCATCAATCGCAATGGAAACTTGGCGATCAGCGAAGTTATCCAGAAGACCTTCGTCCAGCTCGACGAGGCCGGCACTGAAGCCGCGGCAGTTACGTCGGTACTTATCGAATTCACGTCGGTCGATCATACTTATTGCTTCAACCGGCCGTTCCTGATTGTCATCTACGAACACAACTCCAGTGCCGTTCTCTTTGCCGGGAAGATTGCCAAACCGGAATTCAACTAAGCGAAAACACCGGCCTGAGTTCTTAAATTAGCAGAATTACGCCGCCGGTTACAGAACACTGGCGGCGCGCCAAATATCGCCATACTCACCGAATCCGCATCCTCCAGAAATCTCCACAAGTTGCATTTCGCCAGTCACAAACTTACGGCTCCGCAACTTTTGCGGCGGTTTCCTCGTAAATGCCGGAAAAAGGATTACCTATGAAACGGACGGCTATCTTTCTCTTCCTGATTTGTGCCACTGTAATTTCACCGGCACTTTTGCACAAGACTCCACACAATGTGACTGCCAAGCTTCGTTTGACGAACTTACCCGGAAGATCGAAGCAAACTACATCGGTTATGCTCTAAGAAAAGATCAAATCGAGAGCAACTATTAAGACCGCATCAGAGAATTCCGTCCGATAGATAACAGCGCCGACGCCCAGAATTGTGTCAGCGCTATGCAGCGATTCCTGTCATTTTTCAATGATGGTCATCTATTCGTGTCGCAATTTCCTAAGTACAGCGAGGAGGAAACCGAGAAGTTCAAATCCTCGTTGCGGCAGCGACTGTATTCTGTGGATTCACTGAAGACTTACCTTGCCGACAAACGCGAGTCATTGCGCGAACTTGAAGGTGTCTGGACCGATGGAGCGACACGACATGCCATTGTCCATAATAGCAGCAAAGATTGGCCACATGAATTCGTCGCGGTCGTACTGTCATCGCCTCAGCCTGAGAAGATTGGCGAGGTGAAGCTGGGCGTAAAATCCAGGGACGGCAATTACGAGGGCGTGTACTACTCGAATGCATACTCGCCTCGATACGCGAAGCTTGACCTTGCCAATGACAATACACTGCTGGGGATCTGGGGAGGTCTTTTCTGGGGGCGCGTGAGTTACTCGAACCGAACATCTGTCGACTCGACGGCTCTCTACAATCCGACCCTGCCAACGATTGAACATCTTGAAGACAGCACGGTGCTGCTGACAATACCAACGTTCTTGTTGGAAAAGCCGATTTTGGATAGTGTGCTATTAGGCAACCAGGTTGCATTGACGACTTGCCGGAATCTCATCATCGACATTCGGGGAAATAGCGGCGGCAACGGCATCTATTTCAACCTGATGTCTCTCATCTCCGTGAAACCGTTGGCGAGCGAGGTTGGATTGGCTCTGGCTTCAGCCGACAATCTTGCGTATTTCTCGCAGTTCGCGAAAGGCGGCGCCGGCGACCCTTATCAACCGGTCGTGGATGATATGAAACAAAACATGGGGAAGGTACTGAAAGGGCCGCGCTTCTCCGATTCGCAATTGCCTCAAATTCCGTCCAGCCTTCGCAAAGTCGTAATCCTCAACCGACCGGACCAACATCAGTGCCGCGGAAACTTTCATTCTGCACTCCAAGAGCTCCAGCGATAAAGTCGTGACGATTGGAACGAACACTGGCGGAGTAGTGGACTAGAATAATATCAATATGGTTAGGATCGGCTGCGAACATGACGGCATCTATTTCGGTTATCCAACGTTCACCCTCAACGACCACATCCTGAAAGACGGCTACAACAACAAGGGAATTCCACCGGATATCTCAAGCGATAAGAAAGGCTGTGACCTGATCAAGTTTGCGCTTGAATACCTGAATAGATAGTCGCAGATTTCAGCTCTCGATCTCTAGCAGCCGCACTACATTTCTGCGGGCACAACAAACGCCGGAGTGACTCACCGACCTATCTGCGCTGTCTGTTGCCCCCTTGCCTTTCTGGCCCGAGGCTCGCGTCCGACAGTCGAGCTCGCTGGCTCGAATTTGTACCAGCAGCCTCAACTACTATCGTCAGAGTGAAATCAACAAACGCCGAGACCCCTGGGGCCCAATAAGAATCGGTGTGGCATTCTGCATAATACCCCAAGCTAAGATTGTCTGCGGAAGATGGCGACACCGTGCCGGAGAAAGTTGTGTCAATAGTGTTGCCGAGGTCGGGAGTGAATTGGAAGTAACGATTGAAGAGCGTCCATTCGGTTACACCGTTAGCCCAATCCGATTCCCAGCTTCGATTACAGGTGAAATGAACGGTATAGTGGAGCGTACACGAATCTGAGAGCTTGAACACCCAGGCTTCCCACGCCACACTCCTGGCAGGCGCTACAAAACTGTCGTTTGGGACTTCAGCGGACAAGTTGCCATTGACTGTCCACGTCCATCGGGATGCAGTTGTGTCATACTGCGGAATAGAGCTGAGCTGTGTCGATGAAAAAGACGATTCGTCGCAATCCGAGGTGGACAAGTCTTGCACAAAGGAGCCAAAATCGTATGGCGCTTCCAATGGCAACACGACTCTTACCTCGTCGTCGGGACAGTCGCCAGCGTCCCAACCCGCGACTACAGCCGCGGTACGTTGATTGTACTCGAAGAGCGTTTCTATCGCGACATCACACTCGGAGCACTGTGCGTCCCGTGGAGCGACCTGCGAACAGGCACAGTCCACAAGAAGCTGATCCCGCAATGAATCCACGCCGTTATATAGTGGCGTGTGTGCGTAATAGCAAAGTACGTCCAAGTCGACTACTGAGTTCTCATCGAACTGGATTTGATCTCCTCCAGCCGTGACCGAGACCCCTGTGTATTGCGGTGGAGAATTGATATCCAAATCGAACCTCGAAATGTGATTAGTTCCGCCGGTGAAGCCATCGCCATTCAGGTCATATCTCGAATAGTCGGCGGGGGCGTCAGGAATGCCGGAACGCAATTGCTCGTATTGGTCAAATTTCGCCAGAAACTGCTGGATATCGTACTCATCGAATTTTCCGTCCGGAGATTCGTTGAAGGTGTTATCAACTACATCTAACAAAGTCGGTCGCACCGTTGAACTAGACATACTCTTATCCAACGCCAGCGTCGCACCATATCCATCGACGAATCCCGGGTTCGGCGAACTGATATAGGCATTGTAGATGATGTTGTAGAGTTCGGAATTCGTGAGATTCGGGTCCAAGCTCAATAGGTAAGCAGCCAGCCCTGCCACTTGCGGTGTAGAAAATGAAGTTCCATCATAATATGAGATGTGCAGTCCATCGGTCGTCGCAAAGCAGCCGCCGTCGACATCGGCAGGATCCACCCGCACGCAAGGCGCTGCGACATCTTCACCCTGGGCACGCACCAACGACCCGGGATTGGAGAACAGACTCTCGTTGCCGTTCAGATCGGAAGATCCGACGACAATCACGTTGTCCATCTTGACGGCGTTGAATGGACTTACCGAGAGAGTGTAAGTCCAATATGCCTCCAGTACTGCAAAGTCAAGTGGCCCGATCTCGCCCGGACCGTATAGGTCAAAAGGTGAGTCGTAAGCTGCGGCAACATTGAAAGCCGAACCCATCGCAGCATAGCGGCTATCGTCGGTGCGCATGCCTTCATTGCCGGCGCTGGCAATATGAATAAAGTCGTCCTTGCGTGGACGCGCCTGCCTGCGCCAATCCATCGCCTGAATCGCGCGCTTTGCCTTGCTAAACTCCGAAATGTCCTTGGCGAAGCCGAAAGAAGTGCTCAACACAAACCTGCCGGTCGGCATGTTCTCCACAATTTCTGATATGATCTCGGGCATTGTCAGGCCGCCAATCGGCATCGAGCGAATTGAAAGCCGTCCGGCCGGGTCGGAATGAACGCCAGTCGTGTTCTTGTCATCATGTCTTGCCCCAATGATCCCGGAAGTACAAAATCCGTGATTGCCGTCAACGGTCGACAAGAGTTCAACATTTCCCGCGCCGGTCACAAACGTTTGCGCAGGAATTTCCGGATGAGGTGTTGCGCGATAATAGCCGTCAGGAACGAAAACGGTGACATTAGCATTGATGTTCTCGACAAGAGTCTCGCAGATTCCAGGCCGCCGGCATTCGCATTTGCCGTAAGTGATATATCTCATTTGTGCCGGTCGGTGGTAGTTCCGTCATCTCGACTGTTCCATTTAGATCCGCCTGAAATGCGGCATCAGCAATCAAGAATGCGCCGCTCGTAACGAGAATTGCACCGAGACTGTCGGCTTCCTGCTCGACTTTCGACAGCCGGCACGGCAATTGTGACCGACAAGCCGTCGGGAATCATCCACGAAATCTTCCCACCGATGGAATTCAGCGCAGCGTTAACTGCGCCGACTTTTGCGGTCGGGCTGAGTACACCTTCGAGGCGCGTCGTGAGTAAGCCGAATGAATACATATCTCGCCGAGTCTGCGCCAATTGGGCCGTATTTGCAGATAGCGGAAACGGCACTCGAATCCGGAGAGCCCAGCAACAGCACACCACTGACACAGTTGGAGCCCGAGCACGGCGCCGCACCCGATGCGAAAATGAAATTCACAAAAAAGACCGCGTCCGCAATATCGGTCTGATTGCTGCAATTGAAATCGCCTGCCGCGTCGTCTGCCGGAGGTGGGCCTCCAGCAAAGATATAGTTCACCAGGTACACAACATCTGCAATGTTCACCTGGCTGGAAGCGTCGACGTCACCGCAAACAGCAGCATGTGCGGGACTACAAGCCGCGCACCACAGGCTTAGGCAGATCAACAGGCCCACGACAAGCACTTTTGCGGGCGAGAACAAATTTGTGGCCATAGTCAATTATTGCCTCAATGGCTTTGGGTGAAGAAGTTAGAATCCTAATGAAAACATTTGAATGAAAAGATAACCAATTTGCGGGAAAATCCAATCAAAAAATAGAGGAAATCGACCTATGAATTCAATAATCGAAGTTCAGGATTCAACATCCAGAAGGTAAGGGGTGTGCTGAATTCCCAATTCGGACGAAAGAGCTACCTAAGACTCCGCATCACGCTCCACATCGGATCCCAGGCCGGTAATCTCGTCGGGGGCGTGCTGAACAGCGCCACGACTTCCTTCGGCAAGAGTGCCCTGTCGATGATCACACAATAGACGTACTCATTGAACCAGTCGTCATACATCGTCCAATAACCTTTGTCGCCACCCTTGTCGCCCCAGCTATTTTCCACCTTCCACTTGACGGCCTGACCATTGAGCGTATCGACGCCGGTCAATACCATGGCGTGATTCGGTGAGCTGTCGCGGTATAGAATTCGTTCACGTTTCGTTAGGCTGACATCAAACCCATAGACCGAGCTGTAGTCGTAAATTCCGGTTTGCAGAACACCCTTGGCGCCGTAGTTGTCCTTGCCGACATCGCAGGCAAAATACAGCGGGTTGTCGGCCAGTACAGTCTCTAGCGCGTATCGTTTAAGACTGTCAATCGGGAGATTGACAAAGCGCAGATTATTGCGATCGGCCAGGTTGCCCGACCAACTCATCTCATAGTATTTGAAGTATTCGACACCGGGATGATCGAAGATGACCACCTGGTCTTCCAGTTTTACTCCGACCATGTCCTGATAGAACTGCCTGGGCGTGAACTCTTGCGGCGGTGCGATGGTAGAATCTTTGCTTTCAAATCGCCAGGTGAACTTATGCGGAGGTTCGCCGAAATTGAGCGCCAGTATGGCATAGATCTCGCGGAGCATATTCTCTTTGGTCGAGCGAAGCTCCGGTGCTTTCTTGCCATCAGCGAACATCTCGCGCAGTAGCGCCGCGTCTTTTCGAAGTTTGCGGCCGAGAATCGCATTGAGTCCGCCCGTGTGTGAAGTTGCCCAGGTCTCCGGCATAACTTGCTCAGGAACCACACCATACTTTGCAATCAACTCCACTACATACGACCACCAACCGCCGTCACCGCCGGGATCTTTCAGCAGCAACACGACATCGCGATCATCGAGAGGGCGAGCTGCAAGCGTAATCATCGATTCGAGAAACGTGTTCGACTTCTCCAGCTTGTCCCAGAAGAACAGGTAGTTGGTGGACATCTTGAAACTCCCCAGCTTCAACTTATCCATGACCTTGGGCCGGAGCATGTTAAATCCGGCAAACATCCAGCAACGCCCGGAAGATTCCTGATTCGTAATTTCCCCGGTCGTGATTTCTTTATTGAAGATTGGATTGTGAGCTATCAGCTTGTCGCGGTTGATCGCGAGATTGGCAATATCGTTGGCAGTCAGTGCATTGTAAATTGCAGGATTGCGGCCGTTATTATCGAAATTGATTCGCAGGCGCTCAATCAAGTCAGCGGAAAGGCCACTCTGTCCGGCTTGAGAAAACGACTTCGGACAGATAACCATTGTGAAGGCGACAATTGCTGCGGTCAGCAGTACTCTGATGTTTGGCATCGATAGCTCCTCGGGAAGACAAGATTGAATACCTGACAAGATACCCCATGAATCCACCATAAGTCAATGAATTTGACGAGCTAACAGCCGCGAGAAGGCTCGCTTGCCGACAGATTCTGACGACCATCGCATACCGATATTATCTGATTATACTTGCCAAGAATGACTGCAACATATAAGTTATGTGAAACTTGTCACAAGCGACAATGTCTTTAGGAGTGTTTAGAAATGAAGCTTGAAGAAGTCAAGAAAATCGTCAAAGACAACAAGGCTGAATTCATTGACGTGAAATTTGTCGACTTGCCGGGCGGATGGCATCACATCACTCTGCCGGTTGAGTCTCTCGATAAAGAACTGTTCGAAAATGGCATCGGCATCGATGGTTCATCATTGCGCGGATTCACTCGAATCGAGCGCGGCGACATGATCTTGTTGCCAGATAGCGACACGTCATTCATCGATCCGTTCTTCGATCAGCCGACGATCTCGTTTATCGGCAATATTATGGAGTCCAATCGCACTGTGACACCTTACTCCCGCTGTCCCCGGCGCGTCGCCGCGGCCGCGGAACGCTATGTTACGAAGATCGTCAAGGGTGCCCAGGCGATCATTGGTCCCGAGTTTGAATACTACGTTTTCGATAAGGCCGACTACCGCCAGGAACCCGGCATGGCATATTACATGGTCAAGTCTGCCGAAGCCGACACCATCGATGACGAAGCCGCCGACAATCTTGGCTACAAGATTGGCTGGAAGAAGGGATACCATGCGGCGCCGCCGTTGGATCGCACCTTCAACTTGCGTTCGGAAATCGCCACATTGCTGAAAAATGTCGGTGTCGGATTGAAGTACCATCATCACGAAGTCGGCGGCCGCGGTCAACACGAAATCGAAACCGCATTTCAGCCGCTCCTAAAGATGGCTGACCAGTCGATGCTGGTGAAATACATGGTTAAGAATCACTGCTTCCGCAGCAACAAGTCTGCTACTTTCATGCCCAAGCCGCTCTTCAATGAGCCCGGCTCGGGCATGCACGTTCATCAGTATCTGGCCGTCAACGGCAATTCAATTTTCTTCGACAAGAGCGGTCGCAATGTGCTTTCCAAAGAAGGCTTGTACTATATCGGTGGCATACTCAAGCATGTAGACTCGCTACTCGCGTTCACCAATCCCTCGACGAATTCTTTCAAACGTCTGGTCCCGGGCTTCGAAGCTCCGACGGCCGGCACCTACTCTATGGGCAATCGCACGGCGTGTATCCGCATTCCCGGATATCAGCGCAACCCCAAGACCATGCGCTTCGAGTTCCGTCCTCCCGATGCGACAATGAATCCGTACCTTGGCTATGCCGCAATGGTGATGGCCGGTATGGACGGCATCAAGAACAAGATTGATCCCGGTATGCCGTTGGATAAGAATCTCGACGATTTGTCGAAAGTCGAACTCGACAAGATTCACCAGCTTCCCACTTCGCTGGACCGGGCTACCAAGGCGCTCGAGGCCGATCACATTTACCTGCTCGAAGGCGGTGTCTTCTCCGAAGATCTAATTGAGAATTGGCTGACGGTTCGTAATGAAGACTTTGGCAATATCGGACGACAGCCCACGGTCGGCGAGTTCGAACTCTATTACGACTGCTGATCTCAGAAGATTCCTCTTCCCTTGGGTGAGGGATCCTGGTTGAAGCTGTTGGCCCCACATTTCCCTTGACGCAAAATAGCCACATGACTATCATTACAGGTCTTAGTGTTGCAGAGACAGTTCTCGAGTCTCTGCGCTTTTAGTTTAGGACAACACTTCAATATGGGTGAGGCTCGCTCGAGCATGATTGATAAATCGGTGACACAACAGATGCAGCAAAAACGTCGAGTTTCGTACGAGAGCGCATCGATCCCGTTCGGGCGGATCTGTCTCAAGCTTGGTCTGACTCCTAACATCCTGACCGGAATAGCCTTCCTGATATCGTTGGCTTCTGCGGTACTCTTTTGGAAGGGGTATCTGCTCTGGGGTGCTGTGGTGATGATCGCTGCCATGTTGGCTGATATGCTCGATGGTGCCACCGCCCGCGCCGGCAACTGCGGCACCAAGTTCGGCGGGATTCTTGACCACGTTTCGGACCGCTATGCGGAAGCCGCTATCCTCATGGGAATCGCCGCCTCTGGCGTGGTGAACCCGCTCTGGGCGATGTTCGCTCTCTTTGGTATGATCGCCGCCAGCTACACGCGTGAGACTGCCGAGTCGCAGGGCAAGATCGAAAATGTCGCCGTCGGCGCCGTTGGTCGTCTCGAAAAATTCCTGATAATCATTGCCGGAGCAATGGTCGAGTATTTCGTCCCTGGATACAATGCCCTGACGTATGCACTCATCATCGTTGGTGCCGTCTCATATCTCACCAGCGTCCAACGTCTCTTCTACGCCAAGAAGATCCTGGAAAACAGAGACAAGCTGAAGTGATCACCGGTATCGGCAATCCCGTATTCGACCTGATCGAAACACCGTACCTAAAAACCGACGGACGCGTTTTGTCCGGCTGCTCGACAAACGCCTGTCTGGCATTGACTAAACTCGGGAAGAAAACGGCCCTGATCGGACGCATCGGCAAGGACTATGACAGCGTCTTTCGCAGCGAAATGAAACGATTCGGAATCGAATACGCCGTGGAAGAATCGGAGATTTCCGGCGGCTTCAAATTGATCTATTACGATAATCACGGCAATCGCACCCTCGACGTGCTCGGCGATGCCGGCCCGATCGACTTCTTTCCGGAAAAATACGCCGACTCCGATTGGATTCTCTTCGGCCCGATCCTGCAGGAACTGGATTTGGAATACGTCGAGATTGTCAAAGCCCGCTCGCGGGCGAAGATCTTTGTCGATCCGCAGGGATTCTTGCGCAGTATCGACAAAGAGGGCCGCATCACCCACGAGAAGACGAAGGAGATTGAGCGGATCGCCTCGCTCTCGACCGTCTTCAAACCCAACGAAATGGAATGCAAGGTCCTCACCGGTATCGACCCGCGCATCGACCATGAAACGCCTGCAAGAATGCTCAAGGACTGGGGCCCGGAGATTGTGATCATCACTCTTGCCGAAGAGGGTTCCGTCATCTTCGATGGCAAGAAAATGTACCGCATTCCCGCTTATGAAACCCTGGCCAAAGACTCTACCGGCGCAGGCGACACATATGCGGCTGGAATGATCTATGCCATTGACCAGGGTTACGACTGGTATGAAGCCGGTTGTTTCGCCGGATGTGTATCGTCTGTCATGATTGAGAATACCGGCCCCGATTTTCCGCTGACCGTCAATGAAGCGGAGAAGCGCAAGAACGTTTTGCTGGCGAAGTTTCCGCAGCGCTAATTCTCCTGTTTGTCAGCAGTTTCGCTCCTTTGGATTGTTATCTTACTGACACTGTATCCGAGTCGCCTCTTGACTTATGGATAGCCATGACTATCTTCTTCCGATGTCGCACTCGCAAGATCATTCTCGCCATCATCATCACCCGCACGAACACAGCCATTCAGAGCACTATCATAATCATCACGAGAGCCGGACCAAATGGGTTGTTCTGCTCACGGCAATCACCATGGTGGCCGAAATCGGCTTTGGCTATTACACCAACTCCATGGCGCTGCTCGCCGACGGCTGGCATATGTCGTCGCATGTACTGGCAATCGGATTGACCTGGTTTGCCTATTGGGTCGCTCGTCGCAATCATGACAATCCCCGCTTTGTCGCCGGCACCGGCAAAATCCTCGCCCTGTCCGGATACACCTCGGCGCTGTTGCTTGTAGTGATTGCTGTCTGGATGGCCATCGAATCAGTCGCGCGATTCTTGAATCCTCAGGAGATCATGTTTGGGGAAGCCATCGTTGTTGCCGTCGTTGGTCTCATAGTCAATGCGGTAAGTGCGGTGATGCTGCATCACAAGCAAGAGGACTCTGACCATAACATCCGAGCCGCTTACCTTCACGTTATCGCCGATGCTCTGACCAGCCTGACCGCGATTGCGGCTCTTACCGCCGGCTGGCTCTGGAAAATCTATGCGCTGGATGCCGTCTCCGGCGTGATCTGCTCGCTTATTATCACTAAATGGGCGTATGACCTTGCTAAGAACTCCGGCAAGGATCTGCTGGATTTCAAATAGCTGGGATCTTCATCCGCCCCAAAAATCTTCCCAATCAGGTTGACATTGGGCGCAGGGTTTATATCTTTGGCAATCGTGCTATGGGGGTGTAGCTCAGTGGTAGAGCATGTGCCTTTTAAGCACAGGGCCGATGGTTCGATCCCATCCACCCTCATATTAAGACATAGTCGATTGAATGCACCATTAGCTCAGTTGGTAGAGCAGCTGACTCTTAATCAGCGGGCCCTAGGTTCGAGTCCTAGATGGTGCATTTTTTATTTCGCAGAACTTCTCCGCAAACCTTTCCCCAGTACTCGTGGCGTTATGAACCGGCGGCTCAAGTTCGATTCGCACAACAGTGTCGCCTTTCTCATCGTCGGGGAAAAAGTTCGCGAGTCTATGTGCGCGACTTTCGAAAGACAAGACCACTATTCTTCTTGGCGGATCCATGTGGATTCGCTCGGTTAAGCTTTCTTGGGCTGCTTGTTCTGCTTTGCCTTATCCTCTTGTTCGTGCTTGCTCTTTTTCTGCTTCTGTCCTTTTTCCTTGTCCTTTTTTCCGCCCTTGTCTCCCATTGTCTTTCTCCTCTCTATGTTTTGCGTTGAACGAAACCGACGCATAAATAGTAATTTCTTTATTCTCAAAAAGCGACACCAAAAAACGCCCCGACTCCGGCCGTCAGTGCCATGGCCAGCGCGCCCCAGAAGGTGACGCGCACTACCGAGACAACCAAGGGAGAACCGCCGGCGTGGGCTGACAATCCGCCTAATAGCGCTAGACAGACAAGGGAGGAAATTGACACGACGGGTACAATCAGCGTTGCCGGTACAATCATTGCGGCCGCCAGCGGTAAGGCCGCTCCAACCGTAAAAGTTGCCGCTGATGTCAATGCCGCCTGTAGGGGTCGGGCACTATGCACCGCCGAAATGCCTAATTCATCTCTGGCATGAGCGCCCAGTGCATCATGTGCCATGAGCTGCCTCGCCACCTGCTGCGCAAGCGTGGCATCGAGTCCGCGCTCAACATAAATTGCGGCAAGTTCCTCCAATTCAAAATCGTGATCTTCCGCCAATTCTTTTCGTTCTCGGTCAAGATCTGCCCGTTCGGTATCCGCTTGGCTGCTGACCGATACGTATTCACCGGCGGCCATCGACATGGCTCCGGCAACCAGGCCGGCCAAACCGGCAACCAACACGCCGCTGCGGCCGACTTCTGCCGCGGCAACACCGACCACTAAGCTCGCTGTCGAGACGATGCCGTCATTGGCGCCCATGACCGCCGCGCGGAGCCAGCCTACGCGATGTGTGCGATGTTGCTCTGGAAGATGCATAGTAACTCCTTAACTGCGTTTTTCTGTCGCCCCTGCAAGCTGGAGCTTGCCGACTAATAATGATCCCCGGGCAGAGACGGAAAGACAAGACTTTGATCAGCGAATAACCAAAATATACGTCGGCCGATCCATATACTTAACTCCTTGCCCCTTCGCCCGCAACTCGTATATTCCCGCGATGGAAATTGTCACCTATCTCATCGATCTGTTCCTGCACCTCGACAAACATCTGGCAGAACTGATATCTCAATATGGCACCTGGACGTACGCCATCCTCTTCTTAGTCATTTTTTGCGAAACCGGACTTGTAATCGCGCCATTTCTTCCCGGAGACTCGCTCCTGTTTGCCACCGGCGCGCTGGCCGCAACCGGCGCCCTCGACCCGAATATCGCCTTTGCCCTGATGGCGCTGGCTTCCGTGCTTGGTGACAATACCAATTACACCATCGGCCGGTTCATCGGACCGCGGGCGTTTTCCGGCAATAGTCGGTTCCTGAAAAGAGACTATCTCGAAAAAACCCAGCATTTTTATGACAAGTATGGCGGCCGCACGATCATCGTCGGTCGCTTCTTGCCGATCATCCGCACTTTCGCGCCGTTCGTGGCGGGAGTCGCGAAGATGGATCGACGGAAATATGTGCCCTTTACATCATCGGCGCGATTTTCTGGGTCGGACTCTTCGTGTATGCCGGATATTTCTTCGGCAGCCTTCCCTTTGTGAAGAACAACTTCTCGATAGTAATCGTGGTGATAATTCTGATATCAGCCGCACCGGCAATATTCGAGGTCATCCGGCAACGGCGCAACCGCAGCAAGGCGACTCACTAACTCCGATCATTCTCTTCTCAATAAAGTCTTGGAGTGTGCGGCAAATTTGATGTACATTTGCGGATATGATACGCTGGGTGATCTATGTCATGTTAATGGCGGCGGTGACCTCCTGTACAACCCACCGGCCGACCATGCGCGAGCCGATCGTTGCAGAATTCCAGCGCAGCAATCGCGCGGAAGTTATGGAAACCCTGACGAAAATTCTTGAATCCGAAAAGATCCCGATCGCCCGCAGCGACTTGCAGAGAGGCACGATTACCAGCGACAGCTTCGAGGTGCTGCCCGAGGACTGCGACTGCGGCATGAATTTCTTTGGAGCACAATATCCGGGAACACGGCGCGGCAAGATGCGTATCCTTGTGAGTGGAGTCGCAGAAACCAGAATTAAATTCGAGTTTGCCGCCTTGCTGACAATCACTGCCAACAATCGTCAGGTCAACTGCACGTCATTTGGACTGCTGGAGGAACGGATTCTCGCCGAACTGGAAAAGCGACTGGGGACTGCGAGGGTGAATGCGCAAAATTGAAGTGCGCCACGGTGGAATTCTCGAGAAGGGCGCTATCCACACCTATCAGCTATTCCGGCTCACTATCGACAGCGTGCGCTACATGTTCACGCGCCCCAGCTACCTCGACACCATTCTCGAACAGATGTACCAGATTGGCGTGCGTTCGCTCTCCATCGTTCTGCTCACCTGCTTCTTTACCGGTATGGTCCTTGCCTTGCAGACCGGCTATCAGATTGCCCGCTTCGGCGCCAAAGTCTACATCGGAGTCGTTGTCGCGCTCTCGATGGTGCGTGAATTGGGACCGGTCTTGACAGCTTTGGTTGTCGCCGGACGAGTTGGCGCCGGCATCGCCGCCGAACTCGGTTCGATGCAAGTCACCGAGCAGATCGACGCCATGCGCGCAATGGCGACCAATCCGGTCAAAAAACTCGTTACCACCCGGCTGATCGCGCTGTTGATCATGCTGCCGATCCTGACCATTATCGGCGACATCGTCGGTATCATCGGCGGGATGCTGATTTCACTTTACTCGCTCGGTCTTGATTTCAGCTTCTACAAATCGACTACCATCCAGGCTTTGGCTCTGCAGGACATTTTCACCGGGCTGGCCAAACCGGTTGTCTTCGCGTTTATCATCGCCTTAGTCGGCTGTCACCTGGGACTGACGACCACTGGCGGCACCGAAGGAGTCGGCAAATCCACAACAATGTCGGTGGTAACCTCTTCAATACTGATCTTTCTGTTTGACTTTCTCTTGGTAAAGATTTTCTTCCTGATGTTTGAGACTGGATAGGGCCGCATTTGATACATCTCAAGGACATTCGCAAAAGCTTCGGCGAAGCAGAAGTACTGACGGGAGTCGACATGCAGATTGCCGAAGGGCAGACCATGGTGATTCTCGGCAAGTCCGGATCCGGCAAGTCGGTGTTATTGAAATTGATCCTGCGTCTGCTGTCCGCCGATGCCGGGACGATCATCATCGATGGCGAAGACACAACCAGTTTCAGCGAAGAGCGGATGGTGCCGGTACGCAAGAAGATGGGAATGCTCTTTCAGTCAGCGGCGCTTTTTGATTCCATCAATGTCCAGGAAAATGTAGCATATATGCTGCGCGAGCACACCGGTATGTCCAAGCGCGAAATTGAAGACCGCGTTGAGGAAGTGCTCTCCTTCGTGCAGTTAAGCGGTGTGCAGAAGAAGATGCCCTCTGATTTGTCGGGAGGCATGAAGAAGCGTGTCGCTTTGGCGCGGGCGCTGGCTTTCAGGCCCCGCTATCTCCTTTATGACGAGCCGACGACCGGTCTTGATCCGCTGACGGCAAAGACGATCAACGAACTGATCCGGAACACGCAGGAGGCTCATGATGTTACATCGATTGTGGTTACCCATGACTTAATCTCCGCTTTCTACGTTGGTGACCGTTTTGCTCTGATTCGTGACGGAGTCGTTTCTTTTTCCGGTACACCTGATGAATTTAAGGCTTCCACAGATCCGTTTATCATCGAATATCTGGCCTGCGGGCGGGAGTACAACTAATGTCAAAGCAAATCCGTGTTGGATTAATGGTGCTCCTGGGAGTCGCTCTGCTCGTCATTGCCGTCTTTACCATCGGCGATCAAGAAGGCATCTGGAAAAGTAAGTATACGCTGCATGTAAAATATGATGATGTCTTCGGGCTTCTGCCTGGTTCGCCCGTTCGTCTCTCCGGGCTGCGTGTCGGTACGGTCAAGGAAATCGAATTTTCGCCCACCGAACCGGGGCGGCTGGAAGTGCGCCTCGCTATTGATGAAGCGGTCAAGTCGATTATCCGGAGCGACTCAAAGGCACTCATCGGCACGCTCGGGCTCCTGGGCGATAAGACAATCGAAATCTCTGCCGGAAGCGATACGGCAACTGTGCTTGAAGACGGCGGGTACCTTCTGGCCGCCAAGTCCTCTTCCATCGAAGGCATCATCGCCGAAGGCGGCGAAGCCGTTGAGAACGTCCGCGAAGCCACCATGCACGCCAAGGAGATCATCGAAAAAATCAACAATGGCACCGGATCGCTGGGGCTGTTCGTGAATGACCCCAATGTCTACTTCGATTTGGACAAACTGTTGATATTAACCGAGAATCTGACCCGGCAGCTCGAAACTGGCGAAGGCTCATTCGCCAGGTTTGTCACCGATTCAACATTCTATACCGAAATGCGCGATCTTGCTTCGAACACCAACACGCTGTTCGATTCGCTCGCCAATGGCAGCGGAACCTTCGCGCAGCTGATGAATGATCCTAAGCCTTTTGAGGACCTCCGCTCGATCATCGCCAGTTGGCGGACAATCACGGACAAGGTCCAGGCAGGCGAAGGGTCCGCCGGGCAGCTGTTGACCAATGATTCCCTCTATCACAATCTTAGCCGGACGTTGGATCGCGCCGAGGCGCTGCTCGAAGACTTCCGCCTGAATCCCGGCCGCTACATCAAGCTTAGAATCTTCTAAGATTTCCTTTCAATTGGAGAACTACTGTTAGCCACGATTGCGGCGTGAGCGCATCTCCGCTTTCAGTTGCTGTACCTGTTTACATATTGACAGCCGAGACCACCATTTTCAATCGTGCCGTCCATTTGCGGCGAGTCCCATTTTTTTGTAACAATGGTCCTCCAGCTTTCGTACTTTGCATCAATGATTTCAGTGCATGAAGTAAGCAAGCGCTTCGGCCAGATTGTCGCCGTCGACCGCGTCTCCTTGGAAGTTCGCAAAGGTGAAATCTTTGGCTTGCTCGGCCCCAACGGCGCCGGAAAGTCCACGGCCATCAACATGATGGTCGGTGCCCTGGTGCCGGATTCCGGCAGCATCGATCTCGAAGGCTTCGGCAGTCCACAACAGCCCTCCGCACGCCTGCAAATTGGCGCAGCTCCGCAGGCACTGGCGATCTACGAAGAACTCACGGCGGAAGAAAACCTCGGATTTTTCGGACGCATGTACGGCCTGCACGGCTCGAAACTGAAGTCACGCGTTGACTGGTCACTGGAATTGGCCGGTCTGCATGATCGCCGCAGAGATCTGGTCTCCAAATTCTCGGGGGGCATGAAACGCCGCCTCAATATCGTCTGCGGCTTGGTTCATGATCCGCAAATTGTCTTCCTCGATGAGCCGACGGTCGGAGTCGATCCGCAGTCGCGAAATGCGATATTCGACCAGATCGAACTGCTGAAGAAGCTCGGCCGCACCGTCATCTATACGACGCACTACATGGAAGAAGCACAGCGCCTGTGTGATCGCGTCGCTATTATTGATCATGGCAAAGTCCTCGATATCGATACTGTGAAGAATCTTCTCACCCGGCACGGCGGCAAAGCCGTCGTCATCACGGAATTGGAGTCTGTTCCCGCAGCAACCATCAGCCTTCCCGGCATCCGCGACGGCCTAACCTTACGTTTCGAATCCGACCAGCCGTTTGCAGATGTCTTGGCCCTTCAGGCGCAAGGCGTAGCGTTTTCGGAGTTGCATATTGAGCGTCCTGATTTGGAGAGCGTCTTTTTGAATCTCACCGGACGGAGGTTGCGCGACTGATGCAAGCTATTCTTAATCTGGCATTGAAAGATCTGCGCTTGCTGGTGCGCGACAAGATGGGCCTGTTCTGGGTCGTGGTGTTTCCGCTGTTGATGGCGTTGTTCTTCGGTTCAATCTTCAGTTCCGGTGGCGGCGGTGCGCGCTCGCTAAGAATCGCGACCGTTCAGGACAATGTGAGTCCTGTGGGACGGCTCTTTTATGAAGAACTCGGCAAATCAGAGGTCCTGCAGATTCGCCCGCTGCCTCGTGACAGCGCCCGCCTGCTTGTCTCTCGCGGCGCGCTGGTGGCATTTGTCGAATTTACCGGCGGCGGCGACAATGCCTTCGCATTGTTTGGCGATAACAAAGCCGTAATCGAAGTTGGCATTGATCCGGCTCGCCGCGCCGAAGCTGGTTATCTTAACGGTCTGATCAGCCAGGCATACTACAAGCTTATTCAATCAGCGATGATGGATTCCCGAGGCTGGAAAAAGACCATCGGCCGGCAGCGCGCCAACCTTGATACCGCCGCCGGCGTCGACAGCGCGACTAAGGGCATTCTGGGCAATCTCTATTCGACACTTGACACATTTCTTGTAACGCTCAACACGCTTGACTCGGCAACCGGAGACAGCAGCGGTAGTTCCGCCGCGGCATTCGGCGAGGTCAAGATTGACTTCAAAGACGTCGCCGAAGAGAGCATCAAACCCCATTCGAGTTTCGAGATCACGTTTCCACAAGGACTGCAGTGGGCCTTGATCGGTTGTGCGGCGTCCTTTGCGCTTTCGATCGTTGTCGAGCGGACCCGCGGCACATTCATGCGCCTGCGTCTTGCACCGATTTCACGCTTTCAGATTCTTGCCGGCAAAGGTCTGGCCTGCTTTATCGCCAGCTCGCTCACTTGTCTGATGCTGTTGCTGATTGGAATTCTCATCTTCAAGGTCAACGTTGGTTCGCCGATCGGTCTGCTGGCTGCAGTTCTTTGCGCCTCATTCTGCTTTGTCGGCCTGATGATGATGATGAGCGTACTCGGGAAGACCGAAGCATCGGTCTCCGGCACCGGCTGGGGGCTGTTCATGGTGTTTTCCATGACCGGAGGCGGGATGGTGCCCCTGATGATGATGCCGCCCTGGATGGTGACGCTGAGCCACTTCAGTCCGGTCAAATGGAGCGTTCTCGCCGCTGAAGGCGCAATCTGGCGCGGATTTGGCTTTGCCGAGATGCTGCAACCACTCGGTATTCTGGTTGCGATCGGAGCAGTCGGATTTGCTGTCGGTGTGATGGTTCTCAAGCGAAGCGATGGCTAATCAAACACTGACTCGGTACCCGCTAAAGTGATGCCGGCAAACTAGCTAATGGTTCGCAGCCGTCGCGACACCAATATCCCGATCAAAGACACTAAAATCGCCAGGTAACCGACATACTGGTAATTCACCAGCGCGCCCGACGCATCCTTTGTAACAATCACTCCCGCAATCGTCGCTGCTACTCCGGCAGTGATCTGCTGCACCGACGAGTTAATGCTCATGAAACTGCCGCGACTCTGCGGAGTCACCGTGGAGGTGATCATTGTTGTTGCCGGTACCCAGCGTCCGCCTGAAGTGACAAAGAATATGGTCGTCACCATCAGAGCCAGCGGCAGAGCCGTCTTCGGCAGATTCGTCAAAGTGAAAAGCGGAATCAGGGTCAGCAGTGCGAACATCGTAAAGACGCGCGGTTTGCCGATTCGATCTGCCAGCCTGCCGATCATCGGCGAAGTGAATATCGTCACCGCCCCACCGAGAAGATAGATGTAAGTCAGATCGGACTCGCTGAACCCGACATTGGCCACCATATACGGACTCAAGAACGGAATGACCGTAAAGTGTCCCAGCACCAGCATTATCGTAAACCACAATGCCGATAGCTGATTGCCGTTTCGCGCCAAATTGGTCAGCACCTTGATCGGGCTCGGATGCGGCTCATTGTGATCCATGTGCGTGCGTAACTTCGGCATCGAAGCGACGATCAATCCCAAAATGCCTGTGCTCAAGATTCCGAGGAAGACAAAAGGTGCATGCCACGAATATTGGTTGGCAATAAACAATCCCAGTGGCACACCAATTACCGATGCGACCGAGAATGCACCCATGACGATGCCGATAGCCGTGGCGCGCCGAAACTCCGGAATCACGTCGCCGATGATTGATAAAATCATCGCCGACAAAATCCCGCCGAACGCGCCGGTCACGATTCGTGCCGAGAGCAGCAGGTGATAGCCCGGAGCCAGTGCGCAGGCGAAAGTGCCGATCACGAAACCGACATAAGCGATCGCCAGGGTTTTCTTGCGGTCAAAACGATCCAGCACGAAGGCACCAATGAAGCTCGATACTCCGGCGCTAAAGGTGTAGGTAGATACCAGCGCCGAAAACTGCTGTGGTGAGATGTCGAACAGCCGCATCAACTGCGGGCCGAGCGGCATCATGATCATGAAGTCGACGATATGCGTGAAATTGATCGCCGCCAATGTGAACAAGAGGAGCTTCTCGCGTTTCATACTTCAGGATGAAACGAACGAGCGGGTGCAAAGGTTCCGGCCGTCAGTTGGACATCGGTAAGGCAATATCCAGCACCACTTTCCAGTGGCCGTCAGCGCCGCGTCGCCACACGCGCAAGTAGCTCAACGTTGCACCGGCCGTCGGCCCAGTCTTCTTGCTCCATTGCTTGGCTATGCCGTAGGTGTAGCCGAAGTCATCTCCTGCGGATACACTGCTGAAATCTGTTTGCGATGAGATCAACAGGCTCGAGTCGCGATATACCGGCGCGGCGACTGCCTTGCCGACAAACGGATAATCACCATCGCGATAAACCCGAACATCGTCGCTGAAGAACCGTTCAAACGCGGCCAACGCACCGTCCGCGGAGGAAGCCGCTGAATACAATGACTCGGCCTGGACCAGCGTCTCTTCTGAAGCGGGAATCGCCAATCCCGACTTTTTGGGCGTAGCCGTTGATTTGCCATTGCCGATCAGTAGGGAAGTTTCTTTTGCCTCCGGCTTGTCGTGACTATTACCCAGATCAGCCATAACTTTGAATTTGCCGTCGGCTTGCTGTTTCCAGATCGAAACGAAATGGCCGTGGTAGACGGGTACCGTGTCGGAATTTTCGGTCCTGAATTCATACGGTCCGGTCGAAAGCCCCATGTCTCCCGTAGATGATGCAATCACATAAGTTGGCCACCACTTGAGTTGTGCCGGGCTGGGAAGTCTACTTGCATACCAGCGCTTGCCATTGACCGGTTCCGGACGAAAAACTACCGCCTCATCGTGAAGGTATTCCAGGAACGCTATCACCATCGTCGTGTCCGATGCCTTCTTTGCGAATGCCAATTCGGTTTCAGCAATTTGCTTGGCCGCCCCTTCCGGTGTCGTTGCTTTGGCCGTCATAACCAGACTTTCTCCAACTGCACTTATTAACAGCGCGATCACGAAATATTTCATCGCCAGTTCCTTTCTCAATAGCAATAAATGCAGCGTGCAAATACGCTGGGATATTACGAAATACCCATTTGTTCGTTGAATTGCCGTTCACAGGCTGCTGTTGGAATCAATATTCAACAAATCTATATTCGCAGACAAGCGGAGAAAAACCGCGCAGGCTTGAACTATCTCGCAACTTGCCGCGGGAAAGTCCGTCATTATGATAGCAGGCCGCGTTGCGGCGTGCAGAGTGGAGGAGTTTACTTGCAGAATCATGTTCGCTTGCTGGGGATTCTTTTCGTCATCTGGGGAATCCTGTCCATCGTTTTCGGGTTGATCATTTTTGCCGTATTCCTCGGTGGCGGTCTGCTCGCCGGTAACGAAGACGCCTTTGCCGTCCTGTCGATCATTGGGATCGCAATTGGCGCGTTTTGCGTCCTCACCGGCATTCCCGAAATTATTGGTGGCTGGGGCCTGTTGCGCAAGATGCGGTGGGCACGAATCGTCGTCCTGATTATGGCTGTCTTCAACGTCAT
The DNA here is from genome assembly GCA_963698225.1 of uncultured bacterium. GTDB lineage: Bacteria > Zixibacteria > MSB-5A5 > CAIYYT01 > CAIYYT01 > JADJGC01. The sequence continues at coordinate 105,829 of CAVOPW010000005.1, forward strand.
CAGCCCGCCGTTTGGCACCGCTCTGGGCGTTTACGCTTTTTGGGTGCTCTTCAACCCGGAGAGTAAGGCGATACTTACGTAAGCGGCGAAGCCGCTTTGGCTCCTGAACAAAAAACAGCAGTCCGTCGTCTAAGAATGTGATTGACGGCATTGGTGCGCAGAGCGCTCACTCCGACATCGGATATGAACCGAGAATCTTCAAGAACGTCGTAATCTCCCGTAAATGCGCAATCGCATTCTTGGCGGCTTCATCCTCGATATGTCCGATGAAATCGAGATAGAAGTAGTACTCCCACGCCTTTTTTCGCAGCGGCCGCGATTCGATCTTGGTCAGGTCCAGATCTCGCAGCGCAAACACCGACAGAGCCTTGAACAGCACTCCGGGAATATTCTTCAACGCAAAAACGATCGAAGTCTTGCTGCGACCGGAACGCTCTGCCGGATTCTTGGATAAGACCAGAAACCGCGTATAATTGTCCGGCTCGTCCTGAATCGCCGAGGCCAAGATCTCCATTTCGTACAATTCGGCCGCATAAGACCCGGCAATCGCGCCGGCTGTAAGCATTTTCTTTTCTTTGATGAGCCGCACCGATCCGGCGGTGTCATACTCGACAATCGCCTGCGCCCGGCCATGCTTCGTAAGGAAGTCCTTGCATTGGTCCAGCGCCACCGGATGCGAATGAATCGAAGTCAACTCTCCAATCTTAACACCGGGGTTGGCAATTAGATGATGCACAATCCGTTGGTTCTGCTCACCGACGATCCGGAGATTGTGGCGGAGAAGCAAGTCGTAGTTTTGATGTATACTCCCGACCAGCGAGTTCTCGACCGGGACCACTCCGAGAGCGGCCTCCCCAGACTCCACAGCTGCAAACACCTCAGGAAAGGTCTGTTTCGGTGCGGGCGTGAATTCGCCCCAGAAAAACTTGCGGGCCGCTTCTTCAGAAAACGAACCCCGGTCGCCTTGGAAGGCAATGGAACACATAGTCATAGATTACTTGTCGGCAATTGACTCATTTGATTGACTTTGACCGGGCTACTACGATGTTGGCCAATAATTTCCTAACTAAAATCCATTGACCCGAGCCGGAAATAAGTATTTATATACGACAAGATAGTGCTTGTTTTTTCCCATGGAGGACTTCAGTGGCTGATAATCTTACCCATAAAATCCTAAAAGAACACCTCGTTGATGGTGAACTCAAAGTCGGTACCGAAATCGGTATTCGCATCGATCAAACTCTCACGCAGGATGCCACCGGCACGATGGCCTATCTGCAATTTGAAGCAATGGGACTTGATCGCGTCAAGACGCAAATCTCGGTCTCCTATGTCGATCACAATATGCTTCAGGCCGGTTTCGAAAACGCCGATGACCATCGCTATCTGCAGTCGGTTGCGGCCAACTACGGTATCTATCTTCTCCAAACCCGGCAACGGCATTTGTCATCAGGTTCACCTCGAACGCTTCGGCAAACCGGGCCTGACCCTGCTTGGCTCCGATTCGCACACCCCGACCAACGGCGCACTCGGCATGATCGCCATAGGTGCCGGCGGCCTCGATGTCGCGGTCGCCATGGGCGGCGGCGCGTTCTACTTGCCCTGTCCGCGCGTCGTCGGTGTTCATCTGACGGGCAAACTTCAGCCGTGGGTCTCGGGCAAAGACGTCATCCTGGAAGTGCTTCGTATCCTCACCGTCAAAGGCGGTGTCGGTAATATGATCGAATATCATGGCGAAGGCGTGAAGTCGCTAACCCTGACCCAGCGCTCGACGATCACCAATATGGGCGCCGAACTGGGCGCGACCTGTTCGATTTTCCCTTCCGACGAAAACACCAAAGAATATCTCGCTGCGCAGGGCCGCGAAAAAGACTGGAAACCGCTCTCCGCCGATCCGGGCGCGACCTATGACAAGGTCATTGAAATCGATCTCGAACAAGCTCGAACCGCTGATTGCCCAGCCGCATTCGCCCGACAACGTCGTTCCAGTTCGACAGGTCGCCGGCACCAAGGCCCAACAGGTCTGCATCGGTTCCTGCACGAACTCTTCGCTTTATGATCTTGAAATCACCGCGGCAATCCTTAACGGCAAGCAGGTCTTCCCGGAGCTCGACCTGACCGTCACGCCCGGCTCCAAGCAGGTCTACACGATGGTCGCCAATTCCGGCGCGCTCGCGAAGGTCATCCAAGCCGGCGCGCGCATTCTCGAATCGGCCTGCGGTCCCTGCATCGGCATGGGCCAGGCTCCGGCTTCCGGTTCCAAATCCGTCCGCTCGTTCAACCGCAATTTCGAAGGCCGCTCCGGCACCAAGGATTCCTATGTCTATCTCGCTTCGCCGGAAACCTGTGCCGCGACCGCGCTCAAGGGTGTGATCACCGATCCGCGCGATCTCGGTCCGCAGCCCAAGTTGAATCTGCCGCCGAAGTTCTATATCGACGATCGCGGCGTTCTGGCTCCCGCCAAGAATGGCGACCGTCCGGAAATTCTGCGCGGACCCAATATCAAACCACTGCCGACTGCGTTCGGCGATCACCGACAAGATCGGCGGCAAGGCGCTGCTCAAACTCGGCGACAATATCACCACCGATCATATCATGCCTGCCGGCGCCAAAGTTCTCCCGTTGCGGTCGAACATCCCGGCGATCTCGGAATTCGTTTTCTTCCAGGTCGACAAGGATTTCGCCAAGCGCGCCAAAGAAGCCGGCACCTTCACGATCATCGGCGGCGAGAATTATGGGCAGGGTTCGTCGCGTGAACATGCGGCGCTGGCGCCGATGTATCTCGGCATGCAGTTCATCATTACCAAGAGTCTTTGCGCGCATTCACAAAACGAATCTGGTCAATTTCGGCATTCTGCCGATGACCTTCGTCAATGCCGCCGATTACGACAAAATCAAGCAGGATGACGTCCTGGAGATCACCGATGTCCGCAAGGCTCTCAAAGCCGGCAATCGCGTGACCATCAAGAATGCTACGCAGGGTTACGCTTTCGAGGCCCAGTTCGATCTGTCACCGCGCCAGGTGGATATCCTGCTCGCCGGCGGCCAGTTAAATTACACCAAGGCTGCCACGAAGTAGGTAAGTCATCGAATCGTTCGTAGGGGCGCGGTTCCCGCGCCCGAAATAACTGAATCCGACTGATTGGCGCACGAGGGCGTGCGCCAATCTGAATTTACTCGACAATTTGCTGCCCGTTTCGAACTTTGGCTTACGGGATTTGAATATGCAGGAGATACCCGGCAGTTCCGCTCGAGCATTGGGGCGGCCCTCAGGACTCTCAGAGCCGAGCCTCCAGAGATGCAATTCTTGAACTACGTGTGTGCTGCATTAATTCTGGTAGTTGTAATTCCGCTCTATGTAAAGGCTCAGAAGTTCGATGTTATTTCGATAACATGCATTGCGATGTTGCCGGTGGTCCTTTGGTTGGTGATCCGATCGGGCCGATCTCGAATTGCAGTATACAAGGAAGGAATTTTACTTTCTCGACCTCGTCGTTTCGGCGTGTATCAGACGTATATCCCTTTTCAATCGATCAAGGAAGTGCAGGCGGATTTTGTAAAGTTTCATCATTATGAACTCTTAATAATTTTGAACCACGATGTAACGGAGTTCTTTGGCCCCTGTACAGGTAGAGCTGCGCTCTTTGAATTCCTCTCGCTAATGAGTAATCTCATGGGAAAAAAGTCATTTGATGCTAAGACGCTCGCTTGGTTTCAAAAGCAAAAACTGAAGAGTCGTTACACACCCAGCGGGTGGGAATAGTATGTAAGTCGGGTTCCCAGCGAAACGCGGAACCCGACACCTTCAGTCAAGCAGGGCAGGTTTCTCAGAGACCTGCCATACCATATCTTGATCTCGTGGCGATACAGACCAACTTACTGGGTCTTGCCCTCCCAATGTTCCCCCGTTGCAGTCGTTCCCGCAAGGTTGAGGCCGCCCTTACATCCCTTCATCCGCCGATGGACCGTACATCGACGGGTGGGGAATATCATTCATCCGCAAGTATACTCCCAATTGCGCACGATGATGAATCAAGTGATTCATGATGAAGCCGCGCAATACGCCTGCTTTGGGTTGCGCAAAGATCTTCTGGCCGTTTGCCAGGAGCGTCCAAGTCTCGGAAAAAACGGCATCGCTGGTTTTGGCTATCGCGGCGCGAGCAGCGGCGACATTTGCGTCAAATGACTTGAGGATCTCCACCGTGTTTTTGGGTGCCTCCTGCTTGAGCGGTACACCATTAGGCGCAAAATCGAGCGAATCTTGCTCCAACGTTGACTTGGTCCAAGCCGGGATATTCGAAAGGTGTCCGGCTAATGCTCCCATTGTGTACGACTTGGCATGCGGCTTCCAGTCGAACAGGGCATCCGGCACGCGCTCGAGCGTCCTGCGGGTGGTCGCCATTTCGTGATCAAATTCCGGCAAGATTGCGGCGCTAATTGACATGATATCCTCCTAATGACTTATTGGTTAATTCGATCTATTTATACCAAGATCGTGGCCGTATGTTGCACTTGTCAATCGCATCTCGACGAGAATATTGCCGCGGGCAGTTTTAGTTGACTAAGACGGGACTGGCGAGCTACCATTCGCTTATGAGCGGATCATTTTCACCGGAAGAGTCTCCATCAGCCGAAACCGAATTATTGCCCGCGGCACAATGCGGGTTTTCCTTCGATCACTACGGTTACATCCTGGGCCAACTCCTCCAAACCAGTTTCGAGTTTCTGTTCTTCACCGACAAACCGAAAACTGACCGCTTCATCTTTCTGCGTCATGATGTCGACCGCTCACTGGAAAAAGCACTGGCTATGGCGAACTGGGAACGGCAGCTGGGGGTGAAATCAACCTACTTCGTGCGTCTGCACAGCCGATACTACAACTGTTTCTCGTTTCCCGGCCTCAAAGCCCTGCGCGAAATCATGGCGGCGGGCCATGAAATCGGTCTCCATACGGAATTCTACGACCTCGCCAAGATCTTCGGCGATGACGGCATGGAGGTCTTCGCGCGCGAGAAGCGAATTCTCGAGGACATTCTTGAACGGCCGGTGCGCGTGTTTTCGCCGCATCGAACCTCCGGTTCGACCAACACTGATGAAATTCATCGACATCTCAAGGTTCTGCGAACCAACCACGATATGCTTTGCACCTTCGATGAACGCTTTCAACGCGACGTCAAATACATTTCCGATTCCAGCGGCATCTGGCGCGAGGGTTGCCCCTGCGGATACTTGAATGACTTTTCTCGCCTGCAAATCCTGATCCATCCCATCTGGTGGTATCGCGATCACATCGAACTTGAGGATCCGATCCTCTAAACGGAGCCCGAACATGATTGACTGGCAGCAACTCAATAATCACCTGAATCGCCTTCTCGACCTCGAAGGTTGCCGCGACTTCTCCATCGATCGAATCTCTGCATCAAACCGGCCAGCCGATCATTCGTTGATTTTCGCGTCCGAGCCCAAAGACGACACGCTGGCTGGCTTAGCAGCCGTGAGTGGTTGCGTTGTGATTCTGCCTGCCAAGCTTCGCGAACAAGCTTCAGCCGTTGCCAAGAATAACGCCATCATTCTTGCCGACGACCCGCGCTATCGCTTTGCCGAAATCTTGAATGCAGTTGTAACTACGATGGACTTGCGCGGTCGCCTCGTTTACGACGAGACCCGCCATGCCTATATCGGACCAAATGTCAAGATCGACTCGACGGCGACCGTCGAAGCCGGCGCCACCATCAGCGCCAATTCACGAATCGAGGCTGGAGCCTATGTGATGACCGGCGCCCGCATCGGACCGAATGTCACGGTCGGACGAAACAGCGTCATCAAGGAGAACTGCGTCGTCGGTGGCTGGGGATATGGTTATGCGCTTTCACCGGGCAAACACCCGCTGCGCCTGCCGCATCTCGGCGGCGTGGTCATTGGCGAGCACTGCGAAATCGGATCCTTTACAACCGTCTGCTCCGGCACGATCGAGCCGACCATCATCAAGGACCATGCCAAGATCGACGATCACGTTCATATCGCGCACAATGTCATCATCGAAGAAGACGCGATGGTTGTCGCCTGCGCCGAAGTCTCCGGCAGTGTGCGAGTCGGCAAGCGCAGTTGGCTCGGGCCAAATTGTGCCATCATTGATCGCATCACGATCGGGGACGATTGCGTTATCGGCATGGGTGCGGTGGTCCTCAGATCCCTTCCTGACGGCAGCGTCGTCGCCGGAAATCCTGCGAAACTCACATCGGACTTAAAACGTCAGTCAGAATTGTTCAAACGCGTCGAATCGTTCTTTGATATCCATTCTCACTGATGGTCGCCAAATTGGCTGTTCTCTCGTTGACGCCCCCTGACTTTTTATAAAAGCACCTTAAAGAAATTCTCGCCGTTGCGTAATGGTGAAAGGGAACAAACGATTCATCGAGTTGGATAATATTGATCGGAAGACGATGATTCTATTCAGAACAATACATGAACAATTCGATTACTAATGGAGGTCCGACTATGGCTGACAAAGTTGATGCCGCATTTGCGACAATGATCAAGAATCTCAAGGAAAAGACCGGAAAGACGCTGGAGCAGTGGGTTAAGATTGCCAAAGCAATGGGCGATCTGAAGCACGGTCAGATTGTCAAAGAACTTAAAGAAAAACACGGGCTCGGGCACGGCTATGCCAATCTCATTGCACACTCTACCGCCGGATTTGTGGCTGGTGATTCATCCGTCAAAGAAGACCTGGTCGCCGCCCAGTATTCAGGAGAGAAAGCGGAACTGAAGCCGATTTACGACAAACTCATCAAGTCGATCTCGGCGTTCGGCAAGGACGTGGAAATCTCACCGAAGAAGACCTACGTCTCGCTTGCGTCGCTCAAAGCAGTTTGGTTTGATCCAACCGACCACCAAAGTCGCGAATCGATGTCGGTATTAATCTGAAAGGCGTCGAACCCGGCGGCAAGCTGGAAGTGTCCGGATCGTTCAACGCCATGGTCAGTCATCGCGTACGTATTGAGTCAGCTTCCGACGTAACCAAAGAGTTGATTGGCTGGCTGAAAAAAGCCTACGACGCGGCTTAGCGAGCGGACTCTTTCTTGGGGAATCTCCAGGACAAGATCACCGAGATCGCTATGATCCCGACAATGATTCCCAGCGACCACGAAATCGGAAACTTGCCATCGAAGGCGTTGTTGAGCCACACCATCTTGAGACCGACAAAGATCAGCACTAACGCCAACCCGAACTTGAGCAGGTGGAACCGATTGACAATATTCGCCAGCAGGAAATAGAGCGCGCGCAGTCCGAGAATTGCGAAGACGTTGGATGTGAAAACTATCAGTGGCTCCTTGGTGATGGCGAAAATGGCCGGTACCGAGTCCACGGCGAAAATGATGTCGGAGAACTCTACCAGTACCAACGCTACCATCAATGGCGTGGCGTACCAACGCAGGTCTTTCTTGAGGAAGAACTGCTCACCTTCGACAGTCGGCGTAATTGGAAAGAACCGGCGCAACAGCCGTACCAATGGATTCTTATCCGGTTCAATTCCCTTGTCGGGCGTGAACATCATTTTGATGCCGGTAAGGATCAGGAAAGCACCGAAGATGTAAACCACTATGTGGTACTCAAGCAGTACCGACCCCATGGCAATGAAAATGGCGCGGAATATCAAAGCCCCGATAATTCCGTAAAACAGTACGCGATGCTGATAAGTCAGGGGGATGGCAAGATAATTGAATATCAGCACGAAAACGAAGATATTGTCGACAGCCAGCGATTTCTCGACAATGAATCCAGTCAGGAATTCCAGGCCGACGGCGCGTGCAGCTTGTTCGGCATCGAATCCGGGAATCGCCATCAATCGCGGATTTTCTGCAAAGGTATAGGCGGAATACTTGTAAAGGAAGAAATTAAAGGCTAACGCCAGCGCGATCCAGATGATGCTCCAGGTCGCAGCCTCTTTGTTGGAGACAGCATGTGCCTTGCGGTGAAAAACCCCAAGATCAAGCGCTAACAATAAGAGCACAAATCCGGTAAAAGCGAGGTAAAACCACCAGTACTCGGAAAACGGAAAAAGTGTTCCCAATCTACCCTCGAAACTCTGCTAAAGACCACTCATCGAACACTACTACGGAACATAATAGCGTTTTTGATTGCGGTCATCAAGCAATATGGAGAGTTTTACTTACCGGCGCCTCACGTGCCGACGAATCCCGAAAAACCGATTGACCTTGGCTTTCTACGGTGTAATATGACATGTGAGTATTACTGCTCAGAAAGTTGAGTTTGCATCCCATGAGTCCGATAAAGAAAACTCCGTTTACCGAGTGTAACGAAAAGGCCGGCGGCAAGATGGTCGAATTTGCCGGCTATCTGATGCCGATCCAATATCGTTCGATCAATCAAGAACATCTCAAGGTCCGCCAAAGCGTCGGCGCCTTCGATCTCTCCCATATGGGCGAATTTTTCGTTCGCGGCGCCGGAGCATTGGAGTTCATCCAGAGCGTGACTACAAACGACGCTTCCGCACTGAAAATGAATCAAGTCCAATATTCCGCCATGTGCTATCCGCACGGGGGGATTGTTGACGATTTGCTGGTTTACCGTCTCCCGGATGAGTATATGCTGGTGGTCAATGCCGCCAATCTTGACAAAGACTTCGCCTGGCTGATGGAGCACAAGCCCAAGAGCGTAGAAATGGTCAATCGATCCGACGAACTTGGATTGCTCGCGATCCAGGGACCTAAGGCCGAACAGGTCATTCGCAAGATCGCAAAGTTTGACTGGGACAAGATCGGCTACTACGAAGCTGGACGCACAGCTTTCTGCGGCAAAGACACCCTCTTCAGCCGTACCGGCTACACGGGCGAAGACGGATTCGAAATCTATTGCGATCCAGCCATTGCGGTCCAGCTCTGGGAACAGACACTGGAAGCCGGAAAGGAGTTCGATATCGAGCCAATTGGCCTCGGTGCCCGTGACAGCCTGCGCCTCGAAATGCGTTATATGTTATACGGCAACGACATAGACCAGACGACCAACCCCATCGAGGCTGGTCTCGGATGGATCTGTAAACCTGAAAAAGGTGAATTTGTCGGCCGTCAGCCAATAGTGGAAATGAAAGAAGGCAAGCCGCCGCGCCGAATGCAATCATTGATTCTCAAAGATAAAGCGATTCCACGCCACGGCTATCCGATATTTGTCGGCGACAAAAATGTGGGGACGGTTACCTCTGGATGTTACAGCCCATCACTTGAACAAGGAATTGCGTTAGGTTACGTGGCACGCGAAGTTGGCAAGATCGGCGAAACCGTCGAAATCGACGTCCGCGGCAAACGCGTCTCTGCCGAGGTGGTCAAGGGCGGGTTTTACAAGGACGGAAGTCACAAGTAAGAGAATGATCGTAAAGTTATATTTTAGTCCAGCGCCAGTGACCGATGCTAAAATTCGCGGCCGGGTCGCGGTGGTGATCGATGTTTTGCGCGCGTCAACCTCAATCTGTACCGCGATCCAAAACGGCTGTCGGGAGATCGTGCCGGTCGGTTCGACCGGGGATGCCGCCGCAATGCGCGCCAATCTCGACAAAGGGAAAGTTCTCCTCTGCGGGGAACGCGAAGGACTCAAGGTCGAAGGTTTCGACCTGGGGAATTCGCCTTCTGAATACAGCGAAGAGATTGTGCGCGAGAAAGTGCTGATTTTTGCCTCCACTAACGGGTCGCGCGCGATCCTGAAGTGTGCCGCCGCAGCACAAGCCATGGTGGGCGGGTTCGTCAATCTATCAATCGTTGCAGCGACAATTCTCAATGCACAAAAGGACGTCGCCGTCGTCTGTGCCGGTAGACAGGGGAATTTCTCGCTTGAAGACACCTTCTGCGGCGGCGCCTTGATTGACCTACTGGTTAGCTCCGGCAAATTCACTGTCGATAATGATGCGGCGCAGGTCGCGCAGATGTTGTATAAGAATCGAGACAACTCGGTTGAAGCCGTTATCGGTCGTTCCGATCACGCCCGTTACCTGAAGGATTTGGGTTTCGGCGCCGACATTGTGACTGCAGCTGCGGTCGATACCGTCAATGTTGTGCCGGTGCTGGTGGGCAACAAAGTGATCGATTTGCAGAAGCAGAGAGCTGAGGGTACTGTTTGAAGTCCATCTTGTTACCGTTCTTCCTCGCCATCGCGCTACTGACCCCTTTCCTGTCCGCCGCTGAAAGATCATTCAACTTCACGTGTGATTTCATGGAAAAGCTGGGGGAGCAGCCTTGGAAAATCGTCGATAGCCGCAGCTACTCTGTTCCGCTCGACTCCTCGTTCCAATTCAGCATGGGGAATTTCAGCTATCGCCTGACGGCCGCACAGGTTCGCGACACCGTGGTTAAGGTTGAATCCCAGGTGAATTGTCTGGCGTCTCCCAGCCGGAACTTCTTTGCATCCAATATTCTCTTTCAGGGCGCTTCAGTTTTCCATGATTCCGCTCTTGTCCGCGGCAACTCGATTTATCGGATTCGACTCTCCTTCGATTCGGTTGGAACAACGCTCAACGACTGCGAGTACGCGTTCGGCGACAGCAGTTACAGCAATGATCCCTCGGGTGACTTCGACTTCCATTTTGTCAAAGGTTCTCTCGGAGACTATCACTGGAATGCCATCCGCGACGCCTTCGAAAAGGACTACGATGGCTTAATCGAACGCTACAATATCACCGACCGCACTAAGACGAATTTCTATATCTGCCCCTGTCCCCCGGTTGATATTGGCTGGGATCAGCGGTGGGACAACGGCTATGACTATGCCCGGCACAATGTTTTCGCGCACTACGACCATGGCGTGAATGCTCTACAGCCGGAGGTCGTTTACATGATGCGCCTGATGCGCGTCTTTGGCTATGCTCCGGCGTTCTTGCTTGAAGGCGCCGCCGCAAGTATGGAATACTGCGAAGTCTGGACACGCGATGACTACAAGAACAAGCGGCTGCCGGACATCACCGCCTGGGGGGAGAGCGGCAAGTTCCGGGCTGTCGACAAAGACATCTCGGCCTATGCAGCGGGATCCTTTGTCAACTATGTCTTCAATACCCGCGGTAGGGACAAACTGCTGGAGTGGTATCAAAGCGCCACCGATCTGACGCTCAAGGAATCCTTTGCCCGGGTCTTCGGACAATCGATGGCGGAGGTCGTCTCCCAATGGCACGGTTATCTCGACACGTTAAAATTGACTGCTGCACCGCTAAGCTATTTTTGCTCCCGGTCCCAGATGTTCCTGCAATACCCCAAAATGCTAATCTATGCCGAGAAGGCGCAAAGCGAGGGTGTCGACAGTCTTTGGTCAGCTCAAACCCTTTCCAGCCTGTACTATACTTATGGCGATTTTGAACGCGCCGGAACGGCCTTGCAGCCGTTGTTGCGCGATTCCGCCAAAGCGTATCAGGCCCGCATCTTCTATGCAAACATGCTGTTGGCGATGGGAAAGATCGATAGCGCCCGGACTATCTACGAGAGTTTCGGAAAAGCGGACACGTCGCTGCACACGGTCTATTACAAGCTGGGCCTGATTGCCGCAGCAAAGAGTGAATTCTCCAAGGCACTTGAGCTGATGCGGCGAGCCCGGTCGATGACCATGAATCCCGCTTTTGGCGTTGACTACGACCTTGCGCTCGGAGATATCTACGCCGCCACAAAGCAGCCGGATTCTGCCACTGCCTGTTATCAGCGTGCCCTTGACAACGCCAAGCTCTTGACCGGGGCATTTAGCGACAACTCTCTGCATCACCTGCGGGTCGGCAAAGCCGCGCTTCGCCTCAAAGCACCTGATCTGGCAGAAACCGAGTTGGATCTGGCCCTATTCCTGGAGGAGCGCATGTTTTACGTCGGGCAAATTCTGCTCGCCAAAGGAGAACTGCTCGATTTGCAGAAAAATCGCAAAGCCGCACTGGTTCAGTATCAACAGGTGCTGGACATGCCGACCGGATACTTGGAAAAACAACAGGCGCGCAGATACCTCAAGAACCCGTATACGAACTAATGTGTCGCCTCAAGCGTATACTTCTTTACGAACCAGACTCGAGACTAAGGCTTAAATGAACTTCATAAATCCCTTCCTGCTTCTCTTTGCCGCCGCGGCCTCTATCCCGCTGCTGCTGCACCTTTTCAACAAGCAGCGGGTGAAAATCATCGAATTTTCGGCGGTCAAGTATCTGATCAGCCTGCAAAAAACGCGGATGCGACAGGTCAAGATCAGGCAGATCCTGCTCTTGATTCTGCGCACTTTGGCATTGTTGGCGATCGCCTTTGCGTTTGCGCGGCCTACTACCGAAGGCGGTTATCTGCCGGCTCTCGGTGGCAAAACCACAACCACGGCAGTGATCCTTCTCGATATCTCCGGTTCATCAGCATCAGAAACCAATTCGGGCAGTTTCTTCGAGCGGGGAATCGAAAAGGCGGAGGCGGTTCTAAGTAACTTCACCGAGAAGGAAAAAGTCGTCGTCGTGGGTTTTGCCTCGACCATTCTCTACGATTCCGGCGAACCGACATCGGATTTCGACCGGCTGAAAGAGGTACTCAAGGCCATGACTCCTTCGAGCGCTGAAGCAGTTCCGTCGGCCGGATTTGCCCGGGCATTTGCGTCGCTCAAAGAAGCCACTGATCCGAACTTGGAAGTTTATCTCATCAGTGATCTTCAGGGCGACGCCTGGCGCAATTTCGAATTCGGCCTTTTCGAGACCGAGCACATGGATGTCAAACTTTTCGTGACCTCGACCTCGGGCTCTGAAATAGATAATGTGGAGGCGGAAAGGGTCACGTTTCCAAACCAGATTATTACTTCCGGACGCGCCTTCACGCTGCACGGAGAAATCCGCAATCAAAAAACTGATACTCCCGCAGAAGTATTGGTGTCGCTTGAGATCAACGATCACAAAGTCGCACAGACCGATTTGTCAATTCCACCTTCCGGTTCAGGAAAAGTCGCTTTCAATTACACACCGGCCGAAGCCGGATTTCTCTATGGCAACATTGCCATCGACGATGATGACCTGCTTCCCGATAACCGTTCCCATTTTGCGATGCGGATTCCTTCCGGCAGCAAGATTGCCCTGATCTCCGATGACGACCAGGAGGCTTACTTCATCAGCAATGCGCTTGCACCCTCACAAAGCGAAAACCTTGCGAAGAACGTTACCGTCCTCGGCGCCCTGCAGGCAAGTACTGTCAACCTGCGAGAATACGATGCTGCCATTGTCAATCTCAAAGGGCGTCTGCCGCAGGCGTTGGTTTCGTCACTGATCAACTACGTCAATTCGGGCGGAGCGGCGCTGTTCATGATGCGTCCCGACTTTGACTTTGCCGATTTTTCCGAAAGAATATCTTCACCACACTTTGGGCTCCAGGTCCTCGAAGCCCCACCGGTTGCCGGCGGAGCGAGCGGCAAATATCTGCTGAACAACTTCGACTTGGCACATCCGCTATTTTCGCCTTACCGGCAATTTTCCGCCGACAAACTCCCTCAGGCTGAGTTCGTCGGACATTTCAAGACCAAAGAAACCGCCAAGTCAACGGTGCTGGCGCGATTCTCGGATAATTCACCGGCAGTTCTCGAAGCCGCTATTGGCAAGGGCCGGGCGCTGCTGTATACTTTCAGCCTCAACGACACCTATTCTGATATCGTGTTTCGTCCTCTGATGGTCATAATGATGAACCGTTCTGTTGAGTACCTCGTATCCGAACCGCTCAATCAGCGGGAAATGTTGTTGGCCGGGAATGAAATCACCCGCGAACTTGGCCCCCAGGAGGCGCGCCAGTTTGTGCTGGTGTCTCCCAAAAACGATACGACCAACGTTTCGGCGGCGATCCGAGCCGGCGCCGTCGTCTTTGATCTTGGTCGTCTCCAGCAAACCGGGATCTACCAGATTCTCGGGGGTGGCCGAACCGTCGACGTTTTTGCGGTCAACTTCCCGCCAAACGAGTCTGTGCCCGCTTTCTCGGATCCGGAACTTGTGGGAAGCAAGATTGCCGGCACCAAGGTCATTGTGCTCGACTACGAATCCAACCCCGCTGAAACAATTGCTTCGGCGCGGTTCGGCACGGAATTGTGGAAGCTTTTCCTGCTTTTCGGCTTTATCTTCCTCCTGATTGAAATGGCTGTCGCCTATAGCGCGCGCACCGGGGAGGTAAGCACTGGTTGATCTATCTACAACTGGCAGGGATTCAGAAGAAATATAACGACGACCATCTTCTAAGGGGAGTAGACCTACAAGTCGTCAAGGGTGAGAAGTACGGTTTGGTCGGTCCCAACGGCACCGGCAAGACGACCATCATCAAGATCGCCCTGGGTCGTGTTTTACCCGATTCCGGCACCATTATGCTCCACGGGCAGATCAAAGTCGGCTATGTTTCCCAGGAAGATGAAATCGAATCGGACTATCCGCTCTTCTTGGCGATGCTCGAATCTTATTCCGAGCTGCTTGCAATAAAAAGCTCCATGGAAGAGATGGAACCGGTCATCGCCCATGGAACTGCCGCCGATCTGGAGAAGTACGGAGAACTTCAGCACGAATGGGAAGTGCGCGGCGGATACACTCTCGATACCACCATCAAGAACACCCTGATCGGCCTCGGATTTAGCGAGGAAGATTTTCATCGGCCGATATCCAGCTTTTCCGGCGGTGAACGCAATCGCGCATCGCTGGCGAAGGTGCTGCTCCACTCTCCCGACCTGCTCCTGCTCGATGAACCGACCAACCACCTCGATATTGAATCGACGATCTGGCTCGAGAACTATCTGCAGGCCTTCGATGGCGCCCTGATAGTGGTTTCCCACGATCGCGTCTTTCTTGATCACGTCGTAAACAAAATCGTCGAACTCGAGCAGGGGAGACTGGAGCTGTATCACGGTAATTTCACTTCCTATTGCGTTGAACGGGCCGAGCGCCGACGCTTGCTTCTCAAGAAGTATCTGCACCAACAGGAAGAGATTGCGCGGATCGAGGATTTCATCGTGCGCAACATCGCCGGGCAAAAAACCAGGCAGGCGCAGTCGCGCCGGAAGTCTTTGGCCAAGGTCGAGAGAATCCAGGCGCCAACGCATGATGCTAAAAAGGCGGTCATCAAGATGTCGGCATCGCGCCGTGCCTACCTGTCAATTCTCAAAGTTGACGATCTTGCTTTCGCGTACGGCGATCGCGTCCTATTCTCGGACGTCGAATTTGAAATCGAACGCGGCGATCGTATCGCTCTCATCGGCCGTAACGGCACCGGTAAGTCGACGTTGGTGAAAGCAATTACTGGTGAATTGGCGATTCAGGACGGCAGCATCGAGTTGGGCAAGAACGTCGACATGGAATACTTCGACCAGGAATTGGCGATGCTCAATCCCGACGAAACCGTGCTCGATACCGTCTGGAATCTCCAGCCGCAGTGGGATGCCTTCAAACTCCGGAGCCACCTCGCCCGTTTCTTGTTTTTTGGCGAGGATGTGTTCAAGCAGGTCAAGATGCTCTCCGGCGGTGAGAAGAAGAAACTGGCGTTGGCGTGGCTCCTGGCACTGCCGGCGAACTTTCTGATTCTCGACGAGCCGACCAATCACCTCGACATTGGCTCCCGGGAAGTCCTCGAGGAAGCTCTCCGCGAATTCGACGGCACCATTCTTTTCATCAGCCACGACCGCTTCTTTCTTGACTCAGTGGCGACACGTGTCCTTTCGCTGGAGAACGCGAAAATCATCGACTGGCGCGGCAAATACTCGGAGTTCGTGGAGCGCAGGAAGTCGCAGTCCGACGGCGGCTATGCCGGTGAACGTTTGCAGAAGCGCGATTCATATAAAGAGGAGCGGCGACTCAAGAATCTGGCAACGGCGCGTAAACGCCGGATTAAGGAACTCGAGGATACCATTGTTGTTTACGAGGCTGACATTGAACGCCTCAAGAGCGAACAGCTCGATGAAAAGCACGGAGCCGATTGGCTGAAGTTGGGCGAGCTGGCGAAAGAACAACAGCGTGTGCAAGATTTGCTTGATCGCGCCATGTGGGAGTACTATCAATTAGTCGATGAAGAAGAAGCTGCTAATCGTTAACGGCTCGCCGCGCCACGGCAGCTCGACGGAAATCCTCGCCGAGCAGTTCGAGCTGGGGTTTCGCTCGGTCATTGCCGACGCCGAGGTTATCAGCGTTCGCCTGAATGATCTCGACATCATCCCCTGCCAGTCATGCGCGGTCGATCCGCGCCCGTTGCTCTGCATTTACAAAGACGAGCTGTATTCGTACCTCGAACACTTGCGAGAGGCTGACTTTGTCTCTGCTCGCATCGCCAATCTATTTCGACACCGTGTCGTCCCAGATGAAGCTGTTCATCGATCGCTGCAATTGTTTCCGGCCGCCGAAATTTGAGAAGGGACATGCCGTTTTTGACAACGAGGGAATCCTAAGCAGTAAAGGAGCCTATATCCTCGTCGGCGGCGACAGAGAGAAGTATGATGCCGCCGAACGCGTCATCGGCGGGTTCTTCATCTGGTGCGGGATTGTGAAGACCGGAAAACTCACCTATGCGCACAGCGAAGATCGTCTCGGTTCGGTCAAGCGTGACAATGCCAAGCTCCAAGAATGTCTCGCGTTTGGCGCCCAATGTGCAAATGAACTCACTTCGCAACCCTAACGCTTGTTCAATTCCTCCGCCCAATTCAGCACGATTACAAACTCGCCGGTAGCTTCGCCGGTCTGTGGCACATTCAAGATGAACTTCTGCGCATCCGCGGTCATGTCCCAGCGATACTGCGTTGTGCCGGTTATCGCCATGCGCTGCCGGAACAGCTTTTCCGGCCGACCCGCGTCAAAATGAGTGCCGGACGTGTTCACTTCCACTGCCTTGAAATCGAAACTTCGAGTGGAGTAGATCAGTTCTTTGCCGTCCGCGCGCCATTTTGCATCCCACCCGTTGTCCGCCGATATTTGCCACTTGCCGCCGGCTGGGCTCAAGTCGCGAACGAAGACTTCCCGCTGCCCGGTTTCGGTACTTGAATAGGCCAGGTATCGACCGTTAGGTGACAGAACCCCGGTCTGCTCGACGGCCGGTGTCTTGACCAGTGCGGTTACTTTGGTCGAATCGGAATACTTGACCATCATGACGTCGAAGGCCTGATCTACTGCGGAGAAGATGATCGTCTCCCCATCAGATCCCCAGCAGGACGGGCCGCAGTTTTTGCCACTGGCTGAATAAACTGACCGCGGTACGCCGACGCCATTGGCCTGTTGTTCATAAACGGCGAAAACACCGCTGCCGTTTTGCGCATAGAGTATCCGTGTTCCATCCGGCGACCAGATCGGCCAGATTTCATCTTCCTCTTCAAATGTCAGACGCGACGAAACGCCGCGCTTCAAGTCGCGAATCCAGATGTCCGATTTCTGGCTGCGCCCGTCGCCCATACCAAAGGCCAGCCGGCTTCCATCCGGTGAAATCGCGAGGTCCTCATAGTCGGCTAAGTCGCCTTCCGTGCCCAGTTCCTTTCCGTTACGGTCATACCAGGTCAACAGGCGATTCGCCGTTCCCATGGCACCGGTTCGGTAGACGAGCTGACCCTTGTCGGAAATGCCGAAGTTGGCCATTTCGTTTTGCGAGGATACATTTTCCGCGATCGGAATCGCCTCGCCAACCAGCTCCATCTTGCCGAAGTCAAACTTCGTTGTATAGAGCACGCCGTCGCGGCTGTGGACAAGCCGGCCATCGGGTGATATCTCAAGACGGCTGAAGATTCGCCCGATTTCCTTGTCCAATTTGCCATCGAGAGATGCAACATGTAAAGCCTGGCCGCCCCTCGTCCTCGACAACGAATCGCCAAATGCCAAATAGAAGAAGTGTTCCCCGTCGGGAAGGAAACAAGGCCACATATGATACTGTTCGCCCTTGTCCCGCTTAATCATGGTCGCGCCGGTAACAGTTCCACCACTTGCCGATACTTTTCGTACCGAATCATTGGAGTCTCCGTCAAAAATGATAACTCCGCCAGCACCCCACGAACCGTCGGCTCCGCCGTTGGCTTCGCAAATCAACTGGGTCGGGCCTCCTTGAGCGGCAATCTTCTTGAGCTGGTTGCCCGCAAAGAAAGCAAGAAACTTGCTGTCGGGCGACCAGAACGGCCGATTTGCATTCTCGGTCCCCGGCAGAGGATTAGCATCAAGAGCATTTAACGGCCGTACATAGATTCTTAAGATCGAAGACGAGTCGCGTCCAAGAAAAGCCAGCATCGTCCCGTCGGGAGAAAGTCGCGGCCAAGTGATGACCAGCATCTTCTCCGGCACCGGAATCGAGAACTTTGTCGTGACAATTTCCGGCTGGGGCTGAGTGAAATGCACGAATGCGAGCAATGCCAGCGCCAGCGTGGCCGCGGCGGCGATGATCCAGCCGAGCTGCAATTGCCGTTTACGATGCGCTGCCACCGGAGCCGGCAATCCAACTTGTGAGCCGCCTTCATTGACCCATTGCAGGGTCCGTTTCAGGTCGCCTGCCGACTGCCAGCGATGGTCGGGATCTTTCGCGAGACATTGTTTGATTGCCCGTTCCAGCATTGGCGGCGTGAGCGCCTGCAGTTCGCTCAATGGTCGCGGCTCCTTGGTGAGTATCGAAGCAATCAAACTGGCCTGGCTTGAGGCTTGAAATGCTCGCTGTCCGGTAGCCATTTCATACAGCACCGCCCCGAATGCAAAGATGTCACTGCGGAAGTCTACTTCTTTTCCCTCAAGCTGTTCCGGCGACATGTATTGAATCGTGCCGATGATCGTGCCTTCGCCGGTCAGCGGCGTCGTTTGAGTGATCCCGCTCATGCCTTCCACCACGCCGTCGTGAATCTGTAATTTGGCCAAGCCGAAATCGAGCAGTTTGGCGCCGTTCTTGGTGATGATAATATTCTGCGGTTTCAGGTCGCGATGCACCAGCCCCTGACGATGCGCATGCTCCAGGGCGTCGGCGATCTCGATGCCGTAGCGCAATAGTTCAACTTGGCTAAGTGGTCCGGTCTTGAGTTTGTCGGTGAGCGTTTGGCCTTCAAGATACTCCATGACGAGATAGTCAATCCCGTTCTCCCGTCCGATGTCGTGAAGCGTGCAAATGTGCGGATGATTCAAACTGGAGATAGCTTTGGCTTCGCGCTCAAATCGCGACCGCAATGCTGCATTGTCAGCGTAAAGCGCGGGAAGCACCTTGATGGCGACGGTGCGGTCAAGACGCGTGTCATGGGCTTTGAACACCTCGCCCATGCCGCCTGAACCGGCGCGGTCGATGACTTTGTAGGGACCAATTTGTTGTCCGGGGGACAGACTCATGCATTTCTCCAACTTCGATTTCAGAGGAACGGTTTTTCAGTTTTCAATTTCGGCAATTGGACTTCGCTAAAATAGGCCGTTATAATCTATATTGCAAGCGGAATAGTGCGGGAATCAACGCCGCTCTTGTCCTGTATATAGTCCAATTCCAGGTGAGTAACATCCGCTATCGTGAGCGCCCGGCGCTGACCCGGCGCACAGAAACCGCAGGATTGTAACTTGTGCTTACCTGATTTTCTTTCTAAATTCCAACTACCTTACTCATGATCTCAACAAAAGGATTAGTCTTGCTATACTACAGAGCTTTGCCGTCGATTCTGATTTTGATTCTTTCGCTGTTGCCGGTCTCCTCATCAATCAATGCGGCTACGCGGTTCACGTATCAAACTTCGCGTCCGAAACTCACTATCGGCTCAATGATTCAGCCAGCCGCCGTTGAAACATCCACCGTCTGGCTTGGCGAGGATGCCGCCCGCATAGACAAAGGTGACGGGTCGATTTACATTTTTGACCGCAAAGCCGGCGTCGCCTATCGACTCTTTCCCAAATTTGAACTTTACGAATCGACATCGTTCATTCCGACCGATTCCGACACAACTCCGGTCGCGCCCGAGGAAAACATGATGGCGGGGTTGTCACGGCTGACCGACGAACCGATGGCGCAAATTGAGGCCGCGCCTGATACCGGCACGGTCGACGGCTATTTGTGCCGCAAGTATGTCGTCCGGGAGGTCAAGCAGTCAATGATCACAATCCATAAGACTTCCGAAGTCTGGGCAACGACTGCCATTGATGTCGACTTCGAACTCTATCGGGCGATCATGAACATTGCCGATTTGGTCTCGCGCGGCCGCCTTGATGTTCTTGCCAATCTTTCGAAAATCGAAGGAGTCACCGTACGCCGTATCGGTCGCGGCATCGCAGCTCCCGACCCGGACTCCCTGATGCCGGCTGTTACGATCGATGGCAATGATTCGGTCGAACTGCTCAAGGTCGAGACCTTGCCGGCGCCCGAAGGTCTTTTCATGATCCCGTCGGGGTATTTGCAGTCAAAGGACTAGCAAGGGTACAGGCACCGGGATTAGGAGAAGAAAATCCACCGGATCGCAACTCCAGAGCTGACCCAACATCGCCCCAAATAGTCCCTAAATCCCGCAAAAAATCCTTTTGATTTTTGCCAAATCGCGCCTATTTTGCGTACTTATATTCGAATTATTGCGTTGACTCCCGGAAAGGTAGGAGACTTTGGATATTAAGGAAATACTGCAGCAGGTTGAGACATACGATAAGGTCGGAAAGTACATCACCGACCGCGATAAACCACTCAAGGAATACTCTGGACTGACCGCGAACGAACTTGAGAAGATCTTCGATACGATGATCAAGTCGCGTCGGATTTTGATCGAAGAAAAGCTGCTTACCCGCCGTGGCGAAAGCTACTTCTTCATCGGCTCCTCCGGTAAAGAGCTTCTCGACGCCTGCACTGGTCACCTGCTGCGCCAGGATGACCCGCTGTTGTGCTACTATCGCAATATGACACTTGATCTTACGCGCGGTATCGATATCCGCCAGAAGATGCTGGAATGCATCGGCGACCCGCGTTCAACTTCGACCGGCGGTATGATCCAGCATCACCACGCCGCCCACGCCAAAGAGTCGATCATCGCCCAGGGCTCTTCAACCGGCGCCCACGCCCTCGAAGCTGCCGGTATCGGCGATGCCATCAAGAACCCGACCCCGATTTCGCAACAGTCGCGCTATCCCGGTGGCCGCTGGCAGAAGGACGCCATTGTTTACACCACAATCGGCGAAGGTTCAACCTCGGAAGCCGAGTTTGCCCGGGCCGTGTTCTATTCCGTCTTTGACAAGACGCGCAACATCTTCTCGATTTACAACTGCGGCTGGGCAATCTCCGTGTCGGTCGAAGAGCAGTTCCCTGATGGCGATCCGACCTCGCCGTTCGAGGGCTATCAGCGCTTTGGCCTCAAGATTGACCACTACGACGGCACCGATATCAAGGAAGTGCTCAAGCATCTCAAAGAGAACATCGAGTACTGCCGCTCCGGCAAGGGCCCGGTGTTGTGCAATATCAAAGTCGTCCGTGACGAGAGCCACTCCGGCAGCGACGACCAGTCCTTCTACATGGCTTTGGCCGAACAGAAATGGCACTATTCCAACGACCCGATTCTCAAAGCCGCCAAGACTCTCATCGAAGACGGCGTTCTCAAAGCGGACGCCATTAAGAAGATGTATGAGAAGTATGACGAGGAAGTCTCGCGTATCTCCAAGGAAGTAGTCGGCGACCGCCAGCACAAAACCCGCGAATATGTCGCCAGTTTGGTTACAGATTATACTTTCGAGAAGGCGCAGAAGCGTTGGAATTCGATTGTCGGGGCTTATAAGGGCGACCGCAAGAAAGAATACAAAAAGTACTTCGAGATGGGTGCGCGCCCGGCAGCCGAACCGCCGGAGGACCAGGGCCCGATGACCTTCCGTCGTGCCATGAACTATGCACTCTTTGATGCGTTCCTGCTGACGACCGACACCATTCTCTTCGGCGAAGACGTTGCCGATTTCTCCGGCAAGATGAAATTCAACACCGAAGAACAGAAACTACTCAAGGGCAAAGGCGGTGTGTTCCTGGTTTCGCAGGGACTACAGCGCGCCTTTGGTGTCCATCGCGTATTCAACACGCCGCTTGATGAGGCCGGCATTCTTGGCCGCGCTTCCGGTCACGCCCATCAGGGACGCAAGGTTCTTCCCGAAATTCAGTTCATCGACTATATGTCGCCGGCCTATCAGCATCTGAAAGACCGCATCTGCTCGCTCCATCAGAGATCAAAGAAGCAGGAGCACGCCGACATGGTCATCCGTTGTTCCTACGGCGGATACAAGCAGGGCGCCGGTTCATTCTGGCATTCCGAGGCTAACCTCGGGACATTCCTGAACATCCCCGGTCTGCATGTCGTTTGTCCTTCCAATGCCGAAGACGCCGTCGGTTTGTTCCGTACGGCTATCGGCTGTGTTGATCCGGTGCTGTTCTGCGAGTCAGTGGCGCTTTACAATCGTCGCGACTGGGACGGCGTGTCGCTTGAGAGGCCGTATCCGGCGCTCGATTACATGATTCCGTTCGGACAGGCGAAGGTGTACAATCCCGACAACAGCGACATCGCGATTATCTCGTATGGTATCACCTTGCCGATGTGCCTCAAGGCTGCAGAATTGCTCGCCGAGAAGGGTATCAATGCCCGTGTCATCGACCTGCGTACGCTGCGCCCGATGGACGAAGAAACAATTCGCCAGTCGGCTATCGATTGCGGCCGAGTGATGATTGTCTCCGAAGATCGTTTCCCCGGCGGTACCGGTCCGACGATTTCGGCGGTCATTTCCAGTTCAGACGCTTTCGGGTATCTCGATGCTCCGATTGGCCTGATCACTCCGCTCGATGCGCGCGTGGCGTACGGTCCCGATGGCGACCGCGCCTGCCTGCCGCAGATCGATCAGATTGTCGCCGAGACCGAAAAGTTGATGGCGTACTAAGAGCTGATCTCATTATTGATTTCCCCAGGGGATGCAGGAAACTGTGTCCCTTTTTTTGTCCGGCAAGGCAAACCACGACTATGTCAATCCCCAAAATCGCAATATCGAAATACACGTCCACTTTCCGCTTGACACGGTGGTGTTGTGATTTTTATCATTACAGGCGAACGCGAGTGCGCAATCTTGGCATTGTGAAGTAGTACAAAGGCGGATCAATTCTTCTCTTGAGCGGGGCGTCACTCGATCAACATCTAAAATCATAATATGGGGGCACTCATCTGAAATCGCATGAGTGCGGAAAGGGATGATTCTACCATGACAGATTTCACGGTGGAAGTTTTCGACCGGCTGCAGGATGAAGCCGACTTCTTTGACCGCGAAGCCAGCCGGACACTGGCAGCTCAAAAAGGGCTCTTGTTCACAAACAAACTCAACTACGAGCAGTACTTTGCTCATCAGCGACCTTATGCTGCCGTCAGAGATTTTTTGGGTAACATCTGCGGCAAGAGAATACTCGACTATGCCTGCGGTACCGGATGGGTATCAATCTATTTTGCCCGGTCGGGAGCGCAGTGCCACGGCATCGACATTTCCGAAAAATCAATTGTCGTCGCCCACAAGACCGCGGCGCTTAATGGGCTGGCCGAACAGTGTGACTTTCGCATTGCCGCCGGCGAAAGTCTGCCGTACGACGACAACAGCTTCGATTTCGTCTTCGGGAATGCCGCGCTCCACCATGTCGACTTGGAAATGGCTCCCGAAGAAATCTCTCGCGTCCTCAAGCCAGGCGGGAAGGCGGCGTTTATCGACGACCTGCGTTACCATCCGGTGTTGTGGCTGTATCGCCACCTGGCACGGCGCAAGCACACACTATTTGAAGAGCCCCTGACCTTGGCTGACCTTGACTGGTTCGCAGGCTTCTTCTCCGAGATCAGGGCCGAGACTTTTGACATTCTGAACCTGCTTCCGAAGCGGAAGATGTTGGCGTCCGTGCTTACCAAGTGCGACGATACGCTGCTGCAGATCGTACCCGGCCTGCAGCATTGCTGTCGCTATGTGGTGATTAAGCTGGTGAAGTGATGGAACTTCTACCCCTCTCCCGCAGGGAGAGGGGTAGGGGTGAGGGCACCAGGTGGAACTTCATCCAAGATACATCATCGCTCTATGTCGTATGCTGCGAAACTCCGCAACATCAGGTGAAAGCTTGATTTGGCGTTGCCTGCGAAATCGACGAATGGGCGGCTTCAAATTTCGGAGACAATATGCAATCGCCAGGTACATCGTTGACTTCTATTGTTGCGAAGCCAGGCTAATCATTGAGATCGATGGCAGCTCACATTGTTGCGTCGAACAAGTAGAGCATGACCGCGTGAGGAAGGAGTGGATTACTGCTGGAGGTTACAGGATTCTACGATTCAGTAATAAAGGTGTGTTGAATAAGACAGAAGGAGTGCTAATGACCATAAAGGAAGCACTTGAAATGCGGTCGTGATTCGATGAACCCTCACCCCTACCCCTCTCCCTTCGGGAGAGGGGTAGAAAAGAGTTGTGTAGCCCTCTACAACCCGAGAAACAGTATCTCGGTCTCGATAAAAGACGTGTTTTCAAACAGCGCCGCCGTACCGACGGCTTCCGAGGTGTAGAGCCGCAGATCATTCACGCGGATGGTCCACCACAGGCTGCGGTAAAATCTTGTCATGGTGCCGAAGCGAAGGCTGGGGTAAAGCGAGCGATCATCCATTATTCCGGCTGCGGCATTCGCACCAGACAAGTCGTCGCCTTTGCTCACGTGCCGAATCTTGATTCCCGCCATGGCATGGAATATGCGGGTCAACCTGCCACTGATGTCGGCCGTGAAGGCGGCCGAGAGAATATTATCCGAATTCACCAACGAAAGATCGACGGGTACGAAATCCGTGTTCTTGCGAGTTAGTCGATTCGGGTAGCCGGCGAATTCCAACGCTGAATAGATGGCCGCGTTGGCTCCGATCAATCGGCTCCCGTCGACATACAATTCCCATTTAGGGATCATCGTCTCAAATGACTGGGCGCGATATGACGGTACCGCGGTCGACGGATAATCCCATTTGCCCGTGCCCATATACTGGTAGTCAAAGAGACTGAAATAGACGGACGCACCGGCGCGCAGATAACTGCCCGACTGAAACGTCTTGCGCACAATCAGACGCGGAGCACCGCTATAGACGAATTCCTTAACTTCCGCAGTATCGCGATAGCCGGCTCCAATTGGCGGATCCGGTGCGGCAAATTTGGTGTGCTGATACATGAAGCGGCCGCCGAAAATGACATCAAGATTGTTGTCCGTGCGATACATCACGTCCAGCTGTCCCTCGAGATTCTCGCCGACATTTGCGGGAAGGGTAAACTGCGTGTCGGCCGGAGAGGTTCCACTCGGCTGCAGGGCAAAAATGAACGAGCGGGGATAGTTGTTGAAAACGCCCGATATTGCCGCAGTTAAATGCGGCTTGAATTTCCACGCGAACGCCGTCTTGACGTTGATCCGATTCGGTTCGGCAACCAGAAAGGCATCTTTGGTGAGGCGATCCTTGTCTTCACCATAGGTCGCCCAGAGCGAGCCAAAGGTCTTCTTGCCCAAGTGCGAGTAGACGTCAAGTCGGAAATTATCAATGCTGTAGTCAATCCCGCTGTAGAAGCGATAGCCGTAACGTCCGGCATTTTGTCCGGTTAAGGCCGCAAGGTTATTGTCATTTCTGCCTCGGCCGTAACTCACGGCAAGATGCAGCTTATCCAGATCAGATAAGTAGACAGCGCTGCGGTGATTGATTTCGAAAGCCCACGAGTTTGACATGCCGACAATAGACGGCAAAATCGACAGGTTGATTTCCGGCCAGGGCCGCGACTTGCGCGGGACAGCACCGGCTTCGGTAGCAACCATCGGCAGGATTAACAGTATCAGTAAGCTGAACTTGAGAAATTTGCTCATAATCTTCCTTTCCTACCGATAGTGACGAATGATATCGAGAACTTGTCTAAAGTCTTCGGGCAATTCAACCTCAAAAGCAGCCGAATTTCCCGTCTCCGGATGGACAAACTCGAGCCGTTTAGCATGCAGCATCTGCCGGGGTGTCACCTTGAGCAACTTAAGAGCGGTCGGCCGGTGCCTTGCCTCGATTCCCGTCAGTCGGCCATCACGACCAGTATATTCTGGATCGCCAAATACGGGGTGATTGGATTCCTTCAGGTGTGTTCGGATCTGGTGCGTCCTACCCGTTTCCAGATGAAGCTTGACCAGGCTCAAAAACGACAGTTCTTCCATCGTCTCGTAATGAGTAATCGCCTCCCGTGTATTCGGGCTGCCGGAAGTCATCACGCGCCGGTCAGCGCGGGAACGGCCGATTGCGATATCAATTGACCCTTTGGGCGGATTCATCTTGCCCCAGATCAGTGCCCAGTATTCGCGGGTTAAGGTGCGTTTCATCAGTTGAGCTGCCAGCTTGCGATGGATAATGTCGTTCTTGGCAACAACCATCAAGCCGCTGGTGTTCTTGTCCAGACGATGAACAAGACCGGGGAAGCCGCGAACATAGCCGGTGGAGAGCTGGCTGAAGTGATGCAGCAACGCGTTTGCCAGTGTCCCGCTTTCGTGACCCGGCGCCGGATGTGTCACCATTCCAGCCGGTTTGTTGACGACGGCCAGAAAATCATCTTCATAAACGATTTCGAGGTCGATCTCTTCCGAGACGAAAGAAATCCTCTTTTCGTCAGGCTTATCGATGACGACCTCTTCGCCGCCGGACACCAGTTGCGACACGCGCACCCATTTGTCGTTGATGGTGATGCGTTTCTCGCCAATGAGACGTTTGAGATGACTTCTGGATAAGTCCGAGATCCGCCTGCGCGAGCGCTACGTCAATTCGTTCAGGTTCAGGGAGTGCTGGGATTTTTACTGTGATTAATGTCACATTTCTGCTTTCGGGAATCGAAGATTAAGGCGGCAACTATCAATACCATTCCAACGGTGACCGCCGAATCCGCGATATTGAATACGGGCCAGCGATCGAGCGCATAGCCCGGAAAATCAAAGAAAAGAATCTTGGCCGGCTTAAGGGAAATATCCGGGAAATCGACATCAATGAAATCGACCACTGCGCCAAAGCGCAGGCGGTCAGTTAGATTTCCCAGTGCTCCGCCGAGCACCAGCGAAAGGGCAATGTCGAGAATCCGGTTCTTGCCGGCGTCCTTGAATAATACGATGACAACGATGATCATCACGGCAATCGAGGCAAAAGAATAAAAATAGGTCGATCCCAGCTTGGTTGAAAACGCGCCGCCTTCGTTGAAAATCATCGTCAATTGCACCAAATCGCCGATTACGCTCGTTTTGGTGATCGGGCTAAGCGTCTTGAGCGCCCAGATCTTGGTGATTTGATCGGCCAGGAAAACGACTGCCGCAATCAATGAGACATTGAGGAGATAGCGGTTGGCGGCGGACCAGCGAAGGTTTTCTGACCAGGGCATCGATGCTACTTTTTGCGTCTCGTGGTCGTCGTAGCCTTGGCTTCTTCTTCGCGCTCTTTGCAGGAGATACAGAATCGTGCATGCGGGACCGCCAAAAGCCGGGCCGTGCTGATCTGCTTGCCGCAGCCCAGACACTTGCCGAAAGTCCCATTGCCGATGCGGCGCAAAGCGTCGTTGATGTGGTAGACCAGCCGGCCGGTCTTGGATGCCAGCAGAAACGCCTTCTCGCGCTCCATCGCATCGGTACCCTGATCAG
Source organism: uncultured bacterium (assembly GCA_963698225.1). Taxonomy (GTDB): domain Bacteria; phylum Zixibacteria; class MSB-5A5; order CAIYYT01; family CAIYYT01; genus JADJGC01. Next base: position 133,413 of record CAVOPW010000005.1, read on the forward strand.
CCATGTGAAAGGAATGGCTCGAATGATCCCCGGTGGCCTCTTTGGTGGTCGTATCAAGACTCATGTCTTTGAACAAGCCCATATCGCGCATCAACTCCTCGCGGCGGGCGAGCAGGATCTTCTCGAATCTCTCTAAATCACGTTTACGCATTAGACCAATATTATAACCCAATTGGGCCGAAATTGCTAATCGAAAAAGCTATCTCTTGATCGCCAGTTTGGCGGGCTCGCCATTGACGTCCCATTCGCGTTGGAAGCCGTCATTTGCCTCGCCGAATTCCACTACCGTGGCCAGAGTCTCCTTCTTGATATAATCCAAATGCCGTTTGGCAGCGGAGACAACTTTATCGGTCGCGCTGATCGCAGACCGTGATATTGTCGGTCACGTCAAAGTCGGCGTCTTTGCGCATGTTTTGGATCTTGTTCACCAATTCGCGCGCGAAGCCTTCGTCGCGGAGTTCGTCGGTGATAGCGGTAGTCAGCGCGACAGTAAACCCACCATCGGCGGCCACAGCAAATCCGCTCTTGCCGGTGAGGCGTACCTGGATTTCATCACTGGTGAAAGAGTATGCCTTGCCGTCAACGGTAACTTTCAGTTCTTTGAGGGCAAGGAACTTCTTGATTTCTGATTCCGGCAACGCCGCCAATGCCGTTTTGACCGGATTGATCGCGCTACCCAGCTTGGGGCCAAGCTCCTTCAAGTTCGGCAGTATCGTGTATTCCGCAACTTGCGTCGTGTCTGCGATGAAGGTCACGTTCTTGACGTTGATCTCTTCCGCCACCACCTGCAACAGCGGCGCAACATTGGCTTCGCTGATGTCAGCGGGCAACTTGACTTTCATTTCCTGCAACGGCTGGCGTACCTTGATCTGCACGACATTGCGTGCCGAGCGTCCCAGACCCACCAACTTGATCGCGGCATTCATCCGCTCTTCAAGGCCGGCATTGATCCGTGACGCATCGTGCTTCGGGAAGAGCTGGTGATGAACCGAGTCGCCATTGCCCAATTCGCGGAACAAACGCTCGCTTAAGAACGGTACGGTCGGCGCCGAAAGCAGGCAGACATTGACCAGGGCGTTGTAAAGCTCAAGATAGGCGCGGAACTTGTCCGGCGTATCGCCCGAAGCCCAATATCTGCGGCGACAGCGGCGGACATACCAATTCGACAATTCGTCCTGAACGAACTCATCGATGGAACGGCAGGCGCGGGTTATGTCATAGGCGTCCATCGCAACCGCAACTGTCTTCTTGAGACTCTCCAGGCGCGACTGCAACCACAGATCAATTTCTGCGGGCTCGCCGGCGAGCTTTTCCAGCAATTGCTTCAAATCGCCGCCCGTTTCATTGGCGGCACGATCTTTGAGATTGTCGATATTGGCATAGATTGCAAAGAAGGCATAGGTATTCTTCAGCGTGTCCAGGAACTTGCGTTGTGCTTCGGCAACTCCTTCAATATCCATCCGCGTTACTTGATGCGGCTGATTGACCGTCAGCAGATACCAGCGCAGCGCGTCGGCGCCATAGGTATTCACGATTTCGAACGGATCATTAGAATTTTTCAGCGACTTCGACATCTTCTTGCCCTTCTTGTCAAGAATGAAGCCGATGACGACGACGTTCTTGTAGGCAGGCTTGTCGAACAGCAGCGTGCTGATGGCCAGCAGTGAGTAGAACCAGCCGCGGGTCTGATCGGTGGCTTCCGAGATGAAGTCGGCCGGGAAATTCTGCTCGAACTATTCCTTGTTCTCAAACGGGTAATGGAACTGCGCATACGGCATCGCGCCGGAATCGAACCAGACATCGATAACTTCCGGCTCGCGCACCATCTTGCCGCCGCATTCGCACCTGATGTCAAGCAGGTCAACGTGCGGTTTGTGCAGATCCAATTCGGCCGGCGCGTTGGTCGCCATTTTCCGAAGCGTCGCTATCGAGTCAACCGGCTGGACTTTTTCGCAGTCCTGACAAATCCAGAGATTGAGCGGTGTGCCCCAATAGCGTTCGCGTGACAATGCCCAGTCGACGTTGTTCGTCAACCATTCGCCCATGCGCCCGGTACCGATTTCCGACGGCACCCAGTTGATTTCGCTGTTGCGTGCCAGCAGGCGTTCCTTGTTCTCGGCGGTTTTGATATACCACGACTTGCGTGCGTAGTAGATCAGCGGCGAGTCACAGCGCCAGCAGAACGGATACGAATGCTCGTAGATCTCTTTCTTGAAGAGGATACCGCGCTTGTCCAGATCCTTGATGATGATCGGGTCCGCGTCCTTGATGAACTTGCCGGCATAGTCAGTGACTTCGGGCGGAAAAGTGCCGTCCGGTTCCACCGCCTGTATCACGGGCAGACCATATTTGAGCCCGACCGAATAGTCGTCCGCGCCAAACGCCGGCGCCATGTGCACAATGCCGGTGCCGTCTTCGAGCGTGACGAAATCCGCGAGCGTCACGAAGTAGATCTTGTCGTACTTGACCCACGAAGTAGGGGAAGAACGGCCTGTAGCCTTTGTGTTCAAGAGTCGTGCCCTTGAACTTGTCAAGCACGGTGAACTCACCGTTCAACACGCGGCTGGCAAGCGCTTCGGCCAGAATCAGCTTCTCATCGCCGAATTGAACCTTGATGTAGTCGGCTTCCGGGGCGACTGCCAGCGCGACATTGGAAATCAGCGTCCAGGGGGTTGTGGTCCAGACGAGAAACTTCGTACCCGGCTCGTCGGCCAATTCCGCGCGGACGAAGATCGACGGGTCTTTGACGTCTTCGTAGCCTTGCGCGACTTCGTGCGAGGACAGCCCAGTGCCGCAACGCGGACAATAGGGAAGTATCTTGTGTCCCTTGTACATCAAGCCGCGATTGTAAAGTTGCGCCAGGATCCACCAGACTGACTCGATGTAGTTGTTCTCGCAAGTGATATAAGGTTTGTCCAGATCGAGCCAGTAGCCGGTGCGTCGGGTCAGATTGTCCCAGTCGGTTCTTGTACTTGAACACCGACTCGCGGCACTTCTTGTTAAACTCGGCGATGCCGAATTTTTCGATCTCGTTCTTGTTCTTCAGACCGAGTTCCGTCTCGACCTCGATCTCCACCGGCAAGCCGTGCGTATCCCAGCCGGCTTTGCGTTCAACCAGGAATCCCTGCATTTGCTTGTAACGGCAGACCATATCCTTGATCGTGCGGGTGATGACATGATGAATTCCCGGGCGGCCATTGGCTGTCGGCGGACCTTCATAGAACGTAAAGCGCGGCGCATCCTTGCGCAGTCGCAGTCCCTGGTGGAATGTGTCTGCCTGGTCCCAATACTCAAGGACTGCTTCCTCAAGTTTCGCCAGGGAAGCGTCGGATTTTAGTTCATCAAACTTCAAACTGTCATCCTTTCGACCACTTTCGCAATCATCTCGGTCATCAGCGGCTCGGTCTTGTTGGCGGCAGCCAAGATCAATTCATGGCTGCACGGATGCAAATTGTCGGCGAGTCCCATGTCGGTGACGATCGACACGCCGAGAACTTTCATGCCCTGATGGCGAGCCACGATGACCTCGGGAACCGTCGACATGCCGACGACATCCGCGCCCAAGGTGCGTAGCATCCGGTATTCGGCGCCGGTCTCCAGATTCGGTCCCGTCACTGCGGCATAGACGCCGCGCATGACTCGATAACCGAGGTCGAGGGCAGTTCGTTCCGCCAAATCGACCAGGTCCTTATCGTAGCAGTTGTACATATCCGGGAATCGCGGTCCCAGCCGCTCGTCATTTGGCCCGATCAACGGATTCTGCCCCTGGAAATTAATATGGTCCGTAATCAGCACCATTTCCCCAACTCGATACTGCGGGTTCATTCCGCCGGCGGCATTGCAGACGATGAGTATCTTTGACCCCAAGCTGCTTCATGATACGGACCGGAAACGTCACCTGCTCCATGTTGTAGCCTTCATAGAAATGGAATCTGCCCTGCATGGCGACGACGCTTTTCCCGCTTAGCTTGCCAAATATCAAGCGTCCGGCGTGACCCTCTACGGTGGACACGGGAAAGTGCCGTATCTGCTGGTAGTCAATTACCGTCTCTTTTTCGATGCGCTCGCCGAGGCGGCCCAGGCCGGTACCCAGAATTATCCCGATTGGCGGTTCCGACTTGGTCTTGTTGCGTACAAACTCGGTTGCTTCTGAAATTTTATCCATCAAGTTCATTGGATTTTCCTATCTCGGTTCGTCTGTGCCGGCGCGGATCATTTCCACGTTGACGGCGACTTCGGCTAAGTTCTCGCTCTGCGATTTCTCTTCGAGCAGTCGGCGGTGAGCATCGAGGAGGGAGCGAAGTTCGGCCACAAATCGCACTTTTTGCATCTTGAGGGATGCCAATTCGAATTTCATCGTTTCCACTTCGCTAAGCGCCTTCTGCTTCATCTCCGTGCAGACTGCCTCGGTCTCACGAATCTGGACCTCTGCCGATCTATCGGCGGCGCTGCGTTTCTCTTCCGCCGCCTGCTGGGCGGTCAGCAGGGTCTCATTGATTGACTTTTCGAGGCTCTGAAACTGCTTCAGCTTCTCTTCCTGCGATATGACCTGACGCTGCAGCGCGTTATTGGCGTCGATGAGTCGCTCCAATTCTCCGGCAACCTCGTTGAGCACATTCTCAACATCCATCGGGTTGTAACCGCGAAGCTTTTTCTCGAACTTTACGTTCCGCAATTCCACCGGAGTCATAGCCATCTTATCGATTCCTTTCAACTCTGTTAGTCTGAATTCGCGTCGGCACACACGCGTCGCTCGAGGTCAGCGTTCGCCAAACAAAGCCCGGCCGATTCGGATCATTGTCGTTCCTTCGGCGACCGCTATCTCCCAATCATCGGACATCCCCATCGAAATCTGGTTGAAATCGGCAGCTTCGGGATGCCCGGCCTTGATCGAGTCGAACAATCCGCGCAATTCAACGAATGAAGAGCGAACGATTGACTCGGTATCCACAAACGGCGCCACCGTCATTAAGCCATCGAGACGTACATTCTTTAGTTTCAGTACTTCGCCAGCGATCCGCTCGGCTTCTTCGGGCTGCAGCCCGTATTTCTGCGGCTCACGGCTGCAATTGACTTCGAGCAAGACCGGCATGATTTTGTGCTGCCGGGCGGCCTCGTCATCGATCACACGCGCAAGTTTCAGCGAATCGACCGATTCTATCATGTCAAACAGACCAACAGCCGCTTTGACCTTGTTGGTCTGCAAATGACCGATCAGGTGCAAACGATAGTCGCGATCGACACCGGCGAACTTGTTCTGCGCCTCCTGCACCTTGCTCTCGCCGAATCGCGACATTCCCGACGCGACCGCTGCCTCAATATCGCTGAGCGGTCGAGTTTTAGATACTGCGACCACTGTGATTTCCGCCGAACTTCGACCACATCGTGCCGCCACCTCTTCAAGGCGCGCCACAAATTCGCGGCAATTTCGGCCAACTGAAGTGTCACCGGCCATAGTAATAGGCCATTATATACGGCTAATCAGTGGGATGCAACGAAAAGATTGGTGCTGTCTTTCGATCAATCAGATTACGGACGGAAGTGTCTGCCGCGGGCCGGCGACCGGTCTGGACTATTCCTGAAGATACTCTTCAACCACCGATTGGATATCAACCATCTTGAAAGGTTTGTGGATGAAACCGTTGGCCAGTCCCGAGACAACTTGCCCCTCGGTTGTTCCGACGTTGTATCCGGAGATGACGACGACGGGGGTTTCCGGATGCTTTCCCTTTATTGCCGTCAGCAGTTCCGTACCTGACATGCGGGGCATCTTGAGGTCGGTAATTACCAGGGCGAACTGCTCTTCGTCGAGTAACTTAAGCGCCGATTCGCCATCATTGGTTACCCGGCTCTTAATATCATAGACATCCAGCATCTCTGAAAGTAGAGCTGCCATATTAGGATTGTCATCAACGATAAGAATTTCGCGCTTTGCCATCTGGACTTTTTGTGATACCCAATCTTGCCCCAATATCCTTTTCGACAAAGGAAGTGAGAAAGTTCAGGAGATTATCCATACCGGCATGGGTTTTTGCGGAAATAGAAAAAACGTGTGCAGGAGGGAAGTTCAGGTCGATGGAGGGAATTTCTTCACTTGAAACCAGGTCGGATTTGTTAAGTATCAGAAGCCGCGGAACTTGCCCCGCTCCGATTTCTTCGAGCACGGAGTTGGTCTTATCATAGTGGTCAATCGGGTTTGGATGAGAAATATCGACGATATGCAGCAACAGATCGGCATAGCGAACCTCGTCAAGTGTCGATTGAAACGAAGCCACCAGCTCATGCGGAATCTTCTGTATGAATCCGACGGTATCCGATATCACTATGCGATACTTGCTGTTAAGAGGCAGATATCTTGTAACGGCGTCAAGTGTACAGAACAATAGGTCGTCCGCCCAGACCCCCGCCTTCGTTAAGTGATTGAATAACGTTGACTTGCCGGCATTTGTGTAGCCGACCAAGGCAATCTTGTAAACATCTTGTCGACGTTTGCGTTGCGTAGAGCGCTGGCGGTCAACCTTCTCCAGTCTTTCCTTGAGAGTCGCTATTTTGGTTTTGATGATCCGGCGATCAACCTCGAGCTGAGTTTCGCCGGGACCGCGTGTTCCGATTCCGCCGACCTGTTTGCTAAAATGCGACCACATGTTCGTCAGCCGCGGAAGCAGATATTGCAGTTGCGCCAATTCCACCTGAATTTTGGCCTCGCTTGTGGTTGCGCGTTTCGCAAAAATGTCGAGAATCAAATTGCCCCGGTCAATGACCTTGACTTCAAGCTCCTTCTCAAGGTTACGGACTTGCGCAGCGGAGAGCATATCGTCGAAGATCACCAGATTCGCGCCGGTCGCCTCTCTCATAGCCTTCAGCTCTTCGACCTTTCCGCTGCCAATGAAGCAGCGGCTGTCCGGTGTCGGTCGCTTCTGGGTGATCGTCCCGACTACCTTCGCTTCCGCGGAGTATACCAGCTCCTTCAACTCCTCGAGGGAGTCGGTGAAGGCGCGTTCGTCGATGTTACCGATTTGCACACCGACGACGATGGCGAGTTCGCTGGCTCGCTTGACTTCGTGGAATTTTGTCTGCATCAGGATCTGTGGAAATTCTCTTCGGAGGTCAATTCGACGTACTTGCTGCGGTCTTCCTTGCGGACGTTGCCGGTCGGTATTTCTCGGATCACGTAATGGCTCCGTTTATCAGGTGCCTTGACCGCCAGCCTGTCACCGGCCTTCACTTCGTTCGAGGCCTTGGCCACGCGGCCATTAAGGTCGACCGCGCCCCGGTCACATAGCTCCTTTGCCAGAGAGCGCCGTTTGACGATTCCTGATTTGTTCAGGAATTGATCGATCCGCATCTACATTCCGCGCAAATCGATATACACGCGGTCCTTCATTTCATCAACGACTTGTACGATGACTTCCGAGGATTTCTGCCGACGGGCATATTCCTTAAGCATGTCGTAATCGTCGGTCAGTGAGACGGGTCGTTCGTCGCGTTTATCAAGCAATTTGATAACATGAAGACCCTCCTCGGACCAAACCGGCGGGGATAGTTCGCCGACTTGCAGATTGACCAGACCGCTCTTAAACTCTTCAGGAAGGTCTGCCAGGGCATACCAGCCCAACTCGCCAAAATTCGCGCGCGTCTTGTCATCCGTCGAGTGCTCCTTGACCAAAGTGCCCCAATCTTCACCGGCGTTGACCCGCGCCGTCAAGGCTTCAGCCTCCGAATAGACACGGCTGCTGTCGGCTCCCGAGGATCTCTCCAACAGCAGGATGTGTTTGGTGTGGAACGATTCTTCGGCTTTTCCAACCAGTTTGATAATGTGATAGCCAAATGACGTATGCACCACGGGAGAAACCTCGCCGGGATTCAGCGCCAAGGCGGCCTTCTCATATTCCGGAACTAAATCGCCTTTGCGAAATGTCCCGATATCGCCGCCGCTTTCAGCGGACGGATCTTCGGAGAATTGCTCTGCCAGTGCTTCAAAGCTCTCGCCCTGGTCGATGCGTGCGCGCAAAGATTCGGCCGTCTGTTTGAGCGAATCTGAAATCTGCGAAGAGGCGGTTAATTTAAGCAGCAGGTGCGCCAGCTTGATCGACTGCGGGTGCGGCGGCAGGCTGTCGCGATAGGCCGAAAAGAACTTCTCGACTTCGCCGCGAGTTACGGACACCTTGCCCAGCAGCTTCTGTACCAAACGATCCTTCACCAATTGATCGTGGATGTCAACTCGCAGTTTGTTGCGCAAGTCGCGCATGGTGTAGCCTTCGGCCGCCAATTGAGTTTCAAACTCCTGGGTCGAACGAAACCGGTTGCGCAATTCTTGCATGCGTTCCTCGAGCGCCTCGTCGATCTGTTTCTCGCTGACGACAATCGAGGTGTCTTCCTTGGCCTTGATCAAGATTAACCGGTCATTGATCATTTGGCGCAGCAGCTCTTCTTTGAACAGCGACTGCTGCTCGGGTGTCCTAAGCTGGTCGGCGGCTTGTGATTCATACATTTCCAGCTGGAACTGCAGTTCCGACGCGAGAATGACGCGATCACCAACGACCGCCACAATCTTGTCAAGTTGTTCCCAAGCGTAACCCGGAGCTGCCATGGCCAGCAGGCAGGACAACAAGAAAACGAATCTAACTTTTTGCAGCATACTTCGCCTTGTCAATCGATTTCTCCAGGGCCTCTACATGAATTTCGATCGAACTCTTTGCGCGTCGCTGTTTCAGCCAGTCCAGCGTCGCACTGGAGCGTTTGAGTTCAATAACCCGAGCCTGTATCTGCGAAACCACCTGTTCGACGGGGAGAATCGTCGGTTGCTTGACATCCACTACTTTGATCACGGAGTATGTTCCTTCATCGTTGATCACGATATCGGAAATCTTGTCGATCGGCACCTTGGCGCCAGCTTCCCAGAGACGCGGATAACGCGATTTCTGGACGAAGCCCAAATCGCCTTTCGTGGCCTTCATGCCCGCGCGAATCGTGTGTTGAGCAGCCAGCGCGCCAAAGTCGGCTCCACCGCGCAGTTCCTCGACGACCGGCGCGAGGAGTTCAGCCGAGGCCATTTGGATCTCCATGATGTGATATTCCTGTGGAACGGTAAATTCGCTGATATTCGAACTATAGTATTCGGAGATTTCGTCTTCGCTGACATTCACCTGCTGGCCGATCACCTGGCGGGTGAATTTATCGACCATCAGCCCTTCGCGGAAATCGGCGACCCGTTTTAGATAGTCTTCGCTCTCCTGTATCTTCCGCTGCTCGGCTTCGTATTCGACGATGTTTCGCAGTTCCAACTGGAAGATCGCCTTCTTCATGGCGCGTTCATCATCAAATCGCGGACGGGAAGCATCGGGAACATCAGCCAGCTTCGTGATGTAGCTCTCAACGGTCAACTCGCCGCCGGTGTAACTGGCGATGATCATCTGTTGTTCAAAGGGCTTGAGCAGGTCAAGATTCGGGAAGTAGTTGTCGGGCCGTTTGGCGCGATTCAGTGTCGCCGGGTAGTACATATTCAGGCGCTCGAGCAGCATAGCCGTCGCCTCCGGATTGACTTGCACGGCAGCCTTTTCTTCCATCTTGCGCAGGAAGATGTCCTCGGATTCCATCGCCCTCCGGCCTGTCAGGGCCTGCTTGATGAAGGGCTGGAGTTCTGCGTAGGGTCGCAACTCAACGTCGCGGCTTTCCAGGAACCGAATGATGTGATAGCCGAATTGCGTCTTGATCGGACCGCTGGTTTCTCCAACGGCCATTTTGAACGCCGCCTCGCGAAATTCGGCGACAACATCAGTGCCCCAGTTCAACCAGCCCAACTCCCCGCCCCGGACGGCTGATGACTGGTCGAGTGAAATCAGACGCGCAATTGCGCCGAAGTCGCCGCCGTTATTGAGTTCGCGCAACACGCTATCGGCTTCCGCCGGCGTCGCCACGAGAATATGCAGGATGTGACGCTCCGACTTGAGTTTGTCGTAGAAGTCACGGATGTCGCTTTCCGTCACGGCCATTCCCGGAGCGACGTCCTTGCGATAGATCGCATCAAACAGGAAGTTCGCCTTCTGTGTCACAATCAGCTTCTCAATTTCCTGATCGTTGGCCAATCCGGCCTCATAGGCGCCCTTGATCAACAACTTGTAGTCAATAACCGAATCAACGGCGGCGCGCTTGGCTTCAAACTCCTCGGAATATGACTCGAACGTCCATCCGCCCTTCTCGAAGAAATCGTGAATAATCGCGACCGGGATTTTTTCCCCGTCAACAACGGCAACAGTTGAACCGTCGTCCCCGCCGCAGCCGATCGCCAACACCGCGACAATTGCCAGTACACCTAAGCGCAAAACGTGTTTTTTCATGTCTATCCTCATCGTGCTTATATTACAAACCAAATTGCGGAATGATCCAGCCGAAGCCTATTAACTAACGCTAAATGGACAGCGCAAGCAACAGTTTTCTGGCCGCTCCCAACGGCCGTTGTTCGCTGTCAGGGAACTCCGAACGGATAATAAACCCGTCGGAGGAGTCAAACTCCAGGCGTTCTGGCGCTGCCATTCGCAAGCGCTCGATCTGCGCCTTGGTCGGCAATTCGCCATCGCCGTAGACAAGCGTCAACCGCCCGCCGTTCAGGCGAACCCGGGCAATGCGATTCCGGCGGGCCGCAATGTTTAACGCCATCAAGTCGATCAAATTCTGCGTCTCGTCGCCAAACTTGCCGAAACGGTCGGTCAACTCGGAAGCCACCAAGTCCAGGTCCTGCTCCGATCTGGCGTCGGCGATCTTGCGATAGATATCCACGCGCTGGCGCATCTCCTCGATGTACGATTCCGGAATATACGTATCGCAGTCGATGTCAATCTTTACTTCGAAGTCGCTGTCGGCTACTTCGCCCTTCAACTCGGCGACGGCTTCTTCAAGCAGCCGGCAGTAGAGATCGAAACCAACTTCTTCAATGAAACCGTGCTGCTGGGCGCCCAGCATGTTGCCTGCCCCGCGAATCTCGAGGTCCTTCATCGCCAGATGGAATCCCGAACCGAGGTCGGTATGCTGCTCGATCGCCTTCAGACGTTTGCGCGCCGTATCTGTCAACTGTTTGACCGGTGGTACCAGCAGATACGCGAACGCCCGCTGTTGCGAACGGCCGACACGACCGCGTAGCTGGTACAATTGAGCCAGCCCGAAGCGGTCAGCGCGGTTGATGATAATTGTATTTACCGAAGGGATGTCGATGCCGGATTCGATGATGGCGCTGGAAAGCAGGACGTCATAATCGCGTCTGAGGAATCCCAGCATAACGTCTTCCAATTCGTGCTCACCCATCTGACCGTGGGCCACGCCGACCCGGATATGCGGCAGTAATTTGACAAGATAGCGATGCATCGACTCGATGGTCTCGACGCGATTGTGAACGAAGTAGACTTGCCCCTGGCGGCCGACTTCAAAATTGATCGCCTCATAGACAATTTTCGGGTCGAACTCGGCAATTTCGGTCACAATCGACTGCCGGTCTTTCGGGGAAGTGTTGATCAGCGACATATCACGCGCTCCGAGCAGCGACATCTGCAGCGTGCGTGGAATCGGTGTTGCCGTCAGCGTCAGACAGTCCGCCATCTGCCGGAGATGTTTCAGCCGCTCCTTATGGGCGACGCCGAAGCGCTGTTCTTCGTCGACGATAATCAGGCCGAGATTGGGTATTTGCAGGTCTTTCTGCAGCAGGCGATGCGTGCCGATAATAATATCGACATTGCGGGCCTGCAGTTCCTTGATCGTTTCCTTCTGCTCCTGCCGGCTGCGGAAGCGCGAAAGCATCTCGATGCGCACCGGAAATTGCCCGAGACGCCGGCGGAAGGTCTCAAGATGCTGCTGTGCCAGAATCGTGGTCGGCACCAAAACCGCGACCTGTTTTCCGCCGGCAACCGCTTTCAGCGCCGCACGAATCGCGACCTCGGTCTTGCCGAATCCAACATCGCCGCAGATCAGCCGGTCCATCGGCGACGTATGAATCATGTCGCGTTTGACCGCCTCGATGGCGCTCAACTGGTCGGTGGTTTCCTCGAACGGGAACGAGGCTTCAAGCTGCCGCATCCAGTCGTCGTCGGGAGGGAACGCCAGTCCCGGCTTGGCCTTGCGGGCGGCGTACAGGGCGATCAACTCTTCAGCCATGTCGGCAATCGCCTTCTTGGTGCGTGCCTTGACCTTCTCCCAATTCTTGCCGCCCAGCTTCGTGAGTTGCGGGGCGCCTTCCTTGCCGACGTACTTCTGCACGCGGGCAAATTCTTCGATGGGGACATATAGCTTGTCGTTGTCGGCATAGGCGATGAGCAAACACTCGCGCCGGCGGGCATCGATCTTGATTTCTTTCAATCCGCGATAACGGCCGATCCCGTAGTCGACGTGAACGATGTAATCGCCGATATCGAGCGCATTGTAGGAACTGATCGCCTGGCCTTCCTTGAACTTGCGGCGCCGGTGGCGAATTACCTGGCGTTCGAATATCTGGTGATCGGTCAGAACTATCGTTTCGGTGTCGGGGATGACAAATCCCTTGAGAATACCGCTGACTCCGAAGCTCACGCGTTCAGCATACTCCGGCAGAAGCTCAAGCAAACGCTCCTTCTGGAGCTGATTATCGCTCAACAGGAAGACCGACTTGCCCTCCCTCAGCCAGTCATCGATCATGCCGCGCAATACGGAAATCTGGCCGTTGAAGGAGGGATGTTCTCTGAGTCCGAAATTGACGCCGTCCTGTGAAGTCCCGAGCGCGAGCTCGACGATACATCTCTTCGCTCTGATGTATTCTTGAATTGACTCGGGTGCGAGATATATCTCCGCCGGCGTGGGTGCGAGCGGGAAGGAAGCACGCACATCCTGATAAAGCGACGCCGCATCGCGAATCAACTTATCAAACCGATCCTCAATCAGCGGCTGGTCCGTCAGATAAAATACCGCATCGGCGGGAAGATGATCAAGCAGACTGCTTTGTTGGATCTTGAGAAGAGGCGCCAGCCACTCCAGCCCGGGTAAATCGAAACCGCTCAGGCACTTCTGATGCAGCAGGTCTGCCGTGGCCTGATCGAATGAGTCGAATATTGCTTCCAGCTTCTCCTGGTCCGTGACAATTTCGCGCCGGGGGATGATGGTGATCTGCTCCACTTTTTCAATTGACCGCTGTGACAACACACTGAATAAGCGAATCGAGTCGATGAAGTCGCCGAAAAACTCGCAGCGGATCGGGTTGGCGGAGGTAAACGGGAAAATATCGACGATGCCGCCTCGCACGGAAAACGTGCCGACTTCTTCCGTGATCGGCATACGCTCGTAACCCAATTCGACGAGCTTGGTTGCGAGTTCGGTAAGATCGTACTCGTCGCCCACCTTCAGGTCAAAACAACTTGCCGTCAGTTGTTCGCGGGTGAGAGTTCTTTGCTGAAGTGCGTCTGGCGTTGTCACGATTATCGTCGGCTGGCCGGAAGCTAGTTTCCAGATAGTTTCAAGCCGCTGGGCCGTATTCTCCAGCGGCGGGGTGATCCAGTCGTACGGATATACTTCCCACGCCGGAAACAGCGAAACTGAATCCTCGCCGCAAAGTTCTTGAAGATCGCCGATCAAATTGGCGGCCAGTTTCTCAAATGGCGCTACTACAACGATCGTGGTGTTGAGCCTGGCACGTAGTCCGGAGATGAGAAAGGCACTTGCCGACCCGGCCAGACCGGCAATCTGGATGTCGCTTCTTGTCCTGATCAGTTCCAGCAGGCGGACAAATGCTGCTCGTACTGGCGAAATTATTGGCTAGCGTTGTCGAGGCAGATTTCGAGATCGTCATTTTGCCATTCAGATTTTTTGGTACAAACGCAATAACCCCACAACCCGGACGTTCCGGGGGTGGGTCATTTGTGTTGACTCCATTATATCCATTGATGCGCGATCGTCAAGCCCAATATCGATCAGAGGGCAGCCGCTGCCATCTGCAGGAAAAGGGGTGAATCTTAAGACGATTCTTTCCGATACTCATAGATAAGGGGCCGCTTTTGGAAAGCGTTGTCCACGCGCTTGCAGAGCATCAGTTTTGCGGCGCCACGAACCATTAATATTTTTCAGGTAGCAAGCAGCTATGTCCTTCAAGACTTTTCTGTGGGCTGGGATGTTCGTCTTCATCGGGCTGGCGATCATGAGAGCATTTAAGACCGACACATCGGACCCGAATGCCGTTTTGACAAAATATCTCAGTCACTGGGAATCCAACAATTCGACCGGCATGTATCCCCTCATTTCCCAGCGGGCGAAGGAAGAATTGCGCAGGCAGAAGGTGGCTGGTGCCGCTGATTACTATGCTTACTTCTCCGAGAAGCGGCAGGACCTCGGCGGATATCAGCTGGTGACTCAAGAGGTAAGAGACGACAACGGTCGGTACTGGGTGCAACTCACGATGGTCGATTTTGTCGGCAAGTCGATTACGGAAGACGCAACTTTTTTTGTGGTTAAGGAGATGGACGGCTGGCGGGTAGATGGCTGGCAAAAATCCGGAAGGTACAATTTGCCGTAACCGCTGTCATCGTCTTTTCCGTGAATCGTATCCAATAATCTTGTAGATCAACTTCGCCGCCAAAAAATCCGCAGCGTGATAACCCTCAATCGGCGCCAGTTCCACGACGTCAAACGCCACCAGATTACACTTCGCTATCGCCTTGCGCAGCAGCTCCAACGTCGGATACCACAGCAGTCCGCCCGGTTCGGGAGTTCCGGTTGCCGGAATCAGTGACGGGTCAAACCCGTCGAGATCGATGGTGATATAGAGGTCGCCGGAGAGGCGTGCGATGACCTCGTCGATCCACTTCGGATTGGTGAAAATGTCACGTGCCGAAAAAATTGCGACCCTGGCAGACTTGATGTATTCGTGCTCCTCAGTCGAGAAATTGCGTATACCGACGCTCACCGTCCTGTCAGTCAAGTCACGAATGCGCCGCATCACGGCGGCATGGCTGAATCTCTCGTTGAGATAGCCGTCCCGCAGGTCGGCATGTGCGTCGAGCTGCAACACGGTCAGATCGGGGTATTTCTCCAGACAGGCACGCACCGGTCCGTAACTGATCGAATGCTCCCCACCCAGCATGCAAAAAGTCTTGTTGTCCGCGAGGAGTCTCTTGGTGCGCTGATAGATGATTTCGTTTTGTGCTTCGGGGCCATGAGAAGTCGTCTCGAGCGGCGCCAATGTGTGAATCCCGATCTTGTAAGGCTCGACCTCGAGTTCGTCATCGAACAGCTCAACTTCACGCGAAGCTTCAATGATCGCATTCGGGCCATAAGCCGTGCCCGCGCCGTAAGTAACGGTCCCCTCGTAAGGCACGGGCAAGATGACATAGGGAGATGTATCGTAACGGGAGTCTTCTTCCGGTATGCCGAGATAGTTTTGTAGGGTCATGATTCGAGCTTCCTATCCTTACTTGATCACTCGCATAGGATAATATCAGAATCATTTCTGCGTTTCAAGTCAAAACGAGTTCAGAAAATTCCGCGGCCGCATGAAGTTTGTGCTACTTGCAGAGCCGATCGGCGAGGAGATGGCAGAACAGGCCGACATCGGTAACGATTCCCAGCGCCTGCGACGATCCACGGTCGGCAAGTTTTGTCACGACCGACGGATTGATGTCCACGCATACTGTCTTGACCCAGGCGGGCAGCATGTTGCCGGTGGCGATCGAGTGGAGCATAGTCGAGAGCATCAACACCATCTCCGCGCCCTTGATCTCGCGTGCATAGGCCGCCTGGGCTTCATTCATGTCGGTAATCGTTTCCGGCAGCGGACCGTCATCGCGAAGTGAACCCGCCAGCACAAACGGGACCTCGGCTTTGACCAGTTCGTACATGATTCCCGAGCGAAGGATCTTGCGGCGAACGGCATTCCTGATGCCGCCGGCAAGATTGATCTGATTGATGGCGCGCATGTGATTGCGATGTCCTTGATCGACCGGAGTTCCGGCCGAGGTATCGATACCTAGCGAAGTTCCGAACAGGGCGTTCTCGATATCGTGCACTGCCAGCGCATTGCCGGTTAATAGCCCGCCAACATGACCGCCGCGAATCATCCGGCATAATGATTCAACCGCACCGGTGTGAATCACGACCGGACCACCGACAATGACGAGCTTCCCCTTGCGCCCGCGAATCATCTCCGCAACCTTGTCGACGGCCAGTGAGACCTTTTTCTCGGACGAGACTTCATTCGACATGAAACTGAAATCACCGCGCTCACGCGATTTGAATTCCGGGTGTACGCGCACGCCGTTGAGCCCACAGACGACCAGCTCCCCCTTCCTGACTTCGCGTAATTTGCGAACAGCGGCCTTGCCGTCGGTCACGATGATAACGCCGTCCATCCTCTGATTGGCAACTTTTGTCCAGCGGCCATTGAGGCGAATCTCGGTGCGGAAATTGGTGGTGGAATAGAAGTCATCCGGCACGCCCTGGTCCTTGAGCGCCGGTTTAAGTGTCACCGCCTGCTCGCTGACAACAAAACAGCCCTTGGCATTGAGGAGATTCAGCAGGAGACTTAATTTGTCCTTGGTGGGAGCGCTAATGCGCAGCTGCGCCACGGAAGTTTCGACGTTGGTCTTGCCGATCACAAAATCGCGGATCTCGAATTTTCCACCGGCTTTGATGATGAGATCGAAAACTTCACTGAGAATATCGGAGTCGACGATATGTCCTTCGATCTGAACGATCGCTTCGGTGGGCGCTTTCTTCATAGTAATTCACTTCCTCTCATGAAGTTATCGGCCGGTGCGGGTTTGAATTTAGCTTGACAAACTCGGGTTTCGAGACTATCTTTATGCTGTGGACACTCGGGTAGCAAACTCTGGGCATGCAATTTCACCCGGCTCCATCTCACCGCCAGAATCGTCTTAAGAGAAGCTAAGCGCATAAAACAGGATGTTGCAAGGGCATAGAGTCTGTCTTTGCTGTCATAGAGAAAATTCCAACTTTATCAGGAGGTTCCACAGGATGAGGATCAAATCATTAATCTCGCTGGCCGCCTTAGCTTGCTTGCTAATGGTCGCCATCAGTCCATTGATTGCAAGAAACACACCGTATCCGGAAAAAATACGCGACAATAACGCCCATCCGTGGCAGGACGACAATCAGTGGGTCGAGCCGCTGGATCATACGCAGATCAGTATTCCGTTCGGACCGATCGTCATCTCGGTTGATATTCCCGCGGATTGGCTTAGTGCAGTGCCCACTAAGATTAAGAAGTGAAGCAAGTCCGATCACGCGGACTGTCAAAACTGCCCGGCCGATGAGCTTTAACAAGAAAGGTGATATTCGATGAATCAAGCCTTCGCAAACTTCGAGGTTGCGATGCTCATCGAATTGCGTCAGTTGCTTGACGATCGTCGTTATCAAGACGTCATCGACAAGACCGCCGAATTGGCTCCTGACGGGCACTTTTCTTCGGGCAACGCAGACATAGTGCGTCTCCTGTCCATGAGGGGAATTGCACTGCTCCAGTTATCCCGGCACCAAGAAGCGCTGGGTGTCGCACAGGATGCGCTTAGTAAGGTCAAAAGCACAAACGACAACCTGCTGATTGCCGAACTGCAGTCGACGGCGTGCCGTTGTCTGGCTGAATTGGGACGCATCGACGAAGCCGAACGTGGGTATCGCGATCTGATCGCGACCTACCGTCGTATTGATGACTCGATCGGGGTCATCCGCTCATTAAACCGCCTCTCACGTATTCACTTCATCAAAGGCCGGTACTCCAAGGCGATCGACTCCCTGCTGGAAGCGATCGACTACGCGCGTGCCCTCAACGACGTGAAGTGGCAGGCGATGATTACCGGCAATCTCGGTACAATTCTCAATTTGAGCGGCGAGTTCCACCGTGCCCTTGAGTTTCTCGCGGAATCGCTTGAACTCAACCGCTCGCAGGGGAATCTGGCCAATGTCGGCCGCACGCTGCTTTCGCAGGCGTTCGCCCTAATGCACCTGCGTAATTTCACCGAATCTGAATCGTCGCTGGCTGAAGCTGAACGAATTTTTGGCTCCGCGGGCAATGATTCTGACCGCGTATCGCTTCTGCAATACCGTGCACAATTCGCCCAATTGCAGGGTGACTGCCAGCGGGCAATTGAATTCGCAACTGAAGCGCTGAATCTGGTGACCTCTGGCTCCGGCTCGGGTACCGAACAGGCTCAAATCAGCAGGTTACTGGCGGAAGCGTATTTGGGGCTCGTCAACTACCCCGAAGCACGCCGGTTCGCAGGTGACGCACTCTGCGCTGCCGAGAAACTCGGCGAACGCGTGGAGGTCGCAGTCTGCCGGCGAATTCTGGCAACGATCGCGGTCCGCGAAGGCGATTCGCGTCTGGTGGATGCTGAGTTTAGCGCTGCGGTTCGAATGCTCGATGAAGTCGGCGCTCGCTACGAATTGGCCATGTCGTACGAGGCGTGGTCGATGGTGGCTGCGAAGACAGCTCATGTCCGCGAGTATCGCGCGGAAGCCCAGCGACTTATGCGGGCGTTGCGGCTCTCAAATACCGAGTCGGACCCGCCGCGCAATAACGGCAATGATTCTCCGGCTAATGCACAATTGATCGGCGCCGCTCCGAGTTTTCTCCAGATCGTCAGTCAGGTCGATGCGATTGCAGACTCAGATATCCCCGTGCTCTTGTTGGGCGAGACCGGCGTTGGCAAGGATCAGATTGCGCGCTACATTCATCACCACTCTTCCCGCAATAAAGGGCCATTTGTCGAGGTCAATTGTGGCACCATCGTTCACGAACTGGCGGAGTCGCACTTGTTCGGCCACGAACGCGGCTCTTTCACCAATGCGGTTGAGACCAAAGTTGGAATGGTTGAGGCTGCGTCGGGCGGCACGCTGTTTTTGAACGAGGTCGGCGAACTGCCGCTGAAGCTCCAGGTCAAACTTCTTTCGGCCCTGGAAGAGAAGCAGTTCTATCGTGTCGGCGGCACGGTTCCCCGCAAAGTTGACATTAGAGTCATTGCCGCAACCAACGTCGATCTGCATGAGGCGGTCAAAACCGGCCGTTTCCGCGCCGACTTGTTCTTCCGTCTGGCGGTCATGACACTCAAGGTTCCGCGTCTTGCCGAACGCAATGAGGATGTGTTGAGCTTGTTCGAACATTTCATGCGCGCCGAGGGAATATCTTTGCATCAGGTCGACAGGCAAACTCTGGAGATTCTTTACGCAAGGCTGAAGGACTTTGACTGGTCGGGAAATGTTCGCGAATTGAGGAATGAAGTATACCTGTGCTGTGTCATGGAGAAGCGCGATCCGCGGTCGGTCTGTCTGCGTATGATAGCTCGACTTACACCGCCGGCACAGGATGTTACGGCAGCGACTGCGCGAACAGAGCCGGTGCCGCTTAACGAAGCCGTCGAGGCTTTTGAACGCTCGGTTATCAACGCCGCTCTGGTGGCGTGTAACGGTGTCATTCGCCGCACGGCAACATATCTCGGGCTACCAGAAGCGACATTGAGGTCGAAGATGAAGAAGTATCGCATCAATGCTGCGTGAGACTCACCGTAGCCTGCGCGAACTTTCGCTCGTTTCTCTAATGTCATATGCATAAATGAATTAGAGTGTGTTCTCCTGATTAAGTGCCGACTGGTGCGTGACAACCTGCGCACCAGTCGGTTTTTTTGCGCGTCTCGTTACCCGGTTCACAATGCTCTTTAAACGCATGAACAAAATTAACTTGCTGTTAATCAATACATTAGGACGCCAATCAGACAGGTGCTTGAACTTCGTTTCGATCTGATTCAAGTCGGCACAACTGTTGCTATTGAATCAACCAGTCGCAGTGAAGTAGCGACTGCTCCAATCTCACATTGGTGCGTGGTACCAATCTTCAGGAGTGATGGGTTGTGGGGAATGGAATCCGCCCGGACATGCTCGGCCGGGCGGATTCTTGCAAAACTAATAAAGCCTTTCTAGAGATCCGTTCTTGCTTCTTTCAGATCGGGTTCACTTCAAAAGAAAACCCGGCGTCGATGGAACGACCGCCGGGTTTCCTCATTCTTGCCCTATGACGACAATCAGGAGATTAAGCGCATCAAGAGCGGCATAAATCAGATCGCCGTCAGACCCAAGAGTCTGACGGCGATTCTTGTTGCGGACGTTCATGCTCGAACGGCCGATTCAAGCCCGTAAACTACATCTTGAGATTAATATTGGCCTCAAGAGCGGCATTTACCGTCGCCAATGACTCTTCCAGATGTCCGCGAGTAATTGTATCCGGGTTGCCGGCTAAAGCCGTGCCCAGCGCGCTTTTGAGGGTGCGCAGATCGACGCGTGCCAACGTGCGTGCATCTGCCGGATAGGGCGACGTTTTATCGGTAACCATATCCACGAGAATGTCGAGGTGGCGGCGCTGCAGATTGCGGCGATAGCTGTTGACATTCTTGCCATTGATGACTTCGGCCCAAATGGCGCGACGTACATCCTGGAAGATGTCGGTCATGGTATAAACATCTTCACCCGACTTGTAGAGCTTCTCGATGTCGTTGACACGAGCCAGTGTGGTCGGGTTATAAATATAAGTCAACGGAGTGGTCTGGATATTTCTCACCTGATTCAGTAGCGGGTATTCAATGCGCTGCATTTCATACACCGACCAGTTGAAATCCGGGAAACGCTCCGGCTGAAGCTTGGCCAGTAACTGCGGACTGAAATTGAAGGCATCCGTTGACCAGATATTGTCCGCAATGAACTTCAGAGCCTCGCGCTGCTTGGCCGCTGGAATCGGCGTGAACGGCAGCTTACCGCCCGGATCGCCGATGCGGGCGCGGCTGTTTTCGATACCACCGATGAAGCGAGCCATTTGAGCACCGCCGGCGGCAAATCCGCTCCAGCCATAGCCAAAGACATTGCGCAGTCTCTGATAGCTGTAACCCGGTTTCTCAAATTCGCTTTCGACCTTGCTCCAGATTTCCTTGCCGAGGTCCATCCGCATTCTCCAATATTCAATCGGATCAGAACCCAGGTCGAACTGCGTGGCGTAGGGGTCAATGGCGCGCGAGGAATTGCCGAAGCAGTCTTCGTCGGTGGCGAAGGCGTACAGCGGGTCGCCGGCTTTTGAGGCCAGTTTCTTCAACTCCTCGTACTCATCTTCTTTCGTCAGCGCATCGATTTCTTTGTAGCCGTACTCGATGATCCATTTGTCATAGGTGCCGGGCTTGGTGGTATAGAAATCCGGTTGTGGCACGCCATCCGGTACGAGATTCGGTGGCGCATATTCCATGACTGTACTTACGACGCCGTTTTGCGCGACGAAATTCTTGTCGGTTTGCTGAGCCCGCGTGTAGGCAGCAGACGCTTTGAAATTATGACGCAGGCCGAGACAGTGGCCAACTTCGTGAGCGACCAGTTCGGTGATATATTCATTGACATACTTCTGCGTCAGTTCGCTCTTGTCGCCAAGTGTCGAACGCAGCATCAAAGTCGCCATACCTTCGGCGGCAAGTTCCGCCGATTTTTGACCGTAATCGCACATCTCTCCGAAGTGGGCGTGCATGTATTGATCGTCACCGGGATTGTGCGGTTTCGCCTCTAATTGCGACTTGCCGTAGGCTAACGGTTCAAGGAACCGTTCGGCGTAAGTAAACATGCCGCGAACAAAATCGGCGCTGATGCGGACATCGGCATCGTAAATCTGTCCGGTAAAAGGATTGGCGCGCGAGGGGCCGACCGCGTAGCCGGCGCCGGGCGAGACAAACCAGCGGACGGTGCTGAAACGCACGTCTGCCGGATCCCAATCAGCCGTGTCAGGCATCTCTTTGGCGATGATCGCATTTCTGAAACCGGCAGCCTCAAAAGCGCCTTGCCAGAACTCAATCCCCGCTTTGACTGCGGCACGGTATTCCGGCGGAGTCGTATTCTCGATCCAGAAAACTATCGGTTCGACCGGCTCCGAGACTGCGGCACCGGGGTCTTTCTTCTTAAGATGCCATCTGTTGATGTAGCGGACATACGGTTGTTCTTTGTCGAGCTCGGAGTAATCCTGATAGAGAGTCAGGAAATAGCCGGCACGCTCATCAGCAATTCGCGGGCGATAGTCTGATTCCGGGAGTGTCGAAAGCGAGTAATGATAGCCGAGGATCATGCTATAGGGCGAAGGCAATGTTTCAGCGTCGCTCGGTTGGTTCGTGCTGTAATGCAGCTGTACATCGATCTCGGAGTTCTGGGGAAACGACTTGATCGCGCCGAAAAAGCTATTGCCTTTGTCGAACCTGAACCCGGTTTTTCCCTGCTGTCCAAGGAAGTACCCGACATTGCCGATATCCTGAACGAACATTTCGGTTGGGTCAATGAGAACCGCGCCGGCAGTATCGGGATTCGAAAGAATCTTGGTTGAGCCGAACAGCGACTTCGTCATTGAACGGTCCAAAGCCCGCGACATTGCCGACGTGGAATCGGCACGCACGCGCAAGTTCACCATCAGCAGCTGCAATTGATCACCCACCCGCTGGAACTCAAACGGGAAGGAACCGGTCTGGGCGCCGGCATCAAAAAAGCTGCCGTCCCCGGCGGAGCGGGTCATGTTGCAGAGAAAAATCTTGTCGAATTGGTCTTTCTTGACCGCCATCAGGACCTTGTTCTCTTCCTTGTCGACATAAAAATCAAAAAGACCGGGCACCTTGGTAAGGCCTTTCGCGACCTCGCCAAACGGTTTCAGCTTCGGCTTCTTGGCCTCTGCCGTGTCCGGCTTCTTCTTGGCGCTGCTTTGTCCCGACTTGTTTTGCCAGTAACGGGCGTCTGCTGAATCGGTGCCGATCAGCATTGAGCCGGTGAAGGCAAACAGGGCGAGGAGGATCAGAGTACGACGCATAATTGTTCCTCCAATGGATGCGTTGTGGGTTTTATGAGACGATGTGTAATTTCGGAGCGAAGAACAGTATTGTCGAAAATCACGTAACCACTAACTGAAAAAAGGTTCGAATTAGTCTACCGGATTGGCCCTGGTTTGTCAAAGGGCAAAACACTGGCAATCCCGAACAGACCGACTTCTACGAGGATTTATAACGGAAATTTCCAGCAAATGTTCAGAAATTTCGCGGGTTTTCGGCGGATGCATTCCCTCTTGATTCCCAACTTGGCAGCAAGGTCAGACTGGGCAGTCTGCAAACCTAATTGAGCTGGCGAATCTCGAAAGTCTTGACGCGGTGGTCCGGCGCCGTTCTACCGGTCGTACCGGTTATCTGCGCATCCCCTCTCTCGGTGATCTTAGCCGCAAGAATATCACCATCGTCAAGTGCGACCAAGAAGCTGGCGGAAATTGTCAATGTACCATCCCAGAGATACGAAGCCGTGGGTCCGGCCCAGTATTCGATCTTCAACGGTGACGTCGATGGCCGAACATAGACGATGGCGCAGGCACGGTTCTGTATGTTGGTCAACCCGGTGAGCTCAAGCACCATCGGTGCTAATTTCAGCCGGTAGTCATTGACGACTTTCTCAACCTTCAGGCAAACGGGGTCGGGAAAGGCAATCCGCACCGAATCACCAATCTTGTTGAGCTGTGACCCGGCTGAGGCCCGCAGCTGTTCGATCAGGCGCGGATATTTGTAGGCTTCGGAAAACTCAAAAATCTCGACATAGATAAGCGAATCAGGTATTACTAGTCCGAGGTCGTAGCAGTCGCCCTTTTTCGGGAGCGACCGCGACAATTGCCATGAGATCGGGTAGCCATCCAACTGACGCACTGTCTGAAGCCGCAAGTCGGGATTTTCCGCCGGCCCGTTAAATCCGACCGCGAAGGAGTCGATGGTGACCTTATACTCCAGACCCTTTTCCGGCGTATTGACGGCGCAATACTGTGAATAGGCGAGGTGATCACGTTTATAAGAGATCGGCGATCCGTCCTCACCAAGCGAACGCGTCTCAAACCAAACTTCGTATCTCTGCAGATCGCCCTTCTTGGCGCGCGAGGTAATATTGACCGTTTCATTGACGGCTTTAGGGATGACCGACTGACCGAGCAGAAGTGTCGGAACGAGTAGCACCAGAATCACCAGTAATTTCATCACAATCTCTTTCTTCCTCTTGCGGTTTTCAGCCGTTGGCAGCTTGGGCAGAGATGAGTTCCGCGCCCGGCCGCTCTTATCTTAACGATCGTTCTGCCGCAACGACCACAGGGAGTACCTTCCCGATTATACACACAAAGATAACTGGAATATTCACCGGGATTGCCATTGATTCCACTATAACTGTCGAACGTCGTCCCCATTTTCTTGACTGCCGCCCGCAGCACCTTGCGGATCGAGAGTGCCAGCTTGCCGATCTCTTCCGGCCGCAGTTCATTGCAGGGCCGCAACGGATGGATCCTGCTTAGGTACAGCGATTCATCAGCATAGATATTACCCAATCCCGCCAGTGCCGATTGATCAAGCAGAAGCGCCTTTATCGGCCGCGAAGTCGGCGCCAGCAGCTGCTTCAAAACAGCCGCCGTAATTTCCGTGGCTTCAATGCCGAGTTTCTGGAACCCACTGGCTCGGTCATCATGCAGAAACTCTATAATTCCAAATTTGCGCGTATCGCGAAAAACCAGCTTAACCGTACCCGTGACAAACGTCGAGACAAAGTGGTCGTGTGCCTGTCGGCGGTCGCGCTGGTTGACGAAGAGAATCCGTCCACTCATGCGCAAATGTATCAGTAACTTTCGGCCGGAAGCAAGCTCGGCGATGATATACTTGCCGCGCCGGTCGAAAGTCACGAAGGTATCTCCCACCAATGTCTGCAATTCGCCGTCGCGTCGTCTGAGGTGTTCGGCGATATGCGGAACGGCCCGGATGGTTAAACCTCTGGCCTGCGCATTGAGCCCCCGCACGACTGTTTCAACCTCGGGGAGTTCGGGCATCGGACAGCTTTCTGAAGATTAGAATCAGGTTCTCACTCTTGGAGGAAATATATGCGGCCAATTTGGCACTACCGTAGGCGGCAACAAGTTTCAATCCTCGTATGCGAGCTTGCTCCACGATTTGTTGTTTGGTCCAGAATTTCAAGCGAGTTGTCGTAATGTTCGTGGCCGCAACGGCGCCATTCTTCAGCCGGTAGATTGGCATATAAAAGTCCCAGTTATCACCCTGCTTGAGATAAAACGGTGCAAAGAGAACATCGTCCGCCAGTTTCGGCGGCAAGAAATGGATCGCCTTGCGGATTAGTTTACCGGGGTTGACTGTCTGCAGAACAAAATGGCCGTTTGTCGTTAATGAGCGGCTGATTCCCGCTAATGTCGCGTTCAAATCGCGCGGGGTCAGTAGGTGCGGAAGGGTATTTCCCAGCATTATGACCTGATCAAATTGTCCCGAGGTTTCTCTGGGGAGCTTGGTCATGTCGCCGGTTGAAAACGAGACTCCGGTAAGAGCGCCATGTATCCGTACGGCAGTCTTGATCATCTCGTTAGAACTATCAATGCCGGAGTATCGTATGCCTGCGGCGGCATAGCGCGGGGCATGCCCGCCATCCCCGCAGCCGAGGTCGAGCACCGATGCCGGCTGGAGCGCCCCGATCAGGTAAGCGAAGAGGTCGTCTTCCTTTGCGCTGCGGTTGTTCCAATCGACCTTGAGGTGATAAACCGGCGCCAGTTGTTCGTAGAAACGATTGTTATCTGAGCTTGATTTCATAAGGATAAACTACGAAGTATCGTCAAAGTTTCGCTTGTCATGATAATGGTCACCAGTATATTGGGCAACCCATGAACGGTCAAGACAAAATCCTCGGCGGTCTGAACGCCGAGCAGCATCAGGCGGTGACGCATGTTGACGGCCCTCTGTTGGTCCTGGCAGGCGCCGGATCGGGCAAGACGCGGGTCCTGACATCGCGCGTAGCCTATCTTGTCGCACAGGGACATGCTGCGCCGGAGCAGATTCTCGCGGTTACCTTTACCAATAAGGCGGCCGGCGAAATGAAGGCGCGCATCGAAAAGCTGACTGAGATCGACCAGCGGCGCATGCAGGTGTCAACTTTTCATTCTTTTTCGTCGCTGATGCTCCGATTTTATGGCGAACGAATCGGTGTGCCAAAGAACTACACTATCTACGACGAAGATGATGCCATGAGTCTGGTCAAGACGAGCATCACTGAATTGGGTCTGGACATCAAGACCACCGCACCGGCGATGGTGCGCAGCAAGATCAGCGACGCCAAATCACAGCTCGTCGATTCGGCCAGGTATTTGACTATGGCAGGAAACTTCATTACCGAGCGGGTCGCGCGCGTCTATGAACTATATCAGAAAAAGTTGTTTGCGGCGCGAGCAGTGGATTTCGACGACCTGCTGTTCTATGCGGTCAGGATTCTGCGCGAAGATGAAGAAATGCGCACCCGTCTGCAAAACAGGTACCACTACGTCATGATCGATGAATATCAGGATACTAATCATGCCCAGTATATGCTTGCCAAACTGCTGACTGCGGGTCACAAAAATCTCTTTGCCGTCGGCGATGAAGACCAATCGATCTACGGCTGGCGCGGCGCAACCATCGACAACATTCTCAATTTCGAAAAAGACTACCCGAACTGCCGGATCATCCGGCTCGAACAGAACTACCGTTCGACGCAAACCATCCTAAAGGCGGCATCGGAAGTCGTTGCCAATAATCAGATGCGTAAAGGCAAGACGCTCTACTCCGTCGGTGACAAAGGCGACCCGGTGACGCTCCTGATCGTGGAAACCGATCGCGATGAGGCCGAGAAGATCTGCGAGAATATCGAGACACTGATTGCGCAGGGAACAATTCGCCGCGAAATCGCCATCCTCTATCGCACCAATGCCCAGTCACGTGCTATTGAAGAGTCGCTCAAACGGCGGTTCATCCCTTACCGCATTGTCGGCGGCCTGCGTTTTTACCAGCGCAAAGAGATCAAGGATATGATGGCATACCTGCGGTTGATCGAGAATCCGAAGGACGATGTCAGTTTCAAACGGGTCATCAACTATCCGAAGCGCGGTATCGGCGATACAACAGTGGCGGCGATGGCGGAATTGGCGAGGACAAAAAAACTCTCGCTCTATGAACTCGCTGCCGACAGGGGCGCAAACCAGGACCTGGGCCGGACAATTCTCGTCAAGCTGGCGAAATTTGTCGAGATGTTGACCTATTTTAAGGAAATGTCCCGGACCTTGCCGCTGGAGCCATTACTGACCCTGGTGGCCGAGCAGTCCGGAATTAATAAGGATCTGAAAGAGAACGATCCCGGCGGTAATGAAAGTCGCCTTGATAACGTCGCCGAATTGGCTTCTTCCGCGGGTGATTTTGGTATCGAGAGACCGGAGGCCACGCTGGCGGATTTCTTGCAGGAGATCTCGCTCTTTACGGATCTCGACAACTGGGACCGCGAAAGCGATACAGTGACTCTTATGACCATCCACGCCGCCAAGGGGCTGGAGTTCGAAGCCGTATTTGTAGCCGGTCTTGAAGAAGGCTTATTCCCGTTGGGGAGAAGCCTCGAGAATCCCGCTGATCTTGAAGAAGAACGCCGGCTATTCTATGTCGGTATGACCAGAGCGAAGAAGCGTTTGTTCATATCGTATGCCAACACCCGGGCACGATTGGGCGGCCGGCAATCAATCCGCTCGCGATTTGTGGACGAGCTTCCCGATGAGGTTGTCGTTGCCGAGAGGCACACGATGATGAATGCTTATGGTGCGGTGAACTCGGATTACGAACAATCAGTCCTAACAATGCAGAATGATCAATTTGGCGCCATTCGCGTCGGCTGCTCGGTGGCACATGCCCGTTGGGGCGAAGGCACTGTATTGAAGCGCAGTGGTTCCGGCGATTCAACCGAGGTGGAAGTTCGTTTTCATTTTGCCGGTACCAAGAAGCTCTTGGCGAAGTATGCCAAACTGCGAGTCTTGACCTAACGGAGCTTTCCCAGGAGGCGCGCGACGGCTTCCGACAATTGACTGTCCTCACCCCGGTCGGCCCGGTTGAGATCAAGCGGAATCGTCACATCGGGTGAAACACCCTGGTCTTCCAGATTCTGATCAGACATCGTGTACCAACCGACAGTAGGAACGCTTAACACCGAACCATCAGCCATAACTTTCTTTTCAGTGCCGATAACCGCGCCATAGGTGGTCACGCCAATTACTTCACCCAGCCCCAATTCTTTGAACCCTTGCGCAACGATTTCGGCGTCCGAGCTGGTGCGCTCATCGACCAACAGGGCGATCGGTCCGGCAAACGCCCAGGGCGAATCCGAGCCGCTTTGACCAAAGCGCGGGCGATGCTTGATATATGGCTTGCGCGCGAGAATTGCCAGGAGGTGATCGTGCTCGGAACCGCCGGAGTTGCCGCGCAGGTCAATAATAAGTGCCTGCTTGTTCTGCGAAAGAACCTTAAGAGCCTCCTCTAACTGCACCACACTGGCCGCGGAGATCTGCTGGAGAGCCACATATCCGACGCGGCTTTGCGACTGTAACTCGACCGCTTTTCGCGCTCGCGCTTCCTGAGCGCGCCTGCAAAGTTCAAGATGTTCGTCCTGCGAAAGTGGACTAAGAAATACCGACCTGGTGATGCCGCTGCGATTGATGACGTCGACTTTGACCTCGTGCCCGTATAAGCCTTCGAGCGGAGCGAAATAACTCGTAGCGGCGTCGAGTCTTGTGCCGTCAATCGCGGTGATCTTGTCCAAAGGTTGGATTTGCGAGATCTTCCGTGCCGCCGGCGAATCCGGCAGGACTTCGCGCACTATGACGCCATTGGAATTGTCTTCATAGTCAGGGAGAACGCCAATCATGCCCGTTTCAGGAGCTTCGCGATGATTAGGCCAGATGTTCAGGTGCGAGGCATTGATTTGTCCCAGCATTTCGCGGAGTAAATCGTGGAGATCGATGAGTTCGGAGCATGATTCGATCCGTGCCGCGTAAATCTCCCGCACCGACTCCCAGTTGGTGCCGTGGAATGCGTTGTCATAAAAGCGATTTCTGATTTCGCTCCACACGTTGTCGAAAATCTGGCGAAACTGTTCGCGGCGGCTGACGGACCATTCTGCGCGATAGGCTATCTGGCGGGAGACACCGTCCTCAGTAGCGATCGAATAGAGGCGGCCGGCAGCATCGGACGCAAGAAACTCATTGGACTCGCCCCGAAATTGCATCTTGCCCGGCTGCGATATTGCCTCTGTCAATAGCCGCGGACGACTTTCGTCAATCTGCTGATAATACACCGCGTCGTTTGTGGTGGAGAAAACAAATCCGGCAGAATTCGGTGTGATGACGGCATCAATGATGTTTCCAGATTCCGTGAGGCGACGGAATCGGCTGCCGATGGCCTCAAAATCGATGGCTACCGGCGAAGCTGTGCGCGATGACGGCTGGGAAGACGTGCGCAAATACTCCCGCCGTTGCGAATGCGTCATCTCGGAGACCCGGCGGTCCAGGTAAAGATAGTAGATATCGCCGTCATCGATGAAGTAGATCAGTTTGCCATCGGCAGAAAACTGCGGATTGCGGAACCAGCTTTGCACAGCGCTGATTTTTTCGATCGCGCCGCTCTCACTGTCGCCGATAAACAACTCATTGTCCCAATTCCCGTCGCGTTGCGTGAAGACGATATAGCGCCCGTCCGGCGACCAGGCAAAATCCCCGATGGGATTTTTGTCGGCAATGGTGCGTTCGGTCAATTTGTTCAGATCGGTAACCACCAGTTGTACTTCGCCGCGGACGAAAGCGATTCGTGCCTGCGTCGGCGAAATCTGCGGCGATCGCAGAGACTGGTCGGATCTGACCGGTGTTTCGACAGACAGATCGTGGGCAGTATGTAGCGAGGGTCGCTGACTGTCATTGGAACTGACCAGCTGAATCGTATAATCACTGCCCCTCCGGCTCACCATTGCCAGTTGGCGCGAATCTCCGGCCCAGCAGAGATCATGTTCATTTCCAACTGAAGTCGTCAAAGACCGCTGATCTTCGTCACCCAGGGAACGGCAGAAAACTTCACCGCCGACAACATAGGCCAGCGAGTTGCCGTCGGGAGCAATCGCAAATTCACTTAGCCCCGAATCGGCGCCGAATGACATGATATCGTTGGTCTTTTCCGCGCTGACCGCCTGAACTAGCAGTTTCCGGCCTTGAAGCAACTTG
The DNA here is from genome assembly GCA_963698225.1 of uncultured bacterium. Lineage (GTDB taxonomy): Bacteria > Zixibacteria > MSB-5A5 > CAIYYT01 > CAIYYT01 > JADJGC01. The sequence continues at coordinate 163,501 of CAVOPW010000005.1, forward strand.
AGATCATAGAGGTAGATTTCACCTGACAGCTCGTATGCCATTAGCGATCCGTCCGCAGACAAACAGGGATGATGGACATCCAGGCGATGATTCGTCATCTGTGCCACGGTGCCGCCAACAAGATTTTTCCGGAAAAGGTTATAGGTACCGGTGGAATCTGACAGATAAACCAACTCCGCCGTGCCCGGAACAATGCAACCGTAAAGGTCATTGCCGGCGAAGAAAGTCAATTGTTCGATAGCTCCGGACTTGAAATCCTTTGAGTAGATATCGCAATTGGCTGTGCCGCGGTATCCCTTGCGCCACCAGGGTATGGCGCCGCGGGTAAAAATCAGCTTTTCGTTGTCGGAAGTTCTGGTTCCGAAGAATGATTCAATTTGTGTGAGCGGTTTTTCGCGCCCGCCGGTCGCCGCGATTTCCCAAACCTGCTCAAAATTTTGGTCGCGGCGCGAGTGAAACAGAACCCGGCGGCTGTCCGGCGACCAGCCGGAGACGAAGTCGTCGTTCGAGTGCCAAGTCAGCCGAAGTTCATTGCCCCCGGTAACAGGAATTACGTATACATCGAAATCACCATTGCGGTCAGATGAAAAGGCAATGCTCTTGCCATCCGGAGACCAAACGGGGAAAGACTCGTAGCCGACATGAACCGTCAGCCTGGTAGCGTTTCCGCCCTGGGAAGATACGATCCATAGATCGCCCTCGTAGCCAAAGCAAATTTTGCTCCCATCCGGCGACGGCGCGGGATGACGCATACCCAGCGGCTGTGCCTGAACGGGATTAACCGCTGCCAGAGTAATGAGACAGGCAAAAAATGCCCGCAATGTCATACCAATCAATTCGTGAGCTCCCAACCGAGTCATGCGCCGACAAAGCCGGCACCAATTTGACGCACCAGTGAGGCAAATGCAAAATCTTTTTTGGCCGAACCCCATTCCATCCTTCGGATTCCCATGCGAGAACTTGAGTTAGACCGCCAAAGATATCGTTCGGGTACTTGTTGACTTCAGTCGGCGATCCCCTATTTTGCTGTCCAAACGCGCAACTAATGCCAAATGGATAGAGGATCATGCCAATAAGACTGGAAAAAAACAAATCAGTTCTCTGTGATATGGACGGCGTCATCATCTGGGACAATCACTTAATTGAGGGTGCCAAAGAGTTCGTCGACTCCCTTCTGGAGCGCAAGACACCGTTCTTGTTTATTACCAATTATCCTTCGCTGACGCCGTCTGACTTGAGTCATCGCCTGAAAAACGCTGGCCTGGAAGTTCCAGCCGAGCATTTCTACACTTCGGCGATGGCCACCGCGACCTTTCTTCAAAGCCAGGGTGCCGGGGACAAGGTATTCGTGATCGGCGAAGGCGCACTGACCCACGCGCTTTATGAACAAGGGTTCAAGATCACCGACCAGGATCCGGATTTCGTCGTGCTCGGAGAGACCCGGGCTTATAATTTCGAAATGATCGAAAAGGCAATTCGTCTCATCCGCCACGGCGCCCGATTCATCGCCACCAACCCCGACGTTTCCGGGCCTTCCGGTTTCCCGTCCTGCGGCGCTCTGGCAGCTCCGATTGAGCGGGTCACGGGCAAGAAGCCCTTTTATGTCGGCAAACCGAATCCCTATATGATGCGCGCCGCTCTCTGGAAGATCGATTCACACTCCGAAACGACGGTGATGATCGGCGATAATATGGAGACGGACATCATTGCTGGAATCCAATCGGGGCTGGATACAATTCTCGTGCTCTCCGGCGTGACGCAGGTCGATGACATCGATCAGTATCCATATCGACCGAACTTCACATATGCCAATGTTGGGGAAATCGAGTCCATCTAATAAAATAAGACATTTACTGCCTGCATTCCTTGGGCCAGCTACTCCTATCGAAACATGCAGTTAGACATCCCTAACTATTCTGCACCTTATTGATCTTGAATAAATGCCCTAAAATGGCTACTTGGGCACTCAAGTTTGTGATTGTTTTCACGATAATCTAAATCATAGTGGAGAAAGATGACAATCCTGTGATACTTTTTAGTTGACTCAACTGGAGAACAGATTTAGACTGCGCGCACTTGGAGAAGAGGACATTGTGATAAGTTTCACATATTCAGACATTGCGAATCCGCTTTCAAAACACGGAGTAATTACTCATTAATGGGGTTGATATGAATAAAATCAACATCTACCGAACCGCGAGAGTCTTGCTTCTGGTAGTGATACCATTGGGACTTGGTGGCTGGTTGGCGAGCGGGAAGTTAATCGCTTCCGACAACGCTACCGCCGACAATGCTGCTTGTCTCGATTGTCATCAGGACCAGGCAGACAATCTTCTCGGTTCAAAACATGCCCTGACTGCGGCGACAGCCAAGGGACTGGCTGTAACCTGTGTTGGGTGTCATGGAGACTGGGAGAAGCATCTGGACGATCCCGAAGTCAACAAGCCGGCGGTGCCGAGCAAATTGGCTTTTGCGGCACAGGCCAACGTGTGCGCCAGTTGCCACCAAGGCGAGCATCAGACCGCTATGGTGACCACTGATCCACACGGTCGTGCAGGGCTTGATTGCGCCACTTGTCATTCGGTACACGGCAACATGAACGAAGGACTGGTGAAAGACGATTCCGAGAATTATTGCGCCGGTTGCCATCCGACCGTAATGGCCCAATTCAGTGCGCGCTCGGCACATCCGCTTCACGAAGGCAGCGTTAAGTGTCAGGACTGCCATTCGATGTCCGATCGCAAAGACATGATGCTGGCCACGGGGTTTGACTGGGCCTGCCAAACATGCCATTCAGATTACGCCGGTCCGCATATATTCGAACACCCGGTTACCTTCAACCATCTGGTTGACGGCGGTGGCTGTATCGAGTGTCATAGTCCCCACGGCTCGCCAAACGAAAAACTGCTGACACAACCGGAAAATGGGACGTGCCTGCAGTGTCACGGCATGCCGGCCGGGCATCGTGTTGCTCATTCCGGAATGGCGACCAGAATCGACTGCGTCAACTGCCATACCGAATTCCACGGTTCCAATGATAACCGCCTGTTTCTTGACCCGATGCTGACGACGACGTTTTACGCCAATTGTTATGCATCCGGCTGTCACGACAACCTGAAGAAGTAAGGAGGGGAGTATGAGAGCATTTAGGTTTCTTGCACTGACAGCCATTCTCATCGCCGCTCTTTGCTCGTTGTCGTTGGCGGCAGCGGGATCGGGCGATGTTAAGATTGGCTACATCTATCTTGACGAGGAAGGTAACCAGGGCGTCTATTACCCGACCTTCAATCTTTATGAAGGTCCTACGGTGTCGCTGGAAGGCTTCCGTTATAGATTCGACAACGGCATGCTGATGCGCGCCGATTTGAACAATATCATCCTCAACAACCGCAACTTGAACGCCTCGCTGGCCAAGCCGGGATTGTTTGATGTCAAGGTGGGCCACGATCAGTTCCGCCGAATTTACAATTTCGACGGTACGAGCTTTACGCGACGCCATAAAGAGCATGCTTCCTTGAGCGTTCAGCCGCTGAAGTACCTCAAGCTGTTCGGCGGCGTGTTGATGATGGAACGTTCTGGTACCACGACCGACCTCTTCGATCCAACACCGGTCGCGGCTACCGTTAATGTCGACTACAAGCGCAGCTACTACAATGTCGGTGCGCAGGTCAATTACGAGGGCTCGATGGTCCTGGGCGAATATCGCGGCGACCAATTCACCGATAACAACGATGAAGCGCGCGATCAGAAGCGCACCGAGTACCGTTTCAACGGCCTGGTAAGCTTGAAGCAATATGATTGGATCAAGGTGATCGGCGGATTCCGCCACTATGAGACGGAATTCGATCAGAGCGGCTTCATGATTTCCAATAATCGCGGCTACGGCGGCGGTACTGTTGCTATGCCGCAGAACGTTACGCTGAAGTATGTCGGGATTCTCGATCGCACGTCTTCGGATTCCGATTTCGTAGCCACCGACAACATGAGCCATGTCGGCTACGTGTCGTGGGAGAAGCCGCAGATGTTCGGAGTCACGGCGGGATATCAGTTCGATGTCAACGACGACTTCGAGGATGAAGTGCGCAGCCAATTCGATCTACTTGAGCGCCTTTGCCCGCATCACCAAGGGTCTTGATGCCCGCGGTGAATACGGCAATCGCAAGGAAGAGGTCGAAGACGGTGTGCGCTTTGTCGGCGATGAAGACCGCGACCGTTTCCGCTTCCAACTCAAGTATCGCAACGACAAGTACGGCTCAATCGCTTACAAGATGACGAGCATGATCCGCAAGAACGATCAACTCGGCACCAAGACCGACATGTATCGATATGCGATGGATGCCGTGTTCAATGTGAGCAAGTATGGACATCTCAATTCGGCTATGCCCATACCCAAGGCACTTACAAGAAACCATGTCGAAAACTTCGAATATCGCGACCATCTGGTTTTCGGCGATGCGACAACCAAAGAGTACCGCGGTTTAACACTTGGATGCGGAGCGCAGTATTATCGCAGTCAGCGCGATCTGGATGTCGAGCATTTCAATATCACAGCCAAGGCGTCGTATCGCTTCCTCGAGGACTATCGCCTCGAATGCAAATACAGCGCTTACAATTTTGATGATTTCCTGGTGTGGGATGAGTACTACACTGCAAATATGATAGAAGTTAGTTTGGTAAGAGGAATATCGTTCTAGAGGAGGTTTAGCATGAGGACCCTGAATGCATTATTGGTCGTCGCTCTTAGTAGCGATGATGGCGCTGGTCGCAGGATGCGAGCGCAAGATTGTCAACGAAATCGCCAACAACGACCAAAGTCTCAACGGCTGTTTTGCCTGTCACGGCGAAACCAGCTTTGATGGCGCGTTGTTGCAGGCAAAAGGCGAGTGGGAAAATTCGTTCCACGCGTCCGGCATTAGCATCGACTACACCAACCGCCCCGGCTCCGATTGCCAGCAGTGCCACAATCATCAAGGTTTCCTTGATTGGATCTTGCCACTGGTGAAGAGGACCCGATGCTCAGTCGACAGTCAGTTCGATTCATTGCTTCACCTGCCATGCTCCGCACGAAAGAGGCGACTGTCGCTGCGCGTGACCGAGCCATACACCCTGAAGAATGGCGTCGTGTTTGACCACGGCGCAGCCAATCTTTGCGTCAATTGCCACCATTCGCGCACCAACATTGCGAATGATATTGCCGGCGGTGACACGCTGCGGTATCATTCCCAGTTCGCGCATGGGTCCGCATCACGGACCGCAGGGCGACAATCTGCAGGGAACGCATGCCTTCCATATTCGGGTCAACGGCTTATCCGAGCACGACACATGCCACCGTCGTTCGCGATGCCTGTATCGGCTGTCATATGGGCAATCCGGCACCAGCATGACGGGTACAATGTCGGTGGACACAGTTTCAATATGGAATTCGAAGCTCACGACGGAACGACTTATACTCTCGTTGGTGTTTGCGCAACTTGCCACGCGCGACTACACTCGGTAAGTCCGACTTTGATGATTGGAAGGGTCGAGGATATTGATGGTGACGGCACAATCGAAGGAATCCAAACCGAGTTTGACAATCTCGGCTGACTCGTTGGCCGTGTTGTTGACCAAAGTGATCAATCCGAGCACCGGGTCTGTTCCGGACCAACGTGAAAGTGACCCGTGGGCAGCAGGGCGCGGCATACAACTGTGAAGATCTACGAAGAAGATCGTTCACGCGGTATACACAATCCGAAGTTTTTTGAAGCGATGCTGAAGGCTCCATTGCTTATATGGCTGCCAACCCGATTCCGTAGATTCATTCGACTATTACATGTTCTTATACTCAGACCTCCGGTCCCAACAAGGCCGGAGGTTTCTTTGTTAGAATGCTGCGACGACAGACAGGAATGTCTGTCCTACCGGCTGCTTATGTGATTGGAGAAGTTGGTAGGTCAGACATTATTGTCTGACATGATGGATCGAAAGAGAAGCCGACAGACAGGAATGCCTGTTCTACCGAGCTTGCCGCGCGGTCGCCAATATCAAATCCCAGGCAGAGTCGACGTCGGACTCTGTGACCTGCGTCTGGGCGATAACCATCCGCAGCGTATAGGCGCCATTGAGCTTGGTGTGAGTGATGTAGATCTTCCCGGTTGCATTCACCGCTTCAAGCAGGCGTTCGTTGATTGCGTTGAGTTGATCAAGGCCGTCAATGCCCTTTGGGTGGTAGCGAAAACAGAGTAGATTCAATGACATAGGAGCCAGTAGTTCAAAATCGCCGGACGATTCAACTCTTGCTCTTAGTGCTGCGGCGAGGCTCAAGTGGTGGCGAACCAGTTTCTGTAGCCCCTCGACGCCGTAACTGCGAATGACAAACCACAGCTTAAGTGCCCGGAATCGGCGTCCAAGCTGAATCCCCCAGTCGCGGTAGTTCTTGACGCGGTCGCCTTCGGCGGTCTTCAAGTATTCCGGGAGAATCTCGAAAGTGCGCACCAACGATTCGGCATCTCTCACGAAGTAGGCGGAACAGTCAAAATTGGTGAACATCCACTTGTGCGGGTTGAATACGAATGAATCGGCCAACTCAACGCCGTCATTCATCCAGCGCATTTCCGGCAGGATTAGTGCCGTACCGGCAAACGCTGCATCAACATGCAGCCAGATCTTGTAACGCTGGCAGATTTGTGCAATCGGACGCAGCGGATCGATGGCTGTCGAGCCGGTCGTACCGATCGTCGCGACGACGGCGACAGGTGTGACACCAATAGCGATGTCAGCCTTTATCGCAGATTCGAGCGCGTCCGGGATCATGGCAAAGTTCTCGTCGACCGCAATTTTGCGGAGACTCTTTCTGCCAAATCCGGCAATTTTCGCAGCCTTCTCGATGGAAGAGTGTGTCTCCAAAGAACAGTATAGAGCAAACTCTGCCCCAGGATCAAATCCACGGTCATTGACGGCAAATCCTGTCACTTTCTCCCGTGCCGTCAGAATGGCGCAGAGCGTTGCTGTTGAGGCGGTATCCTGAATCACGCCGGTGAAGTTCTCCGGCAGTCCGATCATCTGCCCCAACCATTGCATAACACGTTCCTCAAGTTCGGTTGCCGCGGGGGAAGTCTGCCAGCTCATGCATTGTGCGCCAAGGGTCGACGTTAGCATCTCGGCCAATAGTGACGGCGGACTCGAATTGGCGGGGAAATAGGCAAAAAAGCCGGGATGCTGCCAGTGGGTCATTCCGGGCATGATTATAGTCTCGAAATCGCGAAAAATCGCTGCAAAGGACTCGCCGCTGGCCGGGGGCATCTTCGGAAGCCGTGACAGGATTTCGTTTGGTTTTGTCTGGGCCTTGACGGGATAGTCACGGACGTTGGCAAAATAGTCCGCCATCCAGTCGACCAGTTCATGGGCATTTCTACGGAATTCGTCGTGATTCATAATTGGTCTCGACACCTCGTTTCTTAGCCAATTTATAATGATTTCTGTCGAAAGCGCCTAAATCTATTGAAGCTGTGACGATAAAAGACTTATAATAATCGGGGGATCAAACATAACAGAATTGGATTCGATGAACGATTTCGAAAAATATCTCCGCGATTACTTTCCCTTCGGACTTCCGGTCTCGGCATCTTGCGTCGATTGGCTCGGCCTCGCGAACCTTCTGCACGAATCTGCCGCAATCGCCCGAACCGGCGAGACTCAACTTCTGCGGCAGCTTGCCGCCCGTTTCAACACGCAGTGTGCTGCCAACGCGCCGGCCCTGAACCCGGTGTCTCCGGGGCAGTTGATTACTGCCGGAATGATCGTTGAGTTGCTGCGCTATGTGGCCTTGGTCTATTGTTATCAGCAGAACCCCGGCTCGCTGGAACGCGGTCTACAGTGGACGGTCGAGAAAAAGGGTGAATCGTTTGCAGTGCGTCCGATCAACGCGTTCGTGAACATCTTCCCGCCTCAAAGGGTCATCCTGAATCGGGAGAATCAGGCGCAATATCTCCAGGGCCGGTCAGAAATCGCCTCTCACCGCGAGCAGACGGCAATTGAGTCGATTCTCCTGATGCTGTCGATGATCAATCCGGCATTCAGACCTTTCCGCCCCTTCTTTGATGACAGCCAGCTGCGCGAGGCCGCACCGTATCGCGAGTTTGTCGATTCGCTGGCGACGTATTTTGAAACCCAGCCTCCGGTTGACGAGGTGGGAATCAGCCTGTTTAGGACGCTTCTGGCGCCGATGGAGAATTCTCCCGACTCTCTGGAAGGCCAGCTTGACTTCATTCGCAAACACTGGGTGAAACTGCTTCCCGCTTCGCTGCTCGAGAAGATACTGCTGGTGAGCGATGTCCTGCGCGAGGAACGTTATGGGCGCGGATTCAGCCAGGGTTCTCTCGAAGTGCTGCGCTTTGGCAAGGCCGCGCGTCTCGATACCACCTATCCTGAGATCGAGGCATTCAGCCACGATGCCGACTGGATGTCCAACGTCGTACTGATTGCCAAGAGCACCTATGTCTGGTTGGATCAGCTGGCGAAAAAATATCAGCGGCCGATTCATCATCTCAGCGACATTCCCGATGAGGAACTCGATTTGCTTGCCCGTTGGGGCTTCACCGGCCTGTGGTTGATCGGTGTTTGGGAGCGTTCGCGGGCATCGCAGACAATCAAGCAGATTATGGGCAATCCCGAGGCGATGGCGTCAGCCTATTCGCTTTATGACTACAATATCGCGCACGACCTTGGCGGTGACGAAGCCTATGCCAACCTCAAGGAACGTGCCTGGAAACGCGGTATCAGGCTTTCTGCCGATATGGTGCCGAATCATATGGGCATCTATTCCCGCTGGATGGTAGAACATCCGCACTGGTTTATCCAGTCGCCTTACCCGCCGTTTCCGGTCTATCAGTTCAGCGGCACGAATTTGTCCGATGACCCGCGTGTCGTCCTGCAAATCGAGGATGGCTACTGGCAGCATCGCGATGCCGCTGTCGTGTTCAAGCGGATCGATAATTCCAGCGGCGAAGTACGCTATATCTATCACGGCAATGACGGCACCAATATGCCCTGGAATGACACCGCGCAGCTGAATTTCCTTCTCCCGGAAGTTCGCGAGGCGGTCATTCAGACGATTCTGCACGTCGCCCGCAAATTCCCGATCATTCGCTTCGATGCGGCCATGACACTGGCCAAGAAACACTATCAGCGCCTGTGGTTCCCGCAGCCGGGGGACGGCGGTGCAATTCCTTCGCGTGCCGAGCAGGGCCTGACCCGCGATGACTTCGACGCGCAGATTCCCAAGGAATTCTGGCGCGAAGTGGTGGATCGAATCAGGGAAGAGTTGCCCGAGACGCTGCTTCTGGCCGAAGCCTTTTGGCTGATGGAGGGCTATTTTGTGCGGACGCTCGGCATGCATCGGGTCTACAACAGCGCGTTTATGAATATGCTCAAGATGGAAGAAAACTCCAAGTATCGCCAGACGATCAAGAATGTGCTGGAATTCAGCCCCGAAGTACTGAAGCGATTCGTCAATTTCATGAACAATCCCGATGAGCGGACGGCGATCGAGCAATTCGGCAAAGGCGACAAGTACTTTGGCGTCTGTGCCATGCTGGTCACCATGCCCGGACTGCCGATGATCGGTCACGGTCAGGTCGAAGGTTACTCCGAAAAATACGGGATGGAATACCGGCGCGCCTACTGGGATGAGCATGTCGATGATGAATTGGTCCGGCGCCATGAAGCGGAGATTTTTCCGCTGATGCGCAAGCGCCACATCTTCTCGGGTGCCGCCAATTTCGCACTGCACGATTTCCTGACGCCGCATGGCTGGGTGGACGAAAACGTTTTCGCATATTCCAACCGGTCAGGCAACGAGCGCGCAATCATGATTTACAACAATGCGTTCAACACGACACAGGGCTGGATCAAGCGATCAACCGCCATCAATGTCGGCTCCGGCGATACTCCGCATCTGGAACACCGGAGTCTGGCGGAGGCGCTGGCTCTAAAAACCGGCGATGCCGACCTGTACATTTTCCGCGACTATCGCACTCACCTGCAGTTCATCCGCTCGGGGAAGCAGATCGCATCGGAAGGCATCTATGCCCATCTAAACGGCTATCAATACCAGGCGTTTCTCGATTGGCGGGAAATCTGCGACCATGACGGTTCCTGGCAGCGCGTCATGCATCTGCTCAACGGCGCCGGAGTGCATGACATTGACACACTTTACCGCGAATCACAACTGGAACCGATTCTTAATCCATTGCGGAATCTCTATAATGTCGAATTGCTGCAAATCCTTGACCACGACTTCGAACGGGGCCTGCTCCTGCTGCAGAAGCGCTGGCCCGATTTCATGCGAGCCATATTGAATCACATCGGTGGAGAAGCCCTGGCCCATCTGCCGGAAGTTGACGAAGCAAAGCATGTTGTCGAATTTGAGCCGGAAATACCTGTGCCACCGAGCGAAGCGGACTCAAACAAGCCGGTGACGGCGCGGGCACGCGATGACCGGTTTGTCGCGGCAGCAGTGGTGATCTTGCAGAAACTTGGTGATTACGATCACGCAGGGATTGCCTCCGATCCAGGTTTGTTGCTATCAAGTCGTTTCGAAGACTGGCTGATTCGTCAGACAATGACGAAGTCGCTGTGCGACTTCTATGACAAACGCGGAGAACGTTACGAGGGCGAAATCATCGGCCTGCTGATTGGAGTTGCATTAACAAGCGACAATCCGCTGGCCGTCGAGGACGTTGATATGCGCGGCATTTTCGGGAACCGGTATGTCCGGGAATTTCTGCAGATCAATGAATTTGAAGGCATACTGTGGTTCAATCGCGAGCGCTGGCTGCGATTAGTGGCTCACTGGTTCGAGGAGGTCGTGATGTCGTCTGGCGAGAGTCAACAGAGCAGTGTCTATCAGACAGCAAAACAGTCTGCCGATCAACTCCGCGAACTGGCGGAGTCCAGCCACTACCGGGTCGAGCCGTTTATCAGGGCTTTTACCATCGCGAATCAGAACTGATCGGGCTACGGCTGCAGGTCCTCTCGCGCCAGCAATTCAAACTTCTCCATCGCCGCATTAGCAATCAGGCTCACCGCCTGTTCGACGGGAATCCAGTCGCTGTTGAGGATCAGATCATACTGCTGCGGGTCATCGATTGATTTGTGAACCAGCTTCTTGACGAACTCGGCGCGTTCGTGGTCGGATTTCTCGATCTCGTGGCGAGCATCCGGCTCGCTCATTTTCTCCTGCTCCATCAGATTGCGAGTGCGTACGAGCGGTGTTCCCACAATCCGTACATGCAGCCCGCGGTTGGGACCGATGATAAAATTCGCGGCCCTTCCCACCACAACAATGCCGCCGAGCCGTGAAACGCTGAAAATGATTTCAAGCAGGTGGCGGGCATAGTCGTTGAGGTCGACCAACTTTCCGGTGATGACTGACTCGAACCACAATTCCATCTGTGAGCGGGTGTGATCATCGAGGGATTCGACGATGCGGCGCTTGTAGCCGCTGGTCTCGACGATGCGGTCAATAATGTCCTTGTGCAGCAGCGTGTAGTTGAAGCGGTAGGCGATCCGCTCGGCGATATTGGTTCCCCGCGAACCGCGTTGACGGGAGACCGTAATCAGCGGTTTCGGCAAGTGAATCGAGCGGGCCACGCCGTGGTGTGCCTCCTCAAGGCTCTTTTGCAACTCCCAGCGCCTGATCTGCCGGTCGATGATGGTCTCGATGGAAGTCATAGCATACCTCCTTCTTTCAAAGTCAATATAGCATTTCCGGCCCCATCGTCAACTATTGTATCGACGTTTACATCGCGTGAAATGAGGAATATTCGCTAAGCTAAAATTGCCGCCGGAAGGATTCTGGGCGAAGTGTCATAGTCGGCGTCAATGAAATGGGTCGATTGATCTGCTTTCCGCCTCAGATTCAGTTCATCCTTGCCGGTTATGCGGGCAAAGAATGCTATCGGAGTGAGTACTATATAGTAAATCATCGCGATCGCGATCGGTGAGATAATCAAAGACAGAACATACGTCACTGCCATCCAAATCACATAGGTCCAGCGGCCAACGGGTTGCACAAAACGGCAAAGCACGGCCAGACCAATACCGCCGCCGGCAATCGCCAGAGCGGGAGTCAGCTTACCGGAAACTGCGAGGATGATGGCGAAAATAATCGCAAATACTGCCAGCGTGTTGGCAAAATAACGAATTTCTCCTGATAGCGGACGCCAGTTGAGTCTTGCCAGCATCGCTTAGTCAACTCCGAATTGGGCGCGATACTCGGCGGCGCCCGGAAACGGCGGTTGGTCGGATTTCGAGCAGGACAAAGTTCTCCAGAACCAGCATATCCATGTCGGTGAACATGAAACAGCGATAGGCCTCCTCGGGCGTATTGACAATCGGTTCGCCGCGAATATTGAAACTGGTATTCACGATGACACCGCAGCCGGTGCGGTCTTTGAACGCCCTGATTATGTCATAGAAGTAGCCATTGCGCTCTTTGGTGACCGTCTGTAATCGCCCGCTGAAGTCGACATGGGTGACCGCTGGTATCGAAGACTTTGCCCACTTGAGGCGGTCGATGCCCGAAAGCGATTGGTCGGCAGGAGACGGCGCTCTTGCGAATTGACTCTTTGACTGGCTCGACCAAGAGCATGTACGGGCTGGAGAATTCGCCTTCGAAATAGCCGCCGACATCTTCCTGCAATACTGCCGGAGCAAAGGGTCGGAACGACTCCCGGAACTTGATCTTGAGATTCAGTCGCGACTGGGTTTCGCTCGAGCGGGCATCGGCAAGGATACTGCGAGCACCCAGCGCGCGCGGACCGTATTCCATGCGTCCTTGCACCAGCCCCACGACAAGCTGTTTGATCCAGGGCTTCAGCGATGCGCTTTGCGGCGTCTTCGTAGCTAAGCTGCGAATACTTCGCCCCAATCCTGTTGAGACACCGCCGGATTTCATCGCCCGAATATGACGGTCCGAGAAGACTCCCTTGCTGACTGTCAGTCGGGTTCGGTGACGGTCCATTGCCAAGATGCAAGTGCCAGGCCGCCAACGCAGCGCCCAAAGCACCGCCGGCGTCTCCGGCAGCGGGCTGAATCCAGATATCCTCGAATATGCCGGCACGTCTAATCAGGCCATTAGCGACTGAATTGAGGGCGACGCCACCGGCAAGGCAAAGACGCGACTCGCCGGTGAGTTCGCGAATATGGATGGCAAGTTTGAGCATGATCTGATTGGTGACTTCCTGAATCGAGGCCGCAATGTCGAGATGCTTCTGCTCGAAAGGCGCGCCCGGCTGTTTCGGCTCCATGCCGAATAGCGCGTGGAATTTCTTCGAGGTCATCCGCAGGCCGCTGCAATAGTTGAAGTAGCTCATGTCCATCCAGAACGAGCCGTCGTCTTTGACATCAATCAGCTTTTCCAGAATTAGATCGGCGTATTTCGGCTCGCCGTAGGGCGCCAGTCCCATCAATTTGTATTCGCCGGAGTTTACAGTGAAACCGAGATAATAGGTGAATGCCGAGTAGAGCAAGCCGAGTGAATGGGGGAAGCGGATCTCCTTGAGGATTTCAATCTTGTTGCCGGCGCCCTTGCCGATGGTTGTTGTACTCCATTCACCGACGCCGTCGATGGTCAAGATCGCCGCGCGTTCAAAGGGCGAGGGATAGAAGGCTGAGGCCGCATGCGACAAGTGATGCTGTGAGAAAAGAATCTTGCCTTTGAAGTCGCCGCCCAGTCCACGCTTGATTTCGCGCGGGATATGCAATTTATGATGGAGCCACAACGGCAGGGCCTTGCTGAAAGACCTTATACCGCGCGGCGCGTAGGCGAGATAGGTTTCCATCAGGCGCTCAAAGGTCAGAAGCGGCTTGTCGTAGTAGCAGACGATATCGATATCCGCCGCCGTGATCTTGCCTTCGCGCAGACAATAGGCGGTTGCGCCGGCCGGGAAGCGGGCGTCGTGCTTGACGCGGCTGAAGCGCTCCTCGTGGGCCGCTGCGATGATGTTGCCGTCCTGGACGAGACAGGCGGCAGCGTCATGATAGAAGGCGGAGATACCAAGAATGTTCATCAGAGAAGTATACGAGGAAAGGGCCAGTCGTCAAAGCGTTCCCGCGACCTAACGGCGGACTCCAACAAGCAGGGTGTAATCGGCACGTTCCGGGCCAAGTCGATGGTTTCTTACTTCCGGTGCAAATCCCGCGTCGGACATCATAGCAATCCAAGTTGCCTGAGGAAACAATCCAAGTAAGTGGCGATCAAACTCGATCTTAAGCTCTCCGGAATCGTGTATTAGAAACATCATTATGCACTCCGTCGTGGTGTCGTTCGGATCGAGATCATAGTGGTACTCAAGGCAAGTCACTCGTGTCGATTCAATAGCCCTTGAAGAGGAGAAGATATGGGACTGGATCGCGAACGTTTCTTTGAAATGGTCGGGAGAAAAGATGGCCACTCCGCCCTGTTTGAGGTGATCGGCAACTGTAAGAAGAGTTGCTCGAAGATCAGACTCGGTGAGCATATGGCTGATGGCATCATGAATGAGTATCGCGTCGAACTTTTCTCCCAAGCGCACCGAGCGCATATCGCCGATCAGAAACTTGACACTCGGATTTAGCGCCTTGGCATGCTCGATCATTCTCTCCGATAAGTCGACGGCGATAACATCATGATCCGCGGCAAAGTGCGAAAGATTGTGTCCGCCGCCGACTCCGAGTTCGAGCAGTCGATGCCGCCCCTCTCCAAGCTTTTCCCGCAGAATCGTCTGCCAATGTCCGGCCTCTTCGGCGTACTCTTGAGGATCACTGACAAAGGGCCAGAGATGGCACAGGTCAGTGTATAGTCTGCCGAGGGGAATGTCTGCTGGATTCATATTGTCTTCCTTTTAAAGTCAACAACTGTTACGAGGATCCGATATCCTCGCGTCGGAAATCAAAAAAACGTCCCCGCTTTCGCAGGGACGCTTTTCGCTCAAATCCATGAGCAACACACTTGCAGTTGTAATTACTTCTTCGGCGGGATGATCGCGTCCTTGCAAGCTTTGGCGACGCGGAATTTCACCACGGTCTTGGCCGGGATCTTGATGCTTTCGCCGGTCTGCGGATTGCGGCCCATGCGGGCTTTGCGGGCAGACTTCACCAGCTTGCCGAAACCCGGAAGCGTGAATTCGCCGGCTTTCTTGGTTTCAGCAACGGCGGTGGCATGCAGGGTGTCAAAAAAACGACCGACTTCAACTTTGGTCATGCCGGTCTTGTCGGCGAGCGCTCCGATAAGCTGCGCTTTGGTCAACGGCTTGTTTGCCATTTCTTCCTCCCACGATAGGGGTTTAGTCAATATTGACAGGGTTCAAATCGACTCAATGTCGTTTCCGCCCTGTATTATCAGTGTTTGCGAGTGATTTGATAATCATTGCCTCAACAACGTGCAATATAAAACTTTTTAATTCTATATCTTTTTTTAGCGGTCAGAATGCTGGTCATGCCCTTTTTGACCCTTAAAACTGCGCTCGAAATGGGGTAGCGGTTCTCGCCTTTGCCGGAGGCTACATTATGCGATTGAGGACTTCCCGCAGTGCCCGGCGAAATGAATCCCTGGCGCGTAATCGTCTGCGGCAAAATCCCCCACCAGGCATTGCCCTCAATGATGACAGGGCCTTGCGCAGTTATTGCGATATCGAAGCCGAGCGAGCGCAGTTGCGGCAGGCGCAGCTGCGCAGCCCGGGTCAGCTCGATCGCTTCGCTGAAGTAGGGCAGCTGGAGGCCGGCAATCTGGGCGTTCGTGTCCGGGTGGCGGTCGATGTATTCCAGCTTTGACGAAGAGTATTTGACCAGCGGACCGATCGTGCCGGTTTCGTCGATAGCCGCCATCATTGCGCCTTTATCAACATTGTCGACCATCGTCTTGCCGCGGCCGAACTTGATGATGCGCCCGATGATTTCGACCTCGCCGGTATCATTGACAAAGGTCATGACTCGAATCGTGTTGGTGCAGCTGGGGTTGATCGCTCCAAGCACCGGATGCTGTTTGATCCGCTCCTGGAGCAACACGCATTCCCGGTGGTGCGGCAGACCGGAGTTGAAGCTGTCGAGCATCAGCCGATGCAGCCCGGCAAAGTCGAATTCGTGCTCGTCTCCGCTCATGAATTTGTCACCCCTTCGCGAGGTAATCACCGTGATCCCAGTCCCCTTGGCGCCGCCGGCGGGTTTGATGACGAATTCATGCAGGTCGTTGCCGTTGATGACACGTTTGACGTCATCGATCGAACGAAACGGCTCGCGTGAGGGCGTATAGCCGAAGTCGGGGTCGAACAAGCCGTAACTGCGCGGTGTGGGAATGCCGAATGTGCCCATAAACTGCGAGAAGGCGAACTTCTGCAATATTCCACGCGAAGGCAACGGATTGAGCGTGCTGTTAAGGATACAGGCTTGATTGTAACTCAAGAAACGCTCCTTGTCGGCAAGCGTCAATTTCGGATCGGAAAGGTGATTGTCATTGTATTCATAAGGCTCAAGCTGATTGAGCTTGAACAAGTGCCACGCCTCGGGAAACTGCTGCCGGAAGCCGACACCGTAGGTGGTGCGTGTCGGAGCGGCGTCCTTGAGTAGATCGTAGCGGAACTTGAACGGCGTGAAGATACTCATTGTGGCCGCAAGATTGGTTTAGCCGGCGGATTGCGCAACGGAATTTTCGCAATTGCGTCGTCTCTGGCATCTTGACACCGTGCGGACAACCCCTATACTAATAATGCTATGCCGGCAAATCTCACCCCTCCCTATAAGAAAGCGGAACAACGATTCCGCGAAGCGACTGATGATCAGGAGCGCCTGGCCTGTTTGCAGGAGATGCTCAAGGTTATCCCCAAACACAAGGGAACCGAGAAGCTACAGGCAGAAATCAAGGCGAAGATCGCCAAAGTCAAGAAAGCTCCCGGGCAGAAAAGCGGCGGAGCTTCGAAGCAGAAGGCGCTGGATCATCTTCCGCGCGAAGGTGCGGCACAAATCCCGCTGGTCGGGCCGCCTAATTCCGGCAAATCGCAGTTCCTGGCATCGGTCAGCAATGCCCATCCGCAGATTGCCGACTATCCGTTTACCACTCGCGAGCCGGTCGCCGGGATGATGGTCTGGGAAAATGTGAAATTTCAACTCATCGATTTGCCGCCGATAGCGGTCGAATCCTATGATGGCTGGATGACCTCGATACTCTTTCGCGCCGATGCCGTTTTTCTGTTTGCCGATCTGTCGTCAGACAGCCTCATCGACGATCTCAATGCCGCACTGGCTCTCCTTAAGCAACATCGCATCAGCCTGGCTGCGCCCCATCACGAAGTTGACGACGAGGATTATTCGCTCGATGAGGTCGTCAAGAAGACATTTCTCCTGGCGAATAAGTCTGACCGCGACGAGGACGATATCCGGCTGGGCTTCCTGCGCGACGAATTTGCGGCGCGATATCCCATATACCGGATCAACTCAATTACAAAAGAAGGCATCGCCCAACTTGAGAGTGACTTATTCAAAACGCTCAATCTACTGCGCGTCTTCACCAAGACGCCGGGTCACGAAGCCGATCACAGCGATCCGGTCGTTCTCCATGTTGGTGCGACCGTCGAGGACGCCGCTTATAGCATCCACAAAGACTTCGCCGAGCGCCTGCAGTTCGCCAAGATCTGGGGAGTCGGAAAACATGACGGTCAGCGCGTTCACAAAGAATTCATTCTGACCGACGGCGACGTGCTGGAATTCCACATCTGATCGCGGGATTTCGGCGTTTTCTCAGCCGCTGATACAATTTCGTGTCACAGGAATGTCAAAGTGGGGGCAGGCAGCTAATTCTGTTTGCGAGTCAGGGCCGCCGATTGTATCATCGACCGAACCTAGCCACGTAAGGAGAATGGAAATGAAGCAACTAATCTTGATTATAGTGTCGGTTTTCGCATTTGCCGCATTCATCGATTTCATCGAAAACGAAGCCCCGGCCAAGGAGGCATCCGCCGCAGTGGGAACTGACAGTTTGTCCTGGAGCGCCAAGGAGCGGCACTTGGCGAATGTCAAGCAGCTGACGTTCAGCGCTGAGAACGCCGAGGCCTATTTCTCGCATGATGCCAAACAACTGATCTTCCAGTCGTCGGCACAACCATACGCCTGCGATCAGATTTACCTGATGAACTCGGACGGTTCGGGGCGAAAACTGGTATCGACTGGAAAAGGAAGAACGACCTGCTCGTTTATTCAGCCCGACGGTAAGCGCATCATCTATGCCTCGACTCATGCGACTGATTCAACCTGCCCGTCGCCGCCCGATTACAGTATGGGTTATGTTTGGGCGCTCTATCCGGGATTTGATGTCTATTCCGCCAATCCCGACGGCAGCGACCTGAAAAACATCACCAATTCGCCTCGCTACGATGCTGAAGCGGTTTACTCACCCGACGGTAAGAAGATCGTGTTCACATCACTGCGTTCCGGCGACCTGGAGATCTACACCATGAATCCCGATGGTTCGGAACTCAAACGTTTGACCAGTGAAATGGGTTACGACGGCGGACCGTTTTTCTCCTATGATGGCAGCAAGATTATTTATCGCGCCTCACGCCCGAAAACCGCCAAGGACTCCACGGACTATATGGCGCTGTTGGCCAGGGATATGATTCGCCCGGCGGAACTGGAAATCTGGATCATGAACGCCGATGGTTCGAACAAGCGACAGATCACTCATCTCGGTAAAGCCAATTTTGCGCCGTACTTGCATCCGGACGGCAAGCGTCTGGTCTTCTGCACCAATCATCAGGGTAGCCCCCGCGAATTTGATATCTTCATGATCAATATTGACGGTACCGGCTTGGAGCAGATAACGTTCAATCCGACGTTTGACGGATTTCCAATGTGGTCGCATGACGGCAAGAAGTTTGTATTTTGCTCTAACCGCAATAACGCCAAAGAGGGCGAAACCAACGTTTTCATCGCCGACTGGATTGACTAGGACTCAGATTGCGATCCGGGCAAAGCCTTCGCTTTGCCCGAATAGCCACCGCTAACTTGACACCGAAAAGCCGCAAGTATTCATTGACGCTGACTGTCAAATTGATGTAAATGGGGGATGATTCTCTGTCCCGTTGGCCGATTGGAGCGTATAAGACTCGTATGAAAAAGCTACTCATTATTACTGTCATCGTCATTGCTGCAGCTGCCGGCGGCTACTTCCTTTTCTGGTCGGGCGGCGGTAAGGATGCCGCACTGGCGGTTCAGAATAAGGTCGTAATGCCAACTCGCGGAGACCTGCGGGTCACGATTAATTCTACCGGCAAGGTGGAACCGGTAAAGACGGTCGAGGTCAAGTCCAAAGCGTCCGGTGAAATCATCCTTCTTGGCTTTGAAGAGGGCGATTACGTCCGCCAGGGTGACTTGCTCTGCAAGATCGATCCCGAATTGGTCAAGTTCGATTATGACAAAGCTGTCGCCGACCTGGCGGTGGCCAAGGTCTCACTGAAAACCACCGAGCGCGAAGTCGCGCGTCAGACTGAGCTATTTGAGAAGGGGCTCATTTCAGAGTCCGATATCGAAAGCAAGCAATTGATGCTTGAGCAGGCACGCGCCTCTTTGGTTCGGGCAGAAGCCAGCGTCTCCAATGCCAAGAAGAGCCTCGATGACACCGTTGTCCGGGCGCCGATTAACGGGCTGATTATCCAATGCAAGGTCGAGGTGGGGAACATCATTGCCTCCGGAATCTCCAATGTCTCCGGCGGAACCGCCTTGATGCAGATTGCCCAGGTCGACTCGGTGTTTATCGTTGCCCAGGTTGATGAGACCGATATCGGCAAGGTGGAGTTGGGACAGCCGGTC
>CAVOPW010000006.1:0-22801 GCA_963698225.1 uncultured bacterium
TCCTGGGGTTGTAATAACAACCATTTGACAAGGATTCGCGGGGGCTGATTAACAGTTAGTACAGTCTCAATCAAGCGCAATGCTCAAAATAAGCAAGCGGAATTAGCGCCTTTAAATTGCGGAATATTCCGAATTACCACCTGTATTCTGATTGGTGGAGGTCACATCGAAGGCGAACAACCGAGCTTCTTGTCGTCGGGTGTTACCGATCTGCAGACAATTGAATTCAACGTCTCATACATAAGGGAGGAACCCATGTTGTACAGAAGAACCACCTGTTGGTTAGTGGCGGCAGCGATGTTGTTGATTGGTGTCACTGCTTTTGCGGTTGAAAGCAAATTCGAGTCAAAGATCTCGTCCGTAACGGTTTTCAATGATCGTGCGCTTATCAACCGAACCGTTGAAGTCGATTTAGCGGTTGGCAGTCATTCTATCACGATACCGGATATTCCTCTGATCGCCGACGAGCAGTCAATTCGAGCGTCGGCTACCGGGGAAAACATGGTGATACAAGGGCTGAAGCACTCAATTGTGTCCATGCCCTCCGATAGTGCGCGAATTGATGCGCTGAATCAAATGCTTGACACTCTCTACAATCACCAACTGGCTGCGCTCAATGATCGCAAGTCAGTACTGGAAATGCAGAAGTCAATGCTCGATCAACTCATCGCGAACGCGGGTAAGACGCTCAGCGATGACATGACCAAGGTGGCTTTTGACGCCAAGAATTGGGAGCAAGCGTACACATTCATTTCGCGAAACCTGAGTTTTGTGGTCGATTCCCTTCGCGCTGTCGGCCTGGAGTCAGCGGGAATCAGCAATCGTTGTTCCAAACTGGAAGCTGAACTTAACCGACTGAAAAGTGATGCGATGCGACAGACCAGACATGTCACCATTGACGTCGAGGTTGAATCTGCGGGTCGATCACATCTATCGATTGCCTATCTTGTACCACAAGCAAGTTGGTCGCCAATCTACAATGCTCGGTTGATCGACAGCGATAGCGTCGAGTTAAGCTACTTCGGGCAGGTAACTCAGAATACCGGTGAGGATTGGAAGGACGTGAAGCTGACTCTGTCGACGGCATCGCCGAATCGTATCATGTTTCCCGGTGAGCTGAGTGCCAAAACATTGGTGACTCGTGAAGGATTCGATCTCGAATTTGGTGGCATCCAACTTCGAGGCGGAAGGGATAATGAGCAAGGTACCGTCACCGCCGAACGAGATCTCCTTCGAATCACAGAGACTGTCGATTTCAGCCAGATTAGAGCCGAAGACATCAAGAACATGCCAGTAGCAACTGTCAACGAGTTGCTTAGACTCCGAACAGGAGTTGTCAATGCCGGGCGTGGTCTAGTAGCCGTCAATACCGTGTCCACATCACTTTCTACCAATTTCATCGTCTTGCAGCCGGAGACTATTCCCTCCGGTGAACAAAGCACTAGGACTACGATTGCTCAGTGGGTCCTTGATGGAGACGAAACCTTGATTGCTCGTCCGCAGAACTTTCAAAATGTCTTTCGATTCATGAAAATGAAAAACACGACGGGCGTGCCGCTGTTGCCGGGGACAATCAATCTCTTCGCGCAAAACGACTACATCGGCCGATTCAATTCGCCATACCTTGTGCTTCCTGACGAAGAATTCGGGATGCCATTTGGAGTCGATGACGGTATCGAGATCAAACGCGAAATCAATGACCGGCTCAATTCCGTAGACGGCGACAAACGCGGTCATTCCGAGACGGTAACCATCACTTTGGTCAATAAATCCGGTGTCGATAGGACTGTCGAACTTGAAGAGGCATTTTTTACGAGCAACGATAGTCGCGTTAAGATTGATTTCAAGTCAATCATCCCGAAGCCAATTGAAACAGACCGTGAGAACAAGGCGAAGTGGCAGGTTAAACTGGCGCCTAGCGGCAAAGAGACTGTCTCTATCAGCTACAAAATCGAATATCCTCAAACGATTCAATTGTCGGGATTATAGTCGGTGAGAGAATCAACCGTTGATTTCTACTTCTTCACACCCGCTGCCGGCAGTTCGGCTACGATCATCGCGACGAAGATCAACAGCCCGCCGGCAGCGCTGCGAATGACAAACTGTTCACCGCCAAGGGTCCAGGCAAAAATCGCCGCAAACACCGGTTCGAGAGCGAAAATGAGACTGACGCGAAACGGCGAAGTCAACTTCTGTGCATAGAGCTGAATCAGGAACGCGCTTAGTGTCGGCAACAGAGTCAGGAAAATCACTGTCAGTATCGTCGCGCGGTCACCCATCGAAAACGGCAGGTCGAATATCCACGCGGTCGCGAAGCTAAGCGCACCTACAAGTAGAAACTGCTGAACACTGATGACAATCGGATCGCGCCCGGCTTTCATATACTTGTCGCAATAAAGCAGATGCAAAGCATAGAAGAAGGCGGCGAATAGCGTAATCAGATCGCCGAAGTTCATTCCGCTTATGCCCCCGGTGAGGAACCAAAGACCGGCGAGCGATAGCAACAGCGCGACGGCTTCCCAAGGCGATGGCTTCTTGCGAAAGAGCGCATAGGCAAGAATCGGCACGATCACGACAAACAGTCCGGTGATGAATCCGGAATTGGCAGCGGAGGTATATCCCAACCCGATTGTCTGCGGGATGTACAGCGCCCAGAGTATGACCCCGAGAATGATTCCATCCTTCAATCCGGTCAGCATCGGCGTCCGCTTGATGGCCAGGTAACCTGCCAACAGTATTCCCGCCAAGGCAAAGCGGTAGCCGACCAGGACTATGGGATCAATCTGCGCGAGGACGTCTTTCACAATGAAGAAGGTCGCACCCCAAACGGCGGCTGCATAAAGAAGGCCGATTTCGGCAAGTATTCGATTTCGACGGGGAGCCGGATGAATCATTGGGTAATGTATCGCGAAGTAAATGTCTTTTGGCAAGTACTGCAGAGACCGCCTTGACCCTCGCCGCCACAGTATTTCATCCTCTTGATGCACTTCCGGGACTTTTTCAGTGGGCAATTTCCTTGACAGGCGAGGTTAATTGTTTATATTGGCGCCCGATATTAGAAGAAAATACACTCCCCGGTAGCTCAGTCGGTAGAGCAGCTGACTGTTAATCAGCGGGTCGCTGGTTCGAGCCCGGCCCGGGGAGCTTAAACTGCAAAGAGACCCCTTCGGCGATCAAGTCGAAGGGTTTTCTCTATGTGGGGTATACAGTTAGCCCGTCAAGTGTGCAGTTCGAGAGAACGCTGTCCAGCAATAGGCGTTTCTCAGCCGATGTTCGCTTAGAGTAAAGCAGGTGTGCGTTTTTTGCGAGTTCTAAAATTTCCGAAGCAGCATCGACGTAATCTCTGTTTGCCTCCTGCCTGCGTTTCAACCTGAGCAAGCTCTGGTTGAGTGCCTCTTGGAGGCTTCCGCCTATATGTCCGATGCGAAGGAGCCCCAACACCCGGAGACAAGCGTCTTCCGTCGCCTTCCAAGTGATACGAACAGGACTCCGACAGCCACCGCGCCGGCTCCAAGAATCGGCGACAAGGGAATGTCTTTCTTCTGATCAACTTCGAGATAAACTGCGCCCATGTCGACCACGTTCTTCGTGGACGTATAGGTTATGCCGCCATAAAAGAGCCCGACTACGCCGAGCACAATCAAGATCAAGCCAATTGCTGTCATGATCTTCATGATCACTCCCCTCCTGACACTGATGGTGTCATAGAACTCGTCGGCCGGAAATTATCCTGACCAACACCGCCACAATGGCGATGACGATTAGAATGTGGATGAACCCGCTCATCGTGTAGCCTGTCACCAGGCCCAGCGCCCACAGGATCAGCAGGATTACTGCTACTGTCCAAAGCATATCATGCTCCTCTCGGTTTGTGTTAAGATATCAACGCGTTTCTACTTATTAACTGCTCTGCGGCCGGCAATAAGCTCAAACCCTATAGCTATTACTGAAATCAGCAACAGTACGTGAATGAATCCACTTAGCGTTACGCCGGCAACCAACCCTAGTGCCCACACAATCAAGAGCAGTGCACCTATTGTCCACAGCATAAGTTTCTCCTTCTTCTTGTCGGGACTCACCGCCGGCCGCTGCGTCCGTGCATCGACCGGCAGTGATCCATTGACTTAGTTGGTCGAGGACGACGTCGGCGCCTCGATACTCATATTGTTAATCACCTTTGTGACGCCAACGATATCATTGACTCGCTTGCTGGCGAGATCGATTTCGGCCTGGTTCTTGGCTGTGCCTCCGAGTGTGACGACGCCCTTATGGGTCGAGACTTTTGTATCGAAGACATCGGTCCCGTGATGGAACAACAGTGTCATCCTGACCTGGGTGGTGATGGAAGCGTCATCTACCTTTTCGCCTGTCGTTCGGGGAGACACTTCCGGGGCATTGGTCACAACCAATTGGTTGTCGACGGACTTGACTCCGGAAATATCTTCGGCGTATTCACGGGTCAATTGCTTTTGCGCTTCGCTCGACGCCTTGCCTTTAAGGGTGACTTTGCCGTCAGTTACTGATACATCCGTGTTGATGTAACTCACACTGCGATGAAACAGTAATGTTCCCCTGACCCTGTCAGCAATCCAGAAGTCAGAACTGGCTCCGGTCGGTGTACCCGTGACGTTGATTTGATTATTGACGCTCTTGACACCGGGCAAATTCGTAACGGTTTCCACAGCCATAGATCTGTGGGACTCCTGGGTTACCGTGCCCGTCAAGGTAACAATTCCATCTCTTGATTGAATCTTGATGTCATCGCCTTTGAGATAGGTTTTGAAAATGTATGATTGCTTCGCGGTATCCTCGATGCGATTATCAATCTTTGACGCCCCTGCCGGCAGGTAGCTAAGCAAGAGGACCGAGGCGGCAACGATTATGGCCGAAATAATTACTGTTTTGGATTTCATCTGGATGTTTCCTGACTGTTAAGTGTTTGGTTCGGTCTCTGCTGAATTCTGTTCCAACTGACACATGCCGCCGGAACAGAATTCGAGCATCGACCTTGCATACTCTCTGCTCCGCGCTGTGCCGCGCACTTCGAGCGGCACAGTGGTTCTTGTGGAGCCTCTCGTCTGTCGGGGCTGTCGTCACTGCTTACTTTCCGAAAGTCCAGCCAACCGTCGCTTTGAAGTCGGGAGCGTCGGCCAGACCAAGTTTACCCTCGACAAAGAAATGTCCGGACTGGCTTGCCGAGCCGATCCTCTGCCAATGCCGAACTGCAGATAGACACCGAGTTCGGAGTTGCTGCATGCCGTGCTTCCACGAGTAGAACACCGGTCCGACGCCGCCGCCAAGATACGGAGTCCAGAGCACCCCAGTCTTCGCGGAAGCGATAGTCAAGCTCGAAACTTGGAGCGACTGTGGTAATGTTGTCGCCGACACCAATTTCAATATTCGGCATCATCATGAGATTGTCCGCCAGATCGCCAAAGTCGATATGTCCACCGAAATGGAATTGGTCAGGGTTGACCGTCATCCCGAGTCTCGGGCCGATGCCCCTGAATCCGGCTGGGCGGGTTCCGGCAAAAACCGAGAGACTAAGCACCAGGCTCATTATCAGAGACGTGATGAGATTTCTTCATTTTTGTAATTCCTTCTTAAACAGGTTGATGTCATATCTTGAAAGTCGATCGTCGTTTCGACACTCCCGCTATCTAAGAGCGATTTGATTCGACTGACTTGAATAGAAAGTTACCTCGGTACCGATACCGTGGAAGATGTCCTGCTTGCCGGTCGCGGCGGACATTCCTGTGCCGGCAGCGGCACCAGCAGCTGCGCCGATTTCGGTGCTGCCTTTTCGGTCAATGATCTTGCCGATGATGCCACCGACAATTGCGCCACCGCCGATCAGGGCGACTTCTCTATTGGTATGTGAGGCTTTCTTCTCAAGTATCGTGTTGGTGCCAATGTTGATCCAGCGGCCGCTGCCGTCCTGAATAGACGTCAGACTGAAATTCAATTCAGCCGGTGTTTTGAGGTGGCCGGACTCGACAACCTTGTTTAGCGTTCCTCGCGCCGGCGCCGTCAGCAAACAGGGTATGTCCGTTGACGACGATTGAGCGATTCAGGTTGGCACGGAAGTCCCCGCCGGTGACATCAACATCGGTATCGATCGAGTCAGCGAGCGTAACGGATATTGCCGTATTCTCCGGCATCGTTACATAGGTGGTCTGCTTGGCGGTCTTTTCGACCGGCGCCTTACCGGAAGGTTGTTCGCCGGTGTTGCCGGTGCCGCAAGACACAAGCGCGAGCGCAAGCACGCCGGCAAGAGAGAGATTGATTATCTTTGACATGTTAACTCCTATTGAAATTGGTAATTGCACTACTATTCGGAACATCGATTACTAACCCGTTCTGTTACTCCTCACTCTGCCTGTGCATATGGCGTACCTGCTCCGTACGCCACATGGTGGCGAAGCTCTCTCTGAAGAGTTTGCGGCCACGAGGAAGTCTGGACTTGACTGTCTCTAAATGAATGCCGGCGACCTGGGCGATTTCTCTATGCGAAAAGCCTGCCAGCAGGGATAACACCAACAATAACCTGACATCATCAGGTAAAGCACGAATAGCCCGCTTGACGTCGCTGCCGGTTACTTCCAATAGGGTGATTTCGTCGACGTCATTTGTTTGCAGCCAGGTTGCGGATCGGCGCTTCGGTTGAAATTCATCGAGTCCGTTGCAGTTGTCGGTTGCCGCACTAAGCCTTGAAAAATGGAGCGGTGATGAATCCTTTTCAGCATCTTGTCTGGAGAATCGGGATTGCCGTTGAAATTCCTCGGACTCGCTCGCCATGTTAATTGCGGTGTTCATACTGATGGATTGGAATTCTCCCGACTCGTCAAGGGGAGGTTGAATCGCCGGCTGCGCGTGTGATCGGTACCCCTCGGGCCAATAGGCGACGTTAACTGCCTCTGACAAGCTGGGGAATGGACGGTATTTCTTCATATATGCATTTGCCAGGATGCTGTAAAGCCAAACGCGACGACTCTCGCCGGAATGATACTTATCCCATAACTTGTAAGCTGTGCACAGGGAATCCTGTACAAGTTCCTGTGCCTGGGAATCGTTAGCCACGAGATACGAAGCGGCGCGATATAGGTCCTCGAGCTGGGACAAAGCATGTTCTTCAAAATCCCGGTTCTTCGCGCAGTACTGATTCCTGTCATTATTCGAACTGGTCGATCTTGTTGCGACGCTGTTATTCACGCGATTGCCGCCTTCTGCCCGGAATTCTTTTCGAAATCTTCATTGCCCATCAGATGCGCAAATAGCTCTTCGCGCAGGAACTTGCGGCCCCGATTGAGCAGTGATTCAACAGCTTGAGACTCGACTCCCGCCAAGTCGGCGATCTCCCGGTTGGAGAATCCCTCCAGGCAGGAAAGGATCATTGCGGAACGAAATACTGCCGGGAGACTGGCAATAGCTTTGAAGTAGTCGAGATCTTCGTTTGATTCGCCGGACAAAAATGACGGCTGCCGGGAGTTGATCGACGTCTCCGGAAAGAGCCGGTTGTTCTTGATCAGGCGATCATCCACATTGTCGGCGGCCGGGGATTGAAGCCGTGATTTCTGTTGAAATCCATTGAAGAAGCGCCTGGTCAATATCTTGTGCATCCAGACCTTCCGGCTTTCTTCCGGTGTCCATTCTTCCCAGGTGCGGTACGCTTCCGCTAAAGCTTCGCGCATGAGTCCGGACGCATCGCGCCCATTCTTGGTCAGCCAGAGCGAAAATTGCAGAAGAACCTCGAGATCAGGTATGATCTTCTCCCTGAAGTCTAACCGTCTCTCATTGTCGTTCATCATATGCATTCTCTCAATTTCCAGTCCGTCGTGTGATTCGGACCTCTTCGCGATCCAGTGAACAATGGGACTCGAACTACATTCGAGAATCCAACTGCTCATGCGGCCCCGCATTAGATCAGTCTGCTACAGAAGTTTCTTGTGCTTCCGGGGAGTGGTCTCTGCTTCTGTATTAACTACGACAAAAACGAATTGAGAGTCTATAGCTCGTGGGGTTGAAAAGGGAGCTAAACCATTGGGATGAGGAGAATCGCGAAAAGACTATTGTCGCTTTGGGACGTTTTTCCGAGGTGTCTTTGCGTTCAATGGATTGGCCAATTCCAGACGAGTGTGGAGTGCCAGTTTATCGAGGATATTGCGGGTATGCCCCTTGACCGTGAAGACAGCAACCTTGAGTGTATGGGCGACCGTGTTGATACTTTTCCCCGCCGCCAGCAGATCGACAACTTCCTGCTCCCGTTTGGTTAACTTAACGGCATCGATCACTTCTTGCACCTTACCCTCTTGAATCGCGCTGTCGACGATTTGCGAGAACAGCGAATCCGCCATTGTCGCCGGCAGAACTTTCACACCTTTAACTACTGTTCTGATAGTGCGCAGAAATTCGTCAAGGGTTGCGTCTTTTGGAATGAAGCCGGAAACTCCTGCCTTGACATACTCGACCACGTCGGAATGGGCAGGAATCAGGTCCATCA
The DNA here is from genome assembly GCA_963698225.1 of uncultured bacterium. Classification (GTDB taxonomy): domain Bacteria; phylum Zixibacteria; class MSB-5A5; order CAIYYT01; family CAIYYT01; genus JADJGC01. The sequence continues at coordinate 8,501 of CAVOPW010000006.1, forward strand.
CAATGACTTCCGTCCGCGGGTGTTGCTTTCGAATCGACTCCAGCACCTTCAGACTGTTTTGACTCTTGATACCCAAATCAAGCAGCACCACATCCGGCATTAAGTCTCTGGCCTTCTCAAGCGCGCTGCGATTGCCCGCTGACGAAACCGCCGTGATGTCCACCTGTTCGTTGAGCAATGCGGTCGTTCCTTCGCGCAACAGACGATTGTCTTCAATCAGCAAAACCTTTATTTTTGCCATTTCATTTCAATTCCGTCATCAATTTATAAGGATCCTCTCCACGGATGATGAGTTTCGCATGGAAAGACCAAAACACGCTGTATTCCTATATTGGCATACGGCATCGCGAGCGAAAAATCAATCGCTCTAAGGATTGAAAAGGGGATTAGTTCTTCAGTGAGGCAGACAATTTATTCTGAATCTTCCGGGGTGGCTTGACTGTTCGTTTCGTGGGAGTGTGCGAATGTTGCTAGTTCCAATCGAGTATGCAAAGCCAGTTTTTCGAGGATATTGTGGACGTGACTCTTGACCGTGTGCACGGCAATATTGAGTTCGCCGGCGATCTCCTTATTGCTTTTTCCGGTGGCAATGTGCGCAATTACATCGTGCTCCCGGCTGGTCATCCTGACGGCAGACATTAGCTTCCTCATTTTGCCGCCTTGAAGAGCGTGGTCGACAATCTGGGAAAATAGCGAATCGGTCATCAGCGGGGGAAGAACCTTGGTGCCCTGTGCGACCGATCTGATTGTGTGAAGAAATTCGTGAAGAGTTGCGTCTTTGAGAATGAATCCAGCGACACCCGCTCTGACAAACTCGGCAACTTCAGCGTGCGCTGGAACCAGATCCATGATGACAATATGTGTTTCCGGATACAGCTTCTTAATATCCGTAACTACCTTCAAGCTGTTTTGACCCTTAAGTCCGATGTCCATAAGCACAACTTGCGGCGCCAGCGTTTTAGCCTTCTCAATGGCATCGCCGTTGCCCGAAGATGAAACCACTTTGATGTCCGCCTCGGCATTCAACATCTTGGTGATTCCTTCGCGCAGCAGACGATTATCCTCAACTAAAAGGACACGGATCTTAGGCTCCCGTGATTTCTCTGGTCTCAAGTTTGCTGTCATAAGTATATCCCAATATACGAAACCAATGGTGCGCTTCCAAACAAAAAAATGGAAGCACGTGATCTCGAAAGCGACCTTTATCTGTATGGCCGTCTTAGATATGCGGCCGAATAAGAACTTATTGTAAGCTCTGGGCTTATCCTCCGGCTAACCCGGATCTGAGCAGTCTTAGCACTCATTGGATCAGCATATCCTCTCGATTACTTCTCAAACACTGCTTTCCGAACCAATCTCTGTCGAATCGGCGACTTTATTTCTCGAGGTTCGCTGATGGATCTAGATCCTTTTTCAATCGTTTGACCGATTGTAAGTACAACGGTTCGGTGTATCGTATTATAGCTCAATCTCGGTCCAGGAGCAGATGTGGCTTTCGCCCTTGATTTTCGTCGCGATCCGGTCTGCCCAGGAGCCACGATAATTGCTTAGTGATCGAAGGATAGGAGAATTTAATTTTGCAGAATGGTTCAGCGAATCCAATAATCAAGCGCATCGCATTCATCGGTAACTACCTGCCGCGCCGGTGTGGTATCGCGACATTTACCACCGACTTATGCGAGGCAATCGCCGCCGATAATGAGGAGACGACTTGTATCGCACTTCCGGTCAACGACAATAATCAAGGGTACGAATATCCCGGCCGTGTTCGTTTCGAACTTATGGAGCGGGATATTGACTCGTACCGCCGTGCTGCCGACTTCCTGAATATCAATGATGTGAATCTTGTCTGTCTGCAGCACGAGTACGGGATTTTCGGCGGCAAAGTCGGCAGTCACATCCTTGCGCTGATGCGTGAACTGCGCATGCCGATTGTGACAACGCTACATACGATCCTGGCCGATCCGGATGTCGACCAGCGGCGGGTACTTGAAGAAGTTGCGAAACTTTCGGATCGACTCGTTGTCATGAGTCACCGGGGCAAAGAGTTTCTAACCAGCATTTATAATGTCTCGCCGGACAAGATAGATTTTATCCCTCACGGCATCCCTGACGTTCCCTTTGTTGACCCGAGTTTCCACAAGGACTTATTCGGAGTCGAAGGGAAAATGGTCCTGCTTAGTTTTGGACTGCTTTCGTCAAGCAAGGGAATAGAGAATGTCATCGAGGCGTTGCCGGCGATACTGGCGGTACATCCCAATGTGGTCTACATGATATTGGGCGAGACCCATCCGCACGTGAAAGAAGTCGATGGCGAGGCGTACCGGCTTTCACTGCAGTGGCTGGCTCGTGAACGGGGCGTTGAAGCCAATGTCATATTTCATAATCGGTTCGTCAGTTTGGAAGAGCTGATGGAGTTCATCGGTGCGGCGGATATCTATATTACTCCGTATCTCAATCAGGCGCAGATCACCTCGGGTACACTTGCCTATACTCTTGGCGCCGGTAAGGCGGTTATCTCGACGCCATATTGGTACGCCGAAGAATTGTTGGCGGAGGAGCGCGGTGTCCTGGTGCCGTTTCGGGATCCGCCGGCAATTGCGCAGGAGGTCATCAATCTGCTGAGCGACGAAGCACGGCGCCATGCAATGCGTAAGCGTGCCTATATGTTCGGTCGGGAAATGACTTGGCCGCATGTAGCCCAAAGTTACCGCGAGACATTTGAGCGCGCCCGCGCCGGGCGCCGTCATTTCAGCAGGCCCGGCTTCACAGTCAAGGCCCTCGATAAGCATCCGGGCGAACTTCCGACCTTAAAACTAGACCACTTGCGCAACATGACGGACGAAACCGGCATACTACAGCACGCCATCTTCACGATACCGAATTACCACGAGGGTTACACAACGGATGACAACGCGCGCGCGCTGATAGTGAGCGCTCTCTTGGAAGATGTCGTCACTCCCGAAGCCTTTGAGCTGGCCTCGCGTTACCTTGCGTTTGTCTGGTATGCTTATAATGCCGAGACGGGACGCTTCCGCAATTTCATGACCTATCAACATACCTGGCTGGAAGTAAACGGCTCGGACGACAGCCATGGTCGCGCTTTGTGGGCTCTCGGGACAGTGTTAGGTCGCTCGCGCGCAAAGGCTCTGCAAAGTATGGCCGGCTGGCTGTTCGAACAAGCCGTGCCTGCGATTCTCGACACCACGAGTCCCCGCGCATGGGCATTTGCGCTCATTGGCATTCATGAATACCTTCGACGATTCGCCGGCGATCGTCGTGCCAGCCAGGTTCAAGACGTGTTGTCGCACCGGCTCTTGGATTTGTACAAGCGCTGTCGCTCGGACGATTGGCGCTGGTACGAAAATGAACTGACATACTGCAATGCCGTCTTACCACACGCCTCGCTCATCTGCGGACATTCGACTCAAAGCAGAGAGATGATTGAAGTCGGACTTGAATCGCTGACGTGGTTGGCGGATGTCCAGCGCGCCAGCAAAGGAGGGCATTTTGTCCCGATCGGATCGAACGGCTTCTACCGTAAAGGCGGTGACCGGGCGCGTTTCGACCAGCAGCCAGTGGAGGGTCAGGCGATGGTATCCGCTTGCATTGAAGCTTATCGAATTACTCTGGACGACAAATGGCGCAAGGAAGCGCAACGCGCCTTCGAATGGTTCCTGGGGCGCAACGACCTTAATCTATCAATTTACGATCCAACTACCGGCGGTTGTCGCGATGGCTTGCATCCCGACCGTCCAAATGAAAATCTCGGCGCGGAATCGACTCTTGCATTCCTCCAGTCTCTGCTGGAACTGCGCTTAGCAGAGAACACCCTTTAGTACCGTGGAGACGAAACTTTAATGAGCAATACACATCCCGAACTACTGCAACGACACAAACTCAATCCGATCTTGACGGCCGCCAATTGGCCCTACCCGATCAATAGTGTATTTAATCCGGGTGCTACTTTGCTGGCGGATGGCAGCACGCTGTTGTTGTGCCGGGTCGAGGACCGTCGCGGACTGTCGCATCTTTGCGCAGCTCGCTCAGCCAATGGAGTGGACGGTTGGCGAATTGATCAGGTACCGACGATGGCGCCGGACCCGGAGAACTATCCCGAAGAGATTTGGGGTATTGAGGATCCCCGCATTACCTATGTACCGGAACTAAGTCAGTATGTCGTGGTTTACACCGCCTTCACGCGCGATGGCCCGGGCGTTGCTTTGGCCACTACCGAAGATTTCCAGAGTTTCAAGCGTTACGGGGTTATCATGCCCCCGGATGACAAGGACGCAACCTTGTTGCCGCATCGCATCGACGGCCGCTGGGCGCTGATCCATCGACCGATCAGTTCGCCACGAGCGCATATGTGGATTTCATTTTCGCCCGACCTGATTCATTGGGGAGATCACAAGATAATGATGGAGGCCCGTCGCGGAGGCTGGTGGGACGCCAACAAGATTGGCCTCTCGCCACCGCCGATCCAAACCGCGAAGGGTTGGCTGATATTGTATCACGGCGTGCGGCACACTGCGGCCGGCGCAATTTATCGGCTCGGCTTGGCGCTTTTCGATCTGAAGAAACCCGAACTGTGCCTCAAACGCGGCAGTCAGTGGATCTTCGGTCCAGAACAACCCTACGAATTGCACGGCGACGTCGGCAACGTGGTCTTTCCGTGCGGTTACACAATCCTTCCCGACGGTGACACCGTTCACTTCTACTATGGTGCGGCCGACACAAGTATTGCCTTGGCTACGGGCAGGATTTCCGAGATGCTCGAGTGGTTGGAGAAGGACAACTAACGAATGATACGGGGCGCATAGACCGAACTGCGCCCCAAAACGCCGGCTGGCATTTGGCATCTGCCAGGCAGGATAAGTGAGGTAATCAGATGGATAATCTAATGTACACCAATGCTGAGGAGAAGCTCCGCTTTGAAACAATGATCTCGGAGCTGTGTTCAGCGTTCGTAAACGTTCTCGCGGATGAGGTCGACGAAGAAATAAACCGTTGGCTGGCATTCGTCATTACCACGCTGGGCGTCGATCGTGGTACACTCTTCCAGATCTCGGAAGACAATTCCTCCGGCATTCTGACACATACTTGGGCAGCCAAAAAGTCTTATGCCCTGGATAAGAGTTCAATCGCAGAGCTTCGCGAGGGCGTTTACGTCCTGCCGTGGAGCGTCGAGAAAATGCTGCGGGGTGAACACATTGTTTTCTCATCGATGGACGAATTGCCGCTGGATGCTACCGCCGACCGGGAATTCTATCAATCACATGGCACCAAATCCAACGTCACAATTCCACTTTTAGTCGGCGGTGGACTTGTCGGCGCCATCGCCTTCAGTTCTGTGCAATTTGAGACCCAATGGTCGGATGAACTCATTCAGCGTCTTCAAATGGTCGCCCATGTCTTTGCGAGCGCCCTTTCACGCAAAATAGCCGACATCGAACTCAAGAGCGCCTTCGTTCGCTACCAGACACTTTTCGAATCAGCCAACGATGCAATTTTCGTTATGAACGAGGGCAAAATTGTCGAATGCAACGGACACTGTGTCGCAATGTTCAATTGTCAAGCAAAGCCGACATTGTCGGTCACGAGCCGGGCGAGTTTGCACCGCCGGTACAAGCCAACGGCGAAGATTCGCTTGATAAGAACAATCGCCTGGTCGAGTTGGCCAAGAATGGCGTTCCGCAGCAATTCTACTGGAAGTGCCGGCGCAAAGACGACACGATCTTCGATGCCGAGATCTCTCTCAATTGCTTCAAGGCGTCGGGCGAGACGCTGTTACTTGCAATTGTGCGAGATGTGAGCTTGCACATTGTCGCCAGAGAAATCTTGAAGGAAGCCAATGATCGACTGCAGTCGGAGCGCGAAATGTTGGGCGAAAAGAATGCCGCACTGCGCGCTATCCTATCAGAAATCGAGCAGCAACGGATCGAATATGAAGAAAAGGTCTGCGCAAGCCTCAAGAACATCTTTGCTCCTTCACTCAAGAAGCTCCGGGCCGCCGATGGGAAACTCAATAATAAGGATCTGACGAAACTCGAAGATGCATTTGAGTCGCTCGTGGGGCAAGGTGTGAATACCTTCAAAGAGAACTACGCCAAGCTGTCTCCACGGGAGACCGAGGTTTGTGAATTCATTGCCCAGGGAAAGAGCTCCAAAGAGATATCGGACCTGCTGAATGTTGCTCCCCAGACCATCCACAAGCATCGGGAGATCATCCGCCGCAAGCTCAAGATCCAGAATCTGGAGATCAATCTTCCGACCTACCTGCGCAACAAGTCATAATTTGACAACCACCGTCTGAGGCATTACCTACGCAATAACCCCGTATCGACCAAATCACTCATTTAGCGTAAAATATACCGATCGAGCGAGTCGAGCTTACGCGACGACACAAAGACCTTGTGATACTCATCTCGACTTGACAGCTCGCGTGTCGTTGTGCGGAGTCGATCGCTCAAACTTGGGAGGCTCTTGATCCGGTGAACCGGGGCGCCCGGGCCTTAGCTCCAACCCGCTCGGTGAAAAGAGCCTCTTGAGTAAACTTGTACATTGAGTCGACTCCTTCGTTAAGCTCGCGAAATGCGAGTTTGCTTTTTCTCCAAGATTCCCAAACAAAGAGAATTCATCTCGGCGAATGAATCCTGACGGTTCTTCCACGAAGAATGCTGAACCACCAGCACACAATTCACCTACTGGCAATACCTACGCAATAAGCCCGTATGACAGGGTCATGGCTTCGTGTGTACAATTTTGCGACTGCGAGAATCCTCTGTCTGGCAGTCATGGATTGTCAAGAAGTGGTGACTCGGCCGAGATACCACGCATTTGCACGGCTGAAAGATACGTCTGACCACCGGCCGTGGATCGTCAAAATTGTTCAATCGGAATGGGGGCATCCAGTGAAGGGATTCATATGATCTGCTTCAAGAGAGTTACTCTCGCAGTGATTTTTGTCTTGTGCCAGGCGGTCGCACTTTCGTCCGCTCAGGCTGCGACTTACTACGTTCGCTCCGGCGGCAGCAACTCGAATAGTGGCTTGAGCTGGGGAGCCGCCTGGGCTCATCCCAACAAGACCAATGGAATTATCGCAGCGGGCGACATAGTGTACTTCGCTCCGGCTCGATACGACTCCGTGGATATTAGACCACCACGAGGCGGAACTGCCTGGACCGAGTACCGCTGCTCGACTGAAACAGCGAGAAGCTCGACTATTCTTTCGGGAGGCGTCCCTTACAATGGAGCGTGGTCGCTCTATTCGGGTAGCGTCTACCGTTCAAGTTCGACCATTCCGGCTCGCTGGAATGCCTGGAATACTGATGGCTACATGACCGTTGAACTGGACAGAGTCATGCTGCACTGCGAATCGTCACTCGGCGGAGTCAATCAGAGCGGCGAATACTACTATGACCCATCCAGCGATATCCTTTATGTCTACGGCAATCCAACCGCTCATGAACTGAGGTATGCTCAGAGGCCGGTGGTCACACATGCCTACGGTAATCAGGACATGATTCTCTTCTTCGGGCTGACAATTGAGTTGGGTCACGGCGGTATCCTTGCGTGGGCCTGGGGTGACATGCCATCCAGTGATGCCTCCGATTCTATCTGGATTGTCCATTGCAACCTGCGCAAGACTGGCATGCACACAAGCGCGAATAATCTCGGTTTGATTTTCGCCGGAACCGTCGGCGGTGCATACCCGGCGTCGATTGACGGATGGGGTCGATTCAATAAGGTAGTCGGCTGCAGCCTCAGCACGGCCTGGTCGCCCGATGGCTCCTTGTCCGGTGGAGCCGGGATTGACTTTTATTCCCAGCGCGACTTCACAGCAGACTCGAACGCGTTCTTCGACCTGAAAGCCGGGGGCATCATGTTCAAGTACGGCGGTTCGACTACATCTTCCGTCAAGGCTTTCAATATGAACGTGCGCTTTAATTCGTTCGACGGCGGTCTTTCCGGGATCTGGTTTGGCGGAAAACAGGATTCCCTCACGATCTGTGGAAACCGGTTTATGAACGCTACTTACCGGGCGATCGATATTCACTCGACCGAAATGAGTGGAGCCTACTCAGGCCGAGTCAAGATCCTGAACAACACTTTTTACAACAATGAACGTAACATCACAATTTCACCTACAGCGACAAACGCGACAAACGAAGTGCGCTACAATGTCTTTTTCGATACGACCTCTTTCACACGTTCGATTGAATTCGTGACACAGGGAGGGGAAGCGCCGCAGCAAAGTCCGGCACTGGAAACTTGTTGGGGCATCAACGATAACATGTACTACCACGGCGGAGGCGCCTTTTCGTGCGCGTTTACCTCCAACTCCGGATATTCCGGATCGTCTTGGACCAATTGGCGATCAGCCGGTTTCGATGCCAGTGGATCGAATGGCACGAACCCAAACTTCGCATCCTCAAACCTCCAAGATTTCTCGCGACCAGCGGCGGCGGCGGAAATGAATCGAACATATGCAGGCAAGACTTGGACTCGTTTCGGCGCTTGGCAACCCACTTCCGGCGGGTGTACACTACCGGGCGTAGCGACACTGTCCTTGCCGGCCAACGGTGCGACCGGTTTGCTATTACCGGTAACGATCGACTGGTCTGATGTCGCAACCGCAACGTCGTATCAATTGCAGATTGACGATAATTCTGACTTTTCCAGTACTCAGTCGGATCAAGTAGTTGCGGCCTCTACCCTTTACGCTACCGGCTTGACCAGTGGTACTACGCTGTATTGGCGAGTCCGCGCGCAGAACACCTGTGGCTCGGGTGCCTGGAGTGCATCGCGAACATTTGCGATTGCCGCCTGCACGCTACCTGTCGCACCGACGCTCGCCAGTCCTGCGAACGCAGCGACCAATCTATCGCAACCGATAACGCTGGATTGGAACGATGTCGCTACCGCGACTGGTTATCAAATTCAGGTCGACAACAACTCCGATTTCTCCAGCGTTACCGTTGCTCCGACGGCAACAGCTTCAACTTATGCATTGTCCGGTTTGGCCGCCGGCACGACCTATTATTGGCGCGTCCAGGCTCAAAGTGCCTGCGGTCTGGGAAGCTTTAGCGCATCCAGATCATTCACGACGGCCTGTAGCCTTCCGGCAGTTCCGACTTTTGTTTCTCCGGCCAACGGAGCAACGAACATGGCCCAGCCGATAGCACTCGACTGGAGCGACGTTACCGGAGCGACATTGTATCAGGTTCAAGTCGATGACAATTCTGATTTTCTGAGCACCGCAGCAGACAATCAACCGAGCGTATCGACGTATTCAGTGAGCGGATCTGGCCGGCGGAACCGTGTATCTATTGGCGGATGCGCGCGCAGAATGCATGTGGTTGGGGAGCATGGTCGACAGCGAGAACATTTACAACCGTTGCCGGCGATGTCATCCCGCCAACAATCGCCACAGTAGTAGCGTCCAATATCGTTCAACAGATTCTGCCCTCATCTCCTGGTCGACGAATGAAGCCAGCAACGAGACAGATTAATTATGGCACAACGACAGCATACGGATCGACCACGACTCTGATCGCAACCCTTGTGACCAGCCACGAGCAAGCGATGAGCGGGCTTACTCCGTTTACGTCATATCATTACCGCGTGCGCTCCCGCGATGCCGCCAGGAAACGAAGCCATCAGCGCTGACTTCAACTTCACCACGTCCGAAGTACTATTGCATCTGGTTCGGGGGTATCGCCCGCTGTAGACAGCACCTTCCGGGTATCCGCCGGTCACGTATTACCGATGGCGTCCTGCGATCCCTTCAATATGAGCACCACAACTTCGATCTCGGCGCCGAAAGTACGATGTTGCCTCACTGGGTGGAATCTCAATTTCGGTTCAAGTCAAGGTTATTCGTCGATTTGTCGTTTATTGGGCGTGGAATCCAACGCAGTTGCGCTGGTCCACATCCCAGCAGTTCGTAATCCAGGCCTGGAATGGAACGGCTTGGATGGACATCACGACGGTTAACAGCTCAGTCGAAGATAGCTGCACGTTTGTCGAGATTCCTCCCGTGACCACTGACCGTGTAAGGTACTTCAGCCTGCCAACATGGGACCAGTCGACCTACGCACGATATTCTGTGGTCGCAGAATGGACGTGTTTGGACATTACCACGAATACCGCGCCCTCCATCCCGACGCTGTCCAGCCCGGCGAGTGCGGCCCAGCTGGGAACTGTTGACGCCGACTCTCGCACTGAATAATGCGACTGATGCCGAAGGCAACTCCCTTACTTACGATTTCCAAGTATCGACTTCGGCGGCATTCACCACAATCACGACTCAAGCTCTGGGAGTTGCACAAGGTGCCGGAGGAACAACTTCATGGACAGTTGCAACTAACCTGGCAAGCGGTATAACGTATTACTGGAGAGTTCGCTCATACGATGGCTACCTGTATTCGAGTTACTCCGCGAGCCGGTCATTCTCGGTGAGTGTCAATACTGCGCCTACTGTGCCGACGCTCGCAAGCCCGGCAGCAGGCGCAACGGTTACCACACTTGCGCCGGCGCTAGTCCTAAACAACTCGACCGACGCGCAAGGAAACACGATTACATATAATTACCAGGTATCTACTTCGTCGAGCTTTGCCACGATTGTAGCGCAGTCGACAGGGGTAGTGCAAGGTACAGCTGGGTTAACCAGTTGGACAGTTGGCCCTAACCTTAGCGGCGGGACAGCTTACTATTGGCGCGCTCGTTCCTACGATGGAACTTTGTACTCTAACTTCTCTGCCTACAGGACGTTTACGACCAGCAGTAATACCGCGCCGGGGGCACCGACTCCAGTCTCTCCGATCAACTCCGTTCGCGTCTCGGACCTGACGCCAAATCTTGTCGTCAGCAATGCGGTCGATGTCGATGGGAACACGTTGACCTATCAGTTCGAAGTGTACAACGGCGCTGGAACTATCCTTCGGGTGCAATCACCAATGGTCAATTCTGGAGCGACTTCCACAACGTGGGCCGTGTCGGTCACGCTAAACTACCGCACAAATTACACCTGGCGTGCCCGCGCCTTTGATGGACAGGCGTGGTCAGTGTGGACGGCTCTGCAGAGTTTCCGCACCAATCGTGCACCGTCCTCGCCCATCCTCGAAAATCCGATTGATGCCGCAGTTGCTCAACTGTCCACTCAATACCTCGGCGCAACAAGCTCCGTTGATCCCGACGGGGACTCGATTTCGTATCAATTCGAGATCTACCACGCCAACGATACCACTATGGTGCTGAAGTCATCCACTGTACCGGTGGATTCTGCCATTACGTTCTGGGCTGTTCCGAGTGACTTGGCACCGGGTAAGCAATATGCCTGGCGCGCTCGAGCCTTCGATGGGGCCGATTGGTCGGACTGGTCGGAAGTGTCACGCTTCAGCAAAGCGGCTGGGGGTACATGCGGTGATGAAGACTCTTCCGGTTTAGTCGACGTCAGGGACGCAATATATCTACTGAATTACGTTTTCTCCAATGGCCCACTACCGGCTGACGGAGATGTCAACTGTGATGAGATGATCAACATTTCAGACGCCGTACTGCTTCTTGAGTTCCTCTTCGCAAACGGCGACGAGCCGTGCGCGAAATGCGGCCATTAGGGTCCTGCCTACTTCTACCACCGAACGAGAGCGCTGCAACGGCGCTCTCGCTTCGATCCTTCGTGAATTCAACGCAGCTCGACGATCCACGGGAGTTCACCGACACCTTCGACACACGCAAGCGTCGCGGGATGCTGGCGAGTCGGGCATCAGCCGTCACTATGCACCTATCCAACCAATGACCGCCGCCGACCTACGACTATCATAGCAGTGCCGATTGCCACTGCTGCGGCGCCAAAGATTGGCGGGAGCGGAAGCTCTTTTTTCTCATCGACACGAAGCTCAATTGGTCCGAGGTCAACGACATCCTTTTGGGAGGTATAAGTAATGCCTCCATAGATGAGTCCCACTACGCCGAGTGCGATTAGGATGATACCTACTAAAGTCATTGTCTTCACGCATGCTCCTTTCGCGACACCGACTGTGTCAAAGCAGTTTACGACCGGAAATTATCCTGACCAACACCGCCACGATGGCGATGATAATCAGAATGTGAATGAAACCACTCATGGTATAGCCAGTTACCAAGCCCAGCGCCCACAGGATCAGCAGGATTACTGCTACTGTCCAAAGCATAAGATTCTCCTTCTGGATGATTTAGGATCTGCTGTCAGGCGGCACCCTATAGTCGGAATAACACGCCAACATTTATTGAATAGAAATCGGACTTGGCGCCATCCAATACGGCGTCCGGCAATTCCTTGAACTTGTATTCGAGAAACACGTAGCGGATATCACCGAAAACGTGGACTCTGGCAGTAGCCGGCAATTCGACTCCAGCGACCAGGTGCCAACCGAATTCGGTCTTGGTCTCGTCGTCGATTCCGGCATTGTTGTAGGTATCTGAGTAATCAAAGGTCGTGTTGTACCAACCACCGCCGATTCCGCCATAGATTACTGGCAGTGGATAGAGCAAACCTGTGACAGTAAACGGCCAACTTCTGGCAGTCAGCGCGCCTGAACCATATTTCTCCTGTCGGTATCCGATGTCGCCTTCGATTCCGATTACCGGCATGAGTTTCAGGCGCAGAGTGGCGCCCACAAGGTAGTTTGCGTCTTCGGCGTCGTGAGACTTCTGAATTCCCAGATGTGGTCCAATGTACGCGTTCGTTTGGCTTCGCGCGGTGAGAGGAAGAAGGATCAGTATCCCTAATAACAGTCCAGTACTAAATTTTCTTAACACGTTGTCTCCTGTTTAAGATGAAAGTACTCGAGATTGCAGAGGCGCTGGGGTGTATCTCTCAGCAGGCGCCTTGTACTGTCTGAGCACTATAGGAAGTTACGGAGAATGCACCGGCAATTCCATCGTCCGAAGGGATGAAAAGGGAACTACATCGCTTGAGCGAACTCCCCAGCGGTTTCAGGCGGAAAGTCATAGGTAATAGCAGCGAAGCTCTTTCTACGCAGGCGGCAAAGGATTTCGGTGATGGAGGCGTTAACTACGATCGGATGGTAGTTTGCTGTGATGCCGTTCTTCTCAAGATTATTTCTCGCGAACTGCTACGAGCCTGATCTGAAATGCGCCGATTAAGGGCCAGTAGCACTAACGTACTGTGCAGCGCGAGCGTTTCGTAAGATAACTCCACGTATCTATTGACGAGTATTCCCGCCATAATATCTTGAGTCCTGCTCATTGAGCACATTGTCAAAACCGGCCTTGTTCGGAGGCTCAACGTAAACCCAAGCAGGCCGACCAACCAGCATCGATACCTCACGCGGCCGATTGAAAGTCCTTGATAAGGCTTGAAATGGCCCTTATAATGTCCGCTTCGGGGAGCTTGTATATCTCGACCGAATCGCGAAAACGTTGATTCCGACTTCCACTATTCACGACGTCCTAAAAGATCTGAATGAGCTGTCAGACTTGGTCGACCGTGCGTAGACGGTAACCGACCCCCGGTTCTGTTGCTATCAAGTCCTCTTGTAATGTTCTTGAACTTAGCTTCTTCCTCAGTTGGCCAAAGTAAACCCGCAGGTATTGACGCTGCTCGACAGCAGTTGGACCCCAGACCTCGCGAAGAATTTGTGTGTGCGTCACGACTCTCCCGGCATGCCGTGCAAGCAAGCGCAGAAGGCTATACTCCGTTGCCGTCAGATGTACTTCTTCTCCGTCCAGAGTGACGACCCGCGCGGCATAGTCGATCCTAAGCGGACCGGACACAAAGACGGCTGACTCTTCCCCGGGATGTGCGTGCCGCAGCGCGACCCGCACGCGTGCGAGCAATTCAGCAGTACTGAACGGCTTGGTCAGGTAGTCATCCGCCCCGGCATCAAGGACGGCAACTTTGTCGGCATCACTATCTCTGACTGTCAAGACGATGATTGGTATTGCCGACCATTCGCGAAGCCGACGAATAAGTTCATCGCCGTTCATGTCCGGCAGGCCAAGATCGAGAATGATAACTTCCGGCTTGAACGAGACCGCCTCTCGAAGACCATCAGCTGCAGTCGCAGCTTCGCCCACACGGTATCGGTCTGACTCCAGACAGACTCTTAACAGCTTGCGTATCGCTGGTTCGTCATCAATGACCAGTATTTTGATCTGATTGCTCACGTGGAGCCTCTCCGGTTAGCGCCGCAGGCTGGGCTTTGAGCGGCAATTCGATAGTAAACTTCGCGCCGCGACCGCTGCGATTGGCGACATGAATTTGTCCCCTGTGCAATTCAACTATGTTTTTGG
>CAVOPW010000007.1:0-61863 GCA_963698225.1 uncultured bacterium
GACTCAAAATCCGGCGGGCCATAAACCCGTGGGGGTTCGATTCCCCCCTCCGGCATTTGATTGATAACGACTTAGAGGAGTTATCCCTGACACGGCCCGGAGTCCTCCGACTCCGGGTGTGCCGTTTTTGTGGCACGCTTATTGGTTGTTCCTCATGACAGCGACTCGACTGCGGTTCTCGGGTGATTTCTGGGCGAGCGGAGTATAGGTAATCGCGGAAATTGCCAGGCACGAGATGCATGTTATTTGGAATTTTGTGTTAGCCGATCTCCGTGCAATTGTAGTAAACTTGAGAGCTATGTATGCCCAATTGAGACTCGTAATGACCAGTGTTCTTATCCGCGTCGCGTTATTACTCATGATGTCCGTGACTTCTCTTACAGCCTATTCCGCCGATTCCCTCTGGGTCAAAATTGACGAGGGCTTGCACCACGCCGAGTTCACGGGTGCGCCGGAGTCGTCCGTGGGGGACTCGCGTATTGACATCATTCGTATCGACCCGAGAGTGTATCGAGTCGAGGTCAAGATGATCTCGCAGACAAAGGACCACAGTCTGACTGCGCAGGAGTGGTGCGAGAAGTATGATCTGATTGCCGCCACCAACGCCGGCATGTTTCAACAGGATTTTTCCACCCACGTCGGATACCTTCGGCACGATGGACATGTCAACTGCGCAAGAAGCGCGACGAAGTACTTATCGGCCGCCGCGTTCAATCCGATCGATACGACACAACCGCCATTTCGCATCTTCGATCTCGATGCCACCTCATTGGATCATGTAAAGGAACAGTACCAGACCGTCATTCAGAACCTGCGCTTGATCAAGCATCCCGGGCGCAACACCTGGTCACAGCAGGACAAGATTTGGAGCGAGGCGGCATTGGGTGAAGACAAGCACGGCAACATCCTCTTCATCTTCTCGCGCTCGCCATACTCGATGTATGATCTCAATCATATTCTGTTGAAGCTGCCAATTGATCTTGTGGCCGCGCAGCATCTCGAAGGCGGACCGGAGGCATCGCTTTATCTATCTCACAACGGACATCTCATCGAACGCATGGGCAGTTTTGAGACCGCCTTCATGCCCTTCGACACCAACGAAAAATTCTGGCCATTGCCCAATATCATCGGAATCGTGAAGAAAGTCAATTGAGCGAACAATACACCACCCGGAGACCTTGTGATCTCCGGGCGCATCGTGGCAGAGCTAATCAATGATCTCGGCTACCAGCCGGCCGTCGCCGGCGACGAACGAACCGATTTCCAGCGGTGAGTCAATCCGGCTGGAGTCCAGCACGAGGTCAACGACGATCGAACCGGTGTTGACGGTTGCGTAAAAGAATCGGCGTCCGGTAACGGCGTTGAGGTGCTCACCGCTGGCAATGACGTTGCCAACAATGATTGCATATTGCGCGCACTTCAGTGCCTGTGTTTGCGGATGCGTGATCTGAAAGAGGGTCTGCTCGCTGAAGCTCACTTCCTTCTCAGCTTCGACATCGTCCACACTGCAGATCTTGAAGTTGAAGGCATCCGGACGCTGTCCCTGCGGAAAGACGCGCAGTCTCGACAGATAGAACGACACTGCTACCGGGACCACTGGCCGATTATAGACGGACTTAGCCGAGCGGTAACCCAACATCTCCGCAAATAGCAGGGACTTGCTGGAATCGTGTGGCGCCACGAAGTGACCGACACCGCGCAGATAAGAATCAGGACTCGACGCATATCCCGCCAATGACAAGAAGTTGCGGTTGCGCGCAGCATAGTAGGGCAACGAGAGTGCACATTCGCGGCAGTCATCGTAGCCGAACAGGATGCCGATTGCGCCCGCCGAGTCCAGGTACTTGTGATAGGAAGAGTTGTTTCCCTCCCACGACCGTGACCATGGATCCTGCTTGAACATCTTCGTCAGTTCTTCGGTTCGGATCTTTTCGTCAACGGCAAATCCCAGATGTTCCCAACCGATTACGTTCCCGTACGTGTGCTGACGCAGACGAGGCTGCCAGAACTGACGGAACCGTGAAGCCATCAGATAGGCCGTTGAAACGCTAAAGACAGACCATAATGTAAATTCCATAGTCACACCTCACATTCAAAAAGATCGACGCAGACGGAGCGGGCATGCCCGCCCCGAACTGCGATTGCACCCCCTTGTTAATCCAGAAAAGTGCTGCGCACGAACTGGCCGTTATTCAGGCTCACCTCTTCGGAGAGGCAGACGCGGTGCCAGCCGTGCAGAGTGACCGTCTTGTGGTCACGGTGCGTCACGCGGCCGCGTGCATAAACATCCATGTCGCGGCGCATTACGCTCCAATTCCAGCTCTTGGCCACGGGATTGGCGAGGAGCACTTTGCGATACTCATCTTCCGTCAAACCCTGCCGATGCTGGCGGCAGACATAAACGGTGATTCCGCCATTGCGGCAGAGCTCTTCGACCATGTGCGCTTTTCCGCCTCCACGGCGAATCGGCTCGTGTTGCAGGATGGGCGCAACACCCGGATTGAAATTCGGTTCCGGGACGAAGAACCACTCACCCTGGCGAACGAAGGCTTCGTTGCGGCGGCGGTGACGATTACGTGTCTTGACCGCCGCTTGCGACTGGCGAGCCTTGACGAAGTCGGGCTTGAGGCTCTCCTTGGCCGAAGCCACGTCGGTTGCCTCGCGCTTTACGCCGGCCACGAACCAGTGGCGTTCGTCATGACCGCAGAGAAATTTCGTGCGTACCTGTTCGCCTTTGAGATCGATCGCCTTCACCAGCAGCAGCAGGTGCTTCTCCTTCGGCAGCATCTGGAGCACGGTCAGTTCGATCACCGGCTCGCCAATGCGTGCAACAAAATGTTCGCCGCGGCGATCTGTCTCGATGCCGAGTTGAAATCCCACCGACACACCGGCGGCGCCGACGTTTTCGATTACGGAGAGGCGAGCGCCAATGCGATTGAAATGACGTTCCAGCGTTTTGAGATTTTCCATACAGTTCCTTTCTCGATTGCGCACCGGGCGCACTTCAAGCCAGACCCCACTCGCAAAATCAAATGGGGCAACCACTGCGATCAAAAGTGCAAAGCACAGCCGACAACCGGCGACGTTCTCCGGGCACGGCAAAGCCCAAAAGAGATTCGCCAAGTCGCACGAATGTGCTGGTGGCTAAACTGTCTGGATTAGTCTAAGGGGAGAGAAGTGAGGTGCTTGAGTCAGTCGACTACGACTGATTGTTGTTCAAGATGCCTCGCCGCTGCTCCAACCGCGACAGCCAGCCATGCCTATCCGCCAATCCCTTGGAAACCAAGGGATACCGGGCAGGCAATTCATAAGAGCCATTTCCCGGTCGTAATCGACCTTAGGCTCAACCTGCGTTTTCGCATGTGACTGTCTCCTTACAGTTGGAGTTCTGGACAAAAAAGTGAACAACAGACAAAAGTGCGCGATTAGTTCTGTAAAAGGATGGGGCGATGATAATGATGGTTATCGGCGTTGTCAAGTAAAAAAATGAGTAAAAGGTATATTTTTATTTTTTGCCTGGACCAATCGCCGGTGCCAACGTCGACCGGATCGTTAGCGATTCTGCTGTTGTCGGGGAGCTGTAGACTCGATCCAGCACCAGATCCGAAATATGTTGCGTGCATCATCGAGCGCGCGATGGTGTCGTCCCTCCAATTCAAGCCCGATTTGCCGCAGAGCTCCCGTCATCCCATACTTGCGTCCGTCAGTATGAGCGGAAAAGAGCTTCTTGATATTGATGTGAGCTGAGTCGAAGGGGTATGCCAACCTGTGGAAAGAGCAGTCCTGTTGAAGCTGCTTGGGATCGTACGAACCCCATGAGGCCAGCCTTACTTTAGTGAAGTCGCCGGACCAATCGATAAATTGTTGCCAGACCACCGGAAACTGCTGAGCTGCATCAACCTCTTCCTGGCTGATATTCGTCAGCCCGCGACAATAATCACTTAGAACTTCATGGCGCACAGGTCTGATCAAGGAATGAAACTCATCTGTGACCCGCCGGGTCGTTGGCTCGACCTTCAAAGCCCCGATCTCGATAGTCTCCGCCTCGCGCTGATCGTGGTCGTTACGGTCCCAGCAGGTAGCCTCAAGATCGACGATTATCATTTCGGGGGCAGCAATGTTCTCCATGGTCCGGCATCTCATTGAATTTTTGAATCATGAATTGTATAATCAGAAGAACCCAAACGCAAGGTCAAAGGCAGTGCCTGGGATAGTAGGGGACTGACGTTGTTACAGGAAATGTGTGAGGACCTAATTTTGTTCGCTCTTTCATGCTCCAAGAGGTCAGTGACATTCCTCGCCACTTTATTCTGTGCCGTAGCGACGACCGTTGCTTCACTGTTCGCGCAAGAGGCGCGGACTACTGTGCCTTCTCGGCTCGATTCCAGTGTCGACAGTTTGTCGGTGATTCAAAGAGCGATTCGGCAGTCCCGGCAGGAGAGTGGCTGGCTGGTTGTCATAGACAAGTCAGATGGAAAACTATCGTTGTACCGTTCAGGTGAAATCGACACCACTTTCTCAGCAGAATTCGGGCGGGGACGAAGCGGTGGCGATAAGGTAAAAGAGGGTGATTGGCGAACTCCAGAGGGCGAGTTTCTTATCTGTTATCGCAACTCCAATAGCCGGTTCTATAAAGCTCTTCTACTCAACTATCCGCTCACCGAAGATGCCGAGCGTGGCCTTCGGGATGGTATCATCGAAAGATCCGATTACCGGCGAATCATGGCTGCGCATGAAGCAGGCGAAATTCCGGATCAGTACACGGGATTAGGCGGACTGATCGAGATCCATGGCCGAGGCGGAGTCGGATTCGATTGGACGCGCGGATGTATCGCGATCAGCAACTCCGGTATCGACTACTTGTTCAAACATACGCGAATTGGGACGAAGGTGGTTATCACGGAGTGAAGAAGGGGGAGTCCCTAAACGGAGCGAAAGTTGGCAGGGTGATCTTGTTTCCGCAGAGCCTCAAAGCTGGCGTCCGGTCAGACGATCAGTGCAACGATCGGAGCATAGCGAAGCGCTTCTGCAAGCGGGTTAATTCACTCTAATCGCGAGTCAGACTGACGGTCGCTGTCCGCCTCCGGCTACTTGCTTAGAAGCATTGCCCGAGTCAAAGTAAAATCACCGATCCGCAGGCGGTAGTAGTAGACTCCGGAAGCGACATCCCGCCCGAGGTCGTCGGTGCCATTCCACTCCACGCGGCCGAAGCCGGCGCCAGATATCTCGGAACACAACGTCCGCACCTCCTGTCCCAATACGTTGAGGATCGTCACCTTAATATAAGCCGCGTCAGGCAGGTAGAATTCGATTGTGGTCGTGGGATTGAGCGGATTCGGATAATTCTGAAATAGTGTCACACGATCTGGAAGGATCTCCTGACGCTCGATCATCATGGCTTCAAGCATCTCCCTGATCTGCATCCGCCCCTGCGACTCATCGCAGTCAAGCAGTGCGGTATATAGGCCATTGATCGTCTCCGGCCCCAGATTTTGCCACGCAACCCGCGAATCGATCGCTCTGGACGCAAGTAATCCGTTCGGAACGCTTCTCATCCAGTTGTCGCTGACCGCGCAAATGTCTTCGTACTCGATGTGGCCGTTGCCGTCGGCGTCGGCATATGTCGATTGATACGGTTCCCAGGCGCTGCCGGCAACGACGGCATAACCGAGATGGCGGTGCCATTGCAGGTCAGCTTCCTGACGCGATGGTCCCTGTTGATCGAAGTAGACGCCGATCGGCAGAATATCGCGTTCATCAACGACGCTATCCGCATTGGTATCGCCGGGCCAGACGACTGCGCCGGTAAGGAAGACGCGCAGAGTGTCGCTGGTTTTGAGCGGGACGCCTTGAGCATCGTGAAGATCCGGACCGAAATGAACCTTCACCAGGTCGAGCTCTTCAAATTCCTGCCGGTCAAGCGGTGCGATGAAGAGAATCGTTTGCTCGCCTTGTTGTCTAACGATCGCTTTGCAGGCCTGATCTGATTGAGTTTCTACGGAGACGGCGGCGAGCAAAGCATTCCCATCGATCACGCCATTGAAGGGAATTCGGATCGTGTCAACCACATGGACACTGGTCAACACCGGCGGCATCATCAGAGACAACAACCGGTGGATAGTAGTTGTAACGGTATCCTGGCCCGCATTTGAGCGTATCACGATCTGACCAAAGTGTGAGCCAGAGCGCATACCTGAAGTGTCGGCCAAAACAGTCACTGTCACGGACTCCGATTCGGCCAGGCTTCCCGATGTCTGATCCAGACTCATCCACGAGGCGTCCGCAGTCGCCGACCAATCAAGAAATCCTTTGCCCGCATTGAAAATGCGAATCGAGCCGGTTATCTGGTCACTCTGGAGCGTGAGCGTGTCCGGGTGCACGGCAAGTAGTGGTCCGAGCGCGACAGTCACCGTAACATACATAGTGTCCTTCAGGACGCCGTCAGAAGCAATGAATCTGATTGCATATGCGCCGACTTGGTTAGTTTTGGGGTGGAAGGTCAAGGTGCCGCTACCGTTGGCGTGATCCGTAAATTGCGCATTCGCCGGTAAATTCTCGGCGAAAAGACCGGGGACTATGCCATCGGGATCGACGGCAGAGACTGTCAGCGCCAAGCTGTCATTGGTCGAAATTAATGTGTCGCGGGCCTGCGTCCATTCTGGCGCCTGATTGACATTGGTTACATGGATGCTCACAGATCCGGAAGCACTAAATTCGCCATCACTGGCGCGGAAAGTCACAACGTAGTTTCCAGCTTGAGTCAGCGAGGGCGTCCAGCTGAATGTACCAGAGCCGTCATGATTGTCGGCGAATGTGGCGCCGGGTGGCAAATTGCTTGCACTTAGTGTAGGAGTGGTTTCATCGGGGTCGGTTGCATGCACCGTCAGCGCCAGGTGCTGCCCCTCGCTTACGGTAGTGTCGTTAGGAACGGAAATTTCGGGAGGTCGATTCTGTGAACGACCTGGATATTGACTGTCGCGCTGTCGGCTAACTTGCCGTCACTTGCGACAAATCTGATTACGTAAATGCCCGACTGGCCAGATTGGGGCGAGAACGTGAAAGTGCCGCTGCCATTTCTGTTATCCGAGAAACTTGCGTGCAGGGGCAGGCTGGTCGCCGTCAAGATCGGAACTGTTCCATCGGGGTCATGAGCTCGAATTACGAGCGATAACGTTTCACCTTCAGAAATGGACGTATCTTTCACCAAGTCAAACTCCGGTGCCCGGTTGACGTCATTGACGGTGACAGCCACGATCACCGTGTCCGACAATTCTCCATCGGTTGCGATCAACCTGATCGGATAATTACCCGCCTGATCGTAATCCGGATTGAAGAGCAGGGTGCCCGAGCCGCCTACCGGGCTTGAGAACACCGCATTCTTGGGCAGGTTCTCGGCAGAAAGCGACGGCACCGTTTCGTCCGGATCGATGGCGGAAACCGTCAGGGTCAGAGAGCTGCCTTCAGAGATTACGGTATCTCGCGTTAATGCGAAGACCGGTGGTCGATTGAAAGTACAACTGGCTCCGAACCTTCCGATCTGGCCACACGGACTGAGGGACGCTGCGCACGGGGAAATGGTGGCAACTGTGTAATCGTTGTCGGCAGTATCACAGAACAGCGGGTCAAGGCGGATGTTGTTGTTGACTCCCAGTTGACCGGCGATCGTTCCCACCCAATCTCCTCCTCTGTTGCCGAAGATATCGCAACAGGCAAGACTCATAGGAATCGAGGTGTTGGGTGACCTTACGCCCGCACCGGTGGAGCTAAAGGCTATGACACTGCTGGTGATGCTGATCGGCTTAGCAATTGCTGCCTCGGCGCTCACGTCAATTCCAATGCTGTTCATGACAAACGTACTGCGAGAGATATTGAGCGCGGCGACCTGTGAGAACGAAGATGCCCCCGCCGTTGGGAGCGCTGTTGTTTTCGAAAAGACAGGAATCTATCGTTACACTTTTGTCTCGCGCCAGCCAAACTCCAATACCGCCGCCTGCAAAGGATTCTTTGTTGCCCGAAAAAAAGCTGTTACGGACTGTCAACGCACTATTCGATCCAGCCAGCCCGGTACCGCGCGAATTGGAGAAGTTGCTATTGCTAACGGCGAGGGTTGCGCCCGAAGCAGAAATTCCATAGCTGGTGCCGCCAGAACCGGGAAGGACGTCAAGAAAACTGCAGCCATTGACCTGGGCCGTGGTGCCGTCTCGCAATTCCAAGCCATAGGTTCGGTTGTTTGCGAAGGTACAACTGGTGATCGTAGCGTTGGTACCCAGTTCAAGGACGACGCCGGCGCTATCGCTGCCGGTAATCCGGCAATTGGTGATTTTTGGTTGTGCGCCGCTGCGGCAGTAGATGCCTTTTCCCTTGGTATTCTCAATCACGCAGTTGCGGATATCGGGGGAGCTGGTCCAGCAGACGACAGCCGCATTATCTCCGGTGCCGACGGCGTTGCGAATTGTGAATCCATCCAGCCGCGTGCCGCCAACCGAGTACAGGTCATAGTAGAACCCGCTGTAGAGGCCCTGACAGTCGATGATGGTTGCGCTTGCCCCGCCTGAAGAAGTGACATGAACAGGTTTCTCTCCGAATCCACCGAGATTGCAGTTATTGGGCCCGGTGTAAGTGCCGGGTGCTACCAGGATTGTTCCACCCGAAAACCTCTGAAAAGCACTGTAAGCCGATCGAATATCGGGAAACTCGGAAGGGACCTCGTGAGGACCATTAATCTCAAGACGGTACGCGGACGAGAACGCGGAGTTCTGTCCGTTCGAATAATTGGCCTGGACCCGCCAGTAGTAGCGAAAACCCGAATAGCCTCCGGAATTCGGCAACGGGTCAGGAACCGTGTAGTTCCTGGCGGTTATGCCGCTGTACGTAGTGGGAGTTGCAAAGGTCGGATCAGTATCAATCTGCAGCGTGTAGGAGTCGCCGTCACCAGACCAGACAAAATTCGGAGTATTGTCCTGTATGACAACAGAATCTCCCGGAGACACCAGCGTCGGAACAACAGCAACAAACTTAAGACCTCTGACCAGATCGACATACACATTCCCGTCAGCGGAATACGCGCCGAAGAGAACCGAGACTCCGGTCAAATTGCTGAAGGCTCCGGCAGACGGTTCGTCAAGATAGATTGTTGTCCAGGTATTGCCGGGCAGGCTTCCGGACCAGCCCTGATATTGGTAAAAATCATCGCCCGGCCGTTTGTATCCAATCATTGCATACACCGAGCTGCTTGTGGATCGGTAGACGCGAGCTTCGATGCGACGTACGCCGCTCCACTGTGTGGGAACTGAAGTCTGTATTGATTTCACCCACCAACGATAATTGCAAGAGGCGGAGTTGTAACCCCGAAACGGGCAATACACTTGCGCAGCGCCAGTCGCGCTGAAACTACTCCATTGTATGCTGAAGACCGGAGATACGGAGATCATCCTCCAGCGTTGGATGCAGGACGCATCCGGATAGTACTCCTGGACGCTGTCCGCGGAGTTCAGGAATCCCCAGCCCTCAAGGCCGGAAGTAAACTCGTAGAGCAAGGTGTCAGTTCGCAGGGGGCTCAGCTGCGTCTGGCCTAGGTTGGGCAGGTTCTTTGTCGGCAGAGTACCGCCGTTGGAGGCGGCTTCATCCACAGCACCGTACAATAGAGCTGAAAAGAGAGTCACAGCAAGCAGAATCGAGCAACAACAGCGGTATTGCGAACGATGCAGCAGGTCTAATCTTGTTCTGCTGTTGATTCGCATACGTAATCCTCGGGATGGTAAGATGTTTCTCACACCATCCGGATAAATGTCGTGTAACAACTCCAATTTATACGCTTTTGGACAAAAATCAAGCTTTTTCGAAAGTTGTCACTCCGGGGTGGTGATCCCCGAGCAAGTGCTCGATTGCTATTGAGGGATCTGCGGTCAGCGAGTTAAGTATCAAAGCTGCGACAGGCTTCGTGTCGGCACCGGCCCAACAACTTACGCCATTTCGAAGTGGCCGGTTTGGCGTCTTAACAAGCGGGCGATTATTGCAGCAACCTGACGACTTTATTCGTGACGGGAGAAGACGAGCAGAGAGGTGTCGTACCCCATTATCCTGAGTTTTTCGAAAATCGCGTCACGGGTGGTGGTGCTCAGGTTCGGTGTTCGCGACAGTATCCACAAGTATTTTCGAGAAGGCTCGCCGACAACGGCATGCGAATAATCGGGAGCAAGGTCGATTACCCAATACGTTCCCCAGACAAAGGGTATCCAACCCAGCCACGATGGGGCAAATCGGACCTCCAATTTGGAATTGGCGCCATTAGGATCTTTCTTTCGCGCTATGCCTTCAGCTATCGCGATTGTTCCATCTACCTTGCGACAACGGTTCACGACGCGGATCCTGCCTTGCGGCAGTTTCGAGTATTCAGCTGTTGTGTTACAATCGCATTTGCGTTGGAAGGAATTTGGCAGTCGCGCTATTTCATACCACGTGCCGCAATAAAGGTCCAAATCGACCTCCTCAACTGCTTCGACCGGCAGTGGTTCAGCGGCATTAACAGTGCCGAAAATCATAAGTGCAGCCACAATCACCTGGGCAATTGCCATTATCAATACTTCTCCGTTCATACCAATATCGTTCAATTTTGGCCTCCAAACCAAGCTCATGTTTTGAATGCCGCCTGCAATAGGATAACTACTTAAACATGCTTCGATTTAAGTACGGGCGCGTTCCCGGGAAACTAAGTGACCTCAAGACTGGCTCCGACAGGTTTACTGAAGCGGAGCACGGACTGTTTGCGCCCGCTGGGTCTGGCGCAACGGCTGCAATTCGCGCCGGAATCGTTTCAAAAGCAGTTACCGTTGTTGTGAGAGCGGTCGCTGTCAGGTTGCAGTGTCGGCGGACCGGTGGTTCCGATTGGCTGATTTCTATAAAGGAGCGATAAGGGGTGTAGTAAATGCGCAAGAGATCCGATAAACTAACTACAGTCATCAAGGCAGGAGAGAAAAGATGTCGAAGAGTTCCCACAGCGGCAAGATTCTAATTGTGGAAGACAATGGCCGGGCGGCCGAGAGTTTGAAACAGATGATCGATCTCTTTGGTCAAGAGAGTGAGATCGCCGCCGATGGCAGTGAAGCGATGAAACTGCTTGTGGAAAATAGTTACTTTCTGGTCATTGCGGATACGCATATGCCCGGAATGTCGAGTGCCGAACTCCTGAAACACGTCAAGCAAAACTACCCGCAGACACCAATCGCGGTGATTTCAACCGGGGACTCGGATTCAACCCGCGGTATGGTGATCGCGAATCGCGCAGACTTCTATCTGGCCAAGCCTGTGAAAGTATCTGATCTTGAAAAGATACTGTCGAGAGCCAAGGCGCTCTCCGATCACCGCTAAACTGACCCTTGTCGCCGCTTGTCAGACCCAAAACTGCAGTGCTTCCTCATTACAACCCACGATTCTACCAGCCCCGACTGGCTACGTTTCCTGATAAGCGCCGTGCCTGATCAGCATTCTGCGAAAGTGAATGAAGGCGATCAGCCAGTAGATCGTCGTTGGTGCGTGCTCATAATGCCGGATAAGCAGAGGAATTGCTTTCAGCAGCATTTTCCACCCTTTCGGACCAAGCGTGACATAATACGCCGCCAGTCTGGCCAGAACTTGGACGAGTCGCCGACGTTGGCGCACTTCACGCGGTTGATATCTCTTCTGGATGGGGCTTCGCGGAGGGAAACGAGTGAGTGCTCCTGCTACCCGGCGAAGAAAGTTGGATTCATCATACAGCTGTTTCATTAGCCAGAAGTAGCCGGCACGAAGCTCGGCGGTTGACATCCGTTTCGGAACCACATTGGTGTCATACGTGTGATCGCGCACGTTGTCGATGCCGCGATAGCGTCCCTCGGCGATCAAGCGCTCTTTCAGAGGCGTGCCGTCGGGTGCAAGCATCATGCCGCAAAAACAGATCGGAATGCAGGCACTCTGCAGGAATGCCAGTTGTCGAGGAAAAATTGAATTATCGTCATCATCAAAGCCGACCATGATGCCGGCGGCGACATCGATGCCGAGGCGGTGCAGACTGGCAATGTCGGTCAATGGATCGCTGCGGAGGTTCTGCACTTTTCCGGCACCTGCCAGGCTGGCCGTGCTGGGGGTTTCGAGACCGATAAAGACGTTCGTTACGAGGGCGTCAGCGAAAAGCTGTGCCAGCCCCGGATCCCAGGCGATGTCGATCGAGGCGCTCGTCGAGAACATGACCGGTTCAGCGTTGGCGGCGTTCCACTGTGCAATGGCTGCGAGAACTTCCTTCGCTCGCTCACGGTCACCGGAGAGGTTATCGTCAAGAAGAAAGATGGCGCGATAACCGAGGCTGTGCAGCTGCTGCAACTCGGCGAGTATCTGCTGATCTGTTTTGTACCGCATTTGGTGGCCATAGAGAACGGTACTGCTGCAAAAATCACACTTGTACGGGCAACCCCGACTGACTTGCAGTGCGCCCAAGAGATATTGGTTGTGGCGCATCAGGTCAAACCGGGGCGGCGGCAGATGTGAGATATCCGGATGCTCCCGTTCGATATATAGTCTCTGATAGTGGCCGCTCAAAAAGTCGTCGAGAAACTGCGGCCAGGTCCGCTCGGCTTCACCGCAGAAAACGACATCAAAGAGCGGATGACCATCCTGCATGTTCTGGGTTGCGAATGGTCCCCCAACAATGACGCACTTTCCTTGATCCCTGAACCGGCGCGCAATTTCAAACGTGTGCTCTCTCTGGTAGTGGTAGATGGTCAATCCGACGATGTCGCACGGCAGTTCGTAGTCGATGGTGTCAACATTTTCGTCACAGAT
The DNA here is from genome assembly GCA_963698225.1 of uncultured bacterium. GTDB lineage: Bacteria > Zixibacteria > MSB-5A5 > CAIYYT01 > CAIYYT01 > JADJGC01. The sequence continues at coordinate 12,814 of CAVOPW010000007.1, forward strand.
CACGACTTCATATTTGCTCTCGTCAACCAGGGCGGCCAGCGTCGGCAACGAGAGGTTGGCGCAGAGATAGCGGTAACCAAGGACTTCAATGCATTCCGACAATCCGGCGACGTTGCTGCCGCTGGCAGGATTGATCAGGTAGATTGTCTTTCTTCCGGATGCGGCGGTAGCGGCCGGTGTCACGTCAGTCTCCCACAGTTGTATCAGTGTTGGAATTGAACACACGAATTTGCGGCAATTTCGCCGCAGGAAAGAGCCGGTGGTTCACGAGGCGCAGAACAATATTCAACGAACGATGCCGGGATTTGAGATAGAAGTACATCGGATGAGCAACGCCGCCGGTGCGCAATTTCGGCCAATAAGATGTCTGCCCCATATCGATCCATTCACAGCCACGCTCCATGGCCAGTGCATAGATGGAGTACAGGAGGTTGAAATAACCCCGGTGCTTGCGTGTCAGTGTGTCATCGATGCCGGCCAGAAGGAAATACAGGGTTCGCTGCTGTTCGGCAAGCAGGACGGCGCCGGCAGGAAGGGAATCAATCTCGAACACGATTAAGTCGAGCTTGTCATGACTTGACTCGAAGAGTTTCTCGAAAAACGATTGATTCAACACTTCGAGCTTGGCTTCTGCGCGTGCCATTACCTGGGCGTAGAGTTCGTGGAAAACATGCGCAAATTCTGCCGTTGGCCGCCGCAGGACGATACGCAAACCATTCAGGAGCGCCGGTTCGCTGCTGGTCATGGCAAAATCCCGGTCACAGGCACCGATCGCCTTTAAGTCCTGCCGCACCTGTCGACGAAATCCGGATCGAAGATCAGCCAGATACCCGGCAAAGTCATGCCAGCGGATCCGCAGCCGAACCTGTGGCAAGCTCGATGCCTGCAGGAAACCGTGGTCAGAAAAGCCATCCCAGCGGTTGCATTCCGTTTCCGTAAATTCTTTGGCGCACAGCAGAGATATCCGCTCTTGAGCGGCAATACAATGCATCTTCTCGATGATACTATTCACTATCGCTTTGTCGAACGATGGATCGACGGAGCGAATTGAATGTTTTCCAATTGATACCGGCAGGCCACAGAACAGGATTCTGACTTTGAGGAAGTTGGGAGCGATGCGCCGGACTTTCACGGCGATTGCGCGCAAGCCGGGATTCAGCAGGTCCAAGGCCACGACAAACGCTGAAAGAACAGCCGATCCCACCAACCGGCCATCGGCATAGAATAGCATGAACCAATAACACGCGCTTTCAACGCCGGATTCTTCCAGGCTGGCAAGAAACCTATATGTACACGATATGTCCGAGGCAGAATTGACGGCATCCCAGACAGCCGGATCGATTTCACGCAGAGACCGGTGAATCTCGACTCGCCAATTGCTCTCGACATTTCTGGATTTCAGTTGTTGTCGTTTGTTTCGACCGGACTCATAAGTGTTCCTTGACAGCGGATGCCGGGGAGAGCCTGGTGCGGAGCCGCGCCATGGAACTGATGATTTCAGCCAGGCAGTCATTGTCCATTGCCGCTGTGGCGCACAGGCGCAAACGTGCATGTCCAGTCTCAACCGCAGGATAGACCACGGCAGTGGCCAGGATGCCATCATCATACAATCCGCGGGAGTAACGGTAGGCAGTTTCATCCGCGCCGAGCATTACGGGAATGATCGGCGACTGCGAATTACCGATATCATATCCGGTCCGACGCAGTTCGTTGTGCAGCCGCCTTGTATTGGTCCACAGTCGTTGCAGGCGGTCCGGCTCGGAATGAAGTACTTGCAGGGAGGCGAGGGCGGCCCCGGCGGAAGATGGCGATGACGCAGCGGAGAACATGAAGGGCGCAGCGCCGTGCTGCAGGTAGTAAATCAATTCTCGCCGCCCGGCGATAAATCCGCCGTTAGACGGAATCGCCTTACTAAGCGAGCCCATCGCGATATCGATGCGGTCGGGATCGATGCCGAAATGTTCATGCGCGCCCGCGCCAGTTCTACCCAACACTCCCAGTGAATGCGACTCGTCGATTAGCAGGTAGGCGCCATATTGTTCTTTGAGAGAGACCACTTGCGGCAGCGGGCAGATGTCGCCGTCCATGGAATAGATACCTTCGACCGCGATCAGGGTCCGGCGGGCAGTCTTGCGGGATTTTAGAAGATCTTCCAGTGAGCCGGGATCGTTGTGAGCAAATGTCTGGACCGGCACGTGTGCCAGGCGAGCTGCGTCAATAATACTGCGATGAATGCGAGCATCGCAGAAGAGGCGGTCACCCGGTCCCAGGAGGGCGGAGATCACGGCTAAATTGGCAGTATAGCCGGAACTGAAGAGGATGCTTGCTTCGCAGCCCTTGAAGCAAGCCAGTTCAGATTCCAAGCGGCGGTGGAGCTGATTTGTGCCGGTAAGGAGTCGAACGCCGCCGGTCGCCGTTCCGTACTTTGCAATAGCTTCTTGTGCGGCCATTTCGATCGCCGGGTGTCCAATCAGTCCGAGATAGTCATAAGAGGATGCGCATAGGAACTTCCGATTGCCGATCATCACCCTTGCACCCGACTTGCCTGCGAGAGCCTGCTGGTAGGTATAGAGCCCCCCGGGTACGCCCCAGGCGAAGATGTCAAACCATCGCCGGGCGGCGGGATGATCGCGCACCAACGCACCGGTTCGATTCGGCCAAGACGGTTCCGAGAAAAATCCGTCGAATGGATCGACCGGTTCACCCGAGTACGCCGCAGATTGTTGACGAGCAAGGCGAGATGGCGACTGTGCCGAGGCGGTGCCTGAGAATTCAGGTCCGGCAGATTGCGCAAGTGCGAGTTGCTTCTGGAGGTGATGTTTGTGTGCGTTGCGAAGTTGGAAGTATACTTTCGCGGCTCCTAACCAGAGTCGAAGATATTTCGGCGACCAGACTGGCGGTCGCGTCCGCAGAGCGAGTCGATTAGCTCGGCGAATGTTCAAGACGGTGCGGGCATAGGTCCGGATCAATCGTCGGTAGAATTGCTTGGTTGAAAGGCGAGTCGGGAGGACCGGGTGCGTCAGATCCCACAGGCCGTGCGCGGAACGCGGCAGTGCAATTTGATCACGGTACTGATTCCAGATCGGAGCAGCGGGCATCGGTGTCAGCGGAGAAATGTTGACGTAGTATATGCCATTCTCCTCGATAAAAGCTTCCAGGCGTTGCCAATCACTTTCAGTCCAGGAGGGCTGGGGAATGAACGATGCGTAGAGGTCGACGTGATTCCGGCGGAGCACGGCTATGGCGGTCCGGTTGTGGTCGACGGAGCAACGCTTGTGCATGTCGATCAGTTCCGCGTCAGTTGTTGCCTCGAGGCCGACGATTACAGCTTTCAACCCGAGCTCACTCCACTCGGCAATAATGTCCTCATTTGCAGCGATAAAGTCGGCCCGTCCGTAAACGAGGAAGTGCTTCCTGATACCCCGTGCCCGAATGAGATCGGCGACGGCCTTCAATCTCACCGGATCATGCAGGAAGATGTCATCAACGATATAGACTTCTTTCTGCGAAATCTGTTCCAGCTCGTTGACGATCGATTCGGGACTGCGCGAGAATGTCTTGCCGCCCGTGATTTTCCACGTCATGCAGAAATTACATTGGTACCAGCAGCCCCAGGTTGTCTTCATGAGAGCCACCGGCTGGTGAAACAGGTAATAGTACTTATGGCTCAAATGGCGGACCAGGTCCCGCCTGGGCAGGGGGAGCGAATCCGGAGCCGGCATGTAGCAGCGAGGTGCGGTGAGACTTACTGTACCAGTCTGATTGCGAAGGGCAAGACCGGGGACGGTTGTGAGTGATCTTCCGGCGCTGATCGCTTCGGCCAACTCACCGATCACCGATGTTCCGTCCCCCAGAACGATGCAGTCGATGGACGAATCACAATAATCTTCAGGCGCCACCGCAGCGTGGACGCCGCCGACTACTGTCGTACACTTCTCGTTCCAGTGTTTGACTTCGCGGCAAATCTTCTTGACCTCGTTTACGCCGTTGATATAGCATGTCGTACCGACCATGTCGGGAAGGAATGATTTCAGCCGTCGGTGCAGTCCGGCTTCAAGGATCATGTCAAATATCTGCACCTCATGGTCAGGAAGCCCGGCGGCCACATACTCCAACTCCAGCGGTTCACAAATCATCAGATGTTTCAGGCCGATCGTGTGTTTCGGTACGGGTGGGCGTATCAGCAGGACTCGCATGGTCTTTCCCTTCAGAGTATTCCCGGAGAGATGTGCTGTTCGATGTGCGCGCGGTAGCGGATATTGGCCGCCCACACTACTGCCAGCATGTACGGTCCGAGGCGTGCACGGTTTGGCAGGATGCGCCGGAGAATCGCCGGCCAGCGGTAGAGCCGCTTATAGAGCCGCCAATGTTCGTCGGCCAGAGTCTTGCCGGTCATCTGCCGTGGCCGAAACACCGCTTTGCTGCCGGTGTAATTGCCATAATCAGTCGTCACGAGTCGGCCCTGTTTCAGCATCTCGTTGTAGAGCGGTGTACCAGGTATGGGTGTGAGGATATGGACGCGTGGAACGGTAATGCCGGCCTGCATCAAGAAGCGGTAGGTCCGCTCAAAGATGGTTTCGTCGTCTCCGTCGAGACCGACGATCATTTCTGTTGACACATCGATTCCATGTTCCCTGATGGAGTGAATGGCTTCCAGGTATCGTTCCGGACGATTCCAGCCCTTTTCAATTCCCTGCAGACTGTCGACTTCGATTGATTCCAGACCCAGCGAGAGCATGCGACAGCCGCTTCGATGGGCCAGCTCCAACAGGGCAGGGTTCTCCGCAACTTGGATCGAGGCCTGACTCATCCAGATTATTTTTTCCGGGATGAGTGCTTCCCACAGTTCGCGACAATAGTCCCAATCCACAGCGATGTTGTCATCGACGAAGGCAATGTATCGAGAACCGAATCGTCGTGCTTCGCGAACATCGCGGACAACCTCGCTCACCGGCCGTTTGCGATAGGTACCTTCATTGAACGAAGTCACCGAGCAGAAATTGCAGGTAAACGGGCAACCTCGCGTAGCCTGCACCGGTCGCCAGAATCCCAGCGTCCGGCGGTTCATCAAGTCGTATCGCGGTACCGGCAGACTGGCCAGAGACACAGGTTCTGGGCTCCGATAAACCGAAGTCATTCTTCCCGCCATCGCGTCAGCAACGACTCGCGGCCAGACTTCTTCGGCTTCTCCCTGCACAATTGCGTCGGCATGCGCCAAAGTCCATTCGGGGTCGCCGAGTGAGGCCGCGATCCCGCCGATGACGGTTTTCACTTTCATTGTCCGGAATCGATCGGCGATCTCCCATGCCCGGACGATACCGGAACCCATGCTTGTGATGCCGACCAGATCCCAGTATTCATCAAACGGAATCGCCTCCACGGTTTCGTAGATGAGACGTACTTCGACATCGGCCGGTGTAACGGCCGCAAGCAGCGGAAGTGTCAGAGCCGGCAGGTGCAGCCGCCGCTGTTTGATCGGTCGACCGGAGTAATCCAGTGCCGTCGGGGCGATAAGCAAGACGCGAAAGTGATTTCTGCTTTTCAGCATACAGCACACCTTGATTGAGGCAGAACTCTAGATGTCTTTTCGATAGATTCGATAGCGCTTGTGCAGGCGGAAGCCGATGTTTTCCAGCAACCGGCGCATGCGCAGGTTATTCTCCATCACGACCGAGAATTCTGCCCGCTTGTAGGGTTTCTCCAGGATACGTGTCCTAACCTTATGGATAAGAGCCGTTTCTATACCGAGCCCGCGGTACTCCGGTAATACTCCGAAGGCAATTACTCGAGCAGCACTGATGTGCGAACGCCCAGCCAGGAACTTGAGGACTCCAAAGGGCCACAACCGGCCGTTGAGTCCAGCGAGAATTTCGTTGACGTCAGGCAGGCCAAGGATAAATCCGACTGGTTTGCCGCCATAATGGGCGGTCCAGACCAAGTCGTCATCGGCGAACGGCAAGAACGATTTCCCCAAGTGAATGGCTTCACCACGCGACAGAGGCACGAATCCCCACGTTCCGGAGAACGAAGCGTTGTAGAGGCTGCAAATGGCAGTCATCTGATTGTGAGAGTCTCGACGGTTGAATCGCCGCAGTTCCAAAGCCGGATTGGCCATGACGCGCTTCAGCACGCGTTGGTAACTTTCCGGGAAAGGATGGAGAGTCTCGGCGTCATAAGACAGAGTATCGACCGCCTTCTCGAAACCGGCCGACTGCAGCAAGCGGTGATAATATGGACGACAATAATTTGTCATGATTGTCGGACGGGAATCAAAGTTTCCCAGCAGAAGGCCCGATTCATCGTTGGTACTGAAGTTGACCGGTCCAAGTAAATAGCGGCAGCCCGACGCTTTGAGGCAGGTTCTTACCGCCTCGAACAGGGAATTTGAGACGTCGGGCGCATCGACGCATTCGAACAGCCCGAAGAAACCGGCACCGTCCCGGTATTCTTTCTCGTGCGCCGGATTGTGAATCGCCGCAATCCGTCCGAGAATTCTGCCCGAGGAAAAAGCCCCGAAGAGTCTAATCCGGGCGTAATCGAGAAAAGGATTCTGCGCCGGATTGATTTTGGAACGAAGGTCGCTCAAAAGAGGAGGCACCCAGGCAGTGCCGTGATAAATCTGCCAGGGCAAGCGCAGGAAGTGTTCCAGGTTACGCCGATTGTCGATTTCGACGATCTCCGCAGAGACATTGGCTTCGGCAGCAGGCATGGCGGGGGCTTTCATTCAGCTAACCCTCCGACATCCGTTCACTGTGTCGGGCCTCTGGAGCTTCTCGTCCTGCGGGGAAGAATGGAAACAGCGCTCCAAACAACTCACGGCTCCAGCGGCAGACAGATGCAGGTTATGGGACAGCAGTTGACGCGGGACCATTGGCCTCGTGAGGGAGCAATTGAGTCGTTCGTTTCTCATAACTAACTCGGAACAACTACGGTTTTTGCGAGTGGATCTTTAGTCCAAATAAGGCAATGTGGATATAAAAGTCAACAGTTTGTTCTTGCTTTGCGGTGCGAAACGAGCTAAGTCTGGTCATGGTGGTTTTTAAACTGAATGGCAAATCTACTATCGTCTCTGACTGGCGAAGTGTATCATGTACTTGATGATTCGCGTGGTGATCTTATCAGCAACCTTAATTTTCGTGTTGCATGTGACAACGCTTTGGCGGAGACGTCTATTCGGGGCGTCGAAGTGCAAGCGATTTTGGATCATCTGTGGCAGAGCGAGTTTGCGGCCGCCACCGACAGTTGTTACCTGTTGGTGGCCAGAGAGGATTCCAATCCGGTCGGATATTTTTTGTTGGGCATGGTTTACTATGCCATTTCCTCCCAGTACCGTACCGATGATTATGTCGATTCCGTGACTTGGAACCTCGATGCGGCAATCAAGCTTGCCAAAGCGAAGACAGAGGAGCCGCCTCCGATCGCCGAAGCGTATTTTGTTCTCGGTTCAGCTTACGGGTGTCGCGCACTCTACCGTTCGATGCACGGCGGCTGGTGGGGCGCATTCCGGGACGGTCATCACAGCTGTGTCAACCTGGAGAGGGCCTATGAAGGCGACACCACACTTACGGATGCGCTCTCCGGTATCGGCGCCTACCACTATTGGAAGTCGGTCAAGTCGAAGAAAGTTGCCTGGCTTCCTTTTATCAGTGACAAGCGAACGCAAGGATTGGACGAGATTGCCCGGGCGATTGCGGGAGGCGGAATGATGGCAGCGAATGCGAAAAAGGCCCTGTTGCCGATCTACTGCTACGAAAAGCGATTCGAAGAAGCATTGAAGCTGGCTGATTCACTCAAGGCCGACGGCTTGTTCGACACCAATTGTCAACTCCATGCCATCCGGGCATTGATCGAGCAGAAACAGTGGGATGAGGCGGGCCAATCTCTGGACCTGGTCGAGGCGAACTGGGAGACTTCGGCCTACGCCGATAGCTGTGGCTTCAGCTGAACTACAATATATTGAGGGCGCAGGTCCTTGCCGGACAGGGTAACGAAGCCGGCGCTCGGGAGTTGGTCAAGAAGCTTGTGTCACTGGAAAGCGCTTGCAGGAACAGCGCATACTACCGGGACACTTTGGCAAAGGCAAAGGCGCGGTTTCATTAGCCAAGCTTGTTTGACCTTAATCGAGTCCGGGATGCGAAGGGGAAGTACCGGCGACATTGCCAACCGCCGGTTGGAGCGGATGTCGGAGATAAGCTTTTCTCTTGCAATCTCTTCGTAAATTGATAAATTCAGCTCAAAATCCGGCGGGCCATCAACCCGTGGGGGTCGAATTCCCCGTTCCGGCACTAACGTTTCCGTCTCTTTCCCGTATACCAAAGCATATCCAGATGGCTACGGCTTTGATTGGACACCAATGAGTACTTTGAGACAATGAAAATACTGCACAAGATTACTCTCAGCCGGAGCATGGAGGCAACCGCCGAGCTGCATGATCTGGCCGAGCAATTCCTCAAAGAGAATGACGTTCCCGATGATGACATCTTTGCAATTCTTCTTGGTATCGAAGAGATCTACACCAACTTTGTAAAGTACAACCCCGATGGCAGCGAAGAGGTCGAGATTGAGATTGCCTGCTATTCCGACCGCGTCGTGGCCGTGCTGACCGACTTCGATTCCCATCACTTCGATCCCCGTGAAGCTCCTCCGGCGAAGTTGGAGATGCCGCTTCATGAGCGTAAGCCGGGCGGACTGGGAATTCACATCGTCAAGCAGATGATGAATAAGGTGGAGTACAGTTACGCCGGTCGAGTCAGCAAGATTACTTTAACGCGAGTCCTTGGCGGCAGCGGTTTGTCCAGCAATCCTAATACCTCCCGATAACACAAGTACACCGACCATACTTTTCCTGCGGGTGAAATCACAAGACTGCTGGCGGCAGCGATAAGAGACAAAAGCAGTCCAAACACCCCATTTTAGCGCAGAATTGGCTTGACAACATCGTTGGGGCGCACGAAATTAGCTGTTGTTTTTGTAGATGACATTGTGCTAAGATTCACAATGTGGAAACCTGTCAATTCACGGTAAGCTGATGCCCGCTATTAAGGTAGAACAGGATTTGTTGTGCGCTCACTGCGGCGAAGGGTGCCGTCGCGACTCTGTCAGCGAGGGCGATTTGGCGTTTTGTTGCCGCGGCTGCTTGACGGTCTACCATCTTCTGCGTGATAACAACCTCGACAGCTTCTATCAGATTCATGGTGCGACCGGGATATCGCTTAAGGGGAAGGATAATGCGGCCAAGTTCGAGTTTCTCGATGACGATTCGGTGAGGCAGAGGCTGCTGGACTTCACCGACGGCACGACCAGCCGGGTGACGTTTCACATTCCGCAGATGTTTTGTTCCTCTTGTATCTGGCTGCTGGAGAATCTTCATCGGCTCAACGCTGCCGTGCTGGAGGCCCGGGTCAATTTCCCGAGACGGACTTTGGCGGTGACGTTTCGCGAAGGGGAGTTAACCCTGCGCGGTTTGACCGAGTTGCTGGCGCAGTTGGGGTACACGCCGAAGATCACACTGCAGACGATTGAGAAACGCTCCTTCGTGCGCGACAACAAGCGATTGATCTTGCAGACGGGCATCGCGGGATTCGCCTTTGCCAATATCATGTTGTTCAGTTTCCCTGATTACCTTGCCGGAGGAATGGGGGTTGGCGCGCAGTACCAGCAGTATTTTGGTTTCTTGAGTCTGCTTCTGGCGCTGCCGGTGTTTTTCTACAGTGCGGTTGATTTTTTCCGTGCGGCGTATCAAGGCTTGCGGGTGAAGCAGGTGCATCTTGACCTGCCGCTGTCGATCGGAATCGTCGCGCTATTCGTGCGCAGTCTCTATGAGGTTGTTACACAGAGCGGCACGGGATATTTTGATTCGTTTACGGGATTGGTCTTTTTCCTGCTGATCGGCCGAGTGTTTCAATCGAAGACCTTTCAGACACTGTCGTTCGATCGCGACTACAAGTCCTACTTTCCCTTATCGGTCACAGTCAAAACCAAGTCAGGCGAACGGCAGCTGGTGCTGTCAAGACTGAAGTCAGGAGATGTTGTTGTCGCGCGCAATGGCGAACTGATCGTCGCCGACTCGGTCTTGCGGACGCGTGAGGTTTCGGTTGACTACAGTTTCGTGACCGGCGAGTCACGACCGGTCAGTAGGAGTGCCGGGGAAATGCTTTATGCGGGCGGCCGCATTGTCGGCGCTCCGGCGGAGATGGAAGTTGTCAAAGATGTTTCACAGGGGTATTTAGTCAGCCTCTGGAGTTCCAGCAAATTTGCGCAGCGCCGTGAGGGAACGGCTACGCGGATATCGCAGAAGGTTGGCGCCCGGTTCACAGTCGCCGTGATCGCCTTATCGCTGGCGACCTTTGGCTACTGGTTTCGATTCGGCTTTGACACCGCGATCACCAACACGACAGCCGTGTTGATCGTCGCTTGTCCGTGCGCGCTGGCGCTCTCGATTCCGTTCACGTTTGGGACCGTGATGCAGGTTCTGGGACGGCGGGGATTTTTCCTGCGCGAGCCCAACATAGTGGAGAATCTCGCCCAGGTCGACGCGGTCGTATTTGACAAGACCGGGACGTTGACTTCGACCACCGAGGCGACGATGCGTTACGTGGGCGAGGAGATGAGCGCGGAACAAGTGGCGATGCTGAAGGGGCTGGCGATGGCATCGACGCATCCTTTGAGTCGCCGAATTGTCCAATGGGCGAGTGCGGCAGAAGAATTAGTACCGGAGGGAGTTCAGGAAATTCCCGGCAAGGGAATCAGCGGGCGGTTTGTTGCAGGGGAGATGCGATTGGGGTCCAGCCGCTGGGCGGCTGAAGACGGGACGATTTCAGAGTCGGGCACTGTGGTGGTGCTCGATGGATCAGTGTTGGGCCGTTTCACGTTTGGCGGCGGATTCCGGGAGGAATCGGCGGAAATGGTTCCGTTATTACGCGGGCGATATGATGTGTCGCTGATCAGCGGCGATAATGCGGCGCAGTCAGGGGAATTTATCGCAATGTTTGGCGGCGAAGAGAATCTGCACTTTGATCAGTCGCCACACGACAAACTACATTATATTGATGGACTGAAGTCGGCCGGGAAACGAGTATTGATGGTCGGTGACGGGCTCAACGATTCCGGCGCGCTGGTCGCGGCGGATGTCGGCGTAGCGCTTACCGAGGATATCGCCACGTTTTCGCCGGCGAGCGATGCGATCTTATCGGCCGAACATTTCGGCGAATTGCCGCGCTATCTTGATTTAAGTCGTCGCGCACTCCGGATTGTGCAAATCAGTTTCGTGATTTCGCTGATATATAATGTGGCCGGCGCCTATTTTGCCGTGACCGGGCAATTGTCGCCTTTGATCGCGGCCATCTTGATGCCGGTGAGTTCCGTGAGTGTCGTCGGGTTTGCTGTGGCAATGACGCGGCTGTCTGCGCGCCAACTGGAGTTGAAGTAGTGTCGGCATTAATTGTCTTGATCGGTGCGAGCCTTTTGGCAGCGATCGGTTTCTTGATCATGTTCATCTGGGCAGTGCGCAACGGTCAGTACGAGGACACCTACACACCCAGTGTGCGGGTGTTGCATGAGGACATCAAGCCACCACGCCACGAGAGTTTGAATGATACAAAGGATAAATGAGGGAGAACTGACGCATGCAACTTGAGACGTTCAGTTATGACAACAAGATTGTCAGATACTTCACGTATGCCACGATCATCTGGGGCGCAGTGGGTATGCTGGTGGGCGTTATCATCGCTCTCCAGATATTTCTACCCGGGATGAATTTCGGCATATCGTGGCTGACCTATGGCCGGCTGCGGCCGCTGCACACCAACGCGGTGATATTTGCGTTTGTCGGCAACGGCATCTTCATGGGAATCTATTACTCGCTGCAGCGGCTGTGCAAGGCGCGAATGTTCAGCGATATGCTTAGCCGACTGCATTTCTGGGGTTGGCAGTTGATCATCGTCCTGGCGGCGATTACGCTGCCGTTGGGAATCACCACCAGCAAGGAGTATGCGGAACTCGAGTGGCCGATTGATATTCTGATTGCGGCGGTCTGGGTGATTTTTGCGATCAATATGTTCGGTACGATCGTGAAACGGCGCGAGCGCCATATGTATGTCGCGATCTGGTTCTACATCGCGACGGTCGTGACGGTGGCTTTGCTGCACATCGTCAATTCCATCAACTTTCCCGTTGACCTCCTCAAGAGTTATCCGATTTATGCCGGAGTTCAGGATGCCCTGGTGCAATGGTGGTATGGCCATAATGCGGTGGCGTTCTTCCTGACGACGCCGTATCTCGGATTGATGTACTATTTCATTCCCAAGGCGTCGGGACGGCCGGTGTTTTCCTATCGGCTGTCGATCATTCACTTCTGGGCGCTGATCTTCCTCTATATCTGGGCCGGTCCCCATCATCTTCTTTATACCTCGCTGCCGGATTGGGCGCAGTCGCTGGGAACAGTGTTCTCGATCATGTTGATTGCGCCATCGTGGGGGGGGATGATCAACGGTTTGCTGACCCTGCGCGGAGCCTGGGACAAGGTGCGCGAAGAACCGGTACTGAAGTTTATGGTAGTCGCAGTGACGGCATACGGTATGGCGACATTTGAAGGCCCGATGCTGTCGATCAAGAGCGTCAATGCGCTGTCGCATTACACGAGCTGGACGATTGCGCATGTTCATGTCGGCGCGCTGGGATGGAACGGACTCCTGACATTCGGGATGATGTACTGGCTGGTGCCAAAATTGTTCAATACCCAGCTCTACTCCAAGAAGCTGGCGAATCTGCATTTCTGGATATCGACACTGGGCATCGTGTTCTATGCGGTGCCGATGTATTTCGCCGGCTGGACGGAAGGGCTGTTGTGGAAGCAATTCACGGCGGAAGGGTTGTTGCAATATCCGAACTTCCTGGAGATCGTCACGCAGATCACGCCGATGTATGCGATTCGCGCCTTTGGTGGCACGCTGTTTCTGGTCGGCGTCTTCGTCATGGGTTACAATCTGCTGAAGACGATGAAGTCGGGAGTGGCCGCAGACAATGAAGAGGCGCAAGCGCCGGCATTGGCGGCGGGATTCAGCGAGAAGTTCAATATCAAGGAAGGCTGGGGGCATCGCTGGCTGGAATCGAAGCCGATGCGCTTCATGATTCTGGCGTTGATCGCGGTCGCCATTGGCGGCCTGGTAGAGTTTGTGCCGACATTTCTGGTCAAGTCGAACATTCCGACGATTGCCAGCGTGAAACCTTACACGCCGCTGGAATTAGAGGGGCGCGACATCTATATCCGTGAGGGATGCAATAATTGTCATTCGCAAATGGTACGGCCCTTCCGCTCCGAGACGGAGCGATATGGCGAGTATTCCAAGGTTGGCGAGTTTGTGTACGACCATCCGTTCCTGTGGGGATCAAAACGCACCGGTCCGGACTTGCATCGCGTCGGCGGCAAGTATCCGGATGCGTGGCACTATCAGCACATGGAGGATCCGACCAGCATGTCGCCGGGCTCGGTGATGCCGCCGTATCCGTGGCTGATTACCGACAAGCTGGATGTTTCCAACACCGCGAAGAAAATATCGGTGATGCGCAGTCTTGGCGTACCATACGACGAAGGTTATGAGGTGCGCGCAGTGGATGATTTGCGCATGCAGGGCAATGCAATCGCCAAGCGCCTGGAGGAAGCGAAGATCGTGACCGATTGGGACAGCGAAATTGTAGCGCTGATAGCTTACCTGCAGCGCCTGGGAACTGACATTAAGGTGAAAGCGCAGGCGGGACTATGATTAGCGAAGTATTGAGCTCGATCAAAGACGTCGCGATTTACCCGATTGTGACACTGCTGGTTTTCTTTACGGCATTCCTCGGAGTGGTTGTCTGGGCGTTTCGCCTGCAGAAGAGCGAGGTTGTTCGGATGAGCCGGCTGCCGTTGGAAGATACTTTTGGCTCTGATCATGAAGGAGAGCAACACAATGGCTGAACATAAAGATGAACTGCTGGACCACGATTACGACGGCATCCAGGAGCTGGACAATGACCTGCCCCCGTGGTGGCTGTACATGTTCTATATCACGATTGCCTGGGCGATACTGTATTTCGCCTGGTACCATGTGCTTGGCTTCGGGTATACAAGCGTTGATGAGTACCAGAAGGAGCTGAATCCGAAGTATACCAAGGAAATGAATCCGAATTACAAAGCATCGTCGTTCTTGACGCCGTACCGATCGGTCTGGTACAAGCCGGGCGGGGATGAGACGCCATATTCGATTGCGTTGGCCGGGCCGAAGGTGGCGTTCGTAGAGGAGCGACCCGAGGATGAGCCGGAGTATCTGGCCTTGACTGAACCGGCGGAGATAGCATCAGGCGCAACGATCTTCAAACAGAAGTGCGTCCAGTGTCACGGTATCGCCGGCGAAGGCGGCATCGGACCGAATTTGACGGACGAGTATTGGCTGCACGGTGCAGGAATCAATAACGTGCTCAAGACTATCAAGTACGGTGTTCCCGCGAAGGGAATGATCTCCTGGCGCGGATTCCTCAAGAAAGAGGAGATTCTGCAGGTGTCCAGTTTTGTGTTGACTCTTGAGGGGACGAATCCGCCGAATCCGAAGGCGCCGCAGGGCGACAAGGTGGCGAAGTAGGGCTACGCGAAAACAAGTACACACCCCGCCTTGATCGCGCTCATGCTTCGCACAATCAAGGCACCCCTCTCGAGAGGGGAATTTTGAAGGGTCGTGGCTTTCAAGTGAGAGAGCCCTCACCCCTCCCCCTCTCCCAAGGGGAGAGGGGAGAGGAAGATCGAGATGCGGGGATTTGCAGGATTGGTCTTCACATTGGCAACGAGTGTGAGTTAGACAATGTCGGATAGTCTTATGACAGAGGCGCGATTCAACAGTGATTAAGAAGCAAGATGAGTCATTTCGGGATCACATTGCGACGGTGGATGCGCAGGGCAAGCGCGTCATTATGTATCCGTCCAAACCGAAAGGTCCGCTTCACCGGGCGCGCCTGATCGTCAGTTGGGTGCTGCTGGCCTTCATGTTTCTGGCGCCCTTTATCAAGGTTCGCGGACAGCCGCTGCTGTTATTTAATTTTTTCGAACGCAAGTTTGTGATTTTCGGTCTGGCCTTCTGGCCGCAGGATTTTCATCTCTTTGTTCTCGCCACAATAACGTTCGTCGTCTTCATTGTCCTGTTCACCGTCATCTTCGGCCGGTTGTGGTGTGGTTGGGCCTGCCCGCAGACGATTTTCATGGAGATGGTTTTTCGCAAGATCGAGTACTGGATCGAGGGCAATTCCGGCAGACAGCGCGCGCTGGACCGGGCCCCGTGGGATGGCAGGAAGATTTTCAAGAAATTTTCGAAGCACGCGATATTTCTGCTGATCTCTTTCGCGGTCGGTAACATTGTCGTTGCCTATCTTGTCGGGGTCGACAAACTGTATCAACTCATTGCCGACGGGCCGGGACCACACCTGGCAGCGTTTGTCGCTGTTGTGGCGTTCAGCCTGGTGACGTACGGCGTTTTTGCTCGATTCCGTGAACAGGTCTGCCTGATTGTCTGTCCCTATGGTCGCCTGCAATCGGTGCTGCTTGACGCGCGTTCAATCGCGGTGGCGTATGACTTCAAGCGCGGCGAGCCGCGCGCACCGATGGCGATGAAGGGCAAGGAGCGAGCGGCGGGGGACTGCATCATGTGCAGCCAGTGCGTCGAGGTGTGCCCGACGGGAATCGATATTCGCAACGGCACGCAGCTGGAATGCGTCAACTGCACGGCATGTATTGACGCGTGCAACAGCGTCATGAACAAAGTTGGATTCCCGCAGGGACTGATCCGGTATGCTTCACACAAAGGCATCGTGGATGGTTCGCGTCTGACAATCACGCCGCGCATCGTCGGCTATTCGACAGTCCTGGTGGTGCTGCTTGTTGCCCTGGTTACGCTGATGGCCGGGCGGGCCGATATCGAGACGAGCGTCTTCCGGACGCCGGGAGTGATGTATCAGGAAATCGACGGCGACGAGATTCGCAATCTGTATTCCCTGAAGATTATCAATAAGACATTTGCGCCGATGCCGATTACCCTGGCGCTGAAAGGCCATCCCGGCAGGATCACGATGGTGGGCGGGGAGATCAATCTGCCCGAACAGGGGCTGGCGGAACAGGCGTTCTTTGTGGACATTCCGAGAACGGCACTGCATTCGGCGCACGAGGAGTTGACGATCCAGGTGCTGGCCGGCAGCAGTGTTATGGAAGAGGTTGAGACGAAGTTCCTCGGGCCGAGAGTCGATTCACATCACGAGGATGATGAACAGAAGGAAGAGAATAGTGACTGAAGTTAAGAAGAAAAGCCGCTGGGGGATCGGACTTGCGGTCGTCTACGGTGCGTTCCTGGTCGTGATGATCGGCATCGTCATCGCCTCGCGATTTCAGCCGGTGGATTTGGTTTCGCGCGATTACTACGACCGGGAAATAAAGTATCAGGATCAGATCGACCGGATGCAGCGCAGCCAGACCGAGGGTATGCAACTGACGATTGAGCACAGCGCCAAGGATGGATTGCTGACGGTGAAGTTCCCGGCCGGAGTCGAACCAGCGGCGGTGACCGGAAAGTTGAAGCTGTTCCGGCCTTCGAACGCCGCACTGGATCGCCATTTGAAGTAAATCTTGCAGGCGGATTGACGCAGCAGTTTGAGTGCGGCAAATTGGCGCAGGGACTATGGAAGCTAAAGGTGGACTGGCAGGTCGATACGCTGCAATATTATCATGAAGAAGAGCTGTACGTCAATTAGGAATTAGATGCGATGGAAGTCTGGACGGGATTTGTCGTGGGTTTACTGGGGTCGCTACACTGCGTTGGCATGTGCGGGCCGATAGTGGCGGCACTACCGCAGGGTGAAGGCGGCAAGCTGTCGTTTCTCTACGGTCGGCTGCTGTACAATTGCGGGCGGGTGATCACGTATGCGCTCATCGGTCTGGTCTTCGGGTTGATCGGCAAGACCATCTTCATGGCGGGGTATCAGCAGGGCCTGTCGATCGCCATCGGTGTCGTGATCATACTTGCGGTGATAACGCCGTCGCGCTATTCGCAGGGATTGATTGCGGCGCTTGGATTAGGCAAGGTTTACACGATGGATCAGCAAGTTGTGGGGTCGCCTGTTTCGTTCGAGCAAGAAATCATCGCTCTTTGCCATTGGCCTTCTGAACGGTTTTCTGCCGTGCGGATTTGTTTATGTTGCTCTGGCGGGTGCGGTCGCGACCGGAGGGGCGCTGAAGGGATCGGCGTATATGGCGCTGTTTGGAGTCGGCACGATACCGATACTACTCGCATTCTCGCTGATCGGCAATGTAATCGGGCAGAAGTTCCGCCACGCTTTCAGCCGTGCCGTCCCTGTGCTGGCAATCGCGCTGGCGCTGGTTTTTATCCTGCGCGGGTTATCGTTGGGTGTTCCGATTCTAAGTCCGAAGATGACGCAGGATCTGGCGACTGGCGAAGTCAAGTCATCCTGCTGTGATCACAAGGCGGCGCCGTAGCCTTAAAGTGTCACTTCAGCAAATCGTCAAAACTTCATTATTAACAATACTATTCAGCCAACAACCACGGGCCGTCACATCAGCTGTGAGCGGCCCGAACGATGTAATCCGTAGCGATTGCGTCTAGACGGTCGCTTGGGCTTTAGAGCGCGCTGCCACCTGTTTGAGGTAGTAGTCGCCGTACATGCGGTCGACCCTTTGAATATGGTTGACGAGCCATTCGTGCAGAAGGGTGAGTAGTCTGGGTCCGGCGCTAAGGTCGCCGGCGTCGAACTGCGCCTTGATTTGCATGACCTGCTCGGTCAATCTGCGGTGTTCGGTCTTGTGTGAATTGATGAAGGCGTAGTCGATGCTTTCGAGGAATCGCTCTTCGGAATTCAGGTGGGTTTTGGTGTAGTCGATCAGGCGATTCATGATGGTGCCCAGTGTTTCCTGCCCTTTTCCTGCCTGTATGGAATCGTGATACTCGTTGAGCATAGCGACGAGCTGTTGGTGCTGTTTGTCCATTTCGGGTACGCGAATGCTTAGTCGGTCGGTCCATTCAACATAGCTCATAGGTTCTCCTGTTAATGATTGGCCGGTCGGATCCCAATTGGGTTTACAGTTGATATCGGAGGGAAGTGTCGACGAATGAAGATGAGATTCTGAACAGGGTACAAGGACTCGATTGATTCAAAATGATACAGCGGAGACAAAAACTGCGCGCGGCGGCAGCTAAAATGCGGGAGAGTCCTCAAGGGGGTGATGACCGTGCCCGACAAGTATCTATAGCGATACTATGAGCACAAACAAGCGAATTGGCGATCTCCTCGTCGAGAAGGAATTGCTCACGCCGGCGCAGCTGCAAGCGGTGCTGGAGGAGCAGACCAAGACGGGTCAACGCCTCGGGCAGATTCTTCTGGCGAAGAACTGGATTTCCGAGGCGGACCTGGTTGATGTCATTCATAATCGTCTCGGCATACCCAAGATCTCCCTGGAAAACCTGGTCATCGATCCCAAGATTGTCGAATTGGTTCCGCTGCCAATTGCCAAGAAGCACAATCTGATTCCCGTGTTCCGCATCGGCACGACGCTGACGGTTGCGATGTCAGATCCGCTCGATATCATCGCGCTTGATGAACTCAAGTACATGACCAATCTCAAGATCAACCGCGTGGTCGCTACCGGAGACGCCATCAACCGGGCGATCGACCAGTACTATTCTCTGCGGGACACGATGGCGGAGGTCATCAAGGACATCGGCGAAGAGGAACTGGCTTCGAATTCCGAGTTGGCGGCAACGATCAGCGAGGCGGAGGGATCTTCGTCCGAGGCGCCGCTGATCAAGCTGGTGAATCTGCTGATAGTACAGGCGGTCAAAGAACGGTCGTCGGATATTCACATCGAGCCGGAGGAGAGCAAACTGCGGGTGCGGTACCGCGTCAACGGCATACTCAAAGAGCAAAACTCTCCGCCGCGAAATCTGCACGCCAGCATTGTTTCGCGCATCAAGGTCATGGCGCAGATGGACGTGTCGGAGAAGCGTGTGCCGCAAGACGGCCGGTTTGTGGTGAAGGTGGGCAATATGGATGTCGACGTACGTGCCTCCACGCTGCCGACGATTCACGGCGAAAAGGTCGTACTGCGCGTGCTTGACCGCCGGAATCTCGTCGTGGGTCTACCCAATCTGGGATTTGATGAGCAGACGAAGCGCGATTTCGAGGCGATGATTCGCAAACCGGAAGGGTTGATCCTGATTACCGGCCCGACCGGTTCGGGCAAGACAACGACGCTGTATGCGGCATTAAATGAAATTAAAAGCCTGGAGAAGAACGTCATCACGATTGAGGATCCGGTTGAGTACAGCATCCCGCTGGTGAATCAAGTTCAAATCAACGACAAGGCGGGGTTAAGCTTCGCGTCGGCACTGCGCTCGATTCTGCGCCAGAATCCCGACATCATCATGGTCGGGGAAATTCGCGACGCCGAAACGGCACAGATGGCGGTTCGGGCGGCGCTGACCGGGCATCTGGTCCTGAGCACGATCCATACCAATGATGCGGCGGGAGCGGTAGCGAGGCTGCTCGATATGGGCGTCGAGGACTACCTGGTTGCCAGCTGTCTGCTCGGTGTTCTGGCCCAGCGCCTGGTGCGCACGATCTGTCCGCGCTGCAAGGCCAAGGATAGTCTGCCCGCCAGCGTGATCGAGATGTTCGGCGCCGAACTGCGCGGACAGGAAGAATCGTTCAAGACCGGGACCGGCTGCGAGGAATGCGGCGGCACCGGCTACCAGGGGCGGATCGGCATCTACGAGCTGCTGAAGCTGACCGGTCGATTGCGCGAGATGATCTTGAGCAACACGTCAAGTGCGGCGATCAAGCAGTCTGCGCAGTCGTTAGGGATGCGCACAATGCGCGAGCAGGTCATCGACAAAGGAATCCAGGGTGTGACGACCTACCGCGAAATCATCCGCGTGACGCAACAGGACGAATCGCCGGCGGCCATACTCAATGCCAACTGAATTTGTTTATAAGGCTTACGATCGGTCCGGCACCGCGGTGCTGGGTTCGGCGCGGATGGAGACCGCCGAAGCCGTCAAGGATCTGCTGGCGGAACGCAACCTGATTCCGATCAGCATCAAGCCGCGCAGCAAATCTACCTGGGACAAGATCATCGGCAGTATCCGCAGCCGCTCGACGCGCGAGGACCTTATTCTTTTTACCCGCAAGCTCAATGCGCTCTACAAGGCGGGCGTTCCAATCACCAACAGTCTCGGCATCATTTCCGAGCAGGATGCCAACAAACATTTCTCGGTAATTGCCGGCCGCCTGCGCAATGATCTGGAGCAAGGCTATTCGTTTTCGGAGGCGATCGCCCAGCATCTCGATGTTTTTCCGGATACTTACATCAACGCGATTCGCGTTGCGGAAGAGACAGGCCGTCTCGATGTCGTGATGGAGAAGCTGGCCACTACGCTGGAGCGGGATCTGGAGACGCGCGAGCAGATCAAGACAGCGGTGCGCTATCCGGTCATTGTGGTTGTTCTGGTGATCGCGGCATTCTTTGCCCTGGTGACGTTTGTGGTGCCGAGGTTTGCGGAGTTTTATGCAAAGAACAATGCCCAACTGCCTTTGCCCACGCAGATCCTGATCAATTTGAATATCATCATTAAACACTATTGGCCGCTGATGCTGGGATTATTGGTGATCGGCATTCCGGTGGCGGTGCGGCTGTTCAGATTGAAACAGGTACGGGAAAAGTTTGACGGCCTGATCCTGAAGCTGCCGATTTTCGGACCGCTGTTCAACAAGATCTACATCGCGCGGTTTTCGCATCTGCTCGAGGTGACATTTACTTCGGGAGCGCCGCTTCTGAAAGGGCTGGATACGATTCGTTCGGCGATCGGCAATCGCGTCATCGAGGGGGAGATTGACAAGATTCGCCAACAGGTGCAGCAGGGTAACAGTCTGGGCTCGATACGCAATCAATTGCCACATTTTCCCAGTCTGGCGCTGTCGCTGATTCAAATTGGACTGGAATCGGGTTCGCTGGATTTCATGTTGCAACAGGTGGCGAGCTTCTACGACCGGGAGGTGGATTACACGACCAAGCGGCTGATGACCATGATTGAGCCGCTGTTGATATTATTTCTGGGGTGTGTCGTTCTGGTCATGGCGCTGGCCATATTCCTGCCAATGTGGAACTTAGTGGAAGTATTTCGTCCCCATTAATAAAGCTTCATAGTACACTGCCGAAAATATCTACATAAGAACGTGGGTTGAGTAATCTACTAACTGTTTCGTGGAGGTATCCTGAAAATGTTCCGCAAAATGCAAAACCAACAGGGTTTCACGCTCATCGAGCTGGTGATCATCATCGTTGTCCTGGGAATTCTCGCTGCGGTAGCGATCCCGAAGTATCAGGACATCACCGCCGAAGCAAAGGCATCGGCCGCAAAAGGCGCGCTCGGCAGCATGAGATCGGGAATTTCGATTTATTACGCCAACGCCGCAGTCAAGACCGGCACGGCGACCTGGCCGCCGATTGACAGTATGCGCACAGTCAACGTCGTGATGGCGCAATCAATGCCGGCCAATCCGTTCCAAGCTTCGACGAATGCTCCCGACTCGATCGTCACGGGTGTGACCAAGGGCGTCGTCGTCGGCACGCGCGGTGGTTGGGCCTATAAGCCATCGACCGGCGAGATGTGGCTGAACACCAACGTATCCGGCGAAGCCAGCTGGTAAACAGGATGAGCACAAGGATGAGCGGAGACCGCGGTTTCACGCTGATCGAACTCATCATCATCATCGTCGTACTGGGCATTATTTCCACCGTCGCCGTGGCGAAGTACTCGGACTTTCTGAATGAGTCCAAGATACAGGCGGCCAAGGCGGAAATGATGGAGTTGAAGAAAGCCATTGTCGGGAATCCATCGGCGGTGGCCGGCGGCCGGTACAGTGATGTCGGTTTTGAGGGCGACGTGGGTCATCCCCCGGTGGCGCTGGTCGATCTGGTGCGCAAGCCGGACACAATCGCGGAATACAATGCCATCGCGCGTTTGGGGTGGCATGGTCCGTATATCGACTCCAGCGGCGGAGATTATCTCAAAGACAGTTGGGGTGTGAGTTACCAGTACAACGCGGTTGCGCGGTCAATCACCTCGACCGGTTCGGGAAGCAATATTGTCCTTACGTTTTGAGGCTATGAACAGAATCAGATCACAGGGCGGATTCACGCTGGTGGAAGTCGTGATGGTGATTGTCATCATGGCGATCATTGCAGCGGTGGCGATGCGGTCGATGGACAAGGGACTGGAGACGGCGCGGGTCGAAGAAACCCGCAACGAACTCAATCAACTGGCCGAAGCGATTGCCGGAAATCCCAGCCTGTACTCCAACGGTATGCGGACGAATTACGGGTATGTCGGCGATGTCGGCAGCCTGCCGCCGAATCTTGACGCGCTGGTCACCAATCCGGGTTATGGAACCTGGCGGGGACCATATGTGCGCACTGATTTTTCCGGATACGCCGATGATTTCAAGAAGGATGCCTGGGGAACGCTCTATGCCTACACCGGAAGCATCAGTATTCAATCAACGGGCGGCAGCGATACTTTAGTGAGGAGCATCGCGCAATTGACGGCGGACCTGACGGCCAACAGTCTCGCGGGAACGATTACTGATGCGGCCGGAAATCCACCGGGTGATTCGGCCTCGACCGTGCGCGTGGTGATCACTTACCCAAACGGCAGCGGCAGCTACAAAGATTCGACGCTGATACCAAGCTCCGGTGGAGTATTCAGCTATCCCAGTTGTCTGCCCATCGGCAATCATCGCTTGCGCGCCATTAATCTCTCGACTGCAGACACGGTACAGACTTTCGTCAGTGTCTTTCCCAAGTCATCGGTGCAAACGAGCCTGCGTTTCCCAGGCGCGGTCTGGGCTGCTTCGGGAGGCGGCGGTGGCGGGGGCGGATCGAGCTTTGTCAACTACGTTGCCGGGACGGCGACGACCTTCGGCGCACAAAATTCGTGTGTGAGTTTTGATATCAAGAACACCGGATCACGGCTGCGGTGCGATATCGTCGTTGGAGCTGACTTATTCAATTACCGGATATTATGACACAGTGTTTTCTGGGACGGAATAGGAGTCGTCGATTCCACCAATCCGTGGCCCGGCAGTAATCAGGTCGTGAATTTTTCATCGACCAAGAATACTGCAGCCGGCGAGCAAATTACCATAACAGTCGATTTTTTCCGCACGGGGCCGAGCGGCGGTGGGAAGGTGAACAATGACAGGCACCGGACAATCACGGCTACATTTTCCGACGGAACCACAATCACAATTCACTACTCCATAGCAAGGACAGCGAGTTGGCAGAATCGGTAGTCACCCAGTCGGCGAGTCCGAACAATGCTGCGGCGGCGGCGCAATCAGTGCTGGAAGAGCGTATTGTACAGATTCCACGCACCTCGGCGATCACGATTGAGCTTGCCAATGATTACCTGATTTGGAGCTACGCCGACGCGCACGCGCGAAAACAGCCGCACTGCCGAATCCTGATCGATCCCCGGATGTATGAGCCGGCGACGGTACTGGCGTATCTGCAGCGGCTCACCATACTGAACCGCGACCACGGCTGCACCGTCAATCTTTATCTCTCACTGTCAGATGCCATTCTAAGGAGTTTCTTCGTCCCGGCCGTTCCGAAGAACGAACTGCAGCAGGTGGTGATGTGGGAAGCCGGTAAGGTGTTCCCGTTCCAGCCCGAGGATGAATTCTTTGAGTGGCGGGTGGTGGACACGCTCGAGTGGAGTGGCGCGAAGAAGCACCAGATTCAGGCAGTCGCAATTCCACCGGCGAGAATCCAGCCGGTCACGGACTTCCTGACCAGTCACTTTGAATTGAAGACCTTGACGCTTACGTCGCTGGCCTGGGAACCGCAACTGGCCAAGCTCAAGAAGAGTCTGCCGGCGATCGCGGACAAGAGTGTGGTCGTGGTCCGGCTGTTCGGCAGTCGTTTGAGCGCCCTCTGCTTCCACAA
Organism: uncultured bacterium; assembly: GCA_963698225.1. Taxonomy (GTDB): domain Bacteria; phylum Zixibacteria; class MSB-5A5; order CAIYYT01; family CAIYYT01; genus JADJGC01. The sequence goes on from CAVOPW010000007.1 coordinate 36,845, forward strand.
GATGGCCCTCGAATTCATCCGCGAAAACGATCTGGACAGTGCGGTCACCGGCGACGAGTTTGAGAACAGCCTGAACCATCTGCAGGACGGTGAAGTCCACAGTCGCGACTTCAACACCTATCGCGGATTCGACTGCGAGGCGATGGCGCGGCTGGTTGCGGAAGAACTCGACTACTACTACGGCCGATTTTCGCAGCGGTCGGTGGATTTGATCTTGCTGGCGCTGCCGAGCGAACTTGAGGAACCGGCAAGCGCCGCTTTGACTCAGGCACTTGGTATTCCCGTGCAGTCCCTCATCAACGAAAGCATTGACCAAGGCACCCTGGTGGCTGAGAGCGCGCACCTGCTCGCGCCGGCGGCTTTGGGGATGCCCGCGCACTTCAAGACACTGGAACTGCTGCCCAAGCAATACCGGAGTGCAGTCAAAGAGCGGCAGCTGTTCCGCGGGGCGTTGCTGGTCGGTGGTATGGCAGTACTGATCGCTGTCTTGATGGTTATTCTGCAAGCCATGCACCTTCGTGATGCCGGCGGAACCAAGACTGATCTGGAGCAGACGCTTTCAACCCTGCGAAATTCCGATGCGTATCAGGGTGTCGTCATGATGCAGACCCAGAGCAGCGCCTGGCAGACGCAATTGACGCAGTTGCGCGGGTCGAGCCTTACCCATTCCGAATTTCTTCGGGCTTTGAGCCAGCTGACGCCGGAAGGCATTTACCTCTCCAGCCTGCAATTGCAGACAGTACAAAATGAGCAGGGCGTGCAAGTAGCCGCAGTTTCGCTGAACGGATTTATTGGCGGAGCCGAGCAATACCCGGAAGTGGCCTTGAGCCGTTATGTCAAGACGCTACAGAAAGAACCGCTGGTGAAGAGCATCCATTTACAGAATCAAGCCTACGAATTTGTGAACAATGATCGCCGGTTGCGCTTCACGATTGTGCTGGAGGCGGTGCGATGATGAATGAGCTTCGCAAGAATCGCACGGTGCTGGCGCTGTTGCTGGCGGGCGTGCTGGCAGCGGCTACCATCTATTTCCTGTTTATGCCCGGTCGCAGTCAACTTGCACAGCTTCAGGCGGAAAACGCTTCGCTCCAGCTGGAGATTGACGGACTGACAAGATTCCTCCGTTCCGCCGAGTCCACCAACCACTTCGCGGCGACGCTGGGCGGCGAACGCACGGCGACGCTCAATGAACTTTACGGGATTGATTCGTTGGAGTCCTTTATTGATGACTTCGCGGCGAGCCTGGAAGCGATGGGGATGTCCAACGTGCACATCGTGCCGCTGATTGACGATTTGCTCGCACCGCCGATAGTTGAGCTGGACGGCGTCAAGCTGGCGCAGCTCAAGTTTTCAGTCGAAGCCGGCGGCGAATTTATCGCCGGCGGCATGGCGCTGGAGCAGATCGAGAAGCAGCGCTACTACGTAGCGATGCCGGGTCTGTCGATCGAACATGACGACGGCATTTCTCCGGAAGTGGCCTGGAACTTCGTACTGCAGGCTCATTTCCGCACAGGGGGCGCCAGTGGCAGCTGAGGGCACGCGCAAAAAGGTCGTCTACGTGGTTTTCATCGGAGCCGTGATTTTCGGTGCCGTGAATTTTGCCGGACGCGGTGGGGGTTCCGAAACCGATTTATCGGCTCCCACAATTGAGCCGTTGGCGGCAGCTGCCGGCGGCAGTCTCACCGCTGCGGACACAGTTGTTGGCGGAGCCTACGAGTGGGCACGAGATCCGTTCGCTTACGGCCGTGCGGCGGCAACCGGCGGGGGTGCGGAAGTGCGAGTTACGAGATTTCAACTGGCGGCAATTTCGGAAGCCAATGGTCAATTGATGGCAATCATCAACGGCAAGCCGCTCAGCCGCGGGGAGACGATAGAGGGCTGGACCGTTGTGCGTTTGACCAAGACCACGGCGGCGCTGGAGCTTAACGGCAGGGAAGTTCTGCTGGAAATGGGAAATTGAGGGAAGGATATATTATGAGAAGGATTTCATTCGTCGCCGTGTTGCTGTTCGTCGCAGCGCTTGGGGTGCAGGCTGTGGCGGACGACATTACGCACGCGTTTTTGAACAATCGCGTCTCGTTAACACTCGATCGCACCGACGTTGAGGCAGTTGTCCGCATGCTGGCGAAGCAAAACGGATTCAATGTCGCGATCTCCGGCGAAGTGACCGGCGAGGCGTCGATGATTCTCAACGACGTACCGCTGCACGAAGCACTGGATGCGATCCTGCTGTCGAACAACCTGTCGTGGTACATGAAAGAAAATTTGATGGTGGTCAAGCCTGCGGGTTTTTTGGCGAGCGACGAACGAGTCACCGCACTGGTGCGGCTCAAGAACGTGACCTGCGATGAGGCGAAGCTGGCGACGGCGCACCTGCTGTCGGCGGGCGGCAAGATGGAAATATTGACGGAAGGCGCCGACATGTCGACGCGCCGTGCGACGCCATCGGTCTTGAGCGTGTCGGATCGCGGCGATATTGTGGCGCAGGTTCAATCGGTGATTGCCGAACTTGACCAGCCCCAGCCGATGTTGAATATCTCGGTGAAGCTGGTGGAAACGAACTTGTCGAAAGATGACAAGATCGGATTCAACTGGCCGGATTCGTATCCGATGATTTTTGGCGGCCTGCCGAGCACCGAGGGCGAGGGCGCAGCGCCGCTGGCGTCGCATCCGCTTGACGGCGGGCGCTGGACGTGGGGGACGTTTGCGGCCTCCAGTGTTTCGGCGGCGCTGGATTTGATGATCAAGTCCGGGCACTCGAAGCTGTTATCCGATCCCAATCTGACGACGGCATCCAACCGTCCGGCGGAGATTGCGATTACCACAACGATACCGATCCAGACGCTGAACCGATTCACCGAAGGCGCGGTGATTCAGGATATCGTTTCCTTCCAGGATTTGGATGTCGGGATTACGTTGAAGGTCAACGGACGTGTCATTGATGGCGGTTACATTTCGCTGGATGTGAATCCGGTGATTGAAGAGATCACGGGATACACGGGTCCGGCGGACAATCTGCGTCCGATTACATCGAATCGCTCGGTGAACACGAATGTGCGCGTCAAGAACGGCGAGACACTGGTAATCGGCGGTCTGATCAAGAATTCAAAGTTTGAGACGATCAAGAAGTTTCCGCTGCTGGGCTCAATACCGGGGATCGGCCGCATTTTCCAACACCGGACGACGCATGATGAAAAGACCGACTTGAGTATTCTCATTACGCCGTCGATTGTCATTGAGAATTAAGGGGATGGGCGCTTAGCCGCCGAGATAAGCCTGTTTGACCTGCTCGTTTTCGAGCAGGTTTGCCGCCGTATCGCTCATCACGATGTTTCCCGTTTCAAGAACATAGGCGCGTTGGGCAATTTGCAGCGACTTGCGCGCGTTTTGTTCGACGAGCAAAACGGTGATGCCGCGCCGGTTGATTTCCTGGATAGTCTGAAACACCTTTTCGACCACGACCGGCGCCAGTCCCATCGATGGCTCGTCGAAGAGCAGCAGTTCCGGCCCGGCCATGAGGCCGCGGGCGATAGCGAGCATCTGCTGTTCGCCGCCCGAGAGGGTTCCGGCCAGCTGGGTGCGGCGTTCGCCGAGGATCGGGAAGAGGCGATACATTTCGGCGATGCGCTCTTTGATCAGGTTGTTGTCGTCTTCGGCATAGGCCCCGAGTTCGAGATTTTCCAGCACTGATTGTTTGGCAAAGACTTTGCGGCCCTCGGGAATCTGCAGGATTTTCTTGCGGGCAATTTTCCAGGCCGGGAGCTTGTCGATGCGTTCTCCGGCAAAGCGGATTTGTCCTTCACGCGGGTGCAAGACCCCGGAGATAGTGTTGATCAGGGTCGTCTTGCCGGCGCCGTTGGCGCCGATGATGGCGAGAATCTCACCTTTATCCATTTGCAGGGAGATGCCTTTGAGTGCGGCGATCTGGCCATAGAAGACCTGAATATTGTCAACTTCAAGCAGCATATACCATCACGATCCGAGATAAGCCTCAATGACCTTGGGGTTGCAGGTAACTTCGGACGGGAGCCCTTCGGCGATTTTGACGCCGTAATCAAGCACGACGACGGTGTCGGAGAGCGACATGACGACGTTCATGCGATGTTCGATGATCACGACGGCGATACCGCTGTCCCGGATCTTTCGCACCAGTTCCACCAGATCATTGCATTCGCTGGGATTCATGCCGGCGGTCGGTTCGTCGAGCAGGAGCAATGACGGGTCGGTGGCAAGCGCGCGGGCGATTTCGAGGCGACGTTGTGCGCCATAGGGAAGGTTGCGGACGATGTCGTTGCAATGCTTCATCAGTCCGACGAATTCGAGCCACTTGCAGGCGGTATCTTCGATTTCCTTTTCTTCTTTCTGGAAAGCCGGTGTGCGCAGGAGCGCGGCGAAAAGTTCCGAGCTGGTCCGGCAGTGACGACCGACCATGACGTTTTCGAGGGATGTCATATCGGAGAAGAGGCGGATATTTTGAAATGTCCGTGCGATTCCGAGTTTGACAATCTGGTGCGACATCAGTCCGGCGATTGGTCGCTGTTTGAAGAAGATCTGGCCGTGGTCGGGTGGGTAGACGCCGGTGACAACATTGAAGATGGTTGACTTTCCCGCGCCATTGGGACCGATCAGGCCGAGGACTTGATTCCCTTCGACAGTGATGCTCAAATCGAACAGGGCTTTCAACCCGCCAAAGTTCTTGGAAATGCTGCGAATTTCGAGAAGCATAGACTACTCGGCCTCGACCGGTTTGAGTTCCAGGGCGCGTCGTTTTGAAGGCAGCAATCCTTCGGGGCGGTAGATGATGGCAACGATCATGATGATGCCGAAGAGCAGCATGCGGTAGTCGACGAAGGCGGTGCCGAGCGAGGCGCGGAGCACCTCGGGGACGGCGACCAGCAGGACGACGCCGAGAATGACGCCGGCGATATTGCCCATCCCGCCGATGACAAGCATCGCGACGATGAGGATTGATTCCCAGAAGGTGAACTGCTCCGGTGAGACGAATCCGTTCCAGTGCGTGTAGATCGCGCCGGCGACGGCGCCGATGATGCCGGAGATGGTGAAGGCGACGGCTTTGACGCGGGCGACATTGACGCCGGTCAAAGTGGCGGCGAGTTCGTCCTCGCGGATGGCGACCAGGGCGCGACCGAGACGGGAGTGTTCAAGGCGATAGCTGATGAGAATGGCAATCAGCAGAAACGCGAGGATCAGATAGTAGAAGTGAATATTCTCGGTGAATTTGAAACCGAAAATGCTGATGTCGAGAAGTTTTTCTTCGACGCGCGGAAGGCCTTTGGGGCCGTTGGTAATCGGTTCGAGATTGACCAGCACTAAGCGGACAATTTCGCCGAACCCGAGTGTGACGATGGCCAGATAGTCACCGCGCAGGCGCAGCAAGGGCGCTCCCAGGCCGAGACGGATAAGGCCGCCGACAATGATGACGATGGGAAGTCCAAGCCAGAAGGGGATGCCCGCGATACTGGCCAGGGCGGCGGTGTAGGCACCGATGGCATAGAAGGCGATGTAGCCGAGGTCGAGCAGGCCGGTGTAGCCGATCGTGATATTGAGTCCGACGCCGAGAATGCAGTAGATGCCGACCAATCCGGCAACCCGGACGGCGTAGAAATTGCCGGCTTGATTCATCAGAATCGGCAGAATGAGAACGCCGATTATGCCGAGGGCATAGAGGACCGTCCTGCGGGAGATCTTCATATCTTCTCGGTGACGGCCTCGCCCATGATTCCGGTCGGTCTGAAGATCAGCACAAAGATCAAGACGAGGAACAGGATTACATCTTTGTAGGCGGAAGAGATATAGCCGACGGACAAGGCTTCAATGATTCCCAGCAGAAAGCCGCCGACCATGGCGCCCTTGATATTGCCGATGCCGCCAACGACGGCGGCGGTGAAAGCTTTCAGGCCGGGGAAGAAGCCCATGTTAAATTTGATGCTGCCGTAATACATGCCGTTGAGCACGCCGGCCAGACCACCGAGAGCGCCGCCGATGAGAAAGGTCATTGTGATGATCAGATTGACATTGATGCCCATCAGTTGAGAGACAGTGTGATTCTGTGCAGTGGCGCGCATCGCTTTGCCGAGTTTCGTGCGGTTGACAAACAGCTGCAATGCAATCATCGCAATGATGGCGAGCAGGAAGATGGAAATCTGCAGTGAGTTGACCTGAATGCCAAAGAAATCAAAGTGCATAATATCCGATGATTGCGGATACGGGTATGGCTGCGACTGTGCGCTGACGCCGACCTGCATGATATTTTGCAGGAAGATTGAGACGCCGATCGCGGAGATCAGCGGGGTCAATCGTGACGCGCCGTAGAGGCGGCGATAGGCGATGCGCTCGACCAGTACGGCCAGCAAACCGGCGCCGACAATCGATGAAACGAAGACCAGCGACAGATGCAGGGGGACAACATTTTGAATGGATAGCGGCAGGAAGGTGAGCGCCCAGAATCCGATGTAAGCGCCGACCATGAAAATTTCGCTGTGCGCGAAATTGATCATCAGCAGGATGCCGTAGACCATGGTGTACCCCAGCGCAAAAAGCGCGTAGATACTGCCGAGCGTGATGCCGTTAATGAGCTGTTGAAAGAACATCGACTGGTCTACTCAACAACCGTGATTAATCGACATAGACGAATTTGCCATTAGTGACACGATAGATCGTGATCGTCTTGTTACGCGTGTCGCCGATTTCATCGAAGCTGGATTCGCCGAGAATGCCGGTGAAGTTGATTCCGGCCACGGTCGTGATCAAGGAATCGCGATCGGTGCCGACCTGCTTGAGGGCTTCCAGAATGATCTTGACGGCTTCATAGGTATACGGGTCGTACGGCTGCATATCGTCGTTGGGATAAAGCCGCTTGTAGTTGTCGATGAACTTCTGTGCCGCCGGGAGTTTTTCCGGGGGAAGTCCGGTCATCGAGGATAAGTCGCCTTCGGTAGCAGGTCCGCCGATGGTGATGTATTCGGGAGTCAAGACGCCGTCGCCGGAAAAGACCGGGATGGCGAGGCCGAGTTCCTTGGCCTGCTTGGTGATCAGGCCGCACTCCGGGTGCATCCCGCCGAAATAGATAATTTCGGGGCCGGTCGATTTGATTTTGGTGATCAGGGCTTTGTAGTCTTTCTCACCGACATCGATGCCATCGAAGCTAAGCACCGGTTCGACGCGCGACTCAAATTGGGTGCGAAACTGCTCGGCCAGTCCGAGACCGTAGGCAGTTTTATCGTGAATGACCGCGACCTTTTTGAGTCCGAGCGAATCGACAACAAAGTTGGCAGCAAAGGGACCTTGTACGTCGTCGGTGGTGCAGAGACGGAAGACGTTCTTGAGACCCTGCTGGGTAAGTTTAGGGTTGGTGGAAGCCGGCGTGATCATCAGGACGTTCTTCTTGGCATAGACCTGACTGGCCGGAATCGAGCATCCGCTATTGAGATGGCCGACGATACCGATGATGGTCGGGTCGGAGATGATCTGATTGGCGACAGTGACCGCTTCCTTCGGGTCGCCGCGGTCATCGAAGGCAGCAAACTGAAGTTGGTACTGCGGGAAGAGATTGGCGGCGTTGGCTTCATCAACGGCCATTTGCGCGGCGCGTTTCATCCCCTGGCCGTGAGCGGAAATATCGCCGGTGAGCGGTGCGACAAGGGCGACCTTGACGACCTGCGGGCCGGACTGGCCGCAACCGGCAATGATGATGGTCAGAATCGACAGAAGCAACAGCAGTTTGCGGATCATTTCAGAATTCTCCTCATCATATCATATTTGCCAGAAACAACGTATTGGTGCGTTGTACCGACAGATTTACGCCGTCGAGCGCCGGGGGCGAGCGACGGGCGACAATTGGCGATGCGAATCAGCTATCGACGCAAAATGACCAATTGAGCGGGCGGTGTCAATGATTTAATTGGAAGTGATATGCAGGACGAGATTGTGAATTAATCGGCTATGGCGGGCTGCCGGGTAAGCTGGGTATTTTTCTCAATACGATAGAGATTTCCGCGCCAGGAGATGCTACGCGAGAAGAACGGCACGAACCAAACACCGAAAATAATCGCATCCTTGACCGGCAGAAGCAGACAGTGCCAGAGTCGCAAGTCGGAACGCATGAGATAGAGAGCTATCATATCGGAGAGATACTTGGCAGTCAAGACGACGGCAAGAACGAAGGCGCCCTGGGAATCGCTGCGCAGTGCGGCATAAGTGAGCGACAGCGCAAGCGGATGACCAAGTATTTCCGATAGATAGTTGGGAAGGTCAGGTTGCGGCGCATTTTCGCCCAACGAATGTGGCGATTGAGAAACTTCTCCCAGTTCCAGCTTTCGTTGACATTATCGACGAAATAAGTGGAGGTGCGAATTTTGTAGCCCATTTCGCGAATAGCCAAACCAATCAGTTGATCTTCGGCGAGGAAGTCACCAAACGACTCAAAACCGCCGAGACGCTGCAGCGTACTGCGTTTGAAGAGCATCGATTTTCCGATGACGACCGGAACTTTAAAAAGCCGGCGAACGGCGAAGACACTGGAGGCCACAAAGGTGTTGAGATGGAGATTTTCCATCACGCCGGCTGTTGTCGCCGCGGCAATACCGCGGATCGTTGAGGTAACCAAGGCGACGTTAGTTCGCTCCATATGCCGCATCATATCGATCAGATAATCTGGACCGACGCGGATATTGCTGTCAGAGATCAGGAGGTAGTCGTACCGGGCTGCAGGAGCCATATTGCGCAAGTTATCAATCTTGGGGTTGAGCGAGCGACTCCGTTCGTCGATGACGAGAGTCGCCTTGATCTGTGGGTATGCCGACTGCAGACGGCGCACAACGGCGACGGCCGGATCGTTGGCGGCTGCGACGCCGAAGATGATTTCGTATTCGGGATAGTCGAGGTGGAAGAACGAGCGGAGGTTTGCCTCCAGCTGGTCGTCGAGTCCTTTGAGCGGTTTGAGAATCGAAATGGGCGGCAGACTTTTTGGTTGTCTTTTGCGACGCGAGTTGAAGTAGAGTTCGTAGGCCAGGATCAGCGTCGAAACGACGGCATACGCGCCGCTGAAGATAACAGCCGAGAGGAGTGTGATATCCAGAATCGCGTTGATCATTGCCGAATACCTCTAATCATTCAGTATGATTAACGACTTGAACCGTTCAACCCCGCTTATGATTGTGTTCAATTTGTGTGAATAATATTGACCAATTAAGTCTCTGCACGCGTGTTGTTTAAATTGCAGATGTAATCGGCGAAGAACTTTCCGCTCGGGCGAAGAGTACGTTTCAGACCGTTTTCATAATCGACTTCGTAAAGCCCGAAGCGCGCTTTGTAGCCGACAAGCCATTCGTAATTGTCGATGAGCGACCAATAGTAGTAGCCGCGCAACTGGGGATTGGTGCGAATTGACTCTTCCAAATCGAGAGATGCTGGGTCATGTACTGGAGGCGTTTTGCATCGTCCTGCGTGGCGATGCCATTCTCGGTAACGTAGAGCGGTTTACCGGTCGGGGCTAACCACTGAAGCACCTTGCCGAGGCCGCGGGCATAGATCTCCCAGCCGAGGTCGGTGAATCCCGAGCCGGAGCGGTCGCGGAAGAATAGCTCGAAGGGATACTTCAGACTAAGCTTGAACCGCACGTGCATGCGGTAGTAATAGTTGACGCCCCAGAAATCAAGTTTGTCATCGAGAGCGATCGGTTTGTGATAATCCATGATCAACGGAAACTTGATCCGGACTGCATTATCGCGAAAGGCATCGACGATGCACATATTGTAAAAACTGTGAATCAGCCGTTTGATCTTCTTGTCGAGCGGGTTCCATTTGTGCGCAGATTTGAAGACGATGAAGTTGTTGGCGATGCCGACCTCGCAATGAGGATTTTTTGACTTGATGATGTCATAGGCGCAAACGTGTGCCGCAAGCATGTTATATAGCGCATCGGCGAGAAGGCGAACATCGCGGTGACCGGGAGGGAACTTGGCATCGAGATAACCGGCCAACAACCACACCATCGGTTCATTAATGGTGACGAAGAGCGGTACGCGATCGCCGATTCGATCGACAACCTTTTCGGTAAAACAGGCGAAGGCTTCGACGGATTCCGGCGTGTGCCATGGAGTCTGCTCGTGAAACCAGGTCGGATGTGTGAAGTGATGCAGAGTGAGCATCGGCTTGATCCCAAGTTCGAGCAGACGGTCAACCATCCGCGAGTACTGGTCGAGAGCCGATTGATCGAAGCGGCCGCGCTCGGGTTCGATGCGCGCCCATTCGACAGAAAAGCGATAGGAGTTGGTATGTAGTTCCTTGAGGAGGGCAAAGTCGTCTTCCCAGCGATTCCAATGATCGGCGGCTTTATCGTAGACAGGATCTTCACTCTTGGTGCGAAACCGACCGAGCGACTCCCAATGGGTGATGTCGTTCTTGACATGGCCTTCAATTTGGAAGGCAGAGGTCGATACACCCCATAGAAATGGATTTCGTGTCGCTTGGATCACTTCTCGATCAATTGGTAAAGGCTTTGTCCGTCGAGTTCGCCGGGGGAGACCAATCCCATCAGGTCGATCAATGTGGGCGCGATGTCGACGGTCTGTGCGCGCCGGTCGGACGATGATGTCTTGATGGCTGGTCCGTAGAAAATGATCGGAACGTCGGTGTCGTAGCAGTAGCAGCTTCCGTGGGTTGAGCCGGTGGTATTGCGATCGACGATGTAGTTCTCTTTGAGACGATACATAACGTGCGCCGAACGTCCGGCAAAGTAGTTATTGCGGAACTGCTGGAGATATTGCCGCGGAGTTCCACCGGAAGCGGACATTTCGGCGGTGGTATAGGTATCGACGATGTAGGGTACCTTTTTCAACTCTACGGCGACGGCGTCCTGCACTTCAGGCTCACTCTTGCCGAGTCCGGCAGCTTCAGCATAATCGAGATAGACGCCGCGTTCGATGCGGCGGATGGGGTTGTTCTTGAGTCCCAGTGATTTTGCAGCTTGGAAGCCGGCGGCCGTGATGGCCGCTTTGAGGGTGTCGGGGTGGATGCGGCCGGCATCGATACCCTGCGCTTTGAGATATTCGGGCAATTCCATGGCACCATGGTCGGAAGTGAGCACAACCGAATACTGGTTGATACCGACTGTCGAGTCGAGTTCGGCAAACAATTCACCGAGATAGGAATCAAGGCGAAGATAATAGTCCTCGACCTCTTGACTGCGCGAGCCATAGTAGTGGCCGACGTAGTCAGCGGCCGAGCAACCAATCATGAGCAAGTCGACGAATTCATCTTGTCCGAGCCCTTCGGATCTAATCAGTTCGCGGGCATAACGCAGAAGGAGGTGATCGGCAAAGGGAGTTGTGAGCAAGTTGTCATAATAGACTTTTCGTTCTTCATTTTCGCGCGGCGCAAAATAGTGAGGGAAGACAATGTCCTTTCCGTCGGCTTCGTTGACAACGCTATCGGGGCCGGAGAAGCGATAGTCGGCGAGCGGCGCAAATCTCTCCCAGATGCCGGAGTAATAATCATCGGCCGGGCGATAGTCGTTGAAGTCTGCGAGCCATTGCGGATAGACGGCCGTGTAGAAGAGCGAGGTCATCATGGTGCCGTCATTGGCGTTGTACCAGTAGGCGCCATCAGTGCTGTAACTTCCCATCATGATGGCGGAGCGATCTTTCAACGCCAGGGAGTAGACTTTGGATTCGGGCTGATTGCGATTGAGCCAGTCGGCGATGCCGCCGCAGCGCAAGTTGACCGGAGAGCGGCCCTCCTTGCGCGGATATCCGGAGATCGGCGCAGTCGTATCTTCTGCGCAATAGATCAGCTTGCCGAGCGAATCATCGTACCAGCTATTGCCGACAATCCCGTGGCGGCTGGGGAATGAGCCGGTGGCAATGGTCGCGTGCCCGACGGCAGTCTCGGTGTGAGCGTGATTATGAAACGCGTTGCCGAAGACGAAGCCCTTGTGCGACAGACGGGCGAGCCCGCCGGTGAAGAGGCTGTCGAAACGGGTGAGATAATCGGTGCGCATTTGGTCGACGACGATCAGCACAACAAGTTTGCCGGCCGGATTAGGAGACGGCGACTGCGCAGAGGCAGAGCTCATCAATGTTGTCGCTGTAAACAGCGAGACAGCCAGAAGAATACTCTTGACGTTTTTCATCGGGAGGAAATTAAGCATTTTCAGTGATTAATGCAAAGTGAGAATTACGTAAGGATAGCGAGCACAAGCTCAACTGCGCAGGACTTGCCATTTCCGAATCGAAATTGCGGCTACCATTAGAATTAGCGTGACACTGCTCCAGAGAAGCAGGCTCGGCTGAATGTTACCGTAGATGACACTGCCGGTGAAATCACACATTGGTGTTTTGTTGAGCGGGCCGATATAGAAAATCAGCGTGTAGAGGACTTCGAAGAGCTTCCGGCCTCCGGTAATGACGCCACAGGCGATGGCCAGGGAGGGAATGAACATCGCTCCGATCAGCCAGTGGGCGAGCAGATCGAAGTCGCCGGTAATGAGTGTGCGGATGCCGATGAAGCCACCGACGGCGACGGCAATCAGAAATCCGGCGAGCCATTGCATCGACAATTGTGCCCAGACACCGCCGGGAGTGGATTGCACCATCTGGCGGGTATCGAACAGCAGATCGCGGCAGCCCATTGCCGACCAGATGAGCAGGGGCCAGAACCACGCGGCGGCAAGGAGGAATTTGTGCGCTATGGCAAAACGGAGTCAGCGAGCCAGCGAGAAAAATGCCGGCGGCGACGAAGTACCACCATTTCGAAACGCCGTTGAGAGCGATGCGCAGTTCGGCACTCATGAGGCGGACCAGGCTCATTTTTTGCAAGCGAACGGCAAGCGGAGTCAGCGTCGTGATTTTCGGGTTGTCGGCGGGCGTCAATGAGGCGGCAGATTGGCCGTTTGGAGTCGAAGTTTGCTTTCTGCTCCAGAATCGCTGTCTGATTTTTCCAGGTTCTTCATCGAAGCGACGAAAGAGGGAGGCACTCACAGAGACGACTGTAACGGACAACAACAACAACAAGAGCCGGCCGAAGAGGAAAGTCGGCGACCAATGGGGTCCGCTCCACACAAAGGTTTCGAGTTGCGGCGGTCCGGAAAGAGTGAAATTGAATCCCAGCGAGTGAATTCCCTCCCAGGGAACATAGCTGCTGACTGCGGCGGAGCAGCCGTCCATCATTTCGTTCCAGAGATAGCTGGTGCCGAAGAAATCGAGAAGGGGCGTTACCTGCTTGTTGTTCATGCCTCCGGTGACGATGGCGAACACCCAGAAGATGTAGAAGATCACGTTGCCGATGCCGCCACGGAGGAACTTTACGCAATCGGACAGAATCGCGAGCGCGGCGATGAAGATCATTACCGGCGCAATGATGAGGATGTACGGCGCGAGCAGGTCGAAGATCATGATCGTGCGGTCTTCGTTGCGCGCGACTTGCAGAAGGACGGAAGTGAGCGCAAGGGTGAGAATCATCGAGAATAGTACTAACACGTTCCCAGCGAATTTGCCGCCAAGATAAGTGAGGTTACTAATTGGTGATGACGCGAGCAGTTCGTGTGTTTTCAGACGACGCTCACGATTTACCGAGCCTTTGATAAAGTAGAATCCGACAAGTGACAAAATAGTGACGGAGAGCAATGTCACCTGACTTGAGACCCAGGCCGAGTTATAGAGGCCGCGATAGTCGCCGAACCGGACCGTCGTATACGGTGCACCGGAAGCGGGGATAAACAGGTAAGTTGCGTAAGCGATGAGTACGAGGAACACCCAGAACGAGTAGCGACGCGAGCGTTCGCGGAAGTCGGCCAGCGCAATGGCCCAGACTGTTGAGAGGCTTCCGGTCATACTGCTGCTAAGCGGTCGGCGGAAATGGCAAAGAGGTAGGCGTCTTCAAGGCCCGGCTCGACCAAACCAGCATCGTCAGACGGCCGTGTTGCGGAAACGATGCGTACTGCGAGTCCGCCGGGAGTCCGGTTCATGGAGCTAACCAGAAACTGACTCCTGATTTGCGCGACTGATTCGCTTGCGACAGTCCACGACCAGACTTTGCCACGAACAGAAGCAACCAGTTCTTCCGGCGTGGCGAAGGAAAGAAGTCTTCCGCCGGCCATGACGGCGATTTTGTCGGCGGTGGATTCGACATCGGAGACGATATGCGTCGAGAGAATCACCAGCCGGTCGCCGGAGAGATCGGTGAGCAGATTGCGGAAGCGGACGCGTTCTTCGGGATCGAGGCCCACGGTCGGCTCATCGACGATGAGCAGTCGGGGATCGTTGAGCAAGGCCTGGGCGATGCCGATGCGCTGTTTCATGCCGCCGGAGAAGCCGCCAAGGGGGCGTTTGCGAGCATCGAGGAGGTTGGTCATAACGAGCAATTCTTCGATGCGCTTCTTGCTGACGGCAGTGTCCAAACCCTTGAGCGCGGCCATGTAGTTAAGGAACTCGACAGCGTTGAGATTGGGATAGACGCCGAATTCCTGCGGGAGATAGCCGAGTTCGGCGCGCAGAGTTTTCGGATGAGCGAGAATGTCGGAGCCGTTCCAACACACGGTTCCGGATGTCGGCCGCGTGATGGTGGCGAGGATGCGCATCAGGGTAGATTTGCCGGCGCCGTTGGGGCCGAGGAGGCCGATGATGCCACTTTGCGCCTGCAGGGAAAACTCGCGCAGACCCCAGACGGACCCTGTATATTGTTTGCTAAGGTTTTTGATTTCGAGATTCATATATTGAGACTCAATTCATATCGTTGTTTTCAATTAGACAACGTAATTCGAATTCCTGTTTCAAAATCGCGAAGAAGGAACGAAAAATTTGGAAGGGTGTCATAGGTGGGAAGATCAAGTAATGAAGAATAAAGGACGATGAAAATGAAATATCATTTGTTGGGACGAAGCGGGCTGCGGGTTTCCGAGATTTCCCTCGGGACGATGACATTTGGCGAAGAATGGGGATGGGGAGCTTCCAAGGAAGAAAGCAAGCGGCAGTTTGATTTGTTTGTCGAGCGGGGCGGAAATTTCATCGACACCGCCAATCGCTACACCGAAGGCACGAGCGAGAAGCTGGTCGGGGAGTTCATCAAGTCGGACCGCGAGAAGTTCGTGCTGGCGACGAAATACACGCTAAGCATGCGCAAGGGGGATGTGTCGTTCTCCGGCAACAGCCGCAAGAACATGGTGCAGTCGCTGGAGGCAAGTCTCAAGCGGATGGACACCGAGTACGTCGATTTGTATTGGCTGCATGCGTGGGATTTCACGACGCAGGTCGATGAAGTGATGCGGTCGCTTGATGATATGGTGAGCGCAGGCAAGGTGCTGTATATCGGCATCTCGGACACACCGGCGTGGATTGTGTCGATGGCGAATACGCTGGCCGATTTTCGCGGATGGACGGCGTTTGCGGCGCTGCAGATTGAATATAGTCTGCTTCAGCGGACGCCAGAGCGTGACCTGCTGCCGATGGCGAAAGCGCTTGATCTGGCGGTGACGCCGTGGGGCGCGCTTGGCGGTGGGGCTTTGACGGGAAAATACAGCCGCGCCAACAATTCGACTGATGTCAAGGGGCGCGTTGCACCGGAAAGTGCGCGGCGGTCGGAGCGGGCGATGAAGATTGCGGCTGTTGTCGACCAGATTGCGGATGAGATCGGTAAGAAGTCTTCGCAGGTCGCGCTGAACTGGGTGCGGCAGCGCAATCAGGTGATGGTGCCGATCATTGGTGCGCGAACGGCGGAGCAGTTGGGCGAGTCGCTGGATTGCGTGGGGTTCGAACTCACGCCGGAGCAGATGGAGCGGCTTGATCAGGTGAGCGAGATCGAATTGGGATTCCCGCATGATTTCCTGATGAACAAGCCGATCAGCGACTTGGTGTATGGCGGGATGGGGCACAAGATCCATAATCATCGGAGGTAGGGGGGAGGGGGCAGACGAGGAGAGGCTGTCCCAAAAGCACGATTCAGCGATTGCCGACCACAATATGTTGTGGTTGAGTTATCACAATCCCACAGCCCCGCAAGCGGGATCTTCGACAAGCTGTGGGCGACACAGCGCAAACTCAACTTATGAGACAGCCTCAGGACGTCTGCCGTGCAGGAAATGGAAGCAGATCCTTCGCCCGCATAGCGGCTCAGGATGACAATATCAGGGGTTCTCTCGGGAGTCCCATCGGAGGGGAATAAGGTGGTGCGAGTCACAAGTGTGATTGAAAGGTATAGTGGACGCCAACGACTAGCGAAAGTGTTGATAACATGAGTTTGACGGCACAGATCGCACAGCACTTGAGAGAGGTTCACTTTGGGGGAAATTGGATTTCTTCCAACACTACCATTTGGGGCAGGTGGTGGTGGTGAAGAAGTTGGTTGCGGCGGGGTCTTGACGGCGCGTCAGGTCACATCCAGGACGGAAGGCTGTCAACTCCTGCGAGACATTTCGGCGTCCGGGACAAGACCTGACGCAACTACAAGGTCGCGGATGTGGGGATCCGCGACACACAAAATGCCCCCAATGGTGTCATCCTGAACGAAGTGAAGGATCTGGTGCCTTTGAACCTGATCAGATAACAGATTCCGCGCCTGCGTAGCGGCTCAGAATAACAAAGATCGACTTTTTCAACACACTCTAAAATGTGGGCAACCCAAATCAGATTCAACCTATCGGACAGGCTTGGGACGACTGCTGCGTACATATTGGAGATGCCCTCACCCCACCTCATTCAAATCAGTGCAGTCGGATGCAAGGAGTTTCTTGGATTTGGGCTGTGCAATGATTGAGCACTCCATAACCTGTTCCTTGACTGCAATTTAGTTCTCAAAAATTGCACAGCAGCAATGCCCGGTAATTGCGATTACTCTCTTGAATAGAGAGGAGATTCGCCAATGAGATTCGACAGCTATTTCGAACAGCAGCCGGGGAGCGGAAACAGATGCAACCTCAAGATTAAGAGTCAGGCGGGGATGACAATCGTGGAGGTGCTGATAGCCTCCTTAATCGCGTCGTTTGCTATTGCCGCGGGAATGAGCACCTTCATTAATACGAACAAGAACCACATCATTCAGGACGGCGTTGTTAACATGCAGCAGAACGGCCGCGCTGCGGTCGATGAGTTGGTCAGCAAGGTACGCAGTGCCGGATACAAGGTTCCCTTTGGTGTGAAGAGCTTGTACAGCTGGAACGCCGATCCGGACACGATCGCGATAGTATACCTGCGCGAGCCGGCGTGCACCGCTACGGTCTCGCACGATATGCCGCAGCCGTCGGCGGAACTGAAGTGCATCGGCTCGGAGCTGAGTTGTTTTGAGGCGGATACCTGGGCGTACATTTGGGATCCGATCGCTCAAGAAGGGGAGTACTTCTATATTACCCAGGTTCAAGAACAGGCCGGGCATCTGCAGCATAACGCGCGAATCTCTCCAAGTCCTATCCGGCGGGATCGCAGATTTATGTTCTCGACTTCTTCAAGTACTATGTTGACAATACGACAGACTCGCTTCATCCGACGTTCATGAAAGAAGCCAACGGCGAGCCGGCCGTGGTGTATGCGGACGATATCGTAGACATGCAGCTTAGTTATCGCATGGCCAATGGTTCGATCTCGGATACGATCGGACTGAATCGATTTGTGCGCGAGGTTCAGATGACCGTAGTAGCGCGCACGCCCAAGAGTGATTTATTCCTCAACGATTTCCGCTATGATTCGCTGACGACATCAGTGATGATAAGGAACTACGACTTGTAATTGCGACATCCTCTCGATTTTGCCAGCCCCGGACGCGTAAGAGAAGACTGCTGCCACGACGTGGCGGCAGTCTTGCTTTGGCAGGTATCGAAAGAGCAGAGGCTGAGGGCGATTCTCCTAATGACAGAGAAAATCTTTGCATTGATTCTGAAGAAGAGATGCATATCTTCATAGTTGAAATAATTGAGGTGAGAGCAGTGCGATTGGATAAATCTCTTTGGCCTTAGTGAGTGTCATGATAGCGATAGTCGTCGGTATTGCTTCCTGCTCGGACTCGGATAAACCTTCGGAATTGTCGGGCCAATCAACGCGAATTCTTCGATGGTGATCTTGCGCCGGGTTATTATTGCATCTGTTGGGATCAGTATTACGGCGAGACAAAGGCGGCAATCGGAAGTTACAAACTGCGCATGGTGGCCGGCGCGTTTGACCACGAGTACTTGTTCGAGATCAACTCGACGGTAATCAGGCGGCGGCCGCCGGAGTGTTGCGATACCTCGACGAAGACGATCTACCGGCTTGATAAGGCAGCCAAGGATCCGCCGGAGTTTTTCGGGGCGGACCTGGATACGAACGCTTATGCATCGGGGGATACGGTGCATGTGGAGATCGCGGTGCCGACGACAGCGCGGGTGAAGCTGGAAATTTCGCCTGTTTCACCCGATAACGGCGTCAAAAAAATCTGCTTCCGTGGAAATTATCAATATATTCACCGCCTGCTTTTTGGAGAGGTTCCAGAGCGGTCAAATGGAACAGACTGTAAATCATGTCGGCGATGCCTTCGGAGGTTCGAATCCTCCCCTCTCCATTTAATTACAACACAATTCCTAATTGATTATTTAACAACAGAATAAGATTCACTATATTATCTCTTGATGGTCGTTGTGACCAAGATGTGACCATCAGGAGTTAAAACAATGGGCAGTATCTACAAGCGTGGCCGCGTCTGCTCTATAAGGAAGAGTGCCATCTGCTGTTAGAGAGCTCTCCTGCTAACCTGAAGCCGATCTTCTTCACCTTCCTGAACACTGGTATGCGCAAGGGTGAGCTGATCAATCTTGAGTGGAAGGATATCGACTTCAAGCGCAAGCGCATCAAGGTTCGCCGTAAAAAGAGGGCTGGAAACCGAAGTCGGACAATCGAGAGATACCGATGAACGAGGCGGTCTTCGCTCTCTTCAAGCAACTCGAGAAAGAGAATTCCAAAGGACTCAAGAGCAACTACGTCTTTCCAGCGGAGGCCGGTCGAATACTAAAGCGCCGCTACGTGAACGCCTGGTCAAGAGCGGAAGAAGCCGGCATTAAGGGTCTGACCAAGATTCACTCGCTGCGCCACGCT
The DNA here is from genome assembly GCA_963698225.1 of uncultured bacterium. Classification (GTDB taxonomy): domain Bacteria; phylum Zixibacteria; class MSB-5A5; order CAIYYT01; family CAIYYT01; genus JADJGC01. Next base: position 55,915 of record CAVOPW010000007.1, read on the forward strand.
TTGCAAGCCATCTGGTGAGAGGCTGTCCCACAAGTTTCAATTTGCAAACTGATGTTCTGCGTCAGGTCGCCCTCATTCGTGTCAAACTGTAGCGGTTCAATGATCTGACTAGAAAAGCGCTCACTCGGAAGACCTGACGCAACAATGCAAGGCGACTTGTGGGACAGCCTCGAGATGTCTGGTGTTGATCTTCCCATCGCATCTTGCGCCGGATCATTTAAGCGAAGCGGTTGAGAAGCTGTCGTTCTCCTGAGAGAAAGAACCGCGAGCCATCGCTGGCCCACGGTTCAAGTTATTCAGATTGTAAATCAGATTCTACGGGCAGGCCGCACACGGTGCTGCACCACCGCCGAAAATGAAATTGATCAAGTAAACTGCATCAGAGATCGTAACGACTCCGCTACAATCTGCGTCACCTGATATCAGCGGAACTGGTGCAGGGCCGCCTGAGAAGATATAATTGATAAGACCACAGCAGCGGAGATAGTTACATTACCAGAGCCGTCGGCGTCCCCGCAAAGATACGAGTGGCAGGGCGGTGCTACCGCGGGTATTCCACTGCACGCGCCGGGCTGGTCCATTTCGGTCGCCTGCAGCGCCCGGGTTACCTAAACCACGTATTCCGGATGCGTTCGTCATACAGGTCATGGCAGGACTGAATAATGTGGGCATAGAATTCGTTGAAGCTCTCGGTGCTGGTGGCATAGACGGTCCAAGTGCGATAGATAACTGTTGCAAAGCTGTCTCGCCTATCGGCTGAATGTCACAGCCATTGAAGCTTCCTCCTACGGCCATAAGGTAACATGCATGGCTTGGAACGGTCGAGTTTGCATGGACGTATCCAAAATCATTAGATGGATTGGGGGTTGTGACGCACACAAAGTTCGGATCGTAGAAGCGGTTTGGGTGTGGTAGACCAGTGGTGCTGGCTACAGTCGATTCAGGTTCGGAGAGATTCCTTTCCATGACCGTGGCGGATTTCCGCCAAAGATCCAATCGTGGACTCCATTTACGTCACGCTCCAAGAAATCGCCGCTAAGATCACTGTGGCTTTCTTCAAGCGCACCAGGCTGGAGTGCATAGATAGTTCCGATCGGTTCACCTGCCCCATTGGGAAACTCGTACGCAAGGACACCATGAGGTACTCATGGCCCACCAGATCGGCTTCTCTGGAATTTAGACAGAAATAGCAAGTGCCGGTGGGAACAAGAATACCGCTGGAATTGAAAGCTCGGCTGCTATACCATGCGAAGTCGGGGCAAGGATTGTTGCCACCCAGAAAACCATCCGGAAACCAGGTCTTCGTGAACATACACGCGTGTGTCTGTAGGAGGGTTGTATCGAAGGCCGCCCTGCATATTGGCGCCGTCCCGACCAAATGTGTTCAGCCAGTAGTTGTGCGTCCGGCCCAACATCTCATAGATGCTGTCGACATCCATGCTCCCATGGAACATGTTTGTATGTGGACTTGGGCCGCGAGGTGGCTCGCCTCACGGTTCGGCCCGAAGATGTGAGTCAACCGGGTAGAGACTGTCGATACCAAGGATAGTTGTCTAACAATGCACCCGGATTGCCGTCAGATCCTGAAAAAGTATCGCAATCCCTCACCCTACGATAAGCAAACGGGTCCGGGAGGAGAGTCTGCAACCACGTCTCCACTGGCGGCATCGACATAGTAGCGTCATCATCCGACATGCGATCATTTCCCAATTCTCCGGCGATATATTCGCACCTCCCACGCGAGATAGACCTGCCCGAACCGGTCATTGTTTGGATCATGCTCTTCGGGTAGATCAGAAGCACCGGCTCTGCGATAATCCGGCTTCCATTCCTCATCATGCCGTCGGCGTTCCATTTGTCGAGTGCGGCGACTTTGGCGGCTTCGGCAGAGATGGCCGGAGTTGTGTTTAGCGAAATGCCGTCCACGAATTTGTTGCTGACTGATGTGACCAAACCATCAGCACCAAGGTGAACTTTCAGCTCGCCGCCAAAGACCCAAAGCCCATTGTGTTTCTGGTGAAACGTCACGTGCGTATTGCTGAACTGATCCCGCTGCGTCCGCCCTTTGACAAGTTCTTGATCTACGTCAGAGATTCCGAGCAGCGCTTTGTTCTCTGTCAAAAACGCCTTTGCCGTGGCAAACACCGCCGGATCGTCCACCACGATTGGAGTTGCTGTGGGAGAGGGAGTCGGTCGAGTGATTGGCGCGGTCTGCGCAGCCGAGGGAAGACCAGGATTTACCTTGAGGAAGACGATCTTCGTGCTCGATTTATCTCTGAAGACTTCGATGTTGTTTGTCGGGTTGATTTGATCCGAAGCGTCCGCGTCTCTAGCCGTTAACAGAGCGCCGGTGATGGCAATAACCGAGACAATCTCGATAAACCACTTCATAGATCACCTCGCTATCTGGTTTCGGAGTTCCGATCGACTTATTGCCTCAAGGCAAACCGTCGCCGCGTAGATGTTACTTGGATAAAAAGATAACCATCATCGAGAGAATTGTCAACGGAAAAAGAAGTCAAATTCTGTTTCGATAGCGATGAAAGGAGCTTCGGAAGTCGGCTGTCTCATCTCAATCCGCTCTCAACATAATCCCCGCCTCCGCATCGCTCTCCCCTCAGCGAACCGGAGAATCTCTCCTCTAAGATCACAGAATCTTTATGTCTTTGCTCTACAACCTAAAGTGTCCCATTGTCGCAGAACCGATACAGTCATTGGTTCAAGCGAATCAGGAACGGGAACTCCCGGTCCTCGGGGTTCACTCGGCAGGCCTCCCGAAGTGATTGCAGGCCTCGCAGGTTGTCTCCGCTCAGTTGGTAGAGTAGACTCTCCGTCAGTAGTTGGTTGCCTTGCACGAATCTTGCCATTCTGTCAGGATCATCGACGTTGTTGAACACGCCGCCGATTTTCGTCCGGTTGTCCATCAGAAATCGAAGATTCCTCGCGAGGTTCCCTTCATTCAGACAGGCCGGCGCAAAGAACTCGGTATATGAGTTATCATCGAGTTGATTTTGCTTCCCGCACCAATCGGTCGATCGTAGGACCATCCAGAACCAGCGTCGCTGCCAGGTGGTAGGGCTCAATATAGAAATTCGGGTCTTGGCCGATTTCAGCGACGCTGGCAGACCACTGCTCGAAGTCGATCTGGATCGGATCGAGCGATCCCAGAAGCACCGCGTGATTATGCCCAAGCCAGACAGTGCTATTCGGAAACACCGAATGGAAGGTACCGATGATGCCCATCAATTCCCTCGTGCGGAGTTTATGCAGTGGCAGATACTGGGAGACCACGCCGCCCGGATTGAGATGCTTGCGGCACAGCATGAAGTACTCTCTTGTGTAGAGATTTCCGGAACCAAGAATGGGGTGGGTCGGATCACAGGATATCAGATCATAAGTATTTGACGTCCGCTGCAAGTAGTGTCGGCCATCGCCAGAAATGATTTTCAGCCTCGGGTCCTCGGCCACATTGCGATTCAGGTCGCGATAAAACACGGCCGCGTCTTTCAAGCCGGGGACCAATTCGACACATTCGATCGATTCAACTTCCGGATGTGAAGCGATGGCCGAGGTCGTCACACCGATGCCAAAACCGATAACCAGGACGTTCTCGCACCTCCTCCGAACAGGAAAGGGTAGTGGCCGACCATCTTGACCACCTTGATAGCGTCGTAGGTTGAGCCGATCACCGCACTGTTGTTAACATAGGTATATCTGGAGCCGCTGCGATTTCCTTGTCCTGACCTACTGAAAGCGTGCCTTCCACGGACTCGCGATAAAAGAGGACCTCGCGATTGAACTGGCTGAACGAAGGGGGGAGAATCCGGATGTTCGGTCGGAAGACAATCACGATCGCCAGTCCTGCCGCCACGAGGTAGAGGATGCCACGGGCCAGTTTAGTCGAGCGTGACGGCATCAGGCGATGAAGGATATACAACGCTGCACGGTAAGAAGCAAGGAGATCAGCAACACCGAAATGGCACTGCCCAGCATCGGAATAAGAAGGAACGCAGTCAGAATCGGACCAATCACGCAGCCTATCGTGTTGACCATCAGCACCAAGCCGACATCTCTGCTGATTCCATGACTTCCCGAGGAGTACATGCGACAGGCCAGAGGAAAGGCGTAACCGGAAAACACGGCCGGCGGGAAGACTATCAGCAGCGAGGCTATCAGCGGCAGCAGAAGGATTCGCGCCAGCGGATCACTCAACACTGCCTGAAACGGGAACATGATAATTTCCGGCAGGTAGATTAGTAGCAGCAGCCCCATCCCGGTCGAGATCCCCATGAGTAAGATGACACGCAGGGCGGACCGCATGTGGTCGGCAATTCTGTGGCCCCGGCGCCAAAAGAATGAACTCCGGTGAATAGACCAAGGATGACCAGAGAGGCTACCAGCGCAAACGTATAACTGGTGTTAGTCAGATAAATGCGGAACATCCTGATCCACAGGACCTGCAGACCGAGCATGGCAAAGCCGCAGACAAACGCGAAGATCAAGGCGGATCGTTGAAGAGCCGGTTTTGCAGTCGCCGGGACCGCGACGGCCATTATCCTGAGAAGCTCCCTTCCGTTCGGCAGGCGGATGCGGCTCAAACGCCGAGGGCTGCGCGACGGTTGAACGTTCGCGTCACAAGCGACCAGACGGTCAAGAGGAAATTGATCGCCACTGCCAACCCGATTGTGAACATCTGCCCCAGCATGCCTAAGAACACGAAACCAGTGGCGAGTCCGCCAATGCTGCTTCCGAGAGTCTCAATGGCATAGAGTCGGCCAAGCGCCGGTGCGATTTCCTCCATCGGAGCTTATCGGTATCCTGGACACAATTGGGAAACCGTCACCCATCATGAATGCGGGAACGAACAAAAACGCGGCAGCGACTCCGAACACGAGTGGTTCGGCCAGATCCCGGGGAGAAGTCACCGCCAGAAAGAAAGAGTAGAGACTCGGCAAGGCTCTCGTAATAAGCAAGTAGTTCAGCACGCTGAAGAGTCCGATGCCACCGAGCAGTGTTGCCAGCAAAGTGCCCGGTCGGGCGCTCCTCTTGGCAGTTCTACCCCAGTCATATGCGCCTGCCCCAAACCCGGCCATAAAGGAAGCCAGCACGATGGTCGAAGCGGTGACTGTGGTTCCGAGGACCAATGACAAGAGTCTGTTCCAACTTACTTCGTATATGAGAAAGGTGAATCCGGCAAAGAATATGATGAGATGCACTCGAAGTGCTTAAGGTTGCGATTAGGCGTCGACTCATGGATTCTCCAGGCGGGGGGTTAGTGGCCAGTCTCCTTCCGGCTTCACTATATTAGCAGGTGAAGATACCAGAAGCAACCGAAATGGGGTTGGAGGCCTTCAGTAACCGCGTGTCGAGGAAGCGAGCGGATACTCGTTACGACCGGAAGAATTGGGCCGACCCGGTTACGTACTGATAGGCTGCATTTGACCTACACCCGATTGACACTTCGCCGACAGACTGATTCGTAATACTGGAGAAAACGGGACAGCACAAATGAAAGGGCCGAGCGCTCCCATTTCAGCGATCAGCAAGAGTTCTATCAGTTGCTCAATTGCACTGACGATGTCGATCTCAACGAGAAGTTGCAGGTCTGGGGTTTGCATTCAGCTAATCTGTCACACAAGGTGAAGCACTGCTGAAGGCTGATTGCCACCACTCGGCCCGTATGATAGCCTTCAGCGTCCCGAGTCGAGATTGGTTTAGCAGTTTGCTGAAGAACTCCGCTTGTAGTTGAGAAGTGACCAAGGGTGGGTTATCGTCAAGCGGATTCTTGTGAAAGATGCCATGCGTGGAGAGCCGAATTGCCAGAGAGGCAATGTTGGGTTTATGGACACCGGAGCAGCGAGAGTCAGGTGGATCATCCGATCCGGAAGATCAAGGCGTCAGCAGATAGGGAGTTGGAGCGGTTGTGGCCGAAGTTTGATGCGATGTATT
>CAVOPW010000008.1:0-43783 GCA_963698225.1 uncultured bacterium
TAGGAGGAAATGTGCCCTGTATTGAAGCTGTCGAAGCGTGTTCAGTTTAATGAACCGATCAGCCGATAAACGTGTAAAACGCTACACAGTCGATATCACCGATAAACTCTTCCGACATAGGAGCCGATGAAACGCTTTCTGTTTGTCATATATGCTTTCACATTGCTAACCATCGGGTACTATCTGATCTCCGGACTCGACTACTACCGGATTTCCTATGTCGATCGCCCGCATCACGGGGATTATCGTGCCTATCGGCCAGCCGGCAACCTGGGTATCATGTTTGGTTACGTCGGTTCAGCGATGATGATACTGATGCTGACGTATTCGCTGCGCAAGCGCACCAGGATACTCGGCAAAAACATCTCCCTTCGCAATTGGCTGAAGCTGCACATCTATCTCGGGGTTTGCGGTCCGTTATTCATTGTCCTGCATTCTTCGTTTAAAGTGCAGGGGCTGATCGCTGTTGCGTTTTGGTCAATGATAGCGGTGGCGTTGAGCGGTTATGTGGGCCGCTATCTCTACCAACTGATTCCCCGCAATCAGGAAGGCGATGAACTGACGATGGCGGAGATCGATAAGCAGATGCAGTTAACGACGCAAGTACTGCGGGAGAAATATGGACTGGCGCCGGAACAACTGGCGCAGCTTGAGACGTTGGCGAAACGGATGATATCGACAGAAGGATCGTTCATCAAGTTGCTGGTCGGGGCGATCATCGCGGATCTTACCCGGCCGCTGCTCGCCGGTCGCCTAATGAAGGAGATGAGACGATCGTTCTCATCGGTTGACCGCGGGCTCAAAGAGCTGGCCCGCCTCGCGTTAGAGCGCGCTTCACTGGCACGGCATATCGAAATGCTGGACAGAACCCGCGAAGTCTTTCACTACTGGCATGTCATCCACAAGCCGTTTGCAATCATAATGTACCTGATCATGGGTGTCCATATCGGTATCGCGGTATGGACCGGATTCGCAGGATTGTCGTAGGCCATGGCGTGCCCGAACTGCATTCGGATTATCGCGGCCATCGTGATCATGACAGCGGCAACGGCCTCTGCGCAGCTGTCACCGGGCGATCTCTCGCAAGCTCACAGCCACTTGGAGGGGTTGGACAATTGTCGTGCCTGTCATGGTTCGGATCGAAAGCAAATTGGTCCCAACTGCCTGATTTGCCATACACTCATTCAGAAGCAACTGAATGAACTCGACGGCATTCACGGGCGCAATCAATACACGGTTTGCGAAGAGTGCCACGTCGAACATCATGGCCGCGATTTCGCACTGGTTTATTGGAAGGAGGGCGAAGCTGCCTTCGACCATTCATTGACCGGATACGATCTAAGCGGGGCGCATAAACCACTGCAATGTCGACAGTGCCATACGGTCAAAAACGTCGTGCCGGATTTGAAGGAAGGTGATACGCGAAAAGATCCGAGCCGGACCTTCTTGGGGTTATCGCCTGACTGCAACAGTTGCCATTTTGATGAGCATCGCGGCCAAGTTTCCAACCGGTGCGAGACGTGCCACTCCAACACCGCCTGGAAGCGTGCGGTTTCTTTCGACCATCAGAAAGCCAAGTACCCGCTGACCGGACTGCACCAAGGAGTGGAATGCGCGAAGTGTCACCCGAGTCTTAGCGACAAATCGACGCCCGCCGACACATCGTACCAGAAGTTTACCGGCTTGAGTTATCCGAATGCAGCGCATGCCATAAGGACCCGCACGCAGATCGGCTCGGGGCAAATTGCGCCGGATGTCACAACACGGGCGGTTGGCGAAGCGTCAACAACAGCAAATTTGACCACAGCAAGACACGATTCCCGCTGCGGGGACAGCATATGCCGCTTCAATGTGCGAAGTGTCACAAGCAGGAAGAGCCGCGCAAGGTATTAGCGTTTTCGAATTGCAGTGATTGCCACTCTGATTTTCACAGCGGCGCTTTTGCCGCCAGTCCCGGCGGAGCGAAATGTGAACGTTGCCACAATGTGGACGGGTTTCGTCCCGGAATCTTCACGGTGGAGCCAGCACGACAGCTGCGATTATCCCCTGAGGGGTGCGCATCTGGCAGTTCCCTGCGACGGCTGTCATATCACCTCACCGACCGGCCAGATTCCGCGCCAGTACAGGTTCGCTTTTACGGAGATTGCCTGCAGATCGTGCCACAAGGATCCGCATAACGGGAAGGCGGACAAGTGGGTGAATAGTGGCGGTTGCGAAAGCTGTCACAATGTCGAAAGCTGGAAGGAATCGGTCTTTGCGCATGACTCCACCAAATTCCCGCTCACGGGGAGGCATAATAGCGTCAAGTGCCTGGACTGCCATGGGAACAAAAATGATAGAACCAATGTATCACTTTTGACTTTCGAGCTACTGCCAAGAAATTGCAACGAATGTCACAAAGATATTCATGGAGGACAGTTTGTCGTTGATGGACAAATTGCCTGCGACCGATGTCATCAGACTGACAATTGGAAGGCCTCGAAATTTAACCATGACCGAGACTCGCGGTATCGCTTGGAGGGTGCCCATGCCAGAGTGGCCTGTGGCGAATGTCACAGAAATGTCATTCAAGAATCGACTGTTTTAGTCCGATACAAACCATTAAGTACTGAATGCAAGGACTGCCACGACTCCAAAACCGGTAAACTCTAATTCTGGACGGTGTCAAGATGACTCTCTTAAGAGTCTGCCTGACAATTGCTTTCGCTGCCGGACTCACAATTCTTGCCATCGCCCAGGGTGACAACCCGCACGGCGACATCAAGTTTGATTGTGCGACCTGCCACTCGACCGGGAACTGGAAAGAAATCCCGGCTGACACCAAGTTTCGTCACGACGAAACCGGTTTTCCGCTTTCCGGCAAACACAAACAGATCAAATGTATCGCCTGCCATAATGATTTGACCTTCGCGAAGACACAAGATGAGTGCGCTTCCTGTCACGCTGATCCGCATAATGGTCAGTTGGGCTCGACCTGTCAGAATTGCCACACCACCCGCGGCTGGCAGAATGAGCAAGAAGTTTTCGAGGTCCATGCGACGCGCGGCTTTCCGTTGATGGGAATGCATGCGATTGTCGATTGCCAATCGTGCCATCAGGGAGAATTGAGCGAGCAATACGCCGGCACTTCGGCTGAGTGCCAATCGTGTCACGAAAGCGACTTCACATCAACGACGGATCCGAATCACGTGTTGGCCGGATTCGACAGCGATTGCGTGCAGTGCCATCGCTCGTCGGCAGTGACCTGGGAAGGGGCCAGGTTCGACCATCCGCCGACACCGATACTTGAAGGCGGGCACCAGGGTCTGGACTGTGCCTCCTGCCACGCAACCCAGTTTGCCGGAACACCGACCGATTGTTATTCCTGCCATAGCGCGGATTATCTCGACGCACCCGACCCCGATCACGAAGCCGCTAACTTCTCACAAGACTGCAGCACTTGCCACAAGATGACGGCCTGGACTCCTGCGACATTCGATCACAATGTGACGAGCTTTGCACTGGAGGGCGCCCATGCGAAGGTACAGTGTCAGGACTGCCACAGCAGTTCCTACACAAATACGGCCAGCGACTGTTTCAGTTGCCATAGTTCAGCATTTGCTGATGCCAACGAACCCGACCACACGGCGGGAAATTTCGATCATGCCTGCACGACGTGCCACAACATGAATGCCTGGGAGCCGGCGGACTTCGATCACAGTGCGACAAGTTTTGCGTTAACCGGAGCACATACAACATTGGCCTGCCAGAACTGTCACAGCGGCGGGTACACCAATACGGCGTCCGACTGTTTCTCGTGTCACGGCACCGGGTTTGCAGCGACCGACAACCCGGACCACGAAGCGGCGGACTTCGGCCATGATTGTCAGCAGTGTCACACGACAACTGCCTGGCAGCCTGCTGAGTTCGATCATGATCAGACCGGTTTCGCCATCAACGGCGCGCATCTCGATTTGGAGTGCCAATCGTGTCACAGTGCTGGATATGCCAGCACGGTCAATGACTGTTATTCCTGCCACCAAATGGCGTTTGCAGCTGCAACCGACCCCAATCATGTGACAAACGGATTGGGTCACGACTGCATCGGCTGCCACACAACGGCGGGCTGGGTGCCGGTTGATCCGCGCGGTTATGATCACGCGCTTACCGGATTTCCGCTTGAGGGCGGACACGTTGGCCTTGATTGCCAGTCGTGTCACTCCGGTGGCTATGCTGATACTTCGCCGTTGTGTTTCTCCTGCCATTCCGGCGATTTCGCCCAGGCGGATGATCCGGATCACGAGGCCGGCAATTTCGATCACAATTGCCTTTCCTGCCACTCCAATGCGGCGTGGACGCCGGCGACATTCGATCACAACCAGACGCAGTTCACGTTGACCGGCGCGCACCAGACGTTAGCCTGCATTTCCTGTCATGGTTCGGGCTATGTCGGCACCTCCACACAGTGTTTTGATTGCCACGGTGCGGCTTTTGCAGCGGCGACGGACCCCAATCACGCGGTGAACAACTTCGACCACGACTGTTCAAGCTGTCATTCGACGACGGCATGGGAGCCGTCCTCATTCGATCACTCGGCGACAGGGTTTGTCCTGACAGGCGCGCATACGTCTACCAACTGCGTGTCTTGTCATTCGACCGGCTACACGAACACGCCGACGCAGTGTTTTGACTGTCATAGCGGCGATTTTGCCGGGACGACGAATCCGGACCATGAACTGAACAATTTTGACCATGACTGCACGAGCTGTCATTCGACGACGGCATGGGAGCCGTCCTCATTTGATCATTCGGCGACCGGATTTATCTTGAACGGAGCACATGCGTCGGCCAATTGTATCTCATGCCATACAACGGGCTACACCAATACTCCGACCTTGTGTTTTGATTGCCATAGCAGCGACTATGCGGCGACGGCTGATCCAGACCATGCACAAAACAACTTTGATCACGACTGCGCGACTTGTCACTCGACGATTGCTTGGGAACCGGCCGATTTTGACCACAGTCAAACTTCTTTCAATCTGACTGGCGCGCATGCTTCATTGGCATGTATTTCCTGCCATTCCAGTGGATACACGAGTACGCCGAGTTTATGCTTTGACTGCCACAGCGGTGACTTTGCAGGAACAACTGATCCGAATCACGCACAGAACAATTTTGACCACAATTGCAGCACCTGTCATACGACGACCGCTTGGGAACCGAGCAACTTCAATCACAGTTCAACCGGATTTGTACTAACCGGTGCGCATGCGACAACGGCCTGCATTTCGTGCCATGCCAGCGGCTACACGAGTACGCCGAGTCTGTGCTTTGATTGCCACAGCGGTGATTTTGCTGGAGCGACTGATCCGAATCACGTACAGAATAATTTTGACCACAACTGCAGCACCTGTCATACGACGACTGCATGGGAACCGAGCAACTTCAATCACAGTTCAACCGGATTCGCGTTGACCGGCGAGCATACGTCGTTGGCTTGCATCTCTTGTCATGCCAGCGGATATGTGAGCACACCAAATCTGTGTTTCGACTGTCACCAGGGAGATTTTACTTCGACGACTGATCCGAATCACGTACAGAATAATTTTGACCACAATTGCAGCACCTGTCATTCGACGACTGCATGGGAACCGAGCAGTTTCAATCACGGTTCAACCGGATTTGTACTAACCGGTGCGCATGCGACAACGGCGTGCATAACGTGCCATGCCTCTGGTTACACCAATACGCCGAATACATGTATTTCCTGCCATCAAGCGGATGTTTCCGCCGCCGTCAATCCCAATCATGCCGGCGCCGGTTTTGACGATAATTGCGCGACCTGCCACGGTACTTCCAATTGGCAGCCGGCCAGCTGGAATCACACTACGACCGGATTTGTGCTGATCGGTGCCCATACATCGCTGCAGTGCATCTCCTGTCATTCACAGACGTATGCCGGCACCAGCCAAACATGCTATGGTTGCCATTTCGGTGATTTCACTGCCGTAACCGATCCGAATCATGTGACGAATAATTTCGATCAACTTTGCACAAACTGTCACGGTACTACCGCGTGGACACCGGCGACGTTCGATCACAACCTGACGCAGTTCCCCCTGACCGGTGGCCATGCCGGACTGCAATGTCTCAACTGTCACGGCACAGGGTACACAAATACGTCAGCGGCTTGTTACTCGTGCCATCAAGGTGATTTTGTGGCTGTCGCCGATCCAAATCATGTGACGAACAATTTTGACCATAATTGCGTGACTTGTCATACAACCTCTGCCTGGACGCCGTCGACGTTCAATCACAGTACGACCGGCTTCGCACTTACTGGTGGTCATACAGGGCTGCAGTGCGTGGCCTGCCATTCGACGGGATATACGAACACGCCTGCCGACTGTTACAGCTGCCATCAGGGCGACTTTGCCGCGGTGACCGATCCCAATCACGTGACCAACGGTTTCTCGCATTTGTGCACCGAATGTCACACAACCACAGCCTGGTCTCCGGCGACCTTTAACCACAATACGACCAGTTTCCCGCTCACGGGCGCCCATGTCGGATTGATGTGTATCGCCTGTCATTCAGGTGGTTATGTGGCGACACCCACTCAGTGCTTCTCGTGCCACCAAAATGCGTACAATGGCACGACCGACCCGAATCACGCCGCGGCGAACTTCCCGACCGAGTGCCAGACCTGCCACTCGACGACAGCATGGACTCCAGCAAATTGGAACCACGATACACAGTACTTCCCGATCTATTCGGGTAAGCACCGGGAGAAGTGGGACAATTGCGCCGACTGCCATGTCAATTCTGCGAATTTTGCTGTGTTTGAATGCATATTCTGTCATGAGCACAACCAGACTGATATGGCTAACGATCACCGTGGTCGCCCCGGCTACACCTGGCAAAGCACTGCCTGTCTTAACTGCCACCCCGATGGAAACTAAATGCAGAGAGCACCAATATCGATGAGACGTTTCTTAGACCTTCCTCTGTTGCTCACAATATCGTTGATTTTCATCGCCAGTAAACCAATTCCCGGGTATTCGCAGGACGCGCCGCTTCCGGCGAGTTACCGGATCAAATATCGCTCGATCGATCGGGTCTACCTCGAGGGCGGCAAGGCGGATGGTCTGATGCTAGGCGACCGGGTGGGCCTATATCTCGGCGATAGTCTTGTGGTCATTCTGGAAGTTGCATATGCGTCCGACCATTCGGCCTCGTGCAGAATCATCAACGGTGAAGCAGAACTCAAGACTGGTCAGTTGCTCTCGGTCGTTAGCAGGGTCGAGCGGCCGGAACCTGCGCCAATCGACAGCTCTGGTGCCGGAACTGCGACAGCGACCAATGTCGCGCAGACGACTTCAACCTCGCGCGCCAAACGCGACAATAAGGAGACTCGCGTGTACGGTTCGGCTGCGCTGCAATGGATGACACAACACGATCAACTTGGCGGCGGACTCGATTTCAGTCAAACGACCATGCGTCTCAACCTGCGCGCCAGTAATCTCTGGTCACAACCGATGACACTGGTCATTCGCACACGCGGACAATATGACGACCGCACACGCAGTTTTTCCTCCGGAGCGCCGCACAGCGAGTGGGACAATCGCATCTATGAATTGTCGTTGTCGTATGGCGGTAATGATAATGCGACGACCTTCCAACTGGGAAGAATTCTTCCGCGTCACTTGACGCGTGTCGGCTATGTCGACGGCGCCGCCGTTGACCTTCATGCGGGTGCCGGCTGGCACATTGGACTGTCCGGCGGCGTCAAACCGCGCTGGCAGTATTCCTCCGACGAGGTAACGCTGCAGAAGTATGGGGGTTATGTCGGCTATGAAAACCAGAGGCGCGGGAACGTACAGTTTGATCAGTACGTGGCGTTTGCCGGTGAATACCATGGCGGCGACATTAGCCGGGAATTGTTAAATTTACAGGGATCGGTGAAAGTGGGCAACAGTCTGTGGTTCAACAACCAGTTTGAGGTCGATATCAATCGCGGTTGGCGCAAGGAAAAGAGTGGCAAGAGCCTTGAATTGTCAAGCGTCTACTTGAATGCGCGCTGGCGGATCAGCAGGCAAGTTTCCTTGGGATCATCATATGACACCCGCCGCAACTATTGGACCTACATACAACAATCGATTGCCGACAGTCTCTTTGATGACCAACTGCGGCGCGGCGCCAGAGCCGATCTCAATCTAAGTCTGCCGTTTCAGTTCAACCTCAATTCACAGGTTGGTTACCGCAAGGCCGCCGATGAAACCGACCCGACTATTTCGCTGGTGTTTTACGCCAGTAAATCCGGCATACCGACATCGCAAACCCGGTTGAGCGTACGCTACTCCAAATTCAATGGACCGACCAACGACGGTTATAACTACAGTGTCCGACTGGCGCAACGATTCGGCGAGAAGTTGACGTTGGAGGCTGCCAATGGACTTTACCGCTATGATCTGTCGCTGAATAACGATTCACGCACTAATCGCTGGTGGGAAGGGGTTTTCCGCGTCGAAGCACTGCGCAATTGGTATGCCGATCTGCTTTATCAGCACAACTCCGGCGATGACAACCGCGGATACATGCTGCGTGCTGAAGTTGGCCGGCGATTCTAATACATGATTGATTGAAAGGTCCTTGTGGAGTCAGTTTTTACCTGGATCATAACAGCAGCCGTATCTTCGGTGATTCTCGGCGTCTATGTTCGCAAGTTCCAAGTTGAACGCAAAGTTGCCGCGGAACGCAAGGCGGAGGCCCGTGCCTTGGGAATCGACCGTCCGCGTTCGCAGTATCCGTTTATCAATACGAGTCTTTGCATCGGCTGCGGAACCTGCACAATGGTTTGTCCGGAGGGCGATATCATCGGTGTCGTGCATGGAGTCGCGACGATCATCAACGGCGAACGCTGCGTCGGGCACGGTGCCTGTGAAAAAGAGTGTCCAGTCGGGGCAATCAAAGTTGGCCTCGGCGATGTCCGCAGCCGCCCCGACATTCCAGTATTGAGCAATCTGATGGAAACTACGGTTCCGGGCATCTTCGTCGCCGGGGAGCTAAGCGGGATTTCGCTTATCCGCAACGCCGTGAAACACGGCAAGATGGTTATTGACACAATAGCGGGCCGAATGCAGACCCGGGGAATACGGCCGGAATACGCCGTCATTATCGTGGGCGCCGGGCCGGCCGGCATCGCGGCGGCACTGCGAGCACAGGAACTCGGTCTGCGCTATTTGCTCATCGATCAGGATGATCTCGGTGGCGCCATCCGCCATTATCCGCGCCACAAGCTGGTCATGACGCAACCGCTGGAGTTGCCGTTGTACGGTCAACTCAAGAGGGACGAGTACAGTAAAGAGTTCCTGATCGATCTCTGGGAGCAACTGCGCACAAGGATTGCCGGCAGCTTCCACGGCAACGAGAAGCTTATTGGCGTATCACGCGATCCCCAGGGATTTACTGTCTCGACCAACCGGGCGACTTATGCCTGCGCCAACGTCCTGATGGCGATTGGGCGCCGCGGCACACCGCGTCAGCTCGGCGTCGATGGGGAAGAGCTACCTAAAGTGATGTATCAGCTGGTCGACGCGCAATCATACAGCGGCCGCGATTTACTGATCGTTGGTGGCGGTGACTCAGCTATCGAGGCCGCGGTTGGATTGGCGCGACAGTCCAATAATCGCGTTACAATTTCATACCGCCGTGACGCGTTCTATCGGATCAAGAAGAAGAACGAGAACGCGGTTACCAAGCTGATGCAGAGCGGCAAGATTAAGGTCGTGTTTGAATCGCAGGTGAAGAGAATCGATACCGGCAGCGTTTTCCTGACGACGCAAACAGGGCGAACTTATGCTCGTTAACGATTACGTTTTCGTTTTTGCCGGAGGCGACCCACCATACGAGTTTCTCAAAGGGATAGGGATTCAATTCGGAAGCGACAAGAAAGAATCCCTGCAAGCACCATCAGCTTCGTCCGCGGCCCGCTAGAGACACCGAATTGGACTTTCTGTCAAAGAAGCTGCCAGACCGTCAGTATGATGGACCACAAAATGGTCCTTGGCAATCAACACTAACTCGGGGAACTGGATGGCAATTGGGAACCATTCTGATTCGTGTCCGTTCTTATGGGTCCACAACTTTGATATTCAACATGGTCTTCTTCTTGAATTGTGCCCACCTTGTGTCCACCGACCATCAAAACAGACACAAACAGATACAAACCGACACAAGCGGACAAAAACCACTAAACCGTTGTAATTATTAATGTTATGATATGATTTGTTGGGGTTCAATGACTTGCGTAGAATAGCCTGTGGAGAATCCCCCGCCTCCATTTATTGTAATTCATTGTCAAACAATCAAGTACAACGAATATCGACCCAGGACGAATTCCCCTAACCCCCGTCCTCCCCCTTTATCCCGCAATAACATAGGATATCTTCAAACGGAAATGGCCACGATTCGGTCACACTGGATCGCCGCACTAGGGCATTCTATCACAATGTATATTTGTTATGACAAAATGTAAATATTACTTGACATTGTGACGACTATTATTTACACTGGCTCTTGGAAGCCCATTCAACAGGCGATTGGTGGTCAGATGAAAACAGACTATCCGCAGATTCAGGTTCGAGCGAGGCGAGCTCAGTCAACAGCAACTCGCCGACATGGTGTCGGTCTCTCGGCAGACCATAGTGTCGATCGAGCGGGGCGACTACTCACCGTCGGTGAAACTGGCGTTGCTCCTGGCTAAGGTGCTTGATACGACCGTTGAAGAACTTTTCGTATTGGAGGAGAAGGACCATGCTTAAGAAGGATCCCATCTTCTGGTGGGCAACAGGCATCTTCGTTTTGGCCTTAGCCCTGTTTGCCGTCACACAGAACCAGTTTTGGCTGGCACTGATGATCGGCTCATACTTGCTTCGCCCGACCTTGGCCTCTCTTGGAGTTGCCAAACGCTATGTCGATGAACGTCAACTGAGCATTCATTATCGATCAGGCAACATCGGGTTTGCCGTGACTCTCATCGTGTGTGTCATCTTTGCTGTCAAACTCGGAGCCGAGAATAACCATGACTTCGAGCTGTTCGCCGCGGCCATCATAATCGGACTTGCGGCCAAAGCTCTGTTCAATGTCATCCTCATTAAGAATATCCGCGAAACTGCATCCAAAATTCTCATCGGTGTGGGACTTCTGGTGGCGTTGTTTGCATCTCTTGACGCAGGATCGTTTACCGGTATCATCATATCAGTTCTTCCAGGATTGGCGATTGCCGGTCTCGGATTGTTTGCCAGCAAGTATCCGCGAGTCATCGGCATTGTCATTATTGTCCTTGCCGTGGCTGCCATGATTTTTCTCGTAACCTTCAAGGAGGGCTGGGGGCAGATTGTCACAGCTGCCGTCATTGGGATTCCTTTGCTCCTCGCCGGGATTGGCTTGTTCGTGGGCCGGGCAAAGAGACGCCGACAGTCGGCGCCAGAGGTACTGATATGAATAGATTGCGAATCGGCGCTTAAGATCCACCATGAGGCGGTTAGTTTCTTGATAAGCTGAAATGGCAATGAACCAATGAACGAGGAATGGAGGATATTGGCAATGAGGAACAGAAAGCAATGTTGATCACAGGTCTTGCGCTGCTGCGGCCTGATGGTCGTCGACGTTAATGCCAGCACGCAATCGTCGCAGGCGAGCCGCAGAAGATACAGATTCGACAACTCCTGCTTGAGGAGCTGAAGACCCTTGCATCAGCGGGAAACGCCGACGCCATGCTTGAATACGGAGAGCGGTTGGTGCAGGGACAAGGAGTGGATTCAAATACTACGCAAGGACTGAGTTGGCTTCAAAAAGCCGCCGAGGCCGGCAAGAGCGAGGCTTGGTATGATATCGGCTTCGTCTATTCCAATGGCGTGGGGGTCAAATTGGACCTGCCGGAAGCAGTGAAATACTTCCGCAAAGGCGCTGAAGCGGGAAATGCCGACTGTCAGACAAGTATGGGGATGCTCTATCAGGCCGGGGACAAGATTCCGAGCGGATTGAAAGCTGATCCGGTTGAAGCTATGAAGTGGTACCGGCTAGCGGCGGACCAGAACCATACCGAAGCGATCCAGCATCTGGCCATGCTCTACACAATGGGGCAAGGGGTCAAGCCCGATGCTGCTGAAGCCGCCAAGTTGTTCCGCAAAGGGGCTGATCTGGGAAATGCCGATTGCATATGGGGGCTCGGTCAATGCTATCTCAGCGGTAAGGGTGTTCAACTGGACACCGTAATGGCATATGCTCTCTTTTCCGCCTCCCTGGATGGGGTAGAGGATCCCGAGCAGAAGAAGGCCATGACCGAAAGGTGCGACAAGCTGGGCAAAGCACTGACGGCCGAGCAGCTCAAGAAGGCTGAACCGCTCATTCAGGAATGGAAGGCCAAAGAGAAGAAATAGTCGCAAATCACACGAAGGCATCGCCAATTGTTCAGCCGGCTGTCGCAACGGACAGCCGGCAATGGCAATAGAGTTTGAAGACTGATTAAAGGAGAATCTTGGCAATGGGCAAAGATATCAAAGAACAGAGTACAGAAGAACTAAAGAGGAAAGTCAAGACCGGCAAAGTTATATTGATTGTCTGTTGGTCCGCTATAATCATCTCTATTGTGGTCACCTTGTTTTATGGGAAGTCACCGTCTGTTTCCGCCTATTCAGCTGGATTTGCAGGTTTAGGTATTGTTACCATCGCAATGTTGATTGGTGGAAAGAAAATCAGGGAAGAAATGGCCCGAAGAAGCCACTCACAGAATCGGACAGTTGATTAACGTTATACTGCTGCCCATTCTTGCGTAGCGGGCTTTAAGAGAGCGTCTTGTGGGTGACTTTGGCCTGCCCGTTCTCGCAAATTGCGCTGACTTGACTAGTCCACGTTAACGATTTTTAGGCCTCAAAGAGTGACCTCAATCACAAGACCTGAGTAGAAATGCCTCGCCCCGGGACATCCGGCGTGACGATGTAGTTACCGTTGTCGATCGGTGAGGAGGGATCTCAGTTTCGCAACTTCATCTTTGAGGGAATCGACCATCCCTTCGAGTTGATTGATCTCTCGGATTACCCCATCGTGTGAAGACTCATCCCGTGCCACGTCGGCAAGGAGTTCCTTCTGCGATTCCATCATCCCGTTGATAATGACACCGATAACCAGATTCATGATGACCATCGTACCTATCAGTATGAAAGATACGAAGTAGATCGCGGCCACCAATTGGCTGGCGCCGGCAGCTACCAATCCGCGCATGACATCAACCCATCCTTCGAGCGTCACAACCTGAAAGAGAGTTAGAACAACTTCTGACAGGGAGCCGAAGTGAAGGGGGTCCATTGTCCCAAACAGCTTGATACCAGCCAGGCCGTAGATGTAGAAGTGAATACACAGAATCAAGCTTACGTACCCAAGTGATCCCACACTCCTGATCATTCCGCGAACGACCACCTGTAGTCCGGGAACCGCCTTCAGCAGGCGCAATGCTCGCAGAACTCTTACCAGGCGAAACACCGAAGCAGCTTCACTATGAACCGGGAGCACGGAAGCTATCACGATGAGGAAATCGAAGAGGTTCCATCCGCTGGCGAAGAATCTCCATGGTTTCGGCCAGAACGCTCCGATTCGGATCAGTAGCTCCAGCACGAAAAGCCACAGGATGAAAGTCTCGAGGGGCGTCAACCACGAGCCAGCTGCCGAGACGATTTTCGGATAGCTGAGAAGACCAAGGATGATGCTTGATACAATGATCAAGCCGAGCGAAAATCGATCAAAGAGGGTTGAATTTACTATCCTGGTTAATTGCTTCATGGCTGCTATAGTCCCTATTTGCCGTTGGTGTCGGGTGCCGGCTCAGTGCTCTTCTTCTTGCTTAGCTTCTCTCTCATCCGTTTCAGCAGATTCCTGGCCCAAGCGAATTCGATTGAGAGAATGGCCAAACCGGCTGGAATAACGAGAATGGCTGGACCCGGGAGTACAATAAGTGCCAGGCCAATGGCGAGCACCGTGAAACCGATCACCGCTATCATCAACCTCTTTACCTGCTTTATGGTCTTAACAAGAAACATGGCCATCAGTATCTGATAACGGTACGACCTTTAGAGGGTTCCGGTGGACTAGACCTGGCGCTTCTCCTTGCCAGTCCTCCCACAATAGGATCTGCCCCGGCAGTTGCTCTGCTGCCCGTGGTCGCCATCAACCGCCCTTATTCATCTGCCAGATAGAGAAATTCAGCGACTGCGGCAAATGATCACCCAGACCAGATATGGTAGTCAAGAGTATTCCAGCGAGAGGGCTCTTCTGCCAGAAGGCAATCAGTGTCCCAAGTATCATCGACCATAACGCCAGAATCTCTGCAAACGCCAATCCCGGCCTCTGCATACCGAAGAATATCCACGACCACATTCCGTTAAGGGCAAGTTGAGCGATGAACAGGGTCAGGGCGATTCGCGCTCCGGCAAATCCTGCTCGTTTCCATACCAGCCAAGCAGCCACGCCCATGCTCAAATAGAGAAACGACCATACGGGCCCGAAGAGATACCCCGGAGGCGTCCATGATGGCTTCTGGAGCTGAAGATACGACTCACCGGGTGTGAATCTCGAGCCAATCCAGGCCGTAAGGAAACAGAGGCCCACCCACGCCAGCAGGGCGATGATCTGCATTGTGGGCCTCATGTTTGCTCTATCATAGACATTAGCCATGACTTTCTTGCTCCGATCCTTGCGTAGAAACAGCTCTACTTGGAACCGATGAGTGGCTTACCTGATAAGGCTTGTGCCAGCGTCCAAATCGTCACTCCTGTCATAATACCTGCAACGCTCAATGGCTCTTGGTTTCGTGCCGGCAGAACCGAATACTCAAGTAAACAAGCGAGTTATTGACAATTCGAGAAGATTCTTGCATTTTATGTGATGGCGAAAGCGAAAAATGACGATTCCGAGAATCTCATTTGGGATATCTCGTAAGAACCGACTGCGCGTGGAGGTTTGACAATGGGCGCATCACTCACAAAAAAGTTCACGTGGGCCGGCATCTTGAGTCTCCCTGTGGTTCTGTCGCTGGGCTTAAATGCCGAAAGCATGTTTTCCAGCGATCCGCCTGATGGGAGAACCGGGGCACCGGGAGAGGGTCTCTGCACCAACTGCCACGCCAGCTTCCCACTCAATTCAGGAAACGGCAGTCTGCAGATATCGGGGATTCCGGATAGTATCGAAATTGGACAGACGGTTGCCTTAACCGTGCTGCTTCAAGATCCTGGGCAGCAGCGGTGGGGGTTCGAATTGACTGCACTCGACTCAAACATCGCCACTGCAGGCGGTGCCGGCGGCTTCACGATCACTGATCCCATCAACACTCAAGTTTCTGACGAGATTCCTCCAGACCGGGATTACGTGAAACAAACCTCCAGTGGTACGTTCGCCGGAACCCTCAACGGGCCCGTATCCTGGCAGTTTAATTGGACGGCGCCGAGCGAACCCGGCCAGGTTTGGTTCTATGCCACGGGCAATGCCGCCAATGGGACCGGTTCGACTTCCGGAGACTACATATATACCGATGCGGCAGTTGTGATCGTCAAGGCTTCCCCATTCACATGCGGGGATGCTGACGGCAGTAACATCGTTACCATCTCCGACGCGGTCTTTTTGATTAGCTATATCTTTGGCGGCGGCCCGGCACCTGATCCCGTGCTTGCCGGCGATGCCGACTGCAGTGGCATCGTGACCATCTCGGATGCGGTGTTTCTCATCAACTACATTTTCGGTGGTGGCCCGGCCCCGTGCTCGACGTGTAAGTAGTCAAGATGCCGGTTATTCAGTAACGTAGACCGGGAGTTCTGAGAGGGATTCCCGTACTTTCAATTTGAACAAGAACAAGACAGCTTCGCCGGCGCCCAGGGACTGGGTGGACAGCTGGTTGAAAGGGGAAGCTGACATTCTGGAGAGTTTTATCTGGGAAATGCCGGTTTAGCTATGTGTGTTGAGCTATGGACTCCATAACCCAAGTCACTATCGGTTGCGCGATCGGCGAGGTTTTCCTCGGCCGGCAGCTCGGCAATCGGGCCATTCTCTGGGGCGGTCTGTTCGGAACGCTTGCCGACCTCGACGTTCTCGCTAACCCGCTTTTCGACGAAGTCACCAAGCTCACCTGGCATCGCGGGTATTCGCATTCGATCCTGATCAACCTCGTCGCCGCGCCGCTTCTGGCCTGGTTGATGCATCGACTCTATCGAGATCGAACACAGTTCAAACAGTGGCTGGTCTTCATGCTGATAGCGTTGCAGGCAGCGATCTGGCTCGATGCCTTCACGGTCTATGGAACGCAATTGCTCCAACCATTCAGCGAATATCCGGTCGGCTTCAACTCGATTTCGATTGTCGATCCGATATTCACCGTCCCGTTGTTGGTTGCGGTGATCACGGCGCTTTTCCTGCGCCGCGAGAACGGTCAAGCGCCGGCTCCTCAATGGCATCGCGCTGACGCTTTGTGCGGTCTATCTGGCAGCGACGCTCGGATTCAAGACTCATATCAACTCGGTAGCCGAGGAAGCGTTCGCCAAACAGGGTATCGCCGTCGAACGCTACATGACCGCGCCGACGATATTCAACAGCGTGCTCTGGCGCATCATGGGTGAAGTCGAAGACGGTTACTGGGTCGGTTATCATTCGTTGCTCGATGAGCACGACGGTCTCAAGTTCGAGTTCGTTGCGCGTAATGACAGCCTGCTCGCTTCGGTGCGCGGAAGCCGAGCGCACGAGGTGCTTATGTGGTTTTCGCAGGGATGGTACACGGTCCACCAACCTGACAGCAGGTTGATGCTCTCCGACATTCGCTTCGGCGAGCTGGATGTCGATCTCAACAATCCCCGTGTCTACATTTTTACTTGGGAGTTATTGCCCGACGAAAGCCGCCCCGGCGAATATACGTTTGTCCAGATCCCGCCCGAAATGACCAACGCCGGAGCAGTCATCCGCAACCTCACTGAAGGCATCATGGGGCGGCTGCATTAGCGCTGTAGCGATCATGAATCTGCTTGCGCGACGCAGGAAGCCGCCGCCGCCCCCCGTTCCGCCGGTGATCGCCGACTTGCGTCCGAGCCGGGGCAGTGCAACCTGAGTCCTATAATCGAAAGGATAACCGTTATGATCGAACCGCTTACCCAGACCGAAAGAGAATCTGTTCTGACCCTGTGCCTCATGGCCGCGTTCGCCGACGGCGACAAGAACGAGGCCGAACGCGCGGAACTGAAACGCGTCGCCGAGAACTTTCCCGAGTCGGACGTGAACCTCGCTGCACTTTACCACCGCGTCCTGATGCGTCAGGTTTCGGCCGGTCAGGCTGCACGGTTGTTGACCGCGCCCGAAACTCGTCAACTCGCCTACGAGATGGCGGTGTGCGTGTGCGAGGCCGACGACCTGCTGCACGAACGGGAAAAGAAATTCCTCGCCGAGTTGCGGCGCGAACTTCGTTTGAACACAGCCGAGACCGCCCGCATCGAGCAACAAGCGGACATTCTGGCGGTGGAGCCGCTGGCCGATCCGGCGTCCACCACGCCTCCCGTGATCGCCACCGCGCCGGCTGCTGCCAACAGCACGGTTGCGTCGCCCGAAGTGGACAAGATGATTTTGAACTACGCCATCCTGAACGGCGCGCTGGAGTTGCTGCCCGAGTCGCTCGCCACCATGGCCATCATTCCGTTGCAGATGAAAATGGTCTATCGCATCGGCAAGGTGCATGGCTTTGAGCTGGATCGCGGGCACATCAAGGAACTTCTGGGTGTTGCGGGCGTGGGCCTGACCTCGCAGGTTGTGGAAGGCTACGCGCGCAAACTCCTCGGCGGGCTGCTTGGCAGAGTCGGCGGCGGCATGGTCAAGTCAGTGGGCAAGCAAGTCGCCAGTTCCGCGATGTCCTTCGCCACGACGTGGGCGCTGGGTCGTCTGGCGCATCAATACTACGCCGGCGGGCGCAAGCTTTCCGCCATCGAGCTGCGCCAACTCTTCGGCTCGCTCACGGAACAGGCGCGCGGTCTGCACGGGAACTATACCAGCGCCATCCGCGAAAAGGCCGGCTCGGTGAACCTGAGCCAGCTGCTCCCCTTGATTCGAGGACAGCAGTGAGCGGGCAAGCTGACGCTAGTTTCCGAACGCAATTGAAACCAGCATGAAATGAATCCCCAAATCGGTTGCATGAACGCGCTCCCGGGGGACATCGTGTTGCTCGCCCCCGGCGACGAAGCGCCCGCTGAGCTGAGCCTCGTGGCCAGCATCCGCGATCACACGGAGGTCGGGCGCAGCTCGGAAATGATCTCGGCGGCGCAAACGCTCCTCATCATTCCTTCCTGCCATTTCTTCCCCAATCGCTGACGCAACGGTCCGAGGAATTTTTCCAGCAGCGTTGGTCCAGAGACTCCCATCTCAGCCCAAGCAGAGTGCTTTCCACTGCCGTAATGTCGAAATCTTCGATCGTCTTCTTCGCCGCCGATCCTAAGTCAGTTATTTTCGCAAGCTTCTCTGCCGCTGCGCGGGTGACTCTCCTTCTCCGGCCGCTCAGAGTGTCATGCTCGAGCAAGAAAATCAGATCCTCCTTTGATAAAAGCGTTATGAGATCAAGAGACATACCCGTCCGCCAGCGACGATTTTTATGCGGCGCAGAGCCTCAAATCTGCTAAGAATAACGAAAATTCGTCTAATTATTGTCAATTATAAAGGCATCAATCTTATCATTTGTATGTTCTCTACTCAATGGAATATAAAATGTAAATACATTTATAACAGATAGTTATGAAAAGTAAATACATAAACACCAAAAAACTAGGAACTGTTACAAAAACTAGACGTTATTGCTACAAGAATGTGGTGGATAACACAAAGAAACAACAAAGGTCGAAAAAACGAATTAACAATTAGCAACGGAGAAAATGTAATGAAAATGACAAGACTACTTTCAGCAGCGGCAATGATTACTCTGATAACCGCGGGAGTCAATCAAGTCAGCGCTGGCGACTGTGGCAGCAAAAGCAAAGCAGAAACCCAGGACAAGAATGTGACGGTCCAAGCTTCGGCAACTCAGAAGGTTGATACGCAGAAACCGATGGACATTGTCGAAACAGCCGTTTCTGCCGGTTCATTCAACACGCTGGTGGCCGCGGTAAAGGCTGCTGGCTTGGTTGAGACTCTCAAGGGTGCCGGTCCTTTCACCGTATTCGCGCCGACGGATGAAGCCTTCAAAAAGCTTCCGGCAGGTACAGTCGAAGCCTTGTTAAAGGATAAAGCGAAACTAACCGCACTCCTGACTTATCACGTCGTGGCCGGCAAAGTGATGGCTGCTGACGCTGTCAAACTGACCGAGGCCAAGACCGTTAACGGTCAAAGCCTCAAGATCGTCGCCGGAAAAGACGGCGTCATGATTGACAATGCCAAGGTCGTCAAGACCGACATCGTGACTGCTAATGGCGTAATTCACGTGATTGATGCAGTGATTCTTCCGCAGTAACGAAAATGATCAAGCAAAATCAAAGAGAACTTATACTTCTGAAAGGAACTTAGTAATGTTTAAGAAAACTCTTCTTACAGGTTTGGCAGTCGACAGCGATGTGTTTGGCTAGTTGTGTCTTGCAGCGATGATGATAATCCGACAGCTCCCGCCAGCAAGGCCAGAGTAATGGTTGTTCACGCTTCGCCGAATGCCCCCGCAGTTGATCTACTGGTTGACAGCCAGACTGCCGGATCAGGACTTGCCTTCCCAAACAACACCGGCTATTTGGAAGTTAATGCCGGAATGCGCAATGTGAAGGTCAATGTTGCCGGAACTTCCTACAACCGTCATCAATGCTAATCTTGATCTGACCGCCAATACATTTTACACCGTCTTTGCGGTCGATTCTGTCAGCAAGATATCAACTGTCGTGTTGACCGACAATCTGGCGTCGCCGGCAGCCGGGAAGGCGCACGTGCGCTTCGTGCATCTGTCGCCCAACGCTCCCGCTGTCAACATCACGCTAACCGATGGCACCATTGTGTTCGGCAACAAGGCCTTCAAGCAGGCGACCGACTTTACGCCGCTGGATGCCGGGACCTACAATTTGCAGGTTCGCGATGCTGCAACCAACTCGGCGGTAGTTTTGAATCTGAACGGTATTGTCTTGCAGGCTGGTAAGATCTACACGGTCTTCGCCAAAGGCTTCTTCGGTGGCACGGGAGCGCAAGCTCTTGGCGCCGAGATCATCGTCAACAAGAACTAACCATTTTCAGACACGGCAGGGTGAACAACCCTGCCGTGTCGTCTCAGACTGGAGTAGTTGATCATGCCAGAAAATCAAGCGCTTCTGCAACCATACTCGATGGGTGATCTGATACTGCAAAACCGAGTGGTGATGGCCCCCATGACCCGCAGTAGAGCAGACAATCCCGAGAACGCACCAACGGATCTACACGTGGAGTACTACCGTCAAAGAGCATCGGCAGGCTTGATAATCTCGGAAGGTTCACAGATTTCGAAACGTGCGGTTGGTTATGTCAATACGCCGGGCATCTACTCAGTTCCTCAGATCGAGGGCTGGAAGAAGGTGACTCAGGCCGTTCACGACCAGGGCGGTAAAATCTTCTTGCAGCTGTGGCATGTTGGCAGAATGTCGCACCCGGACTTTCATGAGGCGAGTTACCTCTGGCCCCTTCAGCCGTGAATCCGAACGGCAAATCATTCACTCCGCAAGGGTTCAAAGATACTGTGACGCCCAAGGCTATGACGATAGATGATATCAGACAGACAATCATCGACTTCAGGCAAGGGGCGAAGAACGCCATGGAAGCCGGATTCGATGGCGTGGAGATCCATGCATCCAACGGGTATCTCTTTCATCAGTTTCTTAACAGGTGCTCCAATATTAGAACTGACCAGTATGGAGGTTCAATCGAGAACAGGGCGAGGATTCTGTTTGAAGTGATCGATGAGATGAAGAAAGCTGTGCCGGAGAATCGTATCGGAATCAGGCTCAACCCTTCACTGCATGGTGCTTCTGGAATGACGGTGGACGAGGAAACCATACCAACTTTTGATCACATTGTTCGGCATCTCAACGGGTCATGACCTTGCCTATCTGCATCTGTCAGAGCCGTTTACTGATGTGTCGAATGTGCCTTATGCTGAGCCGAATATTGCAGCGCGATATCGACCTATATACAAGGGCACACTGATGATCAACGGAGGTTTTGATCAGGAGAAAGGCAACAAGATCATAAGTGATGGGCTGGCTGACTTGGTAGCGTTTGCGAAGCTGTTCATTTCCAATCCCGACCTGCCGAGACGATTTGAGCTAAATTCAGAACTGGCCAAGTGGGATCAGGCGACTTTCTATACTCCTGGTGAGCAAGGTTACATCAGCTATCCTGAAATGCAGCGATGACTGTATCATCGAAGCTGTGTACGTCGTCAGACAATTTGACACTACTGGCACGCCTCACACGGCGCTGCGCCCTCGGCGAAGATATAGTTGATCAAGTAAACTGCGTCAGCGGTGTTCACGATCGTATTGCATGTGGCGTCTCCTGATTTCAGGGGAATTGGCGCTGGGCCACCCGAGAAGATGTACTGAATGAGGTAGACGACATCAGAGATATTGACGATGCTGCTCGCGTTGGCATCGCCGCAAACATACGGTTGTTCCACGACAGTAAGTCGAAGACTCACGGTATCTGCTTTCACCGGACTGCCAGAATCTTCACACTTGATCGTGAAGAAGTATGTCGCTTCCCAGTCAGGCGTTCCGTCGAGTTTGCCGGCGCTGCCGCCTTCAAAGTCCATCCCGAAAGGGAGATCTCCTCCCAACTTCACCCACAGGTAGGGTGAAGTCCCACCGGCCGCGTGAAAACAATATTCGAAATACTGGTTCAGATAAACCGTGTCACTCAAGTCTTGAGACTGAATGTGTACATAGCCGTCACAGGCGTCGCCAATGCCATCCTGATATTCGTCATACTGATCGGGGTTATCGACAAACGTCGCAGTTGTCACAAGCGTCGCCGAGAGAGTCTGTGTCATGGTTCTGTTGATCGGGATTGGGAACATCAACTGCAGTTGTCCGGCGGACAGGTAGTGATTCGGATAACCCGGGTTGCCAAAACCATCATCATCGGAATCGATGCAACTATCACAAGCATCACCGATATGATCGCCGTCCAGATCAATGCTGATCGGGATTGTTCAGAGTCGGACAGTTGTCGAGGGGGTCCTGAACGCCATCGCCGTCAGTGTCTCCGATCACGTGATCGGAGATTCCGGTAATTGCCAGATCATCGATGTTCCAGCCTCCCAGTTCTGCGCCATAATCGCTCTGCAGCTCAAATCGTATTTTCACCGAAGAGTTGAGATCAGCGAAGGCAGAGATATCAATGTCATGATACGTCCATTTCAGGTCTACGTGATCTCCCTCACGATCATTCTCCCACACCAGGTTGCCGTTGACACGAATTCGCGCATGATCCCAGGCACCCTTTTCACATGAAAGCCAGCGGTAGTACTGGAGCCTTGTATTTGTCAGATCTGCACAATTGATCACCGGCGATTCGAGATAGATGTTCGCCCCAGGATAGTACCCGCTCCCCAAGCCTGTTCCCCAGACACGGAGACCGGAATGCGCCGTGTCGGCGTCAATCATGCTGTAGCGCACCGGTTGACCACACTGCCAGTTATCAGACGTGCCGCCGTGTGTCCAGCCCCCGGGGCACCATTCCATGTCATCGAAGAAGATGGTGTCGCAATGACCCAGGTAGTCATGGAAGGTGCCGGAGAAGACGCCCTGGGTGCAGCTGATCTGCAGCAGAAAATCAAGACGAGAACTCGCGAGCACAGTCGAGTCAATCATTACAGCAAGGAGTGATGGCTGAGAAGTCACGGTTTCCTCAGAGGCGATATCGGGCAAACTGGTGACCGAATCGATCACATGGACACCACTGTCGACACTGCTAGAGTCAACGGAGACGTCGGTAGCAGTGCTCGGCCCGCTGTTCTTCACGGAAACGGCCAGACCAAGAAGGTCTCCTGCCTCGATGACACCGTCATTGTCACCAGCGGCATCTGATATCTGGTGGGCTTCGAAACTGAGCGTTACGGGTCCATCGGGATAAAGCGGTAATACTACGCCGTCACCAATGCCACAGTCGCCCCATTTGATCCAGAAGTAACCACCCAGATCTCCCCCAATTTGGTCCCCAGCTGTTCCTGCAGAGCCAGGCGCCACTGCCCTCGCCGCAGGAGTTGTCATCCCAACCGACGATAACCACAAGGTGCCCGCCGGAAGCATTCCCCCAGGTGTGCTGGTAGCAACCGGAGCTATAATTGAAGAAGTCATCGTATACCATGAATCCGGTAGTTGCTGGGCCCCTCAAGACCAATTGCTTAATCGAATTGACATCGTTGGCAGCATAAATCCACCCCTGCGCCCTCGCCACCACCTGGCACTGGTTCTGTGTGCAGGGGACCGCATCGCTGGCCTGATAGGGCATACAGCTTTCCAGCACCGCGCCGTAGCGCCTGAAGACGTCAAATACTGCCTCCACAGTGCCGCCGGCACAACTGGCTCCATGTCCGTAGATGTTGCACGATAAGCCCTGCTGTTCGGAGAGATCATATTCGATTCCGTCATGCTTCTTGACGGCGGCCTCAAAGGCGGCGGTAGCGGCGAAATCCCAGCAACTGCCGCAATTGCCCTGGTTCTTCACCGGAGTCATAACGCCGGAATCGCGCCAGTCAAAACTTGACGGAAAGACCAGATTCGATTCAGCGGTCAACTTCGGCTGTCTGGTCAGCCAGTCGTCATACCCTTCCGGTTTGGCATAGCCCAAGAGTCTCTGCTGCTGTTCCTGCGACAGATCGGATACAGTTGTACGACCGGCAATCCAATGGTAGCCCTGGGAATCAATCAGCCGTTGCATAGTGGTAATATCCTGAGGAGCATCCAACGACGCGGGCTGCGCGCACAGGGAACCGACCGCTGCCAGGACGAAACATACTACGGCGTGCTTAGACAATTCAATATCCTCGTCCGTTGTGATGCATCACAGTTACACCATAATTGTGACGGTTTTTTTTGATCGGTACGTTACTCACGGTCATGGTATTCGGAGACGACTTCACCGATGCGAGCGCGAAGGGACTTACCCAGCCACTTAATTGATCCGAATCTGACCCGTGGTATACCGGGTGCATCATCATGAGGCATCTGTAATAGTCCTCCGTCTTGAATCCGCCGAAGCCAATAGGATGACGGTTCAAATCCGAGTTTCATGTAATGGGATTTCGTAATAATCAGCCCCTTCTCATAGTGAAGATAACTCACTGTTGAGGAGTCATCTTTAAGTTGGAGGCCGAATTCAGCACACGGGATGTGATGCGAAGGCCGGCAGTCGCACGTGAATCATGCCACCTTGCTCGGGAAAACACCTACAGGATTGTGTGCGCCTATTGCAGCCCAATATTCTGGAGGCGGGGGATCGAGCCCCAGATTAGTGTTGTGGGACAGGGGTTTACGGGTCATTGTGGCCATTTCGTGCCGGGGTTTTTCCTTGACCATTTCTTTAGTGCAGCTACTTTCGCGGTAACGGTCTCCTATGGCCGAATTCCACCAGCCGTTTCTGACCTTCGGTCGAGTGCTGTCTGCCTCGATCGCACACAGGACATCACCGGGCTCTAAGCTGCAACACGGGGCACAACTTGCGTGAGCTCAACTTATCCGGTGTGGTCCCGTTTTGTCGCGTATTACGGCCGGTTGCGTTGGACAGGTGCGGGAAGACGGTGGACGTCAAACGTGGATTAAAGTAGTCTTAGCTACAGTATCTGACCACCGTGTCCTCCGTTTGGACTATATCGATCCATTTTAACGAATTTCTAACTTGACCTCGCCAGAAAGGGCAATATCATCATCCGGTGTCCTATTATAGGCTCTTCCGGTTTCCATGGTTTGATTCGAAAGGAAATGATTTTGTTTCTCAACTGCCACCTGCGCCGCGCGCCGCGGTTCTTGCTACTTTTGCTGGGTTTCTTCTTCCTGCTGCTCTGCCTAACGACGCGTGCGTCGGCTGCGCCGTGCGGTGATACCAATGATTCCGGTCAGATCGATATCGCCGATGCCGTTTATCTCATCAACTACATCTTTGCCGGCGGCGCCGTCCCTGTGGATGACGCGCAGGGCGACTTCAATTGCAGTGGTCAAACCGACATCGTCGATGCCGTGTTCATGATCAATTACATCTTTGCTTCCGGGCCGGCGCCGTGTTCTGCCCCGGGGTGCGCGGTGGGAGTTTTGCTTACGGGTGATCCCGCCTCGCCGGCGGTAGCCGCGACAATCGATTATGGCCCGTTTGCTGCAGACTCCGCCGAGATTGATTCAACGGGCTTTCTGAAGACTCGCTTGTCAGCCCTAATCAACCCCGACGCAACAGCCGGTGAGGTTAACGCGGCTTTGAACTTGATCAACGGAAAATTGACTGGATGACCCCCGCTGATCTGGCGGTTACGATCAGAATCGCGCCAGTAGCGACCAGGGCTGAAGCCGATAGTGTTGCGAGTTTGCTGGTCCAGACCGGAGCGTTCTTGTTTGTATTCCCCGCCTACATCGCTGGGCTCGATAGTCGCTTGGACATCAGCGAACTCCCCCACCCGCGAGAGAAGATCGAACATCTCCTCAAGCTGCGCATGCCCGCCGCCTGGAACGCCAAGCGCCACGCAGAACTGGTGAACCAGAAAACGACGGTGCTTGTGCCGGATTACTACAGCGCTGCCACGCCGCATCCGAAATCCCATCGCAGGTGTTTCTGCCGGGCAAGGGGTGCCCACGCTCTGTCGACGCTTCTGTTGGACAAGAGTAATCACGGGTTTCAAGTGGCCGGCATTATTGGCGCTAAGCACGATGACAGAAATGCGACGGAAGCATCCGAACGACGGACTTCTGGATATTCAATCCTTGATGGGCGATGGCCTCAGCTTTGCGGAAATCTGTAGCGAGATCGTTAAGCACTTTCCGGCAGGCCGGTTTGTCCTTAATACCAGCCTGGGTTGGGACGATTTTGATACAGATTCGCGTTTGCACCGAGCGGTGGAGGGGATACGCTGGCGCAGCTTGGTTCTTAGCCGCCAGGAAGATTTCACCCATGTTGCGAGCGCGGGCAACGAGGGCAGAAATCAAGACGGTAGTGGTGTCGCCTATTACAGCGCGCGCCGTGGACGGTGGCTGCTTCGTTTGACAGCCCTTATGAGGTGTTTCTTGCGGGGACTCTCGGCCCGCTGGAAGCAAGCCTGTACCTTAGTGTGATGTGGAACCACTATGCACAGGGAAACCCCTTCATGGCGGTCAAACTGAACAACGTGCTGATGGTCGGCGTATCGGATACGTCTGGGAGCCCGAGCGGAGTTCTCGAATCTGGATGCTGACGTGCGCGCACTCGGTGTGGCTGTCTCTGCTCCCTGTCTTTATCCGAACGATGCCTGCCAGGCCTCGGGCGACGGCTTGCTCGAGGCTGTCCGCGATGGCACTTCATATGCCGCGCCACAGATCGCCGGATTGGCTGCCTATATGCTCAATCTAGACCCGGCGCTCAGCAACTGGAGTTGAAAGAGATCATCATCAATTCCTACAAGAAATCGCCAAACTTTGGCTTCGTTGACGCTTACAAGCTGTGCTAGACGACAGCAACCTTAACAATGCTGAAGTACGGAAAGTGCTGCTCGATGTCGCCGACGCCGCGCAAAACGAAATTCCCGACAATGTCTTTGATGAGCACGACATTCAGTTCTTTCTCACCAAGTTCGCGGAGTATGAGCAAATCCGCGATGGTATTCCCGACGCTCCCGCCGATTACTCGCGTTTTGATTTAACGGCGACGGCTCCACCGGTGGCACCAGCTACGTTTCCAAGTTTGACCTGGACATCAACAACCCGCCACAGTACGCCACCGTGTCAGTGCTGTCCGGTGCGGACGAGTTGACGCTGGACGAAAACACTTCTCGTCGATCTGGATATCCTCTGCTACTACGCCAACACGCCGCTTTATACCGGCAATGACTCAATCAGGACCGAGTTGTTGGTCGACTGCCCCTGTGCGCAAGTGGAATCCAGGGACGCGAATTGCACCGGCTGTCGCAAACCGATTAATCAGCTCCTGAGCTACGTTAGTCGTTCCGGCTATGTTGTGTCCGGGTGGCAACATTCGATGGGGGACCATGCAATGGCCGTGAAGAAAAGCCTCTGCCTTCTGGTCCCAACTACTTTTTTGGCACGTGGATCGAATCAAGTAGCATCGCAGGAACTTGTGAGATTGGCCCTTGTGGCGCCAGTGGCATGGCCAGCGTTACTTCCGTGCCCCAATTTGATTCTTCAGCCTCTCGCTGGACGCTCACTGCCGCTGGCAGCCAGTCTGGCTCTTCCGATGGTGCTTGTTTCGGTGGCGGCGAGGTCCGTGAAGAGTGGTCGATGCTCATTTCGAGCGACTGTGCTATGAAGTATACTGTTCAGATTGCGTTTTCGCGGAGCGGTCCGGAAGTGTCTGGCAGATTTGGGTTTTACGGATTCGGACTTCAGGTTGAATCATGGAGGAACCCTGCGAATACGCTGGATACCCTATTGGTTGGCGATCTCCCAGCCGGAGTACAAACTCTTTCCTACGCCAGCGATGCGTCAAGGGGAGCAGGCAACTTCACAATTACAGTCACGATTGAGTCGGCTGAAGCAGCCCCCTTTCGACGGATAACATCGACGCCCGGTGCCGACGGCCGAGACCAATGATCGCGCGCGCGTCAGGAGCAATCCCTTACAGCCGGACTCTCGTCCGATTCGGCGATCGGATCGGTAGTCCGGCGGGTTTACGGCCGCTTCGGGTGTAAGGGGGCTGTCTCAAAACGTCGGCTGACCGACCGACTACACACCGCATGTTGTGTTGAAGTACCACAGCTCCCACAGCAAGGGGACTGTTGAAGAAGCCCTCCCGTGTCATTCTGAACCGCTGCGCAGGTGAAGAATCTGTTAGTCTTTGTTACGCAACACGAACAGATCCTTCGCTGCGCTCAGGATGACAGTGTCGGACGGTTTTTCAACAGTCCCCGAGCTGTGGCGACCCATGCTCGGACGAACTATTGGGACAGCCTCTGTGAGGCCTGCTTCGCTTCAATGGGAATCCATTCAACAAACGTAAAGGCCGCAAAGAGAAGCCGTCCCGCAGAAGTGGGACGGCTTTGACGTTTTATCGATTTGTGTCGTTTAGACATTATCGATTGCGAGAGCAGTGATAATGAGCACTTTCGGGAATCTACCTTCTTCGTGAGCAGATCGAGCAGAGGGTGAACTCTACCGGTAAGCGGTGATCTTGTCTACGATCAGATTGAAGGGTCCGGCTGATTTATCCGCGATCAAGAATCCCATCTGCCTTATTCTCGCGGCCACCAGAGGTTTCTCATTCTGCAGGATTCTGCCACGGTAGGTGGGAAGAAAGGATGCAAACGGAAGGTCGATTTCTATCCAGACATCGTCGGTGGTTTGGAAGTCACGCTTGAACGCGACAGCATCGAAGTAGTCATCCACGTGAATCCGATATTGGTAAGTTCTCCCATCCCCCTTTACTCGAATTCTTATGCCTTGATAATCGCCAAGATCGAAATCTCTCGGCAGTGTGCGAACGGAAGCAAAACCGCCGTTGTTTTCCAGAGACAGTGAACCGGAGAACAGCAGGCAGCTGTCTTTGGTGAGCGACACCCCTCCTGCCGATACTCCACCCATGACATTGTCATTGACCACTACCCATCGATTGGATTCTGTCCGATCGCCAAAATCAAAAAGATTCATTGTCGAATCACCTTTCGTCAAGATCGGCTTCTCCCCGGCGAGAATGTCAGAATGATACAGCAAGACGCCAAATATGGCACTACTCATTAATATCAGTGATATCTTCATTATACTCTTCAAACGCAACCTGCCAGCGTCTAGTTCCGTGTTGGTGTGATCAAGACGATCATCGCCGCATCTCTGGATAGTCGGTGTAACCTTTGCCTCTGGGGGTGTAGAAAGTCGCCTGATCCCACTTGGCGAGTTCTCCGTTGAGTTCGAACCGTCTCGGCAGGTTCAGATTCACGATGCCGCAGTTTCACAATGAGTTCTACTCAAACACCAATTCTCCAAAACCGGTCGGGTTATACTGCCAGGGTGCCTGGAACGCCGCCGCTGAGTTTGTTCTGACCTGTTTGCGGCGGAACTGCGTCCGCCAACGATCACCTGATTGCGGGGCAAGACCGGAAATCGCGGAAAATTG
This sequence comes from uncultured bacterium, assembly GCA_963698225.1. Lineage (GTDB taxonomy): Bacteria > Zixibacteria > MSB-5A5 > CAIYYT01 > CAIYYT01 > JADJGC01. The sequence goes on from CAVOPW010000008.1 coordinate 29,299, forward strand.
CGCCAATGGGATCCGCATCTCCACAGTGTAGGAATCGGCGCCCCGCGATGTTTTCACTTCGACCTCACCATTCCACTCATTTCTGCCAGACCAGTAGCCGTCGCTCGCCTGCTCAATGAGTTGGTCGCATACTGTCCCGAGCGGGTTCACGTAAAACTGCGGCACCGCACTCTTGATCCCGCCCGGCTGAATCATGACTCCTACTGCATCCTCGGTATATACAGCGGCATCCCGCGCGGTCATTGTCGCGCGCAACTTGTCCATCTGGGACTCCTTGCAGAAGACCCCGACATACACGTTCTTCGCATCGTACGAAAAGAAGAATCGCGTTGAATCCATTGTTGACTGTGCCCCATCATTGTCAAATAGACTGGTAACTGGGCGCGTCCAGCACTTTTCATCCAGATGGCCATCGACTACGACTAAGCCATCTGCCTTTGAGCAGAATGCCGTTCGTGCAACTTCGAGCTCCGAACTTGCCATGGTTGATCGTCCCTCTCCGTATGGCAATCTCGTTGAAATCTTCGGCAAAGGATACAGTTCGGCCGTTGCCTTGATCGTGAACTTCGCATTGACAATCGAACCGGGGGACATCGTATATGGAAGGACCGATGGGGTAATTGTCCAACCTTCCGGCACCGTCCAGCGAAGCGTGTCACTCCACGCCACGCTGACAACCGGATTGCCAATCAACACTTCAGCGACGGTATCAACAAGAGCAAGCCCGTCTGATAGTTTGAGCGGATGAGCGAACGTTATTGCCGTGCTCTTGACCGTACTCGATGCCCTCGCCTCCGGTAGCGTCTGCACATCCCACGGCAACACTGCCCCCTGCTTGATTGGCGCAACATGAATGCCGTCGCTGTCAATCGTCACCCAGCCAAAATGATACAGCAAGCCGTTGGGACTCTCTTCTGTCGCGCCTCCCGAACTGCCAAGTGACGTGTACATTACACCGTCGAAGTTCGCTGAGAAATAGGTATGAAAGTGCCCGGTGAAGACGGCATCGACACCATTCGCTCTGAATATCTCATGCAACGCATCCGGCTTTCCGTCACCAAGCGTCTTGTACCAAAACGGTTTGTGAAAAAACACAAGCGTATAACATGCATCGCGGTGTGTCGCCAGATCATTCCTGAGCCAGGCAAGCTGTGTCTCCGCAATTTCGCTCGTGTTTTCTGTGCGGCTGTTGTCGAGAACGACGATGTGGATTCCGCGGTGGTCAAATGAATAGTACGGTTCAGCGACACGGGCACGGAAAGTCGGCTCCATGGCGTCAGACGTAATGTCATGGTTTCCCGGCGTGTAGTGCACGGGCATGGTCAGTGTTTTCACGATGCCGAAATACTCATCCCATTGCTTGTTCATTTCGGTAGTGTCTGAAATGTACCCTTCAATCATGTCACCTACGGTCATGACAAAATCCGGATGCATCCGAGCGACCTCTGCAACAATCCCTTCATATACCCCCTCCTGGTGTTCGCCAGTACGATCACCGAGAATGGCAAAGCGCACCGGATTTGTCTGAAAATCCGTGCAGGGAGTTTGAGCCAAGACCGCTGTCCCAATGGCGAGGAGGGTCGAAGCAAGAAATAGAATCGCTTTCATCCGAGGTTTCCCAGAAAGAGTTTTCAAAAACATAATTTGTCCCTTTCAACATCTAAGAAATACAGAAGTCTCTTCGAGTTGTCAATAATCCTTTCGCTTCCCAGGGTGTTCGGTTTCATAAGTACAAATGCTTGCCGTTAGCTAACTGTGCACAGCAAGGAAGCACTACCGATAGCTGATCGCCACCACTCAAACCGCATATGGACTCTCGGCGCCCGAAGTCCAGATCGGTTTGACGGCTTGAAGTCGTCATGGCGATGAACCTGCGTCGACTCAACAGATACGAGCCCAACACCAACCCGAAACGACTATTGACAAATCATAAGATTAGTCGCATAATGTGGTGTAACACGTCCATTTGCAGAATATCACAGATCTTCTTTGTCGGAGGCACTGCTATGCGGAGGATTGAAACTCTGTTGCGCAACATGATGCTCCTGATGCTCCTCCTTGTCGCTCACCACGTATCCGCTGCACAATTGTCGGGGATCGAAATTACCTCCGGCTTCTGGCGCGGAGAACCTGCCGAGTACCTCGCCGGCCGATTTGTCGTAGGCTTGGCCGAGGGAAAGAGCGCTGCGTCGCTCTACAAATTTCTCTCCGACTCAAAGTGTTTGGTTGTCGAACCTGCGGATCGGTTTGGAGTATTAGTCGGTGAAGTCCGGGAATCGTCACAGCTGTTTGAATTCATCGAAAAACTCGACAAATCGGGATTGGTGAGATTTGCCGAACCAGTGATCGTCAATCGGCTCTTCCTGACTCCTAATGATCCGGACTTCTCGAGACTGTGGGGCCTCAACAATACCGGACAGAATGGCGGCGTCGCGGATGCCGACATCGACGCACCAGAAGGCTGGAACTACGGCGTCGGTGACACAAGCATCATCGTTGGTGTCTTGGATACCGGAATACCGATCGTCAACGGCGGGTTGAGTCATCCCGACCTCGATGATTCGACTCGATACTTGCTTGGTCCCAACTACGAGACCTGGAAACCTGCCGATCGACGACAACGGCCATGGCACGCACGTGGCCGGAACGATCGCAGCCGAGACCAACAATGGCATCGGCGTCGCAGGGGTGAACTGGCAATGCCGACTACTGATCATGAAAGTCTTCAGCGCAGGAGGTTACGGATCTTCGCTGTCGGTCAGGTCAGCCATTATCTACGGTGCGGATCATGGCTGCAAGGTCCTTAGCTTCTCCGGCGGCGGTGGAGCCTCCGCGGCTGAAGAAGAGGCTATCGTTTATGCAAATTCAAAGGGGACCATCTTATGCGCGGCGGCCGGCAACGACTATCACGGTTCCGTTTCATACCCCGCGGCCTATTCACTGACGCACTCCAACGTGATTTGCGTTTCGTCATCCGACAATACTGACAACTCCTCCGTATTCTCGAGCATTGGCCCCCAGGTTACGGTCGCCGCTCCGGGAAGTGACATTTATTCCACTTTTCCCAATTATACAGTGTATCTGAACCAGTATGGATATACGCAGAATTATTCGACCCTTAGCGGTACGTCCATGGCAACACCTCATGTCAGCGGCCTGTGTGCACTGATTTTCGGATTGTCCCCTCTCTTGGCGCCGGATTCCCTGCGAAAAATCGTAATGAACACGTCCGATGATAAGGGCGCTCCGGGTTTCGATAACGAATTCGGGCACGGACGGATTAATGTCGAACGCGCCCTCAATGGACTCAAGAACATCAACATCAGTCATATCCCCCTGACGAACACGAAAGACTCCGTCAATGCCTATGAAGTCTTTTGCGCGATTTCATCGATCGCCCCCCTTAATCCGGATCAGCTCTTCTTGTTCTGGAAAACGACCGGAACTTGGTCGAGCGTGCCGCTAATGGCGGCGCGCGACGTCAGCTTTTACGAAGCATCCATCCCGGCCCAACGACCCGGAGTCGTCGTCTCCTATTATCTCCAGGCGCGAAACTACCTCAACCAATCAGCTCAAACAGCTGTCTCGAGTTCAAGATCATCGACTATCAATTCCTCTCATCACCATCGGACATGGACTCGATCGGAGTCTCCGGGGACACGATATGGCAGACTTTCAAGGTGACCAATGACGGCAACTATTCTGACAGTTACAGTCTGATTGCCACCATTAGCAGTTGGCCCACGACAATTTGGAATTCAGCCGGCACTTCACAGATCACTTCTGTGGGACCGATTGGCCCCGGCCAGAGTGTATCCGCCAAAATACGCATCATTATTCCCGTTGCAGCCGCCTTCGGTGCTACCGATTCTCTGCGTCTGACTATTCGCTCCCAGCACAACGCGGCACTGGTAAATACGATTCGCTGCCAGACGCTTACGGAAGGTCCGGCAGCGGCGATTCCATATGTTGATAGCTTTGATTCGCCTATGCTTAGCGCGAGCAAGTGGATCACAAATATCTACGCAGTCGTCGACACTCTTGCGGTCAATCCTCCGACCGGCGGAATGTCGCTGCATCTGGACGGCGATCCATACGGCGGTGATACGCTCATGTCCCAAGTCATCGACGCTTCGTCATCTTCTGCTCTCAACCTGTACTATGCGGTTGAACAGGGCGGAAAACTCGACGAACCCGAGGCCGATGAGGACCTTGAGTTACAATACTATTCCTCCGCCAATAAGTGGACTCTGCTAAGGAGACACCTGGGCGCAGAGCCGGCAAGCGGGTCATTCGGCTATGTCAGTATCCCACTGCCCGCCAATGCCATGCACCGTCGCCTGCGCATTCGCTTCATTTCGACCTGCCAGGCCAATGAACGCGACAATTGGTTCATTGATGACTTCGGGATTAAAACCAGTTCGCAAATCTCCCAGTCCGTCATTGGCTCGCTTAGTCCGACGTTGAGCCCGCCGCAACAAGCGACAACTTCCTGGCGAATCCAGAATACCGGCGCTGCACCACTAACCTACAATTTGGAGATCATTCCCGACGAGCGGCCGACAAAGTCGCAATCCTCTGCCATTGCGGCAACTGCGCCCGAGGCCCGCGGGCCGGATCCGATAATTGTCAAAGGCGGCGAAGAACCACCGGCTGGACCATTTCGCAACATCTACAGCGGTGGTCCTGACTCTGGTGGCTACTACTGGAGCAGTTCGAACGACAGCCCCGGCCCGGGTTATTCCTGGATGGACATTAGCGCTTCCGGCACAGTGATTGCTGGTCTTCTCGATGACAATGTCGTCGGTCCCTTCCCGATCGGGTTTGCGTTTCCATTCTATGAGTCGTTGCACACGGAGTTCTATGTTTCCTCAAATGGACTGGTTGGATTTGCCGACAGTGAGGGACTTGACTCCCCGATCAAACACTCGATCCCGAATCTCCTGCCGCCAAATAACTTCATTGCGTTGCTCTGGGATGATCTCATCTTTAGCGACCCCCTCAATCCCAACAGCCGCGTCTACTATCAGTCAGACGGCTCCCGCCTGGTCATTCAGTACAGCAGCGTGGGAGAATACGGCGGCAACGCCGGTGACGTCTTTACAGGAGAGGTGATTCTGCACGCCGACGGAACGATTATCCTCCAGTACCAGTCATTCGCATCCGGATTTGATAGGGCACACTGCACAGTAGGAATTGAAGGCCCCGGCGGGCTGACCGGACTCCAGGTCGTTTTCATGGCATACTTCTTACAGAATCAAATGGCTATTCGCTTCAGCAATCGTCAGGCCGACTGGCTCACCGTAGCGCCAATGAACGGTGTTGTTCCCAGCGGAACAACAAACAACGTAACGCTGACATTCTCGTCGCAAGACATCTCGCCCGGCTACTACTCCGCCCAACTCAAGTTGCGATGTAGTGATCCTGACCTCTTCGACAGCCTGATTGTTAAGAATGTCTCACTAAATGTAAACTTGCCGTTCACTATTGGCGACAGTAACGGAGACGGACTTGTAAATATCGGCGATATCTTCACGATTATCAGTTGCGTCTTTGGCCCAGGCCAAGTGCCCCAACCTGCGGCACGGGCTGACGTGGACTGCAGCGGTCGTCTCACCGTTTCTGATGCAGTCTATCTAATCATGTACATTTTTGCAGGAGGACCTTCACCATGCATCGCCCAGCAAGGAGGTTCCCTATGAAAACGCCAGTCAATCTGCGGCCTACACTGACTATGGTCATTCTAATTCTATTGACCGTACTTGCCGGTAACGAGCTCTTTGGCAGCAACGGTATTCCCGGATACCGCTATACGATCGAAAGCGACTCAAGCGACTTCTATTTGATCCGGAGCTTGCAGGAGCGCCTGGGCAGCCCGGCGCTCAAGAACACCCAGATTCTAACTCCGGTCGGCGGCGCAATCTGGAGTGCAACCAGCGATGTCGTCATCGTCGACTCATTCGCGTTTCTCCTGTCCGCTAATGGTCTTCTCGTTTACAATGTCGATTCCCCCGCCGGCCCCGTCTTGCGGAGGCGTTTTGTTTTGGATGGTGGAACGATGTACGAACCGATGATTCAAGCCGGTCGATTTCTCTTTGTGGCACGCACCGAACTGCTTCTCGTCGTCGACATCTCCAACCCTCTCGATCCGGTGGTGGTCAACACCCTCTACCATTCTGGTCTCATCTTTGACCTGAGAATTGAGGCAAATCAGCTCTTCGTCGGCATTGCTCGATATGAAGCCGAGTATGCTCCCTACCCTTCTTTCCACATCTATGCACTTGCCGATACTGTCAATCCCGTGAGCGTCGGCAAGTACGAAACGACTCTGTCTCATAAGGACGCCCGGTCGATCGAAATTGCTGGCCAGTACGCTTACGCCGCAGACTACTGGGATCATCGAATCGAGATCGTTGACATTTCTAGTCCCACGCGGCCCGCTCGAATCGCAGAGGTTGCGACTCCTTACCCGACACTCCTCACCCGGCACGGAAATCGGCTGTATGCATATGGCGACGATCGATTTCTCCGAACCTTCAGTATCGAAGTTCCGACCGCACCCGTGTTGCTTGACAGCATCGCTGTGTTTAGAATGTCTGCATTACTCTGGAGGGACAGCACGCTCTTCGCAACGGCATATGAACCCGGCGTCCCCATGGAGCCTTCTTATGCCGTTGCTTATCGACTTGGCCCAGATGGTCTGCTTAGCTTGATCGGCATGAAATCGGCGATGCGCGATGCTGCACGAGGTCTGGCAATCCGCGATACCGTGCTTTTTACCGTCGACTACTACAATCCCCTGACCGTCTTCAACATCAGTAATCCGGCTGCGATGTCCGTCATTTCGCAGATCCCAGTTAGTGCCGTATCGTTGGTCTCCATGAGTTGTCAAGGTCAGTATGGCTATGTCAGTAGTGGACGCGGGCGCCTGTGCCTTGTCAGTTTGGCCGATACTGCGCATCCCGTTTATCTGGGGTATTACCCCACTGAACGCGGTAATCCCGGTGAGGTCGTCGCCAGCAACGATCTGTTATTTTGGCAGAACTGCTGGTCGACACGCATTTACTCACTCGCCGACCCTGCTGCGCCGCAATACTTGACCCTATTCCCCGCAGACAACAACTACTCCACAGGTTTCGCAGTATGCCGTAACAACCGGCTCTATCTGTCTTCCACTCGCGGGCTAATCATAGCAGACATTTCCGACCCATCGGCACCGGTCGAGATTGGCGGAGGTGTCGCCGACGGCATGAATGCCCGCGGTCTCTATGTTCTCGGCAACATCATGTACTATCCCTCTTCGTTTTTTTCGATGGACCGGTCAAACCAATATCAGTTTCTGACAATTGACATCAGCAACGCTGATCAGGCCGTGATTCTGGACTCTATCAATTACACTTTGCCGCCGGAGATACCTTTCGGAATTGCATTTAGCCGGATGGAGAGGCGCAATAACCTGATTTACGGTGCATTCGGAACATTCGGCTTTTGGATTATTGACATCTCAAATCCGACGAGGCCTGATGTGGTTAATCGCTACTATAAAGACGATTGGGTCTACGCCGATGTTGCGAGCAAGCGCAACTATCTGTTCGTCGCGGCAAGTTCGCAGCTGGAGATTTATGATTTGGCGAATCCTGTCCAACCGCGCCGAATCCAGGTCTTGCCGCTGGGAGCTCCGGCACAGCGGATTGACATATTGGGCGACTATCTCTACCTGGTTGAATCGACCGGGATCGTGACCTTTGAGATCAATTTGCCGGCGGTTGCCTGTGGCGATGTCGACGCGTCAGGTATTGTCACAATCTCTGATGCTGTCTCGTTGATTCAATACATTTTTGGCGGCGGCATCCCCCCTGATCCCTTAGGTGTCGGCGATGTCGATTGTTCCGGTAGTGTGACGATCTCGGACGTTGTCACACTAATAAATTACATCTTTGCTGGCGGTCCTGCGCCTTGCGCGGCATGTCCATAGGCATACAAGCGAGCAATCACAATCCTTGGACCGGAAGCCAACGCTGACTTTCGGTTCTCTTGCCTCGAGCGAACAGCCACCTGGTATTCGGTCTGTGTCCGTTTTGTGTCCACAAACCATCAAAACAGACACAAACGGATACAAACCGACACAAGCGAACAAGAACCAGTAAGTCATTGTAGTTATTGATGATATGATATGATTGGTTGGGGTTCGACGAGTTACGGAAAATAGCCTGTTGAGAATCCCCCCACCTCCAATATATTGGGTCTGCAATGCCTATGTTAAGTGAATCAATTCCTGCAGTGAAAACTGTCCAACCACCGGAAACCGGGGCCGGTGGTTTAACCAAGCTCGCTCTTCCGCGAACCTGCCAGTGGCCCTCAACCTAATCTCTTCTACTTGCCAATGCTCGCCTTGAATTGAGGCGATGGTATCACTGGCAACAGCACGTGTGAAGGCCGGTCCTTGTCGTGATAGATTGTCTGCCTTGCGCTGACAAACACTGTCTCCGTTTCATTGTGCCCGCCGGTATTGAGATTTCTGGAGAACATCGGGAACGATGCTGATGCAACTTCGACTCTCAGTTTCTCACCTGCAGGAATAGTCACGCCTGTTTGCCACAGATCGAGATGATACTCATAGACTTTATCAGGTTCCAGGAGTTGCGGTTCTGCGAAAGAATTTCTGTACCTTGCGCGGATGACGCCGTGTACCAACGGAAAGACCTGACCCGTCGAATCGACTTTGGACAGGCGCATGAACCAATCAGTGTCTTTTGCAGATGAAGCTGCGAAGAGGACTGCGGATACCGGGCCGGCAAGTGTCAGAGACTCTGAAAGGGGAGGTGTCTCATACACTAAGTATATCGCTCCTGGTCATGTTTACAGTCGCATAGTTTGCGCGAATCTTGGCTCTCGACTCTTCGGACGGATCGTATCTTGGTCGAATCAACGATCGAATCATCAAGGAATTCATCGGGGCTATATAGTAAAGCGGGTCGGGCGTCGGATCTCCAGGATCATAGGTGAAGGTATCGGTCGCTGTACCCGTGGGAAGGTCAGTTGAAAGCGCACCATTCCCTTCGGAAGTATTCGCGCCGCCAGAACTACTGAGATAATACTTGGTAAATCGTGTTGTCGATAACGGATAGACACTATCCTGCAGCCACTGATTTGTCCCCATCACGAATAGTGAAACAAGCGGTTCTTGGTCAACGCCGTTGTCCATGCCCAACAGCCAATGGTCTAGCCATCGAGTATATTCGAGATCAAGATCAACAATGGCATTTGGTCCAAAGTCAACACCGTTGGGGCCTGTCCTCGTAGCCTGGGCAGAATGTCCCCACGGTCCGAGTATTAACTTCTGATTGTCATGTCCGGCAGCTGACATCGCCAAGTAATTCAATTTCGAACCGATACCGTCTCCATCATACCAACCTGACTGATGGAACACTGGTATATCAACATCTTTTAGGCGCTCCAGGAAACTGGCCCTTTCCCAATAGTCATCGTAATCTGGGTGAGCGATCCAGTCGCGCCAATACTTATTCCTCTTACCCAAAACGATTGAATCAAGATCCGACACAGGCAGATGCATCAGAAGTTTTGCGTACTTCTTCTCATTGATGTTTCGCATTGCCTCACCGGTAATGTCTCCGGTTGCATTCACTTCAAGAATGTTGGCCCACCAGATGGATCCTAGCAGGAAGAACGCCCCATACTCATACGGGATATTGAAATAGGGGTCGGGGGGAGAGACATTGGGAATAATGGTCACTAGGTGTGGAGGGCGTTCTCTCGCCGCCCACCACTGCACCCACCCCACGTATGATGCACCTATCATTCCTACCTTGCCGTTTGACCACGGCTGTACAGCTAACCATTCGATAGCGTCATATCCGTCTTTCGGTTCGTCAAAGAACGGCTCCCAAATGCCCGGAGACGAAAACCTTCCCCTGCAGTCCTGTACCGCATACACATATCCTCGACGAGCAAAAAACTTTGCCTGAAGTTCGTTCAGCTCCTTTTTATAGGGCGTTCGAACGAGGACTATCGGAAACTGCCCTTCGCCCTTGGGGCGATAGATATCGGTGGCAAGCTTGATCCCATCACGCATCGGCACACCGATGCCTCTATCAACTTCGAAATCGTAGGTCGGCAGCGACATGAGTGAGTCAGCTGCCGGCGGAATGCGCAGGGCCTCATAGCCGTTTCGCACATAAGCCCCACGCTGTGCAGGTACGTCTCCGTAGCATACTTTGTGCTCCTCGTCAACCCAGAGAGTAACATCCACCCCCGGCAGTCCGAGTCTGTAAAGTGTAAAGCTCTGAAATCGGCCCATGATATTCCTGTCCACTACCTGCAACCGCTCCACTGAGACATCTCGTACTGCCTGGGGAATGAGAAAGACCGGAAAGACCTGCTTCCCCCCAGCGGCCTGATCATAGGCCAACACAATCTGGCTCATCAGCATGGGAGTGAAGTTTTCAAAGAGAAGGGTTCCCGGCTTAAGTACAATAGATTGGGTTTGACCGAGCGCGGTTACCTTGACGAGAGTATCTTCTCGAACGACCTCAACGGCACCCTGTGGTGCGGTCATAGAAATACCTGACCACAGGCCGAATGCGTCCACTCTGATCTGCATCGAGACCGAGACGATCTGACCAGCCGTCGCCACGGTATACGCCGATCCAATGGACCCGTCCCGTTTCCACTCTGAGTGACTCTGAACCAAGACTTCTTCATTTAGATAAAAGGTATAGCTGGCACTGTCTTCGATGACAGCCAGTGAGGCAACCGCCGATGTAGACTGGGGAGGTGAAGCGAGTAGGAGATCCCCCGGAATCACCGCAGCAACGATTAACGTGGCGATCATCAGTAGATGCATGTTCATGGTTCTTTGCCTTATGATGTGTCCCGTGAATTCATCCCGATTGAATAGTGTACGAAAGGTCGCGAGCGATTGTCAATAGAACCTGTTCGCTCATGGCTACGGAGGAAGCAAGAAACGCCGTGGCCAAGCACCAACGCTCGGCCACCTCGCACCCTCAAGAAAAGAGTACTCAAACTAGAGATCTCACGCAACAAGTGTGTTCACTGACTTGGCTTTTTCTCGTCACTCATCTGCCCGAAAGAGACAAGGCGCACCTTCGGAGCGGTGGACATCATCCTCTCGTCGCTACCGCGAAGGGACATTAGTTAGTCAAAGCAGGTCCCAATCAAAGCTAGTTTCTATGGCCGATTATTGGTTTGACATTACGCTAGAATGCACCGCACCGTAACTATTGCGAGGTTGGCAACAGCAGTCTCCGGCGTGTGTAGGCGATGAGCCCACCCGCATCTATGATTGCCTGCCGTGCTTTCGGCAGAGGCGTAATCTTGAACTCCTTGCCCGTAGTGACATTTCGCACGCTGTCGCCGACGATCTCGATCTCATCTCCTTCGTCGGCCTCGATATCGGGGCAAATCACCGTCGGCAGTCCAAGATTGATCGAATTCTGCAGGAAAATTCGCGAGAAATGCCGCGCGATAATCGTCAACTCCCAACCTTTCAGACAAGACGCCGCCTGTTCGCGCGAAGAACCGCAGCCGAAATTCTGCCCGGCGACGATGAAACTGCCCTTGGGGACTTCGTTGGCTTTGAGCTTCTTGTTGAACTCGGTCTGATCGGCAAAAGCAAACTGCGGCGTTTCAGTCGGCAGCACCGTCGCCATGAATCGTCCCGGATAGATGATATCGGTTGAGATATCATCGCCGACTTTGAGTACGACTTTTCCCATCTTAACGTCCTCCTTCCCTTGGATCAGTGATCATACCGGTGATTGCGCTGGCCGCGGCAACCTCCGGCGAGCAAAGGTAGACTTCCGCGTTCGGATTGCCCATCCTCCCTTTGAAATTGCGATTGGTGGTTGCCAGCGCGACTTCTTTGTCACCAAGCGCGCCTTGATGCACTCCCAGACAGGGACCGCAACCGGGATTGCAGACCACCGCGCCGGCATCGGCGAGATCGCCAGATAGCCGCGCTTAAGCGCTTCACGATAGATGCGCCACGATGCCGGGAACACCAACATGCGGGTGCCGCGAGCGACTTTCTTGCCTTTGAGAATCTGTGCCGCGGCGGCCAGATCGTCGAGCCGGCCATTGGTGCAGGAGCCGATCACAATCTGATCGATTTTGATACCGGCGACTTCTTTCACGGTCTTGATATTGTCGACAGTGTGCGGGCAGGCGATCTGGGGATCGAGCTTGGCGGCGTTGATCTCGACCGTCTTCTCGTAGACGGCATCCGGGTCGGGCGCCATCAACTTCGATCTCGTCCTTGACGCCGGCTTCTTCGCGCAGATAGCGTAGCGTCTCTTCATCCGGAGGAACAATGCCCGAAGTTGCGCCGGCTTCGACCGACATATTGCAGATCACCAGTCTGCCGGAGGTGCTCATCGACTTGATCGTGTCGCCATGGAATTCGAGCACTTTGAAATTGGCGCCTTCGGCGGTGAGTTTGCCGATTAAGAAGAGTATCAAATCCTTGGGACCGACAAAGGGGGGGAGCTTGCCGTTGACGTTAATTTTGATGGTGTCTGGCACTTCGACATTGAGAATGTGCCCAGCGTCCAGACTGACGCCATTTCGGTGGCGCCGATTCCGAAGGCGAATGCGCCCAGTGCGCCATGGCTGGTAGTGTGGCTATCGGTGCCGACGACGACCATGCCCGGGCGGACATAGCCATACTCGGGAAGGATCTGATGGCAGATACCCCCTTCGTCGCCGCGAATATCATGGAATTTTGCGATCCCCTGTTTGCCGCAAAGTCCCTCAGTTTCTTCTGATTGGTGGCGGTCTTGGAGCTTTCGGCCGGAACGCGGTGATCAAGAATGATGGCGATGCGGTCCGGATTCCAGACCTTCGCCTCCAGCCCGGTGTCCTTGTAAATTTCGTTGAATTGGTTCATCACCAGCGCGCCGTTTTCATGCGACATGGCGAGATGAACTTCCGGCTCGACCACATCGCCGATCGCCACGGATGGTCGATTGCAGGCGGCGGCGATGACTTTCTGAACGTAGGTCATTCCCATAGAATTTATCTCCTTAAACTGACTGATTCCTCATCATGAAACTAGATAACCTGCTTTTCTTTGAGTTCGCGCTGTCGCTCCTTGGAATAACCAAGCGCGTCAGAATTTCCCCGGTGTGCGCCGACAACCGTGGCGGCGGTGCGTCGATTTGCCCGGGGTCTTGGAAAACTTGGCTGAGAGATTGAATATCTTGATATCGCCGATTTGCGGTTCCATGACGGTGGCGATTGTCTGCCGATGTTTGATTTGCTCGCTATGCAATGCTTTCTCAAGGCTGACGATATCGCCGGAGGGAATTCCTTTGTCGTTGAGCAGATCGACCCAATACTCGGTGTTTTCTGCGTCAGTCTTTCTTCGAGAGCGGCGTCAGTAGTTTGCGATTCGCTTTGCGGGTATCGCGCTCCTGAAACCGAGGATCGGTCTTGAGTTCCGGCAAACCAACGGCATCGGCAAGGTCTTCCCATTGCTTCTGCTGATTGGCGGCGATATTGATATAGCCATCCTTGGTGCGGAAGGCGCCGGAGGGCGCCGCAGTGAAATTGTCGTTCCCCATCGGAATCGGGGGCTGCCCGCCGATGAGCAGATTGGCGGCCACCCAGCCCATCAGGGGCATGATGGAATCCAGCAGCGCGATGTCGATGAACTGGCCCTCGCCGGTCTGCTCTCGATAGTAGAGCGCCGCCATGATAGCAAAAGCCGCGTTGAGACCACCGACCGTGTCGCAGACCGGAAAACCGGCGCGCAGCGGATGCAGCCGCTCATCACCGTTGACATCCATGACACCCGACAGCCCCTGAATGATCTGATCGTAGGCGGGTTTGTGAGCATCCGGGCCGGTCTGGCCAAGCCGGAAATGGCGCAATAGATGAACTTGGGATTAATCTTGCATATCTCTTCGTACGAGAACCCGAGTCGCGTCAGGACGCCGGGACGGAAATTCTCCACCAGCACGTCGGCGGTCACAAGCAGCTTGCGGAAAATCTCTTTACCTTCGTCGAATTTCAGATTGAGAGTCAGCGATTTCTTGTTGGCGTTCTGAGCCAGGAAACTGGTTCCCATCAAGTCCTTGTTAAGTTTGGGGACGTTGCCGAGCTTGCGGGCCAGATCTCCGCCATCAGGACTTCGATCTTCATGACTTCGGCGCCCAGCAATGCCAGATGCAAAGTGGCAAAGGGCCCCGACAGCACATTGGTCATATCGATCACGCGGATGTTTTCCAGCAATTTCATGATGTATCCAACACTCAACCTTTCTTGAAATCGACGATAGAGCCGGACTTAAGAACAAGGCCGGGGGACTCCCCGATTGAAAAAACCAGCTACGGTTTTTCCAATTTCGACCAGTCCGGCCAAATTGATGTCTTTACGATACCCCATGCGCTGAAGGGAATGAACCAGGTCCTCGGTGCTGACGTTACCGGCGGGGAGCTTGGTGAAT
>CAVOPW010000009.1:0-8865 GCA_963698225.1 uncultured bacterium
CAAAGGTAGCAATGCGACGGCCGTTGTCAAGGGTGAAGGTGCTGGAATGGTGCAATTTCTCACTTTCGCCGTCTAATTCTCGGGGTGCAACTCAAAATCCACCAGTTGCAGTTTCATCAGCCTTAGCCACTTTCTAGCAATTTCGTAATATTCGGTGACCGGTGAGGATCGACATTAGTGGCGACTATGGCGAATACGCCACGCTTGCAGGACGCATATTTGGCAAGATCGCCAGATTCTGATTCGCAGAATCCAATTCATCATTGCTGACGCCTTTGATTAGCAACGTCTTGCCATCACGGTACATCGTGTCCAAGTTCGGCACAGATGTTGATATAGGAAACGTCGGGTATGATAGCCAGGCAGGGAAAGAGCTGCGAAGACGCCTTTTCGTAGCTGAATTGGAAAGCGACGAGATCAAAGTGCGGACTGCTGTAGCCGTCTATAATTGATCGGATGCTAAAATAGTCAAAAGAGTCACATTTTATGTTGACGCGGGCGCGACAGAGTCTGTATGTTGAATCCGTTCTCTCACACCAAGGATCTTGGACCATCGTTTCAGGGCAGGAAATGTACGTTTACAGATTACTCACAAGTATAGTCGAACTGCACAGAATACATTGTAGCAGAGTTGAGTCTTGGCTGAATCTGTCCGGTAGCATACTCCATCCACTCTTCTTCTTTCCTCGACTATTGGAACTTTTAAAAGGCTGCATCTGCAAGTTAGACTGTCTTAAGGAAAACCCAGTTCATCTCTCACATCCACACAAACTGTCAAAGCAAAGGAGAAATCATGCGCAGTTGTTATCAACTCCTCACTCTGGTTCTGCTGCTTGCACTAGTCGAGGTAGCCAAGTGCGAGTACTGCATCGTTTACAGTTGGAGTAACGGCAGCATTAGTCAGATATACCGCGCTAACCAAGACTTCTCCCAAGTCCAGCAACTCACAAATTCGGTCTACCACGCAGGTTCGCCTGCAGTATCGCCCGATGGCCGCTGGGTTGTTTATACTCAGTTCGAGGCCGACAATCGATCCAATTTGTGGATCATGAACTCAGATGGGAGCGGAACACCTAGACAGCTGACGTTCCAAACCACCCTACCGAGTCACCGTGCCTTCATGCCTTCTTGGCACCCCAATGGCCAGAAGATTTACTATACTCAGGAAATCGCCAATGGCCCGACTATTCGTGAAGTCTCGATTGACGGCTCTGGTGACAACCTGGTAGTCAATGTTCCATCTTATGATCCCGTCATCAATCCCGCGAATACGAACCAGCTTGCCTTTATCTCTCAGATCCATTATAGCCAGGATGGTGAACTTCGTCTTCGAGCTCTAACCGATGGTACCGAAACTGTTCTTCTTGCCCCAAATGGAGCTGCTGATTATGACATGATGATCAGCCCGGACGGCCAATATCTCCTGTGGGCAGAGCAGGAAAATGGCAGTAATGCGAACTTTGCCCTAAAACGTATGCTCCTGAGTGACCACACGGTCACAACATTGGTTCCTGCCCGGGCGATCTCGTTGTCTCTGGGGCATATTCTCCTGACGGTCAGTACATCTACTATTCGACTACTCACGGGCAGACTTTCAGTGTTACACAGTTCTACAGAATGAATGCGGATGGCAGTGGAGCTGCCTTGCTCTACACGCAACCGGGCACTGGACGGGGGTCTTTGGGGAATGTAAGCGTGGCTCCTGATCCGCTGACAGTTGGGCTGGTAGCGTACTATCCGTTTAATGGCAATGCAAACGATGAGAGCGGGAACGGACATCACGGTACTAACAATGGTGCAGTCCTTGCGCCAGACCGATTTGGTACGGCTGACGCTGCCTACTACTTTGATGGAAGTGGTGCGAATGTCGAAGTCGCCTCAAGCCCTGATTTTGGCCCCTCGGCTGGGATAATCATCGACGTCTGGGTGCGCCCGACTGCATATCCCGACTTGGCGGGAACAGGCTGGGAATATCACAAGATGATCCTATGTACCAGGACGGACGCATACGGCTTTCAGATGTATCTTGGAGCAGATCACCTAGTAGGATTCGGGATTGCTCCGTATCCTTGGGTTAACGTCCATTGTCACAATCGCGGAATTCCACTCAATGTGTGGACCCATCTGCGAGGCACCTTCCACAAGAGTACTGGTACCATTCGTCTATTCGTCAATGGGGTTTTAGAAGGCGAGGCGACTTCTCCAACGCAGAATCTGGGGCCGACGGGCTTTGTCATTGGGCGAAATCCCCTTTCTTTCTTTCCTGACCGCCCGCACGCGTTCAAGGGAGACATTGATGATATCACAATCTGGAATTGGTTTGATGGTGGTCTCGACATGACGCCGAACACGATCGTCTACAACTGCTCCGGTAATTTTGATATTTGACGTCAACATCGGCGACGGTGTGACGGCACTCGATGCCGCGAATGTCTGGCTGACCTATCCGGCCGAACTTTCAGTTTCGAGTGTCAATGCTCTCGATGCCAACTTCTTTTTGGCATATACCCAGTCAACGAACATTCTCAATACCCGCGATACGCTCAAGGTCAACCTTGGGGTGCTATCGGGCTCAACCAACGGTCCAGACGGATTGTTCACTGTCGCCATGAACGGCAGCGTTTCCTGCTTGAGCGGCGATATCGAGATGATCTATCTTGATTTGCGCGACAGCACGAACTCACCGATCGTCGTGCCGATGGCCACGCCGATCGACTTCCAGTCGAACTGCGCGATCCGACCATCGTCGTCAATTCGCCGGCGACGGGCGGATTCTACAATACGAATCCGGTCCTGAGTCTGACTGCCGGTGATGACTGCGATCTGAATGCCGTCTACTATCAGATCGACGGTTGCACTCCGGGCGGCTGGTTGCCGATTGCGACCGGTTTGACCGGAACAGCCTATAACAATGCGGCCTGGTCGATGACAGGAGCCGAGTTCAATGCCCTGACTGAAGCCTGCCCACTGTATCCGCTTCAAGGTGACAGACGACTTTGGACGCGCTAACTCTGATTCCTGCACCTATACTTGGTGTTTCACCAAGGACATCACCGCCCCGCTTGCGCCGACCGCCTTGGTCGCCCAGCCCGGACATAACAAGATTCAGCTGACCTGGACCAATTCGAGTTCGGCTGATGTTGTTGGTGTGAAGATTCAGAGAGTCCCGTGGACGACCTATCCGGATTACGGCAGTGTTCCGACGCTGACTCCGGCGCCGGCTTATCCGGCCAATCAGGGTGTCGGCACGACAGTGCATACTGCCGCCGCGACTCCGAGTTCGGCAGCGAGCCATCTCGATGTGATGGGTCTCAGCAATGCGACCCGCGACATCTACTATTTCGGCGCGTTTGCCTATGATGCGGCCGGCAACTATTCAGTAGCGGCAGCACCGGCGCAGGCGCGTGCAACCTCGTACTGGCTCGGCGATATTGCTAACGAGGCCGTCATTCTCGGCAACTTCGATGGCCAAATCTACTTTGGTGACTTGGTCCATTTCGCCTCGAGTTATGGGCTGAATCAGGGCGACTCGGCTATATCAATCATGCTGACTTCGCACCGACCTATAACAACAATCCGAAGGGCATTCCGCTTCCGGACGACAAGGTTGAATTTGAAGACCTGGCGATCTTTGCCATCAATTTCAACAATGTGCTTCCGATGGCGGCGAAGAACACTCCGACACTGACCGGAGCGCCGATCGAACAGACTGCCGGCTTGAAGCTGGTGGATCGTTTGGCGAATGACGGCTACTATGTCGATCTGTACTTGTCCAACCGCTCGAATGACGCCAAGTCATTGATCGGCGAGATCAGTTTTGATCAGGCGCAGTTGACGTTTGTCTCCTCGACGATAGGCGCAGACATCGCGAGTCCGAATCTGCCGATCTTCTACAAACCATTGGTAGGAGAAAACAAGGTATCGATTTCGGCGGCGGTGTTGGGACAGGGTTCGGCTTTACCGGCTCGGGCGTGATTGCCACGCTGAAGTTCCAGACGCGTTCGGCGACGGCTCCGCGGGCGAGGCTGACTCGTGCGGAGATCAGAGACAACGAGAACAACTCGATAATCGAGCAGATTCAGATTGTCGAACAGCCGGAACCGATTTCCGAAGTGGCTTTGCCGACGAGTTATACCGTCGGTCAGAACTCACCCAATCCGTTTAATCCGGAGACCTCGATTTCCTATGGTTTGCCGACGGCGACCAAGGTTTCGATCCGGATCTACAACGTCATGGGTCAGTTGGTGCGGACGCTGGTTGATGATTATCAGCGGCGGGCACGCACGAAGTGATTTGGAATGGCACGACAGACACTGGCAGCAAGGTTGCCTCGGGTATCTATTTCTATAGATTCGAGACGGCCGACTTCCAGAAGACTGTCAAGATGACCATGTTGAAGTAACAGCTGCAACCGAACCGGGCCCGGAGTCATTGCTCGCGGGCCCGGTCTTCTAACTGTACCTGCTGCAGAGTCGACCCAAACACGCCGCTTCGATTATTACTCTCCGAAAACCCCACAATGTCAACAGCAGAAGATAGAATTGATCTGAGAGCGAAATCCTCTCCGCTTGCGGCGAAACTGGACTAATTCATTGCAACTCAATGAGTAAACAATCGGAGAGTGAGGGATTCTCCACAGGCTATTCCCTGCAACTCGTTGAGCCTCAACAAAACACATCATAACATCAATAATCACAACGGGTTACTGGTTTTGGTCCGCTTGTGTCGGTTTGTATCTGTTTGTGTCTGTTTTGATGGTCGGTGGACACAGAATGGACACAAATTGAAAGGAACATCACTACTTCCTCGAAGCAAGAGAACCGGAAGCCATCATCGACTTCTGGTTCAGGACTATCTCCTTCGAACTTCAAGACCTATGGACACGCCGCACATGGCACCGCCCCTCCGCCAAAGATGTAATTGATAAGATATACGGCGTCGGAGATGGTGACCATGCCGCTGCAATCGGCATCACCGGATTGGAGCGGAACAGGAGCCGGACCGCCGGAAAAAATATAATTGATCAGGCGAACAGCGTCGGAGATGGTGACAGTGCCCGTGCCGTCAGCGTCGCCGCAGACGAAGGCTGCTACAGTTTCGTAGACGATGAGAAGCGAATCGACCGGAACGGATACGAAGATTCTCACGGTATCGGACGGCCAACGCACGATTAGCGAGTCAATCGTTGTGGCGGAGCCGATCCCGAAGGCCGCAACCGGAGGCGATTGATTCCATCCACCCGAGACCGTTGTGATCTCGCGAATCTGCTGCACACCACTTACCACAATCCGCACCCGGGCACCAATGGAGCTCTTATTCGAAATAGTGCCAATCGGCTTGACCTGCAACCAGTGGTTATTCGCGCCCACTTCATTTCTGAAGAGTCGACTGCGGCAACTGCTCCCGTACCCGTTGGATAAATACATGTCCAAATCGCCGTCTTTGTCGTAATCGGCCCAGACACCGCCCCTGCTGTAACAGCTAGGATCACTTAAGGGGTTGATCAGAGCACCGGCGTAGGCGACTACGAAATTGCCCGCACCATTGTTGCGGTAGAGCTTGTTGGGCTCATTTGCGCCGTTGGCGGTGTAAAGATCCAGGTCGCCGTCATTGTCATAGTCAGCCCAGGCGCAGCCCTGGGTATAGTCCCAACTCGTCATGACAGCCGGCGTGACGTCGGTAAATACGCCGCCTCCATCGTTGCGAAAGAGCTTGTCACTCAAGTTTGACCAGTAGACCGCAACAAACAAGTCCGGATCGCCGTCGTTGTCGAAGTCTCCCCACTCAGCCGCGTAGCTGTGCGAGGCCACAGCCAGAACCGGCGGCGTCACGTCAGTGAAGGCGCCGCCATCATTGCGCAGCAGTTTGTTCGGTCCGTTGAAGTTCACGACATAGAGATCGGGATCATTGTCATTGTCATAATCTGCCCATACCGACATCAGCGTTGAAAGCGTATCCCCCAGCGGCCCGGAGGTGACATCAACAAAACTTCCGGCTCCATCGTTGCGGAATAGTTTGTTCGCAGAGTTAAGTTGCGACAAATTAAGATCGAGATCCCCGTCAGTATCGTAGTCAACCCACGCCGCTCCGGCGCTGCTGTGCGCATCATTGAGAGGACTACTGGAGACATCAGTGAATACGCCGCCATCGCTGCGGTAGAGTTTGTTTGCGCGGCTGTCGTTGCGCGAAATGTAGATATCCTGATCACCATCGTTGTCATAGTCGCCCCACACACCTGCGATTCCCGTCGCCGCTGTGCCCATGTTGCTTGGCGTCACCTCCACAAATGACCCGGCGTCATTTCTGAACAGATGGCTGGAGTCAGGATCGTACATCATCGCCAGGAAGAGATCATAGTCGTTGTCGTTGTCATAGTCAGCCCAAGAAGCAGAAGCGATCGATCCATAACGCGACAATGGTCTGGGTGTGACATCGTTCCACTCCGGAGAAGTGGAGATGTAAGCAAAAGCCGCCTGCAGATTTGGCCTGCCACCGATATTCCCGGCGGGCGGCGTGACCTGCGCCGTGGCGGTGTTTTTGAGCACCGTCCGCAATACGCCGGGAGTTAGCGTCCATCCCTGTCCTCCCACTCCCTTCCAGCGGCCAACGCAGCTTGCGACCGCTCCCGCCACCACCGGAGCGGCGCTTGACGTACCGGCAAAGGTATCGGTATAGGCATAGTTGAAACCTTCAGAACTATATAGGGCGCCGTAACCGGTGGTGACGACGTTCTCGCCCCAGCCCTGAAGATCGTAGCGGGGTCCATAACTGGAAAAGGAGAGCCGCTGGAGATTACCTTCCGAAAAAGTCCCGCCGGAATAAACTCCTCCGGCGCCAACGATGATTGCTCCCGATCCATTGGGATGCCAGTTCAACATATCCGTGTTGTATGCTCCGTTCCCCCCGGCCTCGACAACATGAATTCCGTTGGTCACGGCGTTCACGATCGCCGTAAACACCGGATTCCAACTCTGGTTGTTCACATCGCCCCACCACTCGATCGGGATGTACTGCCCGACAGCATTGTAATCCCATTGCTGCTCCAGAAGAATCACGTCCCCGGGATTGAGCTGGGTGATCGCCAATGCGATTGCACCCGCAACGTTCCAACTCGGTGTCGGACTGCCGTAAAAGGTCCCGCAGGTTTTTAGACCGGCTCCATGGCAGATGCCGGTTGTTCCCCAACCGTTGTTGTCGGAACAAAGCATGCCGATTACGGCAGTGCCGTGATTATTGTCGCCAAAGGGATCGACCACATTCGTATTGATCTGCGAACCCAAAGCCTTTGAAATATCGGCGTGGCTATAGTTCCAACTGTACTCAAGATCGCAAACGGTTACACCGGTGCCGTCGCCTCCCGTCTGCGTCCAGGCGTACTGCGCATCAATGCCCCCGGGTGTGGAGCTCGCGGGTCGAAGATAACCCTGGCCGGTATCGAAGGGAGGCGGAGTCATTGGTAACTGCACCGGTTTCGGAACTGGCCTCGCCCACATGACTTCCGGCAGAGCCTCGAGATCGCGGCACAACTTCCAGACATCTTGTTCTCGTTCGATTCGGATGCGATAGATGTTATTAAGATTGTATACATCCTGACCGGAATTCTGCTCGCCTGAGATTTGCAGCTGGTCAAGTATCTCTTCCGCAACGTCGCAGCTGCGACGCCACTCGACTGCACCCCTGGCAACCAGTATCTGATCAACAGCGCTCAGAGATTTCCCTGAAAGATCAATCGGGGTACCTTGGCGAAGGCGCACCATCCTGTCCGGTTCAAAGATCAGTTCTATGAGATTTTCCTCGCAAGGATAACCCCGGGGTGTCGAAGCTTCAGAGGCAGTCTGATATTGCCGAAGTGAAGATGATTCAGAACTTGGTCGTTGGTCTCCAGCCCCCAGCAGAAGCGTAAGTATCAAAATCCCCGGAAATGCCAGACCCTTCGATTTGAGACGCCGAACTCTTGATTTCCTCATGACCGTCAACCTCCGATCAGGACTTCATTGAAAAACACGAGCTAAGGAATCAATTGACCCGGCTCTTAGCCCGCCGCACGACCCTAATTGACAGGCATAACAGCAGAAAGGCGCTTGTTGCCAACACCCTCTATTTTGCGTCTGCCGTTATTGCAAATCGAAGCTGTACTCTATGATAATATTATAGACTATTTTATCAGTTTTTGTCAATATCTGAAATGCGCGCTTGTGCCATCCAGGGTTCCATCCGCCCACAGATGACGTTGATTTGTCGCAAAAACTACAGACCTGGGAGGTGATGTCATAACACTAACAATTACAACGGTTCACTGGTCTTTGTCCGCTTGTGTCGGTTTGTATCTGTTTGTGTCTGTCTTGATGGTCGGTGGACACAGGATGGGCACAAATTGAAAAGAGGATACCAGCTCAGACCGTTTGTTAACTTTCAGCACTCAGTGTCCAGATTGGTTTGAAGACGTACACTCCGTACATCCAGACTGGTCTGAAGACGGGCGGTGCCAACACATTATCAAACCGTATCATCTTCCGGTTGCCATTGAATGATATTCCCAACTATTGACCGGCGCCCCTGTGATCGAATCGCTTGCCAACTTGATAGAAGGCAACTGCCACGATCGCGATCATCACTGTCATCATGCCGAAGAAATTGCCGGGAGTCGTCTGCGTGTAGAGACGCGAAAACAAACCGGCAAGGATGTCGCCAAGGAACACGGTCAATAAGTTGGGAATATCATTCAATAGCGATACGGTTTGATAATGTGTTCGCGCGCCTCAGACAGTCCTGAATGCGGAGTGTACGTCTTCAAACCAATCTGGACACTGAGTGCTGAAAGTTAACAAACGGTCTGAGCTGTTAGCCTTTTCATTTGTGACCATC
>CAVOPW010000010.1:0-111942 GCA_963698225.1 uncultured bacterium
GCCTGAGACCCTTCTCTCCTCCAGTCAGAGGGTGAGTCCTGGGTTCAATTTCTGGACCTGATCGTTCGTCACGGCAAGGGCCAGATGGTGGTCGTGGAACTCTTCCGGTGTCCGGTTGGCGAGAGCGGAGTGAGGCCGGACCTGATTGTAGTCGTCGCGCCAGGCCGCAAGCAGCTCTCGCCTCGCCGAGCGTCGAGAACAGCGTCTCGTTGAGGAGTTCGTCGCGCAGCCGGCCGTTGAAACTCTCGACGAACGCGTTCTGTTGCGGCTTGCCGGGCTGGATGTAATGCCAGTCGACGCCGGTGGCCTTGCTCCAGCGAGGATCGCCATGCTGGTCAGCTCGGTGCCGTTGTCAGAAACACACGTTCTCGGCTTGGCTCTCCGCCGCGCAATCACGGCATCCAGCTCACGCGCCACGCGGTCGCCCGACAGCGACGTGTCGGCGACGAGCGCCAGGCACTCGCGCGTGAAGTCGTCGACGACCGCCAGAATGCGGAAGCGCCGGCCGTCGGTGAAGCTGTCCGACACGAAGTCGAGGGACCAGCGCTCGTTGGCCGCGAGGGAAGCCCGATCGGCGCTCGCATGCCCAACGCCCGCTTGCGGCCGCCACGCTTGCGCACCGCCAAGCCCTTCTTCGCGGTAGAGCCGCCGGAACCGCTTCTGGTTCATGCGCACGCCCTCCTTGCTCGAGCAAAAAATGCAGCCGCCGGTAGCCGAACCGGCGGCGATGCGCGGCCAGCTCGCGGATGCGGTGACGGACGCGCGGCATCGTCGGGACGCCGGCTGCGGTAGCGGATCGTCGAACGGTCGAGATCGAGTGCGGTGCAGGCCCGCCGCTCGCTCACGTCATGCGACCTCGCACACATGAGCGACAGCCTGCCGTCGAGCGGCGGGCGTCACCACTTTCGGCTGTTGACGTCCTTCAGGATCGCGTTGTCGAGCATCGCCTCGGCCAGAAGCTTCTTCAGCTTCGCGTTCTCGTCCTCCAGCGCCTTCAAGCGCTTGGCGTCCGAGACGTCCATGCCGCCGAACTTCGCCTTCCACTTGTAGAAGGTCGCCCGCCGAGATCCCATGCTTGCGGCAGACATCCGCCGTCGGGCGCCCCGCCTCCTGCTCCCGCAGGATCGCAATGATCTGCTCTTCCGTAAACCTACTCTTACGCATCGTCCGTCTCCCTTCAGGGGTTCACGGACTCTACCCAAATCTGGAGGAGTTTGCGGGTCTCAGGTCACGTCCGTTCCTGTTACTTCGTCGATCTCCTTGTGTGCATTCGCGAGGATACGGAAGCGGGCGACGAGTTTTGTGTCGGGCAGGGAGAAGAGCGCGTAGCTGTTGTTGCCCTGGATCGAAGCGATCAGGAACCCGCCGTCTTTCCCCTCCGGTGCGAGTGTCAGCCCTTCGATGTCGGCGACCAGATCTTTGCCATCGACCTTGGCAATGAGTTCGCGCTGATCGCCAGCGTCGGGCTCCGCGCCTAACTTCCAGATGCCGCGCAACTCGTCCCCCACGTAAAGAACGCCCGTGCGATCATCGGCGACGCAACCTTCGGCGATGGATCCGAAGGAAAACTCTCGCACGAGATCTGCCTTGATCCCTTGATCCGAGGGCGTCAAACCGGCAGGTCCGAAGTCCAACAGCAAAGCAGCGAGCGCAGCTGCCGCAAGTGGCGGAAAATTCAGTCCGAACGCGATTTCGAGGCCGCATCCACCTTATCCGTCGTCCGCCCGTGCATCCCGCGTCGAGGGCTCGGTGGTCGTCCGCTACACCGTATCGCCATCCGGATCGGTCACAGGTGTCTCAGTTCTGAGCGCCAATCCGCCCGGCGTCTTTAACGGTGTAACCGTTTCCGCCGTTCGCAACTGGCGCTTCCGTCCCTCTGCAACAGGTGGGTCCGGCACGACGACGATCCGTTTCAAACTACGCTGAGGCTGGATGGCTGGGTCAGTTCCGTGGGAAGCCTGGAACATCTCGACCGCATCGGCCGCTGACTGCTCATAGATATCGGCTGCTGCGAGCTACGCCGACTTCAAAGCCTTATTTGATGCCTTTCATGCGGTTGAGCATAGCAATGTGGCAGACGGAGGTGGATCGACTTTGAAGCTCAGTTTTTTGATACGAGCTTCGATGCCGGCAACTTCGGCACTCAGGCAGCGCTCAGCTTGGCCCTGTTCGTGATCAGTCACTGGGCAATCTGGCCTCCGCGAGCCTCGACGTTTCCGCAAAGAGTACTGATCTCCGGGGCGCAGACGGAAGCAGCGCTTGGCGCTGCTGATCGTGAGTTCAACGGCATCGCCCACATCAATGAGCGTCGTGAAGACCGTTTCACAGTTTAGCGTTCGTTTTATTCAGAGGGTTGAAAGGTCATGTCCGGCATAATTTCACCCGCATTTCGTACTGCAATGTATGACTTGGTCAACACACCTCCGAGCGTTTCCTTTATTATCCGAGCATCCGGAAAAAGTGCTCTCATCCTGCGCATGTCCAACAGCACCGCATCCTCGAGAATCTGCATTGCAGTATCGACATCCTTCGCCCTGTCATAAAAGCCAAGGTAGAAATTCAACACAGCGAGAAGTCGAACGGGTTCGGGCAGCCAGTGAATAAATGGCATGCGAAAATGTGGCTCAATGGGACACCATGCCGACGGGGTCTGAACAAAGTAAGCGGGAGCGAGGCGGGATATTTCTTTGGCCATTTGGCGCATTTGATCCCATCGTCCAATGTGCTCAATCACGGAGTTGCTGTGTACTACATCAAACTCACGGTCAGCGAATTGCTGCATCTGACACGCGTCACCTGCAACAGACTGAATACGCGGGTCGGGAGAATGTTCAGCTTTTAGATTTATGGTGGTGATTTCTAAGGGATACATTGACCACAGATCTTCATATGTCTGCCAATAGGCGACTGTGCCGCCAACATCAAGAATCCGGATGCGCTTTTTGTTTTGCGGTTGTTTTGAAAGAAATTCTGAAAAGAGCTTCAATCGCTTGAGCCGGTATGATGTGTTTACATTGCGCAACTGAATTGACATGGGTATCCCCTGTCGCTGCAACTCCCCTAAGCCGTACTCCTGTGCGCGCCAAAAACTCAAGATTGCAGAGATCAGAGTTAAGGTTAGGCGTCGTACTTGACCGACCCGCGTTACCCGCGGGAAGCCGTACGGTCAACACAAGGTGACGGGCCGTATGCCTGGACTAGGGTGGCTGGCAGCTGACCGATATTGGCCTCTGCGCCTTTTGAATTCAGCCCCCAAGTGCGATAGTGATTGCGACCAGGAGTGCGCCAAATAAGCCGACGATGACACCGGTGACCCAGTAGGGCTTCCAGCCCATGTGTTGGCCGAGGCTGGTGCCGATGGTGAAGAGAAGCACGACGGCGATGGCGTTCGACGTTCTCAGTGCAACCCCAACGTCTTCAATAAAGGCGAAGGGCAAGGCCACTGGAACGGTTGACACGAATACGAGCAGGAAGATGCTGGCAGCGCCACGCAGCTCGTCTGAGGATGGAATGAGCCGCCGTCCCGGAATCGGATT
Organism: uncultured bacterium; assembly: GCA_963698225.1. Classification (GTDB taxonomy): domain Bacteria; phylum Zixibacteria; class MSB-5A5; order CAIYYT01; family CAIYYT01; genus JADJGC01. The sequence continues at coordinate 3,537 of CAVOPW010000010.1, forward strand.
TGCTCGGACCACGCCAGCGATCCGGTCCAATTCAGCATCCGTGAATATACGGCCCGCATTGAGCGGTACGTTTTCGACAATGATGCGACGTGCATTTTCGGGGGAAGCGGAGACCACTTCCAGTGCGAGACTGCGCAACCTTTCACGGGTGACAGCCTGACCCAACAGGTACATCGCTGCATCGACGATGCCCCAGGCGAGATTGCACCCGAGCGCGCCCGCGAGCATCATCCGAACGTCGGCCTTGCTTGCAAGCAGACTGATCGTGGACGTGAAGGTCAGCGCCATGATCAGGCCGAAGATGATCTCCGACGATCGTTCGAGAGGGTCAAGGATGCTTTCACGCTCTTTGGCCATGACTGCTCACGCTGCCTTTTCTGCCGGCAGGGTGGGCTCCGCAGCGCGTTGCCAGGGAGAGAACATCAGGAGGTAGAGCAGGGGCACGATTCCGAGCGTGAGGACTGTTCCGATCCCGAGACCGAACATCATGACAATTGTCATCCCGTGCCAGAGTTCACCTCCAAGCAGATAGAGCGGAATGAGGCCGACGATCGTGGTGAGCGTTGTCATCACGATTGGCCGGAAGCGTGCCGCAGCCGCCGCTAGAACAGCCGTCCCAACGACACGTCCCGCCGAGCGCTCTTCATCGATGCGCTCGATGAGCACGATGGCGTTGTTGACGATGATGCCCGCCAGGGCGAGGAGGCCAAGCATTGCGTTGAAGTCGAGCTTGGCTCCGGAAAGATTTAAGCCAAGCGAGGCACCGATCAGTATGAGCGGGATCGTCAAGATGATGATCAGCGTTCTCCGGAAGGAATTGAATTGCCAGATAAGAAGCACCACGATTGCCACCATACAGTGCGGCATATAGAGGAAAAGCGCCGCGTTCGCCTTCTGGCTCGCCTCAACCTCGCCGCCGACCGTCCACTGATAGTTCCCCTGCACTTCGAGGCCGTTCAGAAGCGGCTGCACACGATCCAGCAATTGCTTCGCCGTCAAATCGGGGTTGAGGCCTGAGACAGTGATCGTCCGCTCGAGGTTGTAGCGATGAATGACGTAGGGTTTGAGTTCACCCGCAAGGTTTGCGACCTGCAGCAGCGGTACTGACGTGCCGTCCTCGGTTGCAATCGTAACATCCGCTAGAGCGTCGAGGGTGGCGCGATCCGCTTCCCGGGCACGCAGGACGATGGGTATAATTCGATCGCCTTCGCGATAATCCGTTACCTGCGTGCCATCGAAATTCGTCTCGAGAGCGCGCGCCGTCGCAGCGGGTGATAGGCCCGCTCGCCGTGTCCGCTCCTGGTCGATCAGCACATTGATCTGCAAGACCGGGTTTGCCCAATCGGTTCTAAGGTCCTTCGTGCCCGGCACTGAGGCGATGAGATCCTCGATTCGCTTGCCTGTTTTGTAGAGCGGGTCGATGCCAGGGCCGGAGAGCCTGATTTCGAGAGTCCCTGGTGGCTCTGGTCCGAGGAACAGCAGTTCAGTCCATCCGCGGGCTTCGGGCAGTTGCGCCGCCATGAAGTCTTCGAGGCGTTTGCGAGCGCCCGCCACGTTCGCTGCATTCGTTGTGTTGATGACGCCGAAGGCAACATGTGGGGCCGGATCGACAGGCGAAAGAGCGAGAAAGAATTGCGGTCCGCCGGCACCGACGTAGAAGACGCTGGATGTTATGTCTGGGTTCGCACCTTCGTCGGCGACCCAGCGAGACACGCGTTCTGTCACGCGGAGTGTTTCCGCCTCACTGGCTCCGGCAGGTAACTCGAGCCGAACGACGAATTGTGCACGGTCGGACGGAGGCAATAGGCCTGTCGGAACGCGTCCGAGAGCTACAATCGAGGTGGCAAACAATAGAGCGGCTAAGGCAAGGACCTGATATGGCCGTTGCAGCATCCATTCAAGCCACTGGCTATAGCCGGCGGTGAGCCGCGCCATGAGCCCGCCTGCCTCATCGGCTCGGCGCTCCGAAGGTAGAAACCAAACACAGAGGAGCGGCGTCACCGTGCACGACAGCAGCCAGCTTGCCAACAGCGTGAGAATGATGACCTGGGCGAGTGCGCGTAGGAACTCACCCGCCGCATCGGGGGCGAGGAGCAGAGGAAGAAACGCGAGAATGGTCGTCAGCGACGACGTCAATAGCGGGATGGCGAGCGTTCGGGTGGCCGCCAAGGCGGCGGCAATTCTATCTGCACCGTCGTCGATGCGCTTCTTGATGTCTTCGGCGATGACTACGCCGTTGTCGACGAGAAGGCCGAGCGCGATGATTATGGCTGCTATTGAAATGCGATGCAGCGGGATATCCCATAGCAGCATACCGACAAGCGCGAGAAAAATGCTGAGCGGCACGATTGCTCCGACGATCGCGCCAGCTCTGATCCCGAGGAACAGCATGACGACAGCCAGGACCGTCACGAGCGTCTGCCCCAGATTGCTAGTGGCTTCCGCGACGGCGGCTGCGACGATGGGCGGCTGATCCGTCACGACGGAGAGGTTCATTCCGAGCGGTAATTCTTCGCGGAGTGCATCGAGTGCCGCTCTGGTCTGGGTTCCGAAGTCCTTGATGGCCACGTTGGGAACCATCGACAGGGCGAGCACAACGGCCGGTTGGCCGTTGAAGAGGACCGGCTTGCGCGGCGGGTCGACATATCCGCGCTCGATATCGACGATGTCGCGGACGTAGATGACATCCCCGGATGGTGTGCGGACCGGACATCACCGATCGCGCCAGCTGTCCGGAAATCCCCGCTGGGCTCGAGCGCATACCGCATGCCGTCTTCGGTGATCAGAGAGCCGGCCGGCAGTATCTGGTTCTGTTCGGCTATGGCGTTGAGAACGAGCGAGCTGGAGATGCCGAGCTGCGAAAGCCGCGATCTGTTGAAGGTTAGCCAGATGCGCTCGTCCTGGACACCGAAAAGATCGATGCGGCTGACGAGAGAGAGAGTAGATAGGCGGTCGCGGAGCCAGCGTGCCTGGGCGCGCAATTCGGCCATGCTAAAGTCCGCGCCGGTGAGCGCCAGCGTCGTGACGGCGACGCGCCCGTAGTCGTCGTTGACCAGTGGGCCGACTGCGCCGGCGGGGAGCGACGGCGCAAGATCGGTCATCTTGTTGCGCAGATTGTCCCAGACTGGCCGCGTGTTGGTCACGGTCGGCAAGAGTTCAACTTTGACGGTTGCAAGCCCCGTTTGGGCGGACGACCTCACGACATCGGCTTCCGGGATCTGCTTGACTGCCTCTTCCACCGGCTTAATCAGCAGCTGTTCGACGCGGCTCGCCGACATGCCCGGAAAGGCGACTGTCACCACAGCGGTGCGAATGACAATTTCCGGGTCTTCCTGGCTGGGTTGGCGCAAGTACGTATAGGCGCCGGAAAACAGGATCAGCAGGATCGCAGTGAGCGTCAGCCGCCAGCGCTCGATCGAGAAACGGGTCAGCGCTTCCATGCCACTACTCCGGCACCGACCAGAGGCGGGCCTTTTGCCCATCGCGGAGGAACGCAACGCCGGCCGTCACGATGCGGTCACCTGGCTTCAAGCCGTCGCTGACGAACACCCGGTTGCCGGCCATTCCCACAACGGGCACTTCCCGGCGGTCAACAATCTCGCGCGAACCATCGTAAACGAACACCGTGGCGCGCTGCCCGACAACGGGCCCCGTTTCCGTTGTATCGAAGCGGATGGCAGACAGCGGAACGGAGAATACCGGGTCGTCCCCCATTTTTGTTGATGCCACCGGCAGGGTGACGGTTGCCGTCATTCCGCTGCGCGCGCCTGGGGTCGGACTGTCGAGGCGAGCGCGGACGCGGAATGCATTGCCGGCTTCCGCGGTCGCTCCGATTTCGATGATGCGCCCTTTGACGACGGTGTCCTGAAGCCCAGGCAGCGTGGCGGTGACGGGTTGGCCGTAGCGGATTTCCGGAATGAGCTGTTCGGGCACAAGCACGACTATCTCTAGTGCGTCCTGCCGCCCGACTTCATAAACCGCCTGTCCGGAGGAGACTTCTTCGAACTGCTTGGCCAGCAGTTTGGTCACGATGCCGTCGCGCGGCGCGATCAACCGAGTTCGGTTCAGGTTCTCTTGGGCAGTTGCAACCGCGACTTCGGCGACTTGCCGGTCGGAGCGCGCATTGGCGAGAGCGGCTTCCGCGCGGATAATCCCGCAGGCGAAACCGTCCCGCTCTTGGCGAGCGTGGATTGGCGCCGGAACATGTCTTCGGCATCTCGCAATCGAATTTTCAGCGACTCAAGCCGCGATTTCTGTGTTTCGAGTTCGCGCTCGAAGTCCGATGGGTCAAGGCGTGCAATCTCTTGTCCAGCCTTGAATTCTGATCCTTCCCGCAACGGAACGTCGATGAGTTTGCCCTTGACCGAAAAGCTGAGTTTGGTTTCTTCCGCCACAATCAGCATGCCAGAGAGGGTTCGCTTCTGCATGGCATCCTGTGGCACGACTTCGATGGTTTTTACGGAGGGGATCAGCGGCTCTTGGTCCGCATCTTTTGGTCTGTCGCAGCCACTTGCCAGCGTGCTGCAAACCATAGCGCTGACCAGAAGCCGGCTGTTCCCAAATCGCCGTCTACGTTTCATCGCCCCTCCCCCGGATCCAGTCGTGATCGAGTGTGCTGAGTTGACTGGTCGTCGTTGTCAAGAAGGCCGTGGACCAGCCAAACAATAAAAGCCCGTTGGCTCCTTCAATGGCGCTGATGAGCCGCCAGTCGGGACCGAGAACGATGTCTCCGTAGCCGATGGTGGTGAAGCTCGCCGTCGAAAAGTAAAGCGCCGTTTCGAGATCCGGAATGGCTCCTGCACCGACGTAAAGTCCCGCATAGAGCAAAATCTCAGCCGCATGAAGGACCATTAAGGAGAGCACAACAAACAAGACGGCAGAGCCCTGTAAGACCAGCGGACGGTTTGCGGTACGTTCGGCCGGTTCCGCAAGAGCGCCAGCAGTGTGATGAGGCCGCCGTAGTGGATGACTGCCGTGACGGCAACCATGACCGTGGCTAGGATGAGATTAGCAAGCATTTACAGCCAATTTTTTCCCATTCTCCTGCTAGTCAAAGCAGGGTCGGCATTTGACCACAAGCATCACCGCCTGCTGCCCCGCCCGTCATTTCTCTTCATGGCTGCAGATATTCAAGTAGAGCATTGCCCAAATTGGGTAGTCATCAGAGAATGGCGAGCCGAAAATGCTATCATCCATCGCCAGCAGGCTCGCTAGCTGTTCTGCGTCAGAAGCGAAAGCCGCTCGCGCGGTCCTGACCCCGTCGCTGAGAGGAGCCTACATGAGGAGCGCGACCGACGACGAACTGCGGAAGAACTTCGGACGGATTTGGCCGGCCCACGTCGCAAATTTGACCGAATTTCTCATCAGCGCGCGCCTCGCTTTCGACGGTGATCTCGATCTCCTACTGATTCTGGCCGTGGTCGGAGACCGCTCTTTTGCATCTGGTAAAGTCGCGCCGTCCATGACCTTCGACGAATTCATGTCAGATGCAGGGGCCAGGCCCGAGCCGATCTCGCTCAACGCGTACTCCATCGCCCAGTTCAGCCGAATTCCACGCGAGACAGTGAGGCGCAAGGTTCAGGATCTGATTGACCGAGGTTGGGTCGAGCGACACTCAGACGGTGCGCTTCAAGCAACGCGAAAGGCTGCGGTCGAACTGCAAGCGTTGACTGAGGCAAGCATGGATTATCTGGCCAAGATGTCTGCCTTGTTTCGGGACACAGCTATCAAATAGATACGGTCTGAATTCAAGGCTCGGTGGGTGTGGGTTGGTTGCGAGGGGCTGGATGCCACCGAGACCTGATCCAGATCACGGAGGCGGCATTTGTGCCCTCACCCGGTTCACTGAGATGCCCGCAATCCAAGGGGTGAGCTGTCGGATCATCTTGCCAAACACATCATCGAGTGCCGCGGCAGCCTCAGACGCGTTCGCATCCTTGAGAAGCGAAAACTCGCGAAAAATTTTGGAGCCAAGATTTTTTCCGTCATTTGAGATCATCTTGGCCGACATGTCGAGGTCTGCCGTCGACTGTGGATGGGCCGAGATGGACAAATTGCGGATGTCCAACACGAGCTGCAAGTCAGACTGAAGCCCATCGATATTTCGTGTCACAGACCGGAAGCAATTCGAGTTTTCAAGGCTTTCGACGATTTTTGCTTGGACGAGCGCAGGCATCGTGTCAGCAAGCACACCTTTGTCGAATGCATGCGGATCGGGAAGTGTCCCGATCACAGGGATTTTGTTTGTGCTGAGCCCCATTAATGCCCCTGGTTCAGGAACAACGAGCTGCAAATCAGCCGCCTCCTTACATGTTGGCGCGTCTGCGGGCACGTTGAGACTGTAGATGGGCGCTGGAGATGTGCCCGCCGCGCCCCCGGTCATACGCTCCAAGCCTGCAAGAATGCCATCTATACGCTCGGAGTTTCGCGATAAAACATCCGAGAACGTGCTGAAATTCTTTATAGCAATGTGTAGCGGCTCGGCGTTGTCAGACATGACCTTGTCGACGCTCCGCAACGTGTTCGTCGCCGATTGGGTCAGGGTCTGACCGGCATTGGGCGCCGCTATAAGTAGCGGCGGAAGCCCGTCAATGGATTCCGGAGCGGGAGCGTCAGGGCTACCTCCGCTCAGAACGACGACCGGAGCACCGGTCAAACCTTGAAAGTCCATTCCGACGGAAAAGTCAGTTCGAATGGGTGTGGCAGGGGCTACTGCGAGAGTTGCCATCACGATGTTCGGCTGGTTCTTATCTAATTCCAGGGCTGTGACTTCACCGACGCGCATTCCGTTGAACAGCACGTTCGAGCCGACCAGCAATCCGGACACCGATCCATCGAACCGCACACGATAAGCTGATCGTTGACCAAGCCCGCCGGCATTCTGAATCCAAAACACGAACGCGAACCCCGCCAGAACGACGGCGACGGTGAACAGCCCAATCAGCGCATAACGTGCTCTTGTTTCCATGGTTCAACTCATTTGGCGGTTGCGAAGCGGCTGTTGAGAGCCGCGCCGCGGCGCCCTCGGAAATAGGCTTGCACCCACGGGTGGGGTGATTGGATGATGTCTTCAATAGGTCCCGATGCCACAACTTTCCCTTCCGCCAGGACGCCAACCCGATCGCAGACGGTATAAAGGCTCTGGAGATCGTGCGTGATCATGAAGACAGTCAGTCCTAGGGTTTTTTGTAGGGTCTTGATGAGACTGTCGAACTCGCCAGCGGAGATAGGATCGAGGCCCGATGTCGGTTCGTCAAGGAAGACGAGCTCCGGGTCCATGGCCAAAGCTCGCGCCAAGCCGACGCGTTTGATCATGCCGCCGGATAATTCCGACGGAAGCTTGTCGTGGTCGCCCGATTTCAGGCCGACCATTTCGAGCTTGACCCTTGCCATCTCTTCCAGCAGGCGCGGAGACAGGTCGAGGAACTCGCGCATGGGAAACTGGATGTTCTGAAGGACACTCAAGGAAGAGAACAACGCACCCTGCTGGAAGAGAATGCCCCATCTTCGCTCGATTGATCGCCGCTGAGAGTCCTAGCTTCGGTCAGTCGCGTGCCCAAGACATCGACCGTCCCCTCTCGCGACGGTACAAGTCCGATGATAGTGCGCAGTAGAACGGATTTGCCGCTGCCCGAACCTCCAACGAAGCCGAAGATTTCACCGCGGCGGACATCCACAGACACATGATCCAGCACGTTGCGGTCGCCAAAGCCGACCACGAGGTCCCTGATGTGGATGACCGGTTCGGTTGTCATGGGTCACATATCGATCGATGCAAAGAACACAGCAAACAGCCCGTCCAGGACAATAACGAGGAAGATAGCCTTGACGACAGAAGATGTCGTCTGCAGCCCAAGCGACTCGGCGCTGCCCTTGACTTGCATGCCTTGCGCACACGCAACGAGCCCGATCACGAGCGCCATGAACGGCGCCTTGATCATCCCAACTTGGAAGTGAGTCACGGAAATCGCTTCCCTCAGCCTGGCGACGAAAATGTCAGGGCTCATCCCCCCATAAAGCCACGCAACCAGTTCGCCTCCGTAAAGCGCGGACATCGAGCCTAAAAAAGTCAGGATCGGGAGCGCGATGACCAGTGCAACAACACGTGGGAGCACGAGGACTTCAACGGGGTCCAAACCCATTGTCTGCAGAGCATCGATTTCCTCACGCATTTTCATGGAGCCAAGCTCAGCCGTGTAGGAACTTCCCGAGCGACCTGCCACCATGATGGCGACGATGAGAACGCCGATCTCACGCAGGACAAGTATTCCAACCATGTCGACGACATACACGTCAGCACCGAACTTCCGGAAATGGAAGATCCCCTGCTGCGCAATGATTCCGCCGATCAGAAAGGTGATGAGGAGGATGATTGGAACCGCTTGCCAGCCGACCCGGTCCAAATGGTGCACGGCAGAGGTGAGCCGGAATGGGCTGGGATGAAGGAGCGTGTTGATGATCGCCGTGCAGATTGCGCCTAACATTTCAGCGAGCGCAACGAGGTCTTTCCATACATCCCCTACGCCGTGTCCAATGGATACGATGCCATCGACGATTTTGTTCGTCTTTAGCCGGGTCGGCGGCGGTGGCGAGTTGGAGGATATCAAAACCTCGTCGAACAGCGGTTGGAGATGAGCGGGAAGGTTGACAACATGAGGGAGCGTCGCTGCCCCGGCGCGGGGACGCATCAGGCGAACAAGTAGCAACGCTCCATACGTATCGAGGGCCAAGACGTCCTTCATATCGATAGCTGCGACAGCTTCCTCTCCGATGGCTGCTGCCGTTTCGTCGACGAGCTTTTCTAGGTGGTTGATGTGCGCCACCATCCAATGGCCACTTGCGCGAAGCTGTAGCGCAAGCGGCGTTCGCACCAGCGCCAGCCCGGGCAGCCCGGTGACAAGAGCGTTTTCTGGTACAACCTTCATCTCGAACACTGCTAGCCCCTCACCGCTGGTTGTTCTTTGCATTTCAAGATCGCTGGCCATTGCCAGCCAAGCGGATCAAAGGCGCATGCGGGTGGGTTGCGACTACCCCAGCCCACATTGACTACGATCAAAGTGCTTGGCTACTCGAACAACGCCTTCCGTCCCAAATAAGCATATCAAGCGAGCCTAAGAATGATCCTTAGGATCAGGCTTTTTCTACCGCGGGTGCCACGTCGTATCCTTAGCGGTTACATTGGCTGCTCGATCCGCCAATACCTGAAGAATGCTTGTTTGACGACTTCCGTTAACGCGAGATACGCGGCCACGGCAACGATCAGGAATACGAAAAACGCTGGCGGTGGCGCGACGAAATGAAACCACGTCCCGATGGGCGTGAGCGGAATGATGAGACCCACCAGAACCACACCGAGTGAGAGCGCGGAGAGGACGGCATTGGGTCTGCTGCGCCACGGCCGGCGCTTTGTCCGGATGATGAAGATGACGAGCGACTGGGTCGCGAGCGACTTGATGAACCAGCCCGTTTGGAACATTGCTTCACTCGCTCCGAACAAAGCGATGAGCGCATAGAAGGTGAAAAAGTCGAAAAGAGAACTCACTGGTCCCAACACCAGCATGAAACGCTCGATGAACTTGAAATCCCAGTGCGCGGGCCGCTGCAAGGTCTCCTCATCGACATTGTCGAACGGCACGCCGACTTCCGAAAAATCATAAAGAAGATTGTTGAGTAGCACCTGCGTCGGAAGCATTGGCAGGAACGGCAGAAAGAGTGCTGCACCGGCCATTGAGAACATGTTTCCGAGATTGGAGCTGCTGCCCATCAGAATGTATTTCGTGACATTCTCTACCGTGCGGCGCCCCTCGATGATGCCGTCGTGCAGGACATCCAGATCATGTTCGAGGAGCACCATGTCGGCAGCTTCCTTCGCAACATCGGCGCCCGTATCGACCGAGATCCCTACGTCCGCGGCATGAAGTGCCGAGGCGTCGTTGATGCCATCCCCAAGGAAACCGACCGTTCGACCGGATCTTTTCAGTGCCAGAAGAATGCGTTCCTTCTGTTGGGGCCGAACGCGGCAGAAAATATTTACACGCGACAGTTGAGCCCGCAGCGCGTCTTCGCTCAGACTGTCGAGATCATGACCGGTGAGAAGTCCCGTTATCGGCACGCCGATGCTCTCGCAAATGTGCCGGGTGATCCGTTCGTTGTCTCCGGTGAGGATCTTGATGTCGACCCCGGCTGCCGTAATCGCGTTGATCGACCGCGCAGCATCACCCTTAGGCGGATCCACGAACGTCAGAAACCCCTCGAACGTCAGATCCGTCTCGTCGTCGATAATGGCGTCGGTCCTGGTGGACGGCATGGCGCGGGAAGCAACCGCGAGGACGCGATAGCCGTCCGATCCCAATTTCTCGAAGTTGGCAACGAGGCGTGCGCGATCATCTTCATCGATGGCACGCAGAGTTCCCGCTTCGTCCGTCATGTGCGTCGACAACACGATGACATCCTCGGGCGCTCCTTTGACGATCAGGAAGCGCTGACTTTCATGTTCCACGAGCACGGAAATCCGACGTCGCTCGAAGTCGAATGGTACTTCGTCGACTTTTTTCCACGCCTTCACATCAACGGCGCCGTACGCCAGGATTGCATCGTCGAGCGGCGATTTCATCCCCGTTTCGAAGAAACTATTGAGGAAAGCGAGCTCGAACACCCGCCGGCAGCTGGTACTCTGCGCGTCGATGAAGCCGACGAGATCAATGCGGGATTCGGTGAGGGTGCCGGTTTTGTCCGTGCAGAGGACGTCCATAGCACCCAGGTCGTGGATGGATGCCAGTCGCTTGACGATGACACGCCGCTCCGCAAGGCGCCGCGCACCTTTGGACAAGGTCACCGTAACGACCATGGGCAAGAGTTCAGGTGTGAGTCCAACAGCAAGCGCCAGGGCAAACAGTAAAGATTCGAGCCAAGGCCGCTGAAAGACGACGTTGGCTGCCAGTACGAACAGAACAAGAAAGATCGTGAACCGCAGCATCAACAGCCCGAAGTTGCGGATCCCGTTCTCGAAGGCATCAGGCGGCCGCTGTGCCGCGAGACCCTGAGCGAGCCCGCCGATCTCCGTTGCCCGTCCCGTGGCCATAACCAGGGCTGTGGCAAGACCACTGATCACCGACGTACCCATGAAGACTGTATTGGTCGCGCTGGTGGTGTGGTGATCGGCAGCTGGGGGATCGCCAGCAGTCTTATCGACGGGGTAAGATTCGCCCGTCAGCAGGGCTTGATTGACGAACAAATCATGCGACGTGATCAAACGGCAGTCTGCGGGAACCACGTCTCCGGCCATCAGCTTGACGACATCACCCGGAACGAGTTCCTCCACCGGAACGCTCGTCTCTACACCGTCCCGAAGCGATATTGCACGCAATCCTACCGATCGCCGCAACGCATCGACGGCGTTCTCGGCCTGCAACTGTTGCGTGACGTCGAGAATGACGCTCAGAAGAATAATGACAACGATGATGACGAAACTCGCCGTCTCGCCCGTCCACGCCGACAGACCGCTTGCGAACAGCAGGATGAGAATCAGAGGATTGGCGAACCGGTCCAGGATCTGGAGCCATAACGGCCGCCGTTTGGCTCCCATCGCATCGTTAGGCCCGCATGTCTGAAGTCGCTGCGCTGCTTCGACCTGCGATAGGCCACCGACCGTTGCCCCGGTCTGGTCGAGAACCACTTCGAGAGGAGCGTTCCACAACCTGTCCGTCGACATCGAAAACTGCCCAACCGTTTACGACAGGCGCCGCTCACCAGACGTATACAAGGCCGTCTTCCCTGGGGCGGCCTTGATCGAACGCAAAATTGCACATCCCGATATCCAGGCAGTGCTACGCTCGCTTATCCTTGAGGTTCGGCCAATCCGGGAACGCGAACCAGTACAAGAAGATCAGGTTGACGACGGGAATGAAGACGAGGAGCGCCATAATTCCGGGGTACCCCGCCTTGTCGCAAATCCTCCAGAATGGCCACACGATCGAGGCGGCGACGATCAGCATTTCAAGCGGACCGACGCCGAAACTGTAATTGACGCCCCACTCATGCATCATAACCGTCGCCCCATCAGACCAGACACCAGCACGACCAGAATGGCTGCGGGTATCAAAAGCAACAATAACGAGCCAATCGTGATCGCGACGCCGACGAAGGCTGCAACAAACAAGGCTAGAAAAACCCAAGCGGCAAGGAGCGACACGCCCAGGAGCAGCCATGCGCGCCAACCCGTGTAGACCATCGTTTTTCCGTTTCGAGTGATCACGAACATGGAAAACTCCACACCAGCACAGGCCGTAGGATTGCCACGACTGAACCGTTCACGTCGAGATCATGTGCTGGCTTAGGGTTCCGTCTGCTATTTACAGACCACGCGCCGGTGGTCTTGTTGAACCCTTCCAGCACGCCGCCGGCCGCGGCGTTCGAGGCGGCCACGTCGACCAGGTACTTGCCGGCGGGCAGGCCCGTGAACGCGTACTGGCCGTTGATGTCCGTCGTCGTCGTGCGCACCAGGTTGTCGATGCCGGCATCGAACAGGCCGTTGTTGTTGGTGTCCAGGTAGAGGTCGATCGTCACGCCCTGCATGCCGGACTCGTCGTCCGCCGTGCCGGCAATGCCGTCGTTGCCCTTGGGCTCGTACAGGCCGTCGCCGTCCTTGTCGTGCCACACCTGGTTGCCGATGGCGCCGCCGATCGGCGCATAGCCGAAGTCGACGGTGTTGTCGGTGGCGCCGCCGCTGATCGTGCGCGTACCCTGATCATTACAGGTGGTGCAAACACCGGCCTGGTCGGGATCCTGGGTCTCGCGCAGGCCGGCGAGGACGTTGCCGATGTCGGTCACCACGACGGTGTAGGCGCCGTTGGGCAGGCCGGGGAACGTGTAGACGCCGTTGGCATCGGTGACGGTGGTGGCGATCACCGTTCCGCCGCTGTTCAGCAGGCTCAGCGTGACACCCGCGATCCGGCTCGCCAACATCCTGGGCGCCGTTGCCGTTGGCATCCCGGTAGATGGTGTCGCCGAGGGCGCCGGTCGGCCCGGTCTTGAAGCCGAAGTCGGCGTACAGCACATCATCGCCCGTGGCCGGCATGACGATCGTCCGTGAGGCCGCGCCGTTGGTCGGCGTCGCGTTGTAGCCGCCAGGCGGCGTCACCGCCACGGTGTAGTTGCCGGGCGGCAGGCCGGTCTTCAGCCAGGAGCCGTCAGGATCGGTCATGACGGTCACTGGGTTGCCAGCGCCTGCGCCGATATCGACGCCGGCCGGCGGTGTGATCTGGATCGATACCCCGCCGATGCCGGGCTCGCCCGGATCCTGGATGCCGTCGCCGTTCACGTCGTGCCACACGAAGTCGCCCATTGCGGCATCCGTCTGGGAGGCGTAGCCGAAGTCGGCGTCAGGATAGAGTTCGCCTGCGCTCAGGTTGATCACGGCCGACGGGTCGGTCGTGCCGGGCGTCGGCGCCATGCCGCCCGGCAGGCCGCTCACCACGTCCACATAGTAGTTGCCCGCAGGCAGCCCGGTGAACAGGTACTGCCCGTTCAAGTCAGTCACCTGGGTATCCACCACGGTATCGCCGCCGGAGGGGCCGGGTGTACCGTCGCTGTCGCGGTACAACCTCACTGTCACGTTGGGCAGGCCGGGCTCGGCGCCGTTCTGGACGCCGTCGCGGTTGGCGTCGTGCCAGACCGTGTCGCCGATCGCGCCGGTGGCCGGGTTGCGCACGTAGCCGAAGTCGACGTCGGTGATGTTGGTCGCGGCCACCGTGACCGGGATGGCGTCCAGGCCGCTGGTCAGGGTGTAGCCGTCCAGGACGTTGGCTCGTGTCCGTCACCACGACGGTGTAGTTGCCCGGCGCCACGTCGAAGAAGGTGTAGTTGCCGCTGGCATCCGTGGTCGTGGTCGCCACGACGTTGCCGCTGGCGTCCACCAGGTTAACCGTCACGCCGGGGATGCCAGGCTCGCCCGCACCCTGCACGGCGTCCGAGTTGGTGTCGTTCCACACCGTGCCGGAGACGTCCGCCAGGCTGGTCTTCTGGTAACCGAAGTCGGCGTCCAGGAAGCTCGGGTTGGTGGGCGTCAGCGTCACTTTGTACTCGGTGCTGTTGGGCGGATTCACAGAGGCATCGGGCGTGGTCGGCGCGTAGCCGCTGAGCACCGCCTGCGTGTTGTCCACGCTGACCCAGAAGGTGCCCTGGGGCAGGTCGTTGAACAGGTAGGTGCCGCTGCCGTCGGTCGTCCGGGTGCCGATCAGGGTGTCGCCCGTGCCGGGCTCGAAGACGCCGTCGCCGTCGTCGAAGTACAGCTTGACTTGGACGCCGGCGATGCCGGGCTCGCCCGGATCCTGCACGCCGTTGCCGTTGTGGTCGCTGAACACCGTGTCGCCGATGGGGCCGAAGCCGGCGTAGCCGAAGTTGGTGCCGGTCACGTTGCCGCCCGCGACGACCACCGGGCGCTGGCCGGCAGTGGCCGACGGCGTGGTGGGCTGCAGGTCGGTCAACTGGCCGGTGTTGTCCGAGATCTGGATGGTGTAGGTGCCGTTGGGCACGCCGGGGAAGGTGAACGTGCCGTCCGGGTTGCTGGTCGCGGTGGCGATGACGTTGCCGCTGCTGTCCAGCAGGTTCACCGTCACGCCGCCGATGCCGCTCTCGCCGGGATTCAGCGTGCCGTCGCGGTCGGCGTCGTACCAGACGCGGTCGCTGATGCTGTACAGGGCGGGCTTGTCGAAGCCGAAGTCCACGTCGGTCACGCACGTCGCCGGCCGCCACCGTCACCGGCGTCGAGGTGGTCGCCCCTTCGCTCTGCGGGCCGGTGGTGGGCGTGTAGCCCGTCAACGGCGCGCCCGACACCTGCACCAGGTACTGGCCGGGGGCCACGCCGGTGAACAGGTAGCTGCCGTCCGGATCGGTGGTCACCGTGGCCACCGTCGTGTCGTCGCCGGTGCCCAGGATGCCGTCCGGGCCAGGGCCGCGCAGGTCGACGGTCACGCCGCCGATGCCGGCTTCGCCCGGATCCTGGATGCCGTCCGCGTCCACGTCAGCCCACACGTAGTCGCCGATCACGGCCGAGGCCGCCGGCGCCGTGTAGCCGAAGTCCGCGTCCAGGTAGCTCTGGCCGGCGATCAGCGTGACAGGCTTGGGATCGGTGGTGCCGGGCGAGGCCACCAGGCCGGCCGGCACGCCGCTCACCACGTCCACCTGGTAGCTGCCGGCGGGCACGTCGGTGAACAGGTAGTTGCCGTTGATATCGGTCGTCTGCAGGGTCGGCTGGACGCCGGCCGTGTTGGGATCGGCGTCGATCGGATTGCCGGCGCCGTCCTTCAGCTCCACCACCACGTTGGGCAGGCCGGGCTCGCCGATATCCTGCACGCCGTCGCCGTCCGTGTCGAGCCAGACCCGGTCGCCGATGGCGCCGGCGGCCGGCTTGACCTCGAAGTCCTGGTCGGTCTTGACCATGCGGTCGTCGGCGGTGCCGGCGTTGCCGTCAGGACCGAAGTCCAGGACCACGCTGATGTTGTTGGGGTTGCCGCCATCCGCGTCGGCCAGGCTGGTCGTGCCTGCCGGGTTGGCCTTGCTGACCTGGTAGGTGCCGGGCGGCAGGTTGGTGAACTGGTAGTTGCCGCTGCCGTCCGTCGTCGTGGTGGTGACCACGTCGTCGGCCGTGCCGATGATGCCGTCCGGGCCGGCATAGGTCAGGAAGACCGGCACGCCGGCGCCCAGCAGGGTGTCGCCCGGCGTCGCACAGGCCGTTGCCCGTGCCCTCGCAGAGCGTGCCGCTGATGCTGCCGAGCAGTTGGTCGTAGCCGAAGTTCTTGCCGGTGACGTGCGGCGCCGCTGACCGTGACCGGGGTCTGGTTGTCCTTGGTGCCGTCCGGGTCGCCGGTCTGGTAATAGGCGGTCGAAGGCAGCGTGGTCGGATCCACCTTGATGACGTAGTTGCCGTTGGAGATGCCCGGGAAGGTGTAGTCCCCGTTGGCGAGGGTCACGGTGCATGCCACCACGGTCGTGCCGGTGCTGTCGTACAGGCACACCTTGACGCCGGGGATGCCCGGCTCGCCGCCGTCCTGCGCGCCGTTGCCGTCCTGGTCGTCCCAGACACGGCCGCTGACCGGATAGGTGTTGGCCGGCGGTTGGTAGCCGAAGTCCACATTCGTTACGGTATTGCCGCCGCTGACCGTGGTTGTTCCCTGGCTGTTGCAGGAGCCCCCGCAGGGTGCGCCGGGATCGCCGTAGCCGGTCTGAGTATACCCGCTCGGCAGCGTGGCCGTATCTACCTTGACCACGTACGTGGCGTTGGCCAGACCAACGAACTGGTAATTGCCGCTGGTGTCCGTGGCCAGGGTGTTCAACAGCGTCGTGCCGTCAGCCGCATAGAGCCTGACGGTGACGCCGATCCAGATCCCGGGCCTCGGCGCCGCTGGTCTGGCTGCCGTCGCCGTTGGCGTCATTCCACACCCGGTCGCCGATCTTCGCCGGCGAGGTTGTCCACGCCGAAGTCGAACGACGGGTGCCAGTCCTCGCCCGCCTGCGCGGTGAAGGTGACGGGGGTGAGCGTCGTGGCCTCGGGATAGCCCTTGGCGTCCGTATCGCTGGTCTCGTAGGTCAGGGTGCACGGCCCGGGCGGCACGAGGAACTTGAAGTGGCCGTCCGGCTGCCCGACCGTGCCGGTGTCCATGCTGCCGGTGTAGTCATCGCCGCCGCCAGCGACGCCATCGGCCCCATAGCAGACGATGCTGACCGTGACGTTCTCCAGCAGGTGCGTCGCGTCTGCCTCAGCCGGATCCAACACGCCGTTGTGGTCCTCGTCCCAGAAGACGTTGCCCTCGACCAGCGCGCCGATGTAGTAGCCGAAGTCGGCGGTGTCAGCACGTCCTGGCCGGCGGTCAGGTCGACATCCCGGACGTTCGGCGTGGTGGGGACGATGTCCCGGATGCCGTCGGATGTGATGCTGTCCTCGTAGACGTCCACCAGGTAGTTGCCGGGCGGCAGGTTGTCGAACAGGTAGTTGCCGTTGGCGATCGGTGTTCATGAAGCGCGATCGCCGACCACTCGGCCCCTTCGATCACGCCGTTGTTGTCGGCGTCGTAGTAGAGCAGCACCGTGGCGCCGGGGATGCGCGGCTTCGCCGCCATCGACACCTGATCCTGGTCGGTGTCATACCAGACGGTGTCGCCGATGGAGCCGGTCCAGTTGTAGCCGAAGTCGGCGTTGGTGATGGCCTGGCCGACGGTGGTGATGGTGACATCGCGGGTCCGTGGTGCCCGTGGTCGGGGCCATGGCCGCGGCGATGGTCGTCGAGCCATCGTAGGGCGACGTGACCGAGCTGGTCTGATCCACGTCCACCAGGTAGTCGTCGGGATGCAGCCCGCTGAACAGGTAGATGCCGAAGGCGTCGGTGGTCGTGGTCTGGATCAGGGTGTCGCCGCCGTCGATCGACGCCGTCGTTGTTCTGGTCGATGTAGAGCTTGACCGTGATGTTGGGCAGGCCCTGCTCGGCGCCGTCCAGGCTGCCGTTGTTGTTGGCGTCCAGCCAGACGGTGTCGCCGATGCTGGCGGTGCCGGGCGGGCGCAGGCCGAAGTCGGCGTCAGTCACGCCGGCCGTGGTGGCGGTGCGCGTCAGGGTGGTGGGCGTGGTCGGCGTCGTTCCGGCCGGGATGGTGGCCGGCGTCAGGGTGACGTTGTAGCTCGCGCCGTTGGTCAGGCCGTAGATGCGGTAGGCGCCGAAGGCGTCGGTGGTGTCGCAGGCCGTGGCGCCGCCGCCGGTGGGCGTGGCGCACACCTCGATGCCGCCCAGGCCCGGCTCGCCGCTGTCCTGGTCGCCCTGGCCGTCCACATCGGACCAGACGCGGTCGCCGATGCTGGCGGTGAGCGCGGTCTCGACCGGATTGCTGGGGGTGGACGCGGTGCTGAGCGAGCCGCCCTGGCAGGCCACGGCCTCGTAGTCGTTGTAGGTGGTCTGCGTGCCCAGGACCGCTCGCTCGGTGGCGACCGCGGTGTCTTTGTCCAGATACCACAGCTTGTTGGTGTCGCCCGTGGCGGCATGGTAGCCGCTGGTGGCGAAGAGGGCGCCGTCGCCGAAGAAGCTGAGGCCCTCGACGTCGTCCAGGTTGCCGCCGGTCGACTTGGTGATGCGGGCGACGTCGGTCACCGCGCCGGTGCTCTTGTTGATGGTCACCAGCCGGTCGCCCACCGAGGGGCTGGCGGAGGTGCCGTTGGCGATGGCGTAGAGCGAGCCGCTGACCGGATCGAAGCTGATGTCGTCGATCTCGTAGAGCGGCGTCGCCAGCAGATCGGTGCGGATCTTGATGTAATCCACGCCGGCGCCGAAGGCGTTGTTGATGTGCTTGCCGGTCACCGGGTCGATCTTGATCAACACGTCGAGCTGGGTATTCGTGGCCTCGCGGCGGCTGCACGCCGTACAGAACGCCGGTGGCCGGGTCGAAGCTGATGCCGTCCACGTCGGCCACGGTGATGGCGCCGAACTCACCTTGCATGGGGTCGGCCGCGCTGGCGATGGTGCTCGCCTTCGCCGGAGAAGAGCCGGTGGTCGTGTTGAGCGTGCCGAACTGGTTGGCGTTCACGGCGTACAGCGTCGTGAAGTCGAGGCTCCAGGTCATGCCCTCGATGCTCTGGGTGCCGGCCGCGGCCGGGGTGGCCGGGGTGACGGCGCCGGTCGTGCGATCCACCTGGCGCAGGTAGTCCACGTCGTTGGTATCGAAGCCGTCGGCCATGACGTAGCAGACCGTGCCCTGGGTGGAGGGGAAGGCCAGGGTCATGTCGGCCTGGTTGGTGGCCACGTTCACGCCGGGCGGGTTCTTCACCTGCGCCTTGAAGGTGAGGGGCGGGGTGACGATCACGCTTTCGGATGTGCTGGAGGCCCAGGTGATGGGCCGCCGTCGCCGCTGGCCGTGGCGCTGAAGGCCAGGTTGCCCGGCAGCGTGGGCGCGGTGTTGGTGGTGCAGGTCCAGGTGAAGGTGGCCGAGCCGTTGGCCGGCACGGTCTGGCTGGCCGGGCTGGGGCCGGTGAGCGTGGCGCAGCTATAGGCGCCGGCGCCCGAGGCGGTCACGGTCAGGGCGCTGGGCGCGACGTTGGTCACGGCGCTGGCGGTGGTGTTCTGCAGCACCATTTTGACCGTGATCTTGTCCCCTTCCACCACCAGCAGCGGCGCAGGCGCTCAGGGTGTTGACGCGCGTGGGGTTGGCGGCGGGATGGACCAGCTCACGTTGATGACGGGGCGGTTGGCTGCGGTGCTGTTCTCGCGGCTGGCGTAGGCGGCGTCGGCGGTGGCCGTGCCCGTGGTGAGCAGCACCAGGCCGTTGTTGGCGAAGGTGCCGGTCTGCCAGCCCAGGACCAGGCTCTTGACGTCGGCCGTCTTGAAGCCTTTGGTGCTGGGGGTGATGGTGCCGACCGTGGTGGCGTTGTAGTCGGTGGTGCCGAAGGCCCCGGCCGCCCAGTACCCGCCGTGCCGGTGCCGTTGGGGTCGTTCCACTGGCGCCGTTGGTGGCGTTCGTGCCCTCAGTCCAGGCCGTGACCATGCGGTGGATCTCGCTGGTTGTGAGGGTCTTATTGGTGATACGTTCACCTTGAGCGTCGCCGCGTTGATCGTGGCGCCGACGGGGATGCCGCTCACGTCGAACTTGAGCAGCGCGTGCTTGCGCTTGGTGCTCTGCGGCCGCACCTTCAGCGCATTGTCCGTGCCGAAGTTCTTGGCTGGCGTCGTCCTCCTGGATATAGGTGTCGGCGATGTCGGTCAACGTGGCCGTGCCGCTGCAGCCGCCGGCGGTGGGCACGCGATAGGTGAGCACGAGTTGCGGCCGCCAGGCGGTCGTGGCCGTTTGCTTGGCGTACCAGGTGACCGCATTCGTGGCCGACCCGTTCGGGATCATGGCGATCCCGCGATTCGTGCCGCCGGCAGCCCACGTGTTGACCAGCGTCTTCAGCGCCGCTGAGCTGACCGAATACGGCACTTCCTTGACGAGCGGATCGATCGTGCCGAGGCTGGCGGCCTCATAGTCGCTGGCGCCGAAGGCGTCGGCGGCTGTCAGCCAGGCGTCGGTGCAGTTGGGGCCTTGCCAGGCGGCGCCGTTACCCGAGCTGGTGCAGGCGTCATTGGTGCCGGTGCCCTCCGTCCAGGCGGTCTTCAGCTCGTGCAGGCTGATCCCGCGGTTGGCGCCTTGCTCCCCTGGACCGTCAAGTTGAGGGCGACGCTGTCCAACACCGCGCCCGCAGGCAATGCGGTGACAGGGAAGTGGAGCAAACCGACTTGGTCTTCGCTGGCCTTGTTGGCCGTCTCGATCACCGTACCGGCGCCGTCGTTCGTGTCGAGATCATGCTCTTTTCGTATATCCAGGTGTCACGATCGGCAACGATGGTCAGCGTGGCCGGGCACATGGCCGTGCCGCCGCTGTAGCCGACGCTGCCCACGTCGTTGCTGCCCAGGTCCCAGGCCACGAAGTCGATCACGCCGTCCGGCGGATCCGTCTCGTCCACGGCCTCGCCGCCGGCGTTGATGCTGGCGGCGACGTAGGTCGTGCCGGCGGGGATGGTGTCGTTGATCACGACGCCGGTCAGCAGGTCGCTGCCGAAGTAGCGCGGGTAGACCGTGTAGGTGAGCTGCTGGCCGGGGGTGGCGCTGGTCGGTCAACCGTCTTGGTCAGCGACTGGACGAAGGGGAAGTCCACGTCGGTCTTGGTCTCGGCCACGCCCAGGGTCACGGCGATGGGGTCGCGGGAAGGCGCCAGCGAGGCCGGGACGTCGGGGTCGGTCTCGACCACATCCACGACGTAGGTGCCCGCCGGCAGGTTGTTGAAGGTGTAGACGCCGTTGGCGTCGGTGGTTGTCGTGGCCAGCAGCGGTTCGCCCGCATCCACGACGCCGTTGCCGTTGGTGTCCTGGTAGAGCTTGACATCCACGTTGGCCAGGCCGGCCTCGCTGGGATCCATCACGCCGTCGGCGTCGGCGTCATACCAGACCTGGTCGCCGATGGAGCCGGGCACGACCTTGTAGAAGCCGAAGTCGGCCGTGGTGTAGGCGCCGGTCAGGCCCTGGACGGGGCGCGGATCGACCGTGGACTGCTGGATGGCGCCGCCGCCGAAGTAGGTTGCGATGTCGGGGTCGGCCTGATCCACATCCACGATGTAGCTCAGCCCCTCGGCCAGGTTGGGGAAGCTGTAGACGCCGCTGCCGTTGCGTGCTGGTCGTGCCGATCAAGGCGTCGCCGGCATCGACGACGCCGTTGCCGTTGGTGTCCTCGTACAGGTTGACGGTGACGTTGGGGATGCCCGCGTCCGCGCCGTTGAAGGTCCCGTCGTTGCCCTGGTCATCGAAGACCGTGTCGCCGATGGAGCCGGCGCCGCCGGGCTGATAGCCGAAGTCAGCGTCCAGGCGCTTTTCGCCGGTCGTCAGCGTCACCTGCGCTGCGCCGTTGGCCGCGCCTTCGGGTCCTGGTGCAGGGTGTAGCCCGCGGGACGCCGACCGGGTCGGCACAGTAGCGTGCCGGCGGTCCAGGCCGGTGAACAGGTAGAAGCCGTTGGCGTCGGTGGTCTGGGTCTGCAGCGACGCGCCGCTGGGCGGGCAGGCGCCGGCGTACAGCTTGACGGTCATGCCCGGCAGGCCCTTCTCCCCCGGGTCCTGTGCGCCGTTGCCGTTCCAGTCGCGGAAGACCGTGTCGCCGATGGTGCCGCCGCCCACGTCCACGCAGGCCAGCGCGCCGGTAACCTGGTTGATGCCGCCCTCGCTGACGCGGTAGGAGTTGCAGTAGTTGCCCGCCGTGATGCTGGCCGAGACCAGGGCGTTGAACGTCAGGACCAGGCTTCCGCCGGCGTTGATGACCGACGGCACGCTGAAGACCGGTTGCGAGGTAGGACCTGAGACGGACGCGGTGACGCTGGCGCCGTTGACCGTCGTCGAGAGGCCGCCGCTGTAGGTGAAGCCGGCCGGCAGATACTCGGTGAGCACCACCGGGCTGCCGGTGGGGCCGCTGCCGACATTGAGGATGTTGATGGTGTACTGCACCGTGCCGCCGGGCGCTACCGAGGATCGGCGTGACGCTCTTGCTCGTGGCGCAGCAGCGGCTGGGGGCCCGAAACCGTAGTGTCTTTGCCGCAACTGTTCTCTACCGGGCCGCCGAGTGCGGGCGTGCCGGCAGCGCAGACGTTGTTGCTGATGGGGCCGCTGCCGCTGGCTTTCACCGTCACCGTGGCCTCGAACATCTGGCTGCGCATTGAACGGGGCGACGGTCCAGGTCAGGTTGGGCAGGCTGACGCTGCTGGGCGCCGGCACCGCGCTGATGTAGGTGACGCCGCTGGGCAGCGTATCCTGGATCTGCACGGTGCTGTAGTCCTTGCTGCCGGCGTTGTAGAGCTTGACCTTGTACTGGAAGTTGTCGCCGACCTTGACCAGTTCCCGGGTGGCCGGCTTGCCGACCGCCAGACAGCCGTTGAAGCTGCACGCTGTTGGGGTCGTAATAGCGCCAGATGTGATCCTTGCCGCCGCTGTCGCCGCCGGCGTCGCCGCCGAAGGTATCCACCGTCCACTTGGGGCAGCCGGTGGGGTCGAGGATGGCGGTGTTGTCGTGGACCTTGATCTTGACCCACATGTACTCGGGCCGGTTCTGGGTCTGTTGGCCGTAGGCCCAACGCACCGCATTGGGGGTGCCGTTGGCCTGGCCGGTGGTCTGCGGCAGATCGCCGGCGGTCAGGTCGAAGCCCGAGTTGCTGGCGTCGGCCCCGCGCGTATAGGGTTCGGGATAGGGCGGGTTCGGGGAGCCGCCCGGCGGATCGTCGGAGAACTGGCTGCCGGGATACTTGATGCGCTGCCAGGGGCCGACTTTGATGGCGGCGGTGAAGTTCGCCGCCGTCACCGGCGTCTTCAGGTTGCCGCCAGCATAGGAGCTGCCCTCGAACTCCCAGGCATAGCCGCTCTGAGGGCCGGCGACGACGTTGGCCAGGCCCCAGGGGGCGTAGCCGCGCTGGTTGCTGTCGATGATGGCGGCGGCCGGAAAGGCAGGATTAGTGGTGCCTTTGATGCCATAGGCCGCCATTTGCCAGGCATCCCACAGGTTGAGCGTGGTGCCCAGGATCGTGCGGGCGCCGACGGTGTCACCGCTGTTGTTGGTGATCGCGCCGCCGCTATACGTGCCGAACGCGGTCTCCGGCGCGGTGGAGTAGAAGATGCCGGTGTCGCCGTACACGCCGACCACCGTGCCCAGGTTGCCGTTGCTGGCATTGACATAGTTGCTGCTCTGGCCCAGGATATTCGTTTTGGCGCCATAGCCGATGTCGGGGGGGCCGTACCCCACCAGGCTGACGGTGGAATCGCCGCCCGCCCCCACGATGGGCATCTGCGCCTGGCCCTTCATCGGCACCTTGTCCCAGCCGGTGATGCCGTCGGCGACCAGGTCGCCGGGCATGATGTAGGCGGCGTCGACCACCTGCACCCCGTTGGGCACGTAGAAGGTGGTGTAGCCGCCGACGCCGGTGGTGGTGCCGTCGAGGGGTATGGCCTTGATGATCAGGCCCAGCTCGTCGCCGGGGCGCAGCAACGGCTGGCCGACCGGCCGCTGGTTCGTGGCGATCAGGTTGTCCAGGTACGCCTGCGTGTTCGGGTCGAAATAGACGTAGACCGCGCTGGCGTCCAGGTTGTGGGCGCTGGCGGTGGGCACGGGCAGGCCCACGACCTGCGGAAACATGCTGACGATCAGTGACAGGATCGTCACCAGGCCGGTCCAGGTCATCCGGCGTTGGAACTTCGATGCGCGCCGGTGTGCGCGCGACGAGAGGGTGGGGGAGCTGCTCATTGCGGTCGCCTCCTACACAAGGATGTATACGATACCAGAAGATTCCCTGAAATTGAGCGCTGGCTGCGCAGGGGTCTTCGACTTGACGGGGTGTGCAAAAAAGGACGGGTGCATTATCGCGCCATACCATGAGAATATGCAAATTCCAACGCATCGCCGTAGACCTCAGGTGGATCGGGCCACACAAACCGTGCCGGCGCTGTTCGTGCACGCCTGCAAGACGCTCGCCAGGTCAGAGCCAATGACCTTATGGCATAGATGACGCACGGGTCCGTGAAAGGACGCGCGATTTGCTGGTCAATTTTTGCAACTTGTCAGGAGTAAGAAATTTGCTGCACAGCCGCAGTGCTCACGCCAAGATGCAAAGATCGCCAAGATAGTCATTTTTGTGAAGGGGTTTCCTGGGACTGGAACAAAAGTGACAAGCTGACGTAAGTGACACGATACCATACTCTGCAACGGATGTCTACGGTTTTCTCCTTAGAAAAATCTTAGAGTCTTCCGGCGATTCCTGGCGCCGGGCTGAAAGATATCTTTCCGGCCCGGCCATGGGCGGAAGATGCTCCTGAAGTTTTCGCAATTTCCTGGTGAGACAGTGCAACTTATATCACATGTCGTTCGGCTTGTCAAGCAACTATACTGGGGGTCATGTGTCCGGATCGGTTGAGGATTGGCCGGCAGCAGACATTCGCCCTGGAATGGTGAACGGCAAAGCAGCATCCCGGTATCTCCCGGCGGCCCGCCGCGCCGGCGCCTGGGGTTGAAAGCGCAGTCTGCTACGGGGGGAAACCTGCTCGAAGCAGGTTGTGTTGCCCACGTGCGAGTGTGCTTCAGCACACTTAGGTCGTGGCAGACGCCGATTTCAATCGGGTGTATTCAAAATTAGTTACGAGCATCCCTTCGTCGCACTCAGGGCAGGCTCTGAGCGGAGCACGGCGCATGGGATTCACAGCGTTGCGTAACCCACAGCCTGCGCCGTGCGGAGTCGAAGGAGGCGATTGTGGCTGATAGACCGCTCCGCACCCTTCGACTACGGGCTGCGGCCCTCCGCTCGGAGCCTGCCCTGAGCGAAGTCGAAGGGATGCTTCGCTTGGCGGGCTCCAACGATTTTGAATGCACCCATTTCAATCGGTGGCGGCGCTGCGGCGCGACTGCTGGGGAGCTGTGGCTGGAAGCGGGGCTGGGTTCAGCTGGGCGCTGTGGACGCGCTTGGAGCTGCTGCGCGGCAAGGCGAGACACGTCGTCGATCCCGCCGAGCTGCGCATCCCTGCCAGCCGCGAGTGCGAGGTGTCGCCCATTTCATCCTGTCAGGCCGCCACCGGTCGCATCGAGGGTTGGGCTGTCAGATGAGGATTGACCAACCGGGAGCGTGCCGGCGCCAGGGCCTCGACTTCCAGGAAAACGATGGAGGATGCTTTCCCTTCGGCTTGCGCCCGGCGCGACGTTTCCAGGTTGACACGGTACAACTCCGGATCATCCTTGGGCAGGAAAATCACAGCGGCGCCGTCCGGGATCTGTTCCAGGATTTCGGGGTGTTCCGCGATATACCGCTCGAACTCGAAAGATAGGGTGATGTTCTTCTCGATAATGGCTTCTCGGTTGTATTTCATGACCCGCCGCCCTACATCGGCTTCGATCCGTCTCCGATTGGCATGATACCACACTGACCGAAGACAATCACACTCCAGTTTCAAACTGAATGGCGGCGCAGAACGGCGCGACTGCTTCTGGTCATATGTCCGCGATCTGGTTGTAGAATTGTGGAGCCTGCCGTCGGACACTCGCCCTGAGAATGGTCCGAACTGTCACACCGCTTCGCTGCACTCAGGGCAGAGCTCTGGCGGGTCGGCACCTGGGGTGCGAAACACCGCAAGGGTCTCGCACTGGCCGACGAGATGCTCGCTAGAGGTTCGCTGCAACCACGTGCTTGTCGCCCGCTCAGCATGACATTCTCGCACGAGCGGGCTGTCACAGAATCTATAGACGTTCAGTAATGTTCCGTGTAGGGGCAATCCCTGAAATCGGCCAGGCAGCACGAGGACTCGCGATCTGTCATCTGTACTATAATGCCCGCGCACTCAACCCACCAAGGAGGCGGCTGTGGTTCTGCCAATCGCCGGGGCCACCGAAAGGGCCCTGTGGATCGTGGTGATCCTGCTTGTCGTAGGATACGTTGCCGGCACGTGGCTCAACCGGCGGCGCAGCAAGCTGCTGGGGAGCTGGCTGCAAGCGGGGCTGGGCTCACTGGGCGGCACGCCGACCTGGCGTTGGATCCGCTCCATGACGGCCGGCGCCGAAGTAACGGTTGCCGGCGCGACCCGGCCGTTCGACCGGGTGCAGATCGCTTACTTCCTGCTGACGCGCGAGTTTCCGCCGCTGTGGGGTTTGGAGCTGCTGCGCGGCAAGCGTGACACGATGTCGATCCGCGCGGACCTGCGCGCCCTGCCAGGCCGTACATTCGAGGTGGTGCCGCTGCAGGGCCGCCTGCGGCAAACGCTCGACCGCAACGCCGGCGATCAGCCGTGGCTGTGGCAGGAGATGCCGGCCGGGCTGGGGCTGGCGACCCGGGGTCCGGCCGACCCCAAGCTGGCCAGGAGCGTCCAGACGTTCCTGCAGCGCTACGGCGCCGCGGTGGAGCGGCTTTCGCTGCGCGGGCGCCAGCCGCATTTGATCCTGTTCCTGCGGTTGGCGGGCCTGGAAACGCGCCCCGCGGCGGAGCTCATCCGGGCGGTGAAAGAGTTGGTCGGAGGGTGATCGGCGTTGTGACGGTGACAGGCTTGCACGAAGAGGCTTACCAGGTCCGGCTCCCGGCCTTCGAAGGCCCGCTCGACCTGCTGCTGCAACTGATCGAGCGCGAGAAAATGGACATCAGCGCCATCTCGCTCGCCCAGGTGGCCGACCAGTTCCTGGTCTATGTGCGCGGCCTGGAACAGATGCAGGCCGACATCCTGGCCGATTTCCTGGTGGTGGCGGCGCGGCTGGTCTGGATCAAGTCACGCCTGCTGCTGCCGCAGCCCGCGAAACCGGGGGACGATGCGGAAGAGGAGGATCCGGCCGAGGCGTTGGCGCGCCAGTTGCGGGAGTACAAGCGGTTCAAGGAAGCCGCCGGCGCGCTGCGGGCCATCGAGGAGGCAGGGTTCCACACCTACCCGCGCGTCGCGCCGCCGCCCGAGCTGGAGCGCCACCTGCAGCCGACCCCTTCCGCGCTCGTCGAGCTGCTGGCCGCCGCGCAGGCTGCGCTGGCGAGCGCAACCGAGAGCCTGCCGCCGGAGAGCCTGGACGGCATGGTGGTCCCGTTCACGCTGACGATCCAGGATCAGATCGCCCACATCCGCCGCGCCACGGCGCACGGCCAGGGGATGACCTTCCGCTCCCTGCTGCGCCACGTGCGCCACCGGATGGAGATCATCGTGACCCTGCTGGCCGTGCTGGAGCTGATCAAGCGGCGGCAGATCGTCGTCACGCAGGAGCAGGCCTTCGGCGAGATCCTCATTTCGCCGCCCAAGGAGGTCGACAGGACGGCCGGCGATGCCGGCACGGAGGGGTAGGGCAATACTTTGAATCTCGCCTTGCGACTGAATGCCTCGCTGATTCCCCGCCGTCACGGGAATCGGCCGGTTGACCCGCTGCCTATGACATGTCATTGCGACGGGTCGCAACCCGAAGCAATCCCTGACTTGCGAGTGAGATGCTTCGGGCTATGCCCTCGCAATGACAGTCGTGCTGAGGCGCATCCTGCCGCGGCGGGATGGGCAACTCAGCATGACATGCGCGCCTTGGCCGCACAGGATCACAGGCGCAGACACCTGCAAACGCAGAAAGCAGAAAGAGTCTGCGTGCGTACCTGCTTCGTCTGCGTCCGCATCATTCGCGGAATCGGCAGGTTACCGCGGCATACATACGGGGGCGCCCGGCGAAAACCTTGAATCACACCCGATGGTCTTGGTGTGTTTCATTTGGGGGCACCGGGCATGCTGACGCGTCGAAGCGTGCAGCTCTGGCACAAGACGCTCCGCAGGCACCCCCTCGGCAAGCTCAGGACATGCTTCGGCAAGACTCAGGACATGCTTCGGCAAGCTCAGGACATGCTTCGGCAAGCTCAGGACATGCTTCGACGAGCTCGGGGTGCATGCTGAGCTCGCTCGAAGCATGCCTGCTTCGCTCCGATTGCCCCAAACGTGAAACGCACCCATGGTCTCAATCTGTTTGACCTTTCCAGGGGCGCAGAGTACAATAGCACATGTGCCCTTTGGTGTGAGGAGAAGATGCTGAGGGAAAGCGAGAGTGGACCCATGCAACTGCAAGATTACTTCGATTTTCTAGCGCCCGACGATATCCGCTTGAAAGGACATCGGATCGGGATCGATGACGTGCTCTGGTACTACCTGGAAGGCTACACGCCGGAGGAGATCGCCGCCAACCTGCCGACGTTGAGCCTGGAGGAGATTCACACGACGATCACCTATTACCTGCACAGTCGGGCCGAGATCGATGCTTACCTGAGCCGTCTGGCCGCCTGGCGTGAAGACCGCTACCGGAAATGGGCTGCCGATCCCTCGCCGGTGGTTCAACGTCTGCGGACGCTCAAGGCGGAGCGAGAGAAGGCACGGGCATCGGCCGCATGAAGGTGCGCTTTTTGTTGGACGAGCACCTCTCACCTCGCCTGAAAACGGGACGCTGACGACGCGGAAACCGCGAACGACGCCGGATATTCTATTGGTCTTGTCCGCGTCCTCCGCGTAGTCAGCGTTCTCCGCGGTCCTATTCTCAGAGCAGTTTCTCAATGGCAATCGGTCGAAGCGGTCAGTAGCGACTTTTGCGGTACTGCCCAATAAATCAACTTACCACCAGGAGGTCCCAATGAGCTACAAGTACGATCCCAAAGCCAGGTACACCACGAGCCACGAGTGGGTGCGCATGGAGGGCGACGTCGCCGTGATCGGCGTCTCCGACTATGCCCAGCACCTGCTGTCGGATGTCGTGTACGTGGAGCTGCCCGAGGTGGGCGACACCGTCACCGCAGGCGAGAGCCTGGGCACCGTCGAGTCGGTGAAGGCCGCCGAAGACGCCAACGCGCCGATCAGCGGCGAGGTGATCGAGGTCAACACCGCGCTGGAAGGCAACCCGGAGTGGGTGAACGAGGATCCCTACGGCAAGGCCTGGCTGATCAAGGTCACGCCGAGCGATCCGGGCGAGCTCGACGGCCTGATGGACGCGGCGGCGTACGAGAAGTACGTTGCCGATGAGGAAGAGAAGGGCGGACACTGAGCGTGGCGAAACTAATGCGTAGTGACGTAGTATGCGTGATTAGCGTGAAGCGTGAACGTAAGTGACGAGTAAGAAACGTGAGACTAGCTAAGAAACGTGAGACGTTCAAGATCTTAAGACCAGCTTCAAGCAACCAGCTTCAGCATTCGAGCATCAAGGCACGCTTCACGCAACCACGACAACCACGCATCACGCAATCACGGCAATCAAGCAATCATCGCACCAGCACCACGCACCAGCTTCAGCATCCGCACGTAACGTACCGGAGTATCCATGAACTACATTCCCAACACCGACGCCGACCGCGCCGCCATGCTGGCGGTCGTCGGCGCCAGGTCGGTGGCAGAGCTGTTCCAGGACGTGCCGGAGAAGTTCCGCTTCCCGGCGCTGGATCTGCCGCCGGCGCTCTCAGAAATGGAAGTCCTGCAGGAGCTGCAGGCGCTGGCGGAGGAGAACGACGACCTGGGGCACGTGAGCTGCTTTCTGGGCGCCGGGGCGTACAACCACTTCGTGCCCAGCGTGGTGGACTTCATCCTCCACCGCTCCGAGTTCTTCACCGCGTACACGCCCTACCAGCCGGAGATCAGCCAGGGCACGCTGCAGGCGCACTTCGAGTACCAGTCGATGATCTGCGCGCTGACCGGCATGGAGGTGGCGAACGTCTCGCACTACGACGGCGCGACCGCCGTGGCCGAGGCGGTGATCATGGCGCTGCAGGTGAGCCGGGGCAAGCGCTGCAAGGTGGTGCTCAGCCCGACCCTGCACCCGCAGTATCGCCAGGTCGTGCGCACCTACACGCAGGGCATGTGCATCCAGGTGACCGGCGAGGATGCGCCGGCAGGCGATCTCGAGGCGTTGTCCGGGCTGCTGGACCGGGAGACCGCCTGCGTCATCGTCCAGAACCCGGACTTCCTGGGCCGGCTCTACACCCCGGCCGAGATGCAGGCGCTGGCCGACAAGGTCCACGCCGCGGGCGCGATCCTGGTCGTCTCGGTCGACCCGATCAGCCTGGGCCTGTTCACCCCGCCCGGCGAGTACGGCGCGGACGTCGTCACCGGTGAGGGCCAGCCGATGGGGAACCCGATTAGCTTCGGCGGGCCGTACCTGGGCTTCTTCGCCACGAAGCTGTCCGAGGTGCGCAAGTCCGCCGGCCGCATCGTCGGCCAGACGGTGGACGTCGACGGCACAGCGCGGCTTCGTGCTGACCCTCAGCACCCGCGAGCAGCACATCCGCCGCGAGAAGGCGTCCAGCAACATCTGCTCGAACCAGGCGCTCAACGCGCTGGCGGCCGCGATCTACATGGCCGCGATGGGCAAGCAGGGCCTGCGCAAGGTGGCCGAGCTGAGCTACCACAAGGCGCATTACGCGGCGAGTCTCATCGGCGAGCTGGAGGACTACGCAGTGGTCTCGACCGGCCCGTTCTTCAAGGAGTTCGTCGTCCGCTGCCCGGCGCCGGTGGCTGAGGTCAACCGGAAGCTGCTGGAGGAATACGGCATCCTGGGCGGCTACGACCTGGGCCAGGACTATCCGGCGCTGCAGGATCACATGCTGCTGTGCGTCACTGAGATGAACAGCCGCGCCGAGATCGAGGAGTTGGCCGATGCGCTGGTGGAGATTGGTAGGGGCGAAGCATTCCTGCCAGAAGATTCCGCAGAGGACGATCTCGCATCAGATGAGAAGCAGCCCACCGGCCAGGCGCCTGGGAATGCTTCGCCCCTACGGGAGGCCGCCAATGTCTGAGCCACTCATCTACGACATCTGCCGTTCCGGCCGCTGTGCTGTCAGCCTGCCCGCGTGCGATGTGCCCGAGACCGCGTTGCCGGAGGGCTGCGAGCGGGAGGATCTCCCGTTGCCCGAGGTCGCCGAGATCGATCTGATGCGGCACTATGTCCGGCTGTCGCAGTTGAACTACGGCATCGACACGGGTTTCTACCCGCTGGGCCGTGTACAATGAAGTATAACCCGAAGGTCAACGAGGTCGCGGCGCGGATCCCCGGCTTCGCCTCGCTGCACCCGCTCCAGGCCGCGGAGAGCAGCCAGGGCGCGATGGCGTTGATCTACAACCTGCAGCAACTGCTGGCCGAGATCGCCGGCTTCGCCGCGGTGACGCTCCAGCCCGCGGCCGGCGCGCACGGCGAGCTGACCGGCGTGCTGATCATGCGCAAATACCTGTACGACCGGGGCGAGACCCGCCGCGACGTGATCCTCGTCCCCGACTCGGCGCACGGCACCAACCCGGCGACGACCAGCATGTCGGGGCTGAAGGTGATCGAGGTGCCGTCGGATACGCGCGGCAACGTCGACCTGGCCGTGCTCGGCCGCGCTGATCGCCCAGCACGGGCCGAAGCTCGTCGGCCTGATGATGACCAACCCCAACACCCTCGGCCTGTTCGACGAGAACGTGGAGGAAGTGCTGCGGATGGTCCATGCGGCGGGCGGCCTGGTCTACGGCGACGGCGCCAACTTCAACGCGATCCTGGGCATCGCCAGGCCGGGCGCGCTCGGTTTCGACGTGATGCACTACAACCTGCACAAGACCTTCTCCACCCCGCACGGCGGCGGCGGGCCGGGCTCCGGCGCGGTGGGCGTCGCGGCGTCCTGGCCGACTATACCTTGCAGTGTCGATCATGCTCGCCCTCCCGTTTATGCTGTTTTCCATGCAATGGATAAAGAACAACTTTCTGAAACTCGTCCCGCTCGTCTTTCTCGCCGCCGGGATATTCACGATCGCGATCACCGGTTCCCGCGCCGGCGTCATTGGCTTGGTGAGTGTCGCCTTTGCCGTTTGGTTGGTTTCAAAAAAGAAGATGATAACAGCGGTCGTAGCAATCTTTGTCTTGATCATCGGCTGGTTCGCCCTTCCCGCACAATATCAGATACGATACGCTTCGATTTTCAACGAAGAGCGCGATCCTTCATCCGAGGGCCGCATCGATGCCTGGAAAGCCGGCTGGGGCATGTTCAAAGCCAATCCGATTACCGGTATCGGCGTCGATTGTTTCCCGTTGGCCTACGGTTCTGGAAATTACTCCGACACGCATGTTTTCCTCCGGCCACATAATATGTATATCCAGATCATCTCCGAGTTGGGACTCGTTGGATTGATAGCCTTTGGCGCCCTGATCTGGTATGTCATCCGCTCCAACTTCCGCCTGCGCAAGCGCCTTAAAGCCGCCGGCAAGAGCGATCATCCGTATATGTGGATCTCCTACGCCATCACCTGTTCAATCGGAGCATTATTCGTCACCTCCGTATTCGGCCATTCGCTTTTCCGCGCTCACTGGTATGTCTGCGGCGCTCTGACAGCCGTAATGATGACGTTGACCGAGCAGATGCTGAATCCCACTGCCGCCGAAAGCCCAGCTCCTCTGTCGCTCCGGCAGCCGCTGCGCCTGGTCCAATTTCGCAAAAAAAACACCTAAATACACTATTGGCGGACAGTTCTCTCGATGTTTTGCTTGACAGTTCGAACATTCGAGCGTATAGTTGGCTTATGTTTCGTGGATCTATCGCTCGACTTCTTGGTTTGCTCCTTTTGAGCCTCACACTGACTGTAACCCTCCAAGCTCAATCAGGCGATAATGCCATCGTCCACGATCATTCTGACTCTGCCGCAGTTACCGCCACGGAATCGACTTCTTCCGCACAAATCACCGAAGAAAATCACGTTGCCGACCAGGCCGAGGCGCAACGCGAGCCTACTCTATGGGAAATGCTGACGATTCCCAAGCATCTGACGATGATCTCGATGATGGTCATCGGCATTGCTCTGCTGTTTTTCGTGAAGATTAACCGCTGGATTCGCCTGGTTGCCATTGCGTTCATCTTTGTGCTCTTCGGCACGGATGTCATAATTCCTATTCATCCCAGTCCCATGTGCGGTGTCACCAAACTCTTCATGTTCAGATTCACCTGGGGCCAATGGTTTGTCGGATTCTTAGCGCTGACACTCGTGATCTTCATTCCCAGCCTGATCTATCGCAAAGCATTCTGCGGTTGGGTGTGTCCCC
This sequence comes from uncultured bacterium, assembly GCA_963698225.1. Lineage (GTDB taxonomy): Bacteria > Zixibacteria > MSB-5A5 > CAIYYT01 > CAIYYT01 > JADJGC01. Next base: position 36,595 of record CAVOPW010000010.1, read on the forward strand.
TTGGCGCATTTCAAGAACTCGTCAACAAGATTCCCTTCAAGTGGCGCGTCAAGCAGTTCAGCTTCACCGCCTTCAATTCCATCAGAATGGGACTACTGGCGATGTTCTTCATCACTTTTTTCTATGTCAAAGAATCAATGGATGCTCTGGGCGGCGAACTCGGCCATCTTGAACTGCCGATCTGGAAAGCCTACAGCGCCTACAATATCTACGACCCGATTAACTACTTCGAGTACTTGCACTGGGGTGTCGGAACACAGTGGATCATCATGATGACCCTCCTGGTCATTGCCAGCCTGATCATTTACCGCCCCTTCTGTTATTTGATCTGCCCGATTGGCGCTATCAGTTGGCTGCTTGAAAAAGTCGCCCCCGGCAAAATCCGTATCGACCGCACCAAGTGCAACGAATGCGGCGTCTGCGTCATCAAGTCCCCTTGCCCGACAATCAAGCCCTTGATCAAGGCGGACTCTTTCGGCCTTCCCGATTGCACTTCCTGTGGCGAATGCCTTTCCACCTGCAACCGCGACGCCATCAAATTCTCGTTTAAGAACTAACCCTTTCTTGTTATCGCCCCAGCCTTTCGGACATTTTCAAAACGTAATCTGATGCTTCTCCGATCCGTCTGGTCGCATAAGCCAAAGGTAGCCATTGTCCTTATCTACTTTGGTAAAGACGATCCACTGACCATCGGGCGACCAGTCGGGGTAGTTGCCTCCTTCCGCAGTGAGTTGAGTGTTGTCAAGCGAATCTAGATCAGTTCTCCAGATGTTCGTATAAGCACCACCGCCATCGCGAGCATATAGTACTGCACCACCCTCTGGCGAAACATCTACTTCACGAACGATTCTTCCTGCTGGGCTGATTTTAAGGTAGGTTGAGTCATATGTAGTAATGATGTAGATGGAGCTTCCAAGTCCTGCTCCAGCAATTCTAAGTCCATCGGGAAACCAACTTGGGTAATTGACTGCCAATGACAACCTTGACTCAACAGAGCCGTCGGGAAGTCCAATCCAGGTCCCATATGGTGGAGTTGTTCGGTGATATGCAATCGCTTGAGAAACAGCTGACCAGTCACAACCGAAATTGCGACCATCATGGCTGATCATGATGGCACTGTCGGTATCAAGTGCACGAACGTAAATCGTAGCTCCGTAACTGAAGGCAACACTCCTGCCATCTGGCGACCAAGTGAAATGGTAAGCCTCAAAATTCTCCCACAACAGAGAGTCAGTGCCTGAAGCAAGATCACGCAAGAACACCCCCCAAACCCACTGTGTATCAGAGTGGTTTTCATCGGAAGCGTAGTTGCGAAAATAGATGATCTTTGATCCATCTGGAGACCAGGCAGGACAAATATCAATCTCGGTCTGATTCACTGGTTTTTCCGGCTGCCCCCCTCCGTTATTACCTTTGTCTGAGCAACTGCAGCAATGCAGGAGCGCGATTGTTGTTACCAACAAAAATGGCGTGCGGCAGTACTGAGAGGCACTGCATTTTATTGTGAAAATCATAGACATCGACAAAGCCTCGATTCAACCTTTTGTGCGTCCCATCAAACTGACGAAGAGGTCTTTGCTTTGTCAAGATAATTTGGATGTTTTTATACAATTTCGCGAAGTTGAGTGTTTGTTCTTGCCGAATTTCATCTTGGGTGCGACGTTCAAGCCGGTCGCTGGTGTGACCAATTTGTGACTTAACTTAGTTCCGTAGGGCAGGTCTCCTTACCGAAAATTCTACCCATGCAAACGCTCTCGCCCGGAGACCTGCCATCTAATGGCCATTCTGCAATCCGACTCGATTGGTTACTTTGTTATTCCCCCATAAGAAAGGGGATATGGGGGGTTGTATGGAGCTATCCCTACCCCGCCACCTTCTCCACCTGCGCCACCAACTGCCCGCAGGCCGCCGCAATCCGTCTCCCCTTCGGCGTCCGCAATGTCACCGCCGGACAGCGCGGATACAAATACTCGCGGAACTGGTCAATCGCATCCTGCGACGGCGTCCGGAAATCATAAGGCGTATACGGCTTCAGTCCATCGGATGTCCTTGCCGTCGTCCCCCGCATCGCCGCTACCCTTCCCTTTTTCACTTCCTTGATCGGCGCCAGCGGCACGCCTTTCGGATCAACAATCGGATTGTACGGGATCAGATTGATCTTGCACGGAATCTTGCGCGTCAACAGCGCCAGTTCCTTTGCGCATAGCATCGTGTCGGTGATTCCTGCAATCAGAATGTATTCCAGCGTGATCCGGTCGCCCGACTGCAGTGCGTACTCTTTGCAGGCCGGAATCAATTTGTCCAGCGGATTGTCTTTCGCGGACGGTATCAATCGCTCGCGCAGACTTTGTATCGGCGCATGCAGTGACAGCGCGAGTCCCGACTTCAACCGCATCTCGGTCAGTTTGCGAATTTCATTGACCAACCCCACCGTGGATATTGTGAACTTGCGCGCCGAAAACCCCAATCCCTGCTCGGAACTGATCGTTCGTATCGCTTCCACGACATTCTCAAGATTCAGCAGCGGCTCGCCCATCCCCATCATCACGACATTCGCCAGCTCTTTATCGCCGGTGAGATTGCGCGCCAGCATAAACTGCCCGATCATCTCCCCCGCACTTAGGTTGCGTTTGAACCCGACTAATCCGGTCGCGCAGAACTTACAACCAATTGAGCACCCCACCTGGCTCGACATGCACAGCGCCAGCCGCTCCCGCACCGGAATCAGCACCATTTCCACCATCGCCCCGTCCGAGAATTTCACCAGGTACTTGGCCGTGCTGTCTTCCGGATCGCGCTGCTTGCGCACGACCTCCGGCAAACGAACATCGTGCTTGGCATCCAGCAGGTCGCGCAACTCCTTGTTGAAGTTGCTCATCTGCGTAAAGTCGGTGGACTCCTTCTGGTAGATCCATTGAAACAGTTGGCGGCCGCGAAAAGGCTTCTCGCCGTGCGCCACCATCAGGTCTTCCATCCCTTTAAGGGAGAGCCCGAAAACGTTGATTTTTCTTGCAGTTGACATTGACATAATAACAACTATAATTACGCCGATTGGCAATGCTGTATTTGGAGGAGATTTGACGGAAGTAGCCAGCATACAAGAATTAGCCGAACGCTTCAAACGGCTGAAGGAGTTTCTTTGACCTTGATAAGAAGGCGGCGAAACTCAAGGAACTCGAACAGCTAACGCTGGCAGAGAATTTCTGGGGCAATCAGGCAAAAGCACAGGGCATCCTCAAAGAAATTTCGCTCGAAAAAAAGTGGCTGGAAGAGTCGGCGCGCATCGAGAAGTCGCTCGGCGACCTCGAAACACTTGAAGAACTCTCCTCCGACGACGCCGAGCTGAAGACCGAACTTGATCAACAACACACCGAACTTGAACGCGTACTCGCCGATTTTGAGCTTCGCACCCTGCTCTCCGACCGCGATGACCCCAACGACGCCATCGTCTCAATTCATCCCGGCGCCGGTGGCACCGAGTCGCAGGATTGGGCGCAGATGTTGCTTCGCCTCTACACCCGCTGGTGCGAACGCCACGGTTATCAGGCGGATCTGATCGACTACTCTGACGGCGACGAAGCCGGCATCAAGTCCGCCACTCTTGAAGTCCGCGGCGACTATGCTTACGGCTATCTCAAATCGGAATCCGGCGTGCATCGTCTGGTGCGAATTTCTCCCTTCGATGCCAATCAGCGCCGTCACACTTCCTTCGCGTCGGTTTTCGTTCTCCCCGAAGTCGGCGAAGAAATTCTCATCGAAATCAATCCTGACGATATTCGCATCGACACTTTCCGCGCTTCCGGCGCCGGCGGCCAGCACGTCAACAAGACATCCTCGGCGATTCGCATCACGCACATCCCGACCAACATCGTCGTTCAGTGCCAGACCGAGCGCTCACAACTGAAGAACAAGGAATCCGCACTCAAGGTCCTAAAAGCCAGACTCTATCAGCGTGCTCGTGAAGAGGAAGAGAAGAAACTCGAAGTATACGTCAAGCAGCAGAAGAAGATCGAATGGGGCAGCCAGATCCGCTCATACGTTTTTCATCCATACAACATGGTTAAGGATCATCGCACCTCTTGTGAAACGTCGAATACGTCGGCGGTCATGGATGGCGCGATTGATGAATTTATCACTGCTTATCTAAACTGGAAAGATAAGTAGTCGGGAGGTTATATGTCCGTGCTCCAGCAATTTCGCGATAAAGCCAAGTCTCTTAAACGTCGAGTGGTGTACCCAGAAGGCGAGGAACCACGCTCGATCATTGCCGCCAAAACAGTAATCGCCGAAGGGATCGCGCAGGTCACCCTCGTTGGTGACACTGCCAAGATCACCGCGCTCGCCAAAGAGCACCAGCTCGACTTGAGCAAATGCACCGTCAGCGATCCGGCAACTTCGCCTCTCCACAAAGAGTTTGCCCAGGAATTGTTCGAACTGCGCAAAGCCAAGGGTCTAACTCTGGAAGAAGCCGAGAAAACCATTCGCCAGCCGCTCTATTGGGGCGCAATGTTGGTCCGCAAGAATCTTGCCGATGGTTCTGTCGCCGGTGCCTTGAACACAACTGGTGACGTTCTTCGCGCGGGCATTCAGGTCATCGGCCTTGGCAAAGGCATCACCGCAGTCTCCAGCTTCTTCATGATGGTACTGCCGGAGTTTCTTGGCGAAAAGGAAAAGGTCATCTTCTTTGCCGACTCTGCGGTCATCCCGCAACCGAATGTCGAACAGCTCGCCGCGATTGCCGTTTCGACTTCCCGTTCGTATCGCGCGCTGATGAACGAAGAACCGCGCGTGGCAATGCTCTCCTTCTCTACCAAGGGTTCAGCTAAACATTCCGATATGACTAAAGTGATCTGGCGGCACTTGAAGCTGGTCAAAGCAGATCGAGCCAAATCTCATCGTCGACGGCGAACTGCAGGTCGATGCGGCCATCATCCCCAAAGTCCAACAATCCAAGGCTCCTGACTCACCCGTCGAAGGTAGAGCAAATGTGTTGATTTTTCCTGATTTGGATGCCGGCAACATTGCGTATAAGTTGGTACAACGGATGGCGAAGGCCGAAGCCATCGGACCGATTGTCCAGGGCATGGCTAAACCGGTCAATGACCTGTCGCGCGGCTGTTCGCCCGAAGACATCGTCAACGTCACCGCCATCGCCATGACCATGGGCGGTTTATAGAGAATCAAGTTGTCCCTTTCGCTTCCTCCCCTCTCCCGTGGGAGAGGGGTTGGGGTGAGGGCTTTGTGCTAGATGAAGACTTAGAAAGGATCACGAATGCCGACATATTGGTACCGCTGTCAAACTTGCCATCATGAATTCGAGGAGTTTCAGAAAATGTCTGACCCTCCGGTTCGCGATTGCCCGAAATGCGGAGGTGTCGTCATGCGTGTCATCACCGGAGGAACGGGACTGATCTTCAAAGGATCCGGTTTCTATGCTACTGACTACCGGAAAGAGTCTTACAAGAAGGCCGCGAGTTCCGACTCGAGCCCAGCGTCCACTACGACACCTCCCACCGAGTCCAAACCCAAACCCAAGAGCGAATAATGACTCTCTCCCGACTGTCAACTGCCGATCAGCTTTTCGCCGATTTGGCGGCTATCGTCGGGAGAGAAGAATATCCATCTTGAAGGCGCAATCTACGACGACTGCTCACACGACGCCACCGACATTGTCCATCCGCCTCTTGCAGCAGTCGTAGTTTCATCCTCCGAACAAATACCCCGGCTTCTGAAGACGGCGCATAAACACCGCATTCCTGTCATTCCCCGCGGTGCCGGAACCGGCTATACTGGCGGAGCCGCCGCCGAATTCGGCGGAATCGTGCTCGCCGTTATCGGCCTCAACAAGATTCTCGAAATCGATACGGCAAACAAGACTGCCATCGTCGAACCCGGGGTCATTACGCAAGTACTGGCTGACCGCGCAGCCTCGGTCGGCCTCTTCTATCCGCCTGATCCCGCCAGTGTGAAGGAATCCTCCATCGGCGGCAATGTCGCCGAATGCGCGGGCGGGCTGCGCTGCAAGAAATACGGACTCACCAAAGACTATGTTCTTGGCCTCGAAGGCTACGATATAGAAGGCGAACTCGTCCAGACCGGCTGCTTTGCCGGTGACGAAGTTTACGATCTCGGTTCTATCCTCATCGGATCAGAAGGCACTCTCGCAGTCATTACCAGGATTGCCCTGCAGCTTATCGACCCGCCGGAGCACCGGCGCACCTTCTTCGCCACCTTTTCCAGGCAATCCGACGCCGCCACGGTGGTCTCCGGCATCATGGCTGCAGGTGTTATCCCGGCGGTTCTCGAGTTCATGGACGGTGATGCGATTGCCTGCACCCTCGACTACCTCAAATGGACCGATATCATTCCCGCGGCCGCCGCTCTCGTCATCGAATTAGATGGCGACCAAGCCGCTGTTGACAGCGAAACCGCGTCAATTTTGCCGATTATCAACGCGCACCGGCCGATGCAATTCGAGCAGACTGAAGACGATGCTCGCCGCGAATATCTCTGGACGTTGCGCCGTTCAATTTCCCGTGCCATCACTGCTGCCGCCAAGCTCCGTGTCTCCGAGGATGTCTGCGTACCGCCTTCAAGACTACCCGGGCTTGTCGAAGCCTTGCCGGAATTGGGAAGAAGGTACAATTTGCGCGTCAATTCTTTCGGCCACGCCGGCGATGGCAATCTCCACGTGAACTTTCTCGCAGCCGAAGACACTCCGGACGTGCACGCCCGTATTCACTCCGCGGTCCTCGAACTGTTCAAGACCACCATCGCGATGGACGGTACGATTTCCGGCGAACACGGTATCGGCACCACCAAGAAACAGTACCTTCCGATCGAGGTCCCTGCACCCACATTAGAGCTATTCCGAAGACTCAAAACTGCATTCGACCCACCCAACCTGATTAATCCCGGCAAGATATTCTAGAAAATCTCGCCTTTGCGGGGCAGCACCCGAAGTCTATCCCTCGTGGAGCAGACGGATGACGGTGAGGGCAACTTTCTCCTTGTCACACTTACTTTTGTTTGCATATCTTTGCATTCAGACAGATCAATATCCGCGAGGGCGACTTTGAAAAAACTGGTAATCATCCCCATTCTGATAGTCATTTCTTTTGTACTGGTCTTCTTGATCTCCCGGCGTCAAGAGGCCAACCTGCTTCCCGCCAACTTGATCTATTCCTCCGGCACTGTCGAAGCTTCTGCTGTGTCCATTGCCGCTCAAACGGCCGGCAAGGTCATTGACAAACGCTTCAGCCGCGGGGATCAAATTGCGAAAGGCGATACGCTGCTGCTGATCGAAAGCAGCCTTCTTGATGCCAAACAGCAGGAGCTGGACGCCAGTATTGCCGCGACTCGCGACGAAATCTCCGCGGCGCGCATTGACCTGGCCAACGTCAAGACCAATCTCGACCGGCTGAAAGAAGCCTACGATGTCGGTTCAATTCCCAAGCGCGATTATGACAATCTCAAGGCGAGCTATGACTCCGGCAGTCGCCGCCTCGCTGCTCTGGAGTCACGCCTGCAGACCATCAGGGCGCAGCAGCAAACCCTTGACATTCAAAGAGGCTACACCGCGGTTACCAGCCCGACCAGCGGCTTCGTACAGGCCGACCCGGTCGAGATCGGAGAAATCGCCATGGTCGGCGCCACGCTGCTGGAGATTGTCGACTTGTCCGATACCTGGGTGGAAATCTATGTCAACGAGGCGGACCTTCCCTTCCTGCATCTCAACGACACAGCTGACATCTTCCTCGATGCCCAACCCGACAGCGCGATTAAGGGAAGTATCTCCTTCATTTCACAGAAAGCGGAGTTCACGCCCAAGAATGTTCAGACCAAGAAGGAGCGGGTCAAGCAGGTCTTTGCTGTTCGCATCAAGGTTGACAATTCCTCCGGTGCTTTCAAGCCGGGGCTGCCTGTCGATGTGTACTTGAAAAAACCATGACCGCAGCTATCACCGCCAGCTCCCTGCACCGGACATTCGGCGCCACCGTTGCTCTCAATCATCTCACGTTCACTATTCCCGAAGCTTCCATCGTCGCCGTCGTCGGCCCCGACGGCGCCGGCAAGACAACGCTCCTGCGCATCCTGGCAGGCATCCTCACTAGCGACTCGGGCACGATTCAGATTCACAACGATGATTACCGCCACAACTTCGAATCCAAGAAAGCCAATATCGGCTACATGCCGCAGCGCTTTGGCCTCTATGAGGACCTGACCGTTCAGGAGAACATCGACTTCTTCGCCGACCTTTTCTCCGTCAAGGGCGAACAACGTCGCACGCGAATTCAGCGCCTGCTGCAATTCTCCCGGATGGATCCGTTCACCGACCGCCTCGCCGGCAAACTCTCCGGCGGCATGAAACAAAAACTCGGTTTGGCCTGCGCCCTGATTCACAATCCCGGGATATTGCTGCTCGACGAACCGACCAACGGCGTTGACCCGGTTTCACGCCGCGAGTTCTGGAGGCTTCTCTACGACCTGAACCGTGGCGGCACCACTATTGTCATTAGCTCTTCATACATGGACGAGGCCGAACGGGCCAGCCGTTTCCTGCTCCTGCACAAGGGCAACATCATTTCGGAAGGCGAACCGGCGCAAATCCGTGCGAACTTCCATCAGGCGATCTACGAACTCACACCGGAGAACCCCCGGCGGATCAAAGATGCAGCTGTCGTCGGACGCGTCATTTCTTTCGGTCTCGTTGTTTGGCAAGAGTCTCCACATTGCGTCGCCGCGACAGACAAGCCGTGACCAAGTCACGCGCAACACTGACCGCCAGGGGAATTCCTGCCGACTCCCTGCGCGAAATCGTCCCCTCCTTTGAAGACATTTACATCGGGTTGTCACCGGAGAATTGATGCCAAACTGCGCCGTTGATGTCACGAATCTGCGCCGGGATTTCGGCAAGTTCACCGCCGTCAATAACATTACTTTTCAGGTCAATCGCGGCGAGATATTCGGATTCCTCGGCCCCAACGGTGCCGGCAAGTCGACAACAATTCGCATGTTGTGCGGCCTGCTGCGACCCAGCGCCGGCGCAGGCACCGTCGCCGGATTTGACATCATGAAGGAATCCGAAGAAAATCAAAGCGCGCATCGGCTACATGTCGCAGAAGTTCTCTCTCTATCAAACGCTTACCGTGGAAGAAAACCTCAATTTCTACGCCGGTGTCTATTTGATGGACCGCAATCTTCATACTGACAAAAAACGCGCTTATTTCTCCGAGACCGTCCTGGGACAAGTGCGTGACTCTCTTGTCGCCGACCTCCCCGCCGGCACCAGACAGCTTCTCGCCTTGTTTTGCGCGATCCAGCATGAACCAGAGATCATTTTTCTTGACGAACCGACCGCCGGTGTCGATCCCCTTTCGCGCCGCTACTTCTGGGAACAGATCAACCGACTGGCGGATCACGGCGTCACAATCTTCGTCACCACCCACTACCTTGACGAAGCCGAAGAATGCAATCGTATCGCAATGATCTTCAACGGTACGCTCTCGGCTATCGGCAAACCAGAAGAATTGAAGCGGCAACGCTTTTCCGGCCGCATCTGCAAATTCGATTCACGCAACCCCTGGGAGTCGGCCGACCATCTGCGCGGCCGGTCCGATATCGACGACGTTGTGCTTTTCGGATCGGAATTGCACGTTACGCTCAAGCCGGACGCCGACTTCGACAAAGTCATTGCCGCCATTCGCGGCGCTGACCCGACCGCAACCGACATCACGGCGATCGACCCCACACTGGAGGACCTTTTCATCGCTCTGATCAATGAGGGACAGCGATGAATGCTAATCGCGTCTGGGCGATCGCCCGCAAGGAAACGCTGCAGATCCTCCGCGATCATCGCTCTCTCATTTTGGCGTTCTTGCTGCCGGTAACCTTGATCTTTCTCTTCGGCTATGCCATTACTCTCGATATCCGCCAGATTCCGGCCGTAATCATCGATTATTCACATTCGACGCACTCCCGCGAGTTGATCCGCAAATTCACCAACAGCGGCTATTTCGTCGAGATCGAGCGAACTGCCGATCAGGATCGCGCTACTGATCTGATCGATCGCAGCAAAGCGAAAGTCGCGATCATTATCCCGGCCGATTTCGCCAACCAACTCGCAGTCGGAACCGCTGAAGTACAGCTTCTGACCGACGGCGCCGACGCCAACACCACGCAATCTGTCGTCGGCTATGCTTCACTGATTGTCGCCGCATATAATACTGCGAGTATTGCGCGTCAGTTCGGCGGTCATCTGACACTGAATCCGGTGGTCCTGGAAACGCGCTTCTGGTTCAATCCTGATTTGGACTCACAGAATTTCCTGGTGCCCGGTCTGATTTCGCTGATAATGACGATCCTCGGCTCATTGCTGATCTCGCTGACCATCGCCCGCGAGTGGGAACGCGGCACTATGGAATTGCTGATCTCGACACCAATCAAGCCGCTGGAATTGGCTATTGGCAAGTTGATCCCCTACTACATCATTGGCATCGTTGATCTCTTTCTGGCCGCCTATGTCGGCATCGTAATTTTTGAAGTCCCGTTTCACGGCAGCCTCTGGCTCCTGTTTCTCTTCTCCAGTCTTTTCTTATTGGCCGTCCTTTCCAACGGCTATTTGATCAGCGTCGTCGCCAAGTCGCAACAGCTGGCCTTTCAGCTGTCGATGCTGACCTCTTTCCTGCCGGGATTTCTTCTTTCCGGTTTCCTGTTTCCGATTAGTTCCATGCCGGTCCCGATCCAGATCGTCAGCTATCTCATCCCCGGCCGGTACTTTATCGAAGTTTTGCGCAGCTTGTTCCTCAAGGGATCGGGCCTCGAGCTTCTCTATCTGCAGGGACTGGCCCTGCTTGTCTTTGCAATCGTCTTTTCATTCCTCGCCACCCTCAAGTTCAGAAAGACAATCCTGTGAACTGGCGTCGCACCCTCACATTGCTGGTGAAGGAGTTTCAGGAACTCTTTCGGGACCGCAAGATGCTCGCCATCATATTCGTTTCGCCGATAGTTCAGCTCATCATCTTTGGGTACGCCGCCACCTATGATGTGAAGTCCATCCCTCTCGGCATCTTGGATTACGACCGCTCGACTATGAGCCGCAAACTCGTGCAATCGTTGCAGGCTTCCGGGATGTTCACAGTCAAAAGTAATCTCGAATCGGAGAGCGAGGTTGACCGCCTTCTGCAGTCCGGCGAGGTCTGGTGCGTCCTGCAAATTCCGCGCTCTTTCGCCGACGATGTCGCCTCCGGCTATCCGGTTGAGCTTGGTGCAGCTATCGACGCCGCCAATTCCAATAGTGCTGCGATTACCGCCAACTATCTCCAGGGCGCGATTATGCGCTTCAATGAAGATATCCTTTCCCAACGAACGGCAACCTCCGGCGGAATGCCCCTCAAACCCATTGGCGTAATTGCGAACAAGCTGAGAATCTGGTATAACCCCGATCTCGAAAGCCGCAACTTCAACGTTCCGGCAATGGTCGTGCAGATTCTGGTATTGGTCACGCTGATGCTGACCTCGATGGCGATTGTCCGTGAAAAGGAATTCGGCACCATGGAGCAACTGATTGTGACCCCGATCCGGCCCGCCGAGTTGATCGTCGGGAAGGCCCTGCCGTACGCCTTCATCGGCATGATCGATATCTCACTGATCTGTGCCGTCGCCGTATTCTACTTCAAAGTGCCTCTGGTCGGCAGCCTGACTCTGTTGTTTTTCACCTCGCTCATCTTCATGATCTCGACTTTGGCCATTGGTCTGCTCATTTCGACCATCTCTGCCACCCAGCAACAGGCGATGATCAGTGCCTTCTTCTTCATGATGCCGGCCATCCTGTTGTCCGGCTTTGCCTTTCCGCTGGAGAACATGCCTGTTTCAATTCAGTACTTAACCTACTTGAACCCCCTCCGTTATTTCATCGTTATCATCCGCTCGATCTTTCTCAAAGGGGGCGGGTTCTTCAGTCTGCTTGACCAAATCATCCCCTTGTTTGTGCTCGGAATTTCGGTCTTGGCCATCGCTGCCATGCGTTTCAAGAAACGTTCCGTCTAATCCGGCGCTTTCAAGTCAACTATTCCGGTTACGTGACGATATTCTTAATATCCGGTGATGTTCCGCCGGAAACTGGGTTCGCATGAGATATTCATTCCCGAATATTCTCAACTATGGCGATTGGGCAGGCTGAATCTGTTGGAAACTGCGAGGGAGACTTGTACCGCATTTTTGTCGTCGATGACGAGCCGGAAATAGTTGATATCATGGTCGAGTACTTCCGCGGCGAGGAATTCGAAATCACCGGATTGTCGGAACCGTCGCGAGCCGTGGAATCAATCGCATCCAATCAGCCGGAAGTCATTTTGCTCGACATCATGATGCCCGAGATGAACGGTTACGAGCTTGCTTCTCGGTTGAAAACCGATTCACGCACTGCCGGTATTCCGATCATTTTTCTTAGCGGAAAAGAGCGACAGGATGACGACTTGCGCTTCAAAAAATTCGCCGGCGAACTATACGTCCACAAGCCCGTGCCCCTCCCGGAATTGAAGGAATCCGTCTTGTTCATGATCAACAACTCAACCGGCACAGGACAAGATCGATGAACGCCCGGTTAGTCAGCAAGTACGGCAGCTCAAAACCCGCGAGATACTTCGTCAAATCTCTCGATGATCTGCTTGATGTCGTCGAAACCGTCTACAAGCACATCAGCCAGAAAACCGACGGCCCCGACCTGGCCGAGTTGTTGCACGCAATTGAATGCTCTGCAGTTCCCATACCGCGCACCCTCAGCAGTCACATCTTCTGCTTCGGGATCCCCGAGAACTTGCTCGATTCAGATAACCGGCCCACGAACGTCTCAGGCAGACTACCCGAGCTAAGTGCGGATGCCAACTCGCTGCCACAAATCGTCCACCAGGAGACCAAAACTCAACTCCGAAAGGACGTTCGCACCCTTTACGATATTCTTGTGTTTCAACGGTACTTCAGGTTGTTCATGAGTCAGAACTCCGACGGCATAAAGATGTTCACCACCAAACGCAGCGCCGAAATCAGTGCCGTGCCCCTGCCTGACAATAAGATCGGATTTCAACTGACCGTCTCGTTTCCGGGCATCATTTTCAAAGGCTCCGCGGTCACCTCGCTATAAGGCCAGGAAACTCCGCGCACCCGTCCCGACGGATTCATCCCCCGATAGATCTTGTTTTGGAATTGCGGCGAATGATTAAGACTTTGACTAAATAGCAGGCTGACCGAGTGAAAGATTCTGCGAAAGCTCCGAAAATTGATCCGGCTCTTCAGGGAAAGAAGCGTCTTTGATCGTCACTTCCGGGTCAAATGGCAGTCTCAAGGCAGCTCGCAGGTAATCGCGCAAGAACCCGTCGACGCGGCGCTTGACAACTTCCAGGCCGCTGCGGGATGTCTCCATCAACAGCAAACCGATACGATGGCGCTCGCAGGTCGAAACAATATCCGAAGCGCGTAGTGAACCGCGCAAGTTCTTCTCCACCTCGCGACACACCTCTCCCAGATTGATCTTGTCTCCGAGATTACGGTTGGCAACCGCACGGCTAAGATCATTCATATCAATCAGAATCACCGAAAGGAAAAGACAGTATCGCTCCGCGCGGCTCAACTCCTGACGCGTGCGATCAACAAAACTGTACTCGCTTGACAATGACACTTTGTTGATTTCTCCGTCGTTTCTGCCTTGAGGTATTTCCACGGCACCCGGTCGATTCACTTTTTCCACAATCGCATAGAAAAGCAATTACGGTGCCAAGTATCAATCCCTCACGAATCGCATCGACCCGCGTCCACTGGAGCGGCGCGCTCGTCATAGTTCACCGTCCAGTCTTGAAGTTTGGTTGGTACAAAGTTTTTAAATTATTGGCAAGCAAACTCTGGGCGGATCAAAGACACCTGCCGGTTTGTGCACGGCTGTTCACATTTCGTGCACCGGCCTACAGGTAAGTCGCGCGATTACTCGACTTCGTTTAGCCTATATTCCTTGATCTTGTACAGCAGGGAACGGTAGGAGATTTCCAGGATTTGCGCCGCCTTGCGCCGGTTCCAATTGGTCTTTCTTAAGACTTCCGCTATCAGCTTCTTCTCTTCGCTTTCGATTGTCCGGCTTAGACGGTCCTTAAGCGAAAAATTCTTGTCATCCCCGACCGCCACTGCCGTTTGCGCCGATGTCGGCGGCGCCGTATAGCCTTGTCCGGCGCGGGCTTGACGCGCAGGACGGTCAGCCGTCGGAGCGTCCGGGCTGTTGCGGAACGATTCAAAAACTACGGACTCATCCTGGCGGACCACTAACTGCTTGATAAGATTCTCCAGCTGGCGGACATTCCCCGGCCAGCTGTATTCGCTCATCGCCGCCATGCATGCGGCGCTGACATGCGCCTGCTCGCGGTGATAGACTTCTGCCGTATTTGCGCAGAAAGTGGTCCACAAGCAGCGGCACGTCTTCCAGCCGGTCTCGCAGCGAAGGCAGCGAAACGGTGATTTCGTTCAGTCGATAGAACAAGTCATCCCGGAATTGTCGGTCATAGATCGCCTGCTCCAGGTCGCGATTGGTGGCGCAGATGATGCGCACATCAACCTTGATACTGCTGATTCCGCCGACCCGTACGAACTCCTGTTGTTCAAGCACCTGCAGGAGCTTGGCCTGCAGTTCAAATGACATATCGCCAATTTCGTCCAGGAAAATCGTGCCTTTGTTTGCGGTCTCGAATCGCCCCGGCTTGTTCTTATGCGCGCCGGTAAAGGCGCCTTTTTCATACCCAAAGAGCTCAGCTTCGAGCAGTTCCCGCGGTATCGCCGCACAATTCACCTTGATAAATGGATGCGATCGCCGCGAAGAGAGTTGGTGCAGCATCCGTGCCACAATTTCCTTGCCCGTTCCCGACTCGCCGCGAATCAGTACCGAGAGTTCGCTGTCCGCCACTTGCTCAATGAGGTTCTTGATCTCGATCATGCGCCCGGAATCGCCAATAAAGCCGTCCCAGGCCGTCTTGGCAACGAGCGCCTGCTCCATGACGTCGATCTTCATGATCAATCCGCGACGTTCAAGCGCCTTCTGCAGCTGCAGATCAACCTCGCGAACATCAAAGGGCTTGTTGATGAAATAGAACGCTCCCAGTTGGACAGCTTCAACAACTGTTTCGGTTTCCCCTTGTCCGGAAAGCATGATCACATCCGAAGGCAAACCCGCTTTCTTGAGCTTCTTCAGGACTTCAAGACCGCTCATGCCGGGCATCTTGATGTCAAGCAGTATCAGTGGCGGTTTCTCTTTGGAGGCAATCTGTATCCCCTCGATACCGTCGCTGGCGGTCAAAATATCATACTCGGACTTCAAGCCCTCGCGCAATATCCACGAGACCTTGGGATCGTCATCGATGATCAGTAATTTCGTTTTTTCGTCTGCCATTGGTACTCCCTGTACTTTGCATTGTCGGCAGAATTCTTGGATTGTTTAGCAACCCTGTGCTGATTTCATGCAAGATGTTGCACCGGCAAGGAAGCGAGAATGAGCAAGTTGCACAAGATGTTTCTTCACCAACAATGGGGAATCCCTGCTGGATAGAGCAAGTCTTACTTCACCTTTTCTCGCTAACTCACTATCAATGAAACAGGTACGTGACTTCGGCGATGTGATGATCTTCGCCAACCAGCACAACCACGTCCCCTGCCTGAAAAACGGTCTTGGCGTCCGGATTGGCGATACTGGCGCCATCGCGTTTAATCAGGAGCACCGTCACCCCGTGCTCGGATCGCAATTTCATGCCGGCAAGACTCTTTCCTACCACCGGGGCATCGGAAGCGACCTTTAGGGTCGTCATATGCATATGCGATAAGTCACTTTCGATTCGCTGAAGTGCCGACTCGGAGTCTTTCGTACGGAATATCTCGTAGTTATCCGATCTAACCTCTTGAACAATCTGATTGATCTCCGCTTCGGGAATGAGGTAGTAGCGCAGTACCCTGGTGAAGATCTCGACGGAAGTTTCAAACTCTTCCGGTATGACTTCGTCAGCGCCAAGGCGCGCGAGTGTCTCGATCTCATTGAGATATCGCGTCCGCGCAACGAGCCGCACCGACTGGTTTAGCGTCCGCACCAGCGTTACGGCGCGGCGCGTCGCTTCTGGATCCGAGATGGCGATCACCACCATCCGCGCCTTCGCGATATTGATCGACTCCCAGATCGAGGCCTGTGTGGCGTCACCATAATAAATCCGCTCTCCCGCCGCCCTCGCCTGCTTGACCGTTTCCGGATTCATCTCCAGCACCACATAAGGGATTGAAACGGCCTGCGAGGCACGCGCCAGATTGTTGCCGTTTACTCCGAAACCAACGATAATCAGATGATCGGCCAGCGGCTCCTTGCTCGACCCCGCGACAAACGATTCTGTTCGTCCAAAGCTGATGTTCGCAAATCTGCCCGTACAAATGGACAACCGTGGCGCCAGACGCAGGAGAAATGGCGCTGAGGCAAGCGTAACTGCCGAAACCGCCAGGAATATCTGATAATTCTCCGGTTGCAGGAGCCCGGCAGCCAAACCGGCATTGGCGAGAATGAATGCGAACTCTCCGACATTGCTCAACCCGATTCCAGTGAGCACGGCAATCCGCAACGGATACCCGATGAGCAGGCAGATTGGCACCACGATAATCGCCTTGAGCAGCACGATTCCGCTCGCTAGAGCTAATATCAGCAACGGTTGAGCAAGGACAACCCGGAAGTCCAGCAACATACCGACCGACACGAAGAACAGACTTATGAACAGGTCGCGAAAAGGCGTAATATTCCCCAGCGCGTGATGGCTGTAGTCGGATTCCGATATGATCAAGCCCGCCAGAAAAGCCCCCAGGGCCAAAGACAAGCCGACGACTGAAGAAAACCAGGCTACTCCAAGGCAGATCAGAACGATGCTGATCAGAAACAACTCGCGGTTTCGTGTCATCGCGACCGCTTCGAGCACAAATGGTACAATCCAGCGCGAAGCGACGAACACGAAAACGATCATTCCCAACCCATAGATCAGCAGTCTTGATATCTCGCCACCGCCATTGCCAGAAGCACTGCCCATAAGCACCGGTATCGAAAGCAACATCGGAATCGTAGCAATGTCTTGGAAAATCGAAATAGTGACTGCGGCACGGGCGTGCGGGCTAGTCCCCTCTCCTTGTTCCTGATATGTCTTCATCGAAATCGCGGTACTGCTCAACGCTGCCATCAAGCCGACCATGATTGCCTCGGAAGTGGACAGTCCCAAGAAGTAAGCGATCGGCGCAACGATGATGGTCGTCACCACAACCTGCAACGGGCCGCCAATGAAGATCACCCTTTTCATGCGCAGCATATCCTTGAGGGACATTTCGACGCCGATCGAGAAAAGCAGCAGGACAACGCCGATGTCCGCTATCTTCGAGACTTCCTCGGCACTGCCCACGAGCCGGAAACCATGAGGCCCGGCGAGAATTCCCGTAATCAGAAATCCAACAACCACGGGGATGCGAAACCGGCTGCAAAGGAGCACGACGGTCACAGCGACCACCATGATCACGAGGAAGTCTTGAAGCACCGATCCGCTCATGGCCAACTTCTGTATTGAATTCTCATACTCAGATGTCATCTTACGAGGATTGGCGACCTCGCGCAAACTACAAATGAGGCAAATAGGGGGTAAAGCGGGACTACGCTGACGGTAGTTTAATGATTACAGTCGTGCCCTTGCCCGGCGAACTCTCAACCTTAATTTCGCCGTTGTGCGCCATGATAATGCGCTCGCAGATGGCCAGCCCCAATCCGGTGCCCGACTCCTTGGTTGTGAAATAACGGTCAAAAATGCGGTCCAGATGTTCCGGCGCGATTCCGTTTCCGGTATCCTTAATGCTAAGCACAACAAGATGCCTTCCGTTATCGGACTTTACTTCGCTGAATGTCCTGATTGCCAGGTCGCCGCCTTCAGGCATCGCATCGATGGAATTGATGATCAAATTCAGCAGGACTTCGACGATCTCGTTTTCGTTTACGAGCACGCCGGGCAGATCGTCCGCGAATTGGTGCGAGAATTCGATTTTATGTTTCTTCAGGTCGTTTTCGACCAGGCGAACAACGCGATTGATCAGATCGGCGATCTTTTTTTGTTCCAGCTGATACTTCGTCGGATTGGAAAAATTGAGCAGTTCTTTGAGTAGTTCATCAAGGCGGCGAATTTCCTGCTGGGCGGTTTGGAAGAAACTCGTCAGACTGGGCGATCTCCGGCCAGCGCTCCCGCATGATTTGCAGGGCGCCCGAAATATTGGTTAAGGGCTTCTTCAAGTCGTGTGAAATCTCCGACATCATCTTGCCCATGGTCATCAGGCGAGTGGCGCTGAGCACAGCGCGCTGTTGTTCATAAATCGAAGTCGCCTGTGATGCCACAATTGACGCAATGTATTCATCATTCTCTGAGAATGCGTCCGCCTGCCGTGAACCGAGGCAAAACAATCCGTGTAGCGCACCCTTGGTGATGATCGGCACCGAAGCAAAGGTCTTGATTGCGTCCCGCAGCGACGGGACTTCGTTGATCAGCCCTTTCAATGCGACCGTTCGTACCGCAGCCGAATAGACCGTTTTGTCCTTCAACTGGACTTCCCGACTCCGCAGCGCACCGGCTTCCTTCTTGCCGAAGCCTTCCCAATAGTTGACCACGAGGGTCTCGGAGCGCTCATTCCAAGAAAGCCACATCGCAAAATCGATGTCAATGATCTGCTTCAGCGAGCGATAAATCAGATCCGTCATATCCTGCGAGTTGTCGACAGTGGTGATCTCGGTCGCCAGCTGGTAGAGCACGGCAAATTCGTTGAGCTTCTTGCTCAACTGTTCAAAGTTCTCCGCATCATCGATCGCGATCGCCGCCTGCGAGGCGAAGGTCGCCAACAGGCGCAGGTCGTTATCTTCGAATACCGTCCCATGCTGCGGATCCGATAAATTCAAAACGCCGAGCACGCGATCCTTGATCTTCAGCGGTACCGAAATCAGCGACTTGGTCTCGTAGTTGCCTTTGCCAAACTTGGAAAATCTCGGATCGGAGCTAATATCCGGAATGAGCAGCGCTTCACCGCTTTGGGCGACATAACCGGCAATGGAGTCACCAACTTTGACGCGCGTTTTTTGGCGGACTTCCTCGGACATGCCTACCGACGCCGATACGGTCAATTCGCCGCGCATTTCATCCAGCAACATCACGGATCCGACCGAAGCGCCGATTACATCCAGCGCCAGACGGATGATTCTCGTCAACAGCGGCTTGAGTTCCTGCGACTGCGACAACACAACGCCCGCCTGGTAAAGCGCATCTACTTCGGCAATGCGGCGGTTCAGCAGGTCATTCTTGACCTGCAGTTCGGCCATCAGCTTCTGCCGCGCAATCTCCAGATCGCGCTTCTCGAGTGCCCGTTTGGCTGCCAGTTTGAGCTGCGTGAATTCGATCGGCTTCATCAAGTAGTCATAGGCGCCCATGTTGATGGCTGCCAGAGCCGTATCCAGCGACGCATAGGCGGTCATCAGAATGACCATGGCATTCGGGTCGCCCTTGCGAATAGCTTGCAGCAATTCGATCCCGGTCATTTCCGGAAGCTTGATATCGCTGATCACCAGGTCGAAGTCATGTTGTCTATATAGTTCCAGCGCCCGTTTGCCGTCACCGGCCGTCTGCACCGAGTAACCGGCCTTTGTCAATAACGTGTCCAGCGAATCGCACATTCGCTGTTCGTCATCGACGACCAGGACTTTGGGAATTTCCGAAAGATTCATATTCTATTTCTTTGTCGGCAGAGTGATCGTGAAGCGTGCCCCGGCGCCGGCAACATTGGCAGCTTCGATTTCACCGCCATGCGCTTTGACAATACTGTAACAGACGCTTAATCCCAGGCCCGTGCCCTTCCCGGCTGACTTGGTGGTGAAGAACGGCTCCCAGATCTTCTCCATATTTTCCGGAGCGATGCCGGGTCCCGAGTCGGTGAAATGGAGCCGCACGACATGGTCATCGATGTCACCGCCAATATCTATTCTACCACCGGAGGGCATGAAATCGCAGGAATTTATCATCAAATTCAGAAACACCTGTTTGAGCTGCTCGGCCGAGCCGTAAACGTGGGGAAACGGGTCCGGAAGCTGCTTGTTGATCGTAACCTTTCCCTTCTGGGCATGAAGCGAAAGCAGCAGCAGCGTTTCATCGATCACCGATTCAACATCGGTATCCAGGAAACCATCCTGGCGCGGCTTGAACATATCCAGCAATTGCCGCACGATGTTGGCAATCCGGTCTACTTCTTCGGTAACAATCTGGACATACTCAACCGACTGCTGGTCATGCGATTCTTGTTCGCGGATCATCAGAAGATAATTTTTGATAATTCCCAGCGGGTTGTTCACTTCATGGGCGACGCGCGCCGATAATTGGCCCAAAGCGGCAAGTTTCTCCGCCTGCAGCAACTGCAATTGGGCGGTACGGAGGCGTTCGAGCGCCTCTTTTTCGGAATCAAACAGCCGGGCATTTTCCACGGCCACCGAAAGTTGATTGGCAAGAATCGCGAGAAACTCCAGGTCATCTTCAAAAAACTCGGTACCGGAGATCTTGCGCGTCACGGACAACAAGCCGCGCACACGGTTCTGCAGCGACATGGGAATCAAGTACTCGCATTCCAATGCCCCGAGCAGCCTGACCTCGTCGACATCGCCGAGGCGCTGGCGAATATCCGCGTACGACAGCGGCTTTCCGTGCATGCTCTGAATCAAGCGCAAGATGGGGCTGTCTTCCTTGATAGACATCTGCGTGGTCGGCTCAATGGCAAGGCCCTTGATTTTGGCGAGCGAAAGGTGATCGTTGTCGTGGCTGCGAACGATGAAGATGGCGGCGCCGTTTACGCCCATCTGACCGATACAGGTGAGAATAATGCCGTCAAGCAGTGTTTCGGTGTTCAATACCGAATTGAGATGCTTAGATATTTCAAAAATAGTATAGAGATCGAAGATCTTGCGCTTGAGCCGCTTGTTGGCTTCAGTTAGCTCGGCAAGCTGTGAGGGCGGATTGGGCCGCTCGGACGCTTCATCGCTGTTTTTTCGGACTTGTCTAGCCATTCAATAATGTAATATCGGCAGTTAAGAGTTTTATTCGCCTCAGGTCGCGAAGCGAATGCAGGCGTTTGATGGCCTCGCCCAATGTATAGTGTGATCCGCTCATCAGGATAATGTCGTCCTGGCCGGCAATCTGCAATATCCGGTCGACGGCCTCGCCAATGTTGAGTTTGACATCAAAGTCAATTCCTGCGCCAACCGCAGCCCAGACAACACCTTCAATCTCGGCGGCCCGCGTCGAATCGGGGCGCGTCAGGACCGCTCGTTTCGTGATCGGGGCATATTCTTTCATGATCACGTCAAGATCGGGCCGCTCTAAAAACCCGCACAACAGCAGCGCCTTGCGACCCGGATAGGCCTTGCTGAAGGTCGCCACCAGTGCCCGCGTTCCGTCGGCATTGTGTGCCGCATCGAGAATGATCGTCGGCTTGGCCGCAACCTTCTGAAACCGGGCCGGCCAGTGGCAATGCTTGAGACCGCAACGCACCGCCTTGTTGCCAATTTCCAGGCTGTCACGGTTCAATAGTTCTACGCATTTCAAAACGATGCCGATGTTGTCAATCTGGTGCGCACCTGCCAGCGAGCTGGTGAGCAATTCGGCTTCGGCACCTTTCAACTTGCAGCTAAATCGCATTCCGGAAGGAATATACTCAAACTCGCGGCTGATCCGCACGGCACGATGCAATTTCGTGCCTCGTTCTTCGCAGGTGCTTCTGAACAAATCCAGCAATTCGGGACGCTTTTCGCCGGTGACGAGCGGTACTCCGGCCTTGATAACTCCCGCCTTCTCGCGGGCAATGTGTTCCAAGGTGGGGCCAAGATTTTTGGTGTGGTCAAAATCAATGTGAGTTATCACCGAGACTCTTGGCTTGATGACATTGGTCGCATCCAAGCGCCCGCCCAGCCCGACTTCAACGACGGCAACTTCTACGCCCATCTTCCGAAAGTACCAGAATGCCAGTGCCGTCGAAATCTCAAAAAAGGTTATCCGCGCATCGATGATAAATTGCTGATTCTGACCGACAAATTGCGCCAGCGACCGCTTGTCGATGTTGCCGGCGTCGGTCCGGAAACGTTCGCGAAAGTCCACCAAGTGCGGCGACGTAAAGACACCCGTCTTGTAGCCGGCTCTGCAGAGTACGGAGAACAGCAGTGACGAAACCGAGCCCTTGCCGTTGGTACCTGCCACATGAATCGATTGGAAGCTCTCCTGCGGATTCCCGAGATGGTCGAGAAAACGGGTAATGTTATCCAACCCCATCTTGATACCGAACAGCTCAAGATTGTAGATAAACTTGATCGCGTCGTCGTAACGCATAGCCTACTGGCTGAAGTAGTCCAGAAGCAGCGCCACCGTTTTGCGCAATTCGTGACGATGTACGATCTTGTCCAGAAATCCGTGGTCCTTGAAAAACTCGGAAGTCTGGAAATTTTCCGGAAGTTTCTGGCCGATCGTCTGCTCGATAACCCGACGGCCGGCAAACCCGAGCAAGGCGCCCGGCTCGGCGATAATGACGTCTCCCAGCGAGGCATAGCTGGCCATCACGCCCGCCGTGGTCGGATTTGTCAAGATGGAGATATAGGGCACTTTCGTTTCCGAAAGTCGCGCCAGCAGGCCCGACGTCTTGGCCATTTGCAGCAGGGAAAGAATGCCCTCTTGCATCCGCGCGCCGCCGGAACACGATACAATGATCAGCGGCACCTGGCGATCCAGCGAGCGTTCGATGGCGCGGGCAATTTTCTCGCCCACCACGCTTCCCATACTCCCACCCACAAACGAAAAATCCATGATGGCAAACGACACCTGCCGGCCATCGATTGAGCCGATTCCGGCAATCACCGCATCATTGCGGCCCGTCTTCTTGCGCGCCTCGGCGATACGGTCAGGGTATTTTTTCGAATCCTTGAACTGCAGTGGGTCAAGTGATAACAACCCGACATCGTATTCTGTGAAGCTGTCGGCATCCAGCAGTATGTCCATATAGTCGGTTGATCGAATGCGGAAATGAAACGAACACGTTCGGCAAACCCAGAGATCCTTTTCCAATTCACGAACATAAATGATCTCGCCGCAGGAATTGCATTTCGTCCACAATCCATCCGGGATTTCCTTGCGTTCCGTCGGCGGGGGCGCCGGTTTGCGTTTGAACCACTCCATAGTCATTCTTCCAAACTCTTCAACATCGTGAATGAGTCCTCCGGCGGTGTAGAATAGAAGCCTTTGCGCCGCGTGATGACGCCAAAGCCGTATTTTTCATAGAAAGCAATTGCACGTGAATTCGAAACCCGAACATCCAGAACAATGTCGCGAATGCCGCGGCCAACCAGGCGCTTACTCAGTTCATCCATCAACGCCTTTCCGACTCCTTTAGAGCGGAAGTCACCATCGACGGCGACATTGGCAACATAACCGTAATCATCAAGCGCAATGCAGCTCAAGTAGCCGACGCAAACGTTGGATTCGCGGGCCGCCAAGGCGATTACGTGATCGTTTTCGATGTCCGCCGCAAAATTCTGCTCATCCCAGGGATCCGAAAAAGCCTCGCGCTCGATCCTTATGACATCGGACAAATCCTCGTGCTTCAGATCGTCCACCAATATCGATTCGCGGACGAGATCACGTTTCTGCTCGGGCTGCGACTTCAACACATAGTTGACATCGAGATTAGCCGGATCGAGCGTCTTGAAGCGCTTCGGTTCGCGCGCGACCATCAAAGCAAAATCTCCTCCGCTCCAAGTGGCCGGAGCTGCAACCGTGATGCGCTTGGCGTTTTTTTCGGCAAGAGCGGCCAATCTCTCGGCACCATATCCGCCGAAGAGCCGATTTCCGTAATTTGCAATCGCTGTCTGGCTCGTGAGAATTTCCACATTTTCGCCGGTCTTCGACAGATAAAACTCCTCGCCCCGGCAGTGAGTTACCACGACGGGGTCAAGATCGTGCCCGGAAAAGAACAATCTGGCCAGTTGCATATTGCCCGCCGTGAGAATTGGTTTATGCCACGCCTGTGCCAACCCCAAGACTGTGGCAATTCCGACTCGCAGACCGGTAAACGAGCCCGGTCCAACGGCAACTGCCAAAGCGTCAAGTTCGGATGGAGCAATATCGGCGTTCTTGAGCAGACTGTCAAGGGTCGCAATTACCCGCTCCGAATGTGATCGATCGGGCGGCCCGGAAAAGTCTCCCAGTATCTCCCGGTCATTGGCGATCCCCGCCAGCAGGCGGTCACTCGCGGTATCAAGCGCCAGGACTAACATCGTCAACCCGGTCTATCGTAATCGTTCTCGTCGTCTCGCCCTCGATCTCCAAAGTCACAGCGTATCCCGCTGCGGGTTTGAAACGGCCGCATTTGTCCGCCCATTCGACCAGTACGATGCCGCCGGAATCAAGATACTCGTCAAACCCTAAATCGAGCAAATCGTTTTCGTCGCGAAGACGATAAAGATCAAAATGAAATATCTGCGGTTCAGTGGGATAAACGTTGACAAGCGTGTATGTCGGTGAAGTGACTTCGATTCCAGGATCAAAATAAGCCAGCACGCCCCGAATAAATGCCGTTTTGCCCGCGCCCAGCGAGCCATAGAACAGCACAACGTCGCCCGGCAACAATCGCGCGGCCAAGTCCCGCGCTATGGCCGTCGTCTCCGTTTCAGACTTGGTTACGTAGCTCCGTTGCGCCATCTACTTTTTCGGTCGAAGGGTCGCCACCGGCACGATCATCTCCTCCAGCGTGATGCCGCCATGTTGGAAGCTGTTCTGGAATTGACGATTGTACTCGTTGTAATTGGTTGGATAAACGAAGTAAAAATCTTCGCTCGCGATCAGGTAGGTCGTCGCCAGATTGAATCGCGGCAGACGGTATATATCGGGGTTCTTGATCAGCATTGCTTCTTTCGGATCGCAATTGAGATTGTCGCCGTACTTGTATCGCAGGTTCGTCGAGGTCTCCTTCTTGCCGTACGCAATAGTCCCTCTTGTGCCAAGGATAGACCCGTGGTCGGAAGTAATCACGCACGTCGCCCCGGTACTCGCGACATGTTTAATGATGTCAAACAGCGTTGAATGACTGAACCAAGACAAGATCAACGATCGGAAGGCCGCCTCATCGGGTGAGATCTGTTGCAGAGCGCGCGACTGTGAGCGGCCGTGTACGAGGATATCGAGGAAATTGAATACGACCGCCAGGACCGGAGCATTTTGATGGCTGGAAAGCCGTTTCAGGAAACTCTCGTCCTCTTTCAAATCGCTCATCTTAAAATACTTGGGTTCTCCGGGCGCCTTCAACTTGAGCCTCTTGTACTGCTCCACCAACAGCGCGTCTTCAAACCGATTAAGACTCCGCTCATCGGCCGTCCCGCCTTCCCAGATTTCCGGCTTCACTTTTGCCAGCTCATCGGGGTACAGTCCCGAGAAAATTGAATTGCGCGCAAACGGCGTCGCTGTCGGAATGATCGAATAGTAGTAGCTAA
Organism: uncultured bacterium; assembly: GCA_963698225.1. Classification (GTDB taxonomy): domain Bacteria; phylum Zixibacteria; class MSB-5A5; order CAIYYT01; family CAIYYT01; genus JADJGC01. Next base: position 62,180 of record CAVOPW010000010.1, read on the forward strand.
GGTCGATGTCCAAATACTCGGCGATGATCGGCTCAAGCACCATCCATTGATCAAGGCGCATGCAGTCGACAATAATGAAGAACGTCGGTTTCTTCTCATTGATGTGGGGCGCTACAAAGGTCTTGAAGACATCCGGCGACAGCACCGGACCGCCGCCGCTCTTGAGCCAGCGCGGGTATTCGCGCTCGATGTAGCGGTAGAACTCGATATTGTATTCGCGCTTCTGGGAAAGATGGCTTTGACGCAAACCATCGTCGTTGATCTTGTCGAAGTCGACATCCCATTGCGAAAGCTGGCGATGAACTTCGACCCAGTCTTCCGGAGCCATCGGGCCATAGAGCTTGCTTCTGAGCTGATTGAGTTTCTGCACATAGTCGCGGGTTACCGCATCACCCTGCAGTCGTTTGGCATCAAGGATCTTCTTGGCGACCGCCAATACTTGCGAAGGGTTTACCGGCTTCACCAGGTATTCGGCAATGTTTTTGCCGATCGCCTGGTTCATCAAATGCTCTTCTTCAGACTTCGTCACCATCACTACCGGGATATAGGGCTTGATCTTCTTGATCTCTTCCAGCGTGGTCAAACCGTCCATGCCGGGCATCATCTCGTCAAGAAGGATCAGGTCGAATGTGTGTTTGCCGACCTCAACCAGGGCATCTTCCCCTGATGCCACCGGTGTGATTTGAAAGCCCTTGCCTTCGAGAATGATTCGATGCGATTCCAGCAGGTCGATTTCGTCATCGACCCACAGGACTCTCTTGACGTCGTTACTCATTAGGCTTGTCCTTTCTCACGGTTGACGGGCTCGGCAGAAGCAAGGGTGATCTGGAAAGTGGTCCGCTGATTCGGAATCGATTCTTTCAACTCGATCCGGCCATTGTGGTACTCCTGAATGATACGTCGCGCCAGTGTCAGTCCGAGGCCCCAGCCCCGTTTTTTCGTCGTAAACCCCGTTTCGAAGATCTTCTTTTGCGCCTTCTGGGGAATACCCGAGCCATTGTCGGTTACCGTAATGACGACTTTCTGGTTGGTCGGGTCGGATGCCGTGCGCACGACAATCTCTCCGCTTTTCTGGTCGCACGATTGCAGGCTGTTCTTAACCAAGTTCTCGATGACCCAGGTGAAAAGTTCCGGATTGACCTTCGCCTGCAAATCCACTTCCGGCTCGAACCGTAAAATGATTCCCTTCCCGGCGTGCGGCAATCGCTGGCAAAAATAATTGACCACTTCCTGAATCAGCGGATTGATATGATGCAACGTCGTCTCCGGTATCGATCCAATTTGACCGAACCGATTCGCGACGCGGTCGAGTCGCTGCACGTCGTTGCGCATTTTGGCGATCACATTGTCGAGTTGACTGGCGGAATTGTCGGCCGATTTCAGCCGGCCCGCCTTCATGTCGGTTTCAATAACCTCAAGCCACCCCATTAACGAGGTCAAAGGCGTACCGAGTTGATGAGCCGTTTCTTTTGCCATTCCCACCCAGATGTTGCGCTGTTCGGCGCGCTGGATGTTCCGGAAACCAACAAAACCGACGATCAGGAAGACACCCACGACGGCGATTTCGATGATCGGCATCAACTGCAATTGACGCACCAGCGGCGGGTAATCATAAAGAATGTACTGAATGATCTGACCATTCCAGGCAACCGGTGTCTCGCCGTTTTCCCGCAACATCCGCTCCCGATACTTATCGATCGTCTTGAGTGCCGCTGCCGAAGTATCCGTGTCTTCGATTCCGGGAATGCGCGCCCACAGCACCGGATTGCGGTGATGATCGGTGACAATGATCGGGAAATACGCCTTCTGAATAATCTCTTCAAAGACGACTGCATTCACGCGCGGCGAGGAATCTTCCGCGCCGGCCAGTTCCCAGAGCTTGGCCCACATGCGCACATCACGCTTGATATTTTCCTGCAGCCCGCTGATCAGAAACTGCGTGTAGATCATGAATAACGCGGCAATGGCAATCGTCCCGAAAAAGATGAATGCCTTGAACACGCCCGGCATCGTCGCCGATCCGGAATGGTCTTTTAATTGACGTATTCTCATCCGATGATTTCAAGCCCTCTCATGTAGGGACGCAGTACTTCAGGCACGACTATTTTACCATCAGCCGTCTGATAGTTCTCAATTATTGCGATGACTGTGCGCGGCAGGGCGAGTCCCGAGCCATTCAACGTATGCGGGAATACCGGCTTTTCCCCGTCCGCCGGCCGGAACCGCAGATTCATCCGCCGAGCCTGAAAATCTCCGAAATTGGAGCACGAGGACACTTCCAGATACTTCCCGACTCCCGGTGCCCAAACTTCCAGGTCATAACACTTGGTTGCGGCAAACGATATGTCGCCGGACGCCAATTCAACGACCCGGTAATGCAGTCCGAGCAATTGCAGGATACTCTCGGCGTGACCGGTGATTGTGTCCAGTTCCTGATACGACACTTCCGGACGGACAATTCGCACCATCTCAACCTTGTCAAACTGGTGCACGCGGATCAGACCCGCGCGTGTCCTTGCCGGCGGCGCCGGCCTCGCGCCGAAAGCAGGGTGTATAAGCAACCATATATTTCGGCACATCTGCCGGGGCGAGAATCTCGTTCGCATAGATGTTTGTCACCGGCACTTCCGCAGTCGGCACCAGCCACATTGTTTGGTCGTTGAGTTGGTACATGTCTTCCGCCATCTTCGGAAGCTGCCCGGTTCCGGTCATCGTCTGGGTATTGACCAAGAAAGGCGGGAACACCTCGGTATATCCGTGGCGGGTGACATGAACATCCAGGAAGAAGTTGATCAGCGCACGTTCCAGCAGTGCACCGGCATTCGTGTAGAGAATAAACCCCGAACCGGAGATCTTGGCGCCGCGTTCGAAATCGAACATCCCCAGTTTCGTGCCGAGGTCCCAATGCGCCTGCGGCGTAAAATCAAACTTCGGTTGGCTGCCCCACTCGCGGCGCTGAACGTTGGCGGACTCGTCAAGTCCGATCGGAGTCGTCTCGTGCGGGAGATTCGGCACCATCAGCAGCATCTGGTTTAGTTCTTCTTCAACCACACGCAGACGTTCCTCGTCCGCGCTGATCTGATCGCCGACAGCTTTCATGGCGGCAATTTGCTCGGTGGCATCCTGTTTGTTCTTCTTCATTACCGCGATTTCACCGGACGCTTTGTTGCGCTTCTCACGCAAAGCTTCCATACCGGTCACGATATCGCGGCGCTCGCGGTCGCGATCAAGAATTTTGTCGATATCGATCTTGCTGTTCTTGTTTGCGACTCCCTGCTTTACGCTTTCGGGATTCTCCCGGATATACTTAATGTCGAGCATTCCTGCATCCTTCTATGATTACTTATTAATTCGCTTGGCTTCGCTCCGGTAGCTGGGAACAATCTCCCGAAACAGCTGAATGATCTGTTCGCGGTCCTGATCATGCGCCGCACGCGCGAGCTTTACCAGTTCGCCTTTGATTGTGTCCCACTCGTAGTCGGTGGCCCGTGCTACCAGGATATTTTCGTGTTCAGACGATACCAGCCCCTCTTCGTCAAACAACTCCTCGGTCAGTTTTTCGCCCGGCCGGAGACCGGTATATTCGATGGCGATTTCTTCCTCCGGAACCCGCCCCGAAAGCGTTATCATCGCGCGCGCCAGATCAACAATACGAACCGGCTCTCCCATGTTCAGCACTAGGATGTCGCCGGACTTCCCGATCGTCGCCGCTTGCATCACCAGCAGGGAGGCTTCCTTGATCGTCATGAAGTAACGGGTCATTTCCGGATGCGTCACCGTGACCGGTCCGCCCTGCTCAATCTGCCGTTTGAAGATCGGCACAACCGAGCCGTCCGAGCCCAGCACGTTGCCGAAGCGCACGGTAATGAACGAGGTGCGCGACCGCTTGGCAAAACACTGCACCAGGATTTCCGCAATGCGCTTACTGGCGCCCATGACGCTTGAGGGCCGGACGGCCTTATCGGTGGAAATCATCACCACGACCGCAACGCCGTGTTTGTCGGCGAGTTCCACCAGCGTCTTGGTGCCAAAAATATTATTCTGTGTCGCTTCTTCCGGAAACAGCTCCATCAGCGGCACTTGCTTGTAAGCGGCGGCGTGAAACACAATCTCCGGCTTGACCTGTTCGAACAGGCGGTCCATTTTCTCAATATCAGTTATGTCCGCGACCTGCGGGTCAACCGCCGCGCTGTCCGGATTTCCCCGCATCTCCAGAAGCATTTCGTACAGCCGGTTTTCAGCGCGATCGATGACGACCAAGCGCTCCGGATGAAAGCGCATCACCTGCCGGCAAATTTCCGAACCAATGGAACCGGCGCCGCCCGTAACGAGTATTCGTTTGCCCTGGATAAACGTCGCCAGGCGATGGCTATCGAGACGGACGGGATTCCGCCCGAGCAAGTCATCCACGCTGATATTGCGAACCTGGCTCAGCGCAATCTGCCCGCCAATGATCTCCCGCAGCGGGGGCAACGACTTGAAGCTGACGTGCGCTTTTCGGCAGGCGTCGATCAGACTCCGCATCTGCGGACCCGTCGCCGACGGTATGGCTATGATGGCGTCGGTCACCTTGTATTTAAGGGCGAGCCGTTCCAGATCGTCGCTCTTGCCGACGACCGTGATTCCGTGAATGCGCATGCCGTGTTTTTGCTGATCGTCGTCGATGATGCCGACCGGCTTGAGCCCCATCGGTGTCTTGCGCAGTTCGCGCAGGACCATCTCTCCGGCCGAGCCCGCTCCGAGAATGAACGTTCGGCGCCCGTGCCGCCACATCTGCGGCATCAACTCGCGGGCAGCGCGCAGCAGGAATCGTGACCCTCCCAGCAAAACGACCAGCAGCAGCCACTCGATGATGAAGACGCCGCGCGGAATATTGCCGTATCCAAAGAAGTATGTCGGAATTGCGATCAAGATACTGCCGGCCGTGACCGCTTTGAGTATCTGCGTCAAGTCGCTAATCGACGCGTAGCGGTAATACCCCGAGTAGAGCCGGAAGTAGAGCAGCATGGCGAACCGCAGGATGATCACGACGGGAAGACTGGACCGGAAACTGACGAAATAGTCGGGAGGAATCTCGCCCTCGAACCGGATCAGGAAACTCACGTAATAACCGGCGGCAATGATGACCAGATCGAGCATCACGATGATCAGCCGCCTGGGCAAGAACAGCGGCGATGCGAATCCTTCGGTCGATTCCACGCCGGCCGCTTCAGTCGATTGAAAGATCATCAGCCGGTTAGTGCACAGGGCCAATATCAGTGAGGCCCAGTAGGCAAAAATGAGAATTTTTGAACTCGAAAAAAATGATGTCGGGTCGGAAAAATCGACCATGGCGAAAATCATCAATACGACGCCGAGCGACACGACATTAAAGATCCGCAGGAATTCGCCATAAAGACCCTGCGGAAAGAACGTCTTCAGCAGGCGCGAGAGATAAAGCAGTCCCAGCCAGTAAACGGTAATCGCCAGATTGGGAAGACCATAGAAATACTTCAGGGTGACACTGAAGTCCCCCCGGACTTCGCGCAGATTGTGAAACAGCACCAGCGCGATCATGAAGCAGAGCTGAATCATCACGAGATCAGCCAGGAGGGTAAGAATCTCGCGCCGCAGGCGGCCGTTTGGTTTCTGGTTCGAATTGTCCATAGTTTATTAGTTTACGCCCGCATCAACATGCAGTCAATTGCAATTTAGTGCCGGCTGCGGGCCTACGTGTGCCTTTGCCCGGCAAGGTCTGCCAGCCGGCGGGCGATGCGGCGAGCCGCCCCCGTCCGACAGAAACTGCGATCCTGGAAGCAAAAATCACTGCTCTGGAGCCCACCGGCAAACTTCGTTCGGTCAAAGCCAACAATCTTGCTGCCGCCGGCACGATGGATTTCGACCCATTCTGTTACCGAACGCAACAACAGCGTTGGGGTCTTCAGGAAATACGCCTCACGCTGCAGCCCGCCCGAATCCGTCAATACCATGCGACATCCGGACAGCGCCGCGAGGGTGTCACGGTAGCCAAAGGGCTCGACCAGGCGCAGATATCGGGACTTTCGCAGCGCCGCCAACAGTCCAAACTCCGAAAGACGCTTGCGAGTGCGCGGATGAAGCGGAAAAAGCGTGGTTGTTCGCAGCGACAACAGCATCTTCGCGAGCGCCGAAAGGTTTTCTTTCACATCCACCGAGTCAGCGCGATGGATGGTCGCCAGAAGATACTCGCCCTTCTTCAGAGTCTGGCGCAACAGGAATTCCTCAACCTCGACTCTATCGGGCCTGGCGGTCGCGAGTACATCATAGAGAAGATCGCCGGTGTTAAAAACCCCGCGCGCTATCCCTTCATTTTTCAAATTCTTAACTGACTGCACAGTCGGACATAACAGCAACTGCGCAATTCGATCGGTAACTACGCGATTCAGTTCTTCAGGAACACTTCCATGTCGAAGCAGCGCAAACCCGCCTCGATATGCGCGACCGGGAGCTTGAGCTGCGCCGCCGCAATTGCCCCTCCGAGCGTGCTGTTGGTATCTCCGATGACGACCACCAGGTCGGGTGACAACTTCTTCAGCGCAGTTGCGGTTCCCTCGATGATTCGTGCCGTCATCTCGCTTGCCGAACTTGATCCAACAGCCAGATTCGCCGCTGGCTTTGGCAGGCGCAGTTCCTTGAAGAACACTCCCGCCATCAAGTAGTCATAGTGCTGGCCGGTATTGATGATCCGATGTTCGACTTTGAGCGCTTCAAGTTCACGATGAAGCGGTGACAGCTTGATGAATTGCGGACGCGCCCCCGCAATTGTGACGATACGTAATTTACGAGACATATTGGAGGACCGTGTCCGCCACAAACTCGCGTTCCGGCTCAGTGAGCATGGGATAGATCGGCAGAGAAATCACACTCTGCGCACACGATTCCGAGACCGGCAAGTCGCCTTCCCGATAGCCAAGATGAAGGAAACACTTCTGCAAATGCAGTGGCAGCGGGTAGTAAATTTCGTAGCCGATTCCCTCCTGCTTCAACCGGTCACGCAGGCCGTCGCGGTCGGCGACACAGATGCTGTACTGGTTGTAGATGTGATGAGCGTAGGGTTTTTCACCGGGACGGGTGAGCTGGGCGCCGGCAAAGCGACGATTGTAGTAGTCGGCATTCTCGCGGCGTTTGGCGGACCAGGCATCCAGATGCGGCAATTTTGCCAGCAGCACGGCCGCATGCAGCGTATCCAATCGTGAATTATATCCGACGATGTCGTGGAAATACTTTGTCTTGGCACCGTGCGCTTTCAACATTCGCACTTTCTCGTTGAGTTCATTTGAATTTGTAACAACCATCCCCCCATCGCCGGGACAGCCGAGGTTCTTGGTCGGATAGAATGAATAGATCCCCAAGTGTCCCATTGTGCCGGACATCCGGCCTTTGTATTTTGAGGACAACGACTGCGCCGCATCTTCGATGATTGTAATCTTGTGCTCTTGCGCCAGCGCCATGATCGGATCCATGTCTGCCGACTGCCCGAAGAGGTGCACTGGGACAATCGCCTTGGTCTTGCTCGATATCTTCGCCTCAATCTGTCCGGCGGCGATGTTAAACGTCTCAGCTTCGATATCGACAAACACCGGCGTCGCTCCGAGATTGGCGATGGTACCCGCAGTCGCGAAGAAACTGAAGCTGGTGGTAATGACCTCCGTACCAGGCCCTACGCCAGCCGCTCGCAGCGCGATCAATAATGCGTCCGTGCCCGAGGCGACCCCGATGGCATGGTTTGATCCGAGATACTTTGCCGCGGCATCTTCAAAAAGCTTCACCTGCGGACCATTGATGTATTTTGTATCCGCCATGGCGTTCGCAACGGCGGCGTCGATTTCAGACTTCATCGAGGCGTATTCACGCTTGAGGTCAAGAAGGGGAACCTGCAACGAATTTTCCTTTCAGTGCTTATTGATTTTCGAGGAGTTGTTCCGGCGGTACCCGCTTGAGCGTTTTGGCCGGAGAACCCATCACAATGGTCTGCGCGGGAGCGTCCTTGGTTAGAACCGCTCCGGCCGCAACCAAAGCGTCGGCACCGACAGTCTTGCCGGGGAGGATGGTGGCGTTCAGCCCGACGCGTCCGCCGCGTTTCACGGTTATACCTTTGAAGTGCTTGAAGCGTTCCTGCGTGCGGCCGACGAAATTATCGTTTGAAGTCGCAACGCACGGCGCCATGAAAACCCGGTCCTCCAGCTCGGAGTAGGCTGTTAAATAGACGTTCGTCTCCAGCTTGCAGTAACTCCCGACTTTGCAGAAGTTCTCGATGGCTACTCCGCGGCCGATAATCGTGAAATCCCCGATCGCGACGTTTTCGCGCACAGTGGCAAGATCCGCGATCAACACCTTCTGGCCGACGACGGCGCCGGCATAAATCACGACGTTCGAACCGATGATGCAATGGTCGCCGATGCTGGTCGGCGCCAGCTCCTGCTCCTTCGTGACGGCCGAATTGGCCGCGCGCATCGGCTGTTTTCCGATACTCGCACCGTCATCAATCCGGACATTGGCGCCAATCTTGGTACCGGCATAAATCACGACATTCGATCCCAGCACACTCCCCGAGCCGATTTCCACATCGTCGCCAATAACGCAAAAGTGGCCGACTCTGACATCCGCCGCCAAGCGCGCCTTAACTGAAATCACGTTGGTGCTCATTCTCTCTCCTTCATAACAGTGGGCATTTGTCGGTCCATGCGGGCCGAGCGTTAGTTGACCGCCTGATCAACAACGATGTAAATGGTAGCGAGATTGGCCAAGAATATTCCCGCATCCTTCACAAATCCCCAGACGTCTTTCGATTTCTTCTGCGGCACCATGATTCTGTCGCCCATCGCAACTTCGGCGGTTCCCCCCGACTTGACAACAGCGCCGGTATTGGCTTTGATGATGCGAATGTCGCCCTTGTCCGCCTTGTAGCCGTATCCGCCGGCCGCCTGTATGTAATAGTCGACCGCTTGGTTTTCCTTGAACGGCACCAGCCCCGGGTTCACCACGCGCCCCATCACGGTGACCGCAAAACTCTTCTGCGGAATTTTGATATAATCACCATCTACCAGCTTGATATCGAGTTCCTTTCGCCCCTCTTCCAGCAGACCGTTGAAATCAACCGCAACTTTGCCGGTGCGTCCGGCGGACATTTCCTTGAAATACTGCAATTCAAAATCAGAGAGTTTATCGGTTGATAACTGCAACAGTTGTTCGAAACTGGTGCGATCTTCGCGAAAGAATCTTAGCGAGCGATACATTTCTGCTTCGGATAGTGAGGCCTTTTCCAGCATTCCACCCGCCCTTCGGACCAACTCTAACAGCGTCTCACAGCCGGGTTGAATCGGATAGGTGCCGGGGTTCATAACTTCTCCTTCGATGACGACTTTCTCCTTGTTGCGATATCCGGAGATTGCCCGGACAAACATCCGGTCGTCAGGTTGGAGTTCAATATTGGCTTGCGAGTCGGCGTTTTCTTGAATCAATCGCAGGTTAATTGTAATCGATTGTTTGCCCCGGCCATCGGCGATGAAACGCACCAATTCGGCCTCGGTTACATCGGCGTCACCGGACAGCCCGAATCCCAGTGCGATGAGGTCCTTCACACGGTCGCCCGGACGAAATTCGAAAACTCCCGGAGAATTCACAGCACCATAGATTTCAATGGTGTTGAACGAATCCGACACCAGCGGCACAAAGACGACGTGTCCTTCATTGAGGTATGGGTTCAGCGCGACGTTTCCGGAGGCGTTGAAATAGTCGAGGTCCGCGTGCGTTGTGTCGGCTTCCTTGATCAATTTGATATTGCGTCTTGAGGCTTTTGTCTGCAGTCCGCCCGCCAAGAGTATGGCTTCCGACACACGGTCGGCCGCGGAGACCACGACCACGCCCGGCTTTTCGATTCCGCCGGTAACACTCACCTTGAAAGTGCGTATCTGCGCCAGGCTGACATCGACTGCGCGGTCACGCACCCGGGTCATCATCGCGTCGCGAATCCGGTTCTTGGCCTCCAGCAAAGTAATTTGTCCGAGCCTGACGATTCCCACTTGCGGAATCGAAACGACGCCTTCGGGAAGAACTTCCACGATCAATGGCTGCTCGACCATGCCGTATAATTGGATCAGGAAGACATCGCCCGGACCGACTACATAGAGGCTGTCATTGATCGCTTTATCAAGCAATCTCGGCGACATTGTCGGCTGGCTCGCGGTTTTCTCTTCGAGTTCTTTCGAGTCTTGCTTCATCTGCGGATAATCCAGACCGGATGACCGGCCGGCGACAACACAAAGCGCCAGCAGGATCGCGATGATGGTCCGTCTACAGAATATATCTTCGGAGATCTTCATCTTCGATGATTTCCTTTAACGTTGCTTGCACTTTCGACTTGGTTATTTTGACTTTACCCATTTTCTCATCCGGCACATTGAACATGACATCTTCCAGCAGATTCGACATCAGCGTGTGCAGTCGTCGGGCCCCGATATTCTCGGTCGACTCGTTTACTTGTGCCGCCAATCGCGCGATTTCCTCTATTGCTGCGTTGTCGAAACTGATACTGACCCCTTCCGTCTCCATCAGCGCCACATACTGCTTGAGCAGCGCATTCTTCGGCTCTTTCAGGATGCGCACGAAATCTTTTTCGTTCAAGGAATCGAGTTCGACGCGGATAGGAAACCGTCCCTGCAGCTCGGGGATCAAATCCGAAGGCTTGCTTGAATGGAACGCTCCCGCCGCAATGAACAATATATGGTCGGTCTTGACCATGCCGTACTTGGTACTGACATTGGATCCTTCAACAATCGGCAGTATGTCACGCTGAACTCCTTCGCGCGAAACATCAGGACCGGTCGTCTGCCCTTCGGGTCCGGCAATCTTGTCGATTTCGTCAATGAACACGATGCCGGAGTTCTCGACGCGATCCATCGCTTCAGCAACCACCTCATCCATATCCACCAGCTTGGCGGCTTCTTCCTGAATCAGATATTTTCTTGCTTCGGCTATCGTCAATTTGCGAATCTTCTTCTTCTTGGGCATTATCCCTGAGAACATCTCTTGAAAATTGACGCCGAGTTCTTCCATTCCCTGGGGCGTAAAGATCTCCACTACCGGGAAGCGGTTGGAGGGAATCTCAACATCAACCGTCCTCGTGTCGAGCTGTCCGTCATGGAGCTGTTTGCGCAGCTTTTCCAGCGTGCGCTGATATTTCTCGTCGATCAGCGATTCTTCAGCAGGCGGGTCGGTTGCCCGTGTGCGTCGCGCGCGAGGCAGGAGTAGTTCAATGATGCGCTCTTCCGCCAGTTCTTCGGCTCGAGCTTGAACCGTCTCCGCCTTTTCTTTCCTGACCATTTGCACGGAGAGTTCGACAAGATCGCGGATCATTGATTCGACGTCGCGACCAACGTAGCCGACTTCCGTGAATTTCGAAGCTTCAACTTTGACGAACGGCGCCCCGGCAAGGTTAGCCAGTCGCCGGGCGATCTCGGTTTTGCCGACACCGGTGGGTCCGATCAAGATGATATTGTTCGGCATGATTTCCGCGCGCAGCTCGTCCGGCACCGCCTGGCGGCGCCAGCGATTGCGTAACGCTATGGCAACCATCTTCTTAGCCTGGTCCTGGCCGATGATATATTTGTCCAACTCTTGTACGATCTGTCTGGGGGTCAGATGCTTATCCACGTATCCTCCGCAAGCACAGGCACTTCCTGAAGCCGGTTAGTATAACGCTCCCAAGGTTCGAAATCAAACCTATTTTAGCGTCTCAATTGTGATGTGTTTATTGGAGAATATGCAGATATCCCCGGAAATCTCGAGTGAACGCCGGACGATTTGCTCTGCCGACATTTTGGTTTCTGCAACCAGAGCCCGGCAGGCCGCCAATGCATAGGGTCCGCCTGAACCGATGGCGATAATACCATCGTCGGGTTCAACGACGTCTCCCGCCCCCGAGATGACAAAGGCGTGCTCCTGGTCAAGCACCGCCAACAATGCCTCAAGTTGACGCAGGTATTTATCCCGGCGCCAGTCTTTGGCGAGCTCGACGGCAGCTCGCGGCAGATTGTCACCGTGCTCTTCAAGCTTGGCTTCGAAGCGCTCGAACAGCGTGAAGGCGTCAGCCGAAGACCCAGCAAAACCGGCAAGGATTCGGCCATTGTTCAATGTTCGAATCTTGCGCGCCGTGGCCTTCATGATCGTGTCTTCAAACGTCACTTGCCCGTCGCCGCCAATGGCGACCTTTCCTTTGTGCCTCAGCCCTAAGATCGTCGTAGCTTTAAACATGAGATTCTCCTCGTTATCAGTTAATACGGCGCGACCACTATTTTGACTTGCTCGTCTTGCGCTGCGCACGCGGATGCGCCTGGAGGTACTCTTTCTTCAGCGTCGCCGTCGAAACATGCGTGTAGATCTGCGTGCTGCTGATCGAAGCATGGCCGAGCAATTCCGAAATGGCCAGCAGGTCGGCGCCGTTGTCGAGAAGGTGAGTCGCAAAGGAGTGCCGCAATTTATGCGGCGAAACGCGATTACCTTCCCGCAAGCGTCTTGTGTATTTTTCAACCACTCGCGCAATCGACCGTTCGGATATCGGCTCGCCGGTCTTGCTGACAAACAGCCGCTCCATGCCCTTGCCGAACTTGGTTGTTCGCGCGTTGGCATACTCCTGCAGTCGCTGCGCCGCGATTTCACCAAAGGGCACGAGCCGCATTTTCCTGCGTTTTCCCATCACTCGAATCAATCGAGCGTTACCATCGATTGAAGCATCAGTTAGTGCGGTTAGTTCAGCGAGTCGCAGTCCGCACTGGTAGAATAATTCCAGGATCGCGCGGTCGCGAACTTCCTGAAACTCAATGCCCTGCGGCAGATCCATCAGTTCCGCAGCTTCGCCCTGCGTCAAGTACTGCGGCAAGGTCCGGTCAAGCTTGAATCCGATTAACTCCAAGTCGACTTCCTGGCTGATCAGTCCTTCGCGCAGCAAGAAAGCCAGGTATTTCCGGATCGCCGACAACCTGCGGACTATCGTGCGATTCTTTTTCTCTTGCGCCTTGAGCTGGTAAAGATAAGTCCTCACGACAGGATAGAAAGACACACTCAGCGACTCCGTTCCTGCCGCATTTTTCTTCAGGAAATCCCCGAAATGGGTCAGATCGGAATGATAGGCCCGCAGGGTATGCACGGAATACTTGCGCACATTGCGCAAATAATCAAGATACCGGTCAATATTGCCGGTCAATGCATTGGACATAGAGGAATTGTAGGGGGATTTTAACGGATCGGCAAGTTAAACCGGAGCGGTCTCCGGCTCTTCCTGCTTGATCGATTTGTGGTGACACTCGGGACAGTACAAGTGTTGACCGTCCTTCTTGGTGTCCTTCTCGACCATATATCCCGAACCGCATTGCGGGCACTTCTTGGCCACCGGTTTGTACCATGAGGCAAAATCGCACTTCGGGTACTTGCCGCAACCCCAGAATGGTTTGCCGCGCTTGGTGCGTCTTTCGACCACGTCTCCGCCGCAGCCTTCCTTGGGGCACTTCATCCCGGCAGAAAGCGGCTTGGTGTTCTTGCATTCCGGATAGGCGGAACAGGCAGTGAACTTTCCGAATCGTCCTTGTTTGATTACCATGGGGGACCCGCAAAGATCGCACTTTTCGTCGGTCGTCTGGTCTTCCTTGCCTTCGAGCGGTTGCGTGCTCTTACATTCGGGATAACCGGTGCAGGCCAGGAACCGGCCATTGCGTCCCCACTTCTCCACCATCGGTAAACCGCACTTGCTGCAAGTAACGTCCGACGCCTTCTGGGTCGAAGCCTTTATTTCTTGTTGGTTGCCTTCTACTTCGGTCAAGCGTTTGGAGAACGGTTCGTAGAATTCCTCAAGCACTCCCTGCCAGGTAAATTCGCCGTCTTCGACGCGGTCGAGTTCCGTTTCCATCAAGGCGGTAAACTGCACCGAGAATATGTCGGGGAATTCATTCACCAGGATTCCATTCACTGTCCGGCCTAACTCCGTGGGGAAAAGTCGGCGCTGGTTGATTTCGACATAGGTGCGATTTTTTAGTGTGGAGATGATCTGCGCGTAGGTCGACGGCCGTCCGATTCCGTTCGCTTCAAGTTCTTTCACCAAAGAAGCTTCGCTGAATCGCGGCGGCGCCTTGGTGAAATGCTGTGTCGGCAAGACTTCTTCGAGAGTAACTTTGTCGTCTTTTTCCAGCTTCGGCAGTTTCTTGACCTCGCCGTTGCCGTTGCCGTTCGCGTCTTCTTCAGCAGTCATCGAATAGACTTTAAGGAATCCCTCAAACGTCACCTTAGAGCTGGTGACGCGGAACTGATACTTGCCGCCGGTGATGTCTACGGTCAATTGGTCGAACTGCGCCGGCGACATTTGCGACGCGAGAAAACGGTTCCAGATCAATTCGTAAAGGCGGTATTGGTCGCGGGTCAAGTTTTTCTTGATCTTCTCCGGCGAGTGATCAAGATACGTCGGACGAATCGCTTCGTGAGCATCCTGGGCATTCTTCTTAGTTTTATAGAGATTTGGTGTTTCCGGGTAGAAGTCCGGCCCGAAATTATCAACAATGTACGATTTCGCCGCAGCAACGGCTTCATCGGAGATGCGCACCGAGTCGGTTCTCATGTAGGTGATAAGTCCAACTTGTCCTTCTGACCCAATCTCCACACCCTCGTACAATGACTGCGCAATCGCCATCGTTTTAGATGATGCATATCCCAAGCGGATCGAAGCATCCTGCTGCAATGTTGACGTTATATAAGGAGGCAACGCCTTGCGGCTTTTCTTATCGATCTCTACACTGGAGACTTTGTAGGACTGTTTGACAATGTCGTTCTTGAGCGCTTCGGCCTCGTCACCGGTCGCCACTTTGAAGTCTTGCCCGCCAACCTTGAATAGTCTCGCGGAAAAACGCGCTTTCTTGGCGGTCTCAAACTCGCCGGTGAACTTCCAGTACTCATCCGGCTTGAAGGCTTCAATCTCGACCTCGCGTTCGCAGATAATCCGCAAAGCGACCGACTGAACCCGTCCTGCGGACAGGCCGCGATACACGGTCCGCCACAGAATCGGGCTGACCTTGTAACCCACGAGCCGATCGAGTATTCGGCGCGCCTGTTGGGCATCCACCAGATTCTGATTGATCTCGGTGGCATTGGCGATGCCCGCGAGCACCGCTTTCTTGGTGATTTCGTTGAAAGTCACACGGTAAATCGGAATGTCGAGCTTGTCGAGTTTGGAAGCGATATGGAAGGCAATCGCTTCGCCTTCGCGGTCAGGGTCCGGAGCCAGGTAAATCGCTTTCGATTTCTTGGCGGCGTCCTTGAGTTCCTTAATAATGGGAGCTTTGCCTTTGATGACGGTATACTCTGGCTGAAAGCCGTTCTCCAGATCAATACCCAATTTCGACTTGGGCAGATCAATGACATGACCCACCGAAGCCTTAATCGTAAAGTCTTTGCCAAGAAACTTGGCCAGGGTCTTCGATTTGGTTGGAGACTCGACTATAACCAGATTTTTCGCCATTAACTAAGCTTCCTCGCTCTTATAAGCGAACTTGATTTTGTTGGTCAACAGATCTTCCAGGGCGACGGTCGTGACTTTACGGTAATCGATGTTGTACTCGCTGTCTTCGTTCATCATTTCCAGCTGCTGCAGGCGCTTGACATTTACCAGGCGTGCGCGACGAGAAGCAATCAGTACCGCTTCGTAATGGTTGAGCGTGATGTCGTCAAGATTGCTCATCAGCAGGGTTTGGTCTTTCATTCTGTTCATCGTTTACTCCGTAAAGTTGATTGTTCCGCTTCGACTGACTCGCTGTGACTCGGCGGTGATGATGTTCTCAATCAGAGCCGTTGCCCTCTCAAGGTCATCGTTACAGACAACGTAGTCATATTTCGTCCAAACTTTCATTTCCTTTAGCGCTCTTCCGAGCCTGACTTTGACCTGCGAGTCAGATTCGGTCCTGCGACCGACCAGTCTTCTGCGCAAGACGCCCAAACTCGGCGGCATGATGAATATCAAGACCGCGTCCCGGCACCATTTTTTGATCGCCTGCCCGCCCACGATATCGATGTCAAACAACACCGTCCGATGGCGTTCCAGGGCATCCAGTACCGGCTTTTTCGGGGTTCCGTAGAATTCGCCGAAGACCTCCGCCGTCTCTATGAACTCGCGCTTCTTCTTTTTGTTCCGGAACTCCGCCTGGGAGAGGAAGAAGTAATCGCGGCCGTTGCGCTCGCCTGTGCGTCTTTTACGCGTGGTTGCCGATACCGACTCAACAAAATCTCGGTGGGATGCCAACAATCGTTCGACAATCGATGACTTTCCCACTCCCGACGGACCCGACATTACGACGATCAAAGGCTTGCGGGAGTTGAGCTTGTCCAGATGATTCGCGCTGATCTGCCTCATTCAATATTCTGCACTTGTTCGCGCATTTTTTCTATTTCTTCGCGAATTTTGATGACTTCGGCAGATATTTCATATAGTGACGCCTTGGCGCCGATGGTGTTCGCTTCGCGGTTCATCTCCTGCAGGATGAAATTCAACCGTTTGCCGGTGTCGCCTTCGGCTTTGATGGCAGCATTGAACGCATCACAATGGCTGCGCAAGCGCACACACTCTTCCGTAATATCCGCCTTGTCGACCAGAATCGCCAATTCCATGTCCAACCGCAGTCTCATCTCGTCGCTGCCGTGAAGATTGATGCCTTCGCCTTCGATCTTCTTGACTGTTTCGTGCAGACGTTGTTTGTAGCGATCGATGCTCCTGGGGTGCAGTTTTTCGACGTTTTCCAGCGCTTTGGCGATCAATTTGACGCGGCTCATCATGTCGTCGCCGAGATTCTTGCCTTCGCGTTGACGCATCTTATTCAACGAATCCGCCGCTTTGCGCACGGCTTCGAGCAGTTTCTCGACCTCGCCTTTTGGCAAGGGTGCTGCTGTGACGACGCTGAACAGCTCCGGCAGTCCGGTAAAGTCGGCCAGGCTGATTTCCCCGGCCAGTTTGAACTTCTTCTTGAGATCACAGAACATCTTGTAATACAGTTCCGCCGTCTCCTCGTTGAGTACCAGCGTCTGCGGTGTTGCCCCGTTGTCTTCGATGTTCATTGTCAGCGTGAGTTTGCCGCGCGACACCAGCGCAGCCACCGCCTCGCGAATTTCGCTCTCATATTCGCCGAAAACTTTGGGCAGACGCACCGACAGTTCGAGAAAACGATTGTTCACCGAACTGATTTCGATGGCTACTTTCTTGCGATTGATAGTGGCTGTGGCTTTGCCATAGCCCGTCATACTGCGGATCATACATCCTCGTGGTTTAACAAACTTGCCATAAAACACGTCGCGCGGTCTTTTGTCAACCTAAAAGTGACATGGTTGACTTTGTGCTTGTGATGCAATAGCTTCCCCCACAATGATACCGAAGACTGCCATTGCCACATTCTTCATGGCGTGCGAGCTCGACCAGCTCCTGCGTGAGGCAACCTTGGTCAAAGTCGAATACGATAAATTGACGAAGACCTTTCGCTTTCTCTTGCCGGTGACACGAAGATGCATATTGTCTTCTCGTTTTCGCCGGTGACGTTTCTCTGTCTCACCGGCTGGCCCGGTCAGGGCGAGTCATTCGCAATCTGGCAGGAGTTGACGCCGGCGACCATACTCAAGTGCGCAGGGCATCGCGACAATCGAATCATCTCGCTAAAGTGCGAGCAACCGCGTGAGGGACTTCCTTCTGCGCAATTTACCATTGTCTTCGAGTTGTTCGGAGCGCAGAGTAATGCGTATCTGCTCGATGCCGAAGGTGTTATCGTCCAGGCTGCGCGGGTGGTGAGTGATCCGCGCGCACTTCGTCCGCGTTCACAGTATGTAGCTCCGCCGGGAATTGAGGACATTCCAGCGTCGGGCTCCGGACGCGTTGCGGAATTCGGCAATCGCCGTTACACTGTCGAATATGATGGCGACGGTATTCAGTTGCAGGGTGAAAGCGCTACAACAAAATCAGCCACACCAATCGTCTCACTGCTGCAAAATATCCAGAGCCAGTTCCATGAGCGCATGCGATTTGAAGCCGCGCTCAAGGACCACAAGGGTCGTCTGCGCCGGCTCATCGGCAAACAGCGGCAACTGATTGCACAACTACAGAAGCAACTCGACGAGTGCAATCAAGCCGAGCAATTCGCCAGATACGGCGACCTGCTGATGGCGCACCCGCACGCCAAACCGGTGAATGACACGCTGACCGTGAATGACTTCTATACCAATCAGCAAGTCGTTATTCCACTTGAGCCGGGTAAGACCGTGATTGAAACCGCCGGTATCTATTATAAACGATCCAAGAAACTCCAGCGCTCGATACAACCATTGAAAGACCGCATCAGCCAGTCGGAAGTGCAGATTTCGCAGTTTGAGGAGATTCTTGCCAAGCTAGAGAATGTCGAAAATGAGCTTGTGCTCGCGGAGATCCTCTCTCGCTATAAGATGAAGTCGCTGACAGCCGCGCTCGCCAAGGCCGAGCAACCGACTTCGCGTTATTACCGCATCTTTGAATCATTCGGCCGGAGAGAAGATACTGGTCGGGAAATCATCCGAAGGCAACGATGTGCTAACTTTCAAGACCGCGCGCTCGTGGGACTTGTGGTTTCACGTCGGACAGAACATTCCCGGCTCGCATGTCATTCTTGTTCTGCCGGATAAGAATCGCGCGCCGTCGAAAGCCTCCATCGAAGAAGCCGCGCGCATTGCCGCGTATTATTCCGACATGCGCCGCGTGACCAATGTGCCGATCATCTACACCGAGCGCCGCTATGTGCGAAAAATGAAGAAGGGCGGGCCCGGGACAGGTGATATATCAAAATGTCAAATCGCTCTTCGTCGATCCGGCGCTTCCGGCAACCGCGACAGAGCAGGATTGACATAGCGTGAACAAATGAGCATCTTGAAGTAATGCGCCCTATCGTCACCATTACCCTGCTGATTGCCATAGTTGCAGTTGCAGCCTATTTCGGACTGAAGCAGCCCGAGCGCAATCCGCGAGAAGATCTCTTCATAGACTCTTATGTCGAATTGATGTTATTGTGGTCGCAAAGTGACACGGCAAGCCAAGCGTATCTTGTCAAACGTGATTCGATTCTCACCAGATTCGGCTTGACTGATTCGTCGCTGCTGGCGCTTAAACGCGAGCTCAACAGCGACCCGGAACGACTCATCGACATCTGGGATGCTGTCGAGCAACGCCTTAAAGCCCGCCGCGACTCGCTGGGATTGCCTTCAGGAATTGATTCGACTAAAGAGTAAATGCTCCCTCGCAGTGATCTATTGTCCGCTTCCCCTTAATGTCCGTGACCACGATCACATCGAAGCGGTACGACTCATACTCGACGTTTGAATTTTGAATGAACCCCTGCGCTGCTGCGATGATCGATTGCTGTTTCGTGAGATTCACCTTGTAGGATGCATCACCAAATTATTCGAGGCCGAGCCTTTGACTTCAACAAAGATTAAGCAGGTTGCCTTTACGACAGATGAGATCGATTTCGTGGCGACCGAAGCGGTAGTTCTGCGCGAAATGATGTCGTAGCCGAGTTCGATTAGGTAGTCTGTAGCGGCGTTTTCGTAGTGCGTGCCGGTTCGGCGATTGTTGCGCATAAGTCAGAAGCTAATTGTCGCTTGATCCGGCAAACCGTAACTCGTACTGCCCTGCCAAGAGCGTGAAGCTGCGTCGATGAATCTCGATGGCGCCATGCTCTTCTATCATTGCGCGGTGTTGCGGTGTCGGATAGCCCTTGTGGCGGTCGAAGCCATACTGTGGATATTGCCGATGATACTCGCACATGATGCGGTCGCGGGTGACCTTCGCCAGAATGGACGCGCACGCGATGGCGAGGACGATTTGGTCACCTTTGACTATCGCCCGCTGTGAGATTTCCAGGCGCGGGATACGCATGTTGCCATCCACCAGCACATAGTCGGGCTGATGTCGAAGTTGCTTACGGCATTGCGCATGGCGCTGAATGTCGCCTGCAGAATGTTGATGCGGTCGATCATCGCCGGCGAAGAGGATGCAATTGCGTAGTCGCGCGCATTTTCGGTGATGTAGTCGTAGAGCTCTTCCCGTTGTTTGGCGGTGAGACGTTTGGAATCGTCGATGTCGCGGGGAGCGAATCCTGGAGGCAGGATCACGGCGGCTGCGATGACTGGTCCGGCGAGCGGACCGCGGCCGGCTTCATCGACGCCGCAGATCAATGTACAACCGCTTCGGCGCAAATTCGATTCGATGTCACCCCAGCGTTTCATGGGCGAATTCTTGCGACTTTCAACGCTTGCGACAAGCGATTTCTGATGCTTCGCGCTGTAAAGTCGCGGGCTTTCCTCGTTGTTTAGTTTAAGTGCGCTGGCTTTCGATCATGTGTCCTGTTCTGTCAGAGTTTCTCACGATACCTTCATAGACTTTTCAAAAATTAGGGGCGAACCCGGGTTCATAAACGCGAGGGCGTCTAACCTCATCAGCAGTCCGACGACCGGGCCGCCAAGTCAGGGGAGCCTACTTGACTGTGCAGGTGGGTATTGGTGGCCATGTCGTTTTGGATTGTTTCACCGCGAAGGCCTTCGCGAACACAGCAGACCAATACCAGACGCGCAACTGGGCAGCGCCCGTCGGAGGCCGAAGAGAGCCTCTACTATTCAGTGCGGGGATTAATCTCTACAGGGTGACTACGGGATTTGGGGGGGAAGTCATTCATTACACACCCCGTCTCGAGGGGGGAATCTGGGACGGCAGTACATGTTATGACGACCGGACTTAGTAAAGGCCCTCACCCCTGCCCATCTCCCGCTGGACACGCAGAAGGTATTCCATTGACGATGCGTTGTCGAAGCGCGTGATTGCGACGACTAGCCTTCAACTTACTTGTAAAACTCTTCCGCGGATATTCCTGCCAGTAGAAACAGCTTTTCGACGATGTTGTTCTTTGGCCTTCAGCTCGATGGCATGCATAAGTTGCTTGCCAATCCCTGTCCGATGATTGAGACACGGCGACGAAGACTTCCCGCACGCGATCGTGATCGAGCGATGCGGTGCCGACAACATCTTGCCCATCGGTGCAGACAAGAGTAATCCACTTGCCGGCTCGTTCGATTATCTGCTCCGGAGTATACAGCAGCACCAAGGCTTCGATGGCCTCACTTGGATAGTCGCGGATATTGACTTGCCGGAGGTTTTGAATGAAGATTTGACTTAACGCTTCCGCGTCGCTGGGTAGGAACTTTCTGACCAACATGTTACTGTTTGGCCTCCTGGGTATGGCAGGGTTTGGGTGCAATTTGGCAGGTTCGAATGCAAGATGCTAGCGAGAAGTTGGGGTGATTGCGGAGTATACGGGGGCGCTGCAGGTTGAACGGACTCAGCCCTGCCCGCTCTGCCGCTGGGATACCGGGGTCGGGCAGCCGAGCCGACGTGCCTTTGCTGCGACGATTTGCCGACGGTCGGTCAGGTCACATCTCCGGACGCTGTGCGGCTTATCAATTATATCTTCTCAGACGGCCCTGCAAAGTTCCGGTGATATAGCGTGACGCAGATTGCATAAGCGGAGTCGCTTCGGACCTCTGACTGCGTATATCTGATCAATGTTCGACGTTTCGGCGGCGAATGCTGCACCCTGCGAACGGCAGACCCAAGTACGAATCTGGAATTTACAATCCGATAATCTTCTCAACCTGGGTCGGCCATGGCTCGCGTGTTCTCTGCATTGAAGGGAGAGGTAACGGGCGAGACACTTATTGCTACAAGCGAAATTCATGAATTGAGCTTCGAGGGGCTTCGACGGATGGCATCTGTCGGAATGGTGCAGAGAGGCGTCAGGTCGCATCCGGACGGTCGACTGTTGATTTTACCAGACTTTCGGCGTCCGGGATAAGGACCTGACGCACCGCATGGCCCGATGCTCCGCAATCGAAGCCGAATCTCCGAAAAGCAGGTTGGGCACCTGACCGTTACGAATCGGTCAGACAGGAATGTCTGACCTACCGAACCGGGTCTCCCAGATGCGGGCGCGGAGACCGCGCCCCTACAAGTCCGAAGCAGGGATTCGGACCTACTCAGTTGGACACCTTCAGCAGCCGCCTTCACGGGAATGACGCGATTGATTGGTGTGCAAGTTCGCGGAAGTCGACATCGTCCGCTTCGCACAAACCAATAACGAAAAGGCCGTGAGTGGGCACGGCCTTTATTCAATTCAAGTATGATATGTAAGTGCAAGAAGTTATTCGCCGGTGAGGTCTTGCTTCTTCTCGTCGATACGAGCAGCCTTACCGGAAAGATTGCGGAGATAGTTCAGCTTGGCGCGGCGAACGCGGCCAGTGCGAATTCTCTCGATCTTGGCAATATTCGGTGAATGCAGAGGGTACACCTTCTCAACGGCGATGCCCTGCGTCACTTTGCGGACGGTGAATGATGCGCCGGTGGCGCTGCCGCCGCCGCGACGTCCCATGACCACACCCTGGAAGATCTGGATGCGTTCCTTGTCGCCTTCCATGATTTTCTGATGGACGGCGATGGTGTCACCGGGAGCGAAATCGACTTTCTGCTCGCGGAGGTATTTCGCCTCGATTTTTTGCACGATGTTCATTTCTATCCTCCAATCAAATTAATTATCAAATTCATGTCCGGCGGCGATCCGCTCGATCATGGCGCGGTCGTCATCGGACAGATCCGCACGGCGCAGCAAATCGGGACGTTTGTCCATAGTGCGCTTGAGCGCGGCCCAGCGCCGGAACTCGTCCATCCGGGCGTGATCCCCGCCCAGCAGAGTCGCGGGCGCTTTTTCGCCCAGGAACTCGGCGGGACGTGTCCATACCGGAGCACCGAGAATATCATCACTGAACGAATCTGTCAAGGCCGAATCTATGTCGTGCATACTGCCCGGCAATAATCGGAAGACGGATTCGAGGATGACGAGGGCGGCTGTTTCGCCGCCATTGATTATATAATCACCAATCGACACTTCATCAAGGTCGAAAAACTTCATTATTCGCTCGTCGACGCCCTTGTAGCGACCGCAGATGATGATCAGATGGTCGAGCAGGGAGTATTTGACGGCCGCCGGCTGGTCGTATTTACGGCCTGCAGCCGAGGTCAGGACGATGCGGCGGTTCTTGCTTTCGTCATTATAGAGCACCGAAGAGAGCGCGTCATAGAGCGGTTCAATCTTCATCACCATCCCGCCGCCGCCGCCAAAAGGGGCGTCATCGACGGTGTTGTGCTTATTATTTGAAAACCTGCGGATATCCACTATCTCGACCTCAAGAGTCTTGTTTTCGACCGCCTTTTGCAGTAGCGACTGTTCAAGCGGACTTGCGAAGAACTCCGGGAAGATAGTGAGTATCGTGACTTTCATTTTCTACAGATCGAGCAGGCCCTCAAGCAGCCTAACGGTAACTTTGCGCTCTTCCTTATCGACATTCAATATTACGCTCTCGGCGGCCGGGAGGAGAATCGAGCGTTCGCCCTCGACGCGCCAGAGATCGTTGGCCGGCATTTCGATGATTTCGGCGATTTCGCCGAGGTATTCGCCGGTTTCCGTATACACCTTCATGCCGATCACATCGAATTGGAAGAAGGTTTGTTCGGGCAGATCCACCATTTCGTCTTTGGTGACGCTGACAAAATCGCCGATATGTTCTTCGGCGAGGTTGCGCGTATCGATGCCTTCAAAGAGAATCAGCAGTTGTCGTTTGTGGTAGCGGACTTCGCGGATATTGAAACGCGCCGTCGCTCGTCCTTCGAGGATCACTGATTCGAGATCTTCAAACCGGTCGACAAAATCGGTGAGCGGCATGACCGCCACTTCGCCCTTGATTCCATGGGCACGAACTATTTTGCCGATCGCAATCAATTCATCCGTTATTCGAGAATCTCCAATACCGCGCGTTTACCTTGTTTGGCAGAAACTGCCAGCATGATTGTGCGGATCGCTTTGGCGGTGTTCCCCGCCTTACCAATTACCTTGCCCAGGTCGCCCTGGCCGACGCGAAGTTCGAAAACCGTGGTACGTTCCCCTTCGATCTCCTTGAGTACTACCGCATCGGGATTATCCACTAAGGCCTTAACAATGGTCTCAACGAACTCCTTCACTTGCACTCTCCATTACTATTAGACACAGATTTCGGATTCTTGCTGAAGTTGCAACTATCAGCGGGCTGTTCTCCGCCTATCCGGTCTGTCGGGAGTGAAGCGTTACTTGTTCGCTTACAACAGAGCGTCGCCTAATTAGGCGGACGCTTCCCCGGTCGGAGCCGCCGAAGCTGCTTTGGCTTTTCTGGTTCTTTTCTTACGCTCGGTGATGGTCGTCTTGATTTCGATACCCGATGCGTCTTTACCGGCCTTGAGGAGTTCCCACTTCTCATTGATTCCGATCTGGGAGAACAGCGTGTGCACCGTATCCGACGGCTCTGCTCCCTGACCCAACCACTTGAGGACTTTTTCCTCGTTGATGGTAATCTTCGCCGGTTTGACCAGCGGATTGTAATTACCCATCATGTCGACAAAGCGACCCTGGCGCGCGCGGCGCGAGTCGATGGCGACGATTCTGTAAATCGGACGTTTTTTGGCGCCCATTCTTCTGAGTCTAAGTTTGACTGACAAGTCAATCCTCCATAATTAAGATACGAATAAGTTAGTTTTATTCCTAATTGAAAAAGTTACCCGGCATCATCCTCTTTAGCTTTCCACCGCGCATCTGTTTGATCATCTTCTGCATTTGCTGGAATTGCTTGATCAAGCGATTAACTTCCTGTATTGAGGTTCCCGAGCCATCGGCGATACGTGCCCGGCGCGAACCGTTGAGAACCTGCGGACGATTGCGCTCTTCCATCGTCATAGACAGGATAATTGCCTCCACCCGTTTCATCTGCGATTCGTCAATATCGACATTGCGCAACTGGCTGGAGACACCGGGGATCATTTTCAAGATCGACTCCAGCGAGCCCATTTTCTTGAGCTGCTGAAGTTGCTGATAGAAGTCGTCGAAAGTGAAGGCTTCCTTGCGAAGCTTTTTCTCAAGTTTGACGGCTTCCTTGACATCGATGGTTTCCTGCGCCTTTTCGACCAGCGAGACGATGTCGCCCATGCCGAGGATGCGCGATGCCATGCGTTCTGGATAGAATAACTCCAGATCACTAAGTTTTTCGCCGACACTGACGAGCTTGATCGGTTTGCCAGTGATATGCCGGATCGACAGCGCCGCACCGCCGCGGGAATCGCCATCGAGTTTGGTCAGCGCCACGCCGGTAAAATCCAGCGTTTCGTTGAATTGTGCGGCAACATTGACGGCATCTTGACCGGTCATCGAGTCGGCGACGAGCAGGATTTCGTCCGGCGAGACCTTCTTCTTGATATCGCTCAATTCCTGCATCAACTCTTCGTCGATATGGAGTCGACCGGCGGTATCGAAGATGATCAGGGTCAGGTTGTTGGCGCGCGCATATTCAATCGCCTCCGCACAAATCTGCGGGGGCTTCTTATCGACATGAAAGACCGGCACATCAATTTGTTTGCCGAGTACCTGCAATTGCTTAACCGCTGCCGGGCGGTAAATATCGGCTGCGACCATCAGGGGCCGCTGGCCCTTTTTCTGGTAATACAGGGCTATCTTGCCGGCCAGAGTTGTCTTACCGGAGCCCTGCAAACCGCAAAGCAGCAGTTTTCCGGGGGTGCCACGGAACTCCATCGGGGCATTTTGACCGCCAAGGATTTCGACCAGCTCGTCGTGAATGATCTTGACGATCTGTTCGCTGGGCGCGACTGACCGGAGTGTTTCCTGGCCATAGGCCTTTTCCTCGACTCCAGCGATGAACTGCTTGACGACCTTGAAGTTGACGTCAGCATCAAGTAACGCGCGCCGGACATCTTTCACCGACTCGCGGACGTTGTCTTCCGTCAGCTTCCCTTGACCCCGGAGGGTCTTAAATGCCTTCTCTAATTTTTCCGAAAGTGAATCAAACATATTTTACCGTTAACCAATACAGAACAGTGAGTATACTTTCCGAAGCCTGGAAATGCAAGGAGATAATCAAGGGGCTAATACACTCGAGTCCCGATACCAGCCGGCTTCCGGCTCGGCTCAGGAGGCGGCAAACTGCCGTCTTCTTTCTCGACTCAAGGAATCAATACCTCGGCTTGGAATCCGGAAAAGTCGCTGTGGGGCAACGTTCACTACTGCAATCACTTGCCTGCACAGTAACTCTTCTCTTGAATAGGCCAGTTTTGCCTGTACACTTGACCAGCTCTCGGTAATTTCGGAGCCCAGATTCGCCCACACCGTGGGGAGTGTTGAAAGAGCTCGCGGTTTGTGAATCGCTGCCAAAATCAAAAACGACCTAAGCTAGACGCCTTCGGCAGCCGCTTTCGCGGGAATGACTTATGGGGAGATCATGAGCACAAATCGAGTGGTAACTTATGGGTAATGGCTTTTTCAACAGTACCTTTCGCGGGAATGACTTACGGCGAGGTCAAAAGTCCTGGTCAAATAGTCGCTTTGGGGGGAATGGGCTTTTTCAACAGTCCCCTTGATAGGAAGGATTGCGGGCGCGTTCGAAGTCCTGGACTTCGAGTAATCTCTCCGACGCGGATATCGATTTTGCGAAAGTCATCGTAGGTGATCAGCGGTTCCATTACAGGTTCTCTTCGTGCAAATGCGTTACATAAGAAACCCGCCAGGTGTTGCCATCCGGCGGGTCATCACTCTAATCTAATTTCAACAATTTTATCCCGCCAGTTTGGCGGCGATGATTTCGCGTAGTCGATTGCCATCGGCACGCCCTTTGACTTGGGGCATGACTTCTTTCATCACCTTGCCGAGGTCAGCCGGGGCTTTCGCCCCGCTGGCTTCGATCGCCGCAGTGATTAACCCGACCAGCTCTTCATCAGATAATTGCTTGGGCAGATAATGGGAGATTATCACAAGCTCTGATTCTTCCTTGGTGGCCAGATCTTCCCTTCCACCGGCACGAAACTGCTCGATGGAATCGCGGCGTTTTTTGGCGGCTGATGATAGAACGGCAATGACATCCTCCTCGGTGGGAGGATGTTTCAACTCAATCTCTTTATACTTGATGTCTGATTTCAATCCCCGGATGACTTCAAGTTTGGCTTTATCGCCTGCTCTCATCGCATCCTTGAGATCACTATTCAAGGTGTCTAACACCGACATCTTTAGTCTTCCCGATTGAACCGGCGCGTTTTGCGTTTGGCAGCGTTCATCTTACGCTTGCGTCTGTCTGATGGCTTCTCAAAATGCTGATGCTTTTTGATATCCGACAGAATGCCCGAACGTTCGCACAGCTTGTTGAATCTTCTTAAAGCCTTTTCAAACGACTCGTCGTCGCGGACTTTTACTCCTGTCAAGCTTGGCTCAACCTCCTCTCAAAACGAAAAATTGTTATCCCCCACATTACACCTGAACTGTTGAATATACCGGTGCTGTGGAAGAGTGTCAAGAAGTATATGACCCAGATGGGTTGATTCAAAGTTTAAAAACCTTACTGCCGCAAGCGACAGCCAAAATTCCGACTCATTCCGCCACGATTGTTGTCGCCAACGGCTGCGTCCGGAAGTATTTTTCGTGCAATGTAAATACGCAGAATCATCGGGAGGATTTAACAGTTCTTAACGCAACGTTTGGGTAAGCACTTACGTAACTCTTATACATCAGGAAGGATTGTGCTATGACAGGGCCGGGAAAAGACACAATCAAGGAATTGGGGCCGTTAGCCTTCGCCAGCCGTTTGAAACGGTTGAGTGATCGGCTGGCGCGGGATATCTCGCGGGTTTATGAAGAACATCAACTGCAATTTGAAGCCCGCTGGTTTCCGGTGGCATATTTGTTGTCCCAGAAATCGCCGCTGTCGGTAACCGAAATCGCCGACCGGCTGCAGTTTACGCATCCAGCGGTCAACCAGATCGCCGGACAGATGGAGCGCAACGGTTTGCTGGCTTCGACGCGCGATCGCAATGACGACCGTCGCCGGCTGTTGAGTTTGACGAAGGAAGGAAAGCAGATCGTCCGGCAACTGCAGCCGGTCTGGGCTGTGATTCGGCGCTGCACTTCAGAATTGCTGGCATCGCTGGACGGAAACTTCCTCGGATCGATTCAGATGATTGAGAATTCGCTCACCGAGAAGGATATGTATGCCCGCGTCACAGAACAATTGTATCCGGAAAAACTCGCAGCCGTCGAGATCATTGACTTCAAACCGCGCTGGGCGGACAAATTTCGTGAACTAAACGAAGAGTGGCTGAACGAGTTCTTTCGCATAGAGCCGTCCGACAAAACGGTTCTGGAGAATCCCGAACAGGAAATCATCAAGCGGGGCGGCGCGATTTTGTTTGCTCGAACAGAAAGCAGCATCGTCGGCACAGTCGCGCTGATCAGGCATTCGGAGTCAGTCTACGAACTGGCCAAGATGGCGGTTTCCCGAGCCAATCGCGGCCGCGGGATTGGCGCCCGCTTGTTGGAGATGGCGATCCAGCGCACGCGCATCGCCGGCGCCACACAGTTGGTGCTCGGGACCAGCATACAGCTCAAGGCTGCCAATTTGCTTTATCGCAAGTACGGGTTTCGCAAGTTGTCGGCAAAACCGAAATGGGCGACCTCGTTTGCGCGAGAAACGGTCTATATGAAGTTAAATATTTCACCATAAACGTGTCGTCACGAAAACACTGGAGAAGTCGTCATGAAGAGTCACTTTCGTTCCGGAATTAGTATCGCGGGTAAACTTCTGCTCGCAGCATTTGCGGTAGGTATTCTCCTTCTTTTGACGAAGACTCTTCATGCCCAGACCCTTGTCGGCGGACCACCGCCGGATAAGGACACGGATGCGCGCATGCAGTCGGCGATTATCGACAGCGTCTCCAAGGCCCTGCTCGACGAGTACATTTTTCTGGATAAGGCCCAGGCCATGGGCAAGCATATTCGCGACCAATACAAGAAAGGCACTTATAAGGCGATCACCAGCCGCAGCGAATTCGCCCAGCGGCTAACAGAAGACCTGCGTTCGATCAGCCACGATTTGCATCTCGGGGTTCGATTTGTGGGAGATGGGATGATTGAGGATATTCAAAAGAGTCAGGACAGTCTCGCCCCCAATCCCTGGTATGAGGAGATGAAGGCGATGAACTACGGGTTCAAGAAGCTGGAGATTCTCGATGGCAACGTCGGCTATCTCGATTTGCGCGGTTTCGTCCCTGCCGATATTGCCGGCGGAACGGCGATTGCCGCGATGAATTTTTTGAGCGGCTGTGAAGCGGTCATTTTTGATCTACGCGAAAACGGGGGTGGCGATCCGTCGATGATCCAGCTGATCACGAGCTTTCTGTTTGATCAGCCAGTACACTTGAACAGCTTCTACATTCGCTCGCTCGATACAATCCAGCAGTTCTGGACACAGGCCTATGTGCCCGGCAAGAAGATTCCCGGCGCTAAAGTCTACGTCCTGACCAGTAATTTCACTTTCTCCGGCGGCGAAGAATTCTCTTACAATCTCAAGAATCTCAAACGCGGAACTTTGATCGGCAAGACAACGGGAGGCGGAGCCCACCCGACGAACGAGTACCTGTTTGCCTCGCTGAATATTCAGATGAGTGTCCCCTATGGCCGAGCGATTAACCCGATTACCGGCACCAATTGGGAAGGGGTTGGTGTCGCGCCCGATGTCGATGTCGAACCCGCCAAAGCGCTGGATGTCGCCCACATGATGGCGCTGCAGGCAATCGCCGAAAAGAGTGATAATTTGCAGAAGAAGGAGCGGTTACAGTGGGCGGCGGAGGCGCTGGCATCAAGAGTCAATCCGGTTGTTTTGGATGAGAGTACTTTGCGCCAATATGAAGGGACCTACGGTCCGCGCAAGGTCTGGGTCGAAAACGGCGCACTTTATTACCAACGCGGGACCAATCCGCAAAACCAACTGATTCCCTTGGGAAAAGACAAATTCATGCTTAACGGCGTGGGCTATTTCCGCGCGCAGTTTCTTAGGGACGAAGGCGGCAATGTGACGACCTTTGTGGGAATGTACGACAACGGCACCAGCGACCGGCACGAACGGAGCAATTAGCTTGATGGACCGCGACTTCGTCGCGGTGTCAGGAGCAAGGCTCTGGCCTACTTTGCTGCGCAGGCGATGGATCTGTAAGTGATCAGAAACAGAGGGAGCAAGTCCTTCGCCTGCGTAGCGCTCAGGACGACAAAGTTCGAGTTTTTC
This sequence comes from uncultured bacterium, assembly GCA_963698225.1. Taxonomy (GTDB): domain Bacteria; phylum Zixibacteria; class MSB-5A5; order CAIYYT01; family CAIYYT01; genus JADJGC01. The sequence continues at coordinate 92,423 of CAVOPW010000010.1, forward strand.
AACAGTCTCTTCAGGCGGGGTTTCGCAAGCCTCAACTTTCACCGGTATGACAACGCGCGGATGTGGACATCCGCGCGCACAAGTCGAACACAAAGCGCCCACAAGGGGCTAGGCTACAAATCGATCGAATAACGCAGGACAGCAAATCCGAATGTCACGTTGCCAGTGCTGGTGGCGGCCTTGATCATTTTGAGCTCGATCCACATTGCGCCAGCGACATTTGCGGCTGCAGCGAGATGACCGGTGAGGGCGCGGTTGGAGTTCCGCCATTCGGGGAGATCAGAGAATCCAACGCCGACACCGCCGGAAATGGCCATCGGCAGTGTTCCTCCGGCGATGAAATATCCCGTCAATGTGAGGGGAGCATCAAGAAAATAAGAGGCGTCATTCGGTGTCGATCCGGCAAAGACTGTGTAGTTCGTCGATACGCCCAGCGAGAGATGGCCGCCTATTCCCAAGGTGATTCCGGTGCCGCCCTGAAGCGCCATGCTGCGATTTGGGCCAGCTGCGCTTCCGCCACCGGCGATCAGACTCCAGGTGGCTGAACCAGCTTCAGCGCACCGAATATTCTCTGAATTGGCAGGTGCTGCGAGCAACAGAGCGAGCGCAGCCCGAAGAGACATTTTCTCATAGTCTAGTTCCATCCATCGGTACCTTGATGAATTCTGTTTCTCCCCATTCAAGAATCGGACGCTGGACTGAATTTGCTTAGCCCCAGGCGAGAAAATGGTAGTGGAGATGAAAAACGATTTGACCGGAACCGGGGCCGTTGTTGATCTGGACGCGGAAGTCGTTTCCCCTATCGCCCAGCATTTCGGCGACTTTTTGGACAGCATCCGCGAGTTGGGAGCGCACATCGGGGGGACGCGCTGATGAAGTCGGTATAGTGTTGTTTGGGGCAGATCAGCAGATGAATCGGCGCTTTGGGGGAGATGTCGTGGAAGACAATGACATTGTCGTCTTGGTAGAAGATTTTGGCGTTGGCTTTACCTTCGATGATGGAGCAGAAGATGCAGGGCATGGGATAGAATAACGATAGTCTGACGCGGAGTCAAGGCGAGGAATGCGAGTTGCGGGGTTCGGACCTGCGAATTGGCGGTCATAAAACTGTGAATGGGGCAGATGAAGCGTCTGCCGCTCGTGAGAATCCATGAACGTTGAATCTATCCAACGCACATTGCGTAGAAGTCAGGACTAAAATTCAGGATGACTCAATATTGTGAATTCCACCGGCCTAACTAAGTCGGACACTCGCAGATTGCGCGTGACAAAGTCGCCCAAGAGTTTATGGAATCGACGCAATTCCACCAAGATCTGTTCGCCGTCGCGCTGCAGAAGAGTTAGTGTCGATCGATCTTCGATTGAAATCGTCTCGGTGGAGAACGGACTTGGAGGCGGACGCATAGTCTTCTCTCGCGCGAAATCAGTGGTACCAAGGAGCAACCGGTCCTTGAGAGAGATAGACATTAGTGTGACAACCGGGGAATCTGGATTGATTCGAAGGCTGGCATAGTGTGCGCCAACTGTCTCGAACCAAATTAGCGCACTTTTCCGATTCGCGTGTATAGGAAATGCCGAGCGCGTGAGTCCTATCGCTTCAGGCTCGGTAAACCTTAGTAAGTAGAATTGGTCCATTGAGTAGCACATTCTCCGTATGCTCTGATCAAAGCTTTCGAAATCCATGTTTGTGAAGTACGCCCACTTCTGGTAGGGAGTGCCAATACTGGAGTTTTGCAGATAATGTTCGCGAAGGTCGATACAAAGGTAATGCTGAAGAGCATGGGCAGCGCGGTGAATTGCGTCGCCCATGTGCCAATAGACTACGAGGGGCGCGGGCCACTTGCTCTTCGTTTCCTCAAAAAACGACACGGAATAACTGAACAGTTCATCCAGTCCAATAAACATACTGAAACTCTCCTTTGTGTTCCGAGAGTCTTGAAGTCATTTGAGTCAAAGAGACTGTACCTCACCGACCCGGTCGGTTTATCGACCAAGGCCTTAGATTCCATTCTTTCCCGGCGAATTTGAAACTCTCATTCAGTGCCGAAGTATTAATGTCGTAAGAACTTGCGAAGATTTCAAGCTAATTTGCATGGAGACCGCGCGAGGGCGGTTTGAATCTGATATCTACAGACAGCCACTAACAAAATGAGAATGCGGCAGACGAGACGTTTGCCGCCCACTAACGCGCGGATGTGGACATCCGCGCGCACAAGTCGCGCACAATCTTTACAATGAGAGCTCGAATTGAGAACGGGGACAAGGGCGCGGGAAAGGGGCGAATTTCGACGGACAATTAGCGAATTTTCTCAACAGAGGCGGGCGGAATAATCGTCCCAAACTCTTGCCGGAATAAAGACGTTATTTCTACCGATTTTATCGAAAATACTCTTGACAACCTCGAATTTGGCGCGTATATAAGCGAGATAGAATTGTGAATTTATTCACATTTAGCCCGGTAGGGGCGAGGTGTGGTGATATGAAGTTCGTCCTCCGCTCAAGCTAGATTGTGGAGGTTTGAGAAAATGGCAACCATAGCAAAAGAAGTCAAGATGACAGCAATCAAAGAAAAAATGGCCGCTGAACTCCCGAAGTGGTCGAAGGAAATTCAGGAACTCGTCAAGCAGCACGGCGATGTGAAAATCTCCGATGTTTCGATCGCGCAAGCCTACGGTGGCATGCGTGGAGTCAAAGGTTTGGTATGTGACACCTCCGATGTTCCGCCGGATAAGGGTTTGATCATTCGCGGCCGTCCGGTGGCCGACCTTGTCAACAACACTCCGGAAGAAGTCTTCTGGCTGCTGTTGACCGGCGAAATGCCGACCAAGGAAGAGGTTGCCGACCTCAGCCGCGACCTCAAGTCTCGCGCCAAGGTGCCGGATTACGTGTGGAAAGTTCTGGAAGCCATGCCGAAGGATTCACATCCGATGGCGATGTTTGATACGGCCATTCTGGTCATGGAAAGAGAATCCAAGTTCCGCGAGCATTATGATGCCGGCATGCCGAAGAGCGATTACTGGGTTTGGACGCTCGAAGACGCGCTTGACATCGTCGCGAAGCTGCCGGAAATCGCAGCCGGCGTGTATCGGATGAAATTCGACAAAGGACCGAGGATTGCTTTCGATCCGTCGCTTGACTGGTCGCAAAACTATGTCAAGATGCTGGGATTGCCGGATCCGACCGGCAAGTTCGCCGACTGCATGAGACTTTACCTCGTCCTGCATTCCGATCACGAGTCAGGAAACGTCAGTGCTCATACTACTTTCTGCGTCAACTCTGCTCTTTCCGATCTCTACTATTCGCTCTCTGCCGGACTTAATGGTCTTGCGGGTCCGCTTCACGGTCTTGCCAACCAGGAATGCCTGCATTGGGTGCTGATGGTAAAGGAAAAATTCGGCGGCGTTCCGACTGATCAGCAGTTGAAAGAGTTCGCCTGGGAAACCCTGAATTCCGGTAAAGTAGTTCCGGGTTATGGTCATGCCGTTCTCCGTATCACTGACCCGCGTTTCTCGGCGTTCCTCGATTGGGGCAAGAAGAATATCGGCCAAGACGAGGTCTTCCAGCTTGTCGCTAAAGTATTTGATGTCGTGCCGACGGTGCTTCAGCAAGTGCAAAAGATCAAGGATCCATGGCCGAACGTGGATGCCGGATCGGGCGCCTTGCTCTATCATTTTGGCCTGACTGAATTTGCATATTATACTGTCTTGTTCTCTGTCTCGCGCGCCCTGGGCGTGTGCGCACAAGCTGTTGTCGCACGCGGCCTTGGCTGGCCGATCGAAAGGCCAAAATCGGTTACTACGAAGTGGCTCAAGTCACAGATTAAGTAATTGATCATTGGAACTTTGAAATGCTACAGGCGTTAGAACAAGTAGTGAAAATAGTTCAGACAGCATCGCCCGATGCTGATGACATTTGAGTAATCCTACCGGAAGGGCCTGGGGTTAATCGCTTCAGGTTGCTCCCCGGGGACCCTTCCTTATCCTACCCTGTACCCAACGGACTGGGCGGTTTGAAAGAATCGCCCAGTCTTCCTTTTGGGATATTTCGACTTAGTGCTGCAAGACGGGAAACGGCGATAGCACCTATTGGCTGTGCATCAGCTCGCGCAGCGCTGCGAAGTCGATCAACTTGATTCCCTGCTCTTTGATCATTGATTGGAATTCGGGTGAGACAAGAATTTGGTAGTCCCATTCGCGTACCGACCAGATTTGGCGATCGGCTCTTCCCTGCTCCTTGACCCGGTGTTCGTAGCGTGGATCGGCCGGGTGGAAATAGATTTCGGTAACCCCCAATGGCAGATTCTCGAGCAGGCGGCACATATAGTGTTTTTTCTCCGAAAGTGCGGCAAAGCCATCTATCGGCAAGTAGACGAAGTTATCGGTGAACTGCAGGCACAGGCGGCGTGCGCGTTCAATCCAGCCGTCACCGAGACCAATTTGCGCGAGCAATGCCCGCGAGCCCATGCGCAGCGGAAGGCGGAACTTAGCGGCGAGGTTCAAGTAGAGATCCGCAAACTCCGGACGCAGTTGCATTGTGCCCTCGTGGCTATCGATATGGGTCACGTTTATTCCGTCAGCCATGGCGCGTTCAATCTGGTGGGTGGCTTCGCGTTGAGCCTCCCGGGATCGGCGTTGATGAAGAATGTGTCCCGGTCGAGATAAAACTTGCCCGAGGAATCAACCAGGCTGGCGACGCTTTCAACCGTACTGACAGGACCGACGAGCGCTTCCGGCAATGAAGACGTCATTGTGATATGGACGCCACATGCCATTGGCTGCAATTTCAGTCGAGCGACCGCGTCGCGGTATTCACCTCCGGTGACCATAATCGTTGTTGAGGAAACAATATCCGCAGCATAGAGGTCGGCGATAGTTCGATTGATGCCGGCAGTGAGGCCAAGGTCGTCGGCGTTGATAATCAGAAATCGATCAGCCGGGGTGTAGCCCAGGTGCTCGGCAAGTGTGCCGGACCGTCCGCGAAGAACATATGGCTCTGGGGGTGAAAAGGGATACATATCTGATTATACCACGAGAACGGTCTCGTGGCAAGTTGACTCGCCGATTTGGGGGGAAATTTAAAAAAAGGGAGTGGTGGAGGGGGGATACCCGAAGTCGCCTTCGAGCGGCTGGTTGGTCCAGCGCACACCACTCCCAAATCTCATGCGTGGTATACCGAGGATGATCAACATGCAAAAGTTGTGCCGATATCCGGGACGGCAGATCTCGCAGCTTCATTCGGTACTGCTGGGACTACGGAACAGATATCAGCAGGCATTTACCTACGCGAACAAATTCAACCGAACGAGCGATAGCAAGGGTGTTCTTGTACCGTTTTTGTGCAACATATTGCCGAATCGGGTTAGGTAAGTGGCGACCCGTAATTTGGAATCAGTGCATCAGTTATCAATCAAAGCGATTAGTCGGCACAGCCGCAGGATCCGGCTCCGCCGCCAAAGATGAAACTGATTATCGCGACGACATCAGAAATGGTAAGATTGCCGCTGCAGTCCATATCGCCGCTCCCTGACACAATTGGCGGCGGCCCACCCGCAAAGATGAAGTCAATAAGAAAAACGGCATCGGAAATGTTGATTGTTCCGGTGAAGTTGGCATCACCTTTTATTGCGAAGCATGAAGGAAATTTTGCCGCCATTAAGGGACCATCACCAACATTGAACCGGGCGTGTACGGTTCCGGCCGAGTCAATTTCGGTGATTGTATCGTCGGCAAAATTGCAGGTAATGACCGTTGAATCCGAAATTGTCGTCAGCGAGGTGACGCCCCAATCGGCGCTAAGTGGATTGGCGGGACCGTGGAGCAACGAGAACAAGTCAAGTCCGACGGTATAAACCAATCCACTTGATTTGTTAAATGAGGGAGGCGCGAGTTGTCGGCCGACGAATTGCGGGCCGGATGTCGTCATTTTGACCGGCGGCGGCCAACCGCCGGCAGCGAGAAAAGCGATACCTTGCTTGGTAATCGCAAGTCCCGCCCGGAAACCCGCCGACCGAGAGACTGTCTACTACCGTGTTGGTCACCGGATCGAACTTGTACAGCCAGCCTTCGATCGCCGCGTAGTTACCGGTGCAGAGGACGTAAAGATAGCCATCATATCCGAATCGCGCGACTTGCGGATTCACGCCCACAGTGACGCGGGCAATCAAGGTATCGTTGTTGCAGTCGCGCACTTCGAGTTTCCCGGCATCGTATTCAAACAGATCGTTGAAGCTGGAGAGGCAAATATAGGCGCGCCGGTTGCGAATCAGAATCCCCTGCGGGCTGTCGGAATCGATGCCGTCGCCGACCGGAAACTCACTGACGATGCTGCGGTCGGAGACCTTGATCTTTGTCACCGTTGATGAAACGAGGTTTGTGACAAAGAAGGTGTCGGAATTCAAGAATGCGCCGTTGTAGGGATTACGGCCACTGCCCAGGAAACAGGTTCCGGAACGCTGCCTGGTGACAAGATCGTAGAAGTAAAGATCGTTACTTCCCGAGTTGACGGCAATTCCGGTATTTCCGTTGACCACAAGATCATTCGGATAGAGTCCCAGTTCATCAACGAACAGCGAGACCGTGCTGTCTTCGAGATCGACAACATCGAATGTCTCGCCGAGACCGTTGACTATGACGAGTTCCCGGGGTGCGGCGAAGTTAGCCACTGTTGCGAGCAGGACGAGGAAGAGAGCAGTACAGAGGTTCTTCATAGAGTCTCCCTTTGGTCAGATCTGAATGTTGAGTGTCAAAGACGCGCTGCGCGGCGGCATCGGCATGCGTTCCAACAGTTCATAGCGCTGATCGGTGATGTTGAGCACCGCCGCCTGAAGTGTATGTTTTCGTGCCCAGAGATTAACGGGCAATTCGATACTCAAATCGTGCAGGGCAAATGCCGGGAGGTTCTTGGTATTGGCTTCGCGAATTTGCCGCTCGCCGGTATAGCTGTACGAATATTGCGTCTTGAACAGAGTGAAGTCAATCTCGAGCGCGAAGCGCTCAACTTGCTCCGGTTTGAACGGAATCGTTTGTCCATAGTATCCGCTGGAGTGTGAGAGATTCGTGGCGTCCAGCGAAGTTCGATGATATGTCAGGACAACTCGCCGATGTTTGGACGACAGTGACATTGACGTTTCGGTCCCGACGTAGCGTGACTGATCAATATTGACGGGTTTATATTTGCCGTCGTATTGGCGGCGCCAAATGATGAGGTCGGTGACGTCACTCGTAAACCAGGTATGACTCGCCGCGAGCACGAACGACCGTTCGTATTTCACGGTAATTCCCACGTCGCGCGAAATCGCCTGCTCGGGGCGGAGTTGAGGATTGGCCTCGCTAAAGACATCGCCGCGCCAGAAGAGCGCATCGATCGGAGGCAGCCGGTATGATTCAGAGTAAGAGGCCTGGCCGCCCACAATGACCGGAAGATGCAGTTTGAGTTCGAGGCCGGCGAATGGCGATCCATGCGATTTGTCATCCACGTTGTCGAGGCGATAACGTGTTTCGGCAGAGAGAGCCAGGATTCCGACATTTCGCACGCCGGTTACACCACCGTAGGCGGCGATTGATTTTCGACTTACGCTCGGCAGCGAACGCTGCGACGCAATCAGGTCATCATTGAAGAAGCTTTCCGATGAGTATTCGGAACCTACCGTGGCAACGAAGTGCCGCATGAGCGGACTTTCGAACTCGCCCTTGAGCACTCGTGCGGTTTGAAGATATGCTTTGTCATAGGCAATGAAGCCGCCGCGGTCGGCAAATCTCTGCCGCAGTTCTCGAAAAGTCCCGGTGAGCCGGATCTTCGACAGGGCGTAGCTGAGCGAATAGTAGCGGTTTTCGCGTTTGGCCATTGCCCCGCCATTGGTCTCCTGGAATATTGCCCCGGGGATTTCGATGTGCGAGTTGGAGAGCCTTGCCTGCAACGACAGGCCGCGAATTCGTTCCGGTCGAAGCGACAGGAAGCCGCTGTAGATGCGGGAAGAATTGCCGGTACGTTTCTGCGTACCTTCATACGGATGTTCGAATTCAAAGTCGTTGCGCTGTTGCTGGTAGTCGTAGCCGGCATTGGCACCGACACCGGCAAGGTTCTCCAGCGCGAGGTTTGCGGCAGCGCGGTGAAGATCGAAACTTCCCTGTGTTGCGGCGAGATTGGCCGTGCGATCCTGTGATGCAGCGCTGCGACTGATAATATTTACTGCGCCGCCAAGCGCGTTGGCGCCGAATTTCGATGCCGCGCCCGTCGTGTAGATATCCACTCTCTCGACCGACTCGGTTGGGATTGTGCTCAAATCGGCGGGAGAACCGTCGGGATTGATGGGAACGCCATCAATGAGTACCAGGACACACTGGGGACTGAATCCTCGCAGTGACGCGTACTTGGTCCGGCCGTCCGACTCGAGGTGAAAGCCGCTGCGATTGAGGAGATCACCGACACTTGTCGCGTTCGGAAAAGTGCCCGGTGCCAGCAGCAACGAAGTAACCCCGATGCCGGATTCGCGGACGGCGGAAATTTCGACGGTTTCGCCGCGCTGTGCTATCGGGGTCAGAAGAAGATCGAGCGCGCGTTGTTCTCCTTCGCGGACAAGGATCGGTCCGATCGTTCGCGTTCGGTGAAAAGCCGACTCGACTTGCAGAGTCAGATTTCCCGGTGTCAGCCGGCTAAACTGAAACGATCCGTCTGTCGCGGTTTGAATAGATCGTCCGTCGGGCAGGACAGTGACCACGACCCCTGCGATTGGTTCGTTGAGCAAGCTGTCGGTGACAGTGCCTTCCAGCGAGGCGAAGCCCTGGCAAGCTGCGCGGGACGTCAGCAAGGCAAGCAGAAGCAGGATGAGAATCAGTGGAGCAGGAACTCTCGTTGGCACGCGAAAACTGTGCAACAACGAGCTTTGGTGTTGGCAATGACCGGGAAGTCGTGCCAGGGATTTGGCCCAAACGAGTCGCATAGAGCAATCTCCTTGGGCGGGTAACAAAAAACCGACTTATAGCTAAGTCGGAATCGGTCAGATCCGCTGAACGGCCGAAGCTGTCCAACGGTACTTTTCCCGAACCCGCGCCGGAACAAGTTAATGATGTGATCGTCGGCAGGTCTCCTGACTCGTCAGCTTCGGGCCTACTCTCCCGCGCCTTCCCGGTTTCCCAGTGACGTAGTGGGGATTTCGTAGCTGCATACAGTAGCGGGGCTGTGCGGGGTTTTAACCCGCTTCCCTATTAAGCGAATCGCGCCGAATATCGGTGATTATGTTGAGTGCAGTTTATTGCTGTCTGCGAATGTTGTCAAGATTTTAATCGGACAGCCGAGAATATAGTGACCCGGGGCATCAAGATGACATTGCCTTTTGTACTTGCCCGGCTTTGATGTTAGCAGTATTCTCTTGCAGGCCTCATTGCGCGGTAACCATAGCCTTGCAGGTTTGATCCCGAGCGATAGCTTGAACCATGACTTGAGGCAAATGAAGAAAGAACAACAGGTTGAAATAGATATGACATCAGTAGAGACTAAGCAATCTGCCCGCGAACGGCGGTTTTCCGCCAGGCAGCTGGAGTACATCAGTGGGCTTTATGACGAGTTGAAGCCGGCATTCGGCAATTCTGGCATGGCCGTGGTAATTTACCATCGCCTGCGGCTCGAAGTAGAGGTTCATCTGATGACCAGTTCGCAATCGACAATGTTTACGATGCGGGACATCATTCCGGCCGAGATTGAAGCATTGGCGACCGATTTGTCCGCCACCGAGAACCCTATTCTCAATTACCTTGGCACTGCGATCCAAAAGGTACCGGAGAAAAGACGGGCCTTTGCCTTTGAGGCGACATCGACGGTCCCGGTGCTGCTACTCCTGTTCGGAGGCAGTGATTTTGAACGGCTGGTAGAAACGATAAGCGGGCGCCTGCGCGAGTATACACTCAACATCCAGAACGCGATTCTCATCGATGCGCTGAATCGCATTGAGCTGGAGTTGGAGCTGTTGCAGGAGACCGGCACGATTCTCTCGATGTCGATACGACTCGAAGATGTTTTCAAGAGCATTATCGCCGCGTTGGAGAAGCTGATTTCATTTAATGCCATTGGAATCTACATCCTGCGCCAAAAAGGCGAACACATCGATGAGCTCTTTTCATCAGGATACCAGAATGCTGCTTCACCAGAGCTTCTGCGTCTCAAGGCGGGCAAAGGACTTGTTGGCTGGGTCGCCAAGACCGGCGAGCCGGTTATTGTCCCCAATGTCAAGCAGGATCAGCGTTATGTTGCCGCGCGCGAAGAAACGATGTCGGAATTGGTGGTGCCGTTGTTTTTTGGCACCGAAGTGATCGGCGCCTTCAATCTCGAATCGGATAAGCTCGACGCCTATTCCCCTTCGGATCTGGAGATGGTGACGGCCTTCGCCAATCAAGCGGCCCTGTCAATAACGCGTGCCCGGCTCATTCAGGAGACGTTTGAGAAGAACAAGATCAAGGAGCAATTGCAGGTCGCCCGCGAGATTCAGAAATCGTTTCAACCGAGCAAACCGCTCAAGTACGCGGGCTACGATATTGACGCGGTGAATATTTCCTCAGAAGAGGTCGGCGGCGATTACTTTGATTTCATTCCGATTGTGGACAATCAACTAGGGGTGACGATCGCAGATGTCTCCGGCAAGGGGCTGCCGGCGTCACTGATCATGGCCTCTTTCCGGGCTTCATTGATTGCCGAGATTCGCAACAATTACGCGATTCGGACGATCGTGCGAAAAGTCAATAATCTGATTTGCGAATCGGTCGAAAAGGGCAAATTCGTGACAGCGGTATACGGTGTGCTCGACATGAAAAACCGTATCTTCACTTTTGCCAATGCCGGACACAATCCTCCGATCCTTCTGCGCGCCACCGGTGAGGTGGAATTTCTGTCCACCGGCGGTTGGACACTGGGAATTATGCCCGACAGAGAATATGAGGAACGGCCGATACACATTAGAGACGGCGATATCCTGGTTCTTTATACCGACGGCGTGACCGAGGCCGAAAGCCCGGCCGGCGAATTATTTGGAACTGAACGGTTGGTTGAACTGGTAAAAACAAATAGGCAGCGGCCGGCGAAGGAAATGCGTGAGACCGTGGTTGGAGAGATCATTGGCTTTCGCAATCCGGCGTCGCAACCCGATGACCTGACAATAGTTATCATTAAAGCTATTTAGGGGCACAAAACGTTTCCCTGAGTGTTGAAGTTTCTTAGATTATTCATAGTCTCATTTTCTCAAATGGAGAAGGAATGAACCGGAAATCGTTAGCTTACCTTTTATTGGCCTCACTTTGTGCCGGACTATTGCTTGCCGGCTGCAGCAACGACGATGAAGGCCCGGTCGACGGCAGTGACAAAGAGGTCATTGTCAAGGCTGTCGCTACTGCGCCAGACCCAGCCGATATCGTCAATGACCCGGTATGGGAAGACGTTGACGTAGCTTCAATTCGCATTGGCGAGGATTCTACCTACACCAACTACTTTGGCGTCGGCGTCGTTCGTGTCCAGGCGATCCAGGACGGCGAAAATGTTTACATGCGTTTCAACTGGTCTGATTCGAGCAAAACTGACCGGCCGGCGCGCTGGATTTTTGCGCGGCCGGGCGGTTCGGATGCCTTCTCGCAGGCAATGGACACGATCAAGAACAAGTTTGGCAATTTTGCCTACACGACCGAGGAGCGTGAACAGCAATTGTGGGAAAACGAGGATGTCCTGGCGCTGTTCTTCGACGTCGGCAACGGCAGTGTAAAAGCCAATTGCGCGCTCACCTGCCACTCGGACATTCCCAAGTCTGAACTCCCCACGCACTACACGCAAGGAAACGGTACCATCGATTCCTGGGTCTGGCGGGCGGGCCGCACCGAACCATTTGGGGTTGCGGAAGATTATTATTGGCGCGACAATGGCAAGGTCGATGGCGACTCTGCAGTCACGCTTTACAGGCGCAATGCGACTTCATCTTCGAACATCAGCGAGCCGCGCGTGATGCACACTAGCGGGCGCAACTTCACCGGCCCTGTTTTGAATTCGGTCGACACGACGACCTTCCTGCTCGTGGGCCAAAATTGGCAGGCGGCCGATGGAATCCCCGGGTATGTACATTACAGTGAGGCGCTCACCGCCAATAGTTCGCGCTTTGACGTCAAGTCGAAGGCGGAATACGATCCGCAACTGGGTCGGTGGAATCTGGTATTGTGGCGCAAACTGGCGGCGCCGAATCCAGCCGAGGATGTTACCTTCACGGTCGGGCAGTCCTACGAATCGACGTTGGCGGTCATGAAGAACACGCTTCAGCGCCATTCGGGATCGCAGCCATTCACGATCAAATTTTAAGCGCCGATCGCACAGAATCAAAGACGCCGACAGGATTAACTCCGGTCGGCGTCTTGCTTTGAGCAGACATTTTTGATAGAAGATTCGATGCTATTGGAGAATTGGGATGGTCGATATCAAGATGAGTTTGGTATCTCCCGTGTTCTTGATCTGGTGTTCCTGGCTGGCGGGGATAAAAACAACATCGTCACTGGTCAGGCGGCATTCCTTCTTGCCATCGGTTACAATGCCCGAGCCTTTGGTGACGAAAATCGCCTGTTCATGCTCTTCAATATGCAAAGATGTGAAGCCACCGATTTCGATTTCAATGACCCGCATCGCCAATTGGGTGGCGCCATCCTCCACTGATATTGCCACACGAACGCCGACGCCTGAGGATTTCTCCCGAATGAACGCATCGCGTTTTTCAACTTTGTGATAGTTGCGGATTTTCATCGCGACTCCTATTCCCTGCCGGGAAAGTTAAGAGGTCGGAGTCCGAGAGTCAAATTATTCTTGACACTATCGGAAATGAGGGCATTTTCGAAGTGATGAACTTCGCAATACCAGTTAATATCGATGAGACAATCCCTCTTGCAGATCTCTGCGGAGAGATTGCAGGCAGCGGGTTTGCGCATCTGGCGCTGACCGACAATCCCCGGCATTGCGACTACCAGCAGCACACCGGACGCCTGCAATTGATCGCCTATGCGCAGAGCCAGAGACTCGCATTTGACACTCTTCATGTGCCGGTCGGCCAGGACTTCGATGTCACCAGCAAACACGCCGATACGCGAATGGGCGGCGTGTGCAATGTGGCCAATACGATGCACGCCGCACGGGTTTTGGGAGTCAGGACGGTAGTCTTATCGGCAACGCATTCCCTTCCGAGTCGTCACGGCAGCGATACGCGTTCGATGATTCATGCGCTGGAGGGATTGATCGAGACGGCGGAGATAATGGGAATCAATCTGGCGCTCCGGAATTTGATTGACCGGCAATCGCTGGCGTCGCTGGCGACTGCATTGCAGGAATACGATTCGCCGCGATTCGGGCTGTGCTACGATACGGCGCTCGATCTCTTGGCCGACCACGAACCATACGCGCTACTTGACCAATTTGGCGACCGTCTTAAAGCCGTGTTGTTTGCCGACACTGACGGCAAGGTGGCACGCAATCTGGCGCCCTTTGCCGGCATTGTGGACTGGCGGCGCGTTTTGGCGTCGTTAGCAGTTTGCGGATATCGGGAGCCGGTGACCTTGAACGTGATACTGCCGAAGTCGATCAGTGATTCGTTGAGTATTCTGTCGGAGGTTAAAGATCGATTAGATCAAATTTCGCTGGTGTGAGCGACTTTCAAATTCGACTTTCCGTTTCGACCTTGCGTGTTTTCCTATTGCTAACGTCTACTTCTACGACTATTATTGTATCAGACACTCATGATGGAGGTTGAGCTATGACTCTTGTAAGGGTAATCGCCTTGGCGGCGCTTCTGAACTTCGGCTTTCCCGCGCTGTCATTTTCTGCAGGTGACATTGTTACCATACGAACAAACAACCATCAACTGGCGGTTTCCAGCTCCGGGAGAATAGGCGCTTACATACAGGGAGCACGGATGTCGTTTTTTTCGGGCGGGGCAGACTACCTGCGCGATGGTTCGCTGATATTGGGCACTTCGCGCGATAATCTGAGCTGGGCAATTTACGAAGACTCTAGTGCGGCTCCGACCGGAACAAATCCCTATGGCACTCTCCTACCGCTCACCGACATTACCTACGATACAACCAGCTCTTTAGTCTATCGACATGCATTCGGCCTTGGAGCCAATCATGATTCAACGCTGGGATTCTCGGTCGACTATTATGCTCCGAAAGCAAATGCGAGTTATTACATTGCTCGATTTGCGATCTATAAGGGACTGAACGACCCAGCCGGGACGATCTCTAACTTAACGGTCGCTTTTGCAGCGGATTGGGACATACCCTCCGCGAGTACTCCAGCAAACTATGGCCACTACAATTTGATCAAGCAGATCGTCTACACCCGCGGTGGACTTACGCTTCCGGACATGAACAGAATTGGCGCGATAGCCGCGCTGCGGGATGACGATATCGGCATCCCGGGCGGCATGAATCTGCGTTCAAGCGTCTATGTGGACCCGTTAGGGACATTTCAAGTGGACTCGCTCTGGAATCGCATGGATCTTGTCAACGGTTACGATACGACAGGTACGATTGAGGATCTGACTGATGTCATTGTTGCAGCTCGCGACCTGGTGATTGATGGCAGCGCACATGACACTTTCTTCGTCAGTTTTGTGGTCGTCGGTTTGAGCAACTCTCCCGTTGTTGGCCTCGAATCAACGGTAGCATCAGCGTACTATTTCCTTTGCAAGCACATTGCCCCGGCCTGCGAGGCGTGCATTTGCGGAATCTGCGGGGATGCGAACAACACCGGTACGATCAACATCAGCGACGCGGTATTCATTATTAACTACGTTTTTCTCGGCGGCCCTGCGCCGGTCAAGTTGTGTCTGGGCGACATCAACGGGGATGTTATGATCAACATCTCGGACGCCGTCTATGTGCTGAATTTCATATTTGGCGGAGGCGCACCCCCCATCTGCAGCAACCATTGGCCATAGGAGATTCCAGAGCCAGTCGCAGCGACGCTGCGGAGGAACCGCAAGTAAGCCCACGCGGAAACCTGATTAGCCGCGTTGCGTAATGACTACACCGGCAATAATCATTGCCCCGCCGACATAAAACTCCCAGCCAAGAACTTCGCCAAAGAACAATACCGATAGCACCGTTGCGATAATCGGTTGCAGGTTCTGAAAAATCGAGAGCTTGGAAGCTTCCATCTTCCCCAGCGCCCAGAACCAGATCGAGTAGGCAATTATCGACGTAATGAGGGCGATGTACAGCAGAGATAACCAGCCTTCCGCCGGTACTTTGGCATAGTCAAATCTGACGGCGTAGATCAGTCCAAACGGCAGGTAAAGTACGGTGCCGATGAGCAGGGCATAGGCCGTGGTGGTCATCGGGCCGTATTTCGCGATCAAGGGCTTGCCGAAAATCGTATAGCCAGCCCAGGCGACGACGGCGAGAATCACCAGAATGTCGCCGAATAAGACATCGGCATCAAATCTACTGGCGCGAAGAATGAGGGCTACGCCGAGAAACGAAATCGCAATGCCCGCGATTTTCGGAAGTGTTACCCGCTCTTTGAGGTACCAGATTGCCAGCAAGAAGACAAAGGCGGGTGTGGCGCCATAGAACAGCGCCGAGCGGCCCGATGTCGTGAATTTGAGTCCATAGAGAAAAAGTGACTGGTTTAGAGGAACTGCCAGAAGTCCCAGCCAAACGAACTTTCCCCAATCGCCGCGTGCAATTTTCTGAAGCTGGCCAGTGAATTTGACGATCGCAAACATCGCGACGGAGGCAATGACGAAACGTGTGACGGCGAGAGTGAAAGGTTCGAAGTGCTGAAGCGCCAACTTGGCGATCGGGAACGTACCGCCGGCAATGAGTTGGCCGACAATGATCAGCGGGTAGACGAGTTTCGAGCGGTCGTTGGTCAATTGATCTAAGTCTAAATGGCCTTGATGAAGCCGCCGTCAATATTGATTGCGACGCCGTTGATATAGGACGCCCGTTCGGACGCGAGAAATGCCGCGAGATCGCCGAGTTCTTCCGGCCTGCCAAGTCGCCGGGCCGGGATCGTTTGCTCCCATCCGGCATAGACCTGTTTGATCGATTTGCCGGTTGCTTTGCGGGTGGCTTCCGCCAATTCTTCCAAACGCTCCGTCCGAGTATAGCCGGGACAAATGGCGTTGACCGTGATTCCAAATTCCGCCAGCTCGTTGGAGAGGGCCTTGGTCAGGCCGTGCACACCGGGCCGCATGACGCTGGAGAGCATGAGTGTTTCCGACGCCTGAAGCGTGGAGATCGAAGTAACACTTATGATGCGCCCCCACTTCTGTTTCTTCATGGCAGGAACAACGGCAGCAGATAGCAGAATTGCCGACTTAAGATTGAGCTTATAAGCTTCGTCCCAATCGCCGTCTTTGATATCGAGGAAGCGACGCAGCGGCGGGCCACCGGCATTGTTGACGAGAATATCGACGCGCTTAAACTTCCGCATGATCTTAGCGACGGTGGACTTAATGGCGGCTGCACGGGTAACATCACAGACCATGGGATAGACGGCCTCGCCGGTCGTCCTCATGATGGAATTAGCGGCAGCGGCGAGATTGGCCTTGTTGCGAGAGAGGATGACGACGGTGGCGCCTTCACGGGCCAGCGCTGTGGCGATGGCTTTGCCGATGCCTGCTGAAGCACCGGCGACGACCGCAATTTTGCCGACCAGGCCAAGATCCACTATTTCAACCCGTCAAACAGATGCGCTACCGTGATGATACCCTTCTGGAAATCGGCCAGCGAGAATTTCTCGTTGGGTGAATGGGCATTGTCATCGTGCTGGCCGAAGCCGAGCAACAACGTTTCGAGTCCGAGTTCTTCCCGGAAGGTATTGACGATCGGGATCGAGCCACCTTCGCGAATGAACACCGGTTTGCGGCCGAAGCCTTTTTCCAGGGCATCGACGCACGCTGTGACCATGAAGTTATCGCGTTCGACAATTGCCGGTTTCGCGCCGCCAAGTTTTTTGACTTCGACTTTGACGGTTGAAGGGGCGGTTTTTTGGACGTATTTTTCGAACTTGTCGAGGATGTCACCGGGTGTCTGGTTCGGAACGAGCCGCATCGTGACCTTGCAACCGGCCCACGACGGAATAATCGTCTTGCTGCCTTCGCCGGCATAGCCGCCGTAGATGCCGTTGATTTCACAGGTGGGACGCGCCCAAACGCGTTCGAGTGTGGAGTAGCCCTTTTCACCGACGATCTCGCGGGAACCGGTCTTGCGCAAGTGGTCGATATTGTCGTAGGCGAGGGCTTCGTACATGTCGTGCTCCCACTTCTCCAGATCGCGGACGTCATTGTAGAAGCCATCGATCAGTACGCGCTTGTCGTCGTTGTGAAATTTGGCGATCAGGCGCGCCAGTTCGACAACCGGATTGGCTATGGTTCCTCCGAATGAGCCGGAGTGGAGGTCCTTGTCGGGACCGATCATCTTGATTTCAGCGGCGGCTATTCCGCGCAGGCCATAGGTGATGGCGGGAATGCCGCGGCCATACATGGCCGTGTCGGAGACGATGACGCCGTCGGCTTTGAGCAGTTCGTGGTTTTCTTTGATGAACTTTTCGAGATTATCGGAAGCGATTTCTTCTTCGCCCTCGATGACGAATTTGATATTGACCGGGATATCGAGGCCCGATTTCAAGTAGGCTTCGGCAGCCAGGACGTGGATCAGAAACTGGCCCTTGTCGTCAGTGGCGCCGCGCGCAAAGACCGTTTCGCCTTCGATGTTCGGTTCAAACGGCGGTTTGTGCCATAGTTCAAGCGGATCGACCGGCTGAACGTCGTAGTGGCCGTAGATCAGCATCGTGCGTTTGTTCTTGGGATTGTTGTATTCAGCGTAAACGATCGGATGTCCCTTGGTCGGATAAATGCGCGCCTTCAATCCGAGTGACTCGAATTTGGATTTGACGAATTCCGCGCACTTCTGCACATCCTCTTTGAAAGCGGAATCAGCGGAAATGGACTTAAATCTCAGCAATGCGACCAGCGTGTCGACGAAATTCTGACGATTCTTGTCTATATACTCAAGCGCCTGTTTCATAACGATTTCTCCTTATAGTAAGCGTAAAATCAAGACTCCAAGCTATCCAAGGAGAGGTGATTGTCAAGCGGATTAAACACGCTGTTGCCCGGCGTCATTTGATTCTTGACTCCCGACAATTGGAATGCTACGTTTCTGCTTCGAGATGAGGGGCGCCACAGGAGGAGACGACAATGCAGATCGGCGAAAAAACACCCTATTTCAAAGGCATGGCGGTCATGCCAGACAAGACATTCAAAAAAGTATCGCTTGACGATTATGCCGGCAAATGGCTAGTTTTCTACTACTATCCTCTTGATTTCAGTTACGTCTGTCCGACCGAAGTACGGGCATTTTCACTGGCATACAACAAATTCAAGGATATCAATGCCGAATTATTCGGCTGTTCGATCGGACTCGCATTTTGCACATCAAGTTGGGTCGAGAAAGAACTCGGTCAAATCAAGTTTCCGTTGCTATAGGATATTACCAAGCCGATATCGCGCAGTTACGGTGTGCTGGTGCACGACGCGTTCAGTTTACGCGGGACGTTCATCATTCATCCAAATGGTATCCTGAAATCGATCGTGATTAACGACTCGTCTATCGGCCGGTCAGTCGATGAAACTCTGTCGTACGCTAAAGGCTATCCAGACCGGGGAGTTAACCGGAGCGGGATGGCGGCCGCAAAACGAAACAATGGAAGATGGCGGAGAGAAGAAGTGCCTGGCCGATACGGAGCCGGAGCAATAGTCGCAACCTCGCTGTTTCAATCAATACATCGCGCACCACATAAGTCGACAAAAAACTACATTTAATCTTAACCGCCTAAATCTATGAGCATATATTCAGCCTCGAAAACTTAGTCACTGAGAGATTACTGGAGGATATATGCCGATTGGAAAACCGGCGCCGGACTTCAAGGGTACAGCAGTGATGCCGGACATGGAGATTGCGGAAATGAATTTGGAGACTTCCAGGGCAGGTGGTGGTGCTGTTTTTTACCCGCTTGATTTCACGTTTGTTTGCCCAAGGGAGAATCACGGATTTAAGAGGCTTCGCCAAGTTCAAAGCTGCGGGTGCGGAAGTAATGGCTATTCGATACATTCGCATTTTTCGCAGTAAAGCTGGATTCAGCGCGATTTCAAGAAGCTGGGATTCCCGTTATTGTCGGATATCACAAAGGAGATTTCGCGTTAATATCAGGTTCTGCACGATGCGGGCTTTGCGCTGCGTGGCACGTTTATCATCGACCCGACCGGCGTATTGAAGTCGGTTGTGATGAACAACAATGCGGTGGGACGATCGATCGACGAGACTTTGCGGACGCTGCAGGCGTTCAGACCGGCAAGCTAACGATCTGGCTGGCAGCCGGGAGATGAGCCGGTCGGGTACCAACGCTGTCCTGATCGCAGGACATTCTGAATGTTATTGGCGTGGAGGCCCGGCAAGGCCTCCACGTTTCTTTTGGTGGGGGATGAGCCGCAAAGTGTCGTT
>CAVOPW010000011.1:0-136816 GCA_963698225.1 uncultured bacterium
AAGCGACTCAACATAGCCGTAAGACGCGCATAAATTGCTGATGGCGCCCTGGACCGGGGTCGGCGCGCGTCATCCAGATTGTATCATTTGCGCCTGCGGAGTTGACATTGACTGGCGCGGGTATGGCCGTTTGACTATAGCCTCCCAGGTGGGCAAAAGCGCGATACGAGCTGGTCATTGAGCGCCAGCAGCAATCGCCCGTTTTGATCGCTGCTTCCCATCCCCGCTACTGCCGTTTGGTCCGAGTTAGAAGCGAACAGATGCGCCGGAGATGGCCGATGTTGATCCGGAGTCAACATGAAAAGCGTGCCAGGCATAGGCGCCCGACACGGATGAAGAGACTGCCGCCGCAATGTCCGCAAAGTAGCCGCCAATATCGTTGCCGATCGCCTGATAGTGCCGGCGGCAGCGCCGCGCCAGGCACCACCATTTTCACGCGCACAAAGACGCGATAAAGATCAAGCTGCGACCCGGCGCTCGCCGCTCGATAAAAGGCTTGATACCAGCCCGGTCGCGGATGTCGTACTGCGGACGATGACTGTGTCAACGAGTCGACCAGCGCGTTGCCGGGACCGAAGCGCAGGGCAATAATGCTGTCGGCATCGGCGATGCGGGGATACATCGTCGTGTCAAATGTACAGAATGACACGATGACTGAATCCGCAGGGCTGTTGCCTGCGATCGCGGGGGTGATTGTGATCTGCGCCTGTGCCGAACCAAGGGCCAGCGCGACAAACAGAATTGCTTTTTTCACTGTCTTTC
Organism: uncultured bacterium; assembly: GCA_963698225.1. Classification (GTDB taxonomy): domain Bacteria; phylum Zixibacteria; class MSB-5A5; order CAIYYT01; family CAIYYT01; genus JADJGC01. The sequence continues at coordinate 763 of CAVOPW010000011.1, forward strand.
TCCGATTGTGCCGCCGCTCACGATCGCGACACGACGACGGTTTTCTACTGCGCCCACTGGCGCAAGTTTGATAGTGATCAGCGGACGGTCGCTTACGGCATTGGCTTCAGACGAGTGGTAGATGATTTCGGCGTCATTGACCTGACCGGCCTGGTTATTCCAACAATTGTGCCACACCCAGCCGTAGTTGGCGATTGTATCGCTGATCATCCGCGCCGCAAACTGCGACGGGATCGTCCAGTTGAAGAATCTTCCGACCACGGCGTTGCCGCGATTTTGCCGCATTGAGTCCAGCACAGTATCGACCACATCGCTGTTCGCTCCGTGCGCACCGCCAGCGTTCCAGCGAAAGGTGTCGGCAGCGGTGATGTAGCGGTGAACCCAGCTGACGAAGTTGGTATTTGCCTGTCCGGTTGCATAACCGCAAATCCATTTTAGTTTGAGCAACTTGATCCCGTTGGTCATTCCCACAGCGAGTCTTCGGCCCCGTTCACCACTCTGAACAATCGGGTGCGGATGGCAAAGCGCTCGATCGCAGCACCGGCAGTGGGGATCTTTCTCCGCAATGCGTCATTATTGATTTTCATGAAGGCGACCCGGTCGTCGAAGTCGTGGCCGGTATACAGGCTCCCCCAGCCGCCGTAGCTTTCCAGCGAATCTGTCCCGGAGGCCGACTCGGCCCAGGCGTCTTCAACCTCAATCCTGCCGGTGAAGCAGGCATTTCGGGCAACATAACTATTGGACGTGTCGCGTGCGACCCAGGCAACTGCACGGGTGAAGACCGTGAAGAACTGACAGGAATCGCGCGGCGTCGAAGTTACGGAGAACAGGCCCAGAAAGACACGACGGCCTCTGGCAATATTTCGCCCATCACCGGTATTGATGATCGACTGCCCCGAGTCGGCGGCACAGAGGTGGACGTGCGATGTGTCGTCGGCGTCGTCCTTGTCGACGATCAGCGGCGTGATTGCGTGCATCGTGTCGGGAAAAGCCAGGCCGTAAATTCCGAGCGAGGTCGCCGTCCAGAGATGAAGCGTATCCTGAAGCACCCGGGTAATCCAATGACTACGGTTGATCGTGCGCACAAAACCGGATGCCTCTACCGTCCGGCCGTTTGTGCCGCTGGAATTGACGCCGAGATTGATCTCGTCCCAGGTTTCGCTGTGGAGGCTTAGGAAGCCGGTACGCGAATTGGCGATCGTGTCGGCGACGGTATTCGGCGCCGGCGCTGCGACCTCGTTGCCGCACCAGATCACGGCGCTGTACGCGGTATCGAAGTAGGCCGCGTTCCGCACCGCGACGCTATCCGGCGTCAGCCAGCGCACCGCATAACCCAGATCGCCGGTCAGGGCGTTGGCGAGCAGGGTGTCGATGCCCTTGTTGTTGGTGTCCTCGACAACCAGTGCAACGCGAATGTTGTTCCCACCTCTCACCATGACAGGTGAAATCAGTGTCGATGCCAGGAGCACTATGAATCCGAGTCGGATCCGGTATCGTCGACGGCGGGCAATTCTTCGCCGCGCAGTTGATTGATCAGTTTCCAGATTTTCTCCTTGTTGTTTTGCGAAAGCCGGAGTTTGATCTTGAGTTCGAGGGCTTTGAGCAGATCGGCGACGCGCGGATTAATCTCCTTGTTGCGCAGTTCTTCGACGATCTTTGCCTGAATCTCCTCAAGAATGTCCAGGTCATTTGTTTGCGCATGGCTCCTGCGGCGGCAGCCGGTTCTATCCATAGTGCGCCGGTTCAGGTCGCGCTTCCACGGCTGTCCCGCTGACGATCTTGCCTGTCGTATCGCAGCCGGAGAAAACCATAACACGCAATTCGTTAATCATTTTCTCATCCCATCTCGACAACGAGCAGATCGGCGGTGACTGCCTGCGTCGACGGCGTCACCCGCGCCAGGCGGAATGAGTCCGGAGCGACACTACCTTGCACGACGACACCGACATTCCCGCGCGGGATCACCACGATGCTCGCATTCACTATGGTTGCCGGGAGTTTGTTACCGCGGTGATCAGTCAGGTCGGCAAAGGCGATTGTCTGTGCAGCGCCACCGAGGAAGGAGCGGCTATGGAGAATGCGCTTGGCCGAACCGTCATTCTCGGTGATGATGAATTCAGCTTCGAAATTGGCGAGTTCACCCCAGACGGCAACTCCGGGGATGTGCCACATCTTGCGGGCGAGCAGATAGGTCAGGGTCGGGTTCATCAGTTCTCCCCTCCGCTTACGCGCACCGGCGCTTTGAGCTGACCTCGAGCCGGGGCAAAGCGCGACGCAATCTTGACACCATCAGCGTAGTAGTTCGCGCCAAGTTCTTGCCAGTGGCGGGCGGTCGGGCTTCCCCGGGCTGCTGCAACGCCGACAGCGCTTTGATGCGGCACAAGACGGCAAGGGCCAGGTAGGTTTCAGCAGTGACCAGACTTTGCGACGACGAGTCGTAATAGGCCTCGTCAATCAGGCTCAAGAGCAGATCGTCAGCCTCGGCGACCGCATTGTCGAGCTGGCTGTCGTTGAGCGTCAGCGTCTGTGTTTCGTAATCGACAAAGACGGTCTGGCCGTCCTCGATCTGACCGCCGCCAATGCGCCGCAGAGTGCCGCGCAGGTGATCGGCGCTGTAATCACGGCCGCGTTGATAAATGCGATAAGGGAAGAACCACACGGCGACGGTTGCGCCGGCGGGAATCTCGCCCTCCAATCGCACGATGGTGCCGTGGAGATAATCGATATGGTAATCGATATGCTCGGCATATATTCGACCGAGCGATGAATCCGAAGCGACGACGACGCTGTCAGGAATCAGATTGGCGGCTCCCAGCGAAGCCGGTAATTCGCCCAGAGTCACGAGCGTCGCTTGCGGTGCGCCAAGTTCCTTCCCTTTCACGACCAGCGAGCCTTCCTTGAGTTGCGTGTGCATCAGCGCAATTAGTCGACAATCCGGACATCTCGACGGCAACGTCGCGAAAACTATCGCGCAACGAGGTCGATTCGACCAGGTGATGGCGCACGATTTCAGAATTGGTAAACGGCATAGAGTCTCCTGCTTCAGTTGTTGAGTTGCGTTACTGCCGTGCAAGGCGTGATCTGTGAACCCACCGGAGGAATCGTAAAGGAAGTTGTCACGCGCGCGCGGATCCAGAAATGTGAGCGCGACTCGACCTTGGTCATTTGCCAGTCAACCGGCGCTTTCGCCGAGTCGGGCCAGAGCCGCACAAGCTGGATTGACTGCTGAAAATGACAGGCGCCGGAATCGGGAATGAACGACTCCCAACCTGAATCGGAGTAATACTCCCAGACGACGGCGCCGCCGCTGCCTGCAGTCGAAAGGCGGATGTTCAGACTCGCAAACGGAGCGTCGGCTCCGAGATAAAGAGCGTCATCAACGGCGGCCACCAAAGCGTGGGAGTCGTTCGCCGCAACATCGGCAGTAGTCGTGCTGGCGGACTCAAGCGTGCGGTTGTGGAATTGCGGTGAACCGTCATGATCATGAAGATAAACGGCGGCGAAGCGTCGGAACTCCGGAGCGAGCGAAGCTTCCGGCGCGAAACCGACACCGGCCTTGCAGCGGTAGCGCAGTTCAATCTGCCCGGGGCCAATCTCGACGCCATAGATGACATAGGGCACTTCGCCATTGAACATGAGCAGCGGCGCTGTCGCGGACAGCGACGCAATCTCGAAGAGTCCTCCCCAGCTGACTCCGTCGCACTCGGCATACCAGAGCTTGTAGGTTGCTTCAAATACGATACCGACTAACGATTGCGACTCCGATACACTCGAACAAATCCGGTCGTTCAGGTAGACCCCGGAGTGAAGGACAACTGCATCGTCCCAGACCGAAGCTCCATCGAGCAGCCGCCGGGCTGCCAGCTGGGTTCCGTTCACAGTATGGAGGCAGTAGAGATATGGCGCAGCATAGGCGGTGGCGCAATGCGCCGACATGGAACTTTCGCTCAACACCGTCCCGGGATCTCCGGGGCCCGAACCCCAGGCGGCGCCGTCGCTGGCGGAGCGTTTGTGATGGATCTTGTAGAGACCGGTTCCGGCATCGAAACAGGTCCAGCAGGCGTGCAGGCGGCCCGTCGAGTCTTTGGTGATCGAAGCGAAGTAGTTGGCCTTGCCGTTATGGATGATAATCTCGCCGCCGACTGCCCATGCTCCGGTGTTGAAGGTTAGCTTCCGGAAGGCAAGATTGAGTGTGCTCTGCACGGTGTAGACCACATAAACGTTGCCATCGGAATCGATACAACCGGAACAGGGATAGTCGGCGGAGTTGGTGGTAACGACTTGCGGTTCGGACCAACTTGCATAGGGCGCGTCGGCAAAGCGGCACTTGATGGTTGTCGCATCGGACTGGTAGACCACCAGCTTGCGTCCGTTGTAGGGACCGGCGCGCAACTTGAACTGGCGCCGCGAAGCGGCGTTGCCGGCGCCGTAGTACGCAGTAGAATTATCGATGAGTGATTGCATAGTTTCCTTTCGTGTCATTTCCCTGCCGGATGCTATTGGGGTGTCTCCGTCCCTCCGGGTCGGCAGGACGGAGACTTCGGCAGCAGAGAACGAGGCAGCCGCCTTTGTTTAGAAGCTATCGTCGAGCACTAAAGCGGCTTGCGGGACGACCTTGGCGAATGCGATTGACTCCGAAATGACCGCCTCTTCGAACTTCTGCTCGATGATCTTGTCAAACTCAACCATCAGCGGCTGGCTGATGACCTCCTCGACAGCGAAGCGCGAGTCGAAGCCGACCACCAGATCGGTCGCGATGTTGTCGCAGCGCACCAGCTTGGCGCCAAGCGGCGAAATCAACTCGCCGGTAGACTGGAACTTGAATCCTGCCAGCGGATCTTTGAACTCTGTCAGGGTCAGCAGTTGACGCATCTTGGTCTTGTGGCAGACCAGCGTGTTCAGCTCAAATGGTGAGAATTCCGACCAGAACTTGACCAGGTCGTCATAGTCCATGGTGCCGGTGACGTCGGTATTGACGACCGTGGCGGCGTTGTTATTGCCGTCACCGTTGATCAGGACATCGGCAAGCAGAGCAATCTTGTCGGACTGCAGACGGAATCCGATGTACCACAGCAGCACCTTGAACTGCGCCGTCGTCTTGTAGCGGAGCGTCTTGTAAGAGGTCTTGAGCGCGACACCGTAATCGGGCACGGTGATAGTGTTCACCTGCTCGGCAACGGTGATTTGCGGAATCTCCGCGCCTTCGCCAATCGGCCGCAGCGACAGGCGCTGGTCGGTGGAATTGACGCCGATGTAAAGCGGCGAGTAGCGGTTCGCTCCGATCACAGTCTGCGCGGCGGTGAGCTGGTTGTACATCGGCCGCATCTCCATACCGCGGCGAATTTCGCGCGTGACAAACTCCGGCAACAACGATGGTGCCTGGCGGAAAAACAGTTCGACACTGTCCGGCGCCTTGCCGTTCACGCGAATCCCGGCGGCGGCAAGTTGGCGCTCAAAAGCATCGAGCGGACAACCGGCGGGCGACGGGTCGTAGTCGTCCGATTCGAGCAGCTCGGTCAGGCTCAATCCGCGCGATTGCGCTTCAAGATAGGTTTCGCGCGAGACCTTGATTGCCGCCGCGCGCGAGAGGTCGACGCCGGTGAGCTTCTTGTCGGGCTCGACCTCGGAAAGCGTCCAGAATGATTTGGGAATCTGGGTCAGATTATCGGCTTCCATGTATTCTCCTGCTAATTGAAGATCAGTGTGCAATCGGTGGTGCCGTTGACGGCGATGACTGTCCCGCGGCCGATGTTTCCGCCGGCCGGGTCGTCGACGGCCAGTGCCGGGGCTTGTTTTACCTTGCCGGCGGCGGCGCCGACAATGCGGTTTCCGAGGACAGGATAAGTCGCCGCAATCGGCAGCTTCATCACACCGGCAACTTGCACGGTCGCTTTGCGCTTGCCGGAGTCGGCGTCGGTCAAAGTGAGGGCGACGAGTTTGCCGACGATCAATGCGCCGTCGGTCGCGGCCGCAACTTTGAAATTGTCCGCCAGTCTCACAGCCTTGCCGAGATCGGCATCTTTGAGATCATCAACGCCGGCAGTCTGGTTGATGGCGAATGTCAGGTAGAGCGCACCGGCGGCTTCGAGGTTCTGGTCACGAATTCCCATGGGGTTCCTTTCGTTTGAATCGGGTTCGGGTGAATATTTGGTTCAGTGAATCAGCCTATCTTGAACTGCGCGAGTTTGTCCTGACCGTCCGGCTGCGCCGAAACGACATCCTGCAATCGGCTGTTGAAAGCTGTGTCAAAAGCAGATTCGATGTCGCGCTTGAGCGCGAGTAATTCCTCGAGCGACAGCGTATCACTGCTGATCAAGCGCTCAATCAGGCGCGAACTGCTTCCGGTCAACCGGGCAACCGCACGGGCGCGCGTCAGCAGATCATCGCGGAACAGCTGCAGCAGCGAGTCGGCGAGTGTCGCTTTGACGACCAGCGCTTCAACCAGTTCCGCCGCATCTTTGAGGTGATGGCACAACTCTTCGAGATTGATCTCGCCCGGATTTGTTTCAGCGAGGCGGCGGGCATAGTCCTGTAACTGTTCGATGATGGGGTGGTTCATCCGTGGCTCCTTAGGGCAGCATCTGCAACCTGGCTTCGATGCTGATTAGTTTTTGGTTGAGTTCGTCGCGCACCGACATCAATTCGGCTTTGGTGGCGACGCGATCCGTGAGAATGGCCTCGATGCGAATCAGCCGGCCGTCGATGGCGGTCACCATCTCCTGGCTGGCCTTGGTGGACACCTGCTCCTTGAGGCCGTATATCGTGGCATGGTAGGCCGTAATCACGCCGGCAGTGGTGACTATCACGGCGAGCAAAAACCGCAACAGGCTGTCGCGACCCTTGTTATCCTTGCGTGTAAAGGCGTCGATGTTCAGATTCATGCTCCTCCCTCCTTGCGCGTGATGCGATACCTGCCGCGCAGCAACTCGCCGAAGAATTCCAGCTCTTCGCCGCACGTCTTGACACGCTTCACTGTGCCGCGTTCAAGAATCATCTGTGAATCGTGCGAATGGGCGCAGCTGGCATCCTCACAGAAGAGTTGCCGGCCGCGGCGTCCGTCTCTGCCAAAGTTGAGCAGGCGCAGCCGCCCGGTGGCACCGCCGAACGTGATGGTAAGCAAAGCTGTAGCCCCGTTTTCGCGGCGGAGTTCGTAGTGCCCGGCCGATTGCGGCGCAGGCTCCGTTGCGTCGATGGCAAGCGTGGAGACGGAGGTGCCCGCGACGGCGCCGCGATAGACCAGCGAGATTTCGAGCACGCGCTCGATTTGCTTGTAGTAGTAGAAGGCTTTGATCTCGCGGCCGCCGAGGCGGACGACTTCGTTGACGCGGTGGCGGCAGTGACGCATGTCATCGCGACAGATGCCGCACTCCGGTTTGGCATAGAGGAATCCGAGCGAGCATTCCTTGTAAATACCGGCCTCGATGCCGGTCTTGATTCCTTCCGCATTGGCTTGGCTGCGATGCCAGTAGAATAGCGCCCGCAGCCAGGGGACACCGGCACGGTCTATGATCTCGCCCCGAAAGACGCGACCAACCGGCAATTCGCTCTTCTTGTGGCCGATCAGGACCGGCGTATCAATTACCAGTTCGGCGAGCTGCGCAAGTTCTTCGCGGGCGAAACATCCTCCCTGCGCGTTGATCTGATTTGATGCCGCCATCAAGACGCCGATGTAAACTGAATCAGCGGTTACGGCTTGAGCAGGTTTGATAGTGCGATTGATTTCTTCAATAAGTGCGGCTTTGTCATGGTCGCATTCGCCAAGTGCAGTCACGGCCAGGCGGCCGGTGAGATTGTCCACTTCTCCTCCCGGTGAGTTGAATGTCTTCTATCCTTGGGCGCGGAGATTAATCTCTACAATGAGGCTACTGAATTTCCCTTAGCGGGCGCGGTAGGTACCACAAGCGGGCTGACCGGTTCGCAGTTTATGTGCAAGCCTATGCACTTCAAGAGGCTGGCGCCATGAAGTATCTATTTATATGACACGCGCATGCGCTTGTCCTGCAATATTTTACTGTCGTCATGCGGCGGGCGCTAATAAGTGGCACAGATCGTGCTTATGGTAGGTAAGGAAAGAAGGAGAACTTTGAATGGAAAGAGCTTTCAACATCGTCAAGATGGTCTCGCTCGCGGCTCTCGTAGTGGTTGTGTTGCTCTGCATTAGCTACACACACGCATACGGATACAGTACGGCGGTAGGTATCGGCAAGCCTTCGCACTCGAATGTGACCACCGATTCCGGGAACAGTGTCAATACCGCGATCGATAATCTTGGTCATAACTGGGATCGCGACACCTATGTGTCCAACGCCGACAATTCGGATCATGGACTGCCGCCAACAACCGTGCCGGAACCGGGAACGTTGATTCTGCTTGGATCGGGACTGCTCGGTCTCGCTCGATACACCAGACGGCGTAGTTAGACCTCGCCGATTCGAAAACCCGGCACCGGAGTTTTCGAGGCCGCTGACTTCGCCGCCCAAAGCGCCAATGCGATAGCCATCACGGCGTCGCAATGTTCGTTTTTTTCCCAATTCAGTTCCCGCAGCTCGTCGATCAGGCTCCAGTAGTCACTCTCCCCTGCCCCGGTTTCATAGCATGGCACGGCAATATGGCCGGCCTCGAATTCTGATTGCAGATGAGTCAGTAATTCCGCTTTCGAGCGCGTCGTGAAGACAAACCCCATCGGCGCAATATCCACCAGCTCCGAAATCACTACATCACCCAGTCCAGTTGAGTCGATGATCGTGTCGCCGCCGTACTCGCGTTTGCGCCGGCGAATCGTTTCATACACGCAGGGCCAGTCGCGCTTCTGGAATCGTTCGATCTTGACAAGTTGATATGGCCTGGCGGTCACATCGATAGTAACACCGACGGTGTGAGTGAGTTTGCGCGCGAGATCCCACCCCGTGATGTAGCGATGATCGACCTGGCGCGGACACAGCCCCGTCGCCATCGACAGCGCCCGCTGAATAACCGTCTCATTGAGAATCTCGTTGCCGGAGTCGACAAACATTCCGCGGATATTCTGCTCGATGCGCTGTGCTGAAAACGTGTCGGCTCGTTCGTCCAGAAACTTGCGGCTGATGTGCGGGTTTTCGTAGGTCGAGCCGCCCTGCGTGTAGCCGTTGGACATGTCCCCTTTGAGTGCATTGTATTTCTTGAAGAACCAGTTTCGTCCGCACGGCGTCGAGACCAGATCCAGCATACCGCAGCGGTCCGCCAGACGCATGGTGAGAACTTCCTCGACCACGTACTCGGGATGCAATTCGAAAGCTACTTCATCGAAGTTGATATAGTCGTAGTCGTTGCCCAGAATGTACTCGCCGCGATTTTGTGACGTCCGCGCCGTGATCTCGGCGCCATTGCCGAAGAGCAATGACGGATACGGCGTATGGGTAATATTGTCGACGAGCAATTCAATCAGCTCTGCACCATGGATCAAAGCGAGGATGTTGTTGAAGATGATATTCGACTGATCCTGCGTGATGGAGATGTTCATTGCGCGATAGCGATTGAGATGATCATATCGACGGCTGCGAATGCGAAAGATGGCGCGGTGAAGAAATTTCGCTGCCTGGATCCTGGATTTGCCCCAGCGATTGCCGGTGACCAGTAGGTTCTGCGGCTTGGTGGAGTTCTTCAGCCAGCGCTGTTGACCTGCGTGCGGTTCAAATTCGAGGATCTCGCGGCAGAACATCACCGGATCGGTGACTGCCCGCCGCCAGCGGTTGTTGGCACCGCGCTTCGGTTTGGAGTTGTGGTTCATGCAGTGCAATCAAGCTCGTACCGGCAGTTGAGTAGGTTGGAACCCTCGTCCCGGAGATTGTCGGAATTGCCACTCATCCTTGAAGAGGGTTCCGACATGGCACTGAAATCGGTTACGCACGAGTGGTCGGAACTCCCTGGAGAGGTATCGAAAGGGACGCTTCATTCTGAACGGGAGTTCCAACCTACTCAATTTTCTCCATCTCGCTGCCAAATCACGACAGCCGCGCCAATTCGTTGATCGCCTCTTCGCGCGTTGAGTAGGTTGGAACCCTCGTCCCGGAGATTGTCGGAATTGCCACCCATCCTTGAAGAGGGTTCCGACATGGCACTGAAATCGGTTACGCACGAGTGGTCGGAACTCCCTGGAGAGGTATCGAAAGAGGACGCTTCATTCTGAACGGGAGTTCCAACCTACTCAATTTTCTCCATCTCGCTGCCAAATCACGACAACCGCGCCAATTCGTTGATCGCCTCTTCGCGAGTGATTAGGTTATTGGTCATCTTGGTGATGATGTTCTCAAGCTGAATCTTTTCCGCCTGCGCGCGTTCAGTCAAGCCGATGTGTGCGCGATTCTCGAAGCGGAATTGCACCTCGGCGCTGATGCCGTGCAGCGCCAGCTCGACATTGGCAATCCAGTTCAGCAACGAAGCCGCCGCCGTCTGCACTGTCGCCACCTGCCGCTGCACCAGTTCGTACTTGAACTCCGCCCAGTTGTGCGTCGTGCCGTAGGCATAGCCGAGCATAAACGGCGCCAGATGGGTTCCCGCGCAGATGTCTTCGATCATCGCCTTGTGATTCATATACCACGCGGTTGACGAAGAATTGCGATTCGACGGTCCGATGTACTCGATGGCGACATCGTTCCACGTCACCGGATTTTTGTCCGGACCGAAGTCGCGCATCATCTCGACCGTGTCGTCGAAGTAACTGTTTGCGCGCGTGAAGTAGTCGGCATCGGATTCGTCGGAGCGTCTTTCCGGCGGCGTGATCTTGACGTGTATGCGGTGGTATCCCGCCGACCGCATTGAGCGGAACATGTCGTTTACCAATGATCTGTTCTACCCGCGCAACGAACGGTATCGACGCCAACAGTGATCGCCCGACCACGCTCCCCGGCTGGGCGCCAAGACCGTAGTAGAACGTCGAGGCCGGATTGAGCCGAGTCCGGTGGCTTTCGGTCTCCTGGAAGATTTGGCACTCCTCGCTATGCGCTTCGATGACGATGCTGCGCATGTCGGCGAGCAGGAAGCGATCGACGGAAGAATTCGACGGCGACAACTGCAGTTCGCCGCAGACGGCGCCATCGGTGAAGAGCGACTCGAAGAACTGCAACAGCAGTTCGCGGAAGCCCCCGCGCTTGAGCAGGCCGTTGCGGTAAATGCGTTGATCGAGGCGGTGCAAAATCGCGCGAATCTCCTGGTCTTCCGACTCCGATCTCGCTCCGCTGATTTGAAAGTCAAACCGCGCCGAACAAAGCCGGACCCAGGTCCAGATGACGGCGTTCAGCATCGGGATGTTGTCCCGCAGGTATCGGTATAGTTCCAGCCGGGCGCGGCCGGTATCCCACGGGTAAAGAGTCAGCTGGCGGTCGAGGTCGAGATTGAGCGACTTGAGCCGCGGTTTGGCTTTGATGCCTGGCGGCAACAGGGCGGATTTGGCTTGTTTTTTCCCGAATTCCTTGCTTGCAGCGGTTCTGCCCTTCTTGTTCCAGAGTTTGATCGGCATGATTGGTCCTCCTATCAACAGGAGGCAAAATTAATTTCGAGCCTATAGCTACAGATTCAGAAATATTGCTTGCGCACCGAATGCGACTATGGTATATAGCGTTCGAGTACAAAATGCCCCGGAAACGGGACCCATAAATTGTGCAACAACGAGTGTTGTTTGCTTGATTCCAACACAAGCCAAAAGCATTCAAAGATCTCCAACTTGTGTTCCCCGCAATAGTCAACAAGCAGCACTCGTTTTTATTTGCCTGCTCCGCAGATCGTGCGTTCGCCTAAGTTATTCCCTTTGAATGAATTAACACTTCCTGGTTGACAGTACGACCAACGCTCCAGCGCAGAATCTGCTTCCCAATTTATGCTTCGAAGTGGCGGTTTTGATTCGGCTATAATTGACAATGACTTAGGAGCTTTTCCGATGAGTCAAACTTTGGCACGGGTTTTGATAATATATGGCAATGAAGTGAGTTAAAACCGTGTCATCGAACAGTAATGTTAAACGATAATTCACTTCAGACGTTTTGCATTACCGATAAGCGAGGGATCGTAAAAAAGTCCCTCGCTGAAAATGATGACCGAATGAAGAAGGAACAATCAGCCTCTAAACACTTTTCGATAGCCCACCTTAATAGACCTTGAGTTACCGGGTTAGTAGTGACGACAAGTTGCTCAAACGGAAAACCCGAGTCGGAGCCCTCTGACTCGGGTTTTGCATTTGGGGGGAAGTTTAACTAGACTTGTTGTAGGGCAGGTCTCTTTGCCGAAATTTCGTGATTACAGGAAGCATGTCGCTGGAGACCTGCCAGAGTTCGGTTAGTACCCATGAAGAGAGTTGGCAGGTCTCCAATTACATACTCCTAACACTTAACTGCTTCCGATAAGGAGACCTACCCTACAGACTGTTTCTAATGCAGCACTCGTGCGAATTAGAGATTTCGGCACGCTGACCTTGGCTTGACTATTGGGCTGCATCTGTTATTCATGGTCTGGACAACTATCAGTTCCTATCTGCACACAATCTCGGTACTGACTCCCGAGCTTGATACTGTTCCAAGGGGACACAATTCGGTCAATGTACCTATTAGAAACTCTTCCTGACACTGGGAATCAGGTACCGAATATCGATGTCGACCAACATCGTCCTGTGCTGGTATAGGCGTCACTTGAATCTCTATCTCGGCAAACTTTGGAATGTAATGCCACTTACACGCGCTTTTGAAAGGACCAGACAGTAAGCGATATCTCAAAGAGTCTTTCTATTCTCCCGTTGAATCAAGCGATTAGCTTCTCTCGTTCCAAAGTCGTATTGAGCAAGAATATTTCCCGTTCAACTCTTGTTCTCGAACAACCGGAGCACGTCAAGGTCGAGAGGCCAATATTGGGATATCAACTGATCTTGTTAAGGTAAAGAACTCGCATGTGAATCTCCTCGTCATAATGCTTCGGATTGTACGGCAGGTCTCTTTGCCGAAATTCTGTTGATTGCAAGTAGCATGTTGCTGGAGACACTGCCAGAGTTCGGATAGTACCCATGAAGGAAGTTGGCAGGTCTCCAATTACATACTCCTAAGGCCCAACTGCTTCCGGTAAGGAGACCTGCCCTACAACACTCGCCCTAAAACTCTTCGGCTTCCCCGTAGAAATAGTACACCCGGTCGAGCGCATCTTGCAGGGCCAACGCTTCCTTGGCTTGCTTCTCGGGCGATTTGCGCACCTTGCGTTTCGGGGTATCCGCCTTTTTCTTCTCGGGGACGGTCATCAGGGTTCCTTCCACCCTCTCGACAAAGGTCGGCCATTCTTTGTGCATCGGTTGCAAGGTATCATACATAACCTGCAGAGTCTTGGCGGCCGAGGTCGCCAGCATCGACTTATCCATCATTTCGAAATAGGCCCGCGGCAATGGCAATAGTATCGACACGAACAGCGTGGTGCCGACAATGAGCCAGCCGCGAATGGCACCGACAATCGCGCCGCCCCATTTGTCGCGCTCGCCCAACTGTTGGACCGAGACCAGTTTTTCCAGGATCTTTGCGACAACCTTGAAAATAGCATAGATCAGCCCGAGCACGATGATATAGGAGATGACGGCAACAGTGATGGGTGAGGCATCAATTGCGGCGGCGACCTCTTCGGCGACGAAGTCCAGTTTGCCGGTGGAAATCACCAGCGCCGCGCCGAGCCCAAGCAGCGCCATCAGTTCCTTAAGGAAGCCTTTTTTCGTGCCGATGAAGACAAAGCCCAACACACCCAACAGCGCGATCAGATTAAATACCATTATCCCCTCCGAGGCCCGAATCCCGCGATACTGCTACGGTATCGCGTCCAGCCGGTATAGGTTCAGTCTGCACAATCGCCGAACAAGAACTGCCCGGCGCAGAGAACAATCGAAGTAGTGCCGTCGGCCCGGCATAAAACATTCCCCATCAGCCGGGAGCCGACATTTGGTAAAAATGTGAGCGAGTTGACGATATTGGGCAAGAAAAAAATGTTTTGAAGGGACGGAGGCATCGCAAGCCCCTTTCTGAAGCCACTTTGGCAATCCGGAATGGGTTCCAGACGGCTCCAAAACTCCTCATGGTGCGCGCCCGCCGTCCACGTCGGGCGCGTTTAGTCGCGGCGGGCGTAGACAGCCGCCGCGCACACAACGTGAAAGTGAAGTCCCCTGCAGTCCCGAAGGTTGCAAGTCAGTAAATTTCGAGGAATTCAGAACGTCAAGAGGAACGAAATCAATCAGACTTGAGATGCTGAACAAACGACGCGATATCCGGCGCCTTGTACAGCGCCGTTCCGGCGACAAGAACATCCACACCCGCGGCTTTCGCCAGCGGTGCCGACTCCAGATTGATTCCGCCATCAATGGAAATCAGGTATTTGTAGCCGTACTTGTCGCGCCATTCGACTGCCGTGCGGACCTTGCTTAAGAACTTCGCCGATGAATCTCTGTCCGCCAAATCCTGCATAAACCGACATCACCAGAAATAGGTCAATGTGCGCGAACAGCGGGAAATAGTCCTCGATCGGGGCATCGGGATTGAGCGAGACCCCCGGTTTGGCCCCCTTACGGCGGATCTCGTGGAGAATATCGGTATCGTGTTTGATCACTTCGCCATGAACGGTGAGATAATCGGCGCCGGCATCGATATAGGCGTCAACATACTTTTCCGGATTGGAAATCATCAAGTGAACATCGAGCGGAAGATCGGAAATGCCGTTGACCTGTTTGATGATAAACGGACCGAAACTCAGATTGGGGACAAAGTGCCCATCCATAACGTCGCAGTGCAGCCAGTCGACGCCGGCCGCTTCCACATCGCGGATTTGATCCCCCAACCTGGTGAAGTCGGCGGCAAGAATCGATGGTGCGACAATTTTCATCGGGGGAATAATAGCCATCTTTGAAGTGATCGGCAAGTCTGTAAACTAATCTGTTTTCGACACCGTCAGTTTGACCGTTTCTCCGCGCATCACCTGCTCGTTGCGTTCCGGTTTTTGTTCGAGAACGGTGTTGGGAAGATAGCGATCTTCCTTCTTGCGTTTGACGTCGCCCAGTACGAGGCCGAGATCATCAATGCGTTCGCGTGCCAGTTCCAGCGGAAGTCCCAGCAATGACGGCATTGTCACCACCCCCGTCTCACTTCCCTGATTGACAGCAATCGACACTTTGCTGCCCAACGGCAGAAGTGTCCCTTTGGAAGGAATCGTCTCGATGGCAGTGTTCTTCGCCAGCGTATCAACTCGCACCCAGTAGATATCACCGGCGGCAAAGCCCGATTTCTGCAACGCAATGTTAGCTTGCGCCAGCGGCAAACCGAACACGTCGGGAATTTCGGCGACGCGCAGTCCGGCGGAGACAACGATTTTGACACTGCGGCCCGATTTGATCATTGTCCCGGCTTCCGGCATCTGCGTCAGGATGATTCCCTCCGGTCGGTCGGAGGAAAATTCACGCCCGGCGATTTCGAGCGAGACCTCGTTCTTGGCGGCAATGTCGTCAGCCTCGAATTCGGTTTTGCCGACGAATGAAGGCAGCGGAAATTCTTCACCGTGACGGGTAATGGCCGGCATGATCAGTCCGTTGACAAAGACGAAAATTGTGAGCAGTGCGACAAACGGTAGTCCGACGTAGAGTAGCAAGGGTCGGGCGTAAGTGCGGAGGGGCTGCATCGCTACGCCGCCTATTTGCGGGTTAAGTGCGCCGCAAAAATGTTGTCGAGGTATTTCAAACCAGGATAAGTGCGCAAGAAATTGTCTTCACCGAGCACGTCCTTGATCTTGAAGGCCTCCGGAACTGTCACTTCAAACTCCGGCATCTCCTGCAGGAACTGCGCAATGATCATTTCGTTTTCGGCCTTGAGCACCGAACAGGTCGAGTAGACAATGGCGCCTCCCGGTGCCAGCAGCGGCGCGGCGTTTTTGAGCAGCCCGATTTGCATCGATGCATAGCGCGCGATATCTTCGGCAGTCGTGATCCAGCGTCCTTCAGGGAACTTGCGGAACACGCCGGTGCCGGAACAGGGAGCATCGATGAGAATCTTGCTGTACTGACCGGAACTGAATTTTGCGCCGTCGGCCTTGACCGGAAGCACATTCTCGATTTTCAGTCTCTGGAGATTCTCGCGCAGGAGATTGAGCCGCGGTTCGGATATATCGACAGCTGTGACTTTCCCTGCGGCGCCGACTCTCATGGCAATATCGGTGGTTTTGCCGCCGGGCGCGGCGCAGAGGTCGAGAACGACTTCCCCGGACCGCGGATTAAGCAGCTCGACGACCAGCCCCGAGGCCTCGTTCTGAATAATATATTCACCGTCATCGAAATGCGGCAACTGCGTGGGGTTGGTATCGGACAAGATATGAATGAAGTTCTTCAGGAATTTCCCCTGCTTGAAACGCATGTTGACCTGCTGTAGCTTGGCGAGGTACTTGCGAATCAGCTCCGGGTCATTGTTCAGGCGGACCTGCAGAGGCTGCGCTTCGTTGCCGTTGCGGAGGAATTTCTCAACCACGGTGTCGGGATAACAGCTTAGCAGCTCTTTTACGAACCAGATCGGATAAGAATAGAACTGCGTCAGGTAGTTTAGCATGTCGACGCGCAGTTCATCGAAGGCAAGCTTTTCAATGTTCTGTGCGATGTTTTTCAGCACGGCATTGACCATGGCCTCGGCGCCGGGCGTGTATTTCTTGGCGAGGTTCACGGTTTCATTGACTGCGGCATAGTGCGGGATATTGCATTCCGGCAGGAGTTGGAAACAACCCAGGCGCAAGACGGTGATCAGCGAATCTGAATGGGAAGAGAGTTTCTTGCGCAGGTACTGCGACAAGATCAAGTCAAGACGCTTCTGCATCTTGATCGTGCCGGAGACCAGATAGATTCCGAGGTTTAGGTCAAAGCGACCGCGGAAATTCTTCTGCTTGAGCTGCGCCAGCTCGTGCTGCAGGGATTCGGGATCGCGGCGCGCGATCATGAGGACACGATAGGCCTCTTCGCGCGGATTCAAATTCAGTTCGCTCATGAGCTGACCTCAAAGGGACTTAGGCGGCTTCCACCGGTTGATACCATTAACGCCGTGCGGCAAATTTTCAAAGGTAAAATTTCCTGCGTCGAGAGGCCGAAACAGGTGGAGAGAATCTCATCAGGTCGAACGAACCCCCGATTGCCAAGCGCCAACTCCATCCACAGAAGGTGTACGCCGGTACCCCGGCGAAGTTCAATGTTTAATATGGAGTCGCGCACGTCAATTTCATTTATCTCATCGTTCTTGATACGTCTTACTAATATCGACGGTTGTGCAAGAACCGCGAAGGTTTTTTCATCGGAAACTGCAATTTCTGGTCCGAGTTGCACCTCATAACAGGCCAGATTGATCAGGCTGGAAACCGACGCCGCTTTGCCAAAAACGGGTTTGCCCTGCAAGACGTGGAATCCCTCGGGCAGAACCTCATTGAGCCGGTCGATCATCGGTTCCTGAAACGGCGTGTCAAGCTGGATATCGAGAAATTCACCGCGGGAAGAATAGCCCAGCGTCAACGGCGGCCCAAACGACAACTTCGGACGCGGATGGTATCCTTGTGAGTATGCGACCGGCAAGTTCGCGCGGCGAATGGCGCGCTCGAACATGCGCATCGTGGCAAGATGTCCGACATAGCGCACCGACTCGTCCTTGGTCCATTGCAGGCGGATACGACTGCGCGGCACGATCATCGGTGCCGGCTCGGAGAGGACTCGTTTTGGCCGACGACCAAAACTTCCGGCCGGCGTTGACTGTATCGGAGCGAGAATCTGCTCGGCCAGTTCCGGTTTGGCGAGAATCAGCTCACCTAGCTTGAATCCGCCGGACGAACTGCGAGGTCTCGGAGGACGGAAACGCGAGCCTGCCGCGACCGTAGCAACTGCTCGCGCGGCGCGTCATATTCGATATGATCCCAGGGCAGCGACGAACCCAACGGGCGAGCGGCAGCGGCCTTTTCGATGTCGATTCCACAAGCGATCAGCGCCTGACGCCAAGTCTCACCGCTGTGCTCTTCGTTGAAATTCTCTGCCGAAGGCGCTGACTCCGACATCGCGAGAACGGCGGCAGAGTAACTGCGGTCACCTCTGGAAAGCACTGATTTCAGGTAAGCTGCTTCCGGTTCGCGAACCTTGTACTGTATGTTGCGGCCGCGGGCGGCGCGCTGCACCTTGTCACAGCGCCGCAGGTATTCGTCAGGAGAAATCGCGGCATCCCACTGCCATTCGGTGAACGGCTCTATCACAAAGGGAGACAGCGCTACTGTCAGGTGCGTCTTGTCGCCATACTCGCGGCGGACGCTTTCGCAATTGCGAATCACGTCGATCAGATCATTGATGTCGCGGTCGGTTTCTTCAGGCAGTCCAATTTGAAAATCCAGGCGAACTGATTTCCAGCCCGCGGCGAAAGCATTGGCCAGAACCTGATAGAACTGCTCAAATGCCGTAAAATGACCGTGAGCTTCGCGCAGACGCTCCGAACCCGACTTGAGACCGAAGCGGATACTCTGCTTTTCCCCGAACGAAACGGCGCGAGCGTAATCGACCGCGTGCTGGTTCACGGGCAGCAGCGGCAGTGTGACGGTGACATGCCGGTCGCGCAGACGCTGGCCGAGACTGGTGATAAACTGATCAAAATTCTTGACTCCGGCGGTGAGATTCGCCGACAGCGCTATCTCGTCGTAGCCGGTTTCCTGCTGGGCGGTGACAATGGCTTCAACGACGCGCGCTGCATCAAAGGATGACGGTAATGATACGCACAGCCGATCGTTGGCGACTTCTTCGAAAGCTTGAATCGGAATAATATCCTTGAGGCGCTGATTGTCGTCGACACATCGGGCTTTGACCGGCAATTTTTGGCCGGATAATCCCGGCACATAGACGCCGCCAATTTGCGCGAGACGCTGCAGAAGCGATCGACGGTCATAGACGGCACATTGGCTGAGAATCGCCGAAATAGAACCGGCCTCGGCATCCAGGTCTCCGACGAGAAACGCATCAATAAAATCAGCGATCGGCTCCGGATTCAGGGAGTCGATGCCCGATGCGGTGATGATTGGATGCGACGCGTCGCGGTCGCCGGAACGCAGCGGCAGCCGGGCCAAGTTCAATGCTGTGACAACACCGCCAAACGAAAGCGGATCTGGAATAAGAAAGTGTATCCAATCGCAATCGCCCAGCGGGGTAAACGATTCAAGTGTAAAAAGTGGAATGTTCTTCGCGCGCATGAGCGCAGTGGCATCGGTGTCGGGTAAGAAGGCGCGTTCGCAGGAAATTGTAGTCGAGCGATTGAGAACTGCATACAACCGGTGTACTTCGGTATAGCCCATACCGCGGTCGTATTTTGCGGGAACGCCAAGAGCCAACTGTACCGCTGACGCCTCGGCGTGCGGACGCACCGCTCCCCATTCGTTTCCGATATATCTGGCCGGGCGAATTACATGGGGAAAAAATTCGGCATCCAGAAGGGCCTTGTTATTCATCCCTGAAATGCTGTCCGTTAGAGGTTGGGGAGTTGAACCCGAACCGAAAGTACGCAATGATCAAGCCTTGAAAGAGCCGACTAGCCCAGAATTTCTTTTTGATTACACTTGCACATCTCGACGATCTTGTCCTTGAACTTCCACGACTTTTTGTCGGTCGTGAAGGTGGGGTCGACCAGGCGAATAGGTTCCATCGCCGTAGAGCAGACCGGACAGACCTTGACGTGAGACTTCTTCGAAGCCTTATCTGCAAATGATTGCCTTTTCGCCATTTCCTCGTCCTCCTAAAAAAACAGTGACCTTAATTATACGTAAAGCGGTTCCAAAGTCAATAGCCGGAATGAAAATCAGCGAAGATTTTGGGAGAAAAGGGGTTAGGGCAGGCCCAATCAGACTTCGTAGGTTGGAACCCTCGTTCAGAAGCAAGCCTCATTGGGGGCATCGTGCCAGAGGGTTCCGACAATCACCTTTTCGCGCCAATAGTCGGAACCCCCTGAGTCGCGACGGTTAGAACCATCAATCTTCTGGACGGGGGTTCCAACCTACTGAACTTGAATATTGGAAGTAACACTGCGGTAGTCATAGCGGCGAAAGCCGGTATCCAGGTTCATTTCCTTTCTGGTTAGGCAAGCCTGGATTCCGACTTTCGGGACTGTTGAAAAAGTGTCAGCATCGCCAGGTGAGCCGTCAGGAACCCCTTCCTGACGGCGTTTTGCGCGGAAGGAAAGGGTTCCTTCCGCCTCGCTTCGGGCTTTTTCAGAAGTCCCTTTCGTCGGAATGACGACGCAGGGCACGCAAAAGCCGTTGTAGGGCATGTCTCCTTGTTGAAGTTGGTTCGAAATTAGGAATGTCTCGACGGAGACCTGCCCTACAGCTGGTTCCTGCTTCAATTCCTTACTGGCGAAACAGACTCGGATTAAGAATTTCGTGGGATGGGCTTATCGAATCACGAAGAAGTGGCCACTATTCAATTCGCTTCTTCAGCTCTTCGACTTCCGCCTTGAGCCGTTTCAACTCCGCCATCCGCTCCGGTAAACGGCTAAGATGCGCTTCGAGAATCTTGAATTCCTTAAGTTCCCGCTGGGGTGAACCGGCATAAATGGTCCCCTCTTTGAGTGTGCCGGAAACTCCCGCCTGCGCTGCGATAGTCACTCGGTCGGGAATATTGAGATGCCCGACAATTCCCGCCTGGCCAGCCAGCACAACGTAGTTACCGATCGTCGTCGATCCGGCAATTCCGACTTGCGAGACGATCAAACATCCGCGCCCGATTTTGACATTGTGCGCGATCTGCACGAGGTTATCGATTTTGGTGCCTGCCCCAATGACGGTCTCGCCCAGAGCGGCGCGATCGACCGTGCAATTGGCGCCGATTTCAACATCATCTTCGATGCGCACGCGGCCGATCTGGTAAACCTTGTGATGGACCCCCTTATCCTGCGCGTAGCCGAACCCATCCGAGCCAATCACCGTGCCCGCGTGGATCGTGACGTTGTTGCCAATGACAGTGTCGTCATAAAGCGTGACGTTGGGGTAGATCAAGCAGTTGTTGCCAAGCGCACAGTCACGGCCAATGACCGCGCCGGTCATAATTTTGCAGTTATCCCCGATTTTGACCCCCGCGGCGATTTCGACGAAATTGCCCACGTGCGCGTTCTCACCCAGAGTTACGTCGGGATCGATGACTGCGTGAGGCGAAATGCCGGGATGAAGCTGATGCCCCGGTGCCGGCGCGATCAGCTGGAGCGCGTGGCAGAAGGCGAAATAGGGATTGGGGTGAACCAGGTAGTTTAGCGCGTAAGCGGTGCGAGGTGCATCAACGATGACCGCACTCGCTTTCGTGGTCGCAAGATGTTGCTCGTATTTGGGATTGGCGAGAAAGGCAAGGTCGCCGCTCGCGGCGGATTCCAGGGTGCTGATGCGTGCAATTTCAATGTCGCCGTCGCCGACAACGGCGCCACCCAGCGCTTCTGCCAGGTCCCGCAGTTTCATTGTCTAGTCTGCCTTCTCCAACTCCCGAAGGACAAGATCCGTAACGTCGAGCTCCTTGATGGCGAAGGCGATATTGCCGTTAATGCAGTCAAGTACCAGGTCATAGCCGTTCCGGCCCGCAACGACTTCCAATGCGTGATTGATTTCTTCGAGCAGCGGTTGAGTCAATTCATGATTACGTTTCTCGGCCTGGCCGTTGGGACCAAAGAACTCCTCGGCCTTATTCTTGAGAGCTATCTTGCGGGCGACAATCGTGCTGGCCCGGTCCCTTTGCTCCGAATCCGAGTAAAGCAGGGACTGCTCCGTCAACTCCGTCTCCAATCGCTCAATACTGCTTCGTTCGTTCTTCGAGTTCAAGATTCCACTGCTGAACTTCCTCATCGAACTCACTTTGGGCTTCCTTGAACTTGGGATAGTTCAGCCGGAGACGATACGAGTCAATATAAGCGTACTTGCCGGACATCGCGATTTACTGGGTTTTCTCCAGCTCTTCCAGCACCTTATCGGTAATATCCATTTCTTTCTTGGCATAGGCGATGTTGCCATTGACGCTGTCGAGGATAAGGTCATAGCCTTCAGCCAACGCAACTTTCTCCAGGACGGTATTGATCTTGTCCAGCAGCGGCTTTGTCAGTGCGACATTGCGCAATTCCGCGCGGCCGTCAGGTCCGAAAATCTCATTGGCCTGCTTCTGCCAGACCGTCTTTTTGGCCTCGATCTCGGCCTCTTTCTCTTTCTTCTTGGCATCGGAAAGAATCAATGCCTGCTTGGCCAGTTCGGCTTCCATCCGTTCAATATCTTTTTGGCCGTTCTCGACCTCGAGGTTCCACTGTTCGACTTCCTTGTTGAATTGCGCCTGCGCGTCCTGGAATTCTTTGTATTCAAGGCGAATGCGGTAGGAATCGATATACACGATCTTGTCCTGTGCCTGAAGCGAAAGCGGGAGCGATGAAAATGGCTGCAAATGCGATGATAGCAAACACAAATGCACTACGATTCATGGTTTCCTCCAAAAGATTCTTCTATGCGCTGTTAGAATGTGGTTCCGATTTGGAAATGTGGTTTCCAGCCGGCGCCATCGGGGTTATTATAGCCATATCCGAAGTCAAATCCAATAGTTCCTAAGCCCGGAATAACAATTCTGAACCCGGCGCCCACCGACTTTTTCAGACCATCGGTTCTGTCCAGATCAAACGGTTTGAATTCCTGACCGGAGAGCCAGGCGTTACCGGCATCAGCAAAGGCCAGGACATAAATCTGTTGATCGACGATCGGCATCTGCAATTCAAGATTGTAGATCAGATGCGACCGTCCGCGCAGGAGCCCGTTGTCGAAATTGCGCGGTCCGACCGTACCGTCCTCGTAACCGCGAATAATGCCGTCCTGATAGGTGCCGCCCGGTGCGAAGCGTTCGGAATACGGTATACCCTTGTCGCCGTCGGGTGAATCAATAACCCCGAGTCGAACTCTTCCGGCCAGAACAAACTTCTTCCAGATGCGCTGATACTTGGAGGCATCGAAGACGTGTTTGTGATACTTCCAATCGCCACCGAGAGCCCAGCCGGAGGCTTCCGAGCTTAGTTGCACCAGCGACCCGGAAGTCGCAAACTGCGACAAATCGCGCGAATCACGAACAATCGTTACACCCAGGGCTGAGGTTGTCAGCCAGTTATTCTCATACTGAACCAGACTGTTCGGGTTGTTCTGGTTGTTCTCGCGATAGGCATCGTTGAAATCAAAATAGCGGATCTCTTCCAACGTGTAGCGTCCGGTGATGCGGAAATAGTCATCCGGCCACGTCAGGCGGCGGCCAAGGCGAATTCCCATGCCGCGGGTACCTTCGCTGAACTCCTCGGCTCCGAAACTTAACTCGCGATTGACGTTGAAAACATCCATACCGAATGAAGTCGGCGTGTCAAACATCCAGGGCTCGGTAAACGACAGTGAAATCGAATTACGGCGCGAACCGAATGACCAGTCGAGATTCACATTTTGGCCGTTGCCGCGAAAATTGGGAATGCCGAGTCCCAGCGTTCCGACCAGCTTGTCCTGACCGGAGTAACCGGCTCCCGCCTGAATCTGCCCGGTCGGCTTTTCGGTGACTTTGAAAGCGATGTCGATGTCGCCATCGGGGAGATTTTTCACATCCGGCTCGACATTGGAGAAATAGTTCAAGAGCATTACATTGCGCAGCGAGCGCATCAGCAATGAGCGTTTGAACACTTGTCCCGGCCGTGAAAACAGCTCGCGGCGGATCACTTTTTCCTTGGTCTTGGAGTTGCCCTCGACAAAGACCTTGTTGATTTCCGCGGGCACGCCTTCGGAGATTTCAAACTCAATATTCAGCGCGGAATCACTGGTCTGCACGTTATCGATGATCCGGACATGGATGTAGCCGTCTTCTTGATAAACCGAATAGAGATTCGTGACTGACTCTTCGAACTTTTCCAAGTCATAGATGTCGCCGCGCTTGAATTTCAGTTGGTTTTCCAGCAGATCGGACTTATAGATCGCATTCCCGGCAAAAGAGA
This sequence comes from uncultured bacterium, assembly GCA_963698225.1. Classification (GTDB taxonomy): domain Bacteria; phylum Zixibacteria; class MSB-5A5; order CAIYYT01; family CAIYYT01; genus JADJGC01. The sequence goes on from CAVOPW010000011.1 coordinate 24,765, forward strand.
CATCGCCGTAATGATAGCGGGTGCCTTCGTTCACATATAAACGCAGCACCAGACCTTTACCGTCGGGATCGACAATCACGCTATCGCTGGTGATCGCCGCATCGATGTGGCCGCGCTTGCGATAGTAGGCGAGGATCTTGTCTTTGTCCTCTTCGAATTGGTCCCGTTTGAACGCACCGGAACGCAGGAAACCTTTTGGCTTGGCGCTCATTTCACCGCGTAGGGAGCCGTCGGAGAAGGCGTCGTTGCCCTCGAATTCGATGGCGCGAATCTTGACCTTCTCGTTTTCCTTAACCTTGAACACGACGGCAATCTTGTTGCTGTCAAGGGTCTTGGTTTCGGTTGTGACTTCGGCAAGGTAATAGCCCTCGTCACTGTAGAATTTCTTTAGGGCATCGACATTATTGGTGATTTGGCTGGGACCGACGGTTTGGCGCTCGAAGATAGTGAGCTTCTCTTTGAGCTTGTCGGTTTTGATCGACTTGTTGCCCTCGAAATTGATCTGGGCGATTTGGGGATGCTCGATGACGGAGATCTTGACATTGATGCGGCCGCCGGCAAATTCGCCGTTGACCTGCACATCGGAAAAAAGTCCCAGCGCGTAAACACGCCGGATAGCTTCCTGGACCGCAGTCGAGGAAAGCTTCATGCCCGTGGTGAGACCCGAAACGGAATTAATCAGCGAAGACTCAACCGCCCGGTTCCCTTCGACCACCACACTTGCGACTTCGTAGGTTTGCGCCTGCGCCGATGTTGCGGCGAAGAGCGCTATCAGCAGCGAAACGATCCATAGTGCCGCTGCTTGCGATTTGCTCATCCGTGCCTGTCTGTTAGCTGACGATGATTTTTCCGATTTTCAGATCAGTAAAGTCCTGACGATGCCCGCGCATCTTGCGATACTTGGTGCGGCGCTTCTTCTTGAAGACCAACACCTTCTTGTCGCGGCCCATATCAAGTACCGTCGCCTCAACTTTGGCGCCGTCGACCAGCGGTCGGCCGATCTTGCTCGATTCGCCGTCACCGACCATCAGGACGCGCTCTATCTGATAAGACGCACCCGGTTCGGCAACGTGCATCGGCACGCGAATGACATCGCCTGTGGCGACGCGGTACTGCAGTCCGCCAGCTTCTACAATTGCATACATGCTTCTAACAAACTCCTCTCAAACTAACGCAAAATAGTCTGATATGATAGCTTTTGGACGGCATTTGTCAAGAACTATCTGTCCGGTTGACACCCTGCCCTAATGCTTATTATAGATTCCGCCCACCCCCAAAGTTCCTAAAAACTATGGGGTTAGCCATGCTGGTCGCATCCCCAAAGGCAGCAGCCTTTATTCACGGTGTGCGTATCGCGGGGTTTCGACATTCTTCTGCCCCCCTGAGTTCTATCCCTGTATCGGAACCCCTGGCTGTGACTCCGAATTCCGTGGTTACTGCAATTGGCGGTTTCGGCCCGCTTTACTACAGACACCAAACAGCAGCAACAACTTGCAGCCTCGCTGCAAGCAGTTTTCCATTGACAATCATAGTAATTTTAGTAGACTATTAGTACCCTTACTACTCGTCAATTGGCGGTCGCTATGTAGGTCCTAACTCACGACTTAGCAAATATGTAATCCGACATGCAGGGTTGCGGGCACTCCGACGATCGACTCTCTTCCCGTTCTCGCATCCGCCCTGGGTTCCGGCATCCCGGCAATCAACCTTTCATGATGGAGAGCAATATGAGACACAGGCTGACGACACTACTTCTGTTTACGGCAATCATCGTCTTTGCTTCCGGTCATCTTTACGCAGCAGTGCCGACAACGATTAGCTATCAGGGGCGTCTTACCAATGCCGTCGGCGCGCCGATAACCGGCGCGGCCAATCTGTTATTTACAATCTGCGCTGACTCACTCTGCACGCAACAGCTTTGGACAGAGACCCAGAGCGGGATTATCATCAGCAAAGGTCTCTTCGATGTTCGGCTCGGCTCCGCTAATCCAATTCCGCCGAGTGTATTCAATGGATCTTTGCGCTGGCTGTCCATCTCGGTTGAAGGTCAAGCCGGGAACCGGAGAATGCCGCTGCAAAGTGTTCCATACTCCTTCCGGTCGGTGATTGCGGACACAGCCGAATACGCCAAGAATTCTGCCACGTCCGGCTGCAACGGATGTGATGATCAATTTGTCAACACGACCGGGCCAGACAGTGTCCATTCCAGTTCAGGATCAGCTTTCCTGGGAAAGGTGGAGGGGTCCACAGCATCTGAACTGCGCGGTGTGGCGGGTTATGCATCGAACTCCTCCAACGGGCATGCCTATGGCGGCTCTTTCAGCACGTCCTCGGAAGGTACAGGTATTCATTATGGTCTAAAAGCTGACGGTTACGGTGCCGCTACCGTGAACACCTACGGTGTACTCGGCACGGCCAGCAATACTTCCAGCGGTAATACGTATGGTGGACGTTTTACTGTCAATAACATAGGTACCGGCACCCACTATGCCCTTAGTACCAACGCCACTTCCAGCTCAACGTCCCCAAGTTATGGCATTGATGCCACCGCGTACAATACGTCGAGCGGTGAAGCCCACGGTGGCCGTTTCTCCGCTCTTACCAACGGCACCGGCGTGCACTACGCACTAAGTGCCGACGCGGCAGGTAGCTCATCCTCAGCCGTCTACGGTCTCAACTCCACAGCATCCAATTCCTCTTCCGGTGCCGCATACGGTGCTGCTCTTACCGTCGAAGCGGGGGGCACAGGCACGCACTATGGTGCGTATATCCACTCGGATGGTGCGGGATCTGGAGGAGCGTTTGGTGTGTGGAGTGAAGCCGAGAACACTTCAAGCGGCAGCGCGTATGGCGGCTACTTTCGCACGACTACGAGTGGTACAGGGAAACACTACGGTATAAGCGGCAACGCTAACGGGAACTCCGATGCCGAGGCGTATGCATGCTATGGTTATTCAACCAACGCTTCCACTGGCGATAGCTATGGCGGTTACTTCATCACCGGCACATCCGGCACCGGCGTGCATTATGGGGTCAAGGCAAACGCCAGCGGTGGCTCGTCTTCGGCTGTTCACGGTATCCACAGCGAGGCGAAGAACACCTCGACCGGTGCAGCCTATGGAGGGACCTTCACGGTCCCATCCGACGGCGATGGAGCTCATTACGGAGTTTATTCTCAAAGCACGGGAAGCTCAGCGCAGAGCGCTTATGCCGTTTACGGAACTGCCGGAAACACCGGGTCGGGACGCACCTACGGCGGTTACTTTGCGGCAGGCAATTCCGGCACAGGCGAGCATACCGGCGTTTCCGCGGAAGCCTACAACGATGATAACCATGATTGCTTTGGCATGTATGGTTACGCGAACAATACCTATCAAGGAGGTTGGGGTCAGGGAAATTCTTTCGGGGGGTACTTTGTCGGCCAAGTTGCAGGAGGAGGAAAGGCCATAGGAATCTACGCGGAGGCCACTCCCAGGGATCCCTTTCTTGACTTGGCTCGCGAAAACCTCGCCGGCTTCTTTGCCGGACCAGTAGAAGTATCTAGAGATCTATGGGTAATGGGAACCATCCATGAGTACGGCAAAGCCAATGATGGCAAGTATCACGCAACGTACAGTCAACAGTCACCGGAAAGTTGGGTCGAAGATTTTGGCGAGGGACAGCTGACGAATGGCATTGCCCATATCGAACTTGATCCCCTGTTTCTGCAAATGGTGACCATCGACAAAGATCAACCCTTCAAAGTCTTCATTCAACTGAATGACGAAGAGTGCAACGGTACTGCTGTCCGGCGAGGGTCGACAGGGTTTGACGTGATCGAACTTCAGAATGGCACCAGCAATGCGGCTTTTTCATACCGCGTTGTCGCAAAGCGAAGGGGCTATGAAGACAAGAGACTGGACGTGCTGACTGGTCCCACTCCGGAAGAAATGAAAGCCGAGAGCGAGGCAATAAAGGCGAAGTACGATGCCGATCGCGTTGAGAGACAGGCCGAAGAGCAGCGACTGCGCGACGAGCAGGCCGCGGCGAAGGCGAAAGAAGATGCATCGCAGCATGAAGACCAATAGTCCTTGACGATTTACGATTCTGATTGGAGATATTTATGAGAACGACAACCAAACTCCTCGCAATGATCGCGATGACAGTGATCCTCGCCGCGGGTACCCTGAATGCGGAGATACCCGGCAAGATCAGCTATCAGGGGCGCTTAACTGATAATGTCGGGTTACCGCTCAACGGCGTGCACTCGCTGACATTCAAGATCTTTATTGACGCCGCCGGCTTAGGACAGGTCTGGACCGAAACGCAAAATGGTGTGGTGGTGACAAATGGCCTGTTCAGCGTCATCCTCGGCTCCGTCACGCCAATTCCGCTCAATGCCTTCTCTGGAGAAACCTGCTACCTCGGCATCGCCGTTGACGGCGGTGCGCAGCTTTCGCCCTTGCAGCCGATGGTGAGTACGCCCTATGCATTCCATGCGGATTTCGCCGGCCGGGCCTTGCTTGGCGGCGGCTGGTACGATTACGGGTCTAACGTCGCGCTTGAGAATTCGGCTGACAGAGTCGGTATCGGCACCATGACACCAGGCTACAAACTCGACATCGTTGGATCAGCGCGGGCTTCAGATTCTGTGATCGCCTCTCAATTGCGACTCGGCTCGACGAGCAAGGACGGCTCGCTATCTCTCTACGGCAATCAGACAAGTGACGTGGCGATCAAACTCGCGGAGTCCGAATTCGACGGAGGCGGCGAGATTACTGTCTATCACGATGACGGGGCCTCAATAGGCTATCTCGCTTCCGACGCCAACGGCAGCGGTGGGTATTTTTCCGTGCGGCAAGGAGTAGGGATAAATGGTCTCGTCGTGGATGGCAACTTTGCGGGGACCAACGAAGCGCGGGTCGCTATCGACGGATTGAACCGATCGGCGATCTTCGACATGGGCGCCAGCGGTGATTCCTCGGTGATGCTCCCCTCCGGCTCGATCAGTCACATCGAGTGCCGCAATGAAGCTGGCATCTCCAACGCCGAACGCTCGTCCGGAGCTGTCACTCTTCCCGACGGAGTGGTTACGACCATACTAACCCGCCGCTGCAGCTTCCCCACCGACGGTTGGGTGGCTGTAATCGGAACCTGCAATTATGACTTCTGGCATGCCAGCGGTGAATCTGAGGAGTTTACTTTCGCCGTGTCGAATGTCGCCGGCACTATTCCCGCAGACCAGAGGATTTGACCGAAGATGCTCCAGTGGCTGGTCGACCTACAATTTCCATGAGTTCGCAACGGTGCACGGATACTTCTCGGTAGATGCCGGACAGCAGTCACTCTATCTGTTGGGCAAAGCCGAATTCGTTGATGGCGCCTTTGTAAACGACGCCCAACTAACGGTCATGTTCTTCCCGACCAATTACTTTTCGTTGAGCAAAGGAGATTACGCAGACAATCCGGGGCAAGAGGAAATTGACCAACAGACACAATCCCGCATCGACGCTGAAGTTGCCAAGTTGCGTGCGGAGTTCGAAGCCAAGCTTGAGCAAATGCGAATTGAAATGGAGAAGCAGCTGAAGACAGCCGACTCCAACGGCAAGAAGTAGGATTCGCGAGGAGACGCGACAGATCGCTGTCGCACCGGCTCATCCGCAATCAAAAAGCAAACCCGAACCACGGGCCTGAGCAGCACAAACAAACCCGGAGTCATTTCTGACTCCGGGTTTCTTCTTAAGTCAAAGTTCCTTACTACATTCTTAACACGGTGCCGGTCCGCCCGAGAAGACATAGTTGATCAAGTAGACGGCGTCGGAAATGTTCACCGCACCGCTGCAGTCGGCATCGCCGGCCGCCATCGGATTCGGTGCCGGTCCGCCATTGAACACATATTCGATCACGTAAACCGCGTCGGAAATATTGACCGTACCGGAGTGGTTGGCATCGCCGGACAAATACGGCGCCGGCGCTATCCGGAATTTGAGCGCCTTCGTCTCGTTGCCGCCGGTGGTGCCGGTGGCGCGAATCGAAACCTGATACATTGCCAGTATCTACCGGTGTGCCACTGATGATTCCATTGGAAGTGTTCAGCGTCAAACCGCCGGGAAGAGTTCCCGAGATGATGCTGTACGTGTATGGCGCCGTCCCGCCGCGCACTGTCAGCGTATCGGCATACGGTTGATATTGGTTGCCGTCCGCGAGGACATCATAAATGATATGTACGGCATACGACTCCGTCGTCGTCGTCTTAAGTATCCAGTCATTGCGATCAATACTGACCGAAAGCGGGGGCAATGATGTTCCGGTCAGATCGAACACGTAATCCTGGTCGCGCAGCGTATTTGCAACTTCATAATCATGGTTGGTACCGTTGTTAACCGTGATATCGACATTGTTCATGCGGAACACGGTCGGACTGGTGGTCTGGTACTGGCGGATGTGAACATACACGCGGAACGAAGTCGGTGATGTCTGATCGTAAGTATACGACACGGCATACTTCGGATAATAAGTCCCATAGATCCAATCCTGGAAGAACGGATGCAGATCCATTCCGGTCACCTCTTCGCAGAGATCGCGGAAATCTTCGGTCGAAACATCTTTCCACTTGTATCTCGGATCGTCGTAGTAGGTCTGCAGAATGTTGAAAAATGCCGCATCACCAACGACGCCGCGCAGCATATGCAGGACCCAGGCGCCCTTGTCATAGACCCGGCTCGAGAATATCGTCCAGACACCGGTAGTATCGGTGCAGTAGATAGTCCCGCCCGAAGTGTAGCGCATGCCGTTCATGTAACTGCGCAGATCATTGAAGCCGCCGAGACTTTCATACCACAGCGCTTCGGTGTACGTGGCAAATCCTTCATTCATCCATATATGATGCCAATTGCGGCAAGTGATCATGTCACCCCACCACTGGTGCCCCATTTCGTGGACGATGATTCCCTGTCCGAAGGTGTTGTTCATGATCGAAGTGTTGGTCTGGTGCTCCATCGCGCCGCCCCAGTTGAACATCGACATCGCGTATTTCTCATTGATGAACGGATAGAGACCGAAAATGCGCGAGAGCGTGTCGAGCATCGGAACCGTCGGAGCATATCCCGTTTGCGCTGCTCCGAACTGCGAAGGATAAACCCAGTAGTCTACCGGCATCGAATCACTGGCGGTGTAGTTGAACCACTCCCGCCAATGCGAGTAGTTCGACATCGCCAGACTGACCAGATACGTCGTGATCGGATAGCGATTCGCCAATAGGTCGTGCGCGTGCCGTTGCCGTTGTCGATATCGCCGAACATGGTGCCGTTGGAACTGCAAAAGAGATTGCTGGGATAGGTGATAATGATATCTACTGAGTCGGCTTTGTCATCCGGGTAGTCCTTGCATGGCCACCAGGTCCGCGCCAGATATGGCTCGGAGAGCGTCGTGACTACCGGATTGCCGGCGAAGGTGTCGAATGAAAATGCCTGGAATCCGCCTTCGATAGGGTGACCCTGATAGTATGTCGAAACGGTAAAGGCCTCGCCGGTATTCTTCGTGCTGGGAAGGTTCGCCGTAACGAGGTTTCCACTGCGAGTGAAGGTAGCCAAGACGCCATCAACACGAACCGAATCGACCGTCAAATTCGAATACAGATCAACTTGACAGAATGTAACATTATCCTGCGTTGCCGTTGAGGTCATATCGACGCGGCCGACGATGATTTCGGTCGTCACGTTCACATTCAAATCGATGCGATAGAATTTGACGTCGTATTGATACTGCGTCGGCAGTGCGCCCATGATGCCGAGTTGTTCCTGTGATTCGCGCTGTTTGGCGAGCCGCTGTCCCTTGGCGAGCCGTTCCTGCTCGCGATGCTCGCGGCCCTCTTTGATGGCCTGCTCAATCGGCACCTTTTCAAATTCGCGCGCAACAGCGAATGAAGACAACATCAGAAGCATGGCGAGTCCCGCCATGAAAATCGGCACGAATTTACGCGTTAAACGGGATTTGGCAGGCACACTATCCTCCTGTATCTGCTCCAAGATGCTCGCGTTGAGGTTGGTTAAAGCTCGGTGTATATTGGACTTATCGGCTATTGGCACGTGGTTCCTGACCTTGGCTCCGTGTGAAGTAGCATTAGTATCGGCGAACGATGCCCCGTTCGCCAACGGAAATATGGTAGATTAATATAGCTATTTCGGCGAATTAGTCAAGAGCAGGCTCACCGAGTGTTGGTCCATAAACTCTTTGAAATCGAGACCATTAAGGTGCGTAGACGACTTGTCCGCATCACCTCGACGTGTTCTGCACTTGCTTTTGGCCTTACCCCTTTAGCACCCCCAGCGGCAACACGGTCTTGGCGTAAACTTCATTTAACACCTGCGCCAGACCCGTGTAGATTGCCGAAAGCCCGCAAATGATTCCTTCGTAGCCGGCAAGGCGTGTAATCGACGGGTTTTCTGTGACATCAGCAAACGCCAAAAGCCAGAACAAGATGGTCAGCGAGCCAAAAACAAATTGCAGCGCGCGATTGAGTTTGAGCGTGCCGATGAACATGACAAAGGTGAATAATCCCCACATGAACAAGTAGGCCGCCATCGCATCTTTGGTCGGCGCTTCGCCCCATCCCATTTTGGGCAGCACCAGCAGCGCCACCAGCGTCAGCCAGAAACAACCGTACGAGGTAAACGCCGTCAGCCCGAATGTATTCTTCTTCTTCGCTTCCATAATCCCGGCGATAATCTGTGCAATCCCGCCATAGAATATCCCCATCCCGAGGATCATCGTATCGAGGCCGAAGAGCCCGGCGTTATGGAGGTTTAAGAGCACTGTGGTCATGCCGAATCCGAGGAGACCCAGCGGCGCCGGGTTGGCACTGCTGTCCCGGAGCGTGGTGATGGTTTCAGTCTGTGTCGTCATACATCTCTTTCCAACGAAGCGCCCCCTCATGTCTGTCATCATCCGCATTGTTTTGCGGACAGGAACCGCCGGCCAATTTAGACAAAAATGTCCATCTGTCAACCGATTGATGCAAAGTAGTTGTGCAAGTTGAAACTCTACATTGGCGTTTCTTTACCCCACTGGAACGGTGGGAATTTCCAGTATGTCAGGGGATGTGCGCTCCCGACCGCGCACCCCGCTTATCAGGTTGACAGCCTGTCGTTCGACGATTAACATGACACGCCAACAACACAAGAGGAACACAGTTACGCGGGAATTGCAACGATGAAGCAGCTTAATTACCCAGCATCCAAAAGCCTGACGATCGTCTTCGCGATACTCTTGTGTTTCAATTCCATGCTGCGAGCTCAACCCGACACGGCGCTTTACGTCTCGCCGCCGGTCATCGTGACCGCCTCGCGAATAAGCGATTCTTGGATCAGACTTCCCGTCGCAGTGAGTTTCATCAACCTCGGCGATACGCAAACACTTCGAGGAGCGGGAATCGATGAAGCCCTCAATTCCATTCCCGGTTTGCTTGCCCAATCACGTTCGGGGAGCGGCGATGTCCGCCTCTCGATGCGCGGCTTCGGCTCCCGTGGTTCCGGCGAGCGCTCCAATGCCGGTACTTCGCGCGGCCTGCGCATATTGCTTGATGGTCTGCCTCTTACCGAACCCGATGGCCGAACCGCCTTTGATCTGATCGACCTTTCGTCGATCGAACGCATCGAAGTCGTCCGCTCCAATTCCTCCACCGCGTGGGGCAATGCCTCCGGAGGCGTCATCAATTTTGTGTCCAGTTCACAGCGGGAAGTCCCGGCTTTGATGGCGCAGACGACCTTTGGAAGCTACGGCTATCGCAAAGACGTGGTCAGCGCGCATTCGCCCTTTAGCTCGGGCGATCTCGCATTGACTCTGACCAACACTAACTCCGACGGCTGGCGCGCGCACTCCGCCAGTACCCGTTCATTTGTCAATGCCAACTTGACATCGCTTGTTGGTCCGAGTTCCCTGCTCGAGGTCAGCCTTGTGGCAGCGAGTAACCTGTTTCGAATACCTGGGCCGCTTACGAAGACCCAGTTTGATGCAAACCCGCGCCAGGCACAAGACGACCCGGCCAATTATGACCCAACCTATGTCGAACGCGACGAACGCCGCTTCAATCGCCTCGGACGTTTGGGCGTGAAGCTCGAACACGAATTCGATGCCGACAACGGACTTGCCATAACCGCATTCGCCAGCCCGAAGTATCTGCAACGATCGGAGCGAAACACCTTCCGCGACTTTACGCGTTATCACATCGGCGGCAGCGCCCTCTTTCATCGCGGATCAAGACTCTCCAAGAGCGTCAAGAATGCCGTCGTCGTCGGATTCGACGGCGCCTATCAGGATGGCGCAATCCTCTTCTACAATCTCGACAACGGACAGCGTGGCGAGACTGTCCGATCAGACAAACGCGAAGGCGCCGGTAACCTCGGGGCGTTCTTGGAAGACCGCATAGTCTTTGACGAGAAGTACCAACTCAATGCCAGACTGCGCTACGATAATATCGTTTACTCCTACGATGACTTTCTCAATCCCAAATTGAATGACAGCAAGTCGTTTTCTCGTGTAACGCCGTGGGCGGGTTTTTCGATCATCCTCGACTCATCGCGAAGCGTCTACCTTAGCTATGGCGGCGGCGTGGAAGTTCCCGCCGGCAACGAAACCGATCCGCCGTCTACGTTTGGCGAGGACACGCTTACGTCGTTGAATCCGCTTCTCGAACCGATCAAGTCGACAACGCTCGAGCTTGGCACGAAGTGTATGTCGGTGTCGCGGCCGGACCAATTCATCTCGCGCTTTTCGTATGATCTTTCGCTGTATTGGATTGAAATCACCGATGACATCATTCCCTACCGGGGCGGACGTTTTCATTTTACCGCCGGCAAGACGCGACGGCTTGGCATTGAAGCCGGCGGCTCGGTTGATCTGAACAACGGCATGACGCTGTCGGCATCGGCAACATACATGCACAGCCGCTATGTCGACTACATTGTTGACTCGGTTTACTACGGTGTTCCCGGTGCGACGGCAGATTATTCCGACAACGAAATGGCAGGAGTCCCGAGTTTCAATTATTCCGCCAAGTGCCGGTACGTTCCCACTTTTGCCCGGTCGTTCTTCATTGAGACGGCGGTGCAGGGTATCGACAACTATTATGCCGACGACGCCAACCGCGCCATTGTTCCGGCATATAGCACTTTCGATGTCACCGCCGGTGCAACACAGCTACGATTCATCAAGCGTGGCCCCTTTCTTCAGCTTTCATTGGGTGTTCGCAATTTGTTCGACAAGCACTATGCGGCCTCGGCCTTTGTCAATCCTGACCGCTCAAGCGCAAGTGACGAGCCAATCTACTTGGAGCCAGGTCTTCCCCGCAATTGGTTCACGTCGGTTGCGCTGAAGTGGAAGTTGTAGGCAATTCACAACTAACTAAAATGAATGTTATTCCCGCGAACGGAGCCGCGAAAGAAGTCTAAGTGTGCGCGCCCGCCGTCCACGTCGGGCGCGTTTGGTCGCGGCGGGCGTGGACGACCGCCGCACACATAACGTGAATGCAGTTATTACCAACAATCACTTCCGTCGGAATGCCCCCCCTCACATTCTCCAATCATGTTATTGACGCGCCCTCCTTTTGACGTACATTAAGAACTATGGCACAATTCAAGCTCGTATCGAAATATCAGCCCCGCGGCGACCAGCCCGAGGCAATCAAGCGCCTCGTGGAGGGTGTCCAGGCCGGCGACAAATACCAGACCCTGCTTGGCGTCACCGGCTCCGGCAAGACATTCACCATCGCCAACGTCATCGAGAAGATCAACAAGCCGACCCTGATCATGTCGCACAACAAGACGCTGGCGGCACAGCTCTACGGCGAATTCAAGGCCTACTTCCCCGACAACGCCGTCGAGTTCTTCATCAGCTATTACGACTACTATCAGCCCGAGGCCTATGTCCCCTCGACCGACACCTATATCGAAAAAGACACCTCGGTCAACGACAACATCGACCGCCTGCGCCTGCGCGCCACCAGTTCCCTGCTCGAACGCGACGACACGATCATCGTCGCCTCGGTGTCGTGCATCTATGGCATCGGCTCGCCCTCGGAATACAAGAACCTGATGGTGATGCTCAAGACCGGCGAAGAGGTCGACCGCAATGACGTCCTGCGCAAGCTGATCGAAATCCAATACACCCGCAACGACATCGATTTCTCGCGCGGGCACTTTCGCGTGCGCGGCGACACGATCGAAATCTTCCCCGCCTACGAGGTCTCAGGCGTCCGCATCGAAATGTGGGGCGACACCATCGAACGCATCCGCACATTCGATCCGGTGTCGGGCGAGATCAAAGCCGAAATCAATCGCATCGCCATCTATCCCGCCCGCCATTTCGTCAGCGCCTCCGACACGGTCAAGCGCGCCATCGTCGGTATCGAGGCGGAACTGCGCGAGCGGCTGGCCTTCATGCGCGCACAGAACAAACTGCTCGAAGCCCAGCGCCTCGAATCGCGCACACTCTACGATCTGGAAATGCTGCGCGAAATCGGCTACTGCTCCGGCATCGAAAATTATTCGCGTTACTTCTCCGGCCGCGCTCCCGGCGAACGGCCCTATACGCTGATCGATTTCTTCCCGGAGGATTTCCTGCTCATCGTCGATGAGTCGCATCAGTCGATCCCGCAGGTCAAGGCGATGTATGCCGGCGACCGTTCGCGCAAAGAGGTTCTCGTCGAGCACGGTTTCCGTCTCCCTTCCGCGATGGACAATCGCCCGCTGATCTATGACGAATTCGTCAAGATGATTCCGCAGACTATTTACTGTTCCGCAACGCCCGCTGATTTGGAACTGGCAAATTCCGGCGGCGTCATTGTCGAACAGATTATCCGGCCGACCGGACTGGTCGATCCGATCATCACTCTTCGCCCCATCGAGGGCCAGATCGACGACCTCATCAAGGAAATCCGCATCCGGACCGAGAAGCGCGAACGCATCCTCGTGACCACTTTGACCAAGCGCATGGCGGAAGACCTGTCCGACTATCTTGCCCGCCTGAATATCCGCGTGCGCTACTTGCATTCCGAGATCGACGCCATCGAGCGCACCGAGATTCTGCGCGATTTGCGCCTGGCCGAATTCGATGTGCTGGTTGGAATCAATCTCCTGCGCGAAGGGCTCGATCTCCCCGAAGTCTCTCTCGTCGCTATTCTCGATGCCGACAAGGAGGGATTCCTCCGCTCGGCGCGTTCGCTGATGCAGACCGCCGGACGTGCTGCGCGCAATGTCGAGGGTGAGGTCATCCTCTATGCCGACAAAATGACCGACTCGATGAAATCAATGATTGGCGAGACCAACCGCCGCCGCAAAAAGCAACTGCAGTACAATGAAGACAACGGCATCACGCCCGAGACGATATTCAAGACGCGCGAGGAGATCCTGCAGGCCACCAGTTTCGCCGACAGCAAGACCGCCGAGGCCGAAGTCGCAAATCTTCCTGATTTCTGGGAGGAAATGCCGGTGCAGGACAAGATTTCCTTCCTTAGCCAGCAGATGGAGCACGCCGCCGCCGAACTGGAATTCGAGCGCGCCGCCGATTTGCGCGATCAGATCATGCAGTTGAAGGACGTCACCAAGAAAAAGGCGCGTCGATAGTCGATTAAACACCCCGGCGCCTGGCGCGTTGATTATAGTGAGAGTGTGGAGGACCCGAAATGAAACTTCGACCGTATTTATATTCCCTGTTGTTGTTGCCGCTTGTCGTCGTCGCGGTATTTTCCTGCAGCGAAGACCGTGCCACTGACATCGATCTTACAAACCTCAAGCAGATTACCGATCTCGTCAAAATTGACGCTGTCGGCCGCACGGCTTTTCCGCGCGTCTGGATCGACACCGTCAGCCGGCTGGAACAATATTCGAAAGTAACCGACGTCATGGACGCCGATCAATCCGCTCGACTATTGGGTCGAGACGGTTGCCTATGGCTGCACGGTAACTATTGTCGACTCCTGCGCACCGGATGAATTCAACGAGGCCGATTCCTGCGCCGAAATCGAACTTGAAACCGGCGCGCGCGCCAAGACGTATATCGTGAACATTCTCGATACCCTCGTCTGCAACTACAACATCGTCGAGCGTTCTGATTCATCGATCACGGTCAAGACGATCAAATACAAAGAAGTCCAGACCGCGCTTGCCGCCAAGCTGGAGAAAAACGAAACGCAATACGGCGGCTGGCGCATTTTCGCGATCGGCCGGCAACGCCACGGCTTCGGCTACACGCAGGGCAGTTTTCCCGCAGTCGATTCTATCGTACTGGAGTCACGCGCCCGCGACGAAGTCCGCGTCGTTCACTACCCCAATCAGCGCATCCGCTACACCGCAATGTCGAATCTTCCAGTCCTTTATGCCGGCGAACCTCTGCGCGTCACGGCTTACACGCGCGCGCGTTTTAGCAATCCGCCGATCGAGGATGCCTACGTTCACTACTCCGGCAACGGCACAGTGTATCACGAATGGATGGGCGGCGACATCAGCACCGACACGCGCTACCAGATCTTCGAGTGGGATATTTACGAGAGTTCCGGACAGACCAGGGGCAACTACAGCCAGATCGCGGTGGAACTTCTGCAGGGAACTTCCCTGCGCGATACCGGCGCGAACCAGTTCGCCAACATGATCTGGGCGTTTACGTACCGGATGGAGTAGTTGCGACTCGCTTTTTGCGCTTCTTTTGTGGACAAATTCGAAGTTGTTGGGATGTTTCGCCCCAAATTATTGGTGTCTTTTGCGTATTGACTAGAGTATAATTAGGACACTTTGCCGAACTGTCAATAGGCGTCCGCACCAGAAATAGGAGACCCTCCATGAAGCACTTGAATGTCGCGATCGTAATCTTGATAATAGCTTCCATTATGGCTTGCAGTAAATCATCGAAAGTCCCTGCACAGGAAGGATCCGGCGACAAATTCCGGCACAACGCAAACCCTCCGTCGACGACGCAGTTGTCGCAAGGCACCAACAGTCCAACGGCAAATCCCAGCACTGCTACATCACTTAAGGAAGCCGAGCCGACTATCACTCGCAGGCACAAACCCGCCTCACGGACAACCGAATCATCGATGCGACATCGCCGTGGGTGCGCCGCTCAATTCGCCCGCGGGAACTGGTTTGCAGCAATCGAACAGCATGCAGCCGACTACTTTGCAGCCAAATGTCACTGTGCTGCCTGCTCCGACTACGACGGCCGCGACTGCTCCGGGCATGAATCCGCCTCACGGACAGCCGGGTCATCGGTGTGATATCAAAGTTGGCGCACCGCTACCGTCGGCGCCGGCACGACGAAATAGCGTCACCGGCAGCCATTTAGCAATTTTCTTAATGAAGAGACGCGTTCGGAGCGAAATTTAGTAGGTCAGGAGCCCTGTGCTCCTGACATCCTTCGGCGGTAAACGCCTACTCTTCTTCCTCGCTCACTTTAAACGGCGGCGGCACCATACTGCGAATGCAGTAGGTATCAATCGCATTGAAGTCGACCGACTCAAGGAAACTGATCATCAGTTCATCTATACACTCTATGATTACTCAATCCATCCTGCACATGCGCCATCTGCGGAATCACGATCTCACGGCCCTTCGAGAAATATTTGATCGCTCGGTTGCAGCCGATCACCGGGTCGCGCCCACCTTGCAAGATCAGTGTGGGAGCATCCACTGTGAGATCTTTGAAATAATCCTCCGGCAATTCTCCCTTTGGCCACAAGTCCGCTGCACGCCTCTGCTGTGCGATGCGATAGTCTCCCAATAGCGTGCCGGCTGTCAGCGAATCCGTTTCAGCGGTGCTGATAAACGGCGCATCCTCGGCGCCGGTGATTGAGAGATACGCTCCCTCGGCAAGAAATGGCGGGTAACCAAATTCCTGCGGAAGCATCCGGTCAAGAAACGGCGCATAATTTCCAATGCTCGCCTGGTGCACAATCCATGGCACTTGCCGCGCTCCAGATGAAGAATACATCGTACTACGCAGCGCCTCGACAAATACATCCGCCCGAATCGTCACCGTCGTCGGCTCCATTGTGTACTCATCGACGACTGTGGCATTGGCCGGATTGTACCGTAGTTCCTCAACGAAAGCCCGCAATTCAGTCTCTAAATCTGGAAACGCGGCGTTGCATAGTGAATCAGCGCGGCAGTCCGCAAACAGAGAGTCAAACGCCTCCTCGGCTTCATAAGCATGATACAGCGGCATCTTCGACTCAATATCAGCGGGGCCGATCAGCGCCATCGAACGCACGTGCTCGGGATAATCACGCGCATACACGAATGCCGCGCGCCCGCCGTATGACAGCCCGATGATGTTGATCTTTTCATACCCCAGCCACGAGCGCACTTCGTCGATATCCGCCATCGCATTGGCTGTCGTGTACTGCGCCAGATCGGCGACTTTCTCCAATTCGCGGCGACAGTCTTCGACAAGGCTCGGCGGATACATTTCATTGAAGAAGTTCTGCAGCACCGTCGAATCACCGACGAGATTGCAGTGGAGCGGATTCGACTCGCCTGTACCGCGCATGTCCACCAGCACGATATCGCGATTTTTTCGAAACGCCGCCTCTTCCGCAAAGAAGTACGCTGCGCCTGTAGCCGCGACTCCGGGACCGCCGTCGAAGAAGAAAATCGGATCTGGTTCGGGATTCTCTGACAGTGCAGGGACGACGATAATGTTGAGTGAAATCTTGCGACTGCCCGCCAAGTCGCGATTCTCAAACACTTCATATTTACCGCAGAGGATGCTGTCACTACCCCAGGACGATTCGCACATGGTTAATGGCAGGCGCTGACTGGCAGCTCTCGCCGCTGTGGCGGACGAAGCGCAGACTGATGCGCAAGTGGCCAAGATGAATACGGAAATTGCCGCACGAATCATCACGCTATCCAATCCCTTCGCTCAATTTGAGTGGTGTTAATTTTTGCAATGTCGCATTGGATCCATGATCTACAGCAGCGCCGCCTTCGCCAGTTCGGAGATCTTCTCGATTCCGACCAGCGCAATCCCCTTCACCGGCTTCATCCCCTTGAGATTTTTCTTCGGCAGGATCACTTTTTCAAATCCCAGTTTCAACGCTTCGGCGATGCGTCTTTCGATATACGGCACCGCGCGCACTTCGCCCGACAGGCCGACCTCGCCGATTATCACACTGCGCGGCTGTACCGGAATCTCCTCGACCGAGGAAATCAGCGCCGCCATCAAGCCCAGATCAAGCGACGGATCGTCGATCTTGAGTCCGCCCGCGAGATTGACAAATACATCGCGGGTACCGAATAGCGTTTTCTGCCGCTTCTCCAAAATTGCCAGCATCAGCGACAGGCGCTTGGAGTCGTATCCGGCAGAAACTCTCTGCGGAAATCCAAAATTCGTCTGGCTCGCCAGCGCCTGAATCTCCAGCAAAAGCGGCCTTTGTCCTTCGACCGCAGTCACGACTGCGCGGCCGGGAATGTCGTCGGGATATTCGTCGAGAAATAACTCAGATGGATTGGCAACTGCCGTGAGCCCCGCATCACCG
The DNA here is from genome assembly GCA_963698225.1 of uncultured bacterium. GTDB lineage: Bacteria > Zixibacteria > MSB-5A5 > CAIYYT01 > CAIYYT01 > JADJGC01. Next base: position 42,271 of record CAVOPW010000011.1, read on the forward strand.
ATCTGGAAAATGCCGATCTCCGATGCCGGTCCGAAGCGATTCTTGCGCACGCGCAGAATCCGAAACAGGTTGTGTGTCTCGCCTTCGAAGTACAGCACCACATCAACCAGATGTTCGAGTATCTTCGGGCCTGCGATCGCGCCATCCTTGGTGATGTGTCCAACGAGGATCAGTATCTTGTCCGCGCGCTTGCAGAAGTCGATCAACTCCGCCGCGCTGGAACGAATCTGGCTGACCGTGCCGGGCGCCGATTCCAGCGCCGGATCATAGAGCGTCTGCACCGAATCGATAATCACCAACTGCGGATCGATCTTGTTGATCAGCCCGTACACCTGCGGCAGTTCGCGCACCGCGGCAACCTTGACATTGGGATTGTCCACGCCGAGCCGTTGCCCGCGCAGCGCTACCTGTTGCGAGGATTCTTCGCCGGTGAGATATAGCGTCGTCTGCCCGATCGCGGCGAGATACCCCGCCACCTGCAGCATCAAGGTCGACTTGCCGATTCCCGGTTCGCCGCCGATCAATATCGACGAGGCCGGCACAATCCCGCCGCCGAGCAGATGATCGAACTCGGCCAGTCCGGTCGGCGTCATCGGCACCGATTCGAAGCGGCATTCGTTGATGGAATACACTTCCGAGTCGTCCATCACCTTGGTTTTGGCGGATGAACGCGGCACCGTGACTTTTTCTTCGATGATCGTGTTCCACTCTTCGCAGTCGGGACACTTCCCCATCCAGCGCGAGAAGCTCTTGCCGCACGCGGAGCAGACGAAGATCGTTCTGTCGGCCGCCTTCCCTTTCATGAATATGACTCCTTAGAAATTACCGTCAGGCGAGCGTGCATATTCGCGGTTTTCGAAGCGAATGAACTCGCCGAGGAAGGTGAGCTTCACGACTCCGGTCGGGCCGTTACGCTGTTTGGCGATGATGATCTCGGCGAGATTCTCCTCGTCGGTGCCCTTGATCTGCTCGCGCTCTTCTTCGGTGTGCTTGTAGTGCGGACGGGCGATAGACGAACATCACCACGTCGGCGTCCTGTTCAATCGCGCCCGATTCGCGCAGATCGGCCAGGATCGGCCGCTTTTCGCCGCCGCGCGTTTCCACCATACGCGACAACTGACTGCAGGCGATGACCGGAATATCCAGTTCCTTGGCGAGTCCCTTGAGTGAACGCGAGATCGTCGAAATTTCCTGCTGGCGATTCTCGGCGCGTTCGCCGGAATTCATCAACTGCAGATAGTCGACAATGATCAACTCCAGATTATGCTGTGATTTCAGCAGCCGCGCCTTCGTGCGCAAATCCCAGATTGTCATCGTCGCGGTATCATCGATGAAGATCGGCGACTCGGCAATCGGGCCGGCGAACTCCACCAGATTGCGATATTCATGCTCATGCAGACGGCCGCTGCGCAGGCGATGCGAGCCCACGCGGGCGCGCGAACTCAAGATTCTCTGCACGATCTGTTCGTCCGACATTTCCAGCGAAAAAATCGCGCAGGTCTTGCCTTTATCGACAGCGACATGCTCCATGATGCGCAGCGCCAGCGAGGTCTTGCCCATGCCCGGTCGTCCGGCGACAACAATCAATTCGCCGCCATGCATGCCGTCGGTCATCTCGTCCAGATAGGTGAACCCGGTCGGCAGGCCCCTGACCTGGCCATCCGACTTTTCCATCTTCTCCATCTTGTCGAAGACCACCGGCACGATCGTCTTGATCGATTCAAAGCCCTTGTCGGTGCGATGCATGGCGATTTCGAAGACCTTGCTCTCAACGAAATTCAGCAGGTCCTTGACCTCGCCTTCCATGTGCTGGGCTTTGTTGAAGATGGTCGAGCTAAGGTGCATCAGCTTGCGCAGAATCGCTTTTTCTTTGACAATCTCGGCATAGCGGTCGGAGTTGGCGGCGGAATAAATGTCCTCCTGCAGTTCCACCAGATACGCGCGCCCGCCGACGGCTTCCAATTGCCCCATCGTAATCAGTTTGTCGGTGACGGTGACAATATCGGCGGCGATATTCTGCTCGAACAAGTCGACAATGGCTTCAAAAATAATCTGGTGGCGCCGGTCATAGAAATCATCGCGATTGACAATGGTACAGGCGTTCGAGATGTAGTGGTTATCCATCATCAGGGCGCCGAGAAGCGATACCTCGGCCTGCCGATCTTGCGGCGGGACTTTATCGAGAACGGTCGAATCGATTTGCTGCATCAGTGTTATCACTTACGATTGAGGTTAGTCATTCTTGCCCGTGGTTTCAGCCTCTATATGAAGGGAAAGTTGCCTTTGCGCCAATTGCTGAAGTTCAAAGTTCCAGAGATTTCTCAACAAGTTGTGCACAGCCGCTGTTGAATCACTCCAATTCTCCGTGATACTCTCCTTGCACAAGACTATTCAGAACGTTGATGAGAGTTGATCGCTTATTCACTTAGTGGAAATCACACAAGATTAATACGGTTATTCACGCGTAATGGAAAGTGCCTGGGCTTGAATTGGGAAATGAGAGGAAGGAGTCGGCGGCTACTTCGCCATGTATGCGTCGTAATCGCGGCGGAGCATCTGCACATCTTCCCAGGTATCGCGTTTGTATTCAGGGAATCGCAGCAAAGCAGCGGGATGATAGGTTACCATCAATTTGCGGCCTTCGAATTCATGCCAGCGCAACCGGAGTTTGCCCAGAGGTGTCTGCGTATTGAGCAGCGCCTGCGCGGCAATTCTTCCAAGACAGCAAATGAATTGCGGATTGATCAACTCAATCTGCCGTTTGAGATACGGCATGCACTCGGCCATTTCGTCCGGCTGGGGGTCGCGATTGTTCGGCGGACGGCACTTGACGACATTGGCGATATAAACCTGTGTGCGGTCGAACTGAATCGCTGCCAGAATCTTATCCAGCAGTTGCCCGGCGCGGCCGACAAACGGCTCACCCTTGAGATCTTCATCGCGCCCCGGCCCTTCGCCGACAAACATCACCTTGGCATTCGGATTGCCGACGCCAAATACAAATTTGTTACGGCCCTGATGCAGACGGCATTTCTTGCAGTCCTTGATTTCATTGCAGAATTCTTCGAGACTTCCCGCTTTTGCCGCCATCCGGCGCGGCTGTGGCGGCGTGAGTGTATTGATCAAGTCATAGGAGAGCCTGATCCCGCCCAACCCAAGAGCCTCCTGTTGCTTGATCGCTCTGGCAACCAATTCGAGCGCGCGCTTTTCAGTCATTCTACTTCTTGATTCTCTCGATTGCGTCCAAAATTTGAGCCGCCATTTGCGCCTTGGTCATCTTGTCAATTGTGACCGGCTTACCCTTTGCGGAGAACAGCGTCGCCGCATTATAGTCGCCGCCGAATTCGATTCCCGGCATTGTCGGATTGTTCATGACAATCATGTCGAGATTTTTAGCTTTCAGTTTCTTCAGCGCATTATCTGCATTTGAATCTACTTCCAATGCAAATCCGACATTGATTTGTGAGGGTTTCTTCATCTTCCCGATTTCAGCAAGGATATCTGCATTCGCCGCCAAATCGATCCTGTCCGGAGTCGGATGAGAAAGCTTCTTCTTGGAATACTTCGCCGGACGATAATCGGCCACGGCCGCCGCCATGATCAGGATATCGCAGCTTGAATAGGCGCTCTTGAGCGCTTCCAGAAGTTCCTGCGCGGATTCAATTCCGATTCGCTTGACCCCCGCCGGAGTATCGAGCGCCGTCGGTCCCGAGATCAAGGTAACCTCTGCACCGCGCCGGGCAGCTTCCCTTGCCAGCGCGTAGCCCATCTTGCCGGACGAAAAATTCGAGATGTACCGCACGGGATCAATTCGCTCAATCGTTGGCCCTGCCGTGACGATGACGCGTTTTCCGCTTAGAGTTTTCGCCCCGTCAAAGTACTCAACAACGCGTTGATAGATATTCTCCGGCTCTTCCAGGCGCCCCACTCCGACCGTATGACAAGCCAACTCGCCCGCGGCCGGCATCACAAAGATGTAACCGAGCTTCTGCAATTTGGCAATGTTCTCCTGCACCAGCGGATTGTTGAACATCTCGGTGTTCATCGCCGTGGCAATCATGACATCCGATTGCTTTGCCATCACAATCGTCGTGAGCAGATCATCACCGATGCCGTTGGCTATCTTGCCGATGATGTTCCCCGTTGCCGGTGCGATGACGATCAGGTCCGCCCATTCGGCATACGAAATGTGGTGTGTCGCAACAAAACGCTCGGCGGGAAACATCTCCACCGCGACCGGATTATCCGACAGTGTTTCAAGTGTGGTGACGGTGACAAATTTGGTGGCCGACGGCGTCAAGACGACCTTGACCTCGGCGCCGGCTTTCTTGAGGTAGCGCACGAGGTAACAAGCCTTGTAGGCCGCGATGCAGCCCGTGATTCCGAGCAGGATTTTTTTGCCTGAAAGTGGCATCGGTTCAGATCGAAGCGATCAATTGACCACTTCACTCCCGTCGATATTAAACAGGTTGAGATCGACGGATGTTCCGGAGGAGAAAACGTAGCGCGACGCGATGACCTTCATGACCGGAAGGTCGATCTTTTCCGTACCCAGCAAGAATGCCTTATCGACAATTCGTTCAAATTGCGCCGGCGAGATCAGGCGGAAACGCAGCATCAGTATCAGGAATCCGGCGGCATCCGGCGTGAAATGCTCCATTTCCAGCTGGCTCATCACCCTTACGGCCTGCGAGGAACTGCTGTTCGGATTGACCTTGCCGCCCTCTTTCTGCATTTCTTCCAAGAACCAACCGTAGGCCGAGGAAATCTCCGAATCGGTGAATCCGCGGCTCTTCAGGTCCTTGGAAATGGCGCGAAACGGACCGATCTGTCCGTTATGGCTGCGCAGGTGTTCTACGAGGTAAAATACTATTTCGAGAATTCGTTCTTCCATAGCCGTACTCAATTCTATTATCGGCTTTGAACAGTCAATTTCTTTGCAGGCATTCGATCGCCTTGTCTTGAAGGTACGTAGCGAAAACTCAATTGGCAAGGACAAAACAGGGAGAAAACCGGGCACAGTACACGGCACCCGGTTCAATTAGTGCGGTTGCTTTAATGTTTGAAGTGCCGTATTCCAGTCATCACCATCGAGATACCGGCACTGTCGGCAGCGGCGATTGCCTCGTCATCCTTCTTCGAACCGCCCGGCTGAATAATCGCTTTCACGCCCGCGGCGACTGCAGTCTCGACTCCGTCCGGCATCGGGAAAAACGCGTCCGAAGCCAGTACGCCACCCTTGGCACGGGTGCCTGCTTTTTTGACCGCATTTTCCACCGCGTCAACCCGCGATGTCTGGCCGCAGCCCATACCAACCATCGTCGTTCCGCTTAGGATGGCAATCGCATTTGACTTGATATGCTTGATCAGCTGGAATCCGAACAACATCGACTTGATCTGCTCCGCGGTCGGCTTCACTTTCGTCACGACATTCAACTCCGCCTCCGTTACCGTGTGCCGATCCGCCGATTGATACAAGAAGCCGCCGTGTACCGCCCGCAGCCAACGCGATGCCGGTGCCGTCTTGCCAATCGCGGGCAGACGAAGTAACCGGCGCTGCTTCTTCTTTTCCAAGAAGTGCCAGAGCATCGGCATCGTAGTCCGGCGCCAGCACGCATTCGACAAATTGCGTTTCATGCAACAGCTGCGCGGTCGCCATATCGACCTTGCGGTTGAGCCCGATAATCGAACCAAATGCCGACATCGGATCGGCATCGTGAGCGGCACGATAGGCCTCGATCAATGTCGACGCGCTCGCCGCGCCACAGGGATTCGTGTGCTTCACGACGCACGCAAACGGCTCTGCGAAATCGAGGATCATCCCCAGCACCGAATCGAGATCGACATAATTGTTGTAGGACAATTCCTTGCCGGCCAGTTGCTCGGCATCTGCGATCGAAAGAGATCTTGTCGCCGACGGTCTGGTAGATCGCCGCGACCTGATGCGGATTCTCGCCGTAGCGCAAGTCGGCGTTCTTCTTCAGATGAAGATTGATTTCCGCCGGAAACTCCGCCGTCGTTGTGGTCGGTGTTTGCGAAACTGCAGTCCCCGCGAAGTAGTTGCTGATCGCAGCATCATATTCATTTATCATCTTGAAGACCGCTCCGGCATAACTGCGGCGCAGTTCCGGCGAGAGTGCACCGCCCGTCGCCTTGTAGTCTTTGACGAAACCCTCATATTGACTCGGATCGACCAGCACCGCCACCGAAGAGAAGTTCTTGGCCGCGGCGCGTATCAATGTCGGGCCGCCGATATCGATATTCTCGATGATATCTGCTTCCGGCTTGCCCGAGGCCACTGTTTGCGAAAATGGGTAAAGATTGACAATGACCAGATCGATCGACTTGTAATCGAGCGAGTCGAGTTGTTCGCGGTCCTCCGGCATTTCTCGCCGAAACAGAATCCCGGCGGCAATCTTGGGATGAAGCGTCTTCACGCGCCCATCGAGAATTTCCGGTGCGCCGGTAAACGATGAAACCGGTACAACCTTGATCCCGGCATCTTTCAGCGCCTGCTTGGTACCGCCGGTGGAAATGATCTCGATCCCTTCATCCTGCAGGAATTTCGCCAATTCTATGATTCCGCGTTTGTCGGAAACGCTGATCAAAGCACGCTTCATCTTGTTATCCTTCTTGGTTTTCGTCATTATCATGCTCACTTCGCCAGCAGCAGATCTTGGACTTCTTCGTACTTCTTGCGCGTCCCTTCAATGATTTCAGCCGGCAAATGCGGCGGCGGTGAGTTCTTGTCCCAGCCGCAGCTTGTCAGGTAGTCGCGTACGAACTGCTTGTCAAACGATTCCTGCCCGCGTCCGGTCTGATACTTATCCTTGGGCCAGAAGCGCGACGAATCGGGTGAGAGAATTTCGTCGATCAAAATCAGCTTCCCGTTGTGCATCCCAAATTCAAACTTGGTGTCGGCGAGAATGATCCCCCGCGTTTCACAGTAATCGGCAGCCTTGGTATATATTTGCTTCGATACATTGCGCAATTTCGCGGCCAATTCAATACCGACAATCTGCGCCATCTCTTCAAAGGAAATGTTGATATCGTGCCCGCTGGCTTCCTTGGTCGCCGGAGTGAATATGGGCTCGGCAAATTTCTGCGATTCCTTCAGGTCATTGGCGAACTTGAATCCGAGCACCGTGCTGTTGCCTTTCTTCACTTCGCCCTGGTATTCCTTCCATAGCGAGCCGGAAATATACCCGCGCACGACGCATTCGATATCGATGCGCTCGGCCTTGACGACCAGCATCGACCGCCCTTCCAGTTGTTCGCGATACTTGTGCAACTCCTTCGGGTAGTCATCGACATTGGCGCTGATGAAGTGATTGGCAACGACATCCTTGACATAGTCGAACCAGAACAGCGACATCTTGGTAAGAATCTTCCCCTTGCCCGGGATCGCGTCGGGTATCACATAATCGAAGGCGGAAATGCGGTCGGTCGCAACAATCAGCAGGCGGTCATCGAGATCGTAAACGTCGCGTACCTTGCCGCGCGCAAAAATTTTGATGTCAGGCATTTCGGTTTGCAGAAGGCTATCCATAGTTCACTCCAATGATATTTCTCCCGATGCGATCTTTCCGACCGTCTCGGGATAAAGCTGATGTTCCAATTCCAATACTCGTTCCTGCAGCGTCTGCGGTGTGTCGCCGTCAAGAACCTTCACGCGTTCCTGCGCGAGAATTCTTCCGTCGTCATATACCTCGTTGACCAGATGTATGGTCACGCCGGTCTCCTTGTCACCCGCGGCGATGACGGCTTCATGCACGTGAATGCCGAACATCCCCTTGCCGCCGTGCTTCGGCAACAGCGCCGGGTGAATATTGATAATCCTGTTACGGTACATCTCGATAATTCGTTTAGGAATCATTTTCATGTAGCCCGCCAGGCAGATGAGATTCACCTTTCGCCGCGCCAATTGGGACGAAAGCTCTTCGGCATAGGCATCCGGCGTCGCAAAGGCAGAATCGGACATGACCAGTGTATCGATGTGATGATTGCGGGCGCGTTCAAGCGCAAACGACTTGCTGTTGTTGGACACCACGAGGACGATTTCCGCGTCAATCTGCCCCGAGGCGCAGCCGTCAATCAGCGCCTGGAGATTCGAGCCGCCGTGTGATGCAAAAACCGCAATGCGGAGATGTTGCTTCATTGCTATTTGTCAAGCCGCGCCTTCAACAGCGCCCCGGCTGTCTGCGGATCGGCTTTGCCCTGCGTCGCCTTCATTAGTTGACCGACGAAAAACGCGAACAACTTGGTCTTGCCCTCGCGATAACGGGCAACTTCGTCGGGATGATCGGCAATAATCTTGTCGATCAGCTTTTCAAGATCGCCGGAATCGGTTACCGGAGCAAGTCCTTTCTCGGAAATGATCGCCTCCGGCTCGCGATCGTCGCCAAGCATGATTTCAAATAATTCCTTAGCCATTTTGCCCGTAATGGCCTTGGACTTGATTAGGCCGATTAACGCGCCAAGCCGATGAGGGGCAATAGTAAACTCGGAAATCTCAACATGTTGTTCCTTGAGCCGTGCCAGCACCTCGGTCATGATCCAGTTGGAGGCCAGCTTGGCGTCCCCGCTTTCTCTTGCAACGGCTTCGAAGTAATCCGCCAACGGACGTGTCGCAGTCAAAACCTCCGCATCATAGGCCGGAATGCCATAGCCGCTCACAAATCGCTCTCGCCGTGCCATCGGTAATTCCGGCAATGAGGACGCAACCTCGCCGATCCACGTATCGTCAATATTCAGCATCACCAAATCCGGATCCGGAAAATAGCGGTAGTCGTGCGATTCTTCCTTGGAGCGCATCGGATAACACTTTCCGTCGCCGTCGTTATAGAGCAGTGTTTGCTGCACAATCTTGCCGCCGGACGACACAACCGCATTCTGTCTTCCGATCTCGTAGGCAATCGCCCTCTCGACGCCGCGAATTGAATTGAGATTCTTGACCTCGGTCTTGGTGCCGAACTCGGACTGTCCAACGGGTCGAATGCTGACATTGGCGTCGCAGCGCAGCGAACCTTCCTCCATGTTGCCGTCACAGATCCCGAGATACTCGACAATCTGCTTGAGCGCGTGCAGATACAAGAACGCCTCGTGCGCAGTGCGGATTTCCGGCTCCGAAACGATCTCAAGCAGCGGCGTCCCGCAGCGGTTGACATCGACCCGCGTGTAATCCTGCGAGCTGCTTTCCGGATGAAGCGACTTCCCCGCATCTTCTTCCAGGTGGATGCGCGTCAGATTGATGCTCTTCACGGCTCCTTCATCGACGAATCGAATTGCGCCGCCAATTCCGATCGGCTTGTCGTATTGCGAGATCTGATAGCCCTTGGGCAAGTCCGGATAGAAGTAGTTCTTGCGTGCAAACACCGAGTGCTTGCCAATCTCTCCGCCGACAGCAAGAATCATTTTCAGTGCGAAGTCGACGGCCTGCTTGTTCAACACTGGCAATGCCCCAGGCAGCCCGAGACACACCGGACAAGTCGCGCTGTTCGGCTGCTGTCCGAAGCTGGCGGAACAACCGCAGAATATCTTGCTCTTGGTCAGCAGTTGCGCGTGCACCTCAAGTCCAATCACTGCTTCGTAGTTCATGAAGCGAGCCTTTCGACGGCTCTGCCGACGCGGAACAGCATCGCTTCATCGAAATGCCTCGCGGTCAACTGCAGACCGATCGGGAGCTTTCTCCCATCCTTGCCAATCGGCACCGAGATCGCCGGCACGCCCGCAAGATTCGCGCTGACAGTGTAGATGTCGGATAGGTACATCTCCAGCGGATCGTTTGATTTCTCACCAATCTTGAACGCGGTCGTTGGTGTCGTTGGAGTCAGGAGAACGTCCACGACTTTGAACACGTCAGCAAATTCTTGCGTCAGTATCGTTCGCACTTTCATGGCCTTCTGGTAATACGCCTCATAATATCCCGCCGATAAGACGTAGGTACCGAGCATGATGCGCCGCTTGACTTCAGCGCCGAAACCTTCGTGCCGCGTGTTGGTGTACATCGAAATCAGATCGTCGTTCTTCGCGCGCAGGCCGTACTTGACGCCGTCATAGCGCGCCAGATTCGACGAAGCCTCCGCATCGGCAATGATATAGTATGCCGCAATCGCGTACTCCGTGTGCGGAAGCGATACTTCGACAAACTCGGCGCCTTCTGATTTCAGTTTATCAATCATCGCTTGAATGGCGGAGCGTATCTCGTCATCAAGTCCGTCGCCAAAGTACTCCTGCGGCAATCCAATGCGCAAGGCCCTTGATGCCCTTCTGCATTTCGGCCTAGAAAATCACAGTTCGGAATCTCTGCCGAAGTCGAATCCCTCTCGTCGTGGCCGGCAATTACACTATACAAGAGCGCCGCCGATTCGACGTCGCTTGCCAGCGGACCAATTTGATCAAGCGATGACGCATACGCTACCAGCCCATACCTGCTGACCGCGCCATAGGTCGGCTTGAGTCCCACCACTCCGCAATGCGCCGCCGGTTGGCGCACCGAGCCGCCGGTATCGGAACCAAGCGCCAACGGCGTCAATCCCGGCCGCTACAGCGACCGCCGAGCCGCCCGAGGACCCGCCTGGAATGCGCGTAGTATCATGCGGATTGAGCACCGACCCGAAAGCCGAGTTTTCGTTTGATGACCCCATCGCAAATTCGTCCATGTTGGCTTTGGCAATGATCACCGCATCTTCGGCAATCAGCCGCTCGATCACGGTAGCGTTGTAAGGTGGAATGAAGTTTTGGAGGATGTTCGATGCGCAGGTCGTTGGATAATCGCGCAGGCAGATATTATCTTTGACTACAACAGGCAGGCCGAAGAGTTTTCCCTTCGGCCTGTCGTTTTTCAAATTCGCTTTCAGCCGCTCGACCGTCGCCATCGCCAGTTCATTAGTGATGGCGGTCAGGCAATTGAAGCGTGCCTTGGCGCTCGCGCACTCGTTTAACAGCGACTCATAGTAACTGCCAAGGGGTATTTCCCCCGCAGCCAATTTTCGCTGCAGTTCGAGCGCGGAGTCCATCCCTAAAGAATCGGGTAGAAGCGTTCGATTTCGTAATTGCTGACCTGGATCCGGTACTGGTCCCACTCCTTGACCTTATTGGCAATCAAACTGCCGTGGATGTGATCGCCCAGAGTTTCCTTCATCAGCTTTGAGCCCTCGAACAGTTCAATCGCCGCTTCCAGAGTCCCCGGCAATGAATCAATCTTCTTCTTCTTGCGCATCGGCGTCGTCCATGTGGAAGATGTTCTCTTCGACCGGGTTGCCAAGTTCGTATTTGTTCTTGATCCCTTCCAGACCGGCTGCCAGCATCACGGCGAAAGCCAGATACGGGTTGCAGGCCGGATCGGGTGAACGCAGCTCGACGCGCGTCGCCTTCTCTTTGCCGTAGCGGTACATCGGAATGCGCACCAGCGACGAACGATTACGCTGTCCCCAGGAAATGTACACCGGCGCTTCATAGCCCGGCACCAGACGCTTGTACGAATTCACCCACTGATTCGTTACCAGCGTAAACTCTTTCACATGCTTGAGCAGTCCGGCGATGTATGAACGTCCGGTGTCGGAGAGATGATACTCGCCGGTCTTCGAGAAGAACGCATTGTTGCTGCCCTTGAACAGCGACTGATGGCAATGCATTCCCGAGCCGTTTTGGCCGAATAGCGGCTTCGGCATGAAGCTGGCAAAAATGCCGTTTTCCAGCGCGACTTCTTTGACGATCATGCGGTAGATCATCGCCTGATCTGCCATTTTCAATGCATCGGAATACTTCAAATCGATTTCGTGCTGTGAAGGCGCAACTTCGTGGTGTGAACACTCAACCTGAATGCCCACTGATTCCAGCGCGACGACGGTTTTCTTGCGGACGCGCGCGCCCTGATCGATAGTCCCGTAGTCGAAATAGCCGGACGAATCAATCGTCTCGGGGTTGTTGTTCTGTCTGAAGTAGAAAAACTCCAGTTCCGGCCCGATGTAGGCGGTATAGCCCATGTCGGAGGCCTTCTTCAGCACGCGGCGCAAAATCTGACGCGGGTCGCCATCGTAGGGCTCACCGGTCGGCGTCTGCACATCGGCAAACATCATCGCGACTCTTTCGCCCGCGATTTCCCACGGGAAAATCCGGAAAGTCGACAAATCGGGGCGGGCGCTCAAATCGGATTCTTCGATACGCGCAAATCCTTCGATCGAAGATCCGTCGAAGCCCTGACCATTCTCAAGCACTTCGTCGATTTCGCTGCGCGTAATCGACATGCCCTTGAGTGTGCCGAGGACGTCGGTAAAGTAGATGCGAATGTACTTCACCTTCTCCTTGTCCATCAGCTTGGTAATTTGCTCGGCGGTATATGTCATCCATTTCTCCTTAAATAGAAGTTGGCAATCAATAAGTTCATATTCTCACTGTCAAATGAATCTGGGAATTGGCTGGACTCCCTGGTTTGCCGAAATCCACAATCCCAGAAAGCGCTAAACAATATAGATTTCTTTACTCTACACAAGAAAAATTGTCAGCAATGCGCCAATTAGTCCATAATACGTCAAAGGCGGGCGCAAAGATTAGCTTTGTGTGAGTGCGATTAATGGAATGTAGACTAGTTCAATCGAGAATCGGTGCGAATTCGCACTTCCGCGTAACGTGTTGTCTGTCCATTGCTTGCGCGCAACCGTGGCACTTCCGGCCTGATAGATGGGGCAATGCGTGCAATCACCAAACAGTAGGCCAAACCCCTGCGGTTTTGACAAACACGCCGAAGGCGTGGTCCCTTCCTCACTCGCCATAATCACCTTCAAATCTCAATTGCCCGCTGACTCCCCAATTTTCTTGATACATTCCTCTTCCCAGGTAATCTCGAAATGATGACCACTCCCAGTCTTTTGGGTCGGCGACGTAACCATGCTTAACGGGATTAAAATGCACATAGTCGATGTGGCGATTCAAATCTTCTTGGTCGCGAATTATGTGATCCCAGAATCGATATTGCCACAATCTACCTCTATGCAATTTATGTTCAAGTCGATAGCAGGATGAAAATGATAGCTTCACTCTTCGAAGCAAACTGGATAGGTTCTCGCATCCAGGATCTATGATTGCGTGAAAATGTTCAGGGAGAATCACCCACGCGATCAGCTGGCCTTGGGGTATCTTCTGCGTCAGGGCATTACACAGAAGTGACGCAGAGCATAGAAGAATGGGTGTTCGATCAAGAGTCACATTGGTGACGAAGTACACATTCCCATCTTGGTAATAGCGTCGAAGATTTGACACGGATGCCTCTTTTGGTCACGCCTTCGGCGTGATGTCAAAACCGCAGGGGTTTTGACCTACTGGCTTACACTCCGTTTTTTCACGTCTCTTTTTCATGATCAACGGTTACAATCACCTTCCCCCGCGTGTGCCCCTTCTCAACATAACGAATTGCTTCCGGAACCTCGCTTAAGGAATACTTCTGACCAATTACCGGCACGACTTTGCCCGTTGCCATAAGTTCGCTTATAAACGCCAAATCTGCCTGATTCACTCTCGCCATGAACGAGACCAGCTTTCTTCTCTCTATCAGGGATATGAGAGGATTGGCAGCGAGCGACAGCAGAATACTCAGCGTGGAAGACGAATCGCCGCCAACCAAAACATAGGTCCCGGTCGGTGTCAGTGCGCGCAGTGACTCTCTGATGGACTGAAATGCCGCGTTGTCGAGAATCAGATCGTACTGTTTTCCGCTCTTCCAGAAGGCTTCTTTCGTGTAGTCGATCACATGGTCAGCGCCAATCGACCGCACCATCTCCAGATTCTTCGTGCTGCTCACACCGGTCACATGAGCACCAAACGCTTTGGCGATTTGCACTGCAAACGTGCCCACGCCTCCCGATGCGCCGTTGATCAACACATTTTGCCCCGACTGGATCTTACCATGATCGCGCAGACCCTGCAATGCCGTGATTCCTGCGACCGGTACGGCCGCCGCCTGCTCGAATGTCATTGTGGCCGGCTTCAGCACAAGTCTGTCTTGGCGAAAACACGCGTACTCTGCAAAGCCGCCCATCGCCGCGCCGAAAACTTCGTCACCCACTTTGAACTGCGTTACATCTTTGCCAATGGCTTCAACCCGGCCGGCAATGTCGGCACCGAGCACTTGTTGTTTCGGCGTGAAGACTCCAAAACCCATGAGCCGGATCAGAAAAGGCTCGCCGCGCAGAAGATGCCAGTCCAGCGGGTTGACCGACGCCGCATGGATTTTCACCAATACTTGATTGTCCTTTGGGGCTTGGCTTATCAATCTCGCGCAGTTCAAGTACATCCGGCGATCCGTATGTGGTGCGTACAATGGCTTTCAATAATCAACTCCGAAATCTCAAATTCCCCTCTCGAGAGAGTGTTGAAAAGCATCGCTACTGTCATCCTGAGCCGCTACGGAGGCGAAGGATCTGCTCTCTCTGTTATTGAACAACTAGACAGATTCTTTGCCTGCGTAGCGGCTCAGAATGACAAAGTTCGAGTTTTTCAACATTCTCGGAGACGGGGTGTGTTTTACCGTACTCACGCCTTCGGCGTGATGTCAAAACCGCAAGGGTTTTGACCTACTAACAAATAAGTCGGGTTTGATGCTTCGCAACAAACCCGACTTACAAATCTGAGTGTGAGGTCCCCCTACTCCTTAACCTCCTTCGCCGCCATCTTGCGATAATGATCGATAAACGGCGTGAACAGATCTATCGGGAACGGGAAGATCAACGTCGAGTTCTTCTCGGTTGCGACCTCGGTCAGTGTCTGCAAGTAACGCAGTTGCAGCGTATAGCTCGAGGTTTCCATCACCTTACCGGCGTCGGCGAGCTTTTGCGCCGCCTGGTATTCGCCCTCGGCATGAATGATCTTGGACCTGCGTTCGCGTTCGGCCTCGGCCTGCTTGGCGATCGCGCGGGTCATCTCCGCCGGCAGATCGACGTTCTTGACTTCGACCACGGTAACTTTGACACCCCACGGCTCGGTCTGATCATCGATAATTTTCTGCAGCTTCTTATTGATTTCATCTCGCGCCGAAAGCAAATCATCCAAATCGACCTGCCCAAGCACGGAGCGCAATGTCGTCTGGGCAATCATCGACGTCGCATAGAAGTAATCCTCGACATTGACAATCGCCTTCTGCGGTTCCATAACCTGGAAATAGACGACAGCGTTGACTTTCAGCGTGACGTTATCGCGTGTGATGACATCCTGCGGCGGTACGTCCATCGTGTAAGTCCGCAGCGACACCTTGACCATGCGGTCGACCAACGGTATCAGCAGAATGAGGCCGGGGCCTTTGACACCGATCATGCGGCCGAGCCGGAAAATGACGCCGCGTTCATACTCCTGAAGTATCCGGATCGCATTCATGAGAATGAATAACGCGAAGAGTACTACAACAATTAACGGAACTGCACCTGCAAACATTTATCCCTCCCTGGGAGTTGAGACTTTAGCCACTTTCAAAATCTGATTATGTCCCGATACGATCGTCACGGGTTCGCCTTTTTCAATGATCTCATCGGCGACGGCTTTCCACAGTGCGCCCGCGACGTAGACCATCCCCTCGTTCTCGATACGCTCCGAGACTTTGCCCATCTGCCCGATGAGGCCCTCGAATCCCGTCAAGACCCGCTTTCGCTGCGCCTTGACGACGTAACCGACAACGAAGATGAGGAAACCGCCGATGCAAATTGTGATGGTGATTATGACACTCAACGACACTTTGAGCGCCGGTTCCGGACTGTCGATCAGGAACAGCCCGCCGAGAATCAACGAGATGATCCCCCCGACCGAAAGCATTCCATAGCTGGTGACTTTGATCTCCAGCAGGAACAAGACGACGGCCAGCACAATCAGCGCCAGCCCCGCATAATTGATGGGTAAGGTTTGCATAGAATATAAGGCAATAATCAGACAAATTGCACCGACAACACCGGGCAGAATAGCACCCGGATTATATAGCTCGATTGCGAGCCCCAGCGTACCCAGCGAGAACAATATGAAGATAATATTCGGATTGGTCAGTACTTCGAGGACCGATTCGGAAAACGTCTTCTCGACTTCTTCGTGCGTCGCTCCGGCCACCTTGAGCGTATCCTCGCTCTCCGGCATCGCCACCACCATGCCGTCGGCTTTGGCCAGCAACTCCTCGATGTCCTCGGCAAGGAAGTCGACGATATTCGAATCGACCGCTTCGTAATAGGCAATGCTGGCGCCTTCGCGCACCGCCCGCTCCGCCCAGGTCTTGTTGCGTCCGCGCTTCTCTGCCGATCCCTGCAAATTAGCGACGGCGTCATTGACAATCTTCTTCACCAGCGCCGAATCCATCTTTTCGCCGCCCATCGAGACCGGCGTCGCCGATCCGATATTGGTCGAGGATGCCATCGCCGCGACATGTGCGGCATAGGTGATATACACACCCGCCGAGGCTGCTCTTCCACCCGAAGGCGCTATCCAGACAATGACCGGTACCTTGGAATTCATAAACGCCGTCGTGATACGCAGAGTGGTTTCCATCACGCCGCCCGGCGTGTTGAGCTTAACGACCAGTGCCGAGGCTTTATCATCTTCGGCGATCTTGATCGCGCGTTCGACGTGCTTGAGAGTAATCGGGCCGATAGCGCCGTCAATCGTCATGACCTTGACGACGGCGGCCTGCGAGAGATTTGCACAGAGCAGAAGTGCGGCGAAAAGCGCGACAAACGTTACACGAAGTTTCATCATTTCACCTCACCTTATATACGTAATTTCTGACGCTGTAATCTGGGAAAAGTAGTAATCAAGGTCAACTAAAAAGCTGGTGTTCAGTGTTGACAATCTGAGTAGGTCGCGCCCTGATCCCTGTTAATGCCGCAGGCGTGATTCAATTCCCCACTCGAGAGGTAGTGTCATCCGTGAGGCGCAGCGGAAGGATCTGTCTCCAATTATTGCAACGACGTGGATAATCTAAAACTCCGCCACCCCTAACAAACTCGGATCGACCGGCCCCAACGGTTCCCGCGTCGGCAGCAGAAATCCCAGCGCCTTGACCAATCCCGGATTGTCGGCCGTATCATAGTCGACAATTTCAATTCCAAATCCCACGCGCTTGGTATTGGGTGAATACCACTTGCCGAAAGCCGCCAGCGGGATTTTCGCCTCGAAACTGAATCCGGTCGAGGACTGCTGCCCGGCGATTTCATAAGCCGCCGCTACATTCATTTTCAGATTAGCCCGCGGCAACGCGTTTACCGTGATCGCGAAACATCCGTCGCCGTACGTGCCGCTGCGGGTGAAATAATTTCCGGCCTCGGGACGCAAATCAAAGTAGAACGTCACTCCGTCATTCTTTCCGTCGGGGAAAGCGAGCAGCGTGTTATCGATGACGTTTCCGGCGATGTAGAGAAATTCTTTGGAAGCCGCCACATAGAAGGACGCCGACAAATCGTTGACACCGGACCACAGCGCCGGTCCATAAACATAACCGCCGTCGCCGGTAAGCGTCAGCGCTTTCTGCTTCTGCCACTCGTCGATGTTGCCGTCCATCACGATATCATCCTTGCGATCGCGAATCTTGTAGAAGGCCGCCGCGTTTCCGGTCGCGAGCGCCAGCCGCGCCGACAGGGAAAGCATCGCCATACGGTCCTGGATCATGCCGACCTGCGCTTCCGACTCGGCAAAACAGCGCTTGGCCAACTTGCTGTCGTTCTGCTGCTGCAGATTGTGGCCAAGTGTGAAGAAGAACTCGGAGAGTATCGCATTCTGGGCCGACAGCTTCAGATACCTTTCGGCGATCAATTTGAGATAGTCGCGACTGTACTCCTTGGAAAACGTCGCCAGGCGGTCAAGCGCATTCAGGATATCGTATGCTTGCGGCTGCCGCCGGTCGCTCGAAAAAGTCAGGTAATCGGCATAGTTGTCGAGAGCTTTCATGCTGTATTCCGCGGTCTGGCCAAAGAGCTTCTGCTCGTAGGTGATGTCACCCATGCGCGCACCGGCGGTAATCGCCGCAAGGCTCAACGGGTGCAGCGAAATGACTTTGTTATAAGTCGCCACAACTTCGTTCTTTCGCCCCGCGGTGGCATAGAGATAAGCCAGATCCAGATAACTGTCGGCAACCGCGTTGGAATCCAGTGATGTTGCCATCGATGCCTCCAGTCCGCGAATCTGCGCATCGACATCGATCTGCACCGCCCCGACCTGCAACGGAATCGCACCGTCAAGCACGCCGGCGAGATTCTTGCTGCTCTCGTCCAGAAGACTGACCAATAGCGGACCAGCCGTCTTGTCGCTGCAAGCCCAATAGGCACCGTGGTTGAAAACCAACCCTTGCGCCGGCGATGTACCATGAAGGAATCCTTCCGCTGCGGTCAGTTCAAACTGGTCGCCCGACTGTGCGAGATGATAGATGCGCACATTGACCTGCGGTCGCGCCTGTGGCTCGCGATAAGTCATCACCAGCCGCGTCAAGTCGGGCGAAATGCTGATCGACTGCGGTCCGCGGCCGATATCATTGAATATCCACGACAGCTTGTCGCTGTCGGTATCGATCACCGACACTTGTGAGCCGCCGCGCTTCCCGCTGTCGAGCCCCTGACAGGCGACGAAGATGAGTTTGCCGTCGGCGCTCATTGCAAGATCCGCCGGCTCGGGTCCGACATCGATCGTTTTGACCAGTTGAAAACTCGGCACGGCAACCTTGGCCACCGTCCCGTCATTGAACAGCGACACATAGAAGAAACGCGAGTCCGGAGTGGTTACGATCGCCGATGGCTGTGAAAATCCGCCGACGCTGTAAAGCGGCTCCTTGGTTGCGCAATCAATCGCCATCACCGCCGTACCCGGTTTGTCTGGTGTGGTCCCGACGACAAAACAATACTTGCCGTCGGCGGTGAAAGCGACATCCGCGGCAATGATCGTCATGTCAATCGTACGGATCACGCGGTCGCTGATGCTGCTGATCACATTGCAGTAGGTGCTGTGCTCCCCGAACAGCCAGATCTCCTTCGAATCGGCACTGGCGGCGGCGATACCGACTTCAAATGCACTGGAAACCCGGTTAATCACCGCCTCCGACTCCAGACCCAGTACGATTGTGATATTGCTGCCTGTGCCGGATGGAACGTAGAGTTTGGTGACCGACTGCCCGCTAAGCGATATCGCCGACAGAAGCACAAAGGTAATAAACAGAATCAGCCTTCGCATAGACATTCCCTCCCAGGCCTATTTCTCGGGAAATCCGTTCCCGGAATATTTCAATTCACCGTCAATGTACGTCGCCACAACGTTTGTGTCGAGGATTTGCTCGCTGGCACAACGCATCAGGTTGCGATCAAGCACGACGAAATCGGCGCATTTCCCGACTGCCAGACTCCCGCGGTTATCGCCGTCGCCGACGGCGCGCGCACCTTCAATGGTGAACCCCCGGATCGCCTGTTCGACTGATACGGTTTCCGTGCGGCTATACGGCACTCTTCCGCCGACACGCCTGCCGGTCACCGCGGCGTAAATTCCGTGCAGCGGATGCAATTCCTCGATCGGTGCATCCGAACCAAAGCACAGCGTGACTCCTGATTTCATCAGTGAGCGCATGCGGTAACTGTCCTTCTGGCGCTCACCCAAATATCTCTTCATGATATCAATATCGGCGGCGGCATGGCTCGGCTGTACCGATGCGACAACGCCCAGCTTCTGGAACCGCGGCAGATCGTGCCTGTTCAGAATCTGACAATGCTCGATGCGATGATGATATCTCCGCGAGGCGTGCTTGCCGACAGCCTCGAAGGCATCAAGCACGTTCCGATTGGCGCGGTCGCCGATCGCGTGAATGGCGCAGGCCAATCCGGCTTTGGTCGCCCTTCCGACCAGGCGCTTCAGCTCGGTTGGCGCAGTTACCTCAATTCCGATATTTGCTCTCGATCCCTTGAACGGCTTGAGCATCAGTGCCGTCTGCGAACCAAGGGCGCCATCGGCGAAAATTTTCACGCCACCAATCGTCAACCGCGGCGAACCAAATCCTGATCTCAGTTTGAGTTTGATCGCATCCTCCAGCGCGGCTACCGGCAAATAATAAACGACCTTCACGGGAAGTTGTTTTTCCACGTCCAGCGCCTGCAGCAATTCAAATCCGTTGAGCGAATCGAACGAACTGACCCCGACACAGCCCTGCCGGTACATTTCCGCAAATCCCGCCTCCATGATCGGCTTCATTTCACGCAGCGATGGCGGCACGTATTTCTCCCACACCGGATTGTCGGCATTGTCTTTGAGAATTCCGGTCGGTTCGCCGTCGGCATCGCGCATGATTTCTCCGCCGACCGGATCGGGGGTACTCCGCGTGATTCCGGCAATCTCCAGCGCACGCGAATTCACCCACAACTGATGCTCATCCTTGGAATAGATCGCTGCCGGCCGGTCAGGCACAAGCCTGTCCAGATCCCGTTTGTGCGGCCAGCGAATCGCCTTCCATTGCTCTTTCTTCCACCCCTTGCCGGCAATCCACGCGTCCTTGCGAACCGGATGCGCCTTGAGATGACGCTTGATTCGCGCCAACGCCTCCTCGTAGGATGTTGCACCGTCCAAATCAATCTGCGTTCGCGACAGCGACCAGAACACGAGATGCGCATGCGAGTCGATAAATCCCGGGAAGATGGTCCGCCCATCGAGATCAATCATCTCGTAGTGACCACTGGGGATGGCAGATAAGTCGCCGGCCGTTCCCAACCAGGCGATCCGGCCGTCGCGAACGATCATCGCATCGCACTGCGGTTGGCGCCGTTCCATGGTATATATCCGCCCGCCGAAAAACAGGGTCGGAGTCTGATTTATTCGCATAAGTATCGATAGTCTCCTTCACGCCGCGTGACACGCCGGCGGTCAAGTTCTTCCAACACCGGCAGAACCACCTTGCGCGATGTGCCGGTCAGATCGCGCACTTCGGCTACGGTAATCTTGCCGCGCTCGCCGAGCGCCGCCAAAATTGCGGCAACTAATGATTCGAAGTAGTCCTTCTTGTAAACGCTTCCGCCAATATCCACAATTTGCGCATTTTGTTTCAAATAGGTGTACACTTTTTTCGCATCTTTGTTGATGGCATTGATCTCATCGCGCGTGGCGACTCCGCCCGACTTCTCCGACAGCAGATCGAATATGTGCCGGCGCACCGTATCAAGTTCGGCGCTTAACCCGGCGGAATAATCGGCAAGCTTCACCCCCGATTCGTGCCGCAGTAGTTTACCGAGCGCGACCAGCGATGAAAGTGCATAGTCGATCAGTTGGCTTGGAATCGGCAGGCGCGAGGACAATTCCGCCAGCGACATCGCCGACAGATGCTGATTGCTGTCGTGGAAACTCTTCACCTCTGCCATTATGACTGCCAGCGCCTCATCCCAGACTGACTTGAGAATCAGGAAATTGTCCCGCTTCAGAATCGACTTTTCGGCCATCATCCGCGCAACGGCATTGCTCGTCTCAATCTCGGGAATGAGTGACTGGAAAAGCAATTCGCCTTCGCGAATCAGACTGCGTTCGCGCAATTGGACCGTGATCAAGTCATCCACCAACAGCGATGATGCCTGCCGCGCCAGCGCCCACCTGCCCTTGTTTCTGCGATCGATTGTGCCATTGCCAAAGTCTACCACCAAGCCGCCGCCAATCAACAGCGACGGGGTCGGCAGCCGCAGAATAAACCGGTCGCCGATCTTGCAGATTACCGGTGCCGACAGCTTCAGCATCGCCACCAGCGAGCCATCGTCGAGCACAATCAGCTCCGGCGGCAACACGAGTTTTCCTTCCGACTCCGACGTCCCGTGCAGGAAAATGACATCGCGGTTGTTTTTCAAGTAACGCGATACCTTTGGCTCCGCCTGTAGACGGATTGTCAACCGCTCTGCCGACTCGAGGCTCTGCGGTGTGTAGAGTAAGTCGCCCCGCTGGATGTGGCCGCGATCCAGCGCCTGTAATCCAACCGCCAGTCGAATTCCCGGCGCAGCTGTCTCCAGGTGCGCATAGAAGCTCTCCAGGCTGCGGACCTTGGTCTTGGCTCCCGAAGGGTGATGGTACAACTCCTGCCCAACCGCAAAATTGCCCTCGCGCAGCGTTCCGGTCACCACCGTGCCCGTTCCAGTGACGCTGAAACTGCGGTCAACATAGAGCCGTGCTGATCGCGCCGGCAATGTCCGCAGTGTGGTGCGCAGCATTTCTTCAACCGTTGCGAGGATGTTGTCGAGATTGCGGTTGTCGGTCGCCGAAAATTCTATAATCGGACACCCCTCCAGAAACGTTCCGGCCGTGCGATTACGCAAATCCGACTTGACCATTTCCTTCCAGTCATCTTCCACCAGGTCAACCTTGGTCAGCACGATAATCCCGCGCGTCACCCCGAGGTAGCGCAAGATCGCCAGATGTTCTTCCGATTGCGGCATCCAGCCGTCATCGGCGGCAATCACAAACATCACCAGATCCAGCGCACCGACGCCGGAAATCATCGTCTTAATGAAGCGTTCATGTCCGGGAACATCGATGATCCCCACTTCTTCCCCGCCCGACAGCCGGAAATGCGCGAACCCCAGTTCGATCGTCATCTGCCGCTCTTTTTCTTCGGGTAACCGGTCGGGGTCAATTCCGGTCATGGCGCGAACAAGCGAGGATTTTCCGTGGTCGATATGCCCCGCGGTGGCTATTGTAAACATGAGGCAATGTTAGTCAGAATGGCGATGAGTTCCCGATCCTCACTTGGATCGATAGTCCGGAGGTCGATGTAGAATTGTTGCTTGTCAATGTATCCGACCAGCGGCGGGTTGGCATCAAGCAATATCCGCGTCAATTCGTTTGGCTTTACGGTCGGACTAAGCACGAGTGCGATGGAATCAATCGCTCCGCCGGGGAGTGAACCGCCGCCGGGGGTTGCCTGTGATTCACGCACGGAGATCTTGACGCCGCGTCTGGAAAGATCCTGACTGATCGCGTCCGCGCGCGCGCGCAGCTCCGACACCGGTGTACGAATCTGCCGCCACAAAGGTAACAGCGTGGCATCCTCCTTGCGCAAATATGCGAGGGCACACTCCTCCAGCAATGCCATCGTCACCTTGTCCAGCCGAAGCGTACGATATATCGGATTGGCGTGCAATTCCGCTGTGTGCTGTTCATCACCGATCACTATTCCCGCCTGCGTACTGCCCAGAAGCTTGTCCGCCGAAAAACAGACCAGCGTCGACCTGGAGCGCAGCGCAGTCGTGATATTCGGTTCCGCTTCCATTCCGAATTTCTCGGTCTGGTGATAGGCCCCGGAACCGACATCATAAACCGAGATCAGCTTCTTCT
Source organism: uncultured bacterium (assembly GCA_963698225.1). Classification (GTDB taxonomy): domain Bacteria; phylum Zixibacteria; class MSB-5A5; order CAIYYT01; family CAIYYT01; genus JADJGC01. The sequence continues at coordinate 65,569 of CAVOPW010000011.1, forward strand.
TCGCCGCCAGCTCAGCCAGTTTCTCCGCCGGCACCTCATCCACAAATCCTTCGAGATGGAAATTTGACCGATGCACTTTCAGAATCATCGTCGTCTTGTCGGTAATTGCCTCGCGGTAATCGCGCACTGTCGTCTGATTGGTAGTGCCGACCTCGACCAATTTGGCGCCGGCACGACGGATAATATCGGGAATGCGAAAACCGCCGCCGATTTGCACCAGCTCCGAACGCGAGACCAGGACTTCGCGTTTATTGGCGAAAGTATTGAGGATCAGGAATAGCGCGGCCGCATTATTGTTTACCGCAATCGCGCTCCCGGCGCCGGTGAGCTGCGCAAGCAGATAGGCAAGAAAACTCCCCCGCTGTCCGCGCTTGCCGCTCTCGAGATCAAACTCCAGCGTCGAATACCCGCGCACGCGCTCGGTGACGCGATCGAGAAGCTCCCGCCCCAGCGGGGCCCGCCCGAGATTGGTGTGAATCAACACGCCGGTGCCATTGAGAACTCTGGTAATCCGGCGGCGCGACAGCAAACTGCAGCGCGACTTGGCCGCGGCGATGATCTCTTCCAAAGTCGGCGCCACCTTCGATTGCTTGTGCGCCTTCCTCGCGTCCGAGAGAACTTCACGCACCACCGTAGTGACCAGTGGCCGCGAAAGTTCATTCACTTCTGCGACAAGTTGACCCGAACTGAGAATCTGGTCGACGGACGGTAATGACCGCAATTTGCTTTCTGTCACAATGCCTTCAATGGCGGAAGGGGTAGGAGTCGAACCCACCGCGAGTGCGAGCACCCGCCAACGGAGTTGAAGTCCGCGAGAGCCACCGGGCCCCATCCTCTTCCGCGCGGATAAACTGTTGGCCGGTAATATAGTCACCCCAAGCCGTTCCGACACCAAAATAATCATGGCTCTTCCTCCAACTGTGATCGAGCACCACGCCCATGATTAATCGGACTATCAAGGTCGTATATGCACGACAATCGGGGGGTTTTACATTGACAACATTGGTTCACGCAGTATACATTGTAACCCAAATTTCAAGTCGATTATGTTCGTTCTGCCGCTTCACTTCGCGGAAAACCACGGTTGCAGCGAACGCGAACGACGAATCGATTGGCAATTCTCGCTGACCGGAGTGCAACTAATCGCCAGAGGCGTTTTCCCGAGGAGTTCATGAGCGACGACAATCAGGGCCAGGACCCGACCTTCCAATCCGATAGCAGCCGCGCCGACAAAGACAAGACCGTTTTATCATCGCAACCGGCATCGCAAGCGGGTGTCGGTTCCTCGCTTCCAGGTGAAATCGGCGGATACCGCATCCTGGGCGTGCTCGGTGAGGGTGGAATGGGTGTGGTGTACGAAGCCGAACAGCCCGCCCCGCGCCGGCTGGTCGCACTGAAGGTCATTCGCGGCGCTGAACTCGTCGACGATCTGCGCCTGAAGATGTTCGAACGCGAGGCCACAACGCTGGCGCGGCTCGATCATCCCAACATCGGCAGGATCTTTGAATCCGGCCGCACACCGGAAGGCCGCCATTTCTTCGCGATGGAACTAGTGCGCGGACCCGTCCTGTCGGCCTGGCTCGCGCAGCGCCGGCAGATTCCCGATCGCGCCGAGATCGAACTGCGGCTGCGGCTCTTTCGCCAGATTTGTGATGCGGTGAACTATGCCCACCAGCGCGGCGTCATTCACCGCGACCTGAAGCCATCAAATCTGATCGTCACTGATGCCCCCTCCTCCGGCAGCGATTCGGAAATGTCAGCGCCCGCGATGGTCAAAATTCTCGATTTCGGTCTTGCCCGCATTACCGAAGAGGACGTCGCCGCCACGCAGGTCACCGAAATCGGCGTAATCAAAGGTACTCTTCCTTACATGGCGCCCGAGCAGGCTCGCGGCGAAGTCGATGAAATCGATGTGCGCACCGACGTCTACGCCCTCGGTGTAATTCTCTACGAGCTGTTGACCGGCAAGCGCCCCTATTCTGTCGATACTGGTTCTCTTCTCTCCGCCGTACGAGTCATTTGCGAACAGACGCCGCGCCCGCTGGCTGAAATCTGGAATGCATCGGTGCGGCTCGATCCTGACCTTGCCACTATCACGGCCACCGCACTGGAGAAAGACCCGAGCCGGCGCTATGCCACTGCGGCCGCTTTCAGCGAGGATATCGGAAGGTTCCTCACTTCACAGCCGATTCAGGCGCGGCCGCCGAGCACGATGTATCAGTTGAAGAAGCTTGTTTCCCGGCGCAAGCCGCTCTTTGCGACCGCTGCGGCTGCGTTGGTGCTGTTGATCGTCGCTGCCGTTTCAATGAGTGTGCTGTATGTGCGTTCGGAAGCGAACCTGGTCCGTGCGCTGGAAGCTGAAAAGACGGCCCACCGCGAAGCCAAAACGGCGGAGCGAACTTCCAATTTCCTTGTCGAACTCTTCCGCAACTCCAACCCCGAAGTCACCAGCGGCGAAACCATTACTGCGAGAGCAATAATGGATGAAGGTGCAAAGCGCGTCGAGAAAGAACTCGGCGCGGAACCCGTGATGCAGGCGCGCCTGATGAATACCATCGCCGAGGTCTATTTGAGCTTGGGACTGTATGACTCCGCTCACGAACTCGCGGTGCGCTCTCTGGAAATTCGCCGCCAAAACTTGCCGGCCGGTAGCATCGGCATCGCCGACGGCACGCGCTTGCTCGCGCGCATTCTCGACGACCAGGGCAAGACGGACGCGGCGCGAAAGGAATTCCATGACGCCCTGACTCTGTACGAAGCTCTCGGTCCCGACGGTACGTTTGGTGTCATCAACGTACTCGGTAACCTGGGTTGGATGCTTGGCGAAATCGGCGAACTCCAACAAGCCGATAGCATGATTGACCGCGCACTGCTGCTTGCCCGTTCCGCCGGCTCGCCTGACGAAGGAAAAATTCTCGACCTCCTCAATAATCAATCCTCCATTAAGATGAACTCGGGTCAACCAGATGCCGCTCTCGTGATCCTTCGCAGCGCCCTGCCATTGTCAAGAAAATTGCGCGGTGAGAGGAGCCACTTCACCGCAAGAATCCTGACCAACATCTCCGTGGCATGTGGCATGGCCGGCAAGATGGATAGTGTCAGTGCGCCTGCGATTGAAGCCTTAGCCATCTACCGCGAAACCTATGGTGACTCGCATCCGCAGGTCGTGAAGGCTCTGGCCAATGTCGGCATATCACTCTCCCAACAAGGGAAATTCGCGGAAGCTCGCCCCTATCTTGAGGAAGCACTTGCGGCGCTGATCATGATTCACGGTCCCAATCACCCCGATGTCGGAGCGGGCTACACCAACCTCGGTCTGCTGAAACTCCAATCCGGCGATCCGCAAGGTGCCGTCAAAGAGCTGCTTCGCGCAGCTGAAATTCTTGGCGGTAGCGACGGTCCGGGCACCATTAGCTTGAGCATGGCACTCTATCACCTCGCCAGCGCCCGTGCCGCCCTCGGAGAAAACGCGGAAGCTCGCCGTCTGATGCTTCGGGTAGTTTCAATCGACGAAGCCATCTACGGACCCGAATCGGGCGAAGTCGCCGACGATCTGGAAGGGCTGATCGGCATCGAGCGCGAGCTGGGAAATCACGCGGAAGCCACCAGGCTCGAGGCGAGAATGAACAAGATTCTCGCGAAACAAAAGGGCCCTGTGCCCGAAGTCGCCCCGGCTGACAGCGCCGCCAATCAGACATAGACTCCGGATCCGACGAAGAGGACAGCAATTATCTCCGCATTGCCTGGCTGCCCGTCAGACTCCAAGTTTGCTCTTGCGACTAACTTGGCAGACATTGTATTTTGGTGTACATAGGTATACTTTCTCCACGCTAATATGATTCGTCATCGTCGTGACGAAGCGGTAGCGTAATCGTTTTCTCAAGAGAGGCAGTATGTTCGTAATTTTGCTCAAGCGCTTATGTTCAGTGCAACTCTTTCTTATTCGGCAGTTGCCTCTTTACATGATCATTACCGCATTGCTCTTCGCTCCATGGCTTTCGCGCGCCGAATCGCAAACGTCAAGTGCATCATCGGTGCAGGTCGCTGCGGGTGTTTCCGGTCTGACCGCGCAAGCCGGGCAGAAGGTCGACGCCGAGACCGAACAACGGGTAGATGAATGGATGACCGGCATTAACTCCGGATTCCTTCCCAATCACGGACAAGTCCCAAACTCCGAAGGAAAGTCAGCTACTGAAGTACTTCTTTCAGCCAACGTCAGGGGAGCACAGGTATATGTCACGACTAACGGTATGTCGCATTATTTCCTCAAGCGGATCGTCAAGGGTGCGAAACAATGGCGGCCAAAGGGCGCGGGGTTCAGTGCCAAGGAATTCGAGTGGTGCCGCCTCGATGTCGATCTGATCGGCGCCTCTATCTCGCTTGATCGCATGCTGCTTGAAGAACCAATTTCCGACTTCGGTGTCACCAATTTCTATCGCGGACATTGTCCGGATGGCATTGTTGATGTCGCAACTTATGGCAAGATTACCTTTTCTGAAGTTTATCCTGGCATCGACTGGGTGGTCTGGAGCCGCCCCGGTGAAGCCGTTCAACACGATTTCGTCGTCCACCCCGGTGCCGACCCAACACGGATCCGCATGGAATACAAGGGCGCTGACTCGATCGAAGTTCTCGATGATTCGCGACGGCTGACAGTCCGCACGCCGCTCGGAGAAGTGCATGAGGGCACGCTCACATGCTATCAAGGCGGCCCGTCGCAAGAGGTCGGTGGCCGTTTCCAGGTCGCGGGCAATACTGTCTCATTTATGATCGACGATTTCGATCATAGTCTTCCGCTCACCATTGACCCGCCGCTCGTTTGGAGCACCTACTACGGCGGTTCGAATTTTGACGGTCCGCGTTCGATCTTGTGTGATAACGTAAACAATTGCCTTTACGTCGTAGGCTACAGCTATTCAGACAACATGCCGACGCAAAACGCCGGCGGAGGTTCTTTCTACCAAGGAACCTTGTCCGGCGGTGCTTTGATAGACGGGTTTATCTGGAAATTCACCCAGAGCGGCGTCCGCCTCTGGGCAACCTATTATGGCGGCCTCGGTGACGAGATAAACAGCGACGCCGTGCTTGACCAGTTCCAAAACCTCTACGTCAGCGGTGCCACTTCGGCTGCCAATTGGCCCACGCAAGTTCTTCCGGGTGCCTACAATCAGGGAAGTAACGCTGGCGGGGCCAATGATGCGATTATCATCAAGTTCAATTCTTCGGGCGTCCGACAGTGGGCCTCATACTTTGGCGGCAGTGGTTATGATTGGGCCACAAGTATCGTGTCTGACGCTACGGGCTCCATTTTCATGACCGGCTACACACAATCCTTAGACTTTCCTTTAGTCGATCCCGGAGGTGGTGCCTATTTCCAAAATATCTTAGGCTCGGTCCAGGATGCTTTTGTGGCTAAATTCAGCCCCATCGGCGTGCTTGAGTGGTCAACTTTCCTCGGTGGCCCTGATCTTGATGAGGGTTACGGTATTGCCAGCACTGTGGGTTCGATTTACGTGACGGGCGTGACGAAGTCCCCGTCATTCCCGACGTATAATCCGGGCGGCGGAGCATACTTCGACGGCACTCTCGGCGGCATGCAGGACGGTTTTATTTCGCGCTTCAGTCTCGCCGGAGTGCAAATGTGGTCCACTTACTATGGCGGCGACAGTACGGATTGGGCTGAAGATCCGGTTGTCGATGGCAGCGGCAAAGTGTTTGTCGCGGGCTACACGGAGTCGAGCAACTTCCCCACTTTCAATCCGGGCGGATCCACTTATTATCAAGGCACCGCGGGCGGAGAATTAGATGTGACACTCGCCAAATTCGACAGTGCCAATGCCCGTCTGTGGGCCACGTATTACGGCGGCAGCGATCTCGATTTTCTCCTCGGTGTTAACGGCAAGTCGATCACGCTCGACCCACAGGGAAGACTTTATGTAACCGGTCTAACTATGTCTTTGAACTTTCCGGTACTGAACCCGGGAGGCGGATCGTTTTTTCAAGGCACGTATCTCGGTGGAGCGAACGACGCATTCATCGGCAAATTCAGTAACACCGGGACTATGCTCTGGTCGACCTATTGGGGAAGCGATGTCCCCGACTTCGGCTGTAGTATTGCCATAGGCAATGCGGGCTGCGTTTTTGCCACTGGTGAGACGGTCGGCGTCGGGTCGCTGTTCCTGATGAATCCCCTTTTTGGAGCTTATTTTCAATCAGTTTCTGGCGGCTTGGATGACGGCTACATTGCCAAATTCTGTCAACCGACCGGCGCTTGCTGTATCGATTTCAATTGCGTCGGCGCTAACTCTCAAGCGGAGTGCACGATGATGGGCGGGCAGACATTCTATCCCGACCAGCCCTGTTCGACTACCGTCTGCAGCATTCTCTGCAATATCTGCGGTAAGAAATACAACGATCTAAACAAGAACGGCATCCAGGATCTCGGCGAACCGCCGCTGGCTGGCTGGACGATTCAACTGTACTACTGGAACGGACCGCTCTTTGCCACTACGACAACCGATTCGCTCGGCAACTATTGCTTCAACAATATCCCCTGCGGCGCCTGGACGGTCAACGAGCAGCTTCAGCAAGGCTGGGTGCAAACGTATCCCTCGCCCAATGTGCACAATTACACAATGGGAACCGGAACAACTCTGAACGATATCAATTTTGGCAACTCCTCCTGCGTTCAGGATACCTGCTGCGTCAAGCCGGCTTCCGGAATGATCGCCTGGTATCCGTTCGACGAAGACAGTCCCGACTTCGCCCATGACATCGCCGCCAAAACGCGCAACGGCTGGCAATACCTTGATCAGTTTGCCGCCACCGCTGGAAAAGTCGGCAAGGCGTTTGACTTCGATTCTTCGCGTTACATTCGCGTCTTTGATGATCCTTTCGCCCAGATCGATTCCGGCGATTTCACCATCGATGCCTGGATCAAACCAACCGCATTCTCAACCGATTGTGAAGACTATCCCTATCATCCTTGCGCGGCAATGCCGATTGTCGACAATCGTCGCTGGGTAGAGGGCGAAAATGGCGACAACGGCATCATGTTCTATGTTAAGCCGATTTCCGCCACTCACGGCCGACTCGGCTTGGCAATGAATGTCTTCCCGAACGCCCCCGACTCCTTCGAGACCACAACTGCACCGATAATTCTCGCTGAGTGGCAACACGTTGCCGTAACGGTTGCGCGCAATGGCGGAACCGTGACCGGTGCCTTCTACTGCAACGGCACACCGGTAGGGACATTTGTTCCGCGCACGGGGTCGATCTTCAGCACGACAGCGCCGGGACCGATGATGGATATCGGCCACGGCCCGTTCCTAAGCAGCTACGGCGCCGGACAGAATTGTCGCCCGCGCGAGAAATACTTCACCGGCCCCATCGATGAAGTCGAAATCTTCGGTCCGATCACTCACATCCGGCGAAGTCCAGGACATCTATCTGGCCGGATCGCGCGGCAAATGCAAAATCTCCTGCGCAATTCCCGGTTCGGTCGTCCTCTGCCGCACAGCAACGACCGTGACTATGAACATGACCGTCTGCAACCAGTCGCCGTATACCTCCGTCGCTAAGTTCTCCTTCGCGCCCCTGGCATCCGGTTCCGGCTGCAATTTCAACGCGACCGGCATTACCTTCAGCCCGCAAAATGGAACGCTGACTCTCCTGCCCGGACAGTGCACGCAGATACCGGTCACGCTTAGCCGCCCCGCCGGATTTGTTCCCGGCAACATCGCCTGTTTCTGTGTCACGGTTCAGGATACTCTGACCAAGGCGATGAGTACCTGCTGCTCGAAACTTGATCGCCAGTAACGCCTGGTGCGTCACAGTCAAGGATCCCCGCGACATCATCAAGTTAAATACCGGGCTGGCGCGCGCCTTCACTTTCACTGTCAAGAACGAGACTGATTCACCGGCGACCTTTGACTATACACTTCGCTCCGAAGGCGGCGATCATGGCGGCACGCCGACATCGCTTGCCCTCAACGGTCTCCCCCCGGGCGTTCCGGTGACCGGTTCACTCGTCCTGCCGCCGTGGGCGGAAGGCGACGTGACCGGCGATGCAGTCCTCTCCGCATATCGTCCGATGGACCTCGAATCGCTTCATCTCGAAGCTGATGCCGATGGCGACGGAATCGCGGAACCGCTCGCCACAATTCTGATCCAGCCGACGAGTTTCCCCGACTGCAACAAGAATGGCATCGATGACTCGCTCGATCTGCTGAACGGCACCTCGGTCGATGCCAACGGCAACGGTTTCCCCGATGACTGCGAGGGCACACCGAGCGATCCGTCACAGTGCTACATTTGCGGCGATGCCGATGCCAGCAGCCAGGTAACGATCTCCGATGCCGTCTATCTGATCAATTACATCTTTGGCGGCGGCCCGGCGCCGAATCCGACGCTCTCCGGCGACGCCAACTGTGATAATGTGATTACGATTTCTGATGCGGTCTATCTGGTGAACTACATCTTCTCCGGCGGTGCGCCCCCCTGCGCAACCTGCCCGTAAGCACACCGGAACCAAACAAAGGCAGAGGGCCCGGCTTACGCCGGACCCTCCTGCCCTCCCTTTTCTTTCAGCGTGTGAAATCTGCCCTAATCGGTGGTTCTACTGACTTTTGCTTGTCGCCGGGCTTCTGAACCAGCTGAGTTGCGAGTCTTGACTCGCCAGCCTTCATCTTACCGCCAAAGCATCTGCTGCAGTCTGTTATATCAATTTCCGTGCCGGACCGCATGAAGAGGGCATCATCCTAATTCATTGGCGTTCAATCGCCCTTTCTGCAAGGATTGCCGCGATATCCGCTCCGATGGCAAATCTGCCTCCAATCGACCGATTTGCCCATGGCAAACCTGCCACGGCCATGTCCGAGTCTCCAAGCTCGTTTTTCTGGTTCTGCATTCATTTTGACGACGAATCCTTGAACTAATCCCGTTTAACCGGAGTCCTCACTCTTCATTTCCAGTTTGACCGATTTACTACGGTTAGCTATCTTGAAATCAGGATGACGATACTTTGAAAAAACCATTGCTCCGGATTCAACTGCACCGGCACTTGCGTCTCACCAATACAGTTCGAATACTGGTCGCGCTCGTTGCCTCGCTCGTGTTCACCTCATCCTCACGTCTCTCTGCCTTTGAAAAGTTTGAAATCGACATTGACCGTGACTCGTCGCTGTCTCCATACCGGCTTTTGTCAACTCTCGAAAATGGCGTCGAATCCAACCGTATCCCGATCAACGTCCGGGCCAGGGTACTGCGACCGTATCTCTCTCCGTCGGATCCCGGACTGGTCATAACATTTCGCAATGGCCAATCCGCGGAACGCGAGTCCGCCACGATCAGCAAACTGGACCTTCCTTCCTGGCGCGGGGATGACTCCTCATTGAGACTGACCGTAACTGACTGGAGGATTTACCGCGACTCGTTGCTTCGCCGCGACATGGTTTGCGGTTGCGGACAATGGAACGACACGGCATGGGCCTTTCGCTTCGACCCGGAAACGGGCGAGAAGAGAATGATATTCCTGTTGGAAATCGGCAACCCGGCCACCAGCGCAAGTATGTCCTCTTCGCCGATGGTCAACTTGGTCTCGGACTACGATTTTGACGGCACACACGAGATGATTGTCTATTTCGATGCCGGTGCACATCGCAAACCGCGCGTGCTGTTTTCCATCAAACTGGAATCCATGGAGCTCGATTGGTCTTTGCCGATGGCCGCGGAATTGGTCGATAATTGCGTATACGATTGTCGCGACTCTTTGAATCCTGCGATCATCCTGGCGACCAATCCGTCAGCTCAAGGCGTGAAGGATGAAGAGTTTAGCGATTCTTACGGTTACCTCGTCAAGATTGACCCGAGCGGAAACTTGTTACTCAAGCGAATTGTCACATCCTGGCCGTTTCGAATCCACTTCTTGGCTGGCAATACGCCCGGACAGTATTATTCTGGCGCACAATCTTGAGACTACCGACCCGGACAGCATGAAGGATGTTGCGCCCGACCACAGTCATTTTCCAGGATCGACAACTTCGGCAACGTACTCTCGACTACTCAGGTCGAAGGCTTCGCCGCCTATGTCTGGATGATGCCCTATGACACGCTTCCGGCTGCAATCTATATGTTCCTGCAGGACGACATTATCAGGGTCTATGATGATTCTTTGCGTCTCGTCGCGAAGTCAAATCTTCTCGACAAACTGCGAACGCCAAAGGCTCTCTTTGGTCGACTAAGCCTTCCGGATCGTGATGACGAAGTCTATGTCTTCGAATCCGGCATCTATTCGCAAGATTTCCAGAAGCTGCTCGCATTTCCGTACGGCACCGTGAGCTACGAAGTGTCGGGTATCGACAATGACGGAAAGGTGCGGGAAATCGTGTTGTGCGGTGGCGGCAGGTACATGGTCGGCAGAATCGAGCGCCGGAGCCTGATCGAACTACTGACTATTCTCTATGTCGACTATCAGAAATACGTCCTCATCGCCGGCACGGCACTGCTTGTAACCCTAGTACTCACTAATTTCTATCGCAGTCGCACCAAACGCAATCTGCTGATGATCACCCAGCAGAAACAGGAAATCGAACGCTCGCATCAGGAGATCACCGAGAAGAACCGGGCACTGGAGAAAGCGTATCGCGATCTGGAAAATGCCACCGAAGAAATCGCTCTCCAGCGCGCCCGCCAGGCTGCCGCTGCGCAGTACCGTACGGCGTCCGGGCAGTTCCGGCATGAAATCAACAACGCCCTCGGCGCCGTCAAGATATTCATCTCGAATGTCGTCCACGGAACCGCCGGCGGCGGACACCGCCTCCAGTTTGAGAAACGCCATCAGGACCTAACTCATACCCTGGATCGTGTGCTCGTCGATCTGCCGGGTCGCGACCCGGCGCTGCATGCCCAATTGCTCGAACAGCTGGCTGATCTCGACACACTTGACAAAAGGCTGATGAAAGGAATGGATGACATCGTCCTCAAAGGCGTCGAACGGGGACTGGGATTGGCGGAACGCTTACGCAAGTATGAACGCATCGATCACGATGACACTTTTCAGCCCGTCGCCCTGGCGTCATTGATCGATGATGTTGCGCAGCCGTCACAAGCGCTGCGTCAGGAGGCCGGAATCGAATTCGTCAACCAGTTGAACGCGGACACCGTCGTCTGCGGCAGCTATGAACTGCTCGCCATTCTCTTCCGAAATTTGCTCGATAATTCCATTGATGCTCTGAGGCCGAAAAGCAGCGGCACCCGCCGAATCGCCGTCAGCTCTGACCAGAACACCGACAACACTGTCACAATCTATTGGAAAGATACCGGCGTTGGCATAAATCCGGCCAACTATGAGAAGATCTTTGAGCCGTTCTACACCGAAAAACCGACAACCGGCAGCGGTCTGGGACTGTCAATGGTCAGAACCATCGTTGAAAAATATAATGGTAGAATTAGTGTCACAAGCGTCCCCGGCGAATACACGACTTTTTCGCTTGTTTTTCGCCGCGCCTAAAGTATATTTTGTTATCCAATTTCTTCAGGCAAACGCCACAGGACAGTTTGCTGAGGCCGGAAATAGAGTTGACGGAGTTGCCAAAGAGAACTTTTTCCCCATCCCGATTTGTTTGCTATGAACGACAATGATCGCTCCTTCGCCTCCCCAACCCGAATTCTCATCGTTGACGACGATTCAACAATGCTCACTTCCCTGTCGGCAGTTTTTTCCGACCAGTACATGACCGTCCTCGCGGCCTCAGGAGGCGAAGCGATCGCGGCCGTAAAGAACGACAAGTCGATTGCCTGTGTAGTGATGGATATCAAGATGCCCGGCATGGATGGCATCGCAGCGGCTCGCGAGATCCGGAGTACTAATCCTGACCTGCCGGTGATTTTTTTCACGGGCTTTCCCGGACAATATTCCGAAAACGATATCGACCGTTCCGAAAGACCGTTCGACTTCGTCACTAAAGGCCAATCGCTGACGATTCTGGCGCGTTCCATTCGCAATGCCGTCGAATCATTCTATCTGAAAACCGACAACCGACGACTCGCGCTCTACGGCGAAACCCACTACGGCATTATCGGCGGCTCATTCGCGATGCAGCAGATCAGTGCGATGATCCGGCAGGCGGCGCAGAGCAATGTCCGGGTTATGATCCTCGGCGAGTCGGGCACCGGCAAAGAGCTGGTGGCGCGGGCAATTCATGCTCACTCCAATCGTGGCGACAAACAGCTGGCGATTCTCAACTGCAACCACAAGTCACCCGACCTCGTCGAGTCAGAGTTGTTCGGACATGTCAAAGGCGCCTTCACCGGCGCCATCACCGACCGCATCGGACTGTTTGAATTCGCCGACGGCGGCACGGTCTTTCTTGACGAAATCGGCGACCTGGATATCACGACACAGGCCAAATTGCTTCGTGTTCTCGAGAACGGAGAATTCCAGCGCATTGGCGAACCGCAGGTCCGCAAGACTAATGCCCGGCTGGTCTGCGCTACTCATCGCAATCTCGAACAGATGATCAAGGACGGCAAGTTCCGCGAGGATCTCTATTACCGGCTCAAAGGGGTTGTTATCAGCATCCCGCCGCTGCGCCTGCGCAAAGAGGATATTCCGGTACTGGCCGAACGTTTCCGCGACAAGAAGACTGTTGAGTCTGGATTACCATTGAAGATATTCGATCAATCCGCAATCAATGCCCTGCTGGAATTCGACTGGCCCGGCAACGTGCGCCAGCTTCTCAATGTCATCGAATCGGTGATGTTGCTGACCACCTCTGATCTGATAGTTGCCGACGACATTCGCCGGCAACTGGATACCTCGCCGCACGGACAGACGAACGATCGCTTGCGGCTGCCGGAGCGCCTGCGCGATCTGGAACGAACGCTGATTGTCGCCGCGTTGTCAGAGACCAATTACAGTGTCGCCGCGGCGGCAGCACTACTGGGCATCGACAGTTCAAACCTCCACAAAAAGATCAAGATATACGGCATCAATACGGCCGCACATCGCAGTTCCAGCTCTTGAATCCCGGATCTCAATCGAATCTCCCGGCATTACCTGTGACATTCTTCTCTCGCCGCTGAAATCGCGCTGGTCGCTTCCACCGTTGCAAGCCTTGCTTGTAAAAATGCGATTAATGACTATATTCTTAAACGTTCGCACGTTTCTCCCAACGCTGTTTCGTATGAGGGCTAAAGGGCGATATTCTTGAGGATAGTCGATAGCAAAATAATCTACTCCGCCACCGACCTTTGTGACCATCTCGAGTGCCTGCACTTGACGTCGCTGAAAGTGCGTGACTTGAGAGAGTCGCTTCCGAAGGATCCGCCTGATGAACAGAGCAGAATCATCATGGCTCGCGGTACCGCCCATGAACAGCGCCATCTTGAACAGTTGCGCGCCTCTGGCAAGTCAATCGCCAATCTCAACGACCTGCCCAATGATGATCCCACGCGCGCCGGCGCCACTCTCCAAGCCATGCGCGGCGGCGTTGATGTCATCTACCAGGCCTACTTGCGCGAAGAGCCCTTTGCCGGCTATGCCGACTTCTTGATCAAGACCGCCGCACCTTCAGATCTGGGCGATTTCTCTTATGAGGTCGTCGACACCAAACTGGCCCTGCATACAAAACCGCTCTACGTGATTCAGCTCAGCCTCTACACCGAAATCCTCGGCAAAGTACAGGGACTTGTGCCGCTGCAGATGCACGTTGTTCTCGGCGATAATCGCCGCGAATCCTATTCTCCGAAAGATTTCTACCACTACTTCTGCCAGCTAAAGTCTGACTTTCTCAAGCACGTTGCACGAATGCCGCAGATCTACCCGGATCCGTGCGATCATTGCGATCTCTGCAGTTTCCGTTCGCTTTGCCGGGCCCGCCGTGAACAGGATGACCACCTCTCACAAGTTGCCAACATTCGCTCCAGCCAGATCCGCAAACTCGCCTCAGCCGGTGTGTTGACTCTCGCGCAACTTGCCGACTCAACCCACACCCACATCAAGGGAATTGCCGATGATTCTCTCCTGCGCATGAGAAGCCAGGCACAGTTGCAGTTGCACAAGCGTCGGACCGGCAACGACAAGTTCATCCTGCTCAAACCGCAAAGTGACAACCTCGGTCTGCATGCGCTTCCCGACCCCAGTCCGGGCGACCTGTTTTTCGATATCGAGGGCAATCCGCTTTTCCCCGAGGGCCTGGAGTACCTCTTCGGTATCTACAGCATTGAACAGGGCGCGCCGACCTTCAAAGATATCTGGGCACACAACCACGCGGCCGAGAAACGCGCGTTCATGGAGTTGATTAACTTCTTCGTCGATCGCCTCGAACAATTTCCTGACATGCACATCTACCACTACGCCGCCTATGAAGAAACCGCGGTCAAACGCCTGATGTCCAAATACGGCGTGATGGAGATCGAGGTCGACCGCCTCCTGCGCGGCCGGGTGTTTGTCGATCTCTATAAAGTTGTCCGGCACTCGCTGCAGACTTCGGAACCGGCATATTCCATCAAGAATATCGAGACTTTCTACATGACCAGGCGCCAGAGCGAGGTCAAAACCGCGTCGGCGAGCATCGTCTACTATGAACATTACATCGAAAGCCACGAGCAAAAGTGGCTCGATGATATCAAGTCATATAATCTCGAAGATTGCAAGTCCCTCCAGTTGCTGCGCGACTGGCTGCTGAATCTGCGTGTCGATACGGTTCGACCGGTTCTTCCGGCTCCCGAGCCGGATGAGCCGAGTGAACAACGATTGCAATTGGAACGGCAGATCAGATCCTTTGAACAGGCGCTCACATCGTCGCTTCCCGATGACGAATCGCTGTTCACTCCCGCCCAGCGGCTCGATAAGCTCGTCTACGACCTGTCCGATTTCTACCGGCGCGAGGCCAAACCCGCGTGGTGGCGCATGTTCTCCCGCCAGACCATGACCACCGAGGAGATTATTGACGACGGCGATTGCCTCGGCGGCCTCGAGCTTTCTGCCGAACATCCACCCTATCCGGAAAAACGCTCGACGGTCTACACCTATTCTTTCCCGGAACAGGAATTCAAGCTCAAGGTCGGCGAACAGGGCAAAATCGCCGAAAATCTCGTTCTCGCCGGAACGATTGTCGCGATTGATCCGGATCAGCAGTTGGTCAAACTCAAGCGCGTCGATGCCGGCAAAGATCCTCTGCCGGAAAGGTTCGACCTTATCCCCGGCGGCCCCATCAGCACCGATGCTCTCCGCGAAGCGCTCTGGCACTTCGTCCAGGAATACATCAATTCCAAAGCCGACGGTACCCGGCCCTTTCCGGCGTTGCGGGACCTGCTCGAACGCCGTACTCCCAACATCGACGACATAAAATCCGGCTCGCCTTTGTACCGCCCCGAGTCGCTCAAACCCGAGATCTGCACAGCCCTCGCCGAGAGCATGTCCGACACCTATCTCTTCATCCAGGGCCCTCCCGGCACCGGAAAAACCCATACCGCTTCACATATGATTGTCAACCTGATGAGATCGGGTAAACGGATTGGCGTCTCCGCCAACAGTCACAAAGCGATTCACAATGTTCTCTCGGCCGTGGAAAAACATGCCGCCGAGCAGAACTTCAAGTTTGTCGGCATTAAGAAGTCATCGAACGACAACGACGAGACCATTTTCACGGGTGCGAATATCACTTCGGCAAGTTCCACCGACAAGGTTGCCTCGCTGCTTGGCAAGGCACAGTTCTTTGCCGGGACTGCTTGGTTATTCTCTCACCCGAGTTTCCGCCAAACGCTTGACTATCTATTCATCGACGAGGCCGGTCAACTCTCGCTGGCGCACGTTATCTCCTCCGGCGTGGCCGCCCGCAATATCGTGCTGATTGGCGACCAGATGCAGCTGGCGCAGCCAACGCAGGGTGTCCATCCCGGGGATTCCGGCAAGTCCGTCCTGGACTATTTGTTGCAGGGGCGCCACACAATACCGATCGAAGAGGGTATCCTCCTCGACACCACCTATCGCATGCACCCCAGGGTCTGCAATTTTATTTCCGAAGCGATCTATGATGGCCGCATCAAGTCGCATCCGAAGTTAGTTCAACACTGCATCCTGCCGCGGGCGGAAGCCACATTGGCCTTGCCGGAAGCCGGCATTCTCTGCGATTTCGTTGCTCACACCGGCTGTGGTCAGCGCTCGGACGAAGAGGCAGCACAAATATGCGGCCACTACCGTCGACTTCTCCAACTCGACTATCGCGACAACAATGGACAGGCAAAGAGGCTGACTGAAGACAACATTCTCGTCGTCTCGCCCTACAATATGCAGGTGAACCTGCTCAAACAGCTGTTGGGTGCTTCCGCGCGCGTCGGCACGGTCGACAAGTTTCAGGGGCAGGAGGCCGAAGTCGTTCTGATTTCGATGGCTACCTCAAGTCCGGAGGAAATCCCGCGCGGCCTCGACTTCCTCTACAGCCAGAATCGCCTCAATGTCTCGCTTTCGCGCGCCAAAACTCTGGCCGTGCTGATCTTGAGCCCTGAGCTTTTGAGCGTTCGCTGCAGCACTATCGATCAGATGCGGCTGGTGAACACTCTTTGTTGGGTGAAGTCGTATAGCGAATCGTTGAATGGAAAGATCCCGATTGCGGATTAGAAGACCCTTTGTCGGCCGACATTCCTAAATCGACACACCGCCAAGCTTCATCGGATCGTCGATCGCAACTACTTCTTTCAGGACATAGCCCTCGGCGTATTGCGCGCGAATCTGACTCCCCAGCGCGGCATCATGGGCGCGCACAAAATCAAACAAATCAACGCCCGGCGAAAAGACTTTGTTCGTTTTGTCCCCCTCGCGGAATTGCGAATGATAACAGCGGATCGCGGCGAGTTTGCGCTCATACTGCGCCGATACATCAATCGCAAAACTCGGTGCGGTCGCTTCATAGTAAGTCGCATACAGTATCTTCTTCGGCCGATGCGGCTCGCCGGTGAGTTTCGCTTTCTTCAGTCCGGCATAGTGGCACGCATCAAAACTCAATTGCGAGCACACCCGGTGGTCCGGATGCCGTTGTTGCCAGTGCGGTATGATGATGAGATTCGGCGCAAACTCGCGAATCTGCTGCGCCAATAGTGCCCTCGCGGAAAAATTGTTCTCAAGGTACGCATCCGGCAATCCCAAATTCGCTCGGACCGTCGCACCCAGGGCTTTCGCAGCATCCGTTGCCTCGGCCAGTCGCGTCGCGGCATCACCCCGCGAACCCATCTCCCCTTCGGTAAGATCGAGCATACCCACGCGGTAGCCGAGATCGACGAATTTGGCGATCAGTCCGCCCGAAGTAATTTCAATATCGTCGCGATGAGCCGCGATCGCCAGGACATCAACCTTAGTCATCATTGTTTCTCCCTGCGATGACGCGCAAGTAATAGTCTTCATATAGCGGCACCATTCGATCCGCCGAGAATCTTGTCACCGCAGTATTGCGCGCCGCTTCTTTCATGGCCGCCAGTTTGCCCTTGTCGCTCAACAATGCGATCGCCGCCTCCGACATGGCTCCCACATCACCAACCGGCAGCAGATATCCGTCTACTCCGTTCGTCACCAATTCCGGCAGACCGCCCGTGTCGCTGACCATCGCCGGAACACCGCAGGACATCGCCTCCAGCGCCGACAGGCCGAACGACTCCGTCTGCGAGGGCAGCACGAACAGGTCGGCGATCGGCAGGATTGTCGCAATCGAATCCTGATTGCCCAGCAGCAACACTTCGTCATTGAGTCCGTGTTGTCCGATCAAGTGCTCCGCCAGGCTCATCTCCGGACCGTCACCGACCAATACCAGCTTGGTCTTGACCTTCTCGCGCACCCGCCGGAAAATCTCGATGACATCGGGAATCCGCTTGACTGGCCGGAAATTCGAGGCGTGCATTATGATCATCTCATCTTCCGCCGCAAATGTCCGCCGCGAACAGTGCCTGACTCCCGGCTTGAACTGGTTTACGTCGACGAAGTTCGGAATCACGGCGATCGGCTTCTTGATGTCAAACATCTCCACCGTCTGCTTTCGCATTGCTTCCGACACCGCGGTGATCCCGTCTGAGACTTCAACGGAGAATTTCGTAATTTCGAAAAATGAGCGCTCGCTCCCAACCAGCGTGATATCCGTACCGTGCAGCGTCGTCACAACCTTGATCTTGCAGTCACCGGCAATTTGCTTGGCCAGAAACGCCGCCGTTGCGTGCGGAATGGCGTAGTGAACGTGAAGCAAGTCGAGCTTCCAGCGGCAGACGACATCGGCCATCTTCGCCGCCAGCGACAGCGTATAGGGCGGATACTTGAAGAGCGGATAGCTCGAAACATCAACCTGGTGGAAAAAGACATTCTCGCGAAACTGATCGAGACGAAACGGCAGTTGGTACGAGATGAAATGCACCTGGTGACCTCTGGCCGCCAGGTGCATTCCCAATTCGGTGGCGACTATTCCCGATCCGCCGACTACCGGATAACATGTAATGCCGATTTTCACTTACACCTCACGCCGACTTATTCCAGGTCAATCAAGTGATGGACCTTACTGTTACAATCAACCGCATCATACAATCTGTCCACGACAGCGGGTCCATACTTCGCCATATAGTAATTTAGCGGAAAACTGCGCTCCTGGGTTTTTCCTTCGGGAAACAAATTAAATGCCACCCGCTCCACCTGCGCGCGCAGTGTTTGATTTTTCTTGCGATGCGCCTGAAACACCTTCTCTTCCAGATTCCTGATTTCGATATCCAGCCTGCCCGCAATGCGATTGGCATTCGTGATCAGTCCGTGGTCGGTCTGATCGAGATGCGCGGCAATTTCGTCCATCTGCCGCTTCACTTCCTCGCGCAACGCCGTAAACCGCTGGTCAAAATCAGGCGGGAAAGTCCGCTTGAGAATCTCCGTTGCCAGGTGGTTGACGTCCTGCAAGGCGTCTTCAAATGAAATCTCCAGCTTTTCCATCAATCGCGCAATCGCCGGTTCAATTATCGTCGCCGAATAACGCGGATAGATGATCGGTGCCGCCTCGCCAAACACTTCGAACAGCTCTTTGATTTGGCTGAAATAGGCCGCTTCCGCCGGTCCGGCAAAGTACACCAGCGTCGGGAAAATATGACTCTGCACAATCGCGCGCAGGAACACATTCGGTGAAAACAACGATGGCGACTGCTCCAGCATCGCTTCAAGATCGGCCTGCGAGACAAATTTGCCCTCGATCGCAAATCCACCCTCGGCAAAATCGATGCGCGTCCGCTTACCATTGTAGTAAAACAGATTCGAATACGACCCCGGCCGCGCTACCTGCAGGTGATAGCCTTGCTGTTCAAGTCGCGAATTGCGCTCCTCAACCAGTTTCGCCGCCTTTTCCCTGAGCTGGATTTCTCTTCGGAAAATCGGTAATGCCAATTCCCGGAATACCGGATCCGTGGGATCGATCAGTATCAGGCCGCGGTCGGCAAAGATCCGGCAAAGATACCTGCCGAAGGCCGTCACGACGGTCTCTCCCGGCTGATAACACTCGCGCAAAGTCGTCACCACTGCGCCGCGAAATTCGGTGTCGGGAAGTGCCTGCTCGTATGAGTCGAGCAGCTGATCAATCTTGCCGTCCAGTCGCACTGTCCCCATTGGCTGACCACTCACCGGCGTCGCCGGTTCATAGCTCAAGTTCGCCATCTTGTTGTCCGCCGTAGGAACGGTAATCCTGGCGACCTCCTCGAAGTCCGCATCATCTGCGGCTAGCCAGAAAATCGGTACCACCGCCCCGGAAAGCTTCCGGCAACTCGATTCCGCCAATTTGATTGCAAGGCTTGCCTTATAGAAGGTGAACAGCGGCCCGCCAAAGAGAGTTACCTGCTGTCCGGTAAACACCGCGCTGGTGGCTGGATCGAGGAGCTTCTGGATATTTGCAGTGGTCTTCGGTCCGGCGCCAAACGTCTGGTTCTGACGCAACAACGCCGCCACGATCTTCTCGCGATCATAGCGGCGGTGTTTCACTTTGTCGTGCACCTGTATCAGTGCACTATCGGAATTGAAGTCGTAATGAAAGTAGTCCGTCGTCTTGCCCGCCAAAAAATCCAGAAATAACTTCCGGCTGCCGGGCACTTTTTCGAAACTAATGACTTTTTGCGACAACAACTTCTTGCTTACGCCATTTCTTCGTCAAATCGTCCAGTAAACTATATACGACTGGTACGACAACCAGAGTTAATCCGGTTGAGGTGATCAATCCGCCGATGACGGCGCGGGCGATACCGGCGCGCAATTCCGCACCCGGCCCGATTCCCAGCGCCAGCGGCAACATACCAAAAATCATCGCCGCTGTCGTCATAATAATCGGCCGCAACCTGATCGAACTGGCTTTGATCAATGCCGCCCTCCGGTCAGTACCGCGCGCCATTTCCTGCTTGGCAAAGTCAATCAGCAGAATCGCGTTCTTCGTCACCAGCCCCATCAACATCACAATGCCGATCAGCGACATGATCGAAATCGAGCTGCCAAAAAGCAGCAGCCCCAAGAAAGCGCCCAGAAGCGACATCGGCAGCGACAGCATGATCGCAAACGGGTCGGTCAGACTTTCAAATTGCGAGGCCAGCACCAGATAGATCATGACAATCGCCAGGAACAGCGCTTCGATGATGTACCCGAACGCTTCCATCTGAAATTCCGCCTCACCAGTCGCATAAATCCTGTACCCGGGCGGCGTGGGAATTTGCTGTGACTTGGCCAAAGCCTCGTTACGGACATCTCCGGCGAACCGTCCCGCATTGTTGCCAGTTACTTTAATCGTCTTCTGACGGTCAAAGCGGGTCAACTCGGCCACAGCGCTCGCTTCATTGAAAGTCGCGACATAACTCAACGGAACCTGATGGCCCTTGTGACCCTCGATTTCCTTCGAGGACGGTAAGAGAATTCTCGACAAGTCCGACAAGTCATTGCGATCCTCCGATTTCAAGCGCAGCCGGATATCTGCCTGCTTGTCCCCCTCCTGAAACTTGAACGGTACGACGCCGTTAATCAGGTAACGGGATGCCAGCGAAATCTGCGCTACATTAAGGCCCAGGTCGGAAATTCTCGCGGTCCAGTTCAATCTGAATCTCCGGCTTGCCCTTGCCCAACGAATTGTCGACCTCGACCGCACCCGGCGTAACGCGAACCGAATCTTCCACCATCGCAGATAACAGCTTCAGTTGATCCATCCGGTCACCCGAAATCGAGATCTCGATCGGCGCGCCGCCGCCTTCCGATTTCTCGCCGCTGATGCTGATCTGCAATCCGGGATACTGGGCCAATTCGGCCCGCAACGCTTCAATGACTTCAAATGAAGACCGCTCGCGTTGATCCAAATCAACCATCCGGACCGTAATCGTGCCTTCATTGTCGGGGTTGATCCCCGTACCGATCGTCGTGTAAACGTCTTTGGCCTCCGGATACTTCGTCAGGACTTTCTCAATCCCTCTGCTTAGCTCCGCAGTCGCCGCCAAGACTTGTACCCGGCGCCGTCTTGAATGACACAAAGAATTCGCCGCGATCATACTCGGGCACGAATTCCGTTCCAATCAGCGGCACAATCATCAGGCTTCCAATGAACGCGATAGTCGCAACTGCCATCACCAGTGCGCGCCGCCGCAGCGCAAAACCCACAGCCTTCTGCAGATGAGATTGAGCTTTTCGAAGATTCCGTTCCACCAGTTGGTGAATCGATAAACGGGATTCCTGGTGGCCTGGTGAAACTCGTGTTCTTCCCGCAGCCAGCGCGAAGATAACATTGGCGTTAACGTAAACGCCACGAACAACGACACCGCAACGCTGATCGCCACCGTGATGCCGAACGCATAGAAGAACTGTCCGACAATGCCCTTCATGAACGCCACCGGCACGAACACGACAACAATCGTCAACGTCGTTGCCAGTACCGCCAGCGCAATCTCGCTGGTTGCATCAAAAGCCGCTTCGGCCGGCTTCTTCTTCTGCGCCAGGTGTCGATAGATATTTTCTATGACCACGATCGCGTCATCAATCAATAGCCCCACCGCCAGTGACAAAGCCAGCAGCGTCATGAAATTCAAGGTGAAATTCAGCGCGCCCATGAACAGGAAGGTCGCAACAATCGAGGTCGGAATCGCGATAGCCGAAATAATCGTCGCCCGGATGTCGGCCAAAAAGAAGAAGATCACGATCACCGCAAGTAGTCCGCCATAGATGATATTGACGATAACGTCATGCACGGCTTCTTCGGTAAATTTCGATTTGTCTGCCGCAATGGTAATTTCGATATCGGATGGCAAGGTCTTGCGCAGCTCCGCCAGCCGCGCCTTGACCGCAGCCGCGACGTCAACTTCGTTGGCGCCCGATTGTTTGACCAGGTCAAGACCCACCGCCCGCCGGCCGTTAAGCCGCGAGATCGACTCGACTTCCTTGGTCGTGTCTTTAATCGCAGCGATGTCGCGCAACAGGACTTGCACGCCCTGATCGTTCTTGATCACGGTATTCGCCAACTGATCGACACTTGTGACCTTCCCCAGGGTACGGATCGAGACATCGCGATCGCCCCGCTCCAGCTTGCCGGCAGGCAATTCCAGGCTGGCGGCGGCGATCTTGTTTTGTACTTCGAAAATCGAAAGATTGTAGGCTTCGAGACTGGTCAGATCGAGTTCGACCAGAATCTCGCGTTCCTCGCCGCCGACCAATTCCACATTGCCGATACCGGCCGTGCTTTCCAGCACTTTCTTGATATCTTCCTTGGCGATCAGGGTGAGTTCACGTGTCGAACGGTTACCGGCAATGGCCAGAGATATGATCGGCTGTGCCATCGGGTCAAACTTCTGAATCACCGGCTCTTCCATGTCGTTCGGCAACTCGGCACGGATGCCGGCAATCTTGTCGCGCACATCCTGCGCCACGACGTTTTCATCCGATTCCAGCTGAAACTCCGCGAAAGTGAAGGCGTAGCCTTCGTATGAAGTCGACGTGATATGCCTGACTCCCGAGACCGTATTGATCGCATCTTCGATCTTCGCCACGATCTCCGTCTCCATCGTTTCCGGCGAAGCGCCCGGATACTGAACCGTCACAACGACAAATGGAAACGAGATATCCGGAAACATTTCGACGCTGAGGTCGCGGTAGGCGAAAAGTCCGAGTACCAACAGAGCCAGCATCACCATCACCGTGAACACTGGGCGCGCTATCGAGATCTTTGCTAATATCATACTACTTCTCTGATCTCACGACCGGATAGCCATTTGACAGGAAACCTTGACCGAGAGAGACGACTTCCTCGCCGGACTGCACTCCCGTGAGTACCTCGATCATCGTCTCGTTCTTCAGCCCAAGTGTCACAGTTCGCGCATACGCCGTATCGTTCTTGACAACAAACAGACTGTAGACGCCCTCTTGCGACATAAGCGAGGACTGCGGCACCCGCAGTGCCGCTTGCGAACTCTCAATCACGAACTTCGCCTTCGCAAACGCGCCCGGCTGCAAACGTTGTTCCAGATTCGGCACGGAAACCTCGACGGTGAACGTCCGTGTCTGCGGATCCGCTGCCGAAGCAACCCGCGTCACAACGCAGGAAAAAACGCTATCGGTCTCCGCCAGATGCAGTTCGCCGGTCATTCCGACTGAAAACTTCTCCGCCAGCCCGGCCGGCACGCCGAAAGACATCCGCAGTGTATCGGTCCGCGCAACTCGCGCCGCTAACTTGCCGGCCGGCGGCACGTCGCCGACGAGCACACTCAGTTCGACCAGCGTGCCGCTGATCGGCGAAGAGATCTCCACCATTTCCCGCGCCGCCGCAAAGTTGGCGCGCGACACTTGATAAGCGCTCTCCGCCTGGTCAAATTGCGTCTCACTGATGGCCTTTTCATCGAAGAGGTACTTCATCTTGTGGAAGTTCTTCTCGGCATTTTCAAACGTCGCCTTGGCCTGGAAGTAGCTCGAAGATGCGCCGCTCTTGTCCAGATACACCAGCACATCGCCGGACTTCACTTTGTCGCCGATCCGAAACGGCAGCGCCGTGACTGCTTCCGACAAGCGCACATACATATCGGCTTGCCTGATCCCCACCAAGCCGCCGGCAAACTCGCGTTCGACTTCGATCCGCCCAATCTCCGCAACTGCCGTCCTGACCGGAATCGTCGGCAGCGGCGTCGCGGCGTCACCATTCGATTTCTTCCCGCACGAGAGCGGCATCGCAGCGGCCAACAATATCAACAACCACCTGCTTTTCATCTATTGCTCCTTAAGTTCATCAAAATTGTCCAAACCTGTAACCCGCTGAAGTCGATAGACGGCCAGCGCCACGTCGTGAGTCGCCTGCACGTAATTCGTGCGCGCCAAAGTCAGCGCCGACTCCGATGACAGTATCTCCAGTTGTGTGCCGACGCCGTTTTGATACCGAATGCGCGCTATGCGCAGCCCCTCGTCGGCCTGCTCGATGGTCTTGCGTTGCGACTGCAGACGCTCCACCGCCTCGCTGTATCGCAAATAGGCGTCACGAACCTCGAATTCGACCTGTTCCCTCATTTTCTCGTAGCCCAATTCGGCCTGCTGCCTGTCCACTTTGGCCTTTCGCACCGAAGCCTTGGTGGAAAACCCGTTGAAGATCGGATACGTCAGTGATATCGACGCTGTCCAATTCGGCGACCACTTGTCACCGTCCAATCCGAGATCGTCGGCTTGATACCTCCAGCCATATTGGCTGACAAAGTCAAACTTCGGTGAACCATCGGCCTTGGCAATGCCCACTGCTCGGCGCGTGATCTCTTCAAATGCTCCTGCTGCTTCAACGCCGCACGGTTGGCAATCGCCAATTCCGTCACGCGGGCCAAATTCAGGTTCTGTCCGGCTGAATTCGCGTCATAGGAGTATTGCAGTTCAAGCGGTTCGATCATATCCAGTGACAGCAGGTTCCGCAGCGCATGCAGCGCCAACTCCGACTGATTTTGCGCCTGTAATAGTTGCGGCCGCAAATTGGCGACTTCCACTTCGGCCCGCAGCTTTTCGTACTCCGAAACGACACCCTGTGATCGCATCTTGTCAACCATCTCCAGGTTCAGCTCGGCCGCCGCCAGCGCATCGCGATACACACTCACGACGTCGCGCGCAAGAATGACGTCCAAGAATGTACTTCTCACCGCAAAAACAATCCCGGCGCCCGACTCATTGACCATGTCTTCGATATACATTCGATAGGTGCGTGCAATCTTGATCGCGGCCATGACCTTGCCGCCCTGCCAGATCGGCTGTCTTAACGTCAGCCCGGCATCAATCTGATTGTCCGTGCCCATCTTGAACGTTTGCCCGCCAAATACCACCTCTGGAACTATGAGAAAGCGCGTATAGGTCGATCCCAGCGACAAGTCCGGGTATGCGTCCGCCGTCGCCTTCTGAATCTCCGCCTCGGCTTTCTCAATCTCCGAGCGGGCGATCAGGTAGTCCTGATTGCTGCGCAGCGCCTCGGCAACAGCATCTTCGATTGTCAGAGTTCGCGCCTCGGCATGCCCGGCAAGAAACACCGGCAGCAGGACAAACATGAACAGGGGTAACAGCCTTCGCACGATCTCATTTCTCCAGTCCCTTCAAAGTGATTTCCACTGCCTCTCGGATATCTCTACTGCGCGTGTGCCCCTTACCGTACAATTGGCGTTCAACGATCAATTTCATCAGCGACAGGAAAAATTGCGCCGCAAACGCCGGATCAACTTTCTTGATCAGCCCCTGACCGATATCTTCCTTGCCATCGCCGAAATCACCTTCAAAAAATGATGATATCCGGCATCCATATCCAACTTGACTTTGAGCCGCAACTCCGGCTGCTCTATCATCATGACCCGGTAATAGTTGGGATGTTCGACAGAAAAGTCAACAAATTGTGTCAGCCCTTGAGTTATGTGTTCTGCTACCCCGCATTTTGCCTCGGAAATGCGTTCAACTTCTTCAAGAGCGCGTTGTGGCCGCGCTCCACAACTGCCGCAAACAACTCCAATTTCGAGGGGCAATGACGGAATATCGTCCCCTTTGCCGGTACCGGCCAGCTCCGCGATCGCGTCAACATTACAGGTCTCGTAGCCGTAGGCCGCAAACGACTCCAGCGCCGCATCAAAGAATCATCCCTTTGCGCTCCGGTTCCGGCAAGTTCCGGCGCTTCGCTTTGACAGGTTCTCTCAACATGGTCCTGATGGGACGGACTGGTCAGTCCGTTTGTTGCGAAAAAAAACCATTAAATCCACTTTTTTCTCTTCAAAAATAACAGCAACCCGACAATAACTCCCACAACCAGAAGTACCGCAAAGAGAAAGCCGTATTCCCAGCCAAACTCCGGAATCGTGTCAAAATTCATCCCGTAATATCCGACAATGAAAGTCGCCGGCAGGAAAAGCGCCGAGAGTATCGTCAGGAACTTGATGACATCGTTAGTCTTCGTCAGTACGCATGGAAAAATAGATGTTCATCGCCGAATTGATCGCGTCCCGTTGATTGTCCGCCGTCGAAATCATCACATGCAAATGATCCTTAATATCCGAGAAATAGATCGTCGCCTTCGGCGTGATGACATCAAACTTCTCTCTGGTAAACTGCGACATGATCTCCTATTGCGGTACGATCACCCGCCGGATAATGGCCAGGTCACGCCGGATGCGGGAACATCCGCTTCAGAATATCCTGATCCGGATCTTCAAATACCTCCGCTTCGATCGCGTCCACCTCCTTCTCCATGGTATTCTGCGCGCTGAAGTAGGTGTCGACAATATGGTCCAGCATCGTGTGGAACAGGAAATCCGCACCCCGTGAGATCAGACGGCTGTCGCGCTGCAATCGCTGCTGAACAGTGTCCAGCGACGGCACCTGGTGAAAATGCACGGACACCACGGCATTGGCGGTCAGAAACAGCCCGATTCCCTTGGTCTTCTATCTCCGTCTCCTGTACCTCGTGGCACCCAGAACCTGCAGGATCGTGGCGGTCTTGCCCGAGAACAACCTAACCAGGAGAGCGACAACGCCCTTGATGATGGCCGTGTCGCAATCCCCGGTGAAGGTCAGGGGGCCATCCGGTCCGGCCTCGGCTGCGAGGTGGACGGCGGTGTGAACCGTGCTCATACACTCCTTGACCAGATTGGCCTCGGTCTTGTCCGAGACCGGCATGGGTGCGAGGCCTTCGCCCAATTCCACCAGGTATTGGTAACGCTCGTCCCAGTCCCCGAGGATCTCGAAGGCGTCGACGATGTCGGCGATCTCGGCGTCTGACATGGCGCTATACGCTGAAGGATTCGCCGCAGCCGCACTCGCCTTGACCTTGGGGTTGCGGAACTCGAAACCTTGGTTCAGCAGGCTCGTCCGGACAAAGTCGATCTCCATGCCGTCGATCTGGGCCAGGCTCGCCGAGTCCACCACCACCTTGACCCCGTGGCTTTCGAAGACACTATCCTCGGGACCAGCTGCGTCGGCATAATCGACCACATAGGCAAAGCCGGTGCAGCCGCTCTTTTTGGTGGCAACGCGCAGACCAAAGGCCTGGTTGCGTTTGCGTAGGTTTTCCGAGACGTGGCGGGCGGCCGCGTCGGTGAGGGTCACTGCCATGGGTTGGGCCTCGCTGCTCTCATGGGCTGGTCGGGGGCCGCGGGCGGCCTCCCGATATGGGCGAAGTTGGCTGTCACCCCGAGCGGGATTTCAACCCGATTGCCCCGCGGCGGACTAGGGTTTGGGCGCGTCCTTCACGGGGCCGCTCAGTGGCGCTGCCCCGCAGCCGGCGCCCCCGGCGGCCGAGGCCATGTCCATCAACCCCTCCATGAGACGCCCGCGCCCGCCCAAATCCACCGTCTCGATCAGGGCCTGCTTGTCCTCCGGGGCCATGGGTAGATGGGTGCAGAGCAGGTTGACCAGATCGGTGTCGGCCATCTTCTGCACGTCGTCCCAGGGGATCTCGACCCCGCGCAGGGTGCAGTAGGACCGCAGCGAGGTCATAAAGGTGCTTCGTTCGGGCAGCCCTTCGTCTTCGGTATGGAAGTCGATCGCGAAGCGCTCCCAGTCCGGCCGCACCCTGCGGTAGCCGTGGCGCCCCTCCAACTCTTCGGCCACCTGGAAGCGGCAGACCCCGGTGAGGATCAGGACGATGCGTCCGTCGTTGGTCTCGCTGTAGGAGGTGATGCGCCCGGCGCAACCGACCGCGTGGATCTCCGGGGCCTCGTCGGGCGCTGTCCGAGCGGGGCTGGAGCATGCCGATGAGGTGGTGGGTCTTGAGGGCGTCGCCGATCATGTGGAGGTAACGCGGCTCGAAGATGTTGAGCGGGAGCTGGACCCCCGGCATCACCACGGCCCCGGCCAGCGGGAAGATCGGCAGTTCCCGAGGCAGGTCGTTGAACTTGGGGAGGAAGGGATTGCGGCTCATGGTCTCACCTGGGGCAGGCGGGCGGCCGTCGGCGGACCGCCCCGATGGGACCAAGATGGGGCGGGGACGGGCCTGTTCCCAGGGGTGGGCTTCACTCCAGGGGCCCGAAATTCATCCCGATGGACAGGCGTAGCCCAGGGCTGCGGTTGCTCTCGACCCAGTGGGGCAGGTCCGGGGGAAAGAACAGGAAGGTCCCGGGGCTTGGGGTCAGGCGAGACCGTCAGGGGGCCGTCGCGCAGGACCAGGTCGCCGCTGGCGGCGGGTACGGCCACGTAGTAGACGCCGGACAGCAGTTCGTCGTTCTCCTCATGGGTGTGTTCGCTGGTGGCGTGTCCGGCCTCCATGGCATTGAGCCAGAAGCCGCAGCGCAGGGGCTCGGGGTGGCCGAGGATGGCCCGGGCGCAGGCCTCGGCGTGGCTCAAGACCGACGTCGAGCCCGGGGATGCGGGTACGTTCCAGGTAGAGGTTCTCGAAGCGCCCGGCAATGAAGTGGCTGCGGTAGCGGTAGTCCTCCGGCGCGAGCCCGGCAAACCCGGCGAGGATCGCTTCATTGATCCGCTCGGCCTCGGGCAGGATCGCGTGGTGGACTGGGGTGCTGGTCCAGATCGGGCGTTGGGTGCTCGGCGTTCATGGCGCCTGGGGGCTGTGGCAGGGGTTACTTGGGCGCGGCGCCCTCCACGGTGCCCGGCCAGGGCAGGATGGGGACCGCGGTGATGCTGTTCTTGGGGGAGCCCTCGATGATGCGGTCGCTGTAGGTCAGGTAGACCAGGGTGTTGCGCTTGGGGTCGTAGAAGCGCACCACCTGGAGGGACTTGAACAGGAGGGAGGTGCGCCGCTTGAAGACCTCGTCGCCGTCGGCCTTGCCGCTGCGCACGGCGTCCGGCAGGCGGATGGGACCGATCTGGCGGCAGTCGATGGAGGCATCCGAGCTGTCCTCGGCCACCCCCACGGCCCCGGAGAGGCCGCCGGTCCTGGCGCGGCTGACATAGCAGGCGACCCCGGGGATGTCCTCGTCGTCGAAGGCGTCCACCTGGATCTTGTCGTTGGGGGTCAGGAGCCGGAACTTGGTACCGACGGTGCCGATCTCCTCGGCCAGGGCGGTACCGGCAAGTCCGATCAGGGCGGCGGCCAGGACGACGCGGGTTAGGGCGTCGGGGTCTCAACATGGCGGCAGTCCGGGTCAGGTGATGGGGGTCAGGCGGCGGGTTCGCCGAGGGGTTGGGCGGGCGCGGGAAAGATCCGGTCCACCTCCCGCGCGGCTGCGGGTCAGGCAGTCCTCGATGGAGACGCCGATGAACCAGTTACCGGTGATGCCCATGCGGGCCCCCGCCAGGGTCTCGTCGAGCTTGGCCACCAGGTCGGCGTGGCCCTTGCGCAGGGCGGGGAGTCGATTGGCGACCTGTGCGACCTCGGCCACCCGGTCTGTACCCACACCCAGGGCGCGACAGGCGCATTTTAACTGGTCAGCATGGCCCATGGCCCCGGGCTGGAAATGGAAAGCAAAGCCACGCCACAGGGGATCCGGGACATAGTCGCGGGAGACCGCGGAGTAAAAGACATCGTCCACGGCGATCAAGCCCGCCAGGGGCGGCAGGTGGCGGCGGTTGAGGTCGCGGGTGGGCACCGTCAGGACCAGGGTCTCGATCTCCGCCATACCAATCCCCGCCGCCAGGGCCGACGGCCTCCGGAAGCCCGGCGGGGATCAGGGAGGCGGCGACGTCCGGGGGGACCGCCAGGGTGAGGGCGTCGCAGACGATCTCATCGCCGTCGGAGAGGCTGACGCGAAAGCCTGCGCCGACCTGGGTCACCCCGGAGACCTGTTGATTCAGGCGCACACTCGAGTCCGTCCTGATCGGCAATGGCCTGGGCGATCTCCCCGAGCCCCTGGGGCAGGGTGAAGCTTTTGGGCAGCCCCCTGGCGTCTGGGCTTCTTGCGGAAGAGCAGTTCGGCGGGGAACTCATCCGGCGGTTGGCATACCACTGCCCGGAAGGCCGGGCCGAAGAGGTCGCGGTAGTTCTTGGGGCCGAAGGTCCCGCCGTAGTACTCGGCCAGCCCCTTGCCCTCCCGCGACGAGCGCAACAGCCGCGGCAGGGCGGCGATCAGTTCGAGGGGGTGCAGGGCGGAGAAGATGGAGCGCCGTTCCCCATCCCGCCAAAGGCGGAAGGGGACCTTTGCTTTGGGGCGCAGGAGCGGGATCAGGCCCAGGTCGTCCAAGATGGACAGCAGGTTACCGTAGCTGTTGTAGCAGGTGTGGGCCCCGGCCTCGGTCCAGAAGCCGGCGCAGGCGTCGAAGTGGACACTGCGCAGGGTACCGCCGACACGGCCGCTGTGCTCCAAAACCAGGGTCTTGACCCCGCGACGCAACGCAAAGTGGGCGGCCCCAAGACCGCTGATACCGCCGCCTATGACCACATGGGGAAAGTGCTCGATCATGAGACAACCTACTCGTCGAATGCGCTCGGCAGGCGCCGATGCGCCGGTTCTATCGGGGCCAGGGTCAGGTGGCTGAGGTCCGGAATAGGGGCAGGCGGCGGGGTGCGATCACAGTCCGCCAGCGTCCAGTTGTCGCCGCCGACCAGGCTCAGGTGGGTCGTGTCGATGTCGCGGGGACCCGGGGGTGGGGCCTCCCCCACCTCGGTCCCGGGCGGGGCCAGGGTCAGGGCTGTGAGATCTGCCGGCCCGGTCGGCCGAGGGGCCGGGTCGCGGGCGGGGACGCACGCCGCGGGGCCGATGTGCAGGATGGCCCCAGCCTCGCGGAAGGCGGCACGGTAACGGGCGGCGCCGGCCTCGTCGAGGTCGCGCTTGATGACCACCGGGCGCCCGCTGAACAGGCGCTCCAGGGCCTCGGATGAGAGCTTGAACAGGTCGCGCAAACGTTCGCGGGCGACGCCGGCGTCGGCCCCATCAACGAGTTCGCCGGCAAACTGGATGTCGTATCGCATCTCCGCCATGACGGTCGTCTCGCTGCGGTGGGTCGCCCGGAGGCCGGATCGGGGGCGCCGATCCGATCAGGTAGGAGGTCCGGGACGCCCCCGAGGCCTGCGGCAAAGTCTACTGCAATCGGCCAGGGAAACGAACGCCGCGAGTCTGGTGCCCCGTATGGACCCCGTCGGGCCTTCACCATCGCCCTGGCATATAATTCGCGGCCTTGCAGGAGGCCGGCCGAGTGGGTCGGTGTTACCTTGAGGACCCAGCGGCAACCGGCCCCAGGCCGACAGGTTGCCTTCCACCAGGGCGGCCGGCGGTCGCCGCCAGCAGCGATGGGGTGAGCGATGTACGGGATTTGCGGTTGGTTTGGGGCCGTTGGAGACACGGCGACCTCCGAGGCGGTCCTCGACGCCATGCTGGCGGACTGCGGGCGCCCCAAGGGCCTGGCGGGGTCTGCGTCGGCGTGGGCATAGGCCAGGTTGGGGCCCTGGCCCCGGCGCCGGCCGGCGGTGCCGAGGTCGCCCCGGATCTGGTGTTCGCGGACCAGGAGGTGGTGATCGCCGTCTCCGAGCCGGTGCGCGGGCTGGAGGGCGGCGCCCTGCTCGGGGCCCGCGATCTGGCCGATCTCTACCGCGAGCACGGCGACGCCTTGCCCACCCGGTTGCGCGGCAGCTTTTCCCTGGCGGTCATCGACCGTGCCCAACAACGCCTGCTGGTGGCTGTGGATCGCATCGGCAGTCGCCCCCTGTATCTGGTGCGCACCGGCGAGGCCATCGCCTTCGCCAGTCGTCTCGCCGCCCTGCGCCGCATCCCCGGCTTTCGCCCCGAGATCCCGCACCAGGCCCTGTTCGACTACCTCTATCTGCACATGGTCCCCAGCCCCGGGACCATCTATGCCGGGGTCGAGAAGCTCCTGCCGGCGCAGTCGCTGAGCTTCTCCGCCGCCGGGCGCGAGGCGCGCTTCTACTGGCAGATGCCCTATCGCGACGCAAGGCGAAGCGCGCTTCGAGGACCTCAAGGCCGAGTTTCGCGGCCTGCTCCCGGAGGTCGTTGGGCGTGCCGCCGGCGGATGTGGCCAGCACCGGGGCCTTCCTCAGCGGCGGTACCGACAGTTCCACCATTGCCGGGACCTTGCGCCAGATACGCGGCGAGCCCATCCCGACCTACTCCATGGGCTTTGCCACCCAGGGCTTCGACGAGATCGAGTACGCCCGCATCGCGGCCCGCCACTTTCAGACCCGTTCCTACGAATACTACGTCACCCCGGAGGACGTGGTGGAGAGCATCCCCGCGGTGGCGGGCTACTGCGACGAGCCCTTCGGCAACGCCTCCATAGTCCCGGCCTACCTCTGCGCCCGCTTCGCCCGCTTCGATGGGACCACCCGGCTCCTGGCCGGGGATGGCGGCGACGAGATCTTCGGCGGCAATGAGCGCTACGCCACCCAGGCCGTCTTCGAGCGCTACGGCAAGGTCCCGGGCCCCCTGCGCTGGGGCCTGATCGAGCCGCTCGCCGCCCTGGTCCCCTTCGGCAGCCGCATCCCCCCGGTGCGCAAGGCCCGCAGCTACATCGCCCAGGCCAAGGTCCCGCTGCCGGATCGCTTCGAGACCTACAACTTCCTCCACCGCACCCCCCTGGCGGAGATCTTCGACCCGGATTTTCTCGCCGCCGTGGATACGCAGTCGCCCCTGGCCAACCTGCGCGAGGTCTATGCCCGCACGGCATCCACCGCGACGGTCAACCGCATGATGCACCTGGACCTCAAGATCACCCTGGCGGACAACGACCTGCGCAAGGTCGAGCAGGCCTGCGGCCTGGCCGGGGTGGATGTGGCCTATCCCCTGCTGGACGACGCCATGGTGGAGTTTGCGGCCAGGGTCCCGGCGGGGATGCAGGTCAAGGGCGGGCGGCTGCGCTGGTTCTTCAAGCGGGCCCTGGACGACTTCCTGCCCAGGAGATCATCCAGAAGACCAAGCACGGCTTCGGGCTCCCGGTGGGGATCTGGATGGCAGAGACATGCCCAGTTGCGGGATCTCACCGGGGACAGCATCGCGGCGCTACGCCGTCGCAACATCCTCGCCCCCGGCTATATCGACTGGCTCCAGGGCCAACACGCCAGCGAGCACGCCTCCTATTACGGGGTCATGCTCTGGGTCATGGTCATGCTGGAGCAGTGGCTGGAGCAGCACGGGCATTGAGCCTGGTGGTGCCGGGGCCTAGTTTACCCACCTGATCCCGACAGGCAGTAGCGCACGCCGAGCAGCCGGCCGATCTCGCCCATGTCGGTATTCGCGGCACGCAGGCGAAACGACGAGCCGGCGCGCAGTGACGAACAAGCCAGCGCGACAGCTCGGCAATCAACTCGTGGGGCAGGGCGTCCGCGATGGCGGCGTAAGGTCCGGCCTCGCCGATCAACGTGAACGGCAGCACGGCGATCCACGGCCGCGAGGTCTGTTCGGCGGGCGGCTGATCGGGGCAGGTCGGTGGGCGCGCGCCCCGCACCGAGTTCACGTCCGCAACGAACCGAAAGCCCCGGCGTTGGATCGTCTTGATGTAGCGCTGCGTCTTGCCGTCGTCGCCGAGGGCCTTGCGCGCCGACTTGACCGGCTGGACACGGCCGCTTCCGAGACGATGCGCCCATCCCACACCTTCTCGATGATCTCGTCTTTGGAGACGAGCCGCTCGTGGTTGTCGACAGCAAGCGCGAGGAGCGCGAAGACCTGGCGTTCGCGGGGGCGGACTTCGCCTTCCGCGCGCAACTCGACTTGGGCCGTGTCCAGCTCGAATGGGCCGAACCGGTAGATCATGGGGCCGATGATGCACCCGGCGCACGCCTCGGACAGTTCGACGAATTCTCCAGGGCGTCTGCAAGCTCCGGGTGGTGCGCGAGCGAGAAACAAAACACAACACCGGCGGCGATCGTTCTCGTGGCCGGCCAAACGCAAGGAGACTGCCGTGAAGAACAAATGACCCAGCTGCCGACACGCCTCGAAGGCGGCGTCTGCATCCAGGCGCAGGACTGGAGTGAGCTGAACGTGGCCCGGACCGCTTCCCGAAGGGTGCGGACGCCACACCGCTGCTCGAGGGTCTGCCGCAGGGACTGGTGTAAAAACCTCACAAACGACTCTTCTATCTTGAATATACCGAATGAAAATATTTAGTCAACAATTTTAATTAAATTTCGTTTTAAAAACTCTTCAGCGCCGAATCAATGGTATTGAACACTTTTATAACCGATGTAACCTTCGTCAGTTCCAGCACTTTTTCCACCTCGTGCTGCGGCGAGGCCAGCCTCAGTCCCGACTTAAGGCTCTGATTAATGTTAAGGAATATGCCGATACCGGAGCTCGTAATGATTTTGACATCGGAGAGATCTATGACAAGTTTTTTTATCCCCTTGTTTATGATCGCCTGTTGCAGCTTCTCCTTTAGGTCGGGGACGTCCAGCGTCAGCACTTCGCTTAATGTAATTTTGATGACGAAAAGATCCTGCCCCATGTCCTTTAATTCAAGCATGTTATTCTCCGTTATTCGGCGATGTGTTCATACAATATCAGTCAACTCGTGAATATGAGGGTTTCAATATAATTTCGTAAACTACTTTTTTTCTCAGGCGATGCGTGTGCCTATATAGGTGCTTCAAGGGATTGCCTTGCCCGTCGGTCTCAATAATGCAAAAACAGTCGGCGATATTTCACCCATTATCGTATATAATACGGTATGGGAGAGTCGCCGAATAATAACAGCGCATTGCTGCCTGTGCAGAAATGCATCTCGGGTAAATCCGTTAAAAACCTTTCGGATGTAGAATTGCTCGCTGCGATTCTCGGGACAGGGACGCGGCAGAAAGACATACTCTCGCTTTCGCTGGACATTTTGAAGCATTTTAACGGTTTATGCGGCCTGTATGGATGCGGGATACGAGAGATTACCCGTTTTCCGGGTATTGGATTGGCCAAGGCGGTCAAAATACATGCGGCTTTCGAGCTCGGGAAAAGACTTCTTACACAGGAGAATGCCGTTTGTGTCGTGGATTCGCCAGAACGAGTGTGGCGGCTGCTGCAACCTGAAATGGCCTTTTTAAGGAACGAGGAATTCCGCGTGCTTATACTGAACAATAAGAACCATGTGCTGAAAAGCAGCATAACCTCCGTGGGGACGGTATCCGAGGCCATTATTCACCCGAGGGAGATTTTTCGGGACGCGATAAGAGAGGCCGGCGCTTCTATTATCGTTGCCCATAATCACCCCTCCGGGGTGGTCATTCCATCAAAAGAGGACATCGCCTCGACAAGACGGATCAAGGAGGCGGGATGCATAATCGGTATTGAATTGCTTGACCATGTCATAATCAGCTCATCTTCCTATTTCAGCCTGAAGGAGGCCGGCTATATCTGACAAGTGACTGGCTGACACGGAACTCACTGGGCTCACTGCATGGTTTGCGAGACGCAGAAAGGAAAATAAGTTGATTTACTATGCACCCGAAGGCAAAGTTGAGCGGTATTGGCTATTCTTTGCTCAAACGGATTCCCTGAGGGCGCCATGAAGAAAGGGATGCAATTACTCGTGTGTGCGGTTGCGGCATTATGCAGCGCATGCAGTCATGTTCCCGCCGCAGACGGGCACGCCCGTGCCTGATGCGAAATGGAGCAACGATATCAGGGTGAACAGCGCCGTTAACGGCGTGTTGATGAGCGCGACCGTGCGAGTATATTTTCCGAGGGAGTATGCCCGGAGAACTGTTCGCAGGGTTCTCATTGCCCTTCACGACCAGCGCGGGAGTGCGCGCGACTGGCAGGTTAACACGGATATCGCGCGATTTGCCGATGAGTACGGATTTGTTGTCGTATGCCCGTCAATGTCTTCCACGCTGTATGAAACCACGTATTTCCCCGAGACTACGGGTAAATGGAACGTTATGCCGGGAGGAGAATGGGTCGCCACCGTCCTGGTCCCGTTCGTGAGAGAAAGCTATGACTGCGGGAGGAAAAGGGAATACACAGGTATTGTCGGCACCGGCATGGGCGCGCGCGGCGCAATCCTGATCGCTGCCAGCTATCCCCGGCTGTTCGGCGCGGCTGGGGGGATCTCAGGGTATTACGACAATACCGTACTCACGGATAACAGGGCGTTCATTTCCCTGTACGGGCCATCCAGCCTGTTCAAGGACCGCTGGGAGAACGTGGACAACCCTATCGTACTGGCCGAGAACCTGGCGGAAACCCGGGTATTTCTCGCGCATGGCCTTAAGGATAAAGAGGTGTTCGTTGATCAAACACGCCTGCTGGGCATAAAGCTGAAGCAGTTGCAGAGGAAAAATGAAGGCAAATACATATTTGAATATATGGAGAAGGCGGGCCAGGCCCATGACTGGAGATTGGTCAGAGCTCTAACCGCAGACATGATGTCATTTTTCAACCGGAGTTTGAAAAATTAATTATGGCGCCCGCAAACACGAAATTCTAAATGGGAATATCTACCCGAGTGGTATAATTGCCTTGGAGAACGGAATGGTCACTGTTGGAATGGATATCGGCTCGATAACAACCAAGGCGGCCGTAATGATTGACGGCCGGCTGGTCGGCACAAAAGTCATATTTACCGGATACAGTGCGGAAAAATCGGGCAACAAGGCGTTTGAAGAGATCCTTGACGAATTGAAGGTGCAGAGGTCCTGCGATATCGCGGATCGTGTCGACCGGCTACGGCCGGAACAGCATTAAATTTGCCGATACGGCCATCACGGAGATTACCTGTCACGCCGCCGGCGCCCACTATCTTGATTCCAGTACACGTTCAATAATCGATATCGGCGGGCAGGACAGCAAGGCTATAGTGATCGATGGAAACGGCAAGGTGAAAGATTTCGCCATGAATGACAAATGCGCCGCCGGTACAGGCAGGTTTCTCGAGGTCATGGCCAGGGCGCTGGAGGTGGACCTTGATGAGTTCGGGAGCCTCTCGCTGTCCGCCGACAGCCCTTCGAAGATAAGCAGCCTTTGCACGGTTTTCGCCGAATCAGAGGTTATCTCTCTGATTTCAAAGGGGGAGAAGCGGGAGAATATTATAGCGGGCATCCACGAATCAATAGCCGCGCGGGTGATCGCCATGGCCCGCCGCATTGGGGTAGCGAGTCCTATCATGATGACCGGTGGTGTAGCGAAGAACGGCGGGGTGGTAGCCGCCCTTGAGAAGAAGCTGGGGGCCTCAATCGTTGTTTCCCACAACGCCCAGGAAAACGGCGCTATAGGGGCGGCCTTTCTGGCGCAGTCCGTGTGAACGCTACACGTGGCTTTTGAACATCTTCTCCCAGTAGTCGATTTCGTCCGGGCTCACGTGGGGATCATTATCCTTTTCAGGCGTCTTGGACTCAAGGTGCTTTTTCCAGGCCTCTTCCATGTGGGCAGCGAACTCCTCGCTGGTCTTAACCTTCGCCCTGAAGCGGTTCACGAAGAATATGATGTCCTTGTCCGAGGTTACCACGGTGGTCATACGGGGATTGATGTTTTTCTTTATGAATTCCTTGATGAGGAAGTCGGCCGAGTAGTCCAGGGAATAGTACACGTCAATCGCTCCCACCTTCTCACTGGTAATCTCGATGGATTTTTCTTTTTTCCCGTCAAAGACCACCAGGATCCTTGCGCCTGATATCTTGACGTGCTCTTTCAGCTTTTCCAGGAGGCCCCGGCGGGCTTCCGCAAGCCGGCCATCGTACATGAGGGCTTCGAGGTCGGGGAATTTATAGATAAGGTTGAAACCGTCGATGATGTACGTCATGCCTGCTAAACGGACCTTTTCATAAATTTACCCATGCGCCTCATGGCTTCTTTTATATTTTCCATGGACGTGGCGAAGGAGCATCGTATGTGGTTTTCTCCGGCCGGGCCGAAAACCAGTCCTGGCACAACGGCAACCTTTTCCGCCTTGAGCAGCTTCATGGCGAACTCCTGGGAATTCAGGCCCGTCGAAGAAATGTCAGGAAACACATAGAAGGCGCCGTCGGGATAGAGGCAGGGGAGGCCTATCTCATTGAACCCGCTCACAATGAAGTTTCTTCTCCGGAGATATTCCGATTTCATCCTGAGAAGATCCTTCTCTGCGTGTTGCACCGCCTCCAGGGCGGCATACTGGGAGATGGACGGGGCGCACAGCGCGGTGTACTGATGGATCTTCAGAAGGACTTCGATCATGTATTTGGGGCCGGCAACGTACCCCAGTCTCCACCCTGTCATGGCGTGGGATTTGGAGAAGCCGTTCAGGTATAGCGTCCGCTCCCTCATTCCAGGGAGCGTGACTATCGAGGAATGCTCCTTTTCATAGACGAGAGAACTGTATATCTCGTCGGAGACGACAATCAAATTTCGTTTTACGGCGATGTCGGCTATCCTTGCCAGGGTGGCCCGGTCGATGCTTGCACCGGTGGGATTCGACGGATAGTTCAGGATGATCGCTTTGGTCTTTGCCGTAATTGCGGCTTCCACCCTTTTCGCGTCGATCTTGAAGCCCTCTTTGAAGCAGGACGCCACGGTAACAGGTATGCCATGGAGCAGGAGCACGTTGGCGGAGTATGACACGTAGCACGGTTCAATGATAATTATCTCGTCGCCGGGATCAACGATGCTTCGCAGGGAAATGTCAAGCCCCTGGGACACTCCCATAGTGATGATGAGTTCATCCTCGGGGTTGTATGAAATGCCATGTTCCTTCACAAGGGCCCGAGAGATGTGCTCGCGGAGTTCCGGCAGGCCCTTGTTCGGCGTGTAGTGAGTGTACCCGTTGCGGATGGCGAAGATGCCCGTGTCAGAAATGCGCCACGGGGTAACAAAATCAGGCTCCCCGACTCCTAGCGAGATGCAGTCCGGCATTGAATACACGATGTCGAAAAACTGGCGTATTCCGGACGGTGGAATTGCGTTTCCCGCTTTGGAAATAAGGTTTTCCGGTTTGTTTTTTTGAACGAGGGAGAGCTTCACTCCGCATACTCCTGTCGAAACCTTGACCTGTATACTAAATTTGATGAAAGTTTGAGTCAGATATGAAGGGTGATAAAAATCAATGAAATTTTAATACATGGCACCATATTCCGCTGAATTCTCATTACCGGATTTTTCGCATAACCCTTTCCTTGGTGTCATGTTTCATCTTCTCCAGGGACGGAGCCTTATGGTGCCCTGAGTGCAGGAGGAAATAGATGATTGCAGAACAGGCAAAGATTATAATGACGGAGAGTAGCTGCAGTTTTCTCAGTATTAATCCCGCCACGGCGACCAGGATTACCACGACAACAACAGCCAAGGCGCCGTGCTGGTGAATGATGTTTTGCATCGTTTCCATGTCAAACTCCCGAAGGAAATGAAAAACCGCCGTATCCCGTAGCTACTTGCCCCACGGAACGAAGCTACCTATTTTGGTATCTTCCTGCAATCCTCGATTAAGCGCGTCAGGCCGATATCGATAAAAGGATGCTTAATGATATTCTCGAATACCGAATAGGGAATCGTGACAAAATGTTTTCACCGATCCTCGCAAGCGATCGGGCCTCTTCGAGCATTCCATCGGTGTCCACGGAAATTACTTCTGCGGAGACCGGTCCCTCGACCTCTTTGGCAATCTCGTTGAGTACTTCTCTATAGGGCCTTTTCACATGGCTGACCAGGGTGGGATTCGTGGTGACTCCGTCCAGGACACCCATCTGCCTGGCTTTCCGGATCTCGCCGATGTCTGCGGTATCTATAAAGATCTTCACTTCGCTCATATCACGGAAGATAATGTTTTACGCAAAGGCGGTCTGTCATTGGCTGAAAGGGCCAGCAAAGAGTGACATTCTCCCATGTGAATACGGGCCTGCATTCGCAATTTTTAGCGGCGGAGATGCGCCAAATGCTTCTGATCCTGGATCTCACCGGAATGGAGGCTTTCCGCGTTTATTAAGGCCTGTTCAACAAAGATGTATAAACATGGATTTTTCTGTTCACATAATCAAGCGAATAATCATTTACCCACTCGAGCCTGTTTCCTTTCGCGTCCTGGTAAACTGCAAGGATTTCTTCCCAGCAGCGCCTTAAGTCACCCTGTCTTTTTTGCAGGGTTTCGAGATTCACTATGAACAGCTTTTTGAATAGAATTGTGCTGAAATTGCCGCCGAGGGCCGAAAAAAGACACATCTTCGCCTTCCAGTCCGGTAATGAAAGCCTTACCCGGAGTAAGCCGTCGGATGTGAATAACATGGTCTTTTAAAAAAGAGAGAACGTTGGCGTTGGGAGAATAGCATATATTCGTGTGCATGGAAAGGCCGAGCAGTTGTGTGGATGCCCGCGTTCGGGTGTCGTACTGTATGACGGAAAAATAGCCCGCGTACCCGCTCCTGTACACCAGTCGGTGAGGGCTTATCCATGCCACCTCGCCCGCGGATGAAATCCCCTTAATAAACTGCGTTTGCCTGCCGGAAATCAGGCTGCCGGCATAGCTGCCGCCGCCGCCGTTTATCACAAGAACTGACCGGCGTCCCGGGGCATAGAAAGCGATTGAGGGATTGCCGGAGGATTCAATGTCAGAGTATCGGTCTTTACCCATGATGAGTCTTTTTATTCCGGTTTCCGGGAAAAACTCCGTGAAACCCCCTTCGGACTCATAGATGAAACTCTCTCCTTCCGCGGGTAAATCGAAGTCAAGGAAGGCAGACGATGACGGGACCGTCGTGAGTTTTTTGCCGCTGAAAGCGTAGAGAAGGGTCTCTCCCCTGGGTATGTCGGTTCCAGAAAGGACAAGGCGTTTCATGGCGAGGAACTTCCCGCTGGAGGGTGCCCTCGCCACGGTGACGACCCCAGGGATTTTAAGGATTTCGGTGCTGCGGCCGGTATGGATGTGATAGCGGTAAAGGGTATTTAAATTCAATTCACGAAATTCTTTAATATAATACAACTCCTGGCCCGACAGCCAGCCGGCGAAGATCACGTCTCGATCCACGAAGCGCGCTGCGGCCCTCTGGTAGGCCTCTAATTTCAGAAGGGTGAGTTTTGACAGGGTGCGTGACGGCTTCTTAAAATATATCTCGTCCAGGTTGATATCGCGTCCGAGGACAGGCTCATGCAACGTAGAGAGGCAAACGGCAAGCGCGACGAATAATGGAAATACCCCGGCTCTTATCACGCCCCGGCGGTCGCTGGCACGCCGCGGGCGTTCCCTACTCATCGGATGGGGTGTTCGGCACCACGCTCTCTTTCCCTTCCGGTTTGCGCGCGTCAAGGCCGGCGGGTCCGGAGGAATCGCTCTTTTTCACTGCGGGCGGAGAAGGTATGGTAAAACGCTGGCCCGGAAAGATGAGGTCCGGATCCTTGATCTGGTCACGGTTCGACACATAGATAAGGGGCCAGAGGCGCGCGTTCCT
Source organism: uncultured bacterium (assembly GCA_963698225.1). GTDB lineage: Bacteria > Zixibacteria > MSB-5A5 > CAIYYT01 > CAIYYT01 > JADJGC01. The sequence continues at coordinate 107,265 of CAVOPW010000011.1, forward strand.
GTAAACGGTATGAGCTATCCTCCAGAGGCAGTCACGCTTTTTCGGATTGAACTGCACAACGTATTCCCGTGGGAACCCTTCCGCCGATACCCCGCCGTCCTTGAGACCTCCAAGCGCGGCTTTCTGCTCTTTCATCCGAAGCTCTTCCATTTTCTGCTCCATGCTGATGATTACGGAGTTCAGGAGGGTGAGGGCTTCATCGGATTTTTCTATTGAGAGGACAAAGGACTTGGCTTCGAGCAGGGAGGAGGCTTCTTCAATTAATAGCGCCGCCTTGTCGATGTCTCCGGTGAACTGGTCTTTCAGATCGGATTCCCGTACTTTCCCGAGCGAGATCTTCGCCGCTGACAGTTTTTCTGCCGCGATCGCGCTGTGCGTTTTTTCCTGGGCGGCCTTCAACGCCGTGTCCGCCTCGCCGATCTTCAGGGCCGTGTCTTTAAGGCTGTTCTGCGCCATGAGAGACTCCGCGTCGCCTAAAGCGGTTTTTGCGGTATTTAAATCCTCTGCGGCAAACTCGGTTCCCCTGTTCTGCTCCAAACTGTTCGTATCGGTTTTAATGCGGTCAATTTCCATTTTGAGCCCGGGTGCGCCCGCGAGGGCCTTGTTTTTTGCATCCGTGCCGTATCGTATGGCCTCAAGAGACTTCCGGTAGGATTCATAAAACGCCGATGCGGAGTAAAGCTCCTCCGCGGCCTGCGCGGCTATCTGGGCGGATTGAAAATCCTCTGGCGCGAACTTTTCGGCGTAAAACCTTTCGGCCTCCGATATGGTGGTGCGGCTTTCCTCCAAATAATCTTTTGCGAGAAGGGGCAGGCTTTTTGAAATTGCCTCCTCCGCGGCCTTCTGAGAGCTTAATGCCTCCTCGGCGGCTTTTTTCATGTCCTCGCCGGCGATCTGGTCATGGCACTTGAAAAGGGACTCCTGTGCTTTTTTCAATTCTGCGGGGGCATATTTATCGGCTTTGACCTCTTCCGCGCGGCTTATTGACGCCTTCGCGTCCGACATCTCCCGTATGGGGACGCTGACCTTGCATGATATAGCCGCCAGACATGCGAGAATACAGGCGAGACAAGCGAATTTCTGACATGAAGGACGGGCGTTCATGGCTGACTCCATGGTAGGGATTTTGGCATACAGTCTCCACAGTCTAAAGTATGAAAATATCAGAGTAAACCAAAGGTTTCAAGCAAAATTTAAATGTGAATATTCAGTTCATGCACGCCGCGGCTGTGTGGAAATGACTGCATGTGAATGGCCGGGTCCGCGCTGTCTTGAGGGCAGGAGCAGGGATCATGATAAATTGTCCTTGACAAATTAGAGGAAATTGAATTTATCAAACGGAGCTTTCCCATGAGGGTAGTCCGGGAGCGAAGTCTGAAGAAGAGGTGCGAGGTGAGCGCGGGTAACGAAAGACGGCATGCGCGTCTCGCGAAATACGGCGAGGAGTCATCGATGAGCCCATAGCGAAAGCTATGGGCTTTCTATTTCAGGCGGCCGGTGGAACGATGATACTGAACTCGGAGGTTCTGGTACTCAATTCGGGTTTCATACCCATCCGGATCACCTCGGTGAAGGAGGCGATATGCCTGATCACCGCGTACAAGGCAGTCGCCATAGTTGAAGAAGAGAGATGTATTCGCTCTCCCTCCCTTTCTATACCCATGCCGTCGGTAATTTCCATCCCCGGTTACAGCAGCTTCCCGCGAAAACGGGTCACCTTCTCGAAGCTTAACGTCATATACCGGGATGACATGCGGTGCCAGTTCTGCGGTCGTCGGTATTCGATGAGGGATCTCACGGTTGATCACGTCATACCGAGGAGTCGCTGGGAAGGGATAACGCGAAAGCCTCTCGGGGAGGGTTTCTCAAGCTGGAAGAACCTCGTCTGCGCGTGCCGGTGGTGCAACAGTCGCAAAGGCAACAAGCTCATCAGAGAACTAGGGTGGAGGCTTCTGCGCGAACCCTTTGAGCCCGAGTACATGCCGCACCTGATAATCGCGGCCGAAAAGGCGAAGAAAAAGGGATGGCTTCCCTTTTGCTCCTATAACGTAAAACTTGTGGAGATGATCGGCTCAGGTGCGCCGCCTGGTATAATGTAACAGCCCGCCATCCAGCAATATTTCTCTCTGGCGCCTCGTAATCCTCAAGGAAATCTCCACGGACCTGCCGTTGAAAGGTATGTGAAAAGTCTCCTTGTTTTTAACGGCTTCAATCAGGTTGTCTGCCGTGAAAGCGGTGCCGGCTTGCAGTGTGTCGTAGTCCTCACCGCGCAGGAACAGCAGCGGCAATATTCCGAAGTTGATGAGGTTTGCCGCGTGGATGCGCTCTATTGATTTAGCGAGGACCACGCGTACGCCAAGATATTCGGGCAGATCGCGGCATGCTCCCGGCTTGATCCCTGCCCGTAACTCTGCCCGGCCACAATGGCGGTAGAGATGCCTCGTTTTTTGTTGTCCATTGCCCTGCGGGCAAAATCCGCGTCCATTTCCTCGAAGACATACCGGGCATACGCCGGGATATTGGAGCGGTAGAGAAGCCTCCTGCCCGCCGGCATGATGTGGTCGGTGGTGATCTTGTCGCCTACCTTGATCCCCACTATGCCGTCGATCCTGTCGGTGAGCGGCGAGGTGACCGGTGGTTCGCCGATATTGGGGCCCCGGAGGACCGAATTCTTTCCTCATTGACGGCGCCAGTATCATGGAGTCATCGATCACGAAAGACACGGGCTCGGGGATGCGCGGGATAGTTCGGTTCCAGGGAAGTCGAGAGGATTCACAAGGGCTCCATGGACTGCCGAAAGGGCAGCGGTTTCAGGGCTTACCAGGTAAACTTGCGCCGACGCGGTCCCGGACCGCCCCTCGAAGTTACGGTTGCTTGTCCGCAGCGAAACGCCGTCCGTACACGGCGCCTGGCCCGCGCCTATGCAGAACCCGCAGGCCGCCTCCATGATCCGGGCGCCGCTGGCGATGAGGTCGGCCAGCGCGCCGTTCACGGGCGATCATCTCGAACACCTGCCTGGATCCGGGCGCGACCACGAGGCTGACATCGGGATGGACCTTTTTACCCTGCAGGATCGGGCGACCGTCTCAGGTCCTTGTACGAGGAGTTGGTGCAGCTGCCGATGGCAACCTGGTCGACTTCATTCCCTTTAATTCGTCCACCGCTTCACGTTGTCCGGGAGAATGGGGGCAGGCGACCATCGGCTCGATTTCGGACAGGTCGATATCGATGACCCTGTCGTATTCGGCATCCGGATCGGCGGAGATCTCCCTGCCAGATCGCTTCCCGTCCCTGGGCCTTCAGGAAGCGCCGGGTCACATCGTCGCTGGGGAAGATGGAGGTGGTCACGCCCAGCTCCGCGCCCATGTTGGCGATCGTCGCGCGCTCGGGAACGGTCAGGGTTTGACGCCCGGGCCCGTATATTCTACGACGCATGCCGACATTTCCCTTGGTGGTGAGGATTCGCAGCACCTTCAGAATGACATCCTTGGCGGAGACCCAGGGCCTCAGTTTGCCCGTGAGCCGTACATTGATCACCCGGGGCGCAGGTGAGGTAGAAGGGGCCGCCCGCCCATGGCCACGGCGACATCAAGGCCGCCGGCGCCGATGGCGATCATGCCCGAGGCCGCCGCCGGTCGGGGTGTGGCTGTCCGAGCCCAGGAGGGTCGCGCCCGGGCCGGCCGAAACGCTCGAGGTGGACCTGGTGGCAGATGCCGTTGCCGGCCCTGGAGTAATAGATGCCGTAGCTGGCGTTCATCGGTCTGCAGATAGCGGTGGTCGTCGGCGTTTTCAAAGCCGATCTGAAGGGTGTTGTGGTCCACGTAGGATGACCGAGAGCTCCGTTTTAACCCTCGGGATGCCCAGGGCCTCGAACTGCAGATAGGCCATGGTGCCGGTGGCGTCCTGGGTAAGGGTCTGGTCTATGCGGATCCCGATTTCCGCGCCCGGGACCGGATCTCCCTCGACAAGGTGCTCACGCAGTATTTTTAAGGTGACGCTGTCTCCCATGAATCCCTCACGCCTTTTGTTTGATCACACCCTTGAGAAAGACGTACACCCTGTCAAGATTATTACATGCGAGAGCGTGAACCTGCGAGGCGCTGATGCGGTCACAGACCGGTTTTCGGGCCGCCTCAATGATTTCTTCAACCGCCTTTTCCCTGTCGATTGTGCCGGACACGCCCAGATTGCGAAGTCCCAGGGAGGTTGGTGCGTGGTCTGAAAGCAGGGAGTGATAGGCTGTGGGATTGATCGCGACGGGCCGGCACCCGGCGGCGGCGGCCTCGTACAGGCTGACGCCGAAGTGCGAAATGAGGACTTTGCTCGACAGCAGAAGTAAAGAATAATCGGACTGGCCGAACTCCCTGCTGCCTGAAGAGTCGCTCACCAGAAGACTCGATCCCTGAAGAAGGGCATTGGTCGATGATCGTGGCAAAAGCGATTTCAGGAACGTGATGTATTCAGATGAAGCGCCAAAGCCCGTGTAGAGAGCGTAGTCGATGGTTTTTTCAATTACTCGTTCCCCGAGCCTGGCCAGGCCGGAGATGAATGTATCCCCGAAAATGAACAGGCCGTCATCGGGCGTCCCCTCGCCGGAAAGGAGGCCGCTGGCGTGGGGGAGGAGATCGAGGACAAAGTCGGCCTCGGAACGTCCCGGGCCGAGGTCATCAAGGGCGAGCACGGGGGCGCGGTCCTTGAGGCTGAGCATCTCCTCCGCGGAGGAATCGCGCATGTCACGGATGATGAGGTCGATCCTGTTCCCGCGGACCTTTCCTGTCGGGATGGTTGCCAAGCCTGTGATGAATTTCGGCGGGGAATCGCTCCAGAGCAGCGCCTCGACGTCCGTCTTCGTGTTCAGGTGGCGGATAAGGGCCGCCATTCGTTGAATGTGGCCCGTCCCATATTTTTCACCCCAGCCGACAAGGACGGCGATGGTCGCTTTATGTTCCTTTCTTCTCGGCATGTGTCATGGGGCGCTGTTTCACCGCGACGTTTATGGACATGAGCTCCGGTTTCCCCTGTAAAAAGGCAATGACCTCGGCCAGGGAAAAGATCTCGCCGTGGTACAGGTTTTCGTAAATGATCTTTGAGAGCGTGTAGTCCTCCATGGTGTCCACGGTGAGGCGAAGGTTCGGAAAGGGGTTCTTCAAGTCCGCTGCCGGCCGCTCTATGTGGAAGAGCTCGGGGTGCTCCTTGATAAAGGGAGTCACGTGCTCACGATGAAAGGGCTTATCACTCAATTTATATGCTTCTTCCAGGGCCTCTCGCTTTATTATCTCCACGGCGGCGCCTAGGGGCAGGTTTCCGAGGGCGCACAGGTCACAGCTCGCCTCCAGCGATATGTCAAGGGCCATGGCGGCGTAGTCGGGGCAGGTGAAGGGATTGTCGCCGGTAACGCGCACTATGTATTCTCCCCCGAATTCCCGCGCGGCAAAGCAGTACCGTTCGAGTACATTTTCCATTGAACCCACGAATACGCCCACATTCATGGAGCGGGCCAGTTCGATGATGGGTAGGTTTTCCGCTCCCTCGCAGGTGGCCAACACGACGGTGTCGACGCCCTCGATGCTCGCCGTCCGCTCAATGACATGGGCGAGCAGCGGCTTCCCCGCCAGGTCCAGCATGGCCTTGCCGGGCAGCCGTTTTGATTGCATCCGCGCCTGAATGATGGCGGTGACCCGGGATTTCAGCTTTCTGCCGTTTACGATTCCATTGACAACCATGTGTGGGTGTTCCTGAGAGTCAGAGATTGAAGGTGTACCATTCGTCACAGGCCCGGCAATCGGGGTGGGGAGGGAAGTCGCCGTGGTAATCCCTGGTGAAGGCCGGCAGCGCGCCGTTCCATATGTCCGCAAGAGAGCGCGTTCCTATATTGCCATGGCTAAAATCGCCGTCGATGTCCTGTTTACAGTATGCTGCCCTGCCGTCGGAAAGAACGAAGACGTCCCTTTGGAGGTGCCAGCAGGGGCCCCGGTCCAGGGGGGACAGGTCGGAGTAGCGACGGTCGGCAACTCTCCCGAGATAGGTGTTCTGCTTCTGTAAAATGATCGGAACGCCGTGCTGTTCCCAGAAATCGTAATACCTGTCGAGAAAGGGCTCCGTTTCATTGATTTTCATCACCTGGACATACAGCCTATCCTTGTCCGGAAAGGCCTCCCTGAGCGCGAGGACATTCTGTGAAACGGGATCGAAGTAATCGCCCCCGTGTAGTGTTCGGTATGAGTCGGCGTCGACGCCGTTGAGGTTGACGATGATCTTTATCTTCCGATCGTTCGCGCCCTGCATGAAATTGACAAAATTGCCGTCGAGGTGGATCCCGTTCGTCTCAATAACGAGGTTCGAGCAATTTTCCTGAGCGAGCGCCGATTCCATGATCCGGTAAAAACGAGGGTGCATCGCGGGCTCTCCGGAGCCGCCCAAACAGAGTGCGTAGGGGAGGTTGAATTCGCCGAGGTCCGAAAGGAGTTTGGAGAAAAGGGATTCGTCCATGTCACCGCGCGGCTTTTTCAGCGCCGTGCGATAACAGAAGAGGCAGTCCAAATCGCAGTGCCCGGAGAGTTCCACCTCCACGAATGACGGTCCTATGTAAAGCGTCTCCGGATGGTCATGAATGATCTCCTTGAGCTCCGCGTAAGCCGGTGTTCGGCCTTTTGAGGCGACGATGTTCTCCATTATTTTTCGGTCACGAGGGTTGCCGGACCGGAAGGAAATTCTCTTGTCTCGAAGATCGGGCTCATGATAGTAGAGTTCCACGTCGAAGCGGTTAATATTCGACCGTATGATTTCTCCAAGCGATGCCTTTGTCTCGCTCTTTGACGGAACCGACTCCAGGAGCTTTCTCGACAGGATCTCCGCCGTGATGCCGGCGGGAAGATTTTCGGAATAGGTGTATTCCGCGAGGTAGTCTTGATGTACCTTCAGCATTTCCCTGACAATCGAAGCGTCCATGAAAGGGGAGTCCGCGTGAAGCTTGATGACATGGTCCGCCGCGGTCTTTTCGAAAAGCATTTTCCAGAAGTTTATGTCGTCTCCGTTGGATAAGGCGAATAGCCTTTCGCCGCCCGAAAGTTTTCCCGCGTAGGAGGCCGGAACCGCGGTATAAAAATCATCCACACCCTCGACGGCCGATATGCGTTCCTTGAGCGCGTGAGGAAGGAATTCCCCCCTGAAGTGCAGGTCACCGTCCGTGAGGTGATCTTCGCAGTAAATGAGCGCCACGACCTTCAAGAACGCCCCCTATCCTCGTTTGTAATCACTCATGTATATTTTCACCTCTGACACCCTGCGGCGCTGCACTACCCACTTTGCAAACTGCTCGGTAATCTTCTGTTGAAAGAGCAGGTTGAAAATCTTGTTCTCAACGGCGTCATAGGTTATGGGCCGCTTGCCCAGGAACTTGACAATATGATACCCGTAACTCGACTTGATGACGCCCGACAGCTGCCCGGGCTGGTTCAAACGAAAAACCTGGGTGGCCATGTACGGGTCCAATTCAGCAATGACCACCCATCCCAGATCCCCCCCCTTGTTGGCCGTTGCGGGGTCTTCGGAAAGCGCGATGGCCAGGGACTCGAACGATTCGCCGCCCTCGAGCCTCCGCCTGACTTTCTTCATTTCCTCGTTGACCCGTTTTTCCTCGGCAAGGGAATTATTTTTCACTCTCATGAGTATGTGCTTGAGGTTCATCTCGAAGCCGAGCTTGTCCTTGTTCATTTTGTACCACTCCATGGCCTCTTTCCTTGTCGGAGGGGTGACGCCGATCGCGATGGACATGACCTGCTCGGTGACCAGGCTATTTTTTATTTCCTCCCGGTACTCGTCGAAACTCATGTTTTCGGCGCGCTCAACCCGCTCCTTGAAGGAATCCATGGTTGAGATGTTCATTCTTTCCATTATCTTTTTAATTTGGTTGTCCACCTTTGCGTCACTCACGATGATGGACTGAGCCTCCGCTTCCTGGAGGATAAGCATCTCGTCGATGAATTTGTCAAGCAGGCGGCTCTGTTCAAGGATCCTCCGAGCCTGCGGGATATTCTTTCTCTTCTGGATCCGGTTGAATTTCATGGACAGATCGCTTTCAACGATGGGGCTGTCATTGACGACGGCGATGACTTTATCGTAGGGCTCCCAGGAGAATGCGGCGCTCCCTGTCAGGAGTATAAAGAGAGCGGGGAGGCAGCTGTTTTCAATAGCCTTGTCATCGCTTGAGGTCCTCTATAACGAGTTTTTTTATGGAGGCTGAATCCTTACCAAAGAACATCTCCAGGAGACGTTGAAGAGTATCGGTAAGGTCAGAGGCGTACAATTCAATATCCCCCCTGCCGTCGTTATTTTCAAGATTTTTTTCCTCGAGAATGGCCTTTACCTCGAGCGCAATCTCTATCCCGGTGTCTACGAGGTCGAGGTCGGGAAAAACATTCATGATGGCATTTTTTAAAAGCGGGAAGTGGGTGCATCCGAGGATGAGCGTGCGCACGCCGCCATCGTACATGGGCTGAATGTATTTTTTGGCCATGAGCCGCGTGATCTCCTCGTCGATCCAGCCCTCCTCGGTGAGGGAAACGAACAAAGACGCGTGCTGCTGGATGATTTTGAGGCCGGGGCGAAGCTTGTGTATCGCCCGTACATAGGAACCCGTGTTCACGGTTGCCCGGGTGCCTATCACGCCTATCACATCCCCGGTGAGGCGCCGGCAGGCGGCGCGCGCGCCCGGCGTCAATGACTCCGATATAGGCAGGCCGTGATGACTCTTGAGCGTCTCCAGCGCGGCCGCGGACGAGGTGTTGCAGGCGATGACGATTATTTTTACGCCGCGCCCGATGAGATATCCGGTGATTTCCTGGGAGTACCGTATGACCGTCTCGATGGAACGAGTGCCGTAAGGAAAGCGCAGCGTGTCGCCGAAGTATATTATGCTCTCCCGGGGTAGCAGGTCATGTATGGCCTTGCAGACGGTGAGCTCCGCCCACCCCGGAATCGAAAATTCCGATTGGCCTGCTATTCATGGGTGGGGGATATCTCTTTGCCGGCTTTATTTTTCAGGAGCATGAATTCTATGCCGTCGACGAGGGCCTGCCAGGAAGCCTCGATTATGTTTGTTGACACTCCAACCGTTCCCCAGTGGTCGGAATGCCGCTTCTGGTCGATGAGCACCCGCACCGAAGAGCCGGTCCCTGTCTGGGAATCCAGCACCCTTACCTTGTAGTCGGTGAGCTGCAGGTCCCTTATCTCCGGGTAGAATTTTTCCAGCGCTTTCCGAAGGGCGTTGTCCAGGGCGGCGACCGGGCCGTTGCCGTTGGCGGCGGTGTGTTCCACCCTCCCGTCCACCTCCACCTTTATGGTGGCCTCGCAGCTCACGTTGTTTTTCTCGTCCTTTTCCGTTATTACCCTGAAGCCCTTGAGGTTGAAGAAGGGGGCGTATTCCCCGGTGGCCTGGCGGATGAGAAGCTCGAACGATCCTTCGGCCGCCTCGAACTGGTAACCCTGCTCCTCGAGCTGTTTAATTCTCTTCACTATGTCGCGCGGAAGCTTCAGCTCTTCCTTGAGCTCTATTCCCATTTCCTTCGCTTTCAGCTCGATGTTGCTCTTTCCGGAAAGCTCGGACACCAGCACCTTTCTCATATTGCCGACCGTGGAGGGTTCGATGTGCTCGTATGTTGTGGTATCTCGCTTTAAGGCGGAGGCGTGTATCCCACCCTTATGGGCGAAGGCATTGTCTCCGACATAGGGAGATCTTTCGTTATGGGCAAAATTGGCGATCTCGCTGATAAAGCGGCTCACCTCGGTGAGGTGGATGAGGGCTCCGGCCGCGGAGCAAGGGTATCCCATCTTGAGCACAAGGTTGGGGATCAGAACGGTAAGATCGCAATTGCCGCACCGTTCTCCGTAGCCGTTGATTGTTCCCTGGACCGACTCGACGCCCGCACCGATGGCGGCAATGGAATTCGCAACGGCAACGCCGGCATCGTTGTGGAAATGCACGCCCAGGGGACGTGAAAGGAGTCCGGAAACCGCGCGGGTGATGCTGTCCGCCTCGTAGGGAAGGGTGCCGCCGTTGGTATCGCACAGAACGAGCATGTCGGCTCCAGCCTCCTCGGCCTTTTTGAGGACTTCGGTCGCGTAATCGGGATTCGCCTTGAACCCGTCATAGAAATGTTCCGCGTCGAAAAAGACCTCGAAACCCTTGTCTTTCAGGTAGGCGACGGTTCCGTAAATGAGCTCCAAATTCTTTTTCAGATCGATGCCCAATGCCTGTCTCACATGGAAATCCCAGGCCTTCGCGACGATGGTGAGCGCGGCCGTGCCTGAGGATATGAGGGCCTGGAGCAGTTCATCGTTGTTGTAAGTGAGATTGGGGCGCCTGGTGGAACCGAAGGCGACGATCTTGGAGTGAGCGATTTCGGCTTTCCTTATCTCCGAAAAGTATAGGTCGTCCTTGGGATTGGAACCGGGCCATCCCCCCTCTATGTAATCGACCCGCAGCTTGTCCAGCTCCCGGGAGATCCGCACCTTGTCGTGGAGTGAAAAGGATATGCCGACCGTCTGGGCGCCGTCGCGCAGGGTCGTATCGTACAGAATAATGTGCTTTTTCTCTGCCAAAGGCCGGGTCCGGAAAGGCGGGGATTTTGCCCTACTTTATCCCATCGAGAAATTATCTCTCGAAAAAGAGGCATACTCATTGATGAATCGCGATAATTCAACCATTTTTTAATAAGACCCTGGGCGGCGACGGCGCCGCGCGGCGTAATTTACTTGTGAAAAGGAAAAGCCCCTGTATTGAATAAAGGGTGTCCGACGAATACCTGCAAGGCGGGTGGCCCATGGAAAGAGTATATCGCAACCCCCTCCCCACCGTTGATGTGATCATCCAACTGGTGGACAAACCCGTGAGGGATAATGGGCCCGGGCCACTGGTCCTCGTGTACAGGAAAAACCCGCCCCACGGGTGGGCGCTTCCGGGAGGATTTGTGGACTACGGGGAAACGCTTGAGGAAGCGGCGGTACGGGAGGCGCTTGAGGAGACTTCCCTGAGGATATCGCTGATACGCCAGTTTCACACGTATTCCGACCCGGCTCGCGACCCCCGCCATCACACCATCACCACCGTGTTCATCGCAAGCGCCTCCGGGGAACCCGGTTGCGGGGGACGACGCCGGAAGGGTGGGAATCTTCTCTCCGGGTTCGCTGCCCGCGGAGATGGCGTTTGATCACGCGGCGATTGTCGATGACTATCGGGCAGGAAGGTATTGAAAGAACCGGGCGGGACGGGAGGTGCGCATGGAAAAAAGGGAAATAATTCGTGAAGTCACCAGGTTCGCCGTTGACGCGCTGATAAAGTTTTCGAACGCCGACATCAGGGTGCACGACGCGGAGAATATTCCCGCCCAGCCGTCGGTTTTTGTCGTCAACCACTTCACCCGCATGGAGACATTTTTCCTTCCGCTGGTTTTGCAGAAATTAACGGGGAAGGAAATCCTCTCCCTCGCCCACCACAGCTTTTTCGGCGGCGGGTTCGGCCGGTACCTGTCCAAGCTGGGAGCCATCTCGACCCATGACCCGCAGCGGGACGTAAAAATGATCGCCTCGCTCCTTCGCGGGGACCGGCACTGCATGATCTTCCCCGAGGGCCAGATGATAAAGGACAAGAAGATCGTGGAAAAGGGGAAGTACATGATCTATAACACCGGCATGCGGAGGCCGCCCCACACGGGGGCAGGCGTCCTTGCGCTGCAGGCGGAGTTTTACCGCTTGAAGATCGCGTATTTTCTCGAGCAGGGCGACGCGGAGGGCCTGGAGGAATATTCGCGCCTGTTCGACCTCGGACCCCGGGAAAATACATAACATCGTTGAACGGGAGACCAGCATCGTGCCCGTGAACGTCACCTATTTCCCCGTGAGGGCGCGCAACAACATCATCAATAAAATAGCCCACTTGTTCGTCAGCAGACTGCCGGAGCGGCTTGAGGAAGAAATCGCCGTCGAGGGCACCATGATCACCGATGGAGTGGACATCGATATAAATTTCGGCAAACCGATCTCCGTGCGGAAGTACCTCGCCGATCGCTCGATAATGAAAAAAATAAGGACCTCGCGTCTCTACACGGGCGACGAGGAGATGATGAAGGACCTGAGCTTCCGCCGCCAGGGCCTCGATCTCATGTACCGGTACATGGACTCGATTTACGGCATGACCACGGTGAACCATGATCATGTCTTCGCCTATATCCTCGAGAAGTACAGGAAAAGCAGGATACGCGAGGACGATTTCAAGAACAGGGCGTTTCTCGCCATCCGTGGAATACGGTCCGTGCCCATGCAGTCCCATCATACGACACTGGTGCTCAAGCAGAGCTACCTGCTCACCGACGACCTGCACGAACGCTACAACAACTTTATCGACGCCGCGAAGTCGGACGGGCTGGTTTTCAGCGAGGGCGGGTACTTGTACAAGAACAGGGAGCGCTTTTCGCGACCGCACGAGTTTCACACCATACGCCTCGATAACATCGTCGAGGTGCTTAAAAATGAAATTGAGCCGCTCGACGCGGTGGTGCGGCGGCTCAACCGGGTGATGTGGTGGCCCTCATTCCTGGTGCGCGGCATGATACGGCGGCTGTTTCTCGACATAGACAGGGACGTCTTCGAGAGGGACTACAAGAAATACTTTATTGAAGATGAAAGCAAGCCTCCAGACATAGGCCGACCCTTTTACTTGAAGCGATGCATGTCGCGAAAGGGGATACTGCTGATACACGGGTACATGGCGGCGCCGGAGGAGGTGCGCAGGCTCGGGGAATTCCTGCGCGGCCGGGGCTACACGGTGTACGGGGTCCGTCTCCGCGGGCACGGCACGGCTCCCGAGGACCTGGCCGGGCGCCGCTGGGAGGAATGGTATGAATCGGTGAACCGCGGGTACATTGTGCTGAAGAACTCCGTCAGGGACATGGCGGTAATAGGGTTTTCCACGGGTGCCGGGCTGGCGCTGTACCAGGCGATACAGAAGGGCGGTCGCTTCAGGGGGGTGGTTTCAATAAACGCGCCCCTGCGTGTAAGGAATATCGCGTCGCACCTCGCCTCCACCGTGGTGGCATGGAACGGCTTCATGGACTGGCTTCGCGTCAAAAAGGGGAAAATGGAGTTCGTCACCAACCGCCCCGAGAACACGCACATCAATTATTTCAGGAACCCGGTGAAGGGGGTCAGCCAGCTCGAAAAATTCATGGACGTCGTGGAAGGCCGCCTGGGAGAGCTTTCAGTCCCCGCCCTGGTCATCCAGGGATCCAGGGACCCGGTGGTCGATCCGGCGAGCGGCCTTGAGATCTTCGAGAAACTCGGGACGCGGAGCAAGGAGCTGTGCCGGGTCTACGCGGAGCGCCACGGGATCATAAACGGCGAGGGCTCTGACAAAATATTCCGGAGGATCGAGCAGTTCCTTGCCGAAGTTATGCCGTGAGTAATGTCCTAAAAAATCGTCGATACGCCGAAGGCCATATCCAGCAGGTACACGTCCTGGTTCAGGCCCATCGAGAAGCTTTCCTCCTCGAGCTTGCCGTCGCCAGATAGTTTCACCCCGACCGCGACGAGCGAAAAGGCGGTGCGCCCGTTTAAAAGATAGTGGAGGCCCAGAGTGGCGAAGTAGAGGTCGAGGGTGCTCTTCGACCGGGAATGAGAATCGTCGTCGTCGCTGCCGGAGGACAAGTCGCCTGTATTCGTAACCGCCGCCCCCGGTCAGGGAAAGGGGCGGGGAGAGGGTGATGTCGACGCCGCCCCTGCAGGGCGATCGTGTCTTCGAGTGCACCGAAAGGGTAATTTTCTGCAAGTCGTAGTAATCCATGCCGGGGTCGTCCACCAGCACGAGATCCTCGTCGGTGTGGGAGTTGCCTATTGTGTAGCCGCTCTCCAGCCCGAATGCGATTGTAGGGCTCAGGCGCTTGTATCCACCCGCGGTGATGCTCATGCCCTCGGCGTACATGAAGCGTAAGGGCGTGGACCGGGTACTGTCTTCGCTATTATTAACAAAGTCCATACCTATCCCTGGGGGTACACTTGAGGCATGCTGATGTCATTGTATTTCATCTCCATCTGCTCCCGCTGGAGTACTACCGGACCGGACCGGAGGAGGACACCCACCTGGTAATCGCGGGAGTGGTGGAGATAGCCGATACCCAGCGCTGCCCCGATGTCCTGGACGGTCCGTTCTGTGTCGATTTTTCTCCGACACGAGCCCACTCACTACAAGCTCCCTGCGTGCTGTCTATCACCTTCTGGGAGTAGCCCGTGAACAGCTGTATGCCCACACTGCTCTCATTGGTGAGCTGCCAGCCCAGGGCCGAAGTCAGGACGGGATTCATCTCGGTGGTCTTTGCGCTTTCATTCTGTATCGCGCCCGGTGGCACGGGATTCGAGAAAGACGTGTCCTGCTTCGACATGCTGTAGAGGTCCTTGCCCGCGTCGCCGACCGCGAAGCCCAAACGGCCGCCGCCCGCCTTGAAGGAGCAGGACGCGTTCCCAGACATGACGGTGGTGGAAGGCTCGCCCAGCTCGATGTCGGCGGGGGCGTTGTCAATGGAGTATTTGTAGTCGTCGAGGGTCCTGTACCTGAGCAGGAGGCTGCACGTGGGTTCCGCCGGCTGCAGCACCAGCAGGGCGGGGTTGCGCGACGTGTCATAGGACCCGTCGGAGACTATCGACGTGAGCATGCCCATGGAGCTCCCCTTGAACTGGGCGAAGGCCGAGCCGAGAGAGGCCAGGAGGATGACTGCCGCGGTGACGCAGGTTTTCAATGTCTTCATAGCGCGCTACTCGTAGAGGAAAGAGATGTCCACGCCCTCCTTGACCTGCAAGAGCGATATGGGTATGACTTTCGACTCATAGAGACTTATATTATCCACGGCTCTCACCGTGAAGTCAACATGCTTTTTTTTGAATTTGGGGCTGCTGAACTCGATGCGGAAGGATATGTCGCCGGCGCCGTCCATTTCGTCGGGAAGATACCTGGGCCAGAAATGGTAGTAGCCTTTAATGGCCCTGTTCGTGGTGAGAGGATTTTTCCAGCTCTTGTCGACCATCTCGGCAGGTTTGTTTTTGTACCGGAGAAGGACCTCCATGTCGGGGATGACCGAGAAGGTGGTCTCCTCCAGGACCTCGCCCATTATGTGGGGGAGCATCCGGCCCTCTCTGCCGATCTCCTCGTATTCGGCAGGCGAAGCAGGAGGCTCTCCGCTTTCTGATGACCCCTATGGCCTCGTGCGTGAGAAAGAGGATGTCGGTGCGCTGTTGGAACTCATACCGGGATTCGAGCTTGCCGTGAATGACACCGCGCTCGCTGGTGAAGTAGCGGGGCGGGACCCGGTTCAGAACATACGCGATGATGTCCTCCTCGTTCTGCTTGTTCCGGGAAACATCGCTTTCCTTCTTTAGAATCTCCCTTACCGTGTTAGTAACGATGTCCTCCATCAGGTTTTTAATCGCCATGGATCAGGTCTCCTTCTGTTTCCTTTTTGGAAAGGCCAGCCCCAGTACCTGTTTTACATCCGCCACCGGGTGGAATTTCAATCCCTTTTTCACGTAAGAGGGGATTTCGGAAAGGTCCTTGCCGTTTTGTTCCGGGATGATGATCTCCTTGAGCGAGGCCCTCCTGGCGGCGATTATCTTTTCCTTCAAGCCTCCCACGGGAAGGACCCGCCCGCTCAGGGTGAGCTCGCCGGTCATGGCCAGGCCCGGCCTGACCGGAACGCCGGTGACAAGGGAATAGATGGAGCACGCCATCGTTATTCCGGCCGAGGGCCCGTCTTTCGGCGTGGCCCCTGCCGGTATGTGAATGTGCAGGGTGTGCCGCTTGAAGAAATCGCCAACTTTCTCATCGTCCTTGGTGGCGTGCCGCACGTAGGAATAGGCGATGCTGGCCGATTCCACCATCACCTCTCCCAGCTGTCCGGTAAGCTTGAGGGGATCCTTTCCCATCGCGTCGATGGCGATTGATTCGATGACCAGCGGCGCCCCGCCGTACGCGGTCCACGCCAGGCCGGTGACTATTCCCGGCCTGGTCGGTTTCACGATCTCGTCGTCTATGTAGGTTTCCGGCCCAGGTACTCCCTGATCGTGTTTTGCTTGAGCGGTAAGGCGGAAATACGGCCGTTGCGCGCGAGGAGCGCCGCGGATTTGCGGCAAATCCTTTCTATCTGGCGCTCGAGGGTGCGTACACCGGCTTCGCGCGCCCACGAGTTGATGATATACAGCAGACCGGGCCTGTCGAATCTCACCGCCTTTTTCCCGAGCCCGTGCCGCCCGAGCTGCTTCGGCAGCAGATACCGCCGGGCGATCTGGTATTTTTCCTCCGGTGATGTACCCTGAAAGCCGGATGATCTCCATCCGGTCGGCCAGCACCGGGGGATGGTGTCCAGGGTGTTCGCCGTCGTGATGAAGAAGACGTCCGACAGGTCGAAGGGCAGTCGAGGTAGTGGTCCCGGAATTCCGCGTTCTGCTCGGGGTCGAGCACCTCCAGCAGCGCCGAGGCGGGATCGCCCTGGAGGCTCTGCCCCAGCTTGTCGATCTCATCGAGCATGAAGACGGGTTCCGGGATTTGCACGATCTTGAGTCCCTGGATGATCTTTCCCGGGCATGGCCCCTATGTAGGTGCGACGGTGGCCCTTTATCTCGGCCTCGTCCCGCATCCCGCCCAGCGAAATGCGGAAAAATTTCTTCTGCAGGGCGCGCGCTATCGACTTCCCGAGCGATGTTTTTCCGACCCCGGGAGGGCCGACAAGGCAGATGATCGACCCGCGCGAATCCGGTTTGAGCTTTCTGACGGCCAGGAACTCGAGGATTCTTTTTTTCACGTCATCGAGGGCGTAGTGGTCCCGGTTCAGCACGCGCTCAGCCCTCTCGATGTCGAGGTTGTCAACAGTCTTGAGGTTCCACGGAAGGGAGATGACGGTTTCTACGTAATTGCGCGTTATGGAGTACTCCGACGAGTTCACGTCCGTCAGGGAGAGCTTTTCGGTCTCCTCGCTGAGCTTTTCCTTCGCCTCGCCTTTCAGGCTCAGCTGCTCGGCCTTCCTCTTCATCTCCTTTATTTCCTTCGCCCTCTCGTCCTCCTCCATGCCGAGTTCCGTCTTGATGGCCTTCAGCTGTTCCCGGAGGAAGAACTCGCGTTGCTGCCTGTCCATCTTGTCGCTGATGAATCCCTGCAGCTTTTTCTGCAGGGTATGACTTCCATCTCCTTGTGGAGGAGCTGGAGCACCATCTCCAGCCGCCTTCGCACCTTGACGGTCTCCAGGATGCTTCTGATATTCCTGTTTTTCGAGGCTCAGCATCGAGGCGACGAAATCGGCGATCTTGCCGGGCTCCTCCACGTTTACCATGGTGAGCTTCATCTCCTCGGTGAACAGGGGGTTGTTCTCCGAGAGCAGTTTGAGCTGCGTGAGGACCGCCCTCGTGAGCGCCTTCAGCTCCATGTTCTTCTTGGGCTGTTCCTCGTCGATATACGAAACCTCGGCGATGATGTGGGGCTTTTCCGATACCACCTTCTTGATGACAAAGCGTTTCACGCTGTTTATCAACACGTTGATGCCGCCGTCGGGCAGGTTTATCTTTTTGAGTATCTTCGAGGCCGTGCCGAACTGGAAGAGATCGCCCATCCCTATGTTCTCGATTTCATCGTCTTTCAGCAGCACAAGCCCGATGGTTCGGCTGGACGGAAGCGCCCTGTCGACGGCCTCGGAAAACCGCCCGTGCGAGATTATGAGGGGCGTGACGATGCCTGGAAAGATCGGGCGGTAGCGAATGGGGATGATGTACAGCTGTGACGGAAGGATGCGATCGACGGAAAGGAGGTCGCCTTCGAGGAGCTGGGCATCGATGTGTATGTCCGTTGAATCCATTATGCTTGTTAATACCTTTACCTCAAAGATTGTGGCAAGGCCGGTTTATTGCGCTCAGGCCGCCTTCCGGCCGGGACGGCGGTGAGACCTGGATCGACCATGGCGTAAAGAATACGTTTATTACGGCAACCATATTGAGTCAAATATTTTATTCTCCTGGCTGAAAACCGGTGAAAAAGACGCCGGGATATGAAGGCCGGCATGGATTGTCTGCTTTCGTGTCGGTCCCGGCCTGAATGCTGCACAATGGCGGTCGCCGCTTGCACGGGCATCCTCCAATCCCGGGCTGGCCGCCCGGCACTTTTCACCGAAGGGGGCCCTTTCAGGGCCAAAAATATTATTGCCCTGAAGGCCTCCGGGGACAAAATATGGCGGCGATAATCTAATCAAACCTGATCCCGAAAGGAGCGGTCATGATACATAAAAATGTCAAAACGGATTTCTCGCAGCATGAATATCTCCCAGTGGTTGACGCATCCGCATTCATACACCCCCTCGCGGCGGTCATCGGGAACGTGACCGTCGGCAAGCGGGTAATGATATCTCCTTTCGCCTCGGTACGCGGCGACGAGGGACAGCCCCTGTTCATCGGCGACGATTCGAACGTCCAGGACGGCGTCATCATACATGCTCTGGAAACGGAGCAGGAGGGCATCCCGTCGAGCGCAACCTCGTCGACGTGGACGGGAAGCCGTACGCGGTGCACATCGGGTCCAGGGTGTCTCTCGCCCACCAGGCCCAGGTGCACGGACCCAGCTCCGTGGGTGACGACACCTTCGTGGGTATGCAGGCCCTCGTATTCCGGTCACGGGTGGGAAAGGGCTGCGTGATTGAGCCGGGATGCATCGTGATGGGCGTGAGCGTCGCCGACGGGCGCTCCGTCCCGCCGGGACGGTGCTCAACAGGCAGAAGGACGCCGACGCGCTGCCGGAGATCACCGCCGACTATCCCCTGAAGGGGCTGAACAGGGGCGTCGTTCACGTGAATACCCGCCTGGCCGAAGGGTATGCGCGTTTGGATTTAAGGGTAGAGATTTCACGGCGTAAATAAAATAACGGAGGACCATCCGATGGCGCCCCGGCCAGCCCTTTCGCGCCCGACGCGAGAAGTTCAACCACGCTCCGGTATCCCCAGAGCGCCCCGAGAGGGTACATTCCCGCGCGGACGGCGGTTTCCATGTCGGTCCTCGTGTCCCCGATGAAGAGAACCCGCTCCGGCGCAAGGGAGAGGCGGGCGGCGATATCGCGGGCGTCTCCGGGGTCGGGCTTTCGCGGGTGGCCGGTCCGGGCGCCCATTATGATATCGAACCGGTGGGGATCCAGGAAGTGACGGGTCATCTCCACCGTGAACCGCTCCGCCTTGTTCGACAGGACGGCGGTCTTAACGCCGCGGGACCCCAGCGCCGAAAGGAGTTCCATGACTCCCTCGTATGGCCGGGTGGCGCGGTGCCAGCGGGAGCTGTATTCCTCGCGCATTTCCTCCAGGCGGAGGCGGATGTCCTCGTCCGAGCGGTGCCCCGGCGGAAGAGACCGCCGTATCAGCGTTTCCGCCCCTTCACCGATAAGATACCGGTATTCCTGCACCGAAAAGCAGGGGAACCCGTGACGGGACAGCACCGCGTTCATCGAGTCGGCTATGTCCCCGATGGTGTCGAGCAGAGTTCCGTCAAGGTCGAAAATCACCGCGCTGTAGGTCATGCGTCAAGCCCTGTCAGGGATGGATGATGGACGTCAGCTGTCCGGGATACAGGGCCGGGCAGGGTTGTAAATCATTATTTGAAAGGACAGTCAGCGTGTGAGTGCCCGGATTTTTTCCTCGAAGCGCGGGTAAAGCCTCACGAGCTCGTCGCGGTTTCCGAGCTCGAAATCGTCAAATTCAAAGCCGGGAGAAACCGTTGTCGCCATCAAGGCGAATTGTCCTTTTCCCGCCAGCCGGCATCCCTGCCACACCTCCCGCGGCACGGCAACTGTAAATGCATGCCCTTCAGCACATCCGGCCCCAGGATGACGCTTTTTCCCGTTCCGTCCGGGAAAAGGAGCAGCATCTCCACGGGGTCCCCGAGGTAGAAGTGAAACAGCTCGTCGCTCTTGACCCGGTGCATGCTGGAGCAGTCCCCGGAGGTGAGCAGGTAATAGATGGCCGTGCAGAACGACCGGGGGCCGCCGTAGCGCTGCGGCAGGCTGTGCGATTGCAGGGTTTCATCGGCCCGGTAGGTTTCTCTGTAATAGCCTCCCTCTGGATGGGGCCTCAGGCCCAGGGAATCTATGATGCGCCGGGCGTCAGTCATTGCCGCCTCCTGGGTTTGAATATTGACATAATCATGACGCCGGGATAAACCTTCCCTGCATTCAGGATGGACGCGGGAGCCGTTTTTTCAATAAAAATTAATCAGAGGACCCGGTTCCGGACGATCATGGCGAGGCCCTACCACCTTTTCACCTATGGAAAAGCCGCGAGGACCGGGTTCACGGTCATCGGGCACAGGGGCGCCTGCGCCTATTACCCTGAGAACACGATCGTGTCCATACAGGGCGCACTCCATCTTGGAGCGGAAATGGCCGAGGTGGACGTGCAGCTCACGCGCGACGGCGTACCGGTGCTGTTCCACGACGAAGACCTGGAGCGCTGTACCGGCGAGCGGGGCAGGATTTCGGATCTCGGCTACAGCGAGGTCCGGAAGCTCGACGCGGGCGCGTGGTTTCATCCCCGGTTCAGGGGAGTCCGGATCCCGTCTCTGCGGGAGGCGTGCGAGTTCTGCCGTGACCGCATCGCCCTCAACATTGAAATCAAGGCCGAGGCCGTCTCGGACGGCCTGCGCGGGGGGGTCGAGGAGAGGTGCCTCGAGACCGTCACGTCGTGCGGGATGCAAGGGCACGTCATTTACTCGAGCTTCGACCCGCGCGCTCTGGCGCACCTCCGGGAAATAGACCCGTCGGCGGCGGTGGCGGTCCTCTATGACCGTCCCTGGTGGACACGGCGGTTCCCTCCAGGATCGTGAGGGAGACCGGCGCGGACGCATTCAACTGCTCGAGGCGGGAAATATCAAGACGGTGGATGGCGGACCTGTCCGGAAACGGTATCCCGGTAAACGTTACACGGTAAACGATGAGCGCGGCATGCGCCGGCTGATAGCCATGGGGGTAAGCGGCATCTTTACGAACCGGCCCGATGTGTTGCGCCGTGTGGCGGGGGAGACACAGGCCCGGGCTGAAAAGCCGGTTGACCGCTGCCGGGGGTTCGTGTTTTGCCGGGCGGGGAGCAGCCCGCCGGCTGTTCCCGCCTGCGTTTCGCGGTTACATCAGACAGTCCGCTTTGCCGCTTCGACTTTTAAAAATACAGGAGGATTTTCTCTTTCCCGCGGATTTTGAAATCAAGGACAGGAAGGCAGTGAAATTTTACGTTTGGTGGATACTTTATATTGACAAAAACGGCAAATATTTTAATGTTCTTCATTCCGCCCGCGCCTTTTTTTAATGATACAGCGTTTCCCATCGGGCATACCGGATCACAAAAGGACGGGTGTGATTTTTCCAACACGGTGAGAGGTGCCAGTGATGTTCAATAAAGAATATGAGGCCATGCCCCTCAAGAAGCTGAGAGAGCTCCAGCTGGAGCGCTTGAAATGGTCCGTTCGCCATGCCTGCGAGAATGTCGCTTTCTACCGGAAATCTTTCGAGAAGGCCGGATTCCGCCCGGAGGTGTTCAAGTCCCTGGACGATCTGAAAGACATGCCCTTTTTGATGAAGCAGGACATGCGGGACAACTATCCCTTCGGCCTTTTCGCGGTGCCGATGGAAAAGGTCGTACGGGTCCACTCCTCGTCCGGAACCACCGGGAACGCCACGGTCGTGGGATACACGAAGAAGGACATGGACGTATTCGCCGAGGTGGTGGCCCGCTCAGTCGCCTGCGGGGCGCAACCGAGAAGGACGTGATCCAGGTCGCCTACGGATACGGGCTCTTTACCGGCGGCCTGGGCCTCCACTACGGCGCGGAGAAGCTCGGCGCCACCGTGGTGCCGATATCCGGCGGCAACACCGAGCGGCAGCTCATGCTCATCAAGGACTTCGGCACCACCATGATCGCCTGCACGCCGTCGTACGCCTCAACATCGCCGACTACATCGAGAAGAAGCGGCCCGACTACGACATCCGCAAGACGAAGCTCAGGGCGGGGATTTTCGGCGCCGAGCCCTGGTCCGAGGCAATGCGCAAGGAGATCGAGACGCGCCTCGGCATCCGGCGCCTATCGACATCTACGGCCTCTCCGAGGTCATCGGCCCGGGGGTCTCCTGCGAATGCAGGAAAATCGGGCCTGCACGTCTTCGAGGACCATTTCTATCGTCGAGATCATCGATCCCGAAACGGGCGACAGTGCTCCCCGAGGGGGAGAAGGGCGAGATCGTCTACACCTCCCTTACCAAGGAGGCCTGTCCCCTGCATCCGGTACCGTTCCAGGGACATCACCCGGCTATACTGTGATTCCTGCAAGTGCGGCCGCACGCTGGTGAAGATGGACAAGGTAACCGGCAGGTCCGACGACATGCTCATCATCCGCGGCGTGAACGTGTTCCCGTCGCAGATCGAGAGCGGTGCTCATGGAGGTCGAGGGCACCGAGCCGCACTACCAGATCATCGTCGACCGCAAGGGCGCCCTGGACGACGTGGAGGTGATGGTCGAGGTGAACGAGAAGATCTTCTCCGACGAGGTGAAGGTGCTGGACAATCTCTCCAAGCAGGATCGGCAGACCGGATCCGGAGCGTCCTCGGCATATCGCGCCAAGATCAGCCTGGTGGAGCCGCAGACCATAGCCCGCAGCGAGGGAAAGGCGGTGCGGGTCGTGGACAAGAGAAAATATCCGCATAAAATAAACGGATATGATACAAGGAGAGCGACAATGAACGTAACACAACTATCAGTATTCATGGAAAACAAGCCGGGACATCTTCAGAGCGTGCTGAAGATCCTTGCCGGACAAGAAATCAATATCATAACGCTGACGATCGCCGAGACCTCGGATTTCGGCATAGTGCGCATGATAGTGAACGAGCCGGACAAGGCGGAGAAGGCGCTCCATGAGAACCACGATCACCTGCTCCACCACCGAGGTGCTTGCCATCGAGCTCGATGACAAGCCCGGGTCGCTGTACAGGGCCATCGACACCTTCGGCCGAAGAACAGCCTCAACATCGAGTACATGTACGCCTTCACGGAAAAACGGGGCGACAAGGCGGTCATGATTTTCCGGTTCGACGACATCGAGCGGCGAAGAAGGCCTTGACGAGGAAGGCTACCAGATCGTAAAGAAAATAGACATCATCGGGGAATAGAGATGGAAAAAAAGGTTCTTCTGGGCAACGAGGCCATCGCGCGCGGCGCGTACGAGGCGGGATGCCATGTGGCCGCCGCATATCCCGGGCACGCCCAGCACCGAAATCCTGGAGGCAATCGCCCGGGACTACCCGGAAATCAAGGGCGCAGTGGTCGCCCAACGAGAAGGTGGCGCTCGAGGTCGTCGCGGGCGCGTCGGTGGCGGGCGCGCGGGCCATGGCCGCCATGAAGCACGTGGGACTCAACGTGGCCGCGGACCCGCTCTTCACCTTTTCCTACACCGGGCGTGAACGGCGGCGCTGGTGATCATCAACGCCGACGACCCGGGCGCGTGGAGCTCGCAGAACGAGCAGGACAACCGGCATCTCGCGCGGGCCGCGAAGGTCCCGATGATAGAGCCGTCGAGCCCCGCGGAGGCGAAGGAGTTCACCAAGCTGGCCTTCGAGCTTTCCGAACAGTTTGACCGGCCGGTGATCGTGCGGATCACCACGCGGATAGCGCATTCCCAGGGCATCGTGGAGCTGGGCGAAGGAAAGACGTGCCGGTGAAGGACCTTTGTCCGCAATCCGCAGAAATACGTGATGATCCCGGCCCACGCCCGGCCGCGGCACAAATTCATCGAAGAGCAGATGCCCGAAGCTGAAGAAATATTCCGAACGAATCCGACCTCAACCGCATCGAGTGGAAAGACAAGAACCGCGGCATCATCACCAACGGCGTGGCCTACCAGTACGTGAAGGAGATCTGCCCGGACGATTCGGTCCTCAAGATCGGCATGATGTGGCCGATGCCGGACGACATGATCCGCGAATTCGCGGACGGGGTGGACGAGCTCTACGTCGTGGAGGAGCTGGACCCCTTCATCGAGGACTACGTCGAGGCACTGGGCATACAATGCCATCGGCAAGGAGATCATTCCCATCTCGGGGAGCTGACGCCCGAGATCGTCGACATGGCGATGAACGGGAAAAAGCCGCTCGGCGACATACCCGCGTATACGACTCCAAGGTGCCGCCGACGGCCGCCCGTGCTCTGCAAGGGGTGCCCGCACGGGTTCGTGTTCGAGGTGCTCAAAAAACTCGATCTCGTGCGTCAACGGCGATATCGGCTGTTACACGCTGGCCGTGCTCCCGCCCTATTCGGCCATGCACAGCCAGGGCTGCATGGGCGCGAGCATCGGCATGCACCTGGGATTCGAGAAGGCGCACGGGGACGAGATGGCGCGGAATACCGTCGCCGTCATCGGCGACTCGACGTTCATACATTCCGGCATCACGCCCCTCATCGACCTCGTATACAACAAGGGGACCGGCACGGTCATCATCCTGGACAACCGCGTCACCGCCATGACGGGCACCAGGACAATCCCGCGACGGGGAAGACCCTCATGGGCGAGGAGACCCATGAGCTCGACCTGGAGATGCTGTGCCGCGCCGTGGGCGTGAAGCGCGTCTGGAAGATCGACCCGAAAAACATGCGACGAATTCGAGAAGGTCGTGCGCGAGGAGGTCGCCGCGCCCGGAACCCTCGGTGATTATTTCAACGCGCAAATGCATACTGAAGAAGTGAGGAGCGCTATGAAGAACGTGATTTTCGCCGGCGTCGGCGGCCAGGGCGTCATCCTGGCGAGCAAGATCCTCATGGAGGTCGCCATGAACGCCGGGTACGACGTGAAGGAATCGGAGGTGCACGGGATGGCCCAGCGCGGGCGGGAGCGTGGACTGCAACGTCCGCTTCGGCGAGAAGGTGTATTCCCCGCTCATCGAAAAGGGGACGGCGGATTTCGTGGTGGCCTCGAGATCCTGGAGGCGATGCGCAAGCTCGAGTACCTCAAGACCGGCGGGATGCTCATCGTGAACCGCGATAAGATCGACCCGGCGCCGGTTCAGGCGGGCATGGAAAAATACCCGGGGGACATCGAGGAGTGGATCAGGACGAACGTGAAGAACTCGATGGTCGTTGACACCGAGGCGACGCTCAAGGAGTCGGGCAGCAAAAAGGCGCTCAACATCGTGATGCTCGGGGTGCTTTCAAATTTTCTCGAGTTCAGTCCCGACCAATGGAACCAGGCGATACGGGCCTCGGTAAAGGAAAAGTTTTTGGACATGAACATACGGGCTTTCCAGCTCGGCAAGGGGCTTGGAAAATGAGCGCCCTGGAGGGGGTTCTTCCATGAAGAAGGCTGTCGGAATTTTTTCCTGTCTGGTTCTCCTGGCGTCGTGTTCCACGTATAAAGTCAAAGTGGACTTCGACCAAAAAGAGGCCTTAAAAAAGATAACAAAGGCCGGGCTTGTTTTCAGGGTATCACGGAACAGCCGGATCCCGCGGGAAGAACACCTGGAGAACACGGCGCATTGGCTTGCCGGGAGCGTCACGCTGAAACCGGTCACAATCATCTCCCCGTGCGGCGACAGCGTCTGCGCCTTTCGCAAGGGCGAGGACAGGTTCTACCAGGCCTCCGACGCGGGCGGATTTTTGAAATACAAGTCGGCCGGCGTGATAAACCTCTATCTCCGGAACAACGCCGAGGAGCTCAAAAAGCTGCTCTCGGAAAACGACGTCGACGCCCTGTTCATATATGAAGTGTACGGCGTCATCTCTCCCGAGATGCAGTTTTGTGAATTCGAGTCGGTCCTGTGCGCGGTGGACCGGAACCTGGCGGTAATATACAGGGACCACCAGTCGAATTATTTCGAGACCGACGCGATTACCCCGGAAAAAATGAAGCTCACCCTGCTCGACAGGATAAGCAGCAGGCTGGTCAGCGCGCTGGAAGACCTTCAATTCGTCAAGCGGTGAACCGCGGCCCGCATGTCGCTGCGCACGAACCGTTTTTTACACGCCTGATCTATAATTTATTTTATCAATCGGCCCCGCTCCACAGGAGCGGGGCTTCCTCGTTGAACCGCTCAAAACAGGGCTTCAGGGCTGTTTCCGCCCCCTCCTTCTGCCGGCCGGCGATTCTGAACGAAATTCGCTTTTTTGTCGTTATGCGCGGATTGCGGAATATGGTTAAGTGCAATTGTATTGACTACTGTGAAGGAATACGATATACTTTATTCAAGGTTGAACAAATAATCGTAAAAAACGAATTCGTATATTATATGTTAGTCAGCATGCCAGAGCCGAGTCACCGCAGCAGAGAATGCACCGCTTTGAGGCCGAACTCCGCTCGGCCGTCGCGTTCGCCGCCTGCCAAAGCCGCACTAGACCACCCGACCGATCGGTGAGACTAGGCATCTTGAAACGAGTCGATCTTGCCGCCTTCCACCAATACGCACTCAACAGGTGTACCGAAGATAGGGCCAAGCGTGCACTCTACATGGCGATCGACTTGAAGCTCCTCCTTGCGTGCATTCTTGTGTTCGACCAGGATTACCTGAACAACCACGTGCTCAGTCTGGCACCTAGAGACAGCCTCCAAGTCACCCCTGGTCAAATGGAGTACCGGAGCTACCTCCTCACTCCTACTACCATGCTGAGGCCGCTAAGGTGAGGGCCTTCTACGAGCGCCTCATGAATCTGGTCTACTTCATCGAGACCTGCGAGGATCTTGAAAAATCCGTGTCCAAAAGAGTTTCCAAGCTAAAAAAATTTGACAAGTTCACGAAAGACAACCCATCCTGGGCGTTTCTCGGCCAGTGCACCGACCGGGTAAGGGAACTTGATGATGACTTCAGGGGACCCGAAACACACAAGGGCTCTCCGTTGCGAAAGCACATTTTCGATCAGGGGGGCGACGATCCAAGCCTCATCCTTGGTGCTCTCATCGACGTCCTCAATGTTCTCCTTCCCGGTCTCGCACGCGTCCTTGCCGACGACGGATCATCTCCCCGGCCAGCTGCTCCAGAATGATGGGTTGATTGGACAGCGCCCGATGCTATAAATCTCGATCTGGGGAAGGCCGCCCAACCACTCGCTGAAGCCGACCCAGCGATCTTCCGCTCAATTCCTGCTTGAATCCCCTCCCGGCGTGACGTAGAATGGGGAGGGCATGCCCGCTTCCGCAGGGCAACCTGGCTCGAGGCCGTTATATGGCCCGGTTCTGACCGCCGGCGAACCATCTGATCCGTCGTCAGCGACCACCCGATTCGACAAGAAGCTGGGATGCTGAGATAGGAACCCATGGCCATCAAGAAATCCGACCTCTACTCCTCGATCTGGGCCTCCTGCGATGAGCTGCGCGGCGGCATGGATGCCAGCCAGTACAAGGACTACGTCCTGTTCATGCTGTTCATCAAGTACATCACCGACAAGTACGGCAACAGCACCGACTTCGCCCCGCCGGTCACGATCCCCAAGGGCGCGAGCTTCAAGGACATGCTCGAGCTCCGCGGCAAGAGCGACATCGGCGACAAGATCAACACCCAGGTCATCGCGCCGCTCGTGCAGGCCAATGACCGGTTGGCCCGCAGCGATTTCCCCGACTTCAACGATTCCAACAAGCTCGGCGAAGGACAGGCCAAGGTCGAGCGGCTGACCAACCTGGTCAACATCTTCGCCAGCCCCCAGCTCGACTTCTCGCAGAACCGCGCCGACCACGACGACATCCTCGGCGACGCCTACGAGTACCTGATGCGGCACTTCGCCACCGAAAGCGGCAAGAGCAAGGGGCAGTTCTACACCCCCGCCGAGGTCAGCCGCGTCATCGCCAGGGTGATCGGCATCTCGCCGGACAACACGAAGGCGTCCACCACCGCCTACGACCCGACCTGCGGCTCGGGCTCGTTGCTTCTGAAGGTGGCCGCCCAGGCGGGCAAGCACATCACCCTCGA
Source organism: uncultured bacterium (assembly GCA_963698225.1). GTDB lineage: Bacteria > Zixibacteria > MSB-5A5 > CAIYYT01 > CAIYYT01 > JADJGC01. The sequence goes on from CAVOPW010000011.1 coordinate 135,253, forward strand.
AGGGCAGGAGAAAGACGTGACCACGGCGGGCTTGGCCCGCATGAACATGATCCTGCACGACTTCCCCACGGCCAACATCGTCTCCGGCAACACCCTGGCCGCGCCCAAGTTCAAGGACGGCGAGCAACTCCGCACCTACGACTACGTCGTCGCCAATCCGCCCTTCTCCGACAAGACCTGGACCACCGGCCTCACGCCGTCGAAGGACCCCTTCCAGCGCTTCGCCTGGGGTGAGCCGCCCGCCAAGCAGGGCGACTACGCCTACCTGCTGCACATCATCCGCTCGATGAAGGGCGCGGGCAAAGCCGCCTGCATCCTGCCCCACGGCGTTCTCTTCCGCGGCGGTGCCGAGGCCACGATCCGCCAGCAGCTCGTCCGCTCCGGCTATCTCAAGGGCATCATCGGCCTGCCCGCCAACCTCTTCTACGGCACCGGCATCCCCGCCTGCATCGTGGTGCTCGACAAGGAGAACGCCGCCGGCCGCAAGGGCGTATTCATGATCGACGCCTCCAAGGGATTCAAGAAGGACGGCCCCAAGAACCGCCTGCGCGAGCAGGACATCCACAAGATCGTCGACACCTTCACCAAGCAGGCCGACGTCCCTCGCTATGCCCGGATGGTGCCGCTGGACGAGATCGCCGACCCGAAGAACGACTTCAACCTCAACCTGCCGCGCTACATCGACAGCACCGAGCCCGAGGACCTTCAGGACATCGACGGTCACCTGCGCGGCGGCATCCCGGAGCGCGATCTGGATGCGCTCGGCGCGTACTGGAAGGTGCTCCCCAGCGTGCGCGGCGTGCTGTTCGAGGCATTTGATTACGGGGGGCCGCCCCGGCTACGCGCGCCTGAAGCTGCCGCTCGCTGAGGTGAAGCCCGCCATCCTCGGCCACGCCGAGTTCGCCGCCTTCCAGCAGAAGGCGACCAAGGGCTTCGCCGACTGGCGCAAGGCCACGACGCCGCGCCTCACCGGCTTCGCCAAGGACGGCCACCCCAAGGCGCTGATCGAGACCATCGCCGAGGAACTGCTCGCCGCGTTCCGCCAGGCGCCGCTGCTCGATGCCTACGACGTCTACCAGCACCTGATGGACTACTGGGCCGAGACCATGCAGGACGACGCCTACCTGATCGCCGCCGACGGCTGGGTAAAGGGCGCGCAGCCGCGCGAGATCGTTCAGGTAAGAACAAGGACAACAAGCTCATCTGGCCGGAGCCGCACGACTACCTGAAGGGCAAGCGGCGCTTCAAGTCGGACCTCGTTCCCTCCTCGATTCTCGTCGCCCGGTATTTCGCCGCCGAACGCGCTGCCGTCGAAGCCCTCGACAACCAGCTCACCACGCTGGAGCAGGAGCTCGACGAGATGCGCGAGGAGCACAGCGGCGAGGAAGGGCTGCTGGCCGAGGTGATCGAGGGCGAGGGAGACAAGCAGAAGATCGCCGCGAAGGCCGTGAAGGCGCGGCTGAAGGAGATCGGCAAGGACCCGCTCTACGCAGACGAGCGCGCAGCGCTCGAGGCTTACGCCGATTTGCTCGAACAGCAGACCGAGGCCAAGGCCAGGCGCAAG
>CAVOPW010000012.1:0-149087 GCA_963698225.1 uncultured bacterium
GCGAACGACCTCGGGGTGGACCCCACCGGCAGAATCCGGTTACGCTTGAGCGCCGCCAGCGACGCAGCCGCGTCGATCACTGCCACGGTCACGGAGCAGAGGGGCTACTGGCACGGCGTCCCCGTGTATGGGATCGTCCTGCTGGCCGGCATCGCCTACATCGGCCTCACGGTCGTGCCTCGGCGCAGCCCGATCAGGCCGACCCCTTGATGTCGGGGGCAACGGCACGAGGCCTAGCGCCTTACACGTCGATGACCGGCGTGATCTTCCCGGCCTCGATGAGCTCTTTCGACACCGCCAGGCGGTCTTCGGCTTGCTTCAACGTGCGCGAGAGGGGCAGCCGGCTGACGAACGGCGACAACGCGACCAGGCTGTGCGCGCGAGGCATGCTTCCCAGCCGGCGACCGCCCGAAGCTCCGAACTGGTCGTGCCCGATGAGCGCGCAGGTCCCCGTGGGGGAGCCCGACCACGCGCGGCGGCTGCCCGCCGTCTACGCCCCCGTCCGGTGTGCGAAGGGCAAGAGCCGGCCGTCTGTGGCCGTCGACCGCGGCGCGCCCACACGGGCGTGCCGTACGCCGTCGCCGCCGGCGGCCTTGGCCTCGTACATGAGGGCGTCGGCGCTCGTCAGCAGCTCCTCGAGGCCACTGGGCGCGCGCTCGAAAGTGACCAGGCCGATGCTGCAGGTGACGGGCGCCGCGCCCGTGCCGGCCGCGCGCGAACAGGTCGCGCGGAGACGCTCGGCCAGCGGCAGCGCGGCGGGGGCGTCGGTCTCGGGCATGAGGATGACGAACTCATCGCCGCCGATGCGCGCAACGGTGTCGACCGAGCGCGCCGTGGCGCGGGCGAGGCCGGCGAGGGCGATGAGCACGCGGTCTCCGACCGCGTGTCCGAAGCGGTCGTTGGCGGCCTTGAAAGCGTCGATGTCGAGGTAGGCCAGCGAGAGTTCGTGTCGGTAGCGCCGGCTGCGCTCGATCTCTCGCGCAGCAACGTCGAGGAAGGCACGCCGATTGGCCAGGCCGGTGAGCTCGTCGGTGAGCGACTGCTCCTGGAGCCGTGCGACGAGCTTGCGCACCTCAGCGAGCAGCAAGATGACGATGCAGAAGACCGCCGTGCGCATGCCGGCGTTCCACGCAGCCACGGGTAGTGAGTAGAAGCCAAGCTCGTCGAAGTAGGTCTCGAGCGGCCCGACGAGGAAGGTCGCCAGCACGGCAAGCAGTCCGTAGGCGGTCGAGGCCGTCACCCAGGCGACCAGCATCACCGGCAGGAGGTAGAAGACGTTCAGCACCAGCTTGGGCCCGGTGACGTTGTCGAGCCAGGCGATCCCGGCGATCAGCGCCAGGCCGAGAAGCAGCACAGCGACGCGGGGCAGGCGCTGCAGGCGCTCAAGCATGGAGCGCGACACTTCGGCCTCCGGAGACGGTTGGGCATCGGTTGCACAGTCAGCTCTATCGGCACCACTTGCCCGCGGCTAAAACGCTGCCCTGCGGGACTGGTGTCGTGCGAGCCCTCCGCGAGACTCGCGAATTCGCCGTCTGCAACCACCCCAGCCACGCGGGTCTGGATGGCAGCGGCTGGGGCTGCCCAGGACCAAACGGGACTACTATCGCGCCCGTCGGGTAGTCGACCCCCATACGAGACTCCTGAGGGGTGCAGCGCGACGCGGGGAGGCTGTGATCCGCCGGACGCACCACCGCGGCCACCGCAGTCCGGCGGGGAGCCACTGGTGAGACCGGCCCGTGGGCCGGTCTTCGCGTTCCCAGACCGGTCCGAAGCGGAGTCCAGGGGCGAAGAGGCAGACGTGGCACACGATGCCCGGCGGTCCGGCGTTCTGTCGAGTCTCCAATCGCGGAAGCGACCGAGTTCCGCCGCGACCCGCAGATAAACCGACGGCCTGCAGCATCTAATACGGTAGAGAGGGAGTACATGCCGGTGGTCGCCGCTCATCGGCGGCCGCACGCCAAGGGTGGACCGAGGATCCCATGGCGGGGAACCAGGGCGGCGAGGCGACGGTCATCGAGCTGGCCGGGCGACGCGGATCGGCGGACGATCCCCCACCGACCGTCGTCAGGGCCGCCCGGCGCGGTGACCATCGCGCCTCACCAGGCTCGTCGATCTCTATGACGACCGCCTCCGTGCGCTCGCCTTCCACCTGCTGGGGTCGCGCGAGGCGATGGACGAAGCCCTGCAGGAGACCTACCTGAACGCCTATCGCGGCCTGCCGCAGTTCCGCGGCGAGGCCGGCGTGGCACTTGGCTCTACCGCATCGCGTACACCACCTGCGTGCAGCGCCTGCGGCGGCCGGAGCGCCTCGAGCCGACCGACGAGGGACGGCTCGAGGCGCTGGCGCCGCCTTCGTCTGACCTCGCCGACGACGTGGCGCTGCGCGACGAGGTACGCCGTGCTCTCGGCATACTCACGCCCGCGCAGCGTGCCGCCGTCCTGCTCATCCACCGCGACGGCTTCAGCTACGCGAACGCGGCCGAGATCCTGGACGTGCCGGTCGGCACCGTCGCCTCGCGCGTGGCGGCCGCCCGCACGACCCTGGGCGACGAGCTCGGCAGGCCGCGTTCCGCCAAGGAGGACCGATGAACGACGAGCGTCACGACCTGGACGAGATCCTGCGCACGCACGGCGGCGCGCCCGACCACCTGCCGAGCTTCGAGGCGCGCCTCACCGTCGGCCTGGACGAGGCCGACCGCGAGATGGGCAGGGCCACGGGTGGCTGGCTCCACCTGCCCCGCCGGTCGCGCTCCTTCTGGACCCGTCACCCCGTCCTGGCGACCGCGGCCGCCGTCGGCGTGGCGGCCGCCGTCGCGGCGGTCGTCCTCATCGGCGTGCCCGGCCTCTCGCGCGTGAGCGGACCGGAGCCCGTCTCCGCCGCTCAAGTGATACAGAAGGCGCTGCACGCCCTCTCGTCGGGCAAGACGGTGCAGGCGGACGCCACCGTGAAGGAGCAAGTCGCTGTCTTGCCCGGCGGCGTCCCCGAGTACAGCGTCACCCACTCCCGCGTGCTCTTGCGCTCCGACGGCAGCTTCCGTCAGACCCAGACAGACAAGCCGCAGACCTCCAAACCAGTACAGACGAGGGACAGAGCGATGCGCGGATACGGCCTACGACGCCGCCAGCGGAGTGTTTCGCGACTACTCGCGCGGCTGGGACTGGGATGCGCAGGGCTACGTGAACCGTGACGTCGTGACGACTGGCTCCCCCTGGGCCCGCCCGACCGTTGGGCGAACGAGCAGTTCGACATCAGCGCGACGGCGCGGGCGCTGCAGGCCGACGGCGCGGCCACGCTGGAGACGGCCTCGTACGACGGCCGGCCGGTATGGGTGGTCTCAGGGTCCAAGTATGCCGGCGGCGACCCAAGCCTGACCGAGAAGGAGACGTACTCGATCACGATCGACCAGCGGACATGCCTGCCGATACGCGTGCAGATGCTGGCAGACGGCGTCCTCCAGCTCGACTACAGCTTGCACAACGTGCGTGTCGACGAACCGCTGCCCGACACGGCCTTCACCTTCGCCCCGCCCAATGGCGCCAAGGTCGTGCGCAAGGACGCCGGCTTCCGCCGCGTGCCGCTCGCCCGCATCGACTCCGCGGCGGGCTACGTGACACTGCTGCCGGCCTGGCTCCCCGCAGGTGACGTGCAGAGCTGGACCGCCGCCGCGGCCAGATCGACCACTGCGAACCAGGTGACCGAGGGGCGGGACGTGGTCGCACTGCAGTACGTGCGCGGGTTCGACTACCTGACCGTGACGACCCGCACCGTAGCCGACCCGCAGAGCACGGCCACGGTCGATCCGATAGAGCCCGACACGTCCTGGGCCGACTTCGTCAGCCGCGACGTCAGGCTCCGGCCGGGGCCTTCGCCGGCGTCACCGCACGGGTCGTTGTGGCGTCGTACACCACCATCCCCCACCTCTACGCGGTCAAGAACGGCGTCCTGCTGACTTTGGCCGGCGCGACGGCCGAGGAACTGATCGCCATTGCCGAGTCGCTGCGTCCTGACCGAATTGAGGCAGGAGGCAGTCGTGAGCACGCGTGGGAACAGATGCCGAGCAGGCCTGTGGTTGGGCTCGGTGCCTCACCCGCGAGGAGGCGCTGGCGAACTCGCTGCAATGGCATGGCCGACCGGAAGGAGGCCGATGATGGTGACCGGACAAGAGACCGCCCCCGCGCCCGTGGCCACGTTGCGTTTTGCGCCGGTCAACAGCTGGCCCGACAACGGCAATCTCGACAAAGCGCGCCGCTTGTTATGGCCGATCAAGAAGAAATACGGCAACCAAATCTCCTGGGCTGACCTGATGATTCTGGCCGGCAACTGCGCGCTCGAATCGATGGGCTTCAAGACCTTCGGCTTTGGTGGCGGACGCGAGGATATCTGGGAGCCGGAAGAGGACATTAACTGGGGTCGTGAAGATGTTTGGCTGGGTGACAAGCGCTACACCGGGGACCGGGAACTCGAAAATCCCCTCGCCGCCGTGCAGATGGGTCTCATCTACGTTAACCCCGAGGGTCCGAACGGCAATCCGGACCCGGTGGCATCGGGTCGTGATGTTCGCGAGACGTTTGCTCGCATGGCGATGAACGACGAAGAGACGGTCGCGTTGGTGGCCGGCGGCCATACCTTCGGCAAGGCGCATGGTGCGGGGGACCCGGCGCTGGTTGGCCCCGAACCCGAGAGATCCCCCATTGAGGAAATGGGGCTTGGTTGGAAAAACGCCTTTGGCACAGGCAAAGGAATACACTCCACAACCAGCGGCATCGAAGGAGCGTGGAAGCCAAATCCGACCAAATGGGACATGGGCTACTTCGACATGCTTTTCGGCTACGAATGGGAAAAAGTGAAGAGCCCGGCCGGTGCCTGGCAATGGCTGGCCAAAGATGTCGCCGAAAAGCACCTGATTCCCGATGCTCATGACCCGTCGAAAAAACATCGCCCGATGATGACGACGGCTGACCTCTCGCTCCGTTTCGACCCGATCTATGAGCCGATCTCGCGGCGGTTCCACGAGAATCCCGATCAGTTTGCCGATGCGTTCGCGCGCGCCTGGTTCAAGTTGACGCACCGCGACATGGGTCCGCGCTCCCGCTATCTCGGACCCGAGGTCCCCGCCAAGGAACTCATCTGGCAAGATCCCGTTCCTTCCGTCAATCACAAACTGATCAACAAGCAGGACATCGCTTCCCTCAAGGGCAAGATACTGGCTTCTGGTCTGTCTGTATCGGAACTGGTTTCGACCGCTTGGGCGTCGGCGTCCACCTTTCGTGGATCCGATAACCGCGGCGGCGCCAACGGTGCGCGCATTCGCCTGGCGCCGCAGAAAGATTGGGAGGTCAATCAGCCTACCCAACTCGCGAAGGTGCAGAAGATCCTGGAGCGGATCCAGAGAGCATTCAACAAATCCCAGTCCGGCGGTAAGAAAGTATCGCTGGCCGACCTGATTATTCTCGGCGGTTGTGCGGGTGTCGAAGCAAGCGGCGAAAAACGCCGGCTTCAAAATATCGGTCCCCTTTACACCGGGGCGGATGGACGCCACGCAGAAGCAGACCGATGTAGCTTCCTTTGCCGTACTCGAGCCGATGGCAGATGGTTTCCGCAATTATCAGCGCGCGGGTCTGAAAACACCGGCCGAGGAGCTTCTGTTGGATCGCGCCCAGCTGCTGAAACTGACTGCCCCCGAAATGACGGTGTTGGTTGGTGGTATGCGCGCCCTGAACGCCAACTTCGGACAGTCCAAACACGGCGTGTTCACAAGCACACCGGGTACGTTGACGAACGACTACTTCGTGAATCTGCTCGACATGGAGATCGAGTGGCGACCGGCTGCTACCGATGGCGTCTATGAAGGATGCGAGCGCTCGACCGGCCAGGTCAAGTGGACCGGCACGCGGGTCGATCTGGTGTTTGGGTCGAACTCCGAACTGCGGGCGTTTGCCGAAGTCTATGCCTGTGACGACAACAAACAGAAGTTTGTCACTGACTTCGTAGCCGCCTGGAACAAGGTGATGAACCTGGATCGTTTCGAGCTGGCGTAATCGCCCAAGGCGGTTTGTGACAAAGACGGTGGCCTGCAGCCGCGACGGGGGTTCGGATTATCTGAACCCTGTCGCGGCTGGTCGCCTTGGTGAGCCGAACAGAATTCATTTTTGTCTATCCGGGGATGGGAAATAGGTGGGTCATCCCACTCCGTGTGCGGCGCGGGTCCGAGCCTTGAAGATCGACAAACGCCACAACCAGAATACGGGCATTAAGTTCGTCGACCATGTGATCAACCGCTTCTCCTCCCGCATTCACACCGTTAGGACCGACAACTGCCATAAGTTTCAAGCTCGATGCCATCGGCATGTGAAGATCTGGCGATCAGGCACTACTACATCAAACCGGAAACTTCCCGGCTCAATGGTTAGATCAAACGCCCACACCTCACCGATCACCAGGAGTTCTACCAGTTGCTCGATTACATATGATGATGTCAATCTCAACGAAAGGATTCAGATCTGGGAGGATTACTACAACTTCCGGCGACCACTAAGGTCATTGGGAGCAAGAGCTCCGGATGAAATCCCCAGGGAAAAACTTAGTGATGGACAAAAACTGCCTTCCGCAGTATGATGAATCACACTCGGGAGAAACACACTTAAGGATCTACTGAATTGCATAGATCGGATAATGCATCTGCACTCTTCCCCCTAATCACAAGGCCGGTTCCACGCTTGGGTATTATTGGCGGAGGACAACTGGCCAAGATGACCGCCGCTGCCGCGTCCTCGTTCGGATGTGAGGTCGTGGTTTTGGAGCGGCAGGAGGATTTTCCCGCCCAGAGTCTTGACACGCACGCGATCATCGGCGATTGGAACGATCCGCGTGAGCTGCAGAAACTCGGTCCGCTCGTCGACGTGGTGACGATGGAGAATGAGTTTGTGAGCACTGATGCTTTGGGCATACTGGCCGACAACCGTCACACCCTGTGGCCCAGTGTGAACACCTTGAAGATGGTGCAGGACAAGTTCCAGCAGAAGAAGACGTTTGCCGAAGCGGGCTTGCCGGTGGCAAGGTTCCTGGATACTGCATCAAGAGAGACCGTTCTCCAGTTTGGGCTTCCTGCCGTGCTAAAAAAGCGCCTAAACAGTTATGACGGCAAGGGGAATGCCACGGTGCGTACCGGTGCTGACTTGAGTGAAGCTTGGAGTAATTTGAACGGCAGCCGGGAACCGCTGTACGTCGAGGAGTTCTGCGTCGCTCGAGCGGGAACTTGCCATAATTGTTACCCGCGGACAGGATGGCAACTCCGTCCAATATCCGGTTGTCGAAACGATAAACCGCGATCACATTTGTCATGTCGTTAAGGCGCCGGCTGAAGTCTCATCAGAGGTGGCGGCCCGTGTGGCGGAATACGCGGTAAGGGCGGTCGAGGCAATTGAGGGCGTGGGAAGCTTCGGCGTTGAGTTCTTCCTGTTGACCGATGGACAGATCTTGCTCAATGAAATCGCTCCCCGTGTGCATAATACCGGCCACTATACAATTGAAGCGTGCGAGTGTTCACAATTCGAGAACCATGTTCGCGCCGTGCTTGGCTGGCCACTGGGGTCTCCCCTGATGGTGGCACCCGCCGCCGTGATGGTAAATCTCCTTGGTTTCGATGAGGGCGCCGGCACGCCGCAGGGCCTTGCTGAAGCACTGGGGGTGCAGGGCGCACATGTTCACGTATACGGCAAGACCAGGAGTGAGCGCGGCCGGAAAATGGGGCATGTAACTGCTCTGGGACCTGACATGAAAACCGCCCTTTCGCTCGCCCAGAAGGCTGCGGATTGCATTCGCTTTGGAGGTGACAAATGAAACGGCCCGTAGTCGGGATAATTATGGGAAGCGATTCTGATCTGCCAACCATGAGCCAGGCGGCGGCAGTGCTCGCCGAGTTCGGTGTCGATCATGAGTTGCGTGTCATTTCGGCTCATCGCACACCCCGCGACATGGCGAAATATGCTGAAACTGCGGAGCGAAGAGGCTTGCAAGTGATAATCGCTGGGGCAGGAGGTGCTGCACACCTTCCCGGAATGGTGGCCAGTCACACTACTCTCCCGGTGATTGGTGTGCCAATTGAGAGCAAAGCGCTGCACGGGTTGGATTCGCTATTATCCATTGTGCAGATGCCGGCCGGCGTTCCGGTTGCCACCGTCGCCATCGGTAACGCAAAGAATGCCGGTCTGCTGGCGGTCAGTATCCTTGCAGCCTGCGGCGATTCGAGATTACGAAAATCGCTTCGCGCATTTCGGACCCGAATGGCGCGTGAATCAAGACGGAAGAACAAAAACATATGAGCAGCGAATTGTTGCACGCCTTGCAGGCGAACTTGCTCTCACCCGCGATACTGTTCTTTGCCCTGGGATTGCTCGCCGCGATGGTTCGCAGCGATCTGAAGTTCCCGGAGGCCCTCTATGTGACTCTGACAATCTATCTCCTCTGTGCGATCGGATTCAAAGGTGGAGTCGCTATTGCCGAGGCGGGAATCGGCAAGGTATGGCTGCCAACTCTTGCCGCTATCGCACTCGGGGCGCTGATTCCCTTCTGGACCTATCCATTGCTGCGATTCGTAGGACGACTGCCGGCGGCGGATGCCGCCGCGATAGCAGGTCACTACGGCTCAGTGAGCGCTGTGACCTTCATTGCCGCCACCAACTTCTTGAAAGAACTTGGAATTCCGTACGAAGGATACGCTGCAGCCTTCCTGGCCGCCATGGAAGCCCCGGCGATAATAGTGGCGATTCTGATTGGTAAGCTCGCACTGAAGAAGCAGGGCTCGGCCGGTGGAGGCGTGAAGCCGGTTCTCCATGAGGCATTGCTCGGGCGAAGCGTGTTCCTCCTCGTAGGCACACTCTTAGTCGGATGTTTGTGCGGGAAGCGTGGGATGGAGGCCGTGAGCGGATTTCTTGTCACTCCGTTCCAAGGGGTACTGGCACTGTTCCTCCTGGAGCTTGGAACCGTCGCCGGAAGGCGACTGAGCGATTTGAAGAAGGTGGGCGCCTTCCTGACGATCTTTGGCATCACACTACCACTGATACACGCAACGGTTGGCATAATGCTTGGCCATGCCGTGGGACTAAGTACGGGAGGAACGACTCTTCTGGCCGTATTAGCGGCAAGCGCATCTTACATAGCTGCACCCGCCGCGATGCGTTTGTCATTGCCGGAAGCAAATCCGACACTCTATCTCACGGCAGCACTCGTCATTACGTTTCCATTCAACGTGACAGTCGGAATTCCGATATATTATGCCATCGCCAAGTGGGTAACCGGAGGAAATTGAGATGCCTGCAAGTAGTATGAAATTGGTGACAATTGTCTGTGAGGCCCTTGCCCGTAGTGCGGTTGTCCGTCTCTTGCGGGAAGTGGGAGCGCACGGGTATACCATATTTGAAGTTGAAGGCGACGGGGCTGGGGGTGAACGCACTACAGAAATGTTGGAATTTGCCAATATTCAAATCAATGTGCTGCTTCCTCCTTCAGCGTCTGAAAGATTGATGACCGAACTCGAGTCAGAATTCTTCCCAAGGTATGCGATGATCGCCTATGAAACAGATGTCAAGGTTCGTCGACCAGCCAAATTCTAAGTGGTGAGGCTGCACGCCATGAGTACTTGAGCGTGGCCCCAAGAGAACGGGTGTGAAAGCGTGGGTTTCAGAACAGAAGAACCAACCCGCATTCTGTCAGCCGGTCCGAGCTTTTTCGGTTGGCCCGATCCTGGGAATCTCCAATAGGGTAAGTCAATCCCCCAAACCACAATCACCCATTGGGCTGAAATAAGGATTAGTCTCTTGGATAGTATGACTTCGGTTGAAATGTCTCAAATTTGATTGACGAGATACGATTAGACTACTAAACTTCGGAGAATAACATGAATTCTGACTGTCAATGTGCCTGGATAGCCAGACGGCAGAGGGATGAAAGACAGCCCGAAAGGAACGGCTTCAAATGATACTGCTTGTCATCCTCATCTTAATCTTATATTCAATCGTGCTCTCGGTCGGGCTCGCGCGCTACAAGCTCGCCGTTTCCGCTCCCGCCAAGGTCGGAACTCGCAATAAGCCTTGCTCCAGAGTCTTGATCGTTGGAGCAACGGGCGGTACTGGCCGTCAGCTCGTTGTGCAGGCGCTCGATCGTGGACTTGAGGTGACCGTACTTGTACGAAACCCATCCTCGTTGAAAGTTGAGGACCAAAAACTCCGGGTTGTTCGAGGCAATGTTCTTGACTACTCCGCCGTAGAAGCAGCAGTGCAAGGGCAGGACGCAATAGTCTCCGCGCTTGGACACAAGCGATTTTTCTACCCAACCCATATTCTGTCAGCGGCGACCGGTAACCTCCTGAAAGCGATGGAATCTCACGGTGTCCCGCGTCTTGTCTGCGAGACTTCTCTTGGTATTGGGAGCAGTGTCGGGCGTCTCGGTATCTTCTATACTTTCTTCATCATTCCGGTCATCTTGCCATTATATTTTTGGGACAAAACGCGCCAGGAACAGATCATCGCACACAGCAAGATGGAATGGGTAATTGTGCGGCCCGGAATTTTGACAAACGCGAAAAGAAAGGGAACCTACTGTCATGGCCCTAAGATTGGTAACTTCCTCTGCCCAGTCCGTATTTCCCGGGCGGATGTGGCCGAATTCATGCTGAACCAACTGACTGACGACACTTATCTCGCTACTGCGGTGGGCGTGGCCGATTAGAGGTGGTGGGGACCGGAGTCGCGGAACCGGTATGCTAACCGCATATTGTCAGACGCAACAAATTCGGTTTCCTTCCAATGTCTAGCGCTAATTCCTTGTTCCACAACGTCATTCTGGGGTTCGATCCCCCTCGAATATCATCATTAGCTCATCTGTGCCGAATCATGCACCGCGTAGGGTGTATTGCCCTCTTTTTCAGGATTTGTAGGACCTTGCTCCCAATGATAACACTCACGTCGATAACGTCTTAGACGTGTTCAGATTATGTTCGACTGCCGCACGGTTGAAGCGACAATCACTGGATTGATGTAAGAACAGCTGATCCTCTCATACTGGAATGGAAAGACATAGGCAATAGGTAGAATCCTTGGATTAGGAAAGCGTTGGCACGTCTCCGGGCGACCGCGCAGAATCCGGAGAAATCACAAAATTACCATTTTGTCGTTTGAATATCGATCGCTATCGTTCTTAGAAATCACAAATCCGTTGGAAGCAAATCATGAAACTACCATCGCTTGAGCAAGTTTGGCGAGATTCCGTTCGCACACTGTCGCGTTTTCCGGTCGTCATGGCCTGCGCTGCGGTCGGCACTGCCGCCGCTATCGCACTCGTTAACAATGAGCTTGATCCAGAGAACTCATCGCTTCTCCGAATCATTCTGCCTGCGGCGCTCGGGATCCCGATGCTGACCGCGTTCGCATTGATCAGCGAAACCCGTATGCAGAGTAAGGCGATTGGCGCGGGGATGCAGCTGATTGGCGTTGTGCTTCTGGCTGCTTATGGTCTGATCCTGCCTTCGACTATCGAGGGCGCACCACTGCTGCACGTCTTCCGGTTTCAGATGTATATGATCGCGGTCCTGTTCCTGTTGACCGTATCGCCTTATGTCGGCAGACTTTCATTGACCGGCTTCTGGCATTTCAACAAGACGCTCGCCTTCCGCCTTCTCACGGCGGCGATCTTTTCACACGTTCTCTTTCTCGGCTTAACGCTGGCTCTGGCCGCTCTTGACAATCTCTTTGGCGTCGAGGTTCCGGGGCGCCGCTATTTCCAGCTCTGGATTCTCGTCAATGGAATATTCGCAATCTGGTTCTTTCTCGCCGGCATACCTGAAGATTATGAAAGCCTGGAGCGAGAGACCGACTATCCGAAAATACTCAAGGCCTTTGCTCAATACATCCTCCTTCCGGTGGTAGTCCTCTACTTCATGATTCTCTACGCCTACGTTGGGAAAATCATGATTGCCTGGAGCTGGCCGCAAGGATGGGTTAGCGGGCTGATTCTTGGGTTTTCCATCACCGGCCTCGTCTCGCTAATACTGCTCCATCCGATTCGTGACCGGCAGGAAAATGCCTGGATGAAAAGAGCTTGGCGCTGGTTCTTTGTTGTCCTCGCCCCCCTCACCGTGGTATTATGGCTGGCTGTCTGGAGAAGGATCTCCGAATATGGGATTACGGAACCACGATACATTGCTCTTGCTTACGCCGTTTGGCTCGCCGCGATATTGGTCTATTTTCTCTTCAGCCGAGTTAAAAATATCAAGATCATCCCCTGGTCGCTGTGTGTATTCGCCTTAGTCATCTCCTTTGGCCCCTGGGGTGCATTCAAGGTATCAGAAGCCAGCCAGATCGGACGGCTCAAAGCCTTGCTCGTGAGCAACTCAATTCTCGTCGGCGGTACCGTGCAGAAAGCGCCGGGCACCGTATCGGCTGATGATCGCAGGGAAATCAGTGCTATCATCGGTTATTTGCACTTGGTGCACGGCTATAACGGCATTCAGCCGTGGTTCAAAGAGAGCCTGACTCAAGATACCGGAACTGCGCCGCGTTTCATGGATCCGGTCCTGGTTACCCCGATGCTGGGAATAATATATGATCCGATGGCCCAATCGTCCTGGGGTGATCATCTGTCCCTTGCCGTCGATCCAGAGGAAGCCATGAGCGTTTCCGGCTATGACTATTTGTTGAGCTCCCAATTCGTCACGACAGGTTCGGGCAAGTGGGCCTTTCCGGAATCCGGAGTCGCCTACCGCGTTGACTCAACCCTCAATACGCTGACATTCCTGACACTTGCCGGTGAGGTTGCCAAGGACTCGCTTCAGATCTCGTTGCGTGCATTAGTAGACGGGATCCTGACCGAGGGCAGCAACGAAGATCTGAACAAACTATCGCGTAGCGCACTTTCTGCCAGTGCCGAAAAACCAGGACTGCGGGTGAAAGTTTACTTTGAACATGTTCAGCTGTCAGGTCGGAAAGAAGGCTTGCAGCTGCTCTCGTATAAAGCGGAAATACTCTATTCAATCGGCAATAGTTGGACTGATTCAGAGCTAAGAGACCACGGCTCATCATTTGTTCACGGATTACTGCATCCGCCGCATCGAAAATGTCCTTTGACGGCCAATCAAATACACGGGATCTCCACATGGGACACCGTTGGCCGGAAGAACATCGCAACATTTCGTTGCTTCAAGCAACAATGAGGAGTATTTTCTTTAACGGGCATCCATTGACCCTTCGACAGCAGTTTTTCGCGGGGATTTTCCGATGTTGACAGAAGACGATCCAAACGACGCCACGAAATCGCACCAACCCATCGGCATTGATCAAGTCATCGGCCGATATCATATTCTTAAGCGGATCGGCTCCGGCGGAATGGGTGAAGTCTATCTGGCGAACGACACTGAGCTTGCGCGAAGTGTTGCTATTAAGTTCCTCTCCATTGAAATGATGCCCGGCCCGGAGTGGAAAGAGAGATTCCGGCGCGAAGCCCAGGCGGCGGCCAAATTGAACCATCCTAACGTCGTCATCATCCACGAGATCGGGGAGTTTCAGGGCCGCCCGTACATGGTCATGGAGTATCTCGGAGGCCGCTCTCTTCGTGATGTAATCGCTGAAAAGCAATTGTCTGTCAGAGAGATAATTGAAATTGCAGTCCAGCTATGTGAGGGTCTGCAGGCAGCGCATTCTGCCGGAATCGTCCATCGCGACATCAAACCCGGTAATGTCCTGCACGATAACATAGGACGTTACAAACTTGTCGATTTCGGTCTTGCGGCGTTAAGCGGCGGAGAGAAACTGACGAAAGCCGGTGCAATTCTCGGCACGATCGGATACATGTCGCCGGAACAGATACGTGGAGAAGAGGGCGATGCCGGTTCTGATATCTTCTCGTTTGGTGTCGTATTGTACGAAATCATTACTCGTGAACATCCCTTTCGTCGAAACAACCAGGCTGCGACCGTCCACGCAACTCTGTATGATCAGCCGAACCCCATAACTGCGACGAGGCCCGAAATCCCGCAGGAGCTGATCGACGTCGTCGGCAGGTCCATGGCAAAAGATCGCCATAACAGATATCAGCAGGTATCACAACTCTTGGCCGACCTGCGGCGGATCACGATCGAAGCCGGCAACGGCAAAAATCCGGCGCGCCAACGATCAGCCGGAGCCAGCCCTCGGTGGCCGTACTCCCGTTCGCCAATCTTAGTACTGACAAAGAGCAGGAGTATTTCTGTGACGGAATGGCGGACGAGATAATCAGTGCTCTGTCATACGTCGAAAACTTGCGCGTCGTCGCGAGGACTTCATCGTTCTCGTTCAAGGGGAAAGACCTTGACATCCGCGAGATCGGACGCAGGCTAAATGTCGAAACGTTGCTCGAAGGGAAGTGTTCGCAGGTCGGGGCAGCAGCTGCGCATAATCGTGCAGTTGATAAACGTCAATGATGGGTACCATCTCTGGTCGGAGCGATTCGATCGCCGGATGGACGATGTCTTTGCAATCCAGGACGAAATAGCTTTGGCCATAGTTGACCGGTTGAAGGTGAAGCTTCTCAAAGACGAGAGATCGCTGCTAACCAGACGTTACACTGACAATCAGGAGGCATACCACCTCTATCTGAAAGGGCGGTTCTTCTGGAGTCGCCGTTATGAGGGCGGATTGCAGAAGGGAATTGAGGCCTTCAAACTGGCTGTCCAGAAGGATGCCATGTATGCGCCTGCCTACGTTGGTATCGCCGACTGTTACAACCAGCTCGCACATTGGGGCTACTTGGCCGCAAAGGAAGCTTATCCGGCAGCCAGAGAAGCTACTGAGAAGGCGTTGTCAATCGATAACTCACTGGCCGAAGCCCATGCCTCGCTGGGATGGATCACTCTGTGGCATGATTGGAACTGGTCCGCTGCTGAAGTGGAGTTTCGATGCGCCCTTGATCTGAATCCAAACTACGCCATGGCCCATGAATGGTATGCCCTTTACCTGGCGGTGATGGAACGAATTGACGAGGCCATCCTCGAGGTAAAAAAGGCGGTTGAACTGGATCCGCTCTCCCTGGTTGCAAACTCGGTCCTGGGACTCGGCTACTACTGGGGTCGGCGCTATGATCAAGCTGTCGAACAACTCGACAGAACTCTGGAATTGGACGCTGACTTCCCCTTGGCTCACCTGTATTTGGCTTGGAGTTATGCGGGCAAGCAAATGTGGAGAGAGGCGATTCAAGCTTGCGAGCAATTCGCTAAACTTTCTTTCGGAAGCGCGATCTCGCTGGGATATCTCGGAGCGATTTGCGGACTGGCCGGAGATACCGCAAGGGCGATGGAGATACTGGCACAAATCGACGAGCTGTCTAAGAGTCGCTATGTCTCGCCTCTGTATCGAGCCACGGTGTATCTTGGCATCGGAGACCTCGATCAGGTCGTTTTTTATCTGGAGCAAGCCCGGCTTGATCGCGAGTCATTTCTGCCAGTCATTAACACTTTCCCACTTTTCGACCAAGTCCGCAATGACGAACGGTTTAAACTTCTGCTCCAACGAATGGGCTTGTAGATCTACTCCGCGAGCACCGACTTATTTGCCGGGAGCTAAATTTACCAGCGAACCGTCCCCACCCTCTCAACCGTTAGTCGTATCCCTCTCGCTCTCATGTCGTGCCCGGTGGGATGTGAACTACTGGGAACGTCGTCGTCCGTTGATCAGAACTCCGATCGGCGTCGAGCGCACTAAGCGATCATACGTCAGCAGACAGACCAGCAGCGTGGCTGTAAGTACAATCGTGAACTTCACTACTGCGGAAGCGCCCCAATCAGCCATTAGGACAGATAGCCAGGCGATCAGCGGAAGGTGCACAAGATAGCACCAGTAAGATGAATCGGCAATGTAGCGCCAGATGCGGTTGGGTCTGTTACAGTATCGGACGAACAACCCCATAATCCCATATATGAAAAACCAGATCGACAACGAGGCCAACACAACCGACGGAATGTGATACTCAGCATTCCCGTTGAGCAGCGAAAATAAACAGGCCAGGTGCGTTCCGAAACACGCAAGTGCGAGACACGTATATCCCCACGCGCGAAGCGCAAACTCGCCGACAAGATCCCTGCGGATATACAGACCCCAGCCAAACAGCACGAAAATAGAATTAGCGATCAGCGTCGATGGCGGCCGTTCAAAGGTTGCAGGAGTTTCCAGCACTCCCAGTTCCATCGGCAGCATCGATATCGCCGTCAAGGTGGCAAACACGAGAGGACCCCATGAACTCCGAAGCAACAAACCAAACTTCTGGCCGCCGCCATTTCTCCAGGTCAATCGAACAAGCTTAGATATCCAGATAAGCAGTAAGGCCGCACCGTAATAAAGGAGCAGGTCAAAGAGAAACCAGAGGTGGAGAAAGTTTAGACGGGAAAGGGCGTCCGCACTCAAAAGCCACGAGACAAGCCCCATGAACGTCCGCGAACCGGGGTCGAGATGGAGAAGGGCCAGAGGAGCAAGAATCAGCGGTGCCAGTAAAACCCAAAATACGATGAGCGGAATTGCGATCCTCTGCAACCGGTTCTTCAGGAATCCGCGCGTGCCTCGCTCGTAGTATAACTTTGCGCCAAAGAAGCCGGCCATGACAAATAACAGCGGAAGACGAAAGGTGTGAATGAACGCCCCGGCGATGTCGAAGATCACGTGCGTCTGGCTGTCCTTGAATGGCCAGGTTGTTCCAAGAGGAGTGACCATGTACGCGACCGCAGCGTGCAGGGCAAGCAGGAGCAACAACATTGTTCCTCTCAGGTTGTCAAACGCGTGATAACGCTCCGTGCCCGCATCGCGGAAGTTCTTCGTGTGGTCCATCGTATCGGTCTTCTCTGCCGCCATCTCCCAAAAAAACATACGTATCCTGGCTGCGTTTGTCTATGTTGATCTCGTCATGCTGTCACATTTGTTGAAATGTCCTCCGTCGCCGTTGTGGCGCCTCAAGAAATCGCTGGAACGACCCGGCGACTCCCAGCGCACGCTACTGCGCCTGCTCGTTCGACGAGCCAAGAATACCGTCTGGGGACGGGCACACGGGTTCGGTGAGCTTCGCTGGCCCCCTGGCTTCATAGAAGAGTACCAGTGCCGTGTTCCGCTGTCGGATTACGTGGATCTGCAACCATACATAGATCGAACAGTCAATGGCGAGCCGGACGTGGTCTGGCCCGGCCATCCGGCCGCCTTCGCCGTCTCCGGTGGAACACGCTCGGGCGGTCGCGTTATACCCCTGTCCCGGGAGACGATTGCGTTCCTCACGCGCAGCAGTTTGCTCCCCGGACTCTGTTATCTCGCACACCGGCGCGGTGCTTCGACAATTCTGAAGGGAAAGTTCCTTAGCCTGCCCGGCGGCATCGAGGCAGGGACCGTGGGCGGCAGGATGGCCGGTGAAGTCAGCGGGCTGCTCGCTCACCATGCACCGCGCTTACTGGCGTATTGGCTCCAGGCACTCCCACGGCATGTCATGCTGATGGAGGATTGGGACGCGAAGCTCATCGAATCTGCCCGCATTGCAGTGCATACGGATGTCCGCTCAATAGCTATGGTTCCGAGCTGGGCACCGGTCTTCTTCGAGCGTGTGCGCGAAGTCGTTGGTGCAAAGACCGTGGCGGAAGCTGTGAGGCGGGCGTGGCCAAACCTGCGCGTGTTCTTTTCCGGCGGAGTCGCGCTCTCCTCTTATCGCGCCACTCTCGAATCATATCTTGGACCGGGCGTGGATTTCATCGAATCCTACTCCGCGTCGGAAGGCCTGTTCGCCTTTCAGGATCGCAGTGAAACGGAGGGCCTGCTCGTGAACCTGAACGGCGGAGTCTTTTTCGAGTTTGTTCCGGTAGGGGAGCAGGACTCGCAGAGACCGGGTCGATACACCATCGAAACCGTCGAGTCGGGCATCAACTACATCCTGTACATTACAAATACCGGCGGGTTGTGGAGCCTCTGTGTCGGAGACATTGTTCAGTTTGTGTCTACCCGGCCGCCTCGTCTGCGCGTGATGGGTCGAGTGGGGGAAGTGCTGGATCGCTACGGCGATGCGACCAGCGCCGATCACGCGCGCAAAGTGATCGCGGCTGCCGATACGGCCAGTGCAGCGAGGTGCCTAAGTCATCACCTGACTTATGCCGACTCGGCGGACTCGCCCGTTCCGCGTCACCACTGGGTGCTCGAATTTGACTCACTACCCGGCGACATCCAATCCTATGCCCGGTCTCTGGACGAATTCATGAAGCAGTTCAACGGCCGTTACCGGACGCGGCGTGGCCCGGGAGCGATGGCTGCCCCGGTTGTCACAGCTGTGCCGACGGGAAGCTGCGCGGCATACCTGCGCGGCGCCCGGAAACGATTCAGCGGTCAGAGCAAGATTGTTAACATCTCGGAAGAAGGCAGCATCGCTCGGGGAATTCTCGCCGCGGCTCGCGAAATCGACGTGTCGCGCATTGTCACAGTCCGCATCGATTGACGAAGCCGTCTTCAAGCATGCTGCCCGCGGCATCGCACTTACATGTCATCATGTAGAGGAGATATCGCTCCCATTAACAAAGGACCGCGGACCATTGCTGGTCCGCGGTCCAAGTTCGCGCCGATTACTGATCGAGGCTTACTTGCACGCCGCGCACGGCGCTGCACCACCGGAGAAGATGTAGTTAATCAGGTACACAGCATCTGAGATGTTCACTGTGCCGCTGCAGTCTGCGTCTCCAGACAGTAGTGGGTTCGGGGCAGGTCCTCCCGAGAAAATGTAGTTTATGAGATATACTGCGTCAGAAATGTTGACTCCGCCACTGCCGTCGGCGTCACCGCAGAGTCCGCAGTAGGGCGAACCGCCGCCACCATTGTAATGGGAGACGATGCGAGCCGGGCTAAGCACACCATCATAGATGGCCAGCTCATCAAGGATGCCGCCATAGCGATAGAAGGGAGTGCCGTTTGCCCATCCGACCTGCATCGGCTTGTTCAAACCCGAGCGCTCGGCTCCGGACACGCTAAGAGTCGTGTTCAGGACTCCGTCAACATAAAGCCGGCACTCATTGAGACCGTTGTCGCGTAAGAACACGACATGGTGCCATACCTCATCATTGACATTGACCGTGCTGTACAAATCGGTCGAGGCGCCAAAGTAACAGCGCAATTTCCCCGGATTTTCACTCGTCCTGCAGGAAACACCGATCCACCACGGATTGCCAATGTCGAACCGCGAGAGAATGACTTCGTTACAGTTGTAATCAATGCCGGTACAGCCGCAGTCAGCCTTCATCCAGAATTCAATCGAGTAATTGTCGGTTGCACTCCAGTCGTAGGAGTCGTCATCCGGCACCAGCAACTGGTCATCCACGCGATCGAACAGTTGGGCCCCGTCTACTTTGCCCGGAATTGGCGCGGGGAAATTCGTGCCGAAAGCATCTGCGCCTCCGACGGGATCGTCGTAGCTACCGCCAACGATTTCATCAAAATTCCAGTAATGGACCATGTCGCCGGGACAGCCGCTTGCCGGATCAACAACAATCGTAAATGGCTGAGTATCGATACCCTCGCTGTTGGAAGCAACAACCACAACGTTGAAGCTGCCTGCCGTCGACGGCGTCCACTCAATAATACCGTTACCATTGTCGATCGTCATTCCGGCCGGGTGCGTCATCAGCGAGTAGGTTGGCTGCGGAACTCCGTCGGCATCGACGTCATAAGTATACGCTACACCAACCGTGGCGGAAGTTACGGCAGCAGTCGTTATCAGCGGAGCACTGTTACTGAAGGTGCAGTAGCCGTTTCCGATATGACCATCAGCATGGTGAATGGCGATAGCCGCCGGTGTCAACGCGGCGTCGTAGAGCGCGAGTTCGTCGAGAATCGCTCCAAGCCGGTATTTACCCGGATCCGGCCCGTTGTACCAGCCGATTTCCAGCGGCGTGGATGCGGCCAGATTCTTTCCGGCAGATAACTGTGACGTTTCCAGCGCGCCGTCAACATACATTAACCATTGATTCGCAGAATTGTCGCGAACCACGGCAACGTGATGCCAATTAGCGTCAGTCACTGATGATGTACTGTAGAGGTCTACTCCCTGGAAGTAAGCACGGATCTTTGACTGGTTCGTTCCGCTTTCGCACATCACACCAACCCACCAGCCGCCGGCGGAGCGGCCCACCACAACTTCGTTGTTGGGTTGCGCTCCTCCGGCGCAGCCGCTCGATTTGTTAAGCCAAAATTCGATGGTAAAACTTGATCCTACTCCCCAATCGAAGCTGTCATCGTCCACGACAGTCACTTGATCGGTCAGGCGGTCGAATTCCTGGGCGCCACCAACCAGACCCGCCACCGGGGTCGGGCAGTTTGTGCAGGTAGCATCTGCAGCACCGAATGAGTCGTTGTATGGCGCCCCGGCAGTCTCGTTCAACTGCCAATAATGCGTCATGCCCTGCGGACATCCCTCCGATGAAACGGTGAAAGTGGCCGCATCCAAATCGAATTCGTCGCCCGAATCGGTCGCCTTGAAGGTGATCGTTTCGCTTCCGGTCCAGGCTCGGCGACGGCGTCGAAATCGTCGCTATCCGAAGTGGACTAATATTGACGAGCAAAGCGCTGTTTCCCGAGGCGGTCCAGGTCAGATCGGCATCGAAATCATCCGGATCACTAACATAGTTGTCAAGGGCGATCGTGGCGAAATTCTGCCCTGTAAGGATGCTCTGGTCGGGGATATCACCGACTATCGGTGCATCGTTGACGGGCGTAACGATGAACATCGCCGGATCCGAGTCGCTCAAGGGTCCGGGATCGGTCGCCGTGAACGTAATCGTCTCGCTGCTGTTCCACTCCGGGTTGATCACTGTGATCGTTGCCACATGACTTGGGCTGATACCACGCTCAGATTCGCGCTGCCGCTGGAGGTCCAGTTGATCTCGGTGACGAGATTATCCGGATCGGTGACATAGGTGTCGAGGTCAATTGGCGCAAAGGGCGTTCCCTCGGCCACCGTCTGGCCCGGAATATCACCTACCACCGGCGCATCATTGACGGTGTAACGATAAAAGTCGCCGGATCCGAGTCGCTCAGAGGTCCGGGGTCGGTCGCCGTAAACGTAATCGTCTCGCTGCCGTTCCATTCCGGATCGATGACGGTGATCGTCGCAACGTGACTGGGGCTGATACTCACACTTAGATTCACGTTGCCGCTGGCGGTCCAGTTGATGTCGGTGACAAGGTTGTCCGGATCGGTGACATAGGTGTCGAGATCGATTGTTCCAAGAGCCGTCCCCTCGCCCACCGTCTGGCCCGGAATATCACCCACCACCGGCGCATCATTGACCGCCGTCACCGTAAACGTCGCCGGATCCGAGCCGCTCAAGGAGCCAAGGTCAGTCGCAGTGAACGTAATCGTCTCACTGCCGTTCCACTCCGGGTTAATGACCGTGATCGTTGCGACCCGATTGACGTCAATGCTCACACTTAGATTTACGTTGCCGCTGACGGTCCAGCTGATCTCGGTGTCAAGGTTGTCCGGATCGGCAACAAACTCATCAAGGTTGATTGTCGCAAAACTGCCGCCTTCAGCAATCGTCGCGTCAGCGATATCCGATACGACCGGAGGCAGATTGGAAATGCAGTAGCTTTGCCCGTTGCCGGAGTTCCAATGACTCTGGATATCACTGAGGCTCAACGCTTGATTGTATACTGCAAACTCGTCGAGCAGTCCCGCGTACTGATAGGCCGTGCTGTAGTATCCTAATTGTATCGGTCCTGCTCCGGCGCGAGTGGCTCCATCCGCGAAGACACTATTGTCCAGTACACCGTCGATGTACAAACGATACTGACCGGATGAACCGGCTGCGCGGTCGAACTGATACACGACATGGTGCCAGACATCATCGTTGACGGAAGCGTTACTGTAGAAATCAGTTGGGCCATCAATAGTCCCAAAGACACAGCGCAGCTTATTGATGCTTCCCGACCCCGGTGTCTGGCAGTTAACGCCAATCCACCAGCCCGCCGCTACGCGCCCGGCAATTACCTGGTTACAATTGTATCCGCCTTCCGTGCAAACGCAACCGGAAGATCGCATCCAGAATTCAATCGTGAAGCTTGTAAATTCATCCCAATCGAAGCTATTATCGTCAGGAACGTCAACTCGATTATTGGTCCCATCAAAATCCAGCCCATTGCCAAGCTTGCCGGTAACCGTCGCCGGGCAACTTGAGCAGGTGGCGTCATTGACACCGTAGAAATCGTCGTACGGCCCGCCTGATGACTCATCAAACTTCCAGTAGCCGGTCATCCCCGTCGGGCAACCCGACGGCTGCGCCAATACAGTCGGTGCCAAAGCGCACAGCATGAATAGCGCCATCGCCCCTGTCAAAATGAAAGTAAGAAAACCTTTTCCGGACATTGCTGCCTCCCAATTGTCGTTAATCACCAATCGTAATTCTCGTGGCCAGCACTGACACTGTTTCAGTCTCCAAAGGCATGCGCCAATTCAGCCTCGAATCAGCTGTACCCTGGCTTCAGCGCAAGGTCATTATTGTCTTGAATCAGAAGTAGTACGCGTAAAATATTCTGTCAATATCCCTCCTTCTTTTTCCGGAACTGGAGAGCGGGACAGTCGGTGCGGCAACTAAGATTGAGACAGAAGCCGGATCGGCCTCTTGGCAGGAAATTCAGGATGTTGATGCCGGTCGATCCGAATACCCTGGATCGCCGTCAAAATTCTGGTTTAAATGGTCCGCGTCAGAGCGAAGTGTAATCAGCACTCGCACCCAACCTTGATAGTGAGAAGGCAATACTTCCTGCCAATGCGCTGCTCCCCAGACCGAGTAAATAGTCAGCTTTGATAGTCGTTTGTAAGAATAAATATCATTCAGACAACGTCGATTGTCAAGCGAAACTTTCTACCTCACGTATTTGATGCACGGTTCACCGCAGACTATCAGTGCCTTGAAGCCTAATCACTGCGGAGTGTTTCGATAGAAGATATCATGAAGCCTGACTCGTAAGTGACTAGTCCAAGTTGAAATCTGGTAAATCATAGCGACTTTCCAACAAAACAGGCTTAAACTCGGTACAAAACAGGTAACGCCCAACAGAAGAGACTTCGCAAGTCTTGACGTCTGAGATCGTCCCGTGCGCGCAGTACCGATACTGCTCAGGATCGGATATCCTCACTTTCGTTCAAGCGCTTCCAGTCGCGTCTTGAAACCTTGATTCTCGGCGCGTAGCTCTTTGATCGCTTCAATCAGAACCGCGGTCAGACGCCCATAATCAACCGCCCGATAATCTTTGTCTCCCCACCTGGTCACTAATTCAGGGAAATCTGTGCTTCCACATCCTGCGCGATGACACCGATTTCACGATGACCAGTCGAACGGCCTAGCGAGTCATATGTTTCGTTCCAGTCGAAGGATACACCGCGCATACTGGCTATCTTCTCCAGCACATTCTCCAGTGGGCGAATGTCTTTCTTGAGACGTTCGTCGGACGAAGTGGGAAAGCTGGACGCATGGCAGGCACCCGACACGTCGAGAGGATACGCCGGATTGTCCTGATTGATCCCAATGCGATCATTGACTGGATCCAGCGTCATAAGTATGTTGGGTCCAGTATCGTCGGTGAACGAAAGCTTTCCCGAAGCCCACGGACGGTAAGACGAATGCCCATTTCTGAGTCCCACCATCGGTGAAGCGAAGAGCGGCGCTGCTACCGGCTCCATTATCCAGCCGTACATTGCCCTTAACCTCGAGTTTGTCCTGAGGGTCCGCAGTTCCAATACCGACATTCGCGGCGGGCATCATATTTATGTCGCCGGTCCAGGTTTCGATTTTACCGTTCGTCCCGTCATGAGACAAGGTAATTGCCTCCAAGTAGGTTTGTCCGCCTACGGTTGCTCGGCCGGGGATTCCGACCTCGCCGTCTGCATTTACAAAAAGTAAGTGGTTGTTGTTCTTGTCGAGGAAATCGAATGCCATATTACCCGGTAGAGCATAGAAATTTCTAAACTGAAGACCCGAGCCGCCGTGGATAATACGAGAATCACCGTTTTGGCTTTCCGATAGTTTGATATGGGGATTCTCCCAAGTTTGATATCCGCGAATCTGGAGCATCGCCGTAGGGTCTGTTTCATTGATTCCAACACCGTCCGCGAGAAGACACAGATCACCTCTAGAGCTCGCATTCCGGTCATAAGGCTGGATAAACCCTCTGTTTGTCGAAGCATCGTAAGCCAGTTCAAGCCCTTCTCCTGTTCCCACTCCGGGCCAGGTCGCACCCCCTATGCGCATCATATCACTCAAGTCGACCTGCACGCTTGGTACCGTCTTCCCGACCCCGATTCTTCCTTCGACGAGCAGACCATTAGTCGGTGCGGAATAACTACTTGAGTAATTCACTCCGATCGCCGCTCCGCCCTCGACGTCCAGCTGATTGAGCGCCATGGTCGTGCCAATACCAAGCCTGCCGCCAATATAGGCCTTCCCGTCGAAATAACCGGCGAAGCCGGCAGATGAATTTCCATAGACGCCGGCCATTGATGTACCCAGAGCTCCATAATTAGTTGAAACATTATGACGGCCGTATGCACCATACACATTGGTGCCCAGAGAACCGTAGTTTAGTGTTGCTACATGTATTCCGCTGACACCAAACAGGGCTCCGCCCATCTGTCCCTGTGCCGAAGCACCAGCTACGCTCAACTTGGCCCCTGGAGCCCAAGTTCCAATACCGACACTGTCATTTACATTCGACAGTTGGACAATTGCTCCGGCATCCGTCCACCCGCCGGCCGCAGTCATCGCAGACCAGCTCAGCTTGCCGGCACCATTGGTTCCCAGAACCTGGCCGGCAGTGCCGTCAGTCGTCGGGAATTCGTAGCCACCGCTCTCCTTGCCGAAGCGGATGTGTGGCATGTCGACCATGAAAGTCGAATCGCTGGGTCAGCCGACTGTCTGATGCCAAATAAATAAGAGTAGCTGACGATCAATGTATCTTGATCCCCACCGGGAATTGACCGAAAACTCTCCAGTGACAGGTAATTGTGGGCGCCACCACCGATCGACGCTATTACCAGCCCGGGATTGATATTCATGCCATCCTCCAGCATTACCACAGAATCGATCAGTGGCTTTGTTCCCCACCTCCCCGGAAACAGTCGAGCAATGCCTCGAACCTCCTGCTCTCGATTGGAGCCGCCACCGCCGAAATAGTGGCCAACTGTTTCCGAGCTAACGTCAGTGTTTCCGCTCCCGCCGGCGATGGTCCCCCAGTATCCGTTGGTAAGCAGTGTTAAGTCTGGCCCGCCTGCGATCGTGCCGAACAGGAAGTCCAGCGCGATTGTTCGCTGCCTCCTCCGCACAAATGCCGCGGTATCGTCGATCATCCGACACCGGCAACATTGCGGCGACCCGACAACGCACCACCGTAAAGCGCACCGACGGTATCGCCGAAACCGCCGGTCACCGATCCGTACATGCTGCCCACCAGATTTCGCTGCCCCCCCGCAATCGTTGAGTAATTCGAATTGGCTGTGTTCTGGTCGCCACCGCCGACAGTGCTGTTCCACGACCGGGCGGCATTCTTATCGCCGCCGGAGATCGTAATGTATCCGTAACTCTGTCCTTGCTGTCCGGCAAAGCTGTTGGTCCCCAGGTTGACCATCGTGTGCGCGCTGTCGCCATAGAGAATATTACCCGCATGGCCGCGGGCAATCCCCCAGTAACTGTTGGAGTAAAGAACCGAATCTGCCAGCGTCCACTTGGCGCCGGCGTTACCGGTAACGCTGTGCGCCACCACAGAACTGTCAGCGTAAACCGAGCGGTAGGCATAGCCGACACTCACAATTGGTGTAAAGCCGCCGAGGGCCGGCTCTCCATCCATCTGGACCCTCAGGAAACGCCGACCACCGTCAAAAACTTCTGCACCGATCGGATTCACCGCCCCCAGTAACACCTGAAAGAGACCGTCGCTGATCGTGACAGAAGGCTGACTTTCCGTCCACAACACAAAATCACCCGCGGCATCAAGGGCGATCGTGAAAGTCAACCCGACGGTTGAGTCAATAGGTGATCCATCGCTGTGGGTGAGTCGTCCCTGGTAGCTGATTAGCTGCGGTACAGCACCAAACGACGAAGAACAACAACAGAGAAACAGTGTCCAAAGGACAATCCGAACGCAACTGGAACGGATCATAATACGGCTCCTTGATTAATGGACGAGTACGTAGACAAGAGTTCTGCCCTCCCGAAAGAACGGAGAAGAACTGGATAATGAAGTCTATTACCGCTGGAGTGAGTTGATAGTCAATTGTAAGCTACAATAATCGACAAAAATGTCAAGGCTTTGCATTGATAAATTCGATCAGTTGACGTATCGCCCCTGTGGCTGGCACCGACCTCTGCCAGGCAACTATCCGCTTGATTTACGTAGAGTTTTTTGTAGATTAAAACAAGCTTCTCGCATTGCACGCATCGATCAAATTTCGCCAGATTTACTCCCATTTAAGGAGTCTGCAGTATGCTCAATCGAATGAAGTGCCTTCGGCCGGCTTACCGTTTGATTCTTAGTCTCGCAATCCTTTGTGTAACATATCCACTGCAACAAGCGCAGGGCCAATCTGGCTCAGATTGGGAGTGCATGACGGCAAAGCTTTCAGCAGCCCCTGACACTGACAGTGTTGTCGGACAATTCGACAAAGCACCGCTTCGCTACCTGTATCCCTACAATCTCCACTTGACCGATGGTGCCACGAGTGCAGTCCCGCTTACGCTTCGGGATAGCAACGGCAACCCTGTCTCCGGTGTCGTCAATTTCGGAGGCTACGATCCTTCGCTCATCTCGATTAGCGGCGATGGTTTCGTGACGGCACTTCGTCAGGAAGGACCGAACGAAATCGGAACCTGGGTCCACGCCACTATTGACGGGCAGATTGCGGCAAACACCTGTATAGTTCGAGTGCTTGGCCAGGATTACGATCTCAGCTTCAATGAAATTGTGGGTGAAAACACCGTGCTGTATTACCCCGCAGCCATCGATGGCGAAGACATCGAGGCATATGTTCAGCAGTACGAAATTGCGGAGATCGACGAATACGCTTACGACATCCAGGCAAAGCTGATGGGATTGAAACCATTCCAGGGAGGACGGCAGATACTGGAAATCGATATGGGCGAGGGAGAGGCCAGCCGGGTGTGTGGTATCTCCGGAAATCCGCTGCGACTGGGTTGGAACATCGAGGGCAATGTTTGGCAGAACTGCTTTCTCGTGCCGTTCCTCCAGCCGCGCTCGCCTCAGTGGTTCGTCATGTTTCACGAAATCGGTCACAATTTCACCTGGCCGTCTTACACTTTTGGAATCGGACTCGGGCCGGTAGGGCACTACAGCGAAGGATATGCCTCCATCGTGGCCCTGGAGGCAATCAGGACAGTTGTCGGACACCCTTCCGCCTACAACATCGGAACCGACGCGAAAAACTCCCTGCAGTTTGTATATAACATGCAAGTCGGAGCTTTTGCGGGCGACTTCCAGAACTGGCTGGCAAGTGGAGCAGACTTCGGCGCACTCGATGCCAATATCGTCGACGGTTTGTGGATGAACTATCGCGACGCCTTGGGAGAACAGTTCTGTCGCAGGTTCTTCTTGCCCTTGCAGCCGCAGTACCAGCCATCGCTCTCATGGTTCCTGGACAGCGTCCAGGTTTGGGGGGACGGGGCGCGCCATACTCTTTTCGCGTCACTGGTCAGCGCCGCAGCACGAGAGGATCTACTGGATATTTTCCAGAACAACTATCACTTCCCGGTCATGACCCCTCTCTACGATTCACTGTACGTGCAGCTGACGGCCATCATGGATGCGTCTGACTACATCTGCGGTGACGCCGACGGCAATGAGCGAATTGACATCACAGACGTGGTCTTCCTCGTCAACTACATCTTCGCCGGCGGCCCCGCTCCGGACCCGCCTGAATCCGGAGACGCAGACTGCCGGGGAAGTGTCGACATTGTTGATGCCGTGTATCTGATCAACTACATATTTGCCGGAGGAGCGGCGCCCTGTTCGGCATGCCTGTAGTGTTGGTTTCGCCACAGGCCGCATTTGACCGGATGTGGAGAATTGAAAGACGAACGTTCGAACAACTGTTGGAGATTGAAAGGAGTGGATATGGAAAGAAGTCAGTCAATTTTCATCCTTATTGTCGTATCCGGTCTCTGCCTATTCTGCTGGAACGGCAAGAGTAGCTCCGCCACAGATAGCCCGGGAGTTGCCCCTGCTGCAATTGTAATTGCGGCAATCGACAAACTGCAGACAGCATCAGACACCCACTTTGTCGCCATCGATCTTGCCTACGTGCAAACTGGTGCGGTCAACGAAAGTAAACCGGGAGAGCCATCGCTGCGTCAGCCCGGCGGTGTTGAACCCAGTCCTTTCATTTTGTGGCGCAACGACGTAACTTCCCAAAGCGGTGTCTGGATCATGACTCTTGACCCGCACACTGGTGCACAGCGCGGGAATCGTCTCAACGTAAATTTCCCGAACTCCTGGCGTCCGGTTGACGTCTTATGGACGGATCACTTCGCGAGTTCGCCGAACGTGGAGTCGGGCCGAGTCCGTTCATTGTCTTTCGTGACTATCGGCTCCAAACATTCCCCGTGACTTATGGCCTTGACGGCACTCCCGTGGCTGGATCGCGCACAACATACCAGCCCGTCATCGATTCAATTACTTATGGGCATGCTACATGTGCGGCCGAACTTCCGGGTTCGGAGTTTGCCGACGCCAACCCCCGATTATTTATCGGTACTGACACTGGATTCATAGTCGTGTTGCGCTTCGATGTCACAGGCGGCATTACCGTCACGAATTTCCTGCCCTTCTCAACACTTCCGATTGTCAATCTCCAACCTCTGCCGCAGCACGGCTACATTGCTCTGGGTACTTTGACCGAAGATTTTGTCAGAGGGATTCGATTTCGCCCGCCGCTTCCAGGTCCGTATTCAACGGTATTTACGCTCATGCCCCCCCGTGGAAAGCCCGCACTCTTGGACTTAGACTCATTCGGTCCAGATGATGTGGTATTGCCCGAGCTCCAGAACTCACTCCGGTTAGTACTTCCCGATGGTACGGCAGATTTGTCCTCGGTCAACATCGCAGCTAATCAGACCGGAGTTGTGGCTCTAACTCCAACACTGGAACGTCACGATTTTGGCATTAGGTCCGCAGTAACCGGATCATTACTGATGCTCGCCGCCGATGGATCGGCGGTCACGTTCGATCCCAACTATTCGCAGCAAAACGGCTCCAGCGGTTGTGACCTGAATATCACCGATGGCATCGTCAATCAGTGTTGTTTTTGCGGTGACGCCAACGGCAACGGCGAGATAACGATTTCCGATGCGGTCTAGTGATCATCTACTTTATCTTCTGCGGTGGCCCCGCGCCGAATCCACTGTGTCCGGTGATGCGAACTGCAGCGGAAACGTCAACATCTCCGATGCCGTGTACATCATTAACTACATCTTCGGCGGCGGACCTACCCGTTCTGCGTGCCCGTAGGAGGTTCATCAATGATGGGCGTTAGAAACAAGTATGCTCGCCGTTTGGCGCAGAAACGATACGAGACTCACCTAGGCACATGGTGGTATGAACCAACATTCGACCAGGC
The DNA here is from genome assembly GCA_963698225.1 of uncultured bacterium. Taxonomy (GTDB): domain Bacteria; phylum Zixibacteria; class MSB-5A5; order CAIYYT01; family CAIYYT01; genus JADJGC01. Next base: position 29,653 of record CAVOPW010000012.1, read on the forward strand.
GGGAAGGAATCGATTCCTTGGCCGGCTTCGCAAGACACCGTGTCACTGCAGCAATGAACTCCATGGTAATCCGCGGCGCCATTTTTGTGCACTGACCAAGCAGGAACTCTGCGCTCTGGAAGCATCGCGATGGGACCTGGAAGTCGGCGAACTGGCTGCGCTTCTGCCGACAAGACCAGCGTACAAGCATCGACGCTTTGACGCTCATCTTGGGTGGAACCGGATCAAGTAAGCAGGCCGGTGATCAATTCTCCTCCTCGAGGGACGGAGAATGTTCCAGTAGAGTCAAACCGGACGTCGAATGAGAGAATGTCGGAAACGACGGAGAGTGGTCAATGAATGAATCAATCCTGAAAGCGTTGGAAGACTACCTCGATCATCCTTTTCACAGCAAGTATCAGCTGCTTGTCGATACGATACATGCATCACCCGATTACAACCCGTATTCGGACGACCTCATCGCGGTCGACGAGCTGGTGGCCGATGGAAAATATCCCGAGGCTGCCGACGCCCTGACATCAATGGGTCTTGCCCGAATAGCGAGTCCGTCCTTTCAGTGGATCTATTCCTATGTAATGCGCAATCTCGGCAACCAGAGCGGAGAGGAGATATCACACTACTTCGCCGTGCAGTTTGGCCAGGAGATCTTGCGTACCGGAAAAGGAACCGAAGCAGAACCGTTCCATGTCTTATGGCTCGAGGACGAGAGGGAAGTCCTATCACTTCTGGAAAAAGAGCAGCACGCTCAACACCTGGTAGCAGAATCAAATCGGCACTTTGACGTCATCAAGTGCAAGGACGGTTCCGAAGTTTGGTTCGATGTGACCAGGCCGATGTCGAAACTGCGCAGTAGCCTTGGCATGGTTTAGATTCGCGGGACTCGGGCTCAATTGCTATCGGCTGGCGCCCGGCACACGAGCTTTTAGAACCACGCTACAAAGTGCGACGATCGTGGTTCTTCATCCCACTCAATCTCAATTCTATCATTAGCCAGTGTGGTGTCCCTAACGCTTCTTTACCGTTGTGATACCCGGTCAGCGGCCGCGCGCCGCAACAAAACTAAGCTGGATTCGGCAGCCGCTTTCGGGACTGTTGAAAAACTGTCTGATACTGTCATCTTGAGCGAAGCGAAAGATCTGTTCGCTTTGCGTAACAATGTCTAACAGATTCTTCACCTGCGCAGCGGTTCAGAATGACACGGGAGGGGTTTTTCAACAGTCCCTTTCGCGGGAATGACGACTACCATTGGGTCGTTGCTGCTGCCAAGCTACTTTCGAGACACCACACTAGGTCGGAGATGACTGCAACAAGCCACCTCTAAGCAAGGTGGCTTGTTCATGGTTAATCAGTGGAAACGATCACGGCTCTAAAATTCGGTCTTCCCGGAGAACTTGAATGAGCCAAGATGGACGGTCGGCGCCAAAATACAGCCAACTCCGCCCCACCAGCTGCTTAGCAGTTCTGTTTCTTTTGAAACCGCGACCGTGGACTTGAAAGCCCGCAGGAATGAATCGGTAAACCGCAGATTCTTGATGCCGCCGGTGATCCGGCCGTTCTCGATCAAAAAGGTACCGTCACGGGTCATGCCGGTCAGCACCGAATTGCGCGTATCGATGTATCCGTTGATGTAGTGGAATCGCGTCACCAGAATACCCCGTTTCACGCCGGCGATAAGTTTGGCTCTCGGCGTCTTGCCGGGCGACATGATCATGTTGATACCGATCGCTCCCTGCGAGGAATCAGTTGCCGGCAGCGCATGACCGGTGGTTTTGGTCTTGCCCTTGACCGCCGACTGGCGATCATGCACGACCCCCTTGGCCACTCCCTTGTCGAGATACACTACCTTCTTCCGCGGCACTCCCTCAAAATCAAAAGGCATCGAAACCATGCGTGGATCAAGGGCATGGTCATAGATCGTCACCAGCTCTGAAGTGAGCTTCCTGCCGATTCGTCCTGCCAAGAAGGACGTTCCTTGCTGGAATGCCTTGGAGCCGAATCCGATAAACGTCAGCCACGCAAACATCTCGGCGATCGCCGCTGGCTCGAGTATGACTTCATACTCCCCGGGCTCCAGCGGCTGCGGGTTCTCGGATTTTTGACACTTCTCGACAGCCGTCTTGGCAAGTGCCGTCGCATCGATATCGGCAACTTTTCCGGCCAGCCGTGCTGCATAACCCGATGAGGTCTCCGACATCGCTATCATATTGATTGACGCGGCCGTCGCTGGATGGTACGCCCGTATGCCATTAGAGTTGAGCACGGCGATCTCCAGACTCGAGGTCGAGAAGGCACCGGCCATGTTGTAGCCATGCTTTGTGGCCTCTTTGATCACCCGCTGGACTACCCGGGCGCGCTGCATCGGCGTAAATGAGGCGGTCGCCTTGTCAAACGCCGCAACACTCTTGTATGGCGTCGGCTTGGGAAGCCCGGGGAATTGTTTGTTTTCCCGCTGCGTGCTTGCGATGGCGATTGCATTGTCAAGCGTGGCCAGTAAATCGGCATCGAGCATTGAATTTGTCGATGCCACGCCAATGCGCTTGCCAAGTACGGCACGGATCAGAACACGGCGGTTGTTCTCGTACACGTTCTGGTGGATCATCGAGTTGGCATAGCGAGTCAGGCCGGATTCTTCGCCATGGTAGACAATCTCGGTCTCGTCGGCGCGCGATTGCTTCAAAATCGCCTCGAGCTTCTTGATCAGCTTCTCTTTTCCAATCATGACTTCACTCCTACTCTGACGTTGCGAAACCGCGCCGGTGCGGTCCCGTGCCCGACATGAGCTGTCTGCATCGGCTCCCCTTTGCCGCAGTTGGGCGTACCCCAGACCTCCCAATGGCTCCGGTCGCAAATAGCGTCGCACGAGTTCCAAAAACGCGGGGTCATATCGGTGTAGACGGTGTTCTTGTACATCTGGCCGAGCTTGCCGTCTTTGATCTCCCACGCAGCCTCGACGCCGAACTGGAAATTGAGCCGCTTGTCGTCAATGGACCAGCTTTTGTTCAAGTCGAGAAAGACTCCTTGCTTGGTGTCTTTGATCAACTCGTCCAGACGCCAGTTGCCGGGCTCCAGATTGATGTTGGTCATTCGGATAATCGGCAGGCGGTTGAAGCCGTCCGCGCGCATCGCGCCATTGGATCGCTGTGCAATCACCGGCGCCGTCTCGCGGCTGGTCAGATAGCCCACAAATCGACCCTGCTCCACGATCGGTGTCCGTTGCGCCTTGACTCCTTCGTCGTCGTATCCGAAAGTGCCCAGCCCGCCAGATAGTCGTCGCATCGGCAGTGATATTGACAATGTCCGAGCCGTACTGGAATTTCCCGAGCTTGTCCAGCGTCAGGAATGAACCCCCGGCCAGCGAAATCTCGGTTCCGAGAACGCGGTCCAGTTCGATGGGATGACCGCACGACTCATGCACCTGCAGTGCCATCTGCGGTGCGCAAATGATCACCGTTGTTTGCATGTCGGGGCAGGGCGTCGCCTTAAGCAAGGCCACTGCTTCCTCGCGTACGCGTTCGGCGTGGTCAAGAAGTCGCAGTGACTCGATATACTCGTACCCGAGTGTCGCGACACCTCCGCGGTGCGAGTTGGGATAAGAGCGCGTCTGCGCTTCTTTGCCGTCAAAAGCTACTGCGCGGTAACCGGCACCCGATTCAGTGATTTCTTGTTCAATCTCGGCGCCCTCGGTAGAAACAAAAATCTTGTGCGTCTTGTAGAACTCCATCGAGGCTTCAGCCGTCTTCACGGCCTTTGCCTTTTTGAGAATCTCCGTCACCTGCAGAAGCAGCCCGGTCTTCTGATCGGGCGAAAGTGCAAATGGATCTATTTCGCATAGCGAGCGATAGTGGTCGACATAGATGTCTTGCTCGGCCAGCACCGCCGGGGCATGCGCAATCACCGCAGATGCTTTCGCGATCTGCAGGGCCAGACCGGCGGTTTTCTGCAGGTCGGCTGATGTTAGTTGCGAAGTCGCCGCGAATCCCCAGGATCCGTTCACAAGCACACGGATACCGACGCCAACATCGAGATTGCGCGAAACCGAGTCGACTGTGCGATCGGTCACCTGGATCGATTCGTTCTCACGACGCACATAGCGGCAGTCCGCATACGTCACTCCTTTGCGTCGCAACCAATCGACTGCTGTCTTCAGTTTATCTTTCATTCTGCCTCCATCGGCTCAATAAGCGGTCTTCATCGTAGTTAGAATCCACAGGATAGAATACGCCAAATACGTGGCAGGGACAATCGATATTCGTTGTACGGAACTAACCTCAAGGCTCGCTTCCTGGGGCGGGAATCCTGCTTAGGTTGTTCATGATTTTCGTGGCGGTTCTCAAACTACGAGCTTTGTCAACAGACCCCTTGCTGTGGGATTGTCGCCACACCTGCCGCGCATGGAACGGACAGACAAGAGTGTCTGTCCTACCGAGCAGCTTCGCAGGGATCGACTGCGGACTTCGAAGGGATCGACGGCGGTAGGTCAGACATTTTTGTCTGACCTACGTACAGCGAAGCGCGCGGCTGTGTCGCCCACAGCTTGCTGTGGGATTGCTGCAATTCAACCACAACATATCGTGGTCGGCTATGGTTGAATGGAACTTATGAAACAGCCTCTTCTTGTCTGACCTTCATGCAGCGAAGCTGCAGGGAAGAAAAGGGTAGCTCGTAGACCGTCGCCCCGATACTATGAGAAGGTCGCTCGACCTTTTCATAGGGGTGCTCCTGACCCCGCCGCCGGCGGCGGCGGCGATCCCTTGACCGAAACTGCGTGTCGCGGATGTCCACATCCGCGACCTTCAACACGAGCCGTCATAACCCATTCCTGACGGCGCTTCTGTGGGTTCGACTTCAGTCGAACACCCTCACGCTCATCGCACACATACCTGCCGCGCACGGAACGGACAGATAAGAGTGTCTGTCCTACCGAGCAGCTTCGAAGGGATCGACTGCGGACTTCGAAGGGATCGACGGCGGTAGGTCAGACATTTTTGTCTGACCTTCGTACAGCGAAGCGCGGTGGGGAAAAGAGTAGCTCGTCAATCCGCCGCCCTCGGCCTAACCCATACCAATTTGAAACATCTCAACGCCTCGCGGTTTTGTTGACACGATTCCTGGACAATATGTGACTGTTCGAAAAGAAGAGTCCTCTCTGCCTCATTCCACTGCTTCAGCAAGTAACTGATTCGTCGATAAACTGAGAGACGATCACTCTCGGATAATTAGGGCGTGGAGGTTGTCTTGAATGCTCGCAATTCGATATTGAAATCAAGATCCGGCGACGGAATACCTCTCTTCAATCGTTCGGCTTCGCTCACTTACACCGTCTACGGCTTCCTTTTCGGCCTGCTCTTCCCACTTTGCGCCACTCTCATCGACGCCGAAATTCAGGGCAAGTCACTCGGACTGCAGACCTTAATCGAACTACAAGGATCACAACCACTCCACTGGATTATCGATACCGCGCCTCTATTTCTCGGGCTTCTCGCGTTCTTCGCCGGGTATCGTCAGGACCAGGTCCGACGTCTGAATCGACTGCAGGAAAACACGATCATCGAAAAAACCGACGAGCTTCTGCAATCCAACCGCGAGTTGTCTGAGTCAGTGAAAGCTGGCGAGGATGCCCGTCAGTTGCTCGCTCGTTCTGAAGAGAAGTATCGCACGCTGGTTGAAGAGTCACACCAGGGAGTAGCTGTCTTCCAGGGAAGCCCAATGCGGCTCGTCTTCATGAATAATGCGTTGGCGAAAATGCTAGGCTGCGAGGTCCGGGAACTGGTCGGTCTGGAATGGGATGAACTTCGCCGGATGATTACGCACAATGACCGCGAATCGTATCAGAATGCTGATTGGCTTCTTCAAGTTGACGCGAACACAACCCGCCATTACGAAATGCCGGCACGGTGCAAGGATGGCTCCTTGCGCTGGCTGGATGTTTGTGCCTGTCAGATCAACTATGATGATCAGCGGGCTCTGCAAGTCTCCTGTATTGACATTTCCGGGCGCAAAGAGGGTGAAGAGAAGATTGCGAAGCTCAGCGATATCTTCGGCAAGATGGCTGCAGATTCGGTCGAAAACATTGATACAATCGTGCGTCACACTTGTGAAGTGCTCGGTGGCGTCTGTTCATTGTACAATCGACTCGATGACCAATCCGAATCCCTGATCACCTGGTCCGATTTCAGGGCCCCTGAGGATCTGCAGCGAAAAGATGAACCGCATGGACATATCTGCTACGAAGCTGTGATTAGGGGACAAAATGAACCTGTCGCGATTGGCGAATTGACCGGTACAAGGTTCGAGCAGTCCGATCCCAATGTCAAAAAATACGGTCTCCGGTCCTACCTTGGACATCCCGTTTTCAGACATGGCGAAGCCATTGGCTCCCTCTGCATCGTTGATACCGTTCCACGAAATTTTCCGATCGTCGACAGGCAGATCATTGCGACCCTGGCAAAGGTCCTTTCTCTCGAGGAAGAACGCAGACTTGCCGTGGACCAGGCACATCGGCTTCAACTGGACTTGGAAAGAGCGCGCAAGATGGAAGCTGTTGGCACCATGGCCAGCGGAGTGGCAAGAGACCTCAACAATATCCTCGGTCCATTGATTGGGTACCCCGAACTGCTGCTCGACAGATTGCAGGATGAGAACCCCCTGCGGGATAAACTCAAGATCATGTCCAGGGCCATGAGAAAAGCCTCCGCGCTGACTCATGACCTCCTCGCCCTCTCCCGTCGCGGCCAGAACGTTCTGGCCCCCATCGAAATCAATGACGTCATCCGACAACTATTTGAATCTCCGGCTCTTCAGGCCCTCGCCGCGGCTAATCCCGATGTAACAATGCGGCTGTCGCTCGCCGAGACACCAATGACAATACTGGGATCAACAACCGATCTGGCCAAGGCCCTGATGATCCTCATCTCGAATTCGCTCGATGCGATGAAGGAAGGCGGCCAACTGTCTGTTACTTCCTCGACGGCTCATCTGGAAAGACTTGAAGGCGGCTTTGCCCGAGTTGTCCCCGGAGACTACGCGATTATCAGAGTCCAGGACACCGGCGTCGGTATTGAAGCGGCAGACATCGAACATATCTTTGAACCCTACTATATGGCAGGAAAATCAGGAACCGCCAGCAGCGGTCTTGGCTTGGCTGTAGTGTCTGGAACGGTCAAAGATCATCGCGGTTACTACGACGTTTTCTCTCAAGTCGGCAACGGAACGACGTTCGTACTCTATTTCCCCTTGACAAAGGTGTCAGCAGGGACCAGGGAAGAGCAGACCGGAGTCGGGTTATCCGGAATAGTTGCCTGACAGATCTTCACCGCAAGACCCGGAAGAGTCGTTGACCTGATGCCTGGGTAACTCCCAACTTCGGTTGAGACATCCCTAAAGACCCCGCCATGCTGAACGATGTCGAGAATTCCGCCGTTCCTCTATGCCAAAACGGCACCAAGTACCCGTTGCTTTTTCTGACATTTTCCCTATATTTCTAAAGACTTGGCCAGCCTCGAGTCTTCAATCCGCTATACAGTCACTGGTCTAGCTCAAACGCCTCTTTATCCAGTCGAGCGCCAGGCGAGATCTCTGCTTTTCGCCAAGGAGTAACTGCTATGTGCAAAGTGCTGATTTTTTTCTGCTGCCTGTTGATTGAATCCGCTACGGCGACCGTCGTGGATACCGCCTGGGTCAGGACATTCGGCGCGGGTGCTCCGGATATCTTGATGGGAATGGTCACCGATACCGCCGGGGCAACCTACGTTACCGGGTTTGTCTGGGGTACGGCCTCCCTCGACGACATCGCGACCATCAAATACCTTCCCAACGGCGATACCGCCTGGGTTCGGATCTACAACGGTCCAGCCAACGGATATGACCGTGGTAATGGAATCGCGGTCGACAAATCGGGAAACGTCTACGTGTGTGGCATGTCCGATACAACGAGTAACATCGCCGATTGGGTCGTACTCAAATACCTTCCTACCGGTCATCTCGAATGGAGAAGTCGTATCGGTGGCCTGAATCTAAGAGAGGAAGCGCTCCACATCACGGTCGATGACTCCGGATATGTTTACGTAACGGGATTGAAACTATCAGTCGCCGCAGGATACGATATTCTCACGGTGAAATATTCGCCCAGTGGCAGTATTGTCTGGCAGGACCAGTTTGACGGCGATGCGCATGGAAGTGAGTATCCGCATGACATCGCCCGGGGCGATGAAGGTGAGATCATCGTCGGTGGCCAGGTGGGCACAGCCTCAACGGGTCCGCAGTTCCTGACAATCAAGTACGCTGGTTCGGGTAGTCGGCAATGGGTTCGGACCTTCGACTCTCCAGAACCGGTTGACATCGGTCTGTGCGTCGGAGTCGATGCCGCGAACAACGTTTATGTGTCAGGCTACAATCAGCCAAGTTCGGGAATTCAGGTTGCCATCACGACGATCAAATACTCCGCGGACGGAGACACGCTCTGGACGAGCGTCTACGACGATCCGTCCGGTGCCGAAGACTTTGTCCGGGATATGGTTGTCGATGGATTCGGCCATGCCTATGTCGTCGGAAACACCAATGGTGGATTCCTGGGGCAGCAGTTTACCGTTATCAAGTACGATCCCGATGGTGACACGGCTTGGGTGCGCGCTTTCCCGGGCGCACAGACTCAAGGCAGCGATGCGCGGGCCGTTACTCTGGACAAGGCCGGGCGCGTTTACGTAACCGGTATCACAAACCGGCCGACGCCGGGTGATCAAGACTTGCTCGTCGTCAATCTCGCCGCCGATGGCACCTTCCGCTGGATGAAGGATTTCAGCGGCCCCGGTGCCGGCGCCGACATTGGCACGGCGATCGCCATCGACAACTTCGGAAACGTAATTGTCGCGGGCACGCTCGATGGTGGCAACAGCTCATACGAAGACTACCTCGTAATCAAATATACCCAGTATGACTGTGGTGATGCCGATGACAACGACGTTGTCAACATCTCCGACGCTGTCCGCTTGATTAATTACATCTTCTCCGGCGGTCCGGCTCCACTTCCGCTCCAATCCGGTGACGCCGATTGCAGCGGCACAGTCACGATCTCCGATGCCGTCTACCTGATCAATTACATCTTCGGCGGCGGCGCCGTACCATGCGCGGATTGCCAGTAACGCAACTTATCAGACTATAAACTCGAACCGCGAGCCATTGCCGGCGTCTAAAAACTGGTATGCCCCGAGAATCTGCAGCAACAGGTAAGTCCTGTTGCCAAGCCGCATCAGTTTGGTTAAGTTCGGGAAACACCGGTTGAAGTATGCAACTGCGATCCGCGAAAGGCTCGTAACCATTGCCAGATCACATCCTCTCCGTACATGTCGCTGACGAGCTCGAACCCGCCGTAATCGAGCAGTTGCGGCATGGGCTCGAGTTGAACATCCGTCTGTCCACCGGCCTCGGCAGACCAGACCAAGCTGCCTATCACGTCCTGGTGGCGGGGCGCGTAACCACCGAGATGATTACCGCCAGTGCCAATCTCCACACCGTCATTATCCCGTGGGCGGGTGTTCCAATCAAGACCCGCGATCTGCTTCTGAACTACCCGCAGATCGCCGTCCACAATCTTCATCACAATGCCCAGCCTACTGCCGAGATGGCCATCGCATTGATGATGGCGTCCGCCAAAAGCATTCAACCGCTTGACAGTAAACTTCGCGCGGGCGACTGGACGCCACGCTACGGCAAAACAGAGAACATCCTGCTCGCCGGCAAGACCGCGCTAATCCTGGGCGCCGGATCAATCGGGGAGCGAGTCGCCGTGGCCTGCAAGGCTCTGGGAATGGCGACCATCGGTATCAGGAAGAGTCCTCCTACCGAAGTCGCCGGAATCGACAGGATTGTCACCTTGAACGAACTGCCGCAAGTTCTCCCCTCCGCCAACGTTCTGCTGGTCTGCATCCCTCTCACCGACGATACCACCGGCCTGATAGGTGAAGAAGAACTGTCCCTCTTGCCCGATAATGCCATTGTCGTCAACATCTCCCGCGGCGCAGTCATTCGTGAAGAATCACTATTCCGCGCTCTTGAATCTGGCAGAATCCGTGCCGGCCTTGATGTCTGGTATTCCTATCCGCAGGACGAGGCCTCGCGAAGCCGCACGTTTCCCTCAAGCTTCCCCTTCCATACTCTTCCAAATGTAGTCATGACGCCGCACATCGGCGGCGAGTCCGACCAGACCGACTCGCTCTGGATCGCTGGTCTTCAGCAACTGCTCAATCTGGCGGCTCAAGGCCGGCCTTTGCCGAATCGGGTGGATTTGCAGCGGGGCTACTAAACGCCGTCCGTCAAATTTGCATTTCGCCCCAGGTTCCTTTAGCTCTGATGAGCGCATACGCGAGCAGGTAAAGCACGGCGGCAGACACAAGTGCCATTGAGAAGCCCCAGGCGAATGCCACCATCAGTACGAGAACCGATCCCAGGACCGAAGCCGCGCCATTCACGGCGAAACCCCAATCGATGAGTTCGCCCACGCGAATCGCACCTTTGGGGAAGGGCATCCCCATGAAAAATCCGAGTGGGAATATCAGCATCGCAGCGACGAGCATCCGCAGTCCGCTGCTTAGATCTCCTGCCCAGCTCACCACTTGCCCGAAGAACAGGGCGTCCAATATCACCCACACAGCAATAAACAGGAAAGCCGTGCTGTCACTCACTGACCTCGCCATTCGGCTGCCGACTCCGGACGCCACCAGTAGCGTAAACAGCACAGTCACGATGCCGTATAGCGATGGCCCGATCAGAAGCGAATACTGCTGGATCAGCACGATCTCGACCGCCATGAATGCGACGCCGATGCAGAAGAAATACAGCCAGGGCACGGGGCGCAGTCGCGGACCTTTCCGTAAATACGGAATTAGATTCACCGGAATCGCCAGAAGAACCGTAACCGCCAATACCATCATCAGGATCGCGTGGGCCATTGGAAAGCCGGAAAATTCGGCATACGGATTTACTTTTGCGCGCTTCTCGGTTGTGAAGTTGCGCCACAGTCCCATCTGGGCGACAAAAGGCCGATCGTCGGTAACAGGGGAGATGTCGACTGCCGCCGAATCAGCCACACTCTTCCAGCCTCGGCTGACTATTCGGGCAATCAGGTGGTTAGCGACGGAATCGTTTGCCGGAGGATGAATCAGGTGGATTTGGCCGAACCGCTCTTCAGTCAAGGCGCCGAACGCGTGAAAGCGAAGATCATCCGTGAGCGGCCGCCGCGAAAGCAGGATCATCGTCCGTCGCATCTGCGGCAGATCATATACGGCAAAGTGTTCAAGCGGCTTGTCGACACCGATTCGAGTCAAAGCGTCGATGACCTCGGTAACCAGCCGCGGTGCATAAACCTGATGCTCCATCATCATGAACCCGCTGTCGGAAAGTGCCTGCCAGTAGTCCATGAACGCCTCGGTCGTGAACAAATAATTTTCCGCTAAGGCGAATGAACCCGAAGCCAGCGCAGCCCAACTGTTGGAACTGAGGGAATAGATGACATCAAACTTGTGGGGAAAGCGCCTGACGTAGGCCCGCGCATCCTCGGTAACGACTTTGACCCGCGGATCCCGGAAGATATGGCCCGAAAACTCGGCAATACTCATCAGCGGTTGCGGCGCTTCGCCGGTGGTGGTCGAATCAGCAACTGCGGTTGAGTCCGGAGCCGGCGGTTGCGGCCGCACGTAGCCGCTGGTGTCGGCAACCAGCATCATGCGGTTGATGTAACCGTTGACCTCCACGGCATGAATTTCCTTGGCCCCTTCAACCAGCGCCTGAAATACGTCGGTTCCTCCTCCCGATCCCAACGACAGAAACACGCAGGAGTCAAACTGATCAATCAGGTAGGAGACATCGATGCCCCACTCTGCCGAATCCTCATTCACCGCCGCCCAGTCGCCGTCGAAACGATACACCGGAGTATTCGCAACATTGTCAATGTTGATACCCCGCGATTCCGGACCGTAATCGTACACCTTGATCTTCGACATCGCGTCCCAGTGCGTGAAAATTACCGGGGCGCGCTCCGTTCGCTTCAGCCCCAGCCAGCCGTCGGCACCGGGCGAAAGCGCAACAACGAGTGCCGCGAAAAGAAGCGGGACCGCTCTCCATGCACCGCGGCTGACAATAACAGACGCAAGCAGGATAGGCAGTGCGACCAGAATTGATGCCTGTAACGTGCCAAAGACGTTCATGGCAATGATCGCGGCAACTACGCCGGCGCCGGCTCCAAGCAAATCTGCCATATAAAGGCGTGGCATGTCGGTGTGATTGAGCTTGAATATGAGCGACAGAGCCATACCGCCGAAAAAATAGGAGGACATCAGAATCAAAATTGTCAGCGCCAATTTACTCAGCGTCAACCAGCTTGAAAATAGCGAGGAAAAGTCGGGAGCGACTGCGAACACCAATCCCGGACCGACAACCGCAAAGAACGCAGCCAAACACAAGTAAAGCCAGATCAACCGCGGCTGGCTAAGCCCCGGAAAAAGCCTTAGCGCTAACCCGCCAAGCCCTAACCCCAAAATTGCCAGTGATAAGACCAGGAAAGCAAATGTGTAGAAGAATTCGGCGGAAAGGATGCGCGTCCACGTCAACTCCAGGGGAATCAACGTCAGTGATATCAGGCCAACGACCAGGTAGTTGCTCTTCTTCATATCTCCCTCGGATCTAAACTTCGCCCTGTAATTAGCTTTGAAGGTTAATTACGTATCAGCCGGAATCTTGTTCTCACTTTCTGGATATGATTGTCGAAATTTCGACAGTTCACACCTCTTCTGCCAGCTCCTTCAGGAAATTCCCGAAGGAACTGGCCACTTGACCTGTTCCAAGAGCAAAAAAAGCCGGATTCGCATTGAAGCGAACCCGGCTCACACGCTGACCAGTCGGGAAGGTCAGCTTACTTCGACAAGTATTGAAGACCGAAAAAGATATTACTTACAGGAAGCGCAGGGCTCCGCACCTCCGGCAAAAATGAAATTGATCATATGCACGACATCCGAGATCGTCACCATATTGCTGCAGTCGTTGTCACCCGCCAACAAAGGTTCCGGAGCCGTCCCGCCCGAAAAGATGTAGTTGATGAGGAACACGACGTCCGAAATGGTCAAGTTTCCATTGGCGTCGCAGTCGCCGCAGCGCGCGCAGTAGCGGTTTCCAAGCCCGCCGTTATAGTGCGCGTTGATCACTGCCAGCGGAAGATCGTCGCTGTAAAGCGCAACTTCATCCAGAATGCCTTTGAACCGCAAGTATCCGAGAATCGGACTGCCGGTATTGAGATATCCCATCGTCATAGGATCGTCCGCTGCGAGCGAAGCTGTTGACGGCGCCGAAGATTCCAATGCGCCGTCCAAATAAAGACTAAGGATACCGGCCTTGCGCGACACGGCCACATGGTGCCAGAAGTCGTCATTGACGGTTGAACTGCTCAGCAGATTGACGCCGCTCATGCAGCATCGCAACTTGCCGATTTCCGTGCCACCACCATCGTGGTTAATGCCGATCCACCATTGTGGTCCCCATCGGCCCACAATGACTTCATTGGAATCAATTGCCGGTGTGATGTCGCGCCGCATCCAGAACTCAATCGCCAGGTCTTCCGTGCCCGTCCAGTCATACGAACCGTTGTCGGCAACCTGCAATCCAACGTTTCCGCTGCCGAAACGCTGGCCGCCGTCAACATTGCCGGCCACCGCAGTGGGGCAGGCGCCGACGCAGGTTGCGGTTAACGTCGTCAGGAAGTTGGCGTAGCTCGGCCCAGACAACTCATTGAGCCTCCAGTATTGCACCATGGATGACGAACACTCGGTGATTGCCTGCGATATCGCAACCACGTAGGTCTGTGAGTCGTCACCGGCATCATTAACTACCCTGATCTTGACTGGATGGCTGCCCGCTACTGCCGGAAGCCACATTATCTCACCGCTCACAGAATCGATTTCCATTCCCGATGGCGCAATGTCCAGATAGAAGAATGGCTTCGGAACACCCGTTGTCTGAACCTGATACCGGTAGAGCGAGCCCGTACGTCCCACCAGCGGTGGCGAGGAGATGATCAGCGGCGCGACCGGTGCGACCGTCAGCACAAAGGATTGAGAATCAACGCCGTGCGCATTCACCGCCTGAACGGAAATCGGAAAACTGCCGGGCTGTGAATGTGGCCAGGAAATCAATCCCGTTGTGGTGCTGTAAGTCATTCCCGCAGGCAAACCCGCCGGCGGAGTTCCAAACACGAAATACGTAGCCGCAGGAACCGCAGTCGCCTCCACATCATATTCATATGGCTGCCCGCCAATCGCTGTCGTTACCGGCGTCGAAGTAATCAGTGGCGCCAGCGCCGAGACCGTGATCGAAAAAGGCTGAACGTCAAACCCGGCAGCGTTCGTTGCCGAAACCGTCACCGGGTAGGATCCCAGCTCTGTCGGGATCCAGCTGATGACGCCGCTCAACGAATCGATCGTCATCCCGGCCGGACTTGTCGTCAATGCAAAAATCGGCGCCGGTGTGCCCGTTGCTTCTACATCATAAGTGTAGTTGCGATTGCCAATTGCTGTCGTGACCGGCGTCGAAGTGATCGCGGGCGGGAGACCAAGTTCACAGTAGCCCAATCCGCTGTGCCCGAGAAGATGGTGATTGGCTATCTCGGCTCCAGAGAGTGCAGAACTATACAAGGCAAGTTCGTCAAGAACCGCGCCCAAACGGTACTTGCCGGGATCGGGACCGTTAAACCACCCGATCGTCAGCGGATCTGATGACGCCAGGTTTTTTCCGGCTGACGTCTGCGAAGTTTCCAGGTTGCCGTCAATGTACATTCGCCACTGGCCGGCCGTATTGTTGCGCACAAATGCCACATGATGCCATGCCCCATCGGTCATCGACGTCGTGCCATAGAGATCAACACCTCCAAAATAGGCGCGCACTTTTGTCGTGTTGGCGCCGCTCTCACACATCACGCCGATCCACCAGCCGGCGCCGGAACGGCCGACAACAACCTCATTGTCCCCTTGTGCTGATCCGTCGCACCCGAGGCTCTTATGGAGCCAGAACTCAATTGTGTAGTCCGAGGTCACTGACCAGTTATAGGTGCCGTCATCCGGCACGGTGACAAGATCAGTCGCTCGATCAAACTCCTGCGCGCCTCCGATAAGACCGGCCACCGGTGTCGGACAACTGGTGCAGGTCGCATCGGTCGTGCCATAGCTGTCTACCAGGGGCGGCGGCGAAGTCTCATCCAACGGCCAGTAGTGAATCATGCCATCTGGACATCCCGGCGATAACACGGTGAAGGTCGCTTCATCTGACGCAAAAGCCAGATCCGGATCGGTCGCCCTGAAAGTGATCGTCTCACCACCGGTCCAGGTCGAACTGGGCGTCGTAATCGTCGCAATTCGGGTGATATCGATGCTAACCGTCAGTTCAGTATTGCCCGTGTAGGTCCAGATCATCTGTGCATCAGTATGATCCTGGTCTGAGACATAGTTATCCAGAGCAATCGTCGCAAAGGTGTTGCCCTCGACAATCGTCTGATTGGGAATGTTGGTCACGACCGGCGCATCATTGACCGCGGTAACCGTGAAGGTCGCCGGATCGGAACTGCTCAGCAAACCGGGATCAGTCGCCGTGAAGGTGATTGTCTCGCTGCCCGACCACTCGGAGTTCGGAGTCGAGATCGTGGCGATACGACTGCCGTCAATGCTGACCGTCAGCGCACTGTTGCCCGAATACGTCCAGATCATCTCCGCATCCGTGTTGTCCGCGTCGGAGACATGGTCATCTAAAGCGATATTCGCAAAGCTGCCGCCCTCGACAATCGTCTGCGGCGGTATGTCGGTGACGACCGGAGCATCATTGACCGCCGTAACCGTGAATGTCGCCGGGTCCGAACTGCTCAACAATCCGGGATCGGCCGCTGTAAAGGTGATCGTTTCGCTGCCTGACCATTCGGCGTTCGGGATCGTGATCGTGGCAACACGGCTTGACAATCGACACCGTCAGTTGTGAATTGAAGGAATATGTCCAGGTCATCTGTTCATCCGTGTTGTCAACATCACTGACGTAATCGTCCAAAATGATCGTCGCAAAGCTCCCGCCCTCGACAATCGTCTGCGGCGGTATGTCGGTAACGACCGGAGCATCATTGACCGCCGTAACCGTGAATGTCGCCGGATCCGAGCTGTTCAGCAGTCCGGGATCAGTCGCCGTGAAGGTGATTGTCTCGCTGCCAGACCATTCGGCGCTCGGGATCGTGATCGTGGCAATACGGCTGGCAATCGCAACCGTCAATTGTGAATTGCCCGAATGCGTCCAGGTCATCTGTTCATCCGTGTTGTCGACATCACTGACGTAATTGTCCAAAGTGATCGTCGTAAATGTCGACCCCTCGGCAATCGCCTGGTTGGGAATGTCACTCACCGCCGGAGCATCATTCACCGCCGTAACCGTAAATGTCGCCGGATCTGAACTGCTCAGCAAACCGGGATCTCTCGCCGTGAAGGTGATCGTCTCCGCTCCGTTCCAGTCCGCGTTCGGGATCGTGATCGTGGCGACGCGGCTGGCAATCGACACCGTTAATTGTGTATTGCCCGAATACGTCCAGTTCATCTGCGCGTCCGTGTTGTCAACATCACTGACGAAGTTGTCTAAACTAATCGTCGCAAATGTCGACCCCTCCGCGATCGTCTGATCGGGAATATTCGTCACCACCGGCGCATCATTGACCGCCGTAACCGTAAATATCGCCGGATCCGAGTCGCTCAATAAACCCGGATCAGTTGCCGTGAAGGTAATTGTCTCGTTGCCTGACCATTCGGAGTTCGGAGTCGTGATCGTGGCGGTACGGCTACCGTCAATGCTCACTGTCAGCGCACTGTTGCCCGAGTAAGTCCAGATCATCTGCGCATCCGAGTTGTCCGCGTCGGAGACATAGTCATCTAAAGCGATAGTCGCAAAAGTTCCGCCCTCGGCGATCGTCTGTGGCGGAATGTCCGTCACCACCGGAGCACTGTTCACCGCCGTAACCGTGAATGTCGCCGGATCTGAATCGCTCAAGAGTCCGGGATCAGTGGCCGTGAAGGTGATTGTTTCCGCCCCGTTCCAGTCCGCGTTCGGGGTCGTGATCGTGGCGATACGACTACCGTCAATAACGACCGTCAGCGCAGTGTTGCCCGAGTAGGTCCACGTCATCTGCGCGTCCGCGTTGTCAACATCACTGACGAAGTTGTCCAAAGTGATGGTCGTGAAGGAGCCCCCTTCGGCAATCGTCTGCGGCGGAATGTCGGTCACCACCGGAGCATCATTGCCCGCCGTAACCGTAAACAGCGCCGGATCCGAACTGCTCAGCAATCCGGGATCTTTTGCCGTGAAAGTGATCGTCTCGCTGCCTGACCATTCGGAGTTCGGGGTCGTGATCGTGGCGATGCGGTCAGCGATTGACACCGTCAATTGTGAATTGCCCGAATACGTCCAGGTCATCTCCGCATCCGTGTTGTCCGCGTCGGAGACATAATCATCCAAAGCGATAGTCGTAAAGGTTTCACCCTCGGCAATCGTCTGCGGCGGAATGTCGGTCACCACCGGAGCATCATTGACCGCCGTAACCGTAAATGTCGCCGGATCCGAACTGCTCAACAATCCGGGATCTTTCGCCGTGAAGGTGATCGTCTCGCTGCCAGACCATTCGGCATTCGGGATCGTGATCGTGGCAGTACGACTACCGTCAATGCTAACCGTCAGAGCGGTGTTGCCCGAATAGGTCCAGATCATCTCCGCATCGGTATTGTCAACATCACTAACGAAATTGTCTAAGGTTATAGTTGTAAAGGTCCCGCCCTCGGCAATCGTCTGTGGCGGAATGTCAGTCACGATCGGAGCATCATTGACCGCCGTGACCGTAAATGTCGCCGGATCGGAGTCGCTCGACGAACCGGGATCGGTCGCCGTGAAGGTGATCGTTTCCGCGCCGTTCCAGTCGGCGTTCGGGATCGTGATCGTGGCGATACGACTACCGTCAATGCTGACCGTCAGATGCGGTGTTGCCCGAATACGTCCAGGTCATCTCCGCATCCGTGTTGTCCGGATCGGAGACATAATCATCTAAAGCTGATCGTCGTAAACGTTGACCCTTCGCCAATCGTCTGGTCGGGAATGTCGGTCACCACCGGCGCCTGATTCGAGGTGCAGTATGACTGCCCGCTGCCGGAGTTGTAATGACTCACGATATCAGTGAGGCTTAATGCTTGATTGTAAAGCGCAAACTCGTCGAGCATGCCATAATACCGATAGGCCCCGCTGAAGTATCCTAAGGTTATCGGTACGTTTGTTGCAGCACGATTAGCTCCGTCCGCGGAAACACTATTGTCCAGTGAACCGTCGATGTACAACCGATACTGACCGGCGGAATTGTCATACTGGAAGACGACGTGGTGCCACACATCGTTATCGACAAAGGCGTTGCTGTACAAATCAACGCCACCAAAGTAGCAACGCAGTTTACCGACATTGCCGGTCTCGCAGTTGACGCCAATCCACCAGGAAGCGCTGGTACGGCCGACAATAACCTGATTACAGGTGTAACCATTGACCGGGGTCGTGCAGACGCAGCCGGAGGAGCGCATCCAGAACTCGATCGTGAAGCTGGTTGTTGCACTCCAATCAAAGCTGTTATCGTCAGTGACATCTACTCCATCATTGATGCCATCAAAATCCAGCCCATTGCCCAGCTTGCCGGTGATCGTCGCCGGGCAATTGGTGCAGGCAGCATTATTGACACCGTAGAAATCATCGTACGTCGGGCCCGATGACTCATCAAACTTCCAGTAGCCGGTCATTCCCGTTGGACAACCGGCTGGTTGGGCGAACACCGGTGCTGCCAACCCGACCACAAGTACCATGGCCATAACTGCCGAAGTGGTGCTCCAGGCAGTTCGGAACAACCATTTACCAATCGTCATTCTTTCTTCTCCTTGCATCAACGGAACCCTTGGGTCATTCCCAACGGCCTCGAATCGAGCAGGGAAGTCGATTCAACGATCAACCTCCCTGCCTATACCTGGTAATTAACAGTCTACTACGGACAGGTCGCGCAGGGCGCTGGTCCGCCGCTAAAAATGAATCCAATGAGATAAACAGCATCCGAAATCGTGATGAAACCACTGCAGTCCGCATCTCCGGAAGCCAGCGGCTGGGGCGCATTCCCGCCTGCAAAAATGAAATTGATCAGATACACGACATCGGAAACATTCACGGCGCCGGTGGCATCGGCATCGCCGCAAACGTAGCAATAACGACCGCCTACGCCATGGTTATAGTGCGCGTCGATTGCCTGCGGCGTTAATGCCAGATTATAGAACGCCAACTCGTCGAGAATTCCGCCATAGCGATACTTGCCGGGCGCAGGACCATTGAAATAGCCGATCGTCAGAGAATCGCTGCCGGCAAGATTCTTTCCCGCCGTCACCAGCGTCGCCTCGGCAACGTTATCAACATAGAGCGTGAAAGCCCCAGCCGCAGCGTCGCGAACAAACACGACATGGTGCCACAGACCGTCGTTGACGACTGTCGTGCTGAACAGCTCGGTGGTCTGCAAGTAGGCGCGGATTCTCTGTACCGGCAGAGGCGATTCGCAGTTGACTCCGATCCACCATCCGGCGCCGGAGCGCCCGACGATAACTTCGTTGTTCGGCTGTGTTGCTCCCGCGCAGGTCGAAGTCTCGTTCATCCAGAATTCAATCGAGTAACTGGCCGTCGCACTCCAGTCGAAACCGGGGTCATCGGCAACGTTCAGCCCGTCATCGGTGCGGTCAAAAGCCTGTGCTCCGCCGATATGTCCCGCGATCGGGGTCGGACAGTTGCCGCAATTCGCGTTGTTTCCTCCCCGGCAGTCCAGGAAGCTGCTGCCGGTGGTCTCTTCAAGTTTCCAGTAGTGTGTCAATCCCGGAGTACAATAGCAGATAGGATCAACCTTCACCGTAAACGACTGCACATCGCTGCCGTTGATATTGCTGGCCTGTACCAGAACGTTGAAACTTCCGATAAACAGAGGCGTCCAGCTGATCACTCCCGTGATGCCGTCAATCGTCATTCCGGCCGGCGCGGTTAGCAGCGAATATGCCGGTGCGGGTGTACCGGTGGCGTTGACATCATAACTGTAAGCCTGCCCCACAGTCGCCGTCGTGACCGGTGCTGATACAATCACCGCCGCCGCCGGCGCGTTGCAGTAGCCCTGCCCGCTGGCACCCGCGGTAAAGTGATTTTGAATTTCACCCTGCGACAGCGCACTATTGTAGAGCGCGAATTCATCCAGCAGACCATAATACCGATAGGCCCCGCTGAAGTATCCCAATGTTATCGGTGCGGTTCCGGCACGATTGGCTCCAGCCGCGGAAACACTATTGTCCAGTGAACCGTCGATGTACAACCGGTACTGACCGGCGGAATTGTCATACTGGAAGACGACGTGGTGCCACACATCGTCACCGACAAAGACGTTGCTGTATAAATCAACGTTACCAAAGTAGCAACGCAGTTTACCAACATTGCCGGTCTCGCAGTTGACGCCAATCCACCAAGAAGCGTTGGTACGGGCGACAATAACCTGATTACAGGTGTAACCGTTGACCGGGGTCGTGCAGACGCAACCGGAGGAGCGCATCCAGAACTCGATCGTAAAGCTGGTTGCGTTCCAGTCAAAGCTATCATCGTCAGCGACATCCACTCCATCATTGATTCCATCAAAATCCAGCCCATTGCCAATCTTGCCAATGACCGTCGCCGGGCAATTAGTACAGGCTGCGTCATTCACACCGAAGAAATCATCGTACGTCGGGCCTGCAGCTTCGTCAAATTGCCAGTATCCGGTCATCCCCGGCGGGCAGCCGGCCGGTTGAGCACCGACCGTTGTCGCTGCGAACAAAAAAATCGCAGTCGTCAATAAACAGAGCAAGCCGAAGGAGCCTGTTCCCGTGAACACTGATCTCATTTGTACCTCCAACATTAATTTGTATTGGCCCGATCGGGCCGAAGTTTTTTTATAGTCAAAACTTGCGAATGTGCGAACGAATTCCTTGATGACAGCGAACACCAATCCGCATACATCAAGAGCCAACTCTCTCGTCTTGCGGGAGAGGCAATCGGATTGTTGAGAAACTTCGGTCATTGAATAATCCTCAAATATTCGAGGCTGCCTCCGCCTTCTCTCTTGGTGACAGTTGCCCTTACGCCATTTTTTTGTAGTGCAAATAATCCGATTTCGAAGCTAAGTTTCACAAACGTACTCCAACCTATCCAGAACACGTGGCAGTTTCTGCTAGCTTCAACGAAGCGCGGCCACCATCAGCTACGATCCGCAGGGACTCACGCGTGTAGCTCAAGGCGAACCTTTCACAGCAAACTGCTGCGCAAATATTTTGCGCCGACTTGCGGCATGTTAGAAAATCACTTCGAAGTACGTTTGTTCGGATCCCGAACAAACCCGTGAAAGTAGACCAGACCTATGGCAAAGATAGCAAAATCAACAGTTTTGTCAAGGAGATTTACGTCGATATTCGTGATCGTGAGCCCCAGTCACGATTGCCCCGGTGCCGCACCATACACTCCGCGCTGTGACCTGAATGGCTGCCGGAGTCACAAATTACGATGTTGGGTATCCGGTATCCCCGGTCCGTACCCACTATGTTCCGGCAAGTATTACTTGCAGCTTACGCAGGGACCTGGACCGCCGGTAAAGATAAAGTTGATAAGGTACACCACATCGGAAATCGTAATGAACCCGCTGCAATCGACATCCGCCGCATCCGCCGCCAAGGGTGGATTGCCGCCGCCAAATATGAAGTTGATCAAATAGACTGCATCCGAAACCGTTATTATCCCGGTTCCGTCAACATCACCACAGTTGTAACAGTAGGTAGAACCCCAGCCAAGATTGTAATGCTGCCCAATAACGACGGCCGGCAGTTTGTCATTGTATAGCGCCAGTTCATCAAGAACACCGCCAAACCGGTACTTGCCCGGGTCTGGACCGTTAAACCAACCCAGCGTCAGAGGATCGGTGGACGCAAAGTTGTGGCTGCTGCCGGTGACGTTGCGATCGAGAGCTCCGTCAATATAGAGCCGCCAGGAACCGGTGGCGTTGTCGCGCAGAAACACGACATGATGCCATGCCGCATCCGTGACCATCGCATTGCTGATGATATCTGTGCCCTGGAAGTAGCAACGCAGTTTGCCGGCATTGCCGCCCGATTCACACATCACACCAATCCACCAGCCTGCGCCGGATCGCCCGACGATGACTTCATTATTCGGTTGTGAGAGACCGGCACACCCCAGGGACTGCTTCATCCAGAATTCGATCGAGAAACTTTGCGTCGCACTCCAGTTGTAAGTGCCATCGTTGCTGATACTGACCGCATCGTCCAATCGGTCAAACTGTTTCGCGACGTTGATCTTTCCCGGCACCGGCTGGGGACAGCTCGAGCATACCGCCGAAGTTGTGCCCACCTGATCACTGTATGTCGTGCCCGAGCTTTCATCCAGCGTCCAGTAATGGGTCAGGTTCGAAGGACATGACGGTAATTGGGTAATCTGAATTGTAAACGACTGTGTGTCCGCACCGAACGAATTGATCGCGGCCAGGGACACGGGAAACGTGCCGACTGTCGACGGGGTCCAGTTTACAAGACCGGTAATGCTCTCAAGGTTCATCCCCACCGGCCCGGACAGCAGGCTATATTGCGGGGTCGGATTTCCCGACGCGTTCAGGTCGTAGCTGTACAAGTCACCGACAAAACCCTGTCCGGACGGAGTAGAGGTTATTATTGCCGCCGCGGGATCGCCATCGCAATAACCCAATCCTCCGATTCCGGCATTGTAGTCTGCCATTATCTCCGCCGCATTCAGCTCCTGATCATAAAAGAGCTACTTCGTCGATTTTTCCCCGAAAATGCGATCCCGCTTCCAACGCCAGATAACCCAGTGTCACAGCGGATGTCGAAACAAATCCCTGTGTGAAAACCGCACTTGTCGTCGCCTGTTGATTGCCGTTCACAAAGAGCTGAATCTGCCCGCTGCCGCCGTTACGTGTCGCCGCCAGATGATACCACAGCCCGGGAACAAGGGAAACGCTCGACACCAGGTCAATCGAATTTCCGCTGTCCTGTAAGTGAAGCTTTGCTTTTCCAGCAGAGTTCACCCCCAATGACCACGCCGTGAACAGCCCATTGCCCGCTCTTCCAATCAGGCCGGAGTTTGTTCCGCCGACCGCCGTTGGATTGCACCACAACTCAATTGTGAAATTGCTCGCCGGCAGCCAGTCAAAACTGCTTTGTGTCGGAATAGTGACGGAGTCCGTCGTTGCGAACAACAGACTTCCGCTGACAATACCCGTCGAAGCATCCGGACAACTTCCACATCCGGCGTCAGCCGTGCCGTACGAATCGGCATAGGGCGGGCCGCTTGCTTCATCAAGATTCCAGTAGTGGCTGATCCCGTTGGGGCATCCCCCGCTAAGAAGGAACGGTCGCAGGTGCGCAAACCACTGCGCCGCCATTTTCGGATATCCGTGAGAATTCGGATGCAGATAGTCATACATGTCGCCGGTCAATCCTGAAGTGTCGATCGTGTATATAAGTCCCGCGCCATCTTCCATGTCGACCATGACAATCCGGTCAGCTTGATTCTGCACCCGTGCGAGCGCCATTGCTTCAACGTTGTCGTTAAACTCTGTCGTCGTCGCGCTGTAGGGAACCCTCTGAATGATGCGGGCAATGAACACCGTGATCGCCATGCTGTGATCGGCCTCATAGCGATCGACTTCATTGAGGATCGCCGCCACATCATTGGGGCTGCTCGTGAGTCCATTGGTTCCGATATGCAAGAGTATCACATCCGCCGGATTGGCGGTCAGCCAGCTGTAGATGTTCCCCGCAATTTGGCCAGCGGTCCAGCCCGAGTGCCCCTCATTGTCGGGATCAAAAGCGGGAATTGCATCCTGCCCCGCCACCAGGCTGCCGACAAAGTTAACGTCAAACCCCTCCGCCTGCAGCGACAACCAAAGCGGCTGGCGATAGCCCGTGCGCATGCCATCTGGCCTGACATCACCAAAAGTGATATCCCAAGTGATAGAATCCCCCAGCGGCATAATGCGAATTGTCTGCCGCCTTTGTCCGGCGACTCCCGTGAAGAGAAACATCGCGATCAAGCAAAGTGAGAGTAGTGAGGACCTTCGAATCATGAAAAGTTTCCCTTCTGATTGCAGCCAACCATCTGAAGTCATTCAGGCACTGAACGAAGTAGTCTGCCTCCCGGTAGTGACGATCACGAATGAAGACTCTTCGAATAGATCAAAGTAAAGATGCAGTAATCGCAAGTCGATTGTTCACCGGAACCGCTTCGGCCAGGCAAGATATTGCAGTTCACGGCAGAACCTGACCCCGTAATGGGTCAACCTCATCCTGTTAAATATAGACGGAATATTCCAAATGTCAACTGCTAGATATAGGCTGGGGTAGTACAAGACTGACTCGGTTCCCATCAAACCACTTTTACCGGCGTACGAATCCTGTTTAGCTTCTTCGCTTCTGACTGCTCCAGTAAACGATACGCCCTGCGGCTGCCGGTGAATAGCGCCAGCAAACCGGGAAGTAGCCGGACAAATCTCAACCTCTTGAATGGAGATACGGTCGGCCTTATTTTGATTGCGCGTCGAACCGTGTTCGCGCGACGGTACAGGCGGCGGTAAAGCGAATAGAACTCGTTCAACGGCAAGGTCGTAGGAAGGACAGCATGAGCCAGATCAAACACTCTGCGATCATCACAGGTGATTTCCTCCTTCACCCGCTCGTAAAATTCAGTTCCGGGAAAAGGTGTCAGAATCGTAAACTCATTGTAGAAAATCTTCATCCGGTCCATATATCGCAGCAAATTATCAAAATCCTCCTGTGTATAGGTTGGCTGAATGATGAAAGCCCCCAGCGGGTCAACTTTGTTCGCGTGCAGAATCTCAAGCGCCCGGTTGTTTCTCGCAACCGAACCGCTCTTGCTCAAACTTCTCAAATCATCATCACTAAACGACTCCAGTCCGAGAAACACCTTCTTCAAACCAATATCCGCCCATTGTTCCACCAGGTCAGGATGTTTGACGATCTCATCGACACGACTAAGCACATAGAATTGTTTATGCAGTCGAGCCGCTCGAATCTCCTCACAAAGTGTCATGGCATGGCGGTAATCAAAGAAGATGTTGTCGTCGCCGGCATAGATATACGGTTCCGTGATTTGCTTCAGCTCCTCTACCACCAGATGCGGCGAGCGCCTCAATACGCGCCGTCCGGTCAATACCGGGCAAGGACAGAAATTGCATCCGTGCGGACAGCCGACGGAGGTTACAATCAGTGCGGTAGGCTTCCACAGAAGATGAAAATAGCCGCTTCGATAACGGGCCGTCAGATCGCGACGGGGCATCGGCAATGCATCCAAATTCTGCAGCGGTTTGCGGCAACCGGTGAAACGCAGCCCCTGTGGTCCCCGTACGTAAATCCCGGACACCGAAGAGAGCGGTCGGTCGGTCTCGACACATTCGACAACTTCGCGAATCGCGTCGACCCCTTGTCCCGGCATGACCACGTCAACCGCCGGATGGTCAAAGTCCATTGGAACCAAAGTAGCATGTGTTCCTCCCACAACCGTGATCACACTCGGATTCAATAATTTGGCTCTTGAGAGAACCGTCAGTATCCGGCCGGTGTGAATCACAGTCCCGGTCATTCCCACTATGTCCGGCTGAAACTCGGCCAACGTCCCGTTCCAATTGTTCTCGGACTTCATGTCAAGTATTGAAACGTCGTGGCCGCTCAACGCCCCGGCAACATACTCCAGACCAAGCGGCTCAATATTCATCAGCTTGCTCGGAGTGATCGACATCGGATCCGTATCGGGATAGATCAAGAGGATTCGCATTGCAATCCGCCTTCCTGCTTCAGGGACTGTTGAAGAAGTCTTCACTTTTGTCATCCCGAGCGTAGCGAGGGATCTGTTTCGGTTATCTATGAACAACTTACAGATTCTTCGCTACGCTTTCAGAGATGACAAAGTCTGAGTTATTCAACAGCCCCTTCATACCGGGAATCGCCGGGCTGTCTGGCCCGGCGAGATTCCCGGCTGGTTAATGCTCACAGCGACACTTCATTCATTTCGATGTCGCCGTAATGCTCGGCACGGATCCGCATTGCTCGATCTTGCGATACTTGTCTCTACCGCGCGAATCGGCATGGATCTTCACATATAGTGAACTGAAGTCTGCGTCGCCGTCGTTGCCCATAATTTGGTATTTGACGCTTTCGGCGAAGTGGAATCGGCTGTTCAATTCGCCGCCATGTTTCTCGCTGACGACAGCTTGAACGGTCGGTCCGGCCGGTGTGCCGGTCAGTGGATCGATCGGTGTCACATAGAGTGCGCCGGATGCCTGAAAGTCAAAGCTGTAGTTGCCTCCACGTTCAAGACGGGTCACCTGCCGGAGTTGCACTGGTCCCAGTACATACACGTAATCAAGCGGGCCGCTGCTGCAGAACGGACGCGGAATCACCTGGTCGAAGTTAATCACGAAATCCTGCACCAGCTCTTCCGCCGGGCGGGTCAATCGTTGCGACAACTTGAATACGACGGCGTTTCCATCCGTCGCTATTGGCACATCCGCACTGACATCCCCGAGCGGTCCCCCGATCGTCTGCCGCAATTCTACCGGAAGACCATTATAGATCATCGCCGGAATAGTGCGGAACGGCGAATCGTTGATCTGCCCGGTCGGCGTGACTGGCGATTCAGTATCAAGAAGTCCACAGCGCATCAAGTCGATTGTTACCAACTGCTCCGCCAGTTCCCAACTCAGGACCTGGTGTTCCGTCGTATTCGGAATTAACACCTCAAAGTGCGCATTGCCGACCGTCCAGGCACCCATCTTGAACAGGCGCAAATGAAACCGCACCGGCTGATAGTCGCCGCATGCCAGTTGCACGACACCGCCAACCCACCCGGCCTCCTCACCATAACCCGCCTGCACATCGCCAATCGCGTCCTGCCAGGTGGAATTGAAGGGGGCAACCGGTGGCAGGCCAAAAGCGGATCGATCGCCATCTAACGACATCAACGCAGCGCGAATGTCGCGCGGATCAGCCTTGCCGCAGAAAATCACATTGATCGGATCCTGCGGTGTCCCGAGGAAATTGTCACCCGTGTAAGGCCAGAACGTCAGGCTTCTGCGGCCACTGACAATGGTCACCAAAGGCTGCGGATCCTCGCATCGCGCCGGACCGCAGTGTTCAACATCTTGTTTCGCCATTTCGGCATTAGCTCTCGACATCAAGTCAACCCTGTCGTTCGAACTTGATTGCAGAACGGCGTCGTTGCGGTCACAACCGCTGGCGAGGAGCGCTGCGGCCAACAAAACCGCACAAATAGTCAGCTTGCACATGGTTTCTCTCCTGTGAAATAATTGGTTGTTTCTCAAAGTTTGCTTTGGACGGATTTCGCTCATATTCCTACCTCTTCAAGTTTGGTTAATGTTACTGATGCGTTTTCGATACAACCTCGCAGTTAAGCAACTACTGTGCCGGAGGGTACTTTCCTGTTCGCACTCCGCTAAGTCGTTGCTAAACATGGACCCATATGACCAAAATAGACAAAGAGGTCTCGACGAGTGAATTGCACCGGCTTGGAACTGGATAGGTCCTATTCAGAATCAGCCGCCGGCTAACCACTTGTGAATCACCTTGACAGCACGACCATGAGACAGGTATTCTTGTTGTTACCAAGGCAAGTTTTCAGGGAGGCAATCTGACTGGAAAGAATCGCCTTTCGCAACTCGAGAGCGCGCTCAACGAACTACAGTCAATCAACCGTACTGTCGAAAAAGTCAGCCGGCTGCGCGAAACGAATCATATCATGTCGGTCATCATTGATGACTTGATTCATCTTACCGGCGCAACGCAGGGGGTAATCAGCTTGTTGCCCTCTGATCGCAGCGCCAACCTCGTCACAATCGTTCGCAAAATTCAACCGCTCCTGGCAGATTTCCCGTTTCACGTAAATCAGCTGATCAGTGGCTATGTCCTCCACCACAAACGGCTTCTCAAGATTGATGACCTGGACAATGACGAGCGCTTCGAGCCCCTCTCTTCCGGTGACGGCAGATTCAAATCGCTGCTCTGCTGCCCGATGATCGCCCGCGGTGAGATCATCGGCTTGACGACGCTCCTGCGCGATGCCGGCGCCGGTCCGTTTGAAGACTCACACGCTCGGCTCGCTGGAATCATCGTCTCGCAATCAGGCCAAATACTGGCAAACGCACTATTGTTGGAAGAATTGGCGGAGAAAAATGAGCTATTGGAATTATCGCAACAAAAGCTGCACGAGGAAAATCTCCAACTGAAAAATCGCCTCGGAAGCGCTACCGCATTCGAAAACATCGTCGGCAAATCAGAAGCCATGAGACAGGTGCTGGTACTCGCCGCCAAGGTAGCGGACAATGATGCCCCGGTCCTCATCACCGGACCTACCGGTACCGGCAAGGAGATGCTCGCCCGCGCCATTCATCAGGGCAGTCATCGCTCCCCAAAACTGTTTGTCGTCAAGAACTGCGGCATCCGGACCGAATCGCTTCTGGAAGCCGAGTTGTTCGGTTATGTCAAAGGCGCCTTCACCGGCGCCGACCGCGACCGCCCCGGCCTTTTCCGCGAGGCCCACGGCGGTACAATTTTCCTCGATGAAATCGGAGAAGCGCCGCCTTCAACGCAGGTGGCTATCTTGCGCGTTCTCGAAACCGGCGAAATACGCCCCGTCGGCGCCGGAAGGACCGAGTTTGTCGATGTGCGCATCCTTTCGGCAACCAACCGCAATCTGCGCAATGAAATGGCCAACGGCTGCTTCCGCGAAGACCTCTTCTACCGCCTCAACACCTTTACGATCGAACTCCCGTCGCTGTCACAAAGAGGTGATGACATCCCTCTGCTCGTCGCGCATTTCCTCGGCAAACTGCGCATCAAGTTGAATCGCGAAGATCTCCGCCTGTCGCCGGCTGCGCTGGCGATGTTGTGTGCCTATCAGTGGCCCGGGAATATTCGCGAACTGGATCATGAATTGGAAAGAGCCGCCATCGTCTGTTCTGCCGATGGCATCATCGAACCGGCGGACTTCTCACCTTTTCTCGTTGCTGCCCAGACTCCCGGAAACCTGCCACAGCTCAAAGGGAAAATGCGTGATGTGGTCGATCAGGTTGAACGTGAATTGATCGTTCGAACACTGCAGGAGCAGAAGGGGAATATCCTTCGATCAGCGGAAACGCTCGGTTTGACTCGCAAGGGCCTGCGCGACAAAATTGCCCGGTACGGCATTGCTGTCCCGGTAAAGTCTTAGCTTGGCGACGGGAATCTTGAATGCCCGACTTCGGAGATGATGTCGGCAAACCTCTCGTCATGCCTGACCTTGTCAAAGGCGGGGAATACCGGCAACCACACCAGCCAGTTGTCCCGCTCGGCGATCGCCTTCTTCAGCCACAGCAGCGATTCATCAGCGTCTCCCATCCCGGCACAGATCAGTGCGATGTGAAACGAGGAAACATAGCGCTCTCGTGCGTGAGCCTTCAACCCCTGGAGAACTACTTCTGCTTCTGCCGCATTGCCGGTCTCTGCCAGGGCATAGCCGAGCATTGACGTTGCGTAGTCGGCGCCATCGGCCAGGCTAACCGCCAACCGGCACTCGGCTATGGCAGTTTGCCGCTCACCCAGATGGAGACAGGGGCCTGCATAGTAGACGTGTGCCAAAGCAAACTGGGGATCGATCTCAATGGCGCGCTTCAATTGTTCCCGCGCTTCTTCATGTCGGCGCGCAAAGTACAGGATGCCGCCCAGTGACGTATTGATGATCGGGGAAAGCGGATCAAGTTCCAAAGCCCGCCGCATCTGCGCTATGCCATCTTCGATGGACCCGGTGGCCACCAGCATCAGAGCGAAATAATGGTGAGTGATCGCGTAATTGGGGTTTAGAGCCAACGCCTGTTCAAACGCCCCTCGCGCCGCCACCCAGTTCCAATCATAAAACGTATGCGCCCAACCCAGTGCCGTCAACGCTTCAGGCAGAACCGGGTCTATCTCCAGCGCCTTCAGCGCCGCTGCTTTCGCTTTGGCGCAGGCTTCGTTCGGGGAAAGGAAGTTGTAGAAACCGAGAATGTCGTAGGAATCGGCGATTCCGGCATAAGCCTCTGCATAGGTCGGGTCAAGTTCGATCGCCTGCCGGAAGCATTCGATACCCTTCTTCAGACCCCCATGATAGCGCTTATTCCAGAAGTAACGGCCCTTAAGATAGAGGTTATACGCTTCCGGACTGTCCGAATGCCTTGCCGTCAAAGCACGCCGCGCCGAACGCCCCAGTTGCACTCGCAACCCGGCGGCAATAGCGCGCGCAATTTCTTCCTGAATGGCAAAAATATCGTTCGAAGTGCGATCAAAGCTGTCCGACCACAGGTGATAGCCGTCGGCAACATTAATCAACTGGGCGGCAATTCGCAGCCGTTCACCGGATTTGCGCACGCTTCCCTCGAGAATAGCGTTGACACCAAGATCGGCGCCGATCCTTCGCAAATCCAAATTCTGGCCCTTGTATTGAAATGAGGAAGTCCGCGAAACCACCCGCAATCCCGATGCCTGCGAGAGCACTCCGATCAACTCCTCGGCCAAACCATCGCAAAAATACTCCTGGTCGTGATCCGAACTCATGTCGACGAATGGCAGGACCGCCAACGAGGGTGCACCCGCTGCGGTGGCGACCGGCGCCCGATCGCTTAATTCCTCCAGTAGGCTCCGCAATTCGCGGGCAAGCGCGTCCGCGTTCTGGAAACGTTCGCCGGGATCTTTGCGAAGCAGCTTGGCTAAGACGTTTTTCAGGATAGGGGATACGGTGGGAAGGGTCTCCTCTATCGGCGTCGGATCGAGATGAATCACGGCGTAAGCCGCCGCCGCTTCATAAGTGCCGCGAAACGGCCGCTGTCCGGTCAGTATCTCATATAGTATAATGCCAAGCACGAAAAGATCGCTGCGCTGATCCACCGGCTCGCTGCGAGCTTGTTCCGGCGACATATAGGCCGGTGTACCCGCAATCGCCGACCGCGTATCCGGGCGACTGCTGCTCAAAAGGGAAATACCGAAGTCGACAATCTTCGCCAGCCCGTCCTTTCTTATCAGAATGTTTCCCGGTTTAAGGTCGCAGTGGATTATCCCCGCATTGTGAGCGTGCTGCAGCCCGTCGCAAAGCTGCAAGACCAACTCTACGGCTTGCCGGGGTGTCCAGCGTTCATTGCCAAGCCTTTCCCGTAACGATGTGCCCTCGACATATTCCATTGCGATAAATGACAATCCTTCAATTTCCCCCACTTCATAAACAGTAATAATATTGGGATGATTGAGCGACGCCGCCATCAACGCCTCGCGGTGCAGTTGTTCGCGCGAAATACCTGCTTCTGCGTTTACGGGCAGCAATATCTTGAGCGCTACCGGCCGGTTCAGTTTCTCGTCATGGGTGAGATACACGATCCCCATTCCGCCAAAACCCAGCAGTCGCTCGATTTTGTAGCGGGAAAACTTGCTGCCCGGCACCAGCGCGTCGATCAACTTGCGCGAAGGCAGGTCGCGATCGCTTTCATCCGCCATGCCCGAATCCCTCATGCTTTGTCAAGAATCAGATATTTGCTGCTTTAAGATAGTAAATCTAACTGGACTTTCAACACCATTATTGTCATGCCACTTCCATTAAGACTCTTGCCGCTGGATACCGACCGCCGGCACTGGATAGCTGCTACGACTTTCTGAATCGCTGCGATCGCACATCAATCTGGTGTCAACGTTGCGACACAACACCTTACCGATGTCTTGCGGCTTTGGCACCAATCTTGCATCGTCAGAGTTTGTCAAAAATCGCCAAACATCGGAGGGACGATTGTGAACTTCTCTTCAAAGCCAGATGCGGCATGTCATCCGTGCCCCAACCTTCGAGTCCGGGATCGCTGGGGAACTACCCGTACCGGAATCAGTTCGTGCGTTGTGCTCTTGTTGGTAATCGGATGTTCCAGCATCGCCAAGGGAATCTGCGATTCCTGCCTCACAGAACTTTCTCGAAATGCCTCTCTATATGATCAGATTTCAGTCGTCGACTCCAGTTACATCTCTATCCGCGGGGCTCTTATCAGGATCGACATCGAGAATTCGAGCCTGACCTTGAGCCAAGGCAGAAGTCGTCAGTTGCTCCAATACGACATCTGCCGCGACAATGTGTCGCGGTTGGGATTTCGCAAACGTGGGAAACCAAATCTCTATCTGACGGTCGCCGGCTTCTTCGTAGGCCAGATCGTCGGGAAGCTTGTAGAGAATCTTGTCGACCCCAGCGACGAAATTCGCATGGAGATTCTGCCCTTCCGCCGTCCGATTGGCAATGAAGACGGCACCTGGGCCGGAGCAATCGCCGGCCTCGGCGTCGGCTTCCTGGTGCCCATGCTAATCCCCTCCGAGCGGTCAATCCCTTGCGCACAGCGCCCGAACAGTGGCGAAAAAGAAGGAGAGTTTCATGACAAGAGTAATCAAGAACATCAAGTCTCTGTTATCCGTTGGCGTTGCCCTCTTCTTGTCCGGCGGCTGTTCAGTCATCGGATATTCTATTGGCAGAGCGGTCGATAGCCGAAAAGCCGACAATAAATTGATCGCGGGCTGCTACTACACACAGGTTCACCCCGGAAAGATCGTTACGGTCTTGAGCCACGATGGCTCAAGATTGCGCGGAGCATTTCTCGGCGTTTCCGTCGCATCAGACTCATCCTACCAGGTAATGCTCGACTCCACGCGCGCAAAAACATCGCTTGACCTTCCGGCCTTGGGCGAAAAAGTGTTCTTGCGTCTTGAATCCGGGGCCGCCGAAGAAGCCGAATTCCGTGGCTTTGACTATCAGTTTCCGAGCTTCGTCTTGTTACCTGCGGTGTTACTGAAGTTTCCTGACCGCGACACTGTGATCGCGGTTGGCACTTCTGCTCTTCACGAAATCTGTACGCTTGACGGGAAAATCCTGAACACGGATGATCTCGAAGTCGGCATTGCCAGAGGCATAATCCCGACCCGCACCACACTCGCCATCGACACCGGAGCTGTCCGGGCCATACGCATAACTCCTGAAGGCTTGCGTTCCGACACAACTCTGTACAAAAGGCTATGCCTGACGAGGCCGCGGCTTCTGGGCATCGTAACAAAATCCGAATTCGCTGCCAGCTTCGAAAACCACGAAAGTTACTGGAATGTCGAATCACCGAAAAGTCTGCTTCGCTTCTGATCAAGGGCAGCACTGCGAAAAACTCGAAACTCTGAAGTTCATTGATTTCGAAGTGCCCGGCGATTCCACATTGCCCGGCGAAATTAGCCTTTCCACGGTTGCCGCGATTCGCGTGGCCCAGTCGCGCCATGCGGCAACTACCGGTTTTATCGTCGGGTTAGGTCTTGATTTACGGTGGTGATTCTTGGAATCGCTGGCGCCGGCTCCATGGACATGAACATGAATTTCGGGGGCTAACGAGGAAGTCAGCGGAATATCGACTTCCGCATAATGGGAGGAGGCTGTCCAAGAGGTTGAGTCTAAGTTGGGTCGCCCACAGCTTGGGGACTGTTGGAAAAGTCCCCGATAGTGTCATCCTGAGCGAAGCGAAGGATCTGCTCTCTTTGTTACTGATCGACATACAGATTCTTCGTCTGCGTAGCGGCTCAGAATGACAAAGTCTGAGTTTCTCAACAGTTCCCTTGCTGTGGGATGTCACCATCGCATCGCATTTCACAGAGGGAGAAAATCATGTATCAGAAAAGACTCGCAGCCGCCGCTCTTTGTTTGCTGTTGAGCTGCGACTACTTGTTCGCACAGTCCGGCAGTGATCCGCATTCCGGCGCAGCTATCGATACGAATCGAGTCCGACCGCCAGTGTTTCCGCCGCCGGAAGAAGCCGCCAAAATCACGACCAAACGCGTCATCCGGAAATTTCCCGAAATCGGATTCCAGTTTAGCGGCAGTTTTGGCTGGCTCAAGATTGGACAAACTGAACGCATTCATATCTTCGCGCCGAACAACAGTACGCCGTCGGGAAGCCAGGCAATTTTGGCGGCGAGCAGTTCAGCCCGGAATTGGGTCTGCGGATTTCTTTCAGCCGGAGAGTCACTACACTTTTCCAGTGGTTCTATGGCGGGGAGCCGGGCGACGGAAGTTTCCGTTATTCTCTCGTTAGTTCAAGCCTTCTATACTCGCCGATTTGCTCCGATGAGTTGTTCGCCTTTGTCGGCGTTGGCGTCGGTCGTTACGAGTTGCGTGCAAACCGCGAGTACAATCAAAACATAGCAGACAACGCCGTCTTGAAAGCGATCACGTCTGGACGATTGCAGTGCAACGGTTACACCAATCACCGCCTTATTCGAGTTTCGCCCCCGGCTCTCGCAACAGTATTCGCTGTTCTTCATGGTTCGCTGGATACCGAACAAAACCAGGAGCTTCTACGCTCCTTTGTCGGGACTACCCGACGGAAGCGTCGATTTCGAAGCCGACATGGGCGGAACCTGGCTGACTCTGGGCTTCGGCTACGGAATTTGACCGGAGGGTGAAATGAGAAAGCATCGAGTCGTCATAACCGGAATCGGAGCCCTCACTCCGTGCGGAGTAGGCTGGGAACAACTCTGGCAAAGCGTACTCGCCGCAAAATCAGCTAATGTGCCCATTAGCCGTTTTGATCCAAGCGGCCTTCAAGTTTCCGTTGCCGCAGAAATCCGGAACTTCGCGATCGAAGACTTCATGGTGGGCAAGCCGGGATCAAGATTGGACCGCTCCGCCCAGCTTGCGCTGTCGGCCGGTCAACTGGCCTTCAACGATGCTTCAGCCAGTCTTGCCAGACTCGATCGGCGCCGCTGTGGAGTCTTTGA
This sequence comes from uncultured bacterium, assembly GCA_963698225.1. Classification (GTDB taxonomy): domain Bacteria; phylum Zixibacteria; class MSB-5A5; order CAIYYT01; family CAIYYT01; genus JADJGC01. The sequence continues at coordinate 64,626 of CAVOPW010000012.1, forward strand.
CGGTTCATCACTGGGTGCACTGGCTGCGCTCTTGGAGGAGCACCGGGGTTACCTGAATGGCCAACGCTGTCGCGGCGGCCCGGGCACGTTGATTTCCGGAATGACCGGCAATTCTTCGGCAGCCTGGCGGAACACTTCGATCTGCACTCTGTCGCCGAGACATTTGCTATCGGCAGTGTTTCCTCCACCGTGGCCATTGGTCGTGCCTTCGAAGCAATTCAGCGCGGCGAACTCGACTTCGCTCTCGCCGGTGGCTGTGAAGCGCCGCTGTACCGCGAGATCATGCTGCCGTTCATAAAGGCCGGTGTCCTGTCCCGGCGCACCGGCGATCCGGCGGCCGCCTGCCGGCCGTTTGCCGCAGATCGTGACGGATTTGTCATGGGTGAGGGCGCCGTCTATCTCGTACTCGAAGATCTCGACCATGCTCTGGCGCGTGAAGCCAAAATCTACTGCGAAATCGTCGGATTCGCCCAAACCATCGATGCCTTCCATCCGACGACGCCCGATCCTTCGGGCTCATTCATGGCGCTTGCGATCTCCCGGTGTTTGTCAAATGCCGACCGGAAACCGGCCGAAGTCGACTACGTCAACCTGCATGGCACAGCAACTCATCACAATGATCTCGCCGAAATGGCAGCACTCAAACTCGCCTTCGGCGGCCGGCAGCCATGGTGCGGATCGACTAAGCCGGTCACCGGCCATCTTCTGGGAGCCTGCGGTGCGGTCGAGATCGCAGCAACAGCACTGGCAGTCAAGTTCGATTTACTGCCGCAATCGCTAAACGCGTTGCCCCGCGACCAGCAGTGCGAACTCAAAATCATAACGGAAAACCCCATCTCCGAACCGATAGCGCTCGCACTCAACATCAATAATAGCTTCGGGGGCCGCAATAGTGCCATCGCACTTCAGAAGTACATTACTAACTGAATTGAGGTAACAATATGACCAGGTTTTTTCCTCTGAGATTCGCTGCGACCTTGCTGCTCGCAGTCAATTGCGCCTGCTTCTATCAGCAGCGTATCATGCCGCCATCTGAACTTCCGCTCGACTTTAACGGCAGTATTGAAATCTTGACCAAAGACGGCACGCGTTTTCGCTTGAACGATGCCGTTCTCGGACTGAACAATATTTCCGGATACGGCTGGAAGTTTCCGACCGAAGGCCCGGCAACAGCCTTTAGCGGTTCAGTGTTCTGCTCCGATATCGCTTTAGTGCAAACAGAGCAGCCGCAAATCATGGCCTCACTTCTGGCGTGGGGGACGATTGGTGTAGTTGCCGGAAAGATAATCTCCACCTCCGGCGACACCCCGGTGCTGGATCAGGATATCGAATATCCTGGCGGCGGCGGTGGTTCTTGTCCATACGTGTACAGCTTCGACGGCGTTAACTATCATCTCGAATCCGAGACCTTCGCCGGTGCAGTCTGTCCATCTCTCGAAAGAACTGTCGTTGATCCTCTCCGTCATCTCGCCTCCGTCGACGGCAGGTACTCTCTGGCGATCGCCAATCAATCCCCCGAGTCGCAGCACACAAACGAGTTACGGCTGATCGCGGTCCAGCACCCGCTCGGTACGACAATCGTTCCCGATTCCTGGGGCGGATTGCATTCGATTACAGTACCCGCGGAACCACTCAATGCTCTCGACCGAACGGGATGTAATGTGTGGCCGCTGGTCGTCAACAACGACTCGAAGGCGTGGGGCGGTGACTTGGCTGATACGGCACTCATCCGCCAGAACGCCTTTCGCGACCGCCTGACCTGTACGTTTCGCCGGACAGACAATTCCAGCGCGGCAAAACTGGTCCTCAACGCCCGTAATTCGAGCTTGGGATTCTTCGCTCTCGGGAAAATGTTCGCTCTGCAAGGGCCGGGGAAACTCGATTGGTATCACCGACTGGAGCACAACCAGAGCGCGCTTGGTCAGCTCACCGGCTGGATGAAGCGTGAAGGTGGAATGACGATATCAGTCCTGACCCAAGAGGGCTGGCAACTGCAGGCCTGGATTCCCGATGTCGGTCCGCAGTTGGAAGCCGAACGGGTCGTTCTCCTCGATGGCAGCGATTGTCCGGACTCACTCATGCAGGTTCGGATTGAATGCGCGGCCGGACTGTGGCTGGTAAATCGTGTGGCGCTCGATTGGTCCGAAGACGTAGCAGAGACGGCGACCGACTTGAAGCTGCTGGAAGCCACAAATCAACACGGAATCGACGTTGCACCGCTTCTGAATGAGAATGACTCTCTCTACTATGCAACAATTCCCGGCGACTTCGCTACCCTGACATACGAAACGCCGGAGCTGGTGGCTGGCAAGATGCAGACTATCCTGCTCTCCAGCCGCGGACACTATTTTTCCTGGATTAGCGCCGATGATAGCGCATCAACGAGCGCATTCGAAGCCGTCATGACGAGACCCGGCTATGGAAGCGAATTGTACTGGCACGAGTGGTACCGGGCGCGCGCGCATTGGGATGGTTTTTACACCGGACAACCGACCTTCAGCCGCCAAAGCGGTCCATCGCTGCATGGCCGCATCCAGAATTAGCTCGCTGCCTGAACTACGCTTAGCCTTCGATTGAATTGTTCTGTGGGATCGCCGCCGTTATCGCGGCGATCCCGATTTTCGTAATGTCCCGTCGTTCCGCTTTCCGACACCTGTGCTCAAACTCCGCAATACCCTGAACCATTCCTGCACAGCATCATCTTCAGTTATCCCATACTTTTCCTGCGCCGCGCGTCATTTTTCTAAAGTTCGCCAATCTCAAAGTCGAAAGATAGACTAGACCAGTAGATAACTTTCGAATTGATTCCATTCGCGACTGCAATTGTTCGCATGAGTACTGAATAGTTGAAAGGAGACCGATATGAACCGAACCTTTATTGTCACTCTGGCGTTGGCCGCTGTTATCAGCTCGGCAGCATTGGCTCAATCCGAGCAGCAGTCTCAGCCGCTATCATCTGGCTCGACCCTTTATCAGAATCGCAACTTCACCGGGGAAGTGTTCACTGGCTATTTCGCCGGTGTTGGCCTTCATGTCTCAGCGACAGTGAACCACTTCGCAGATGGATTTCCATTCCAGCTCCGTCTCGGCCTTGGTTATGCCTGGGTGCCGACCGGCGACGCGATGAGAGCACGCCGGGTGTTTATTGACCAGAACACCAATGGTTCGCCCCGCGGTCACGGCAAAATGTGGGATGCCCGCCTGGACGTGCTAATGCCGATCAAACTCTTCTCACTTAAGAACAGTCGCCTCTTCGTCGGTGCCCGCAAAGCCGCCTATAACGCCTACTTTGAATACATCGGTGGCAATGAAACCTTCGATGTGATCAGTAAACCTTGGGGTGTCGGCGGCGGCCTGGAAACTTCCTTTGCTCTTAGCCCTCGTGTCGATATGCTTGTCACGGCCGGAGCCGACTATTACTTCCGCAGTCTGCTCACCGGCCACGATACCTATTACCGCCCCAACGGCGATGACCTTAATGCGAAAGAGGACTTTACTTACAAGGATGCCGATGAGGCCGTGGCTCAGCCCAATTTGAACACGCGCATCATGTTCGGTGTCGCCTATCACTTCTAAGCTTAGTTTGGGACGAGGTTAGAAAATGAAAGTTCGCAGAATCGTCAGCCGTGCGATTGTCAGTCTTATGATATCCTGCCTTCCCGGCGGTTGTGCTTCCGTGGGTGTCGAAGTCTGGGAACGCGACGTCCTGTCCAAACCGGAAATGCAGTTGAATCATCAGGCTAACAATCGCACCATCGACGACCACATCTACTTCAGCAAAGAGGCCGCCAGCGGTGGACGCGGATTTGGCGGCGGTGGCTGCGGGTGCAATTGAGAAAACCGAAATCGATCAGCAGATCGGTGGCCGCCCTCACGGCCGCGTTGATGGGCTCGGTAGTGACCGGTGCTGCGGCACAAAATCACTCCGAGACCTCGATTCTGATCTATTCCGAAAAAAACCGCATCCGCGCCACCGAAGGTAATTTCAGCTTGAGCAAACAGCTCAAAAACGACTTCACGCTGAACTTGCGTCTGACCTACGATGGCCTGACCGGGGCAACTCCGACCGGCGCCTCGCCGTCAAAATATGCCCAGACCATTACCCGGGCATCCGGCGGCAAGACAATCACTGTGCCGGCCGGCGAACATCCGGTGGACAATTCCTTCAAAGACACACGCTTCGCCGCCGAAGCCGGCTTGTCGCGTCCGCTGGGGAGACTGAACACCGTCTCCTTCGGCGCTTATGCTTCCAGCGAACACGATTACACTTCATTCGGCGTCAATGGCGGCATCGCGCGGGACTTCAACCGCCGCAATACGACACTGGGATTATCATTGTCCGCCGCTCAGGATGTCTCCAAGCCCGTCGGCGGTTATCATCAGCCATTCACTGATGTGGAGGCCGAGATTGACGACGATCGTGAGACCCGGCTCGAACGCTTTTCCGGAAAGAAACGCGCCGTCTACGACGTGATCTTAAGCATGACACAGGTTCTGGATCGGCAAACACTGCTTCTCCTCAATCTATCACTCAATCGCGCCTCCGGTTACCTCACCGATCCGTATAAGATCATTAGCCTGGTTCAAACTCCGGATGGCGAAGATCCCGGCGAACCGGTAGGGGCAATCTTCGAGAATCGCCCCGCAAACCGCAACAAAAACGCCGTCTTCGCCGAACTGCGTCGCCACTTGGGTCGAAGCACGGCCGGATTGCAATATCGCTACTTCTGGGATAGCTGGGGTGTAGTGGCCCACTCGGTTGATGCCACACTCCGGTTTGATTTCAAACAACGTGGCGCCATTTCTCCGCGCGTCCGCTGGTATCACCAATCGCAGGCGGATATCTATCAGCCCTTCCTCGTGCAGGGAGTGCCGCTGCCGGCCTATGCCACTTCTGACAGTCGGCTTGCCGCATTCGACGCCTACACCTTCGGGCTTACCTACAGCGTGCCGGTGAGAAATGGCTCGCGCCTGAACATCACTGCAGAATACTATGCCCAGCGGGGCAATCTCAGTCCGCCGGAAGCCTACGGCTCGTTGTTGACCTTTGACTTGTTTCCCGAGCTCAATGTCATCATGCTTCGCTTGGGATACGAGCGGGATTTCTAGGTCGATCCGGAAAGTCAAACAGAGAGTCGGTGCCGCGCCGTTGGCGTGCGGCAATACTCGTCCACCCCGCGAGCCTTCCAACCAGCGACATCAGCGAGGTCGAGTAATCGGCCTCGCTTGTGTCTGTGCCCAAAGCACGAACTCCCGAACAACCTGTGCCGATCGCAAACCAGCCAATCAGCGCAGCTGATGCTCTGCTATTGCGATAGCAGGGTCATGGTTCCCGCGGATTGTTGCGGCTTGAATGTAATCAGGTAATCTGTGCCGACCAGCAGCCGGAAATCGAGGCTGACGCGCACTCTTGCGCAGTCGACCTCCCATTCGTCATTCTTGCCGTCGTCATTGGTGTCGGTGCCCGAACACTCACAGCCCTTCCAGCCGGCAAGGTCAATGTTGACCGCACCCGCGACAACATCGCCCAGCTCTGTGCCCCAATCCGTGAGATAGATATCTCCGGGCGCGTTTATCCCGCAGTTGCAGCCGCGCGCCTCCGGATCCTGGAAGAAAGAAAATAACATGGGGAAGTCAAACGTCTGCTCGTAACGACAGAAATGGGAGGTCGTCCGAAAAGCCGCCGCGCACTTGATATCGAATGCCGAGCAACCCCAGTAATCCGGACCGCCGACCGGGTAGGACCCGGCCGACTCAATGAGCGAGCTGGTCAGCCCGATCTCAATGAAATCGTAATCGGCGTTGGATGACCCTCTCACACCGGACGCCAGCATGGTCATCAGGGGATTGCCGCCGTAATTGCATTCACCATCAAAAAGCAGCGGCTTGCGCAGCCCGACCTGCGGGAAATTCACCTGCTTGCTGCTTTCGTACTGCCCGTTGTTGTCCATGTCAAAATATATGGTGCCGCTCATCGTCGGATTTGGCCGCAGCACCAGATCGCGCGGGGCATTGATGGTACCGGCCTGCTGAACATTCACCTGAAATGAATCGGACTTGTAGTCCTCGTGCGACGCCACGACCCACCAGTTGCCGGTCGGCAGGCTGATTGTGTATGTGCCTGCAGAGGTTGAGGTCCGGAGCAACTGGTGGTTGCCGCCGATCTGCTTGGCTTCAATCTCCACTTCGTCCGCAAAGTAAGGTGGGCTAATGCCGTGATGCTGCAGGATCTCATTCAGGACTTTTCCGCTCAAACCACCAGTTTGCTTCTCGAGAATGATGTTCTGGTCTATTGTCTGATTCTTGACGATCACAATGCCCACAGTCGCGCTCTCGTAGCCGCTCTTGGTAGCCTGCAGGCTCTTCTCGCCGACACCGATGTTATCGAAGCGAAAGTAACCGGTATTGCTTGTCGTCTGCTCGTGCGCGGGGTGCATGGGATTGTTCTCGTCTCCGAGAAGTTTTACCACTGCTCCGGAAATTCCGAGACCGCTCTGCTTGTCGCCCACGTATCCCTGCACGGCGCCGAAATCGGTATATTCCTTCCACGCCACGAAACTTGTCCGGAAAAAGCTCGAATTGAAGCCGAGTGCAGCGCGGAATCCCTGGGTCACGCTGTTGAATGCCAGCACCGCTTTGACCGGTACTGCCACCCATTTCCCGAGGGCCTGCAATGCCTGGCTCGAAATCACGATGCCGGAGACGTCGGAAAAAGCCTGGCGATAATCGGCCGAGTTCACGATCCGCGAAAGAAATTGTTTGACGATCCAATAGCACGCACCCGAAGGGTCATTGGCCTCTACGTAAGCGTTCAAGCGCTGCAGATTCGCCAGCTCAGTGTACACGAAGGAGACGAGCTTGACATCGTTCTTCACCAAATCCGCTATCCGGTCCGATCCGACCGGTATCACGACATTGGCGATCACGGACATCGTGTGCCGGCCCAGTTCCCAGATCGCGGTCATCGCGCCCGCCGTATGGGCGAGATTGCGCTCGTCCATCGACAAGTCGTGCCAGCGATTTGCATCGATCATGAGAAAACCGTAGCCGTAGACATTCAACTTCAGCGTGTCCCCGCCAGGAACCAGATGATAGTTGAAATCGCGCTTTGACGGCGGAAACGGCGTCCCTTGCGATTTGATCATGTCCAGAAAGTCGCCGCTCGGGAAAATAAAGAACGAATCAGTCGGAGTCGTGCAGTATGCCCACCGGCAATAAGAGTTCTTGATCCTGAATCTGTCGCCCCCCTCCGAAGTCAGCTGTAACCCGCCCTTCTCTGTGCTCGGAACGATCTCCGGCGGCGAGTCGAGCGACTGCTGCACGGTTCGGGACTTGTTGCTGCCGATCAGTGGAAAGAGTCTGCCAATCTGCGAAGGAAAAGACTCGACATAGGCGCGGATAACATCATTGACATATGCGTCAAGAACCGGGTCGGCAACACTTAGTGCGCGCGGATCGTCTTCCAGCTTGCCGGCCAGGTAATCGCGCAATGTGACAAACTGCTCCAGCGAATCAAGTTGATCTAAGATCATACCGGCTTCGGAGTGATCACAATTGCAGACAAACGGATGCAGGAACACCAGTGCCTTCGCGGTTGACACGGCGTCGAGGCTCAATTTCAGATCTGCTACCGGATTGGGAGCAACCCGCATGAGCAGGATCTTGCCGTCCTGGTCCGATGCCATTGCCAGCCCGGCAACATGTGCATTGCCAACAATGGAGAAATTCCTGCTCGTGTCGACCGTACTGACGTTCGAACCGAAACTCACGGTAATCTCGTTGGCATTGACTGCTGCTCCAGGAAAGATAAGAGTCCCGTTCATCTGAACTTCGCTCTTGGTCGGAGTGGTAGGACTGTCCTCGGAACAATGAACGCAGAATCCCAGGAGGATCGCCATTAAGGCAATGGCGCGACCAAAACCTTGAATCGTATACATAGATTCCTCACCTCAGCAAAAAGGAGCCTCCAGTAGCGAGTAAGAATTGACATTCACAGGTGTGTGCAATTATGCTGCAATAATAAACAAAAACGTCCACAATGTCAAGCCGCGAAGTGGTGTCAGGTCAACTTTTTGCATTAACAGGGAAGACCGCAGAATCGGCAGGCTTTAGGTATCAAATGGCTTCATTCGCCGCGCCCATTCGCAGAAGTTACTCGGACGCGAGCGACAACAATGGCAATGCCGGTACCGGTCGCAATACCGGCGGCAGGACTCACACAAGCCGAAACTGGCAAGACTGGCCTTGTCGTCCCAGTTCCAGTGCGATCAGTCCTAACGGCTTCTGCCCCAGCTGCTATTAGCAGGGGCCCTGAAACAACCGACCGAAACTCATTTCAACAAATCGACAGCTCGCTCCGCCGTCCTAATAACACGGGCCGCAAGGGGCAGGGCCGCCATCGAAAATATAGTTGATCAGATAGACAACGTCACTGACATTGGCCGTCGAGTCGCAGTTGACATCACCGACGAATTGATCCGGAATCGGCTCTGGTCCACCCCCAAAAATCCAGTTAATCATATAAACCACGTCGGAAATATTGATGCGATTATCGGCATTGACGTCCCCCACAAACTGACAGACCTTCACCCAGCCGTCTACGGAATTATACACCAGCGGCTCGTTGTCGCCGTTGCGGGCGCGAATGGAAGTGAATTCCAGATCGCTCATGCCGAATCCGATTGTGTAGAATCTGATCGTCGCCAACAGTCCGGAGCCGGAAGCGGTGAACCCGTCACCCAGAATTGCTCCGTCAATATAGAGCTTCGAAGAATCCGGCGAAAATCCCACCCAGAAGAACGTCGGCAGGCCGGCCGTGGCCAGCAGTGGTCCTTCCGTCACGCTCACCGAATCGGTACGGACGACGCTGCGATTAAACGAAAGTTCCACCGAAAAAGCCTTCAAATTAGCCGAGGCCGCATCTACCGGCATGAATACGTCAAAGAGCGAATCTCGAAACACCACCGTGCTGTCCGGTATCAGATAAAACGCCGGAGTAGCAGACAACACGGGTGCGCTCACTACGACGAGTAACAATATCACAGAAGTCAAAATTCTATTCTTCATTGTCCCGTTCCTTGTCAGTCACATGGGTTACAGGGCGCAGGCCCGCCGGCAAAAATGTAGTTGATCAAGTATACTGCGTCGGAAATCGAGATTGCGCCGTTGCAATCCGCATCGCCGACCAGTTTGATCGGATGGGGGGCCGGTCCGCCGGCAAAAATGTAATTGATCAGATACACGGCGTCGGAGATATTGATCATTCCGTTAAAATCGGCATCGCCGAACATAAACGTCGTCGGACAAACAATCACCAGCCCGTTGAGCGAATCATCCATCGCAATCTCAACATTGACTTCATCGAGTATGTCGGACTGCCGGAATATGACTCCCGATACACCGTGTCCAACCGCGACGAAGGTCATCCTCAACAGTTTCCCCGGACCGTCAACATTGACCAGCGGTCCAAACAGCGAAGCCAGCAGTTCGTAAACATAAGTCGGCTGCGAACCGCTGAAAATGTGAGTCGTATCGGTCCAGAAAAAGAACGCACCCGAGGGTCCGTTGAAAAACGGCTCCTTGGCGGCACTGATCATCTTGATTACGGTAGTGTCTACCTCGATATCGAAGAAATATGACTTCACGTCGATCACTGTATCAATGGCGATATACAGCGAAAACGTGTCGTTCAGTCCGACAATCTTTTCCTCCGGAAAAATGAAAACATTTCCGGTGCTATCTGATGTTTGTCCATGCGCCAGGCCTGCCAGTGTCAGCAACAAGAGCAGAAGCATCAAGCGCAACTTGCAAGAGTTCCTCATAATCGTGCTTCCAAACTATTGAACCGGGCCCGCGAGCAATTACTCCGAGGCCCGGTTCCGTTGTAACGGTTACTTCAACATGGTCATCTTGACAGTCTTCTGGAAGTCGGCCGTCTCGAATCTATAGAAATAGATACCCGAGGCAACCTTGCTGCCAGTGTCTGTCGTGCCATTCCAAATCAACTTCATGCGTACCCGCGTGCTGATAATCATCAACCAGCGTCCGCACCAACTGACCCATGACGTTGTAGATCCGGATCGAAACCTTGGTCGCCGTCGGCAAACCATAGGAAATCGAAGTCTCCGGATTAAACGGATTGGGTGAGTTCTGACCGACAGTGTAACTCGTCGGCAGGGCAACATCCGAAATCGGTTCCGGCTGTTCGACAATCTGAATCTGCTCGATGATCGAGTTGTTCTCATTGTCTCTGATATCCGCACGAGTCAATCTCGCCCGCGGAGCCGTCGCCGAACGCGTCTGGAACTTCAGCGTGGCAATCACGCCTGAACCGGTGAAAGCCGAACCCTGTCCCAGCACCGCCGCCGAAATCGATACCTTGTTGTCTCCTACCAACGGTTTGTAGAAGATTGGCAGATTCGGACTCGCGATGTCAGCGCCTATCGTCGCAGAGACAAACGTCAACTGTGTCTGATCGAAACTGATCTCGCCGATCAATGACTTGGCGTCATTCGAACGGTTGGACAAGTACAGATCGACATAGTATCCGTCATTCGCCAGACGATCCACCAGCTTCAAGCCGGCAGACTGTTCGATCGGCGCTCCGGTCAGTGTCGGAGTGTTCTTTGCCGCCATGGGAGCGACATTGTTGAAGTTGATGGCAAAGATCGCCAGGTCTTCAAATTCAACCTTGTCATCCGGAATCGGAATCCCCTTCGGACTGTTGTTATGCGTCGGTCCAAAGTCGGCATGATTGACATAGCCGCCCTGACCTTCATTCAAACCATAGGTCGAAGTGAAGACGGTCAGGTCGAGTGAAATACACACTACCGTCGTAGGTAGCAGCAATATCGCCGAGCCAGTACGAGGTCGCACCGCGCTTGTGCCGGTGGTGCAGCTACTGAGTAGTTGCCTGCCGCATCATAGGCAAACGCGCCGAAGTAGTAGATGTCGCGGGTCGCATTGTTAAGCAACATCACATCGAGATGGCTCGCTGCCGAACTCGGGGTTGCGGCGGCAGTATGCACCGTCGTGCCGACACCCTGATTGGCCGGATAAGCCGGCGCCGGGGTTGGGCTCGGAGCACTGCCGTAATCCGGAGAGTCCGTCCACGGAACTCTCTGAATCTTCACACCTACGACATCAGCCGAACTCGAATTGGTCCAGGTCAGCTGAATCTTGTTATGCCCGGCTGGGCGACCAAGGCGGTCGGCGCAAGCGGGGCAGTGATGTCCTTGGTGAAACACCACGTGTAGGTGCAGGAATCAGCATTCGCGCGTCCAAAGTCGTCGGTGACTTTGAAGCGGATACAATGCGAGGCTTCAGAAAGCGCCGTAAACTGTGCCGGCGTCATCGACCACGCCGCATTGTTATAGGTTGTCCCGGTCAAACCGGTCGCAATCGGCAACCAGCCACCCGGAGCGCAACCGTCAATCTGATAGTAAACGGCATTCAGATCGCAGTCATCACCGGCCGTCAGACTCAGGACCGGATTCGTATTGTAGAATCCTCCCGTCGCCGGCGAATTGACAACGATGGTCGGACTCGCACAGTTCGACTGGAAGTCGATCGGCGTGGCCATCGGCACAACAATCTGCGAGTTCGTGCTGTCGCGCAAGATCGAGATAGATCATCTCAATATCGCCGCTCAGGCAGGAAACACTGCCGTTCATGGCGACTTTGAAAAGCCCATCCGGACCATTCGTAACACCGGTCAACACGCCAAGATTGACCTTGAGCGTATCGCGGGTGTTGAGAATGTTCGTCGACTGCGTGTAGGCGACAAAGAAGTTGCCGTCAAGCGGATTGACGCTCGCAACTGACAGATCGGCCGGATAGGTCATCCAGACATTCGCAGCATCGAGTGCCGTCACACCGTCGCCGATATTGACGTCAAACTCAAAATTGCCGGCGCAGTTGTAGACGATGGTATTCGGCGTCAGGTCCATACCACAGCTATTCGACGGATTGGCGTCAATATTGCCGCCGGCTCCGCCAACTGCATAGGTTCCAACACCCGACCAGTCACCCCAACAGTTTTGGTTGTAAGTGTTGCCCGACTTGTTGTCGGTGGCATTGAGAGTGTTGACAAAGATATTCTGCGTTGCATTGATCACGGCACCAATGTTGGTCAAACTGGTAAAGGTCGACCGACGCCATTGCTGATGCCCAATCCATTATGCAGAAAATCATTGTTCAGAAGCGTGGTAGAATTGGTCTTTGATGGTTCACAAACGAGGTAAGCGCCTTCCGTGAAATTGCTGAACGAGTTATTCGCAAAATTCACAGCTACATTACCGGAAGTATAGTTCCAGATCTCGTTAGTTACATAAATACCGGCGCTATTCGGTTTGCCCATGCCGTTTGCGACGTTGTTCGTGAACTGCACCACCGGAAGCGGCGCTTGATACGACCCGGCGCAGGTCAAGGCAACATCAACGTTGGTAATCGTATTGAGATTGACCGTCGGAGCTATGTACGGCGCAAAAACGAATATGCCGTAGCCGCCCGTTGTGCTGTTCGAGATATTGTTGTTCTCAATCAGGTCAGCTGTGCTGCCGGCGTAATTACCGGCATTGTCGGTATGTATACCGCTGCCGGAGCCGGTCACCACATTGTAAGTGTAACTGCAGCCCCTCGACCAATTCGACGCTATCGCATCGTTGCAGTTGGAGACTGTATTATGATCAAAGATACCCGCACCGCCAAAGTTGAATAAGCCAATCGAGGCAGATTCTCCCTGCACGTTGTCAATTACGTTGTGGTGGAAATTGAATGTACCGCCCGAGGAAGCGTAGATGGCGCGCAGATAGATATTCTTGACCGTGCAGTACTGGACGGTCAGATTATTGTACACGCCGAGTGCGTGATTCGTAATGATGCCATTGCGTGCATCAAGATTCGCTCCACCGACATTTAACTCCGCTGTTAAGAGATGGATTATCACCGTTAAACGTGAAACCGAGATCGTGACATTGTTCGCCTGAACAAGCACCATGTTGCTTGCTCCCGGCGGCAATGAGCTGCTCCCGCCTGGATTCGGTGCCGACAATGTCGGTACAACGAAAGTTGAAGCCGAACCCGCACCAAGCAGAGTCATTGGTTTGGCTACTACCAGGTTCTCTACGTAGTTGCCCGCCGCAACATTGACCGTTCCGGTCGCCAGCACTCCCGACGTACACAGCTCGCTGATTGTCTGGAGCGGTGCAAGACTGCTGCCGAATCCACCCGGTGCCGCCGAATCGTCAACATACGATACCGCACGACCCTTGTCCGTCGGCGTAAATTGCGCATCGACATAAGCATTGTTATTCGCAAGGCTCAATGCCATCAGGTCCGGATACCAGATCGGCCCGATTGGCACCGAGCATATGCCAGCAGAGCGATTTCTGCTCCCTGATTTGGCGGCAGCGGCCAGCTGTTGCCGTAAACGTCAGGTTAGCGCCTTCATTTACCCAACCGCGTGTGCCGGATACCGCATTATTGGAAATCGTTCCTGTCGTCGGCCCGCTGAAATAGCCCGGCTGACGCAAGTGATGAATCGTGTTATTGTCAATCAATAGACCCGTCAAGCCGCCGGTGCTGACCATCGCGCGACTGACAATGCCGTTCACGCTCCACGGCGTTCCCGGATCGGGTCCATAAATCAGGTTGTTCAGAATGGAGGCGTTGCTTGCGCCAATATAAATCAGGTCATGCGGCGCTCCGGCGACGTCGGTCTTCTGGAGTTCGATATCGCGCAGAGTCACGCCCCGACGCCGAAATGTTAAACGCATAACCAACAGCGCTTGCAACCTGCACGATGGTCGAACCCGCGCCTGCGCCATCGATCGTCAGATTCGCTTTGTTGAGGTTGACAGTGCTCGCAGGACATAGGTTCCCGGAAGCACATTAACCGTCCCGCCAACAGCCACGCCAAGGACACCATTGGCAATCGTTCCGAAAGCGTCGTATCCCCAAAGATAATTTGTGCTGTTCGCAATGTTATAGGCATCGACAGCAGCCTGGCTGGTCCAGGTCGGATCAACCCAAACAACCGACGGCGTAACACCCAGCGCAACTGCGCATAGATTCTCGCCGCAGACTTCAGGATAATGAGTGGTCGCCATACAGCCATGCACCCAAGACATCCTGCGTCACTGCGGTCCAGTACGCGCCATGCCGAATTTCCGTGGCATAGGTGGCAGCATTGTAAGAGTTCAATGACATCACACAGTACGCCGTCGACTGCCAGTCTTCATCAGTGGCATTTGCACCATAGCTGCCGCTAATAGCACCGGTGGTGTACTGACTGGCTTGTAATTCTGGCGATCAGCCCCGGTATCTCCGCAGTGTGACTGCCTGAGGCCGAAAACGCGTCAAGCAGTCCTGAGATTCCCAGCGTGTACCACCAATAGTTGACATTGATGTCCAGAGGATCCCAGCCTGCATCCGCAATTACATCGAAGTAGCCCGGATTGCTGTTGAACGAATCCTGCCATAGCACTTCAGCGATGGCGTCAGCATCGGCTGCGTAACCGCCACCGTAGCGATTATAGAGCATTTGCGCTACGACTGCATAGGCTCCCAGATCCCAGCCGATAATTCCATTCTTGTATCCCTGCGTTACACCGCGCGTGTCTCTGATGTATTGCGCAAAAGCCGTTGCCGACCCATACAGTCCGATACGGTAATCATAGCGTGCCTTCGCGGTATCTTGATAGACCGTTCCCGCAACTGCTGGAAGATCATCATAGAGCATCAGGAACTTCATATCTGAGGCAGTTCGAACACCGACATTATCGCGAATCCAGTTCGCCGCATCGGTCATGGCCGTGAAGTATGATGCGTTGCTCGTGGCCAAATAGGCGTAATATAGCCCCATTACGGTCGCACCATATGTATTCTGGGGGCTCGGTGAGGTAGTGTGGAAATAGGGAGCGGGGGTGATACCACCGACCAGTCCCATCCTGCATCCTCCGGATCGTCCGGGGATTCCGACCCACCCGACCCGTTACCGGCGTTGTCTTCCGTAACATCCGCCTGCATTTTCTTTAAGTAATCTCCGCCGAGAGTCAGCGCAGTGCCGAAATTCACCACGTCACCGGGAGTTCCCAGTGCGGTGGGTTGGCGATTCTGCGTTCCGACCGGAGCAAATCCGGTCAGATCAGCATCCGGCGAAGCAATCGGCCGGCCGCCATTTGATGCCATGGCACTGGCGAACACCACTGCCAACAGCAAAACAAGTGCTAAGGAAAATCTTCGTAACAGCATTATCTCATTCCTCCAATAGATTTGAACATCCTCCGAAAGGAATTCTGCAATTGGAACGCGAATGCGTCGATCCCATGACGCGCATCTCGATGTTCCGCTTTCTACCTATGACTGTTCGTGAATGTTTTTCATCTCGCCAGAGTGCCCGCACCTTTATCCAAGCCACCCGCCCGTTACCAGAGTGATATTCGGGTGAGTGCCCATACACCACTGACTACGACATCACCTCCTATGACAAATCCGACTTGTGATCGCCAATTTTGAGAATCAAGCGAAATTTCCCGGAATTGTGCCGTTTGCCTCGGTATGCTTGCGCCCCGAGACCTACCCGCCCCCAGATCTTTGATTTACCTGACCTTGGTTCTTAACCCTCCCTCTTGATCCGCGAGATTGATCCTTGTGAAGTATTTAGCAAAGCTCGATCCGCCCTACCCTCGAATCGAGCCTGCCAATAATAGCCTGATATCGATATGAAATTCAATCTGTCCTTAACCCGTTGACCTTGAGTACGCCCAAACCTACAAAACAAAACATAGATAGTCAACTCTTCCATGTACTCCAAATATAGGCACTTACTTCGTACGCGACGTACGCAGTGCGGCGCCGATCTCCATGAACCTCAACATGATACGTCGAGTCGATTATCCACAATCGCGATGCACAAACGCTGCTTTTCCACCCTCCGCAACCGTCTTCATCACCCCTGCCGCACATTTGCCGGGCGGCGAAGAGGACCGCAGTCCTCTCCGCCACTCGGTTGCCCAGTAGTGTGAACTATTTCAGCAGGAGCATCTTTCTGGTTTCACTGAACGTACCGGCATTCGCGCGGTAGAAGTAAACTCCGGACGGCGCTCCCGAGCCATCCCATTCAGCAACGATGCGCCCGACACCGTTTCCGGAAAGCGTCTTCACCAGCTGTCCGGTGATGTTGAAGATCTCAATCTTCCACTCCGAAGCAATCGGTAAATCGAGTTCGATCTGCGTGTTCGGGTTGAACGGATTCGGGCGATTCTGTCTCAACGCGAATTCAGTCGGCAGGGAAGCCTTGCTGATACTCACGTTCAACATATTGCCCTCAAAGTCAGCCGCCGCAACCTCGAGCAACTCGGCGTCGCCTTCGATGTGCAGGATCTGATTTGTGCCGGCAACAAGCCTCCGGCTCATGTCGTCCAGACCCGAGTAAATCAGCACGCTGACTTCGCCATTGTCTTCGTGCGAGAGAATCTCCATTCCGCTCGTCCCGACGACTTGATACGAACCGCTCACGCGGAACTTGGCATGCAATGCACCGACATCGGTCGTCGAACTAATCGACAAATCGCCATCCTGCCACTTGACGCCCGCCGCGTTCGCAAACGGCGCCAGCTTCGGGAACGGCAGAGCGTCGCCCATGATCACCCGTAACAAGTAAACCAAATCACCAACGCTTAGAACCGTACCGTCCTGATTTACGTCCGAAGCCGCAATCTGCGCCTCGCGTCGTGTCGGGTTCGGATCAAGCGCGGCCAATCCATACAGGAAGTAGTTCGTATACAGCACGGCATCCGCAATCTCATACGCAATACCATTGAGGTTCAAATCGCCCGGCGCGTCAATCGAATCGGCGCAGACGATATCAACACCGCCTTCAATGAATTCGATACAGCGAATCGGATGGTACTTGTCGCCCAGGAGGCAATAGTCCTTGGCACCCAGACCGATCGGCCTGGAAATGTCCGGATACAGGACGTTATCGAGTTCATCCCAAAGCAGCTGGCCTTCGAATGAGTAAATGCGCTTGTCGAGATACAATGTGTCGCCCGTCACCGTCGACACCGCATTGTCGCCGCAATCGATCCAGTAGAAAGTTACCGGCAGATACTGACATTCATAGGTGCGATCATTCGTCACCAGGAACTTCAATATTGCCACCTCGTGCTGGCCGCTGTCGGGCGCGCCGAAGCAGGACGGATGATTCGGACCGTTGTTGGCATCGGCCACGGCAATGATTCGGATCAAACCGCTGGGACACGGACCATTGCAGTTGCCAATGGCGCCATAGCGGTAGGTGAAGTACTCCCAGCCGCAGGACGTCAGCAACTGCCCCGGTTGTGCCTGCACAAAATTCAGCCCCGAATTGTCGTACTTGATCAGCAGATCAAATCCGCCCATCTCGAGGGCATCCGATTGTGTGAAGATCGAGACAAACTCATACTGGCCCTGAAGCGAGTTGTGCGTCTTCTCGATCTGCATGACATAGCAGGTCGCCGTGTCGCAGTCAACCATCGCAACCAGGTGCTGATGCTGTTGTTGTGCGGTCAAACCGCAGCTGTCCGTAACCGTCAGCGTGAAACCATACTGCGCCGTAACCGCCGGAGGTGTGAAGCACACCGTCCCGCTGCCGTTGGCATAATTAAGTACCGCACCCGGCAAACCGCTCACACTCACGCTGCTCACATTGTTGTTTGGATCGGAGTAGCTGAACGGCACACACCACGGAACCGGCGGCACATCAAGACACGCAAACGTCGTGTCTCCGGCCACGATTGAAACTTCCGGTCCAGCATTGAACCGGACTGTGACAATGGCGGTGTCAAGATCGATTGCGCCGCATCCATCGGTCGCCTTCAGCACGAAGCTGTAGGTTCCCGGAGCTGTCGGCGAGAAGCAAATCTGATTGCCCGTCAAAGTGCCGACCGGCGATACCAATTCGCAATTGGGAGTACCGGCGTCTACATCGGTGCAAGAGACATTCCAACAAATCGCTTCACCGGACGTCCGGCAACTCAAGTTCTGGTCCGCCCCGGCATTGGCTACCGGCGGAGTATTAAGGGTCACTGTAACTGTCGTAAGGCAGGTGTCCGCCAATCCACAGGCATCAATCGCGATCACTCTGATCATGTTGGGCCCGGCAACCGGCGTGAAGCAAAGCTGATTGCCCTGGATCGTGCCTCCGGTAACCTGATATGTCGTGATGTTGTTTTCCGCATCGGTCGCAGAGTACCCGGCGACGCAAATAGGATTCAGATTGCAGACAAACATCACCTGGTTACCCGGGCAGGTCACCACCGGCGCAGAATTAAGCATTACCGTCACTACCGAAGTATCAAAGTCGGTCGCGCCGCAAGCATCCGTCGCCTTCAGCACGAATGTAAACGTGCCGGCACCAGCTGGCGTGAAGCAAATCTGTGAGCCATTATGAGTGCCCGGTCCAGAAACCAACTGACACGTCGACAAGTTACCGTTCGGGTCACTGCAGGATGCCGTAACGCAAATCGGTGCCGGCGTGCACTGGAACAGCGTCGAGTCGCGACCCGCATCCGCAACCGGTGCCTGATTGATCGTGACATTGACGACCGAAGTATCGTAGTCTGTCAATCCGCAAGCATCCGTCGCCTTCAGCACGAATGTAAACGTGCCCGCGCTTGCCGGCGTAAAGCAGATCTGCGAGCCGTTGTAAGTGCCCGGTCCGGAAATCAACTGGCAGGTCGACAAATTACCGTTCGGATCGCTGCAGGCCGCCGTGATGCAAATCGGCGCCGGAGCGCACTGGAACAACGTCGAGTCGCGTCCCGCATCCGCAACCGGTGCCTGATTGACCGTGACATTGACGACCGAAGTATCATAGTCGGTCAATCCGCAAGCATCCGTCGCCTTCACGATGAATGTATAGGTTCCGGAAGAAGCCGGCGTGAAGCAGATACCGCCGCCGTTAAGCGTTCCCGGACCAGAGGTCAATTGGCAATCGGTGAGATTCGCATCGGGGTCGCTACAACCGGCAGCGATGCAAATCTGCGCCGGAGCACACTGGAACAAGGTCGAATCGCGGCCGGCATTGGCAACCGGCGGCAGATTGACCGCAACCGTCACTACGGCCGTGTCAAAATCGGTCGCGCCACAAGCGTCAGTCGCCTTTAGCACGAACGTGTAAACACCCGCGCTGGCTGGCGTGAAGCAGACACTCGATCCATTGTAGCTACCGGGACCGGTAACCAACTGACAGGTGGAAAGATTTCCGTTCGGGTCGCTGCACGAGGCCGGAATGCAGATCTGTGCCGCGCCGCACTGGAAGACCGTCGAGTCATTACCCATGCTCGCCACCGGCGGCTGATTGAGCGATACGGTGACTACCGAAGTGTCAAAGTCGGTCAAGCCGCATGCGTCGGTCGCTTTCAGCACGAAGGTAAATGTGCCCGCGCCTGCCGGCGTAAAGCAGATCGTTGAACCATTGTAGGTGCCCGGTCCGGAAATCAACTGGCAGGTCGACAAATTACCGTTCGGATCGCTGCAGGCCGCCGTGATGCAAATCGGCGCCGGAGCGCACTGGAACAACGTCGAATCACGACCGGCATCCGCAATCGGCGCCAGATTAAGCGTGACATTGACTACTGAAGTATCAAAGTCGGTCAATCCACAAGCATCGGTCGCTCTCAGCACGAACGTGTAAGTTCCTGATGCGGCCGGTGTGAAGCAGATCGCCGAGCCATTGTAAGTCCCAGGACCTGAAATCAACTGGCAGGTCGACAAATTACCGTTCGGATCGCTGCAGGCCGCCGTGATGCAAATCGGCGCCGGAGCGCACTGGAACAACGTCGAATCGCGTCCCGCATCCGCAACTGGTGCCTGATTAAGCGTCACATTGACGACCGAAGTATCGTAGTCGGTCAAGCCGCAGGCATCGGTCGCTTTGAGTACTAACGTGTAGGTTCCTGGCGAAGCCGGTGTGAAGCAAATCGTTGAACCGTTGTAAGTGCCCGGTCCAGAGACCAACTGACAGGTCGACAAGTTACCGTTCGGGTCACTGCAGGATGCCGTGATGCAAATCGGTGCCGGAGTGCACTGGAACAGCGTCGAGTCGCGTCCCGCATCCGCAACCGGTGCCTGGTTAAGCGTGACATTGACGACCGAAGTATCATAGTCGGTCAATCCGCAGGCATCTGTGGCCCTGAGCACCAATGTGTACGTACCGGAAGCTGCCGGTGTGAAGCAGATCTGCGAACCATTGTAGGTGCCCGGTCCGGAGACTAACTGACAGGTCGACAAATTACCGTTCGGGTCACTGCAGGCTGCCGTGATGCAGATCGGTGCCGGAGCGCACTGGAACAGCGTCGAATCGCGTCCCGCATCCGCAATCGGTGCCTGATTGACCGTGACATTGACTACTGAAGTATCATAGTCGGTCAATCCGCAGGCATCCGTCGCTTTCAAGACGTGTGTGTACGTTCCCGAAACTGCCGGAGTGAAGCAGATCGTCGAACCATTATAAGTGCCCGGTCCGGAGATCAACTGACACGTCGACAAGTTACCGTTCGGGTCACTGCAGGATGCCGTAATGCAAATCGGTGCCGGCGTGCACTGGAACAGCGTCGAGTCGCGTCCCGCATTGGCAACCGGTGCCTGATTGAGAGTGACATTGACGACCGAAGTATCATAGTCGGTCAATCCGCAGGCATCCGTCGCCTTCACGATGAACGTATAGGTTCCGGAAGAGGCTGGCGTGAAGCAGATGCCGCCGCCGTTAAGCGTTCCCGGACCAGAGGTCAATTGGCAATTAGTGAGATTCCCATCAGGGTCACTGCAACCGGCAGCGATGCAAATCTGCGCCGGGGCGCACTGGAACAGCGTCGAATCGCGGCCCGCATTGGCAACCGGTGCCTGATTGAGAGTGACATTGACGACCGAAGTATCATAGTCGGTCAAGCCGCAGGCGTCCGTTGCTTTCAAGACATGTGTGTACGTGCCGGAAGCTGCCGGAGTGAAGCAGATCGTTGAACCATTGTAAGTGCCCGGTCCGGAGACCAACTGACACGTCGACAAGTTACCATTCGGATCACTACAGGCCGCCGTGATGCAGATCGGCGCCGGAGTACACTGGAACAGCGTCGAATCGCGTCCCGCATCGGCAACTGGAGCCTGATTGACCGTAACATTGACTACCGAAGTATCGTAGTCGGTCAATCCGCAAGCATCCGTCGCTTTCAAGACGTGTGTGTACGTTCCCGAAACTGCCGGCGTGAAGCAGATCGTCGAGCCGTTGTAAGTGCCCGGACCTGATACTATCTGGCAGGTCGAAAGATTACCGTTCGGATCACTGCAGGCCGCTGTGATGCAAATCGGTGCCGGAGCGCACTGGAACAGCGTCGAGTCGCGACCGGCATCCGCAACCGGCGCCTGGTTTAGTATCACGGTAACGCTGGTAACGCAGGTGTCGGCTTTACCGCACGCATCAGTCGCAATAAACGTCAAACTGTAGACACCAGCTGTCGGCGCATTGAAGCAAACTGTCGTGCCGGTCAGGGTTCCCAGCGAGGTCGTCTTGCTCACGATGTTGTTGTCAACATCCGTCGCAATGAATCCACCAACACAGACCTGCCCGGGAGCACAAATCAGTGCGGTTGTGTCAGCATGGCATTGCACCACCGGTGCTGAATTCAGCGTGACATTGACTGTCGTCACGCACGTATCCGCCAGGCCGCACGAATCAACAGCGATTACCCGGAGCACATTGGGACCGACTACCGGAGTGAAACAAACCACGTCCTCCAGGATCGTTCCCGTCGATACGGTCGTCGTTGCCAGATTGCCGTCGGGATCATCAGCTTCGAACCCGTTCAGGCAGATCTGCGCAAGTGTGCAGACAAACAGCGAAGTGTCGGGAATGCAGCTTACCGTCGGCGGTAGATTTGCACAAATCGCGACCGAATACGGCGACGATTGCGGATTCACTGCCGGATTCGACAGCGTGTATTGACCGTCCGAAGCCGTGATATAATATTCAAATGCTGACCGGCAATTCAAGAGGTTGGCCGGAATCGTATAGCAGAATATGCTGTCATTCGGCCCGCCTTGCTGCGTCATCGCGACATCTGTATAAGAAGGATAACCGGGGCTACCAACCAGTCGATAGAACAACCGGACGGTAAACGACGCCGGTGGTGTATCGGCGTCCTTCACTTTGACGCATATCTGCAGCGGATTCGTCCGTACTTGGCAAGTATCGCTAAGATCGATTGTCGGCGGTGTCCGGACAATAACCGGCGGTGCCTGTTCCTGGCAGGAGGCTTCATCGCAGCCGACGCAATTGCCGCCCACCTTGTGGCAAATCTTGGTTACATGTATCGTGCCGTCCTGAATTGTATCAAGACTCGTATAGCAGATTTTATAGCGGCTGCAAATTCGCACTTTGATCTCATCATAAACCGAGTCAATCAAGGCACCCGACGGGGCATGCCGCCAAAATCCGCCGGTACCGTTCGCAAATGCTTCCATTGCTTCAGTGTTATAATAAGTATTGGTGATCGCCCCAAGATTGAAGGTATATACAGGAATACTTGCGCCATTGGCGAAATTGCAGATCAGGGTCGAATCATCCGTATAGGGCTGGGTCGCCGGATTGCCGACACCATTCGGCGGTTGCGGCGAAAGATGGCTGCGATTTTCCAGCCCATCCGTAAACGCAATTACCGCTTTACTGCCCAACTCCGCGACAGTGACATTCACGCCCTGCCAGATACCGTCAAATGCGGCAGTATTGCCGCTGGCGACCAAACCATTGATTTTGGACAAAAGCAGAGTAGTGTCACTGGTGAAGGTCTGTACAGTCGTCACTGTACTGGCAAACGAAACAATCGCCACGCGGTCATAAGAATCCATATTCCGGACAAAACGCCTCATGGCGTTCTTGGTATCCGTGAACTTGGTCCCTTCCGTCATACTGCCCGAGACATCGACCACCAGACAGATCGAAGTGATGCACGAATCAACGCTTAGTTCCTGGAAAGTGAAATTCCCGGGTCCAATCAGAATTCCGTCCTGATAAACACAAAAACTGTCGGCCGTCAATCCGCCAATCGGATTGCCGAACGAATCCAGCGCCTCGACATAAGTGCAAATCAGCGGGAAAAGGGAACAATCAAGTTGCGTGATGTTTATTGTATCCACCGGAAGCGAACTCTTCGCTCCCAGGCTGGTCATCAGCGGAGGCGGCTTCATGAACCATGCCGACTGATCCGTTGTATCAATGTACGTTAGATCATCAGGCGGACCGACAACAATGTATTGTGCTGCCGCCGAGGAAACCAACATCAGCGCCACTGCCAATGCGAGCATTAACCTTTGAATCATATACCTCCCGAAAGTGCAGAAAAAGTTCGAGCACATATTAGAATGGTGGACCAAATTTTCCGACTAATTCTGGCAAAACTCGAATCGAGTTTCACCTGAGATTCGGGCAAGAACCTTTCGCCGATGCGCCGCCAGCCCCAAAAACCCATGCCCCAATCCCTAATTGACTACAGCACAAACCGCCATCAAGACAAAATCTCAAACGGAAATACCGATTCTGGCACAACGCCAGATTTGCGCTGATTGGTTGAACCTCTTGCCGGTAGGATTGAATCGCCGGGAGAGGTTCGACGATTACATCCGGCCTCGATTACCGTACCTGCATATCTTACATTATATAATGCAAGAAAGGTCTGGTGCGAAGATTAGGGATGTAGTAACTGGCCAAAAGTACACAAAAACACCATCTTAGTCAATACTAAAATGACACAATAAACCAGTCGGTGACAAAATCGTTAAATGACGCCCATCCGTCAAGATCGAATTACCGGGCAAAACCGCGTAAGTACTGCGTATCTGGGCTACGCAGTTGGCAAAGGCTGATTTTGTCAGTTAAGGACTCACTTCCAGCGGAAATCTGCAGTGAATTTCACTATATGCCGTGTCTTTGAATGTAAGTTGAACTATTTTGTCTGTATGAGGTTAAACAGTTAATGGGTATTGTTAACGTCCGCAAACTCGCAAATCGCCTACTCGCGGCGGCCGCCCTCTCTTGTAGCGTGGCACTGATCGGCTGCGGTCAAAGCAGCAGTAAACCCGCCGGTCGCGAACCCGGCGCAAACCTCCTTTCTATTGAAGCTATCGTTCTCCAGCCACAGCTCCTGCGCAATCAGATCTTCACAACCGGAACCCTTCTCGCCAATGAGGAGGTCGAATTGCGTCCCGAAATCTCTGGACGTATCACCGGTGTGTTCTTTGATGAAGGACGTCGCATCTCCAAGGGCGAGCTAATGCTGAAGATTAACGACCGCGAACTCCTGGCCCAACAGAAACGCAAGGAACTTGAAGAAAAACAGGCTGCCGACGAAGAACGCCGCAAACGCCAACTCTTCGAGATCAACGTCATCAGTCAGGAAGAGTATGACAAGTCCCTCAACTCCCTAAAACTGATCCAGGCCGAAAAAGAAGTCATTGAATCGCAACTGGCAAAAACGGAAATCCGCGCCCCCTTCGATGGCGTTGTCGGCCTCCGCTATGTCAGCGAGGGCGGCTACGTTTCGCCCAATATGCTCGCGGCAACGATGCAGGATCTCGATCCGATGAAGGTCGAATTCTCCGTGCCGGAAAAATATTCACAAGAACTCAAAAACGGCATTGAAATCATGGTTCGTGTGGGTGAGTCCGAAGAAGTTTCCAAGGGTGTTGTTTATGCCGTCGAGTCAAAGATCGACCCCGGAACTCGTACCATCAAAACCCGCGCCCTGATACCCAATTCGGCGCAAACGCTCATGCCGGGCTCGTTCGCAAAAGTGGAAATTACCCTGAATGAACTGCGCGATGCCATTGTCATTCCGACCGGCGCCTTGATACCGGAAATCAACGGCGAAAAAGTCTTTGTCTGCGAGAACGGCAAAGCGCGATCGATACCCGTCAAAACCGGAATCCGTTCGGAGAAAAGCATCCAAATCATCAGCGGCCTATCCGCTTCCGACACGCTGATCGTAACCGGACTGCTCCAACTTGCCGACGGCAAAGGAGTAAAAATCCAATCCCTTCAGGCAAATTGATCCGGACGTCCAGATGAATATCTCCTCGGTCTGCATCGAACGCCCCGTCCTGTCCATCGTTCTTTCGATCCTGATTGTGCTCTTCGGAGCCATCGGTTTCCTCTTTCTCGGAGTCCGCGAGTACCCCTCGGTAGATCCTCCCGTCATCACGGTGCAAACCAACTACACCGGCGCCAATGCCGATGTCGTCGAATCACAGATTACCGAACCGCTCGAAGAGTCGATCAACGGAATCGCCGGCATCCGGTCGCTGACTTCTTCGAGCAGCGACGGCCGAAGCTCCATCACGGTCGAGTTCGAGCTGGGCGTCAATATGGAAGACGCCGCCAACGACGTCCGCGACCGCGTTTCCCGTGCCATTCGCAGTCTCCCCCCCGATGTCGATCCTCCGGTCGTCTCCAAATCCGATGCCGATTCCAGCCCGATCATCGCCCTGGCCGTCCGCACCGATAAACGCTCTCTGCTTGAGCTTACGGCCTATGCCAATGACGTGATTAAAGAAAGACTCCAGACGATTGCCGGTGTTAGCGAAGTCCGCATTTGGGGTGAAAAACGCTATTCGATGAAATTGCTGATCGATCCGGCGCGCCTGGCGGCATACGGACTGACTCCGCTCGATGTCCGTAATGCCCTCAATCGCGAAAATGTCGAACTTCCTTCCGGCCGTATCGAAGGCTATGCCACTGAACTCTCGATCCGTACCTTCGGCCGGCTTTCAAGCGTTGCCGACTTCAATGACTTGATTGTCAAAGAGACCGCGGGCTCGGTCGTGAAATTCAAAGATGTCGGCACGGCTACCCTCGCACCGGAAAACGAACGCACCAGCCTTCGCGGTAATGGCGGCGTGCCGATGGTCTCGGTGGTCATTATCCCGCAGCCCGGCTCAAACCATATAGCGATTGCTGATGAATTCTACCAGCGCGTCGAACAGATCAAACGCGATCTGCCGGCAGACCTGCAATTTGCCGTGGCCATGGATACCACCGCCAACATTCGTAAAGCCGTTGTCGAGGTCGTCGAAACCATCCTGATCGCCTTCCTGCTGGTACTGCTTGTGATTTTCGCCTTTCTGCGCCACTGGCGCACGACCATCATTCCAATGTTGGCCATCCCGATTTCGCTCATCGGCGCGTTCTTCATCATGTACTTCGCCGATTTTTCCATCAACTTGCTCACGCTTCTGGGTATCGTGCTCTCGACCGGCATTGTCGTCGATGACGCCATTGTCGTCCTCGAAAATATCTACAGCAAGATTGAACGCGGCATGAACCCGATCGAGGCCGGCCACGCCGGTTCCCGGGAGATCTTCTTTGCCATCGTCTCAACCACCATTACCCTCGCCGCCGTCTTCCTGCCGATTATCTTTCTGCAGGGGCTGACCGGCCGGCTCTTCCGCGAATTCGGCATCGTCGTCGCCGGTTCCGTCTTAATCTCCGCCTTCGTCTCGCTGACCCTGACACCGATGTTGAGTGCGCGGACACTGCACAAAAGCACGCACGAGAATCGCTTTTTCCTCTGGAGCGAGCGCATGTTCAATCGCCTTAGCTCGGCCTACCACCGCTCGTTGCGCACATTCGTCGCCCGGCGGTGGATGGCGCTGGTGATCATGCTGGCCTCGGTCGCAATCATCTTCGGTCTGGGCTCAATCTTGCCGTCGGAACTCGCGCCCATGGAAGACAAAAGTCGCCTGACTATCAATGCCACGGCGCCGGAAGGGACTTCCTATGAGGCCATGTACGATTACATTGGCGGACTGATCCGAATCGTCGATACCTTGCCGGAGAAAGACGTCGTCCTTTCAGTCACAGCCGGCGGTGGCGGAAACTCTTCCGCCAACTCCGGATTCGTGCGCGTCAACCTGGTTCCACCCAATGAGCGTGAACGAACCCAACAACAGGTCGCCGACGCGATCAGTCGCGAACTCCGGGAACAGACTTTTGCGCGCGCTTTCGTCACTCAAGAACAGACCATCGGTAATACCCGCGGTCGCGGACTGCCGGTGCAGTACATCATTCAGGCTCCCAACTTTGATCGCCTTCGTGAGGTGATCCCGCCGTTTATGGAAAAGGCGCAGAATAATCCGGTGTTTCAGGTGGTCGACCTCGATCTCAAGTTCAATAAGCCGGAGTTGACCATTGAAATCGACCGCGATCGCGCCCGCGCACTCGGGATTACCGTTCGAGATATCGCGGAAACTCTGCAATTGTTCTTCAGCGGCCAGCGATATGGATTTTTCATACTCAATGGCAAACAATACCCCGTCATTGCCCAGGCCAATCGCGACAATCGCGACGAACCCCTTGATCTCAGCTCCATCTACATTCGCAATAGTCGCGGCGAACTGATTCAACTCGACAATCTTGTCACCATGTCCTATCGCAGCAGCCCGCCGCAATTGTACCGCTACAACCGTTATGTCTCGGCTACGTTCAGCGCGTCTCCCTCCACCGGTCAGACTCTCGGCGGAGCGATCGACGAAATGGACAAAATCGCGGCGGAAGTACTCGATGAGTCCTTCTCCACCAGTCTCGGCGGTGCCGCTAAGGACTTCGCCGAAAGTTCGAATACATTGCTCTTCGCGTTTGTTCTCGCCTTGATCCTCGTCTATCTGATTCTCTCCGCCCAGTTCGAGAGCTTCCGTGATCCGCTGACAATCATGTTTACGGTGCCGCTCGCCCTCGCCGGGGCTATTCTCTCGCTGTGGCTCTTTGGACAAACGCTCAACATCTTTAGCCAGATCGGCATCATTGCCCTCGTCGGCATCGTCACCAAAAACGGCATCTTGATCGTCGAATTCGCCAATCAGCGTCAATTGCAGGGGCTATCGATCCCCGAAGCTGTGATCGATGCCGCCACGCAACGCTTCCGCCCGATTCTTATGACCAGCCTCGCCACCGTCTTTGGCGTTCTGCCGATCGCGCTTGCACTGGGCGCCGCCGCCAAAAGCCGCGTCTCGATGGGAATCGTTATCATCGGCGGCCTGCTTTTCTCGCTGGTCTTGACTCTTTACGTTATCCCGGCTCTCTACACCTATCTTTCCACCCGAAAGTCCGTCGCTGTCCACGCTCCTGCCACCGACGCGATCGAAGCAAAACCAGTATAAGTTCAGCGGTAGAAAGATTAAATCAAAGGGAGTGAATGACTTATAGAGAATTTCACGAGTCTGGATATGACTGCATCAGAGTCGCTTCCAATCACTTTCTTGACCCAGTATTCAACTAAGTCCCAATGTCGATAAGATAATAAACGATTGAATTTCGACTCAGAATTGATATCTTATTTATATGATTAGAGTTAACTCCGTAGACGAAGTAATTAATCCGCTCCTGATTCAACCGGGCAGCGTGATCTACATTTCCGGAAACGCCGCAACCCCTCAAGTGCTCCTCGAACAATTGGGACTCGATCACTCCATCAAGAACGTCGATACCTACGGCGTGCTCTGGCTCGGTGAGAGAATCCGAGCCGCTGTTCACCGAGAACGTTGCAGCACTCTCACCCATCGAATCATCTTCAACAGCTACATAACGCGCGAAGCGGTCAACAAGGGATGGGCCTATTACCACCCCATCCATCTCTCCGAGATCCCCCGCTACATCAAGAGCGCGATCAAACCCAATGTCGTCATGCTGCAGGTTAATGGCCCCGATCGCGGCGGCAATTATAGCCTCGGCACGACTGTCGAAGGTGTGCTCGAGGCGATCTTCACCTGCCACAAGAATGGCGGTATCGTTATCGCCGAGTGCAATGCAAAAATGCCCTTTGTCCTCGGCACGACGTTCCCGAGAGCATGATTGACTATCTCCTCGATGTCGACTATCCACTCCCTTCCAGCCCGGTACCCGAGCCCGATAGCATCGCCACTCGCATCGGCGAAATTATCGCCGCCCTCTATATTTGCGACGGCTCCGGCAGCGAGCCGGGATCGACACTGCAATACGGCATCGGCGAAGTCCCCGAAGCGGTCACCGAAGCCATCCTCAAGAAAGGTGTGAAAGACCTCTCGATCCACACCGAGCTGTTCGCCGACGCTATGGCAAAGCTCGTCAAGAAAGGCATCGTTACTAACCGCTGGAAACAACATCTCAATTTCTCCGTCGCGGCGATCCTCCTGTCCGAGAACCAGGATGGCTACGATTGGTTAGGTTACAACGCGCCGTGCAAAGCCGCCCCAGCAACTATACCAATAGCGTTTTCAAAATTGCCGAACAGCCGAAAATGGTCTCGATCAACTCCGCGATCGGTGTCGACCTCCACGGCAACATCTGGGCGGATTCACTGGAAGCGCGCAAGATCTACTCCGGCGTCGGTGGTCAAAGCGATTTCATCCGCGGCTCACAGTTCTCCGAGGGCGGGGTCGCGATGATCGCGCCTCAAGTCGACAAACCTCCGAGGGCACCTCGAAGATCGTCGATCGTTGTCCGGCCGGCATCACCACCACCGCCACTCCGGTCGACAAAGTCATCCTCGTCACCGAATACGGTTCGCTCGACCCGCGTACGCCTTAGCCTCGGCGAACGCGCCGTCGGAATTGCCCATCTCGCCAAGCCGAGGGAGCGCGAGAAACTCCTCAAGATCATCTCCGATAGCCCGGCTTTCCATAAACCGGAGTCATCGGGCAATGGCAATCCGCGCGGCTTCACCCCGTACGAGGAAGCCATCAAGCGCCTCGGATAGCCGACCTGAAATGTTGGGCTAATAAATAGGGGAGAAACCTTAGGACTCCACCCAGCTGCGACTTTCCAGTGTGGTGTCTCGAAAGTAGCTTGGCAGCAGCAACGACCCCATGGTAGTCGTCATTCCCGCGAAAGGGACTGTTGAAAAACCGTCCGACACTGTCATCCTGAGCGCAGCGAAGGATCTGTTCGTGTTGCGTAACAAAGACTAACAGATTCTTCACCTGCGCAGCGGTTCAGAGTGACACGGGAGGGTTTTTCAACACTCCCGAAAGCGGCTGCCGAAGGCGTCCAGCTTAGTTCTGTTGCGGCGCGCGGCCGCTGACCGGGTATCACTACTGTAAAGAAGCGTTAGGGACACCACACTAGCGCAGGGTCCGGCCTCACGGGTGACTCTCTGCATCGAAATCCTTCGCCGTCAAGAACCCCCACCACGATGCCACACCATAGGTGTAATGCAGCGCCGCAATCCAGAACGGCAAAGCAATAACCTGCCACCATAATCTCGCCTTCACCGTTGCCGCCACTGAAGCAACCAGCGCGCATATAGCATACAGCACCAACGCTCCGCCAAGTATCCGCCAGGCAATCGGCAGGAAAATTCCCAACAACAACAGCATCGCTTGCCCCCCGACAAAAGCCATCGGCACAAAATGCCGGGGCGAAAACCCGCCGTATCCTCGTCTCGACAACATGATATTCCAAAACCCGTTATTCCACGCTTGCCTTAAGAAGCCGCGCATCGTATTCCGGCAAAGATAGGTCGGATTGATCTCGCCGTTCAGATAGGAGCGCAGTCCCAGTTTGTTCATGCGATGGTGAAGATCATTGTCCTGGCTGCGCTGAAGTGTCTCATCAAACCCGCCGGCATCGATGATCGCCTTCTTGCGATACAGTGCCATGGTCACCACCGGCACCCATCCCGAGCGCCCGCCGATCCGGTGTGCTCCGCCGCCAACGCCAAACGGATGCGACAGCACCGCCGCATTGATTCTGCCAACAAGTGTCGTTCCCTTTGTGGTCAGTACCCCTCCCACAGCCGCCGCGCCGCTTGACTCCATAGTCGACAAACACTGGCGAATATGCGCCGGCTGCAGAATCGCGTGCCCGGAGATCCAGAGAACGTAATCGTACTTCGCCGCCGCGATACCGAGATTCATCCCGCACGATACCGTCTTGCGAGGATTCTGCAGCGACTTGATGCGTTCATCGCGACCCGCCCATTCAGCAATAATCCTTGCCGTGCCGTCCTCTGACATACCATCGACAAGCAGTATTTCTAACTTCTCACTTGGGTAATCCAAAGCCGCAAGCGCGCGCAGACAATCGTCCAGATGCTCCGCTTCACTGCGAACAGCGAGAATGATTGTGACACCGGGAAGTTGCTCGTTATTGGACGTCGTCATCGCCTCTTTCCATTAGCGCGTCAAGATGGCGACATGGTCCATGCCCGCACCTTTGATCTTTGTCACCTGACAATTGGAAAATCCTGCCTCGCGTGCCAACCCCTCAATTTGGTCGATACGATAGAAGTATACTGGACACTTCTTAATGGCATAGCGCACCTTGCGCAGTGGCGTGCGATAGAAGGAAATACTGGGAAAGGAAGCTATCAACGAGTGAGTGCAGAATTCACGCAGTTTCCTCAAACTCGGCACCGGTTCGCTGATATAGTCGAAAAACCCCATCGCCACCACAACGTCGAATTTATCAGCAGTGTGATACGCATCGATGTCCGACAAGACAAACTCAAACTCTGTCTGTGGGCTGTTCAGCCGCTGTACATGCTCTCGCGCCAAGTCCAACATCGAACTGCTGATATCGACGCCGACGACCCGCCCGACACCAGCTTCGGCATAGCCCGTCGCATAGCGCCCGCTGCCGATTCCGACATCAAGCACACTCTGCGCCCTGACGCTCTTGACGTGGCTGACTGTCAGAAGATACCGCTCATATATATCGCTGCGAAAGTGCCGGTTCATGAATCGCATAAACAGCGTCGTCTTCTCAAGACTATACAATGAATCGAACAGCTCCGCCTTCCGATCGAAGTACGCCGCTGCCCGCTGGTGATCGCGTGATACGTTCTCTGTCATTTCTATTCCTTCATTCCATGTCGTCGCAAGACCGCTGCTACCGTGTCGACGGCAAACCCGCGTAATACTCGCTCCAGGCGCCGCAATCCATGCTTTGTGTGATAATAGTGCCTGAATCTGCGATAAGCCGACATCGGCTTTACGTCAATAATCTGACTACCCATCTCATACGGATGACAATAAATCATTGATGGCTGACCCGCTCTCGCACTGCGCCTAATCAACGCTCGCGAAAGCGCCACCGGGATAGAGTCGCAAATATCCCCCGCCGCCATACGGCACCGTCTTGCCGAGAAATCGAAATGTCCCTCCCGGAAATTCCCACAATCCATTGTCGAGCCGGTGAATCTCCGCCGGTACATCCGACATTCCGTAAACGTCGTGAATGTCCGTCGGCGTCAGCGACGAATCATATACGAATCCGGCATCGCGAATCTCATCCAGTATCCATAACGAATCGGGCGTAATCGAAAAATCCGGAGCACGAAATCCCAAGATTCTCTGTCCACCGGCACGTTCCAGTGCATCCTTGCTGCGCCGCAGGTCCCTGCGGAACTCCTCGCGCGATTGATTGAAAATGCGCTTGTGAAAAAAACTGTGCGAGCCCAGTTCGTGACCCGCCGCCGAAATCTTCTTCATCAAATGCGGAAGCCGTTCCGCTATTCTCCCCAACACAAAGAAAGTGGCTCGCAAACGTAGTCGCTCAAATCCTTCCAATGTCTCATTGACATTAGTCTCAATCTCGCGATCCGCCGCCGCTTCGTCGAAATACTTCTCGGGAATCGGAAAACTCTCCGCCATTCCCTCCACAAACCCCTCGACGTCAACCGTCAGGGCGTGAACAACTTCGTTCGACTGTGGCTCTCTTATGCTCTGACTCCGTCTCTCTTGGCCATCAAGGATCGTGCCGCACAAGATAGGTCAGATCGACATTTCAATCAAGCCCTATCCCATTTCCAGTCATCCAACCCCTTGCGTACCGCCTTACGATTTAACGATATTCACCATCAGACAAGTCGTATCCCGATGCGAGGTATCCATGCTCAAGGACAAATATCCCTATTACATAGCCAATCAACCGGTATTCGCCAACACCGATCTCGAGGTCGCCGACAAATACTCCGGCGCCATCGTGGCCCGTGTGGCCATGGCCGATCCCGATGCCATCGACCAGGCCATCTCCGCCGCGGTCGCCGCCGAAGAACCGATGCGCAATTTGCCATCGTACCAGCGCCAGCAGATCTTGTCCCATTGCGTGAAGCGCTTCGAAGAACGCGCCGAGGAGTTTGCTCTGGCGCTCTGTATCGAAGCCGGCAAACCGATCCGCGATAGCCGGGGCGAAGTCACCCGCTTGATCGATACCTTCCGCATCGCCGCCGAAGAATCAGTTCGCATCACCGGCGAAGTGATGACACTCGACATCACGCCGCGCGCTAAGGACTATTCCGGCATGTGGAAACGTGTCCCGGTCGGAGCCTGCTCTTTCATCTCGCCGTTTAACTTTCCGCTCAATCTCGTCGCCCATAAGGTCGCCGCCGCCATTGCCGCGGGTTGTCCCTTCGTACTCAAACCTGCCAGCATGACCCCGATTGGGGCAATCTTAATAGGGGAGATACTCGCCGAAACCGACCTCCCGCAAGGCGCATTTTCGATCCTGCCTTGCCGGCGCGGCGGTGCGGATATGTTTACGACTGACGATCGCCTCAAATTGCTGAGCTTCACCGGCTCGCCCGCCGTCGGCTGGGATCTCAAATCCCGCGCCGGACGCAAGAAGGTCATTCTCGAACTCGGCGGTAATGCCGCCTGCATCGTCGACGCCGACACCAACCTCGATGACGCCGTCGCCCGCATCATCTTTGGGGCATTCTACCAGTCCGGCCAGAGTTGCATCAGCGTTCAGCGCATCATCATTCACGAACAAATCTATTCCGATTTTTCCAGGAAACTTGTCACCGCAACCAAACAGCTCAAACTCGGCGACCCGCGCGACGAGTCAACCTTCATCGGCCCCATGATCTCCGAAGGCGAGGCCGACCGCCTGGAAACCTGGATCGGCTCCGCCGTCGCCGCCGGCGGCAAACTCCTCTGTGGCGGCCGTCGCAAAGGCGCCATGATGGAGCCGACGTTGCTCTCCAATGTTCCCAAAGACCAGATCCTCTGCAGTCACGAAGCCTTCGGCCCCGTCGCCATTCTCTCAAAGTTCTCCGACTTTGATGCCGCTTTGCGCGAGGTCAACGCCAGCCGCTACGGCCTGCAGGCGGGTATCTTCACTCGCGACATCTACAAGGCCCACAAAGCCTGGAATACCCTTCAGGTTGGCGGCGTAGTTATCGGCGATGTCCCTTCCTGGCGCGTCGATAACATGCCGTATGGCGGTGTTAAGGAAAGCGGCATCGGCCGTGAAGGCGTCCGCTGGGCAATCGAAGATATGACCGAGATCCGGCTGATGGTGCTCCGGACCCCGCCAACTTCCGAGTGAACCATGAAGCAAATCAAGACCTGATATAGACGATATCGACCCGGGATATTGACATTTCCGCCCTTTCTTCGTATGTAGTCTGTCAGTATGATGGCAGCATTTTCATGACATCGTTTTTCCGCGCCGCCTGCGCCCTCTTGGCTGATCCCGGCGGCAATATTGACGGACTCTGCGTGGGCTAAACACCGCTCTCCCAAATCGTTCGTGGTGCCGGCATCTCTGCGGGTTCTGCTTTGGTGTGTACTCACGCTATTCAGGAACTGCACAGCTCTGCTCGAAAAACAACCAACTTGTAGAATTGCAGACAATAGCTGGGAACATTATCATATGCGGTCGATAGTAGTAGTGTGGAGGAAACGTCAGTGAATAATATCGCGCAAAAACTCGCCCGCCTGGCCGTGATCGCTATCGTGGCCGCTATCGTCTGTGCAACCGATATCTACCAGACCGATGCCGCCGAACGCATCTCGATCGGCAAGCGCTATGAAGGGGGAGTCGAATTCACGGCGAAGCCCAATTTCGTGATCGCCCAGTGGCGAATGACTATCGATACCATCGTGACCGAACAGACGCTCTATTATCGTGGCGAGCGACCCGGCACTAACATCTGCGTGGAAAGCCGCATCGTTGAACGCAATACCCGTACGATGATAGAAAAGCAGGTCTCGCTCGATACGCTGACCTTAAAACTCGACTGTGAAGGCGACATGATCTACAAGGTCGAGCAGCTGACGTTTTCGATGCGTACTTTCGAAGGGAACCTCAAGTACACCGTCTTAAAGGACTGGGACACCGTCTACATCGACCCCGACACCGCACTCCAGCGCTGCAGCCATGGTCATGAATGGATCAGTCGCAAGATAACCGATTGTCCCTTCTGTGGAGCCAAGTTCACTCGTTCTGAAGACTAGTGTGGTGTCTCGAAAGTAGCTTGGCAGCAGCCACGACCCCATGGTAGTCGTCATTCCCGCGAAAGGGAGTTTTGAAAAACCCCTCCCGTGTCATTCTGAACGAAGTGAAGAATCTGTTAGTCTTTGTTACGCAACACGAACAGATCCTTCGTTGCACTCAGGATGACAGTGTCGGACGGTTTTTCAACAGTCCCGAAAGCGGCTGCCGAAGGCGTCCAGCTTAGTCTTGTTGCGGCGCGCGGCCGCTGACCGGGTATCACAACTGTAAAGAAGCGTTAGGGACACCACACTAGATTCATTGCTCCGCTTCACAATTCCCAATTGACTCAATTCCAATAACGCAATACATTCCCCTTTGGCGCTGTTTCGAAAAACATTGAACGACAGCCCGCTCCAACCGACAATCTTGGTGTAATACTATGAGAGGATTGTACTAATGTCCCCAATGCCGGCAGCCCGAATGGGCGACTCTTGCGCACACGGTGGCACCATCATCATTGGTTTCCCGATGGTCCTGATCGAAGGAATGCCGGCCGCACGTCTCGGCGACATGCATGTTTGCCCGATGTTTGACGGACCCAAACCCCATGTCGGCGGACCAATCCTCAAAGGCTCAATGGGTGTCCTGATCGGCAATATGCCGGCCGCACGCGTAATGGACCAATGCACCTGTGTGGGACCTCCCGATATGATCGTCAAAGGCGCCACCAAAGTATTAATCGGCGATGGCGGTGCCGGAGGCGGCGGCGGTTCCGCATCCTCCAGCAGCGCTTCGGCCAGTGCATCAAACCAGAGCGCTTTAGAGACCGAAATCGGCGAAAGCCAGTCCGAAACTTCCGAAGCAAGCGAACAAACCGAGGACCATTTCCTCGATGTCCAATTCGTCGATTCCAGTGGAAAACCCATTACGGACTGCCAATATTCCATGACCGATCCCAAGAGCAATGAAAGCGGCGGCATACTCGGCGGCGGCGTGGCCGCAACCGGCGTCGAGCCGGGAAATTACGAAATCGGCCTTCATTCCATCGTCAGCACTGCCTGGTCACAAACCAGCGCCAAAGTCGGCGAAACCGTTAAGATGACCGCCGAAACCGCCGGCATCGATGATGGCACCAAGGCGCGCCTCGAAGTCTGGATCCACGATCCGAACTACTCGACCCGCATGCTCACTTCTGTCGAAACCGAAGTCAGCGGCAACAAGATTGAAGGTGACTGGAAGATCGAAATCAGCGAATCACTGATCCAGATCGTTGAAGAAAAAGAACAGCTGGGTCAGTATTCGTCGCCGTCATACTACTTCATCGCCGTCGCCAAGGGCTTCTCCAAACGCTCCGGCATGCTGACCGTGACCGATGATGTCGAAATCAAACTGAAGGACAAAGACGGCAACGCCGTCCCGGATAAAAAATACAAGCTCTACCTGCCTACTGGCGAAGTGCGGCAGGGAAGACTCGACGGCAGCGGCTACGCCAAGGAAACGGACGTCCCCGCCGGGCGCGTGCGCGTTGCCTTTGACGTGCGCGATGAATCATGGAGTTGATCACTAAAACCTGACTATGGCACTAACTCTCGACAGCATCATCGGAACCTTCCGCGATTTTCTCTTGCGCATCGGGGCAACGACCGGAGTACCCAATACTTTCATACACCGCCTGCTGAATGTCCAGATTCTCGAAATGGAAGACGTTCTCTTCCATCTCGACAGCGCCGTGATGATGCCTGCCGCTCCGGAAGGATCGTCTTCCTCCGATGGCACAACCGACAATGCCACGGATGCCGGCACCCAGCAGCAGCAGAACCAGGTCTCGGGCCTGGCCGCATTGGCGCTCTGCTTCAAGCAATTTGAATTCGACCCCAACAAGCGCCTCTTGATCGCCGGTCACACCGATACCTCCGGCCAGGCGCAAATGAACTTCGAGTTATCTGCACAACGCGCCCAGAATATTCAGTTTCTTCTAGAAGGCGACCGCGAACAGTGGGCGACAATCTCCGAAAAACGGCATCGCATCGAAGACTACCAGCAGATCATGAAGTTCATTAAGTTCAGCACCCGCTGGGGTTGGAACTGCGACCCGATCCAGGTCGATAACACCTGGGGCGACAACACTA
Source organism: uncultured bacterium (assembly GCA_963698225.1). Classification (GTDB taxonomy): domain Bacteria; phylum Zixibacteria; class MSB-5A5; order CAIYYT01; family CAIYYT01; genus JADJGC01. The sequence continues at coordinate 101,979 of CAVOPW010000012.1, forward strand.
AAGGTGCCACCGAACGGTTTATCGCGGCCTACAATAACTGGATACTGGCGGGGCTGGCTCCGACTGACAGCCTGCAGCTTCCGCCCGATACTTTCAATCGGATCAAGAATTCCGGCACGCACAAGTGGCCCATCGAAATGTGGCGCGCCGTCTATGATGTCTACAACGATGAAATCGCCTACAACCTCGGAATCACCCGCGGCGAAATCGGGCGATATCGCAGTCTCTTGGCGTTCGCCGATGATCTCAAGAAAATGGTCGCCTGCGGCGAATCTTTTCCGCTCGACAGCGCCGGACGCGATAACTATCGCTCCCAGCTCAACCGTCGCGTCGAAATTCTCTTCTTCGACCAGAACGAACTCCCGACTTTGAACTGCCCGACGACGACTAATGCGGTTCACACTCCGGCCGAATGCCCCCTCTGGCACAAGTGGCACTTTGCTGCCGTTTATATCGATCCCAATGACCTCAACGCTGTCGCTTACCATTTGAAGTTTGTGTACTACGATCGCGTCGCCAAGGCGATCAAAGAGGTCCCCGACGGCCTGCCGATCAAGGCTTTCGAAAATGGCACCACCGAAATACCCGCCCGTATCACCTACGCCAATGGCGTCTATACCCTCAAGGTCCAGGACAATCCGGCGCGTACCGACCTGCATTTCACCTTTGAGAATACCAACAAGTACATCTTTACCGAAAACGAAACGGCGACTCCGGTGATTACTACGGAACTGCCCGAGGCAATCGCTGCCATGCCGCTCATTGTGCGGACAAAGTATTACGACCTCCCGGCCAAATGGTCTTCGGTCAACTACTGGACGCGTTACCAGTCCGATATCGACGTCGGTGATCGCTTCCGCACCGTCATGCAAACCCATCGCGGCCTGAAACCCTTCGGCGGCAATTTCAGCGATCCCAATACGCCTCTGACATTTTCGCTTGATGACATCGTTCTGCTCGACGCCGTCGGAGGTACTCAGGATATCAAGGACGCCGACCACAGCCTTCCGCCGGTGGCCAAGAATCTGACGGCTCAATCCCGCGTCAAAATTCTCGTCGTCGATCCCGCCAACGGCTTTCTCAAGCTCCACAAACGCGGCGCTGATTCAAAATCCGCTCGCATTCCGTTTGCCCGGAACCTGATCACGGAAAAACTCGAAGACACCAAAACCGCCGCCATCGTTCATTTCCGCGATGGATTCTACCCCGTCCGGTCACGCCGCACGGTAGAATCTGCCGGCTGGGAAACGAACGGTTTTGTCGTCGGCGCCCGCGCGGCGCTGCGCGACGATCCCGATTGCATGCGGTCCTTCGACATGGGTGGGACGAACGCTGCACGCGAATTCAGTTTCAGCGGCGATTACCAGTTCTTTTATTTCCATCACCTGCATCTGGAAGACCAGCACCCGATCTCATACACGATCAACTACATCGCCATCTCTTTCATGCGCGATACTCGTGCTGTCACCCCGCAGTATGATCCAACGCCGATCCCGTCCGGCGCCGACGTGCTGAAATTTGTCGATGAGGGGTGCTACAATGCGATGGATCGCTGGAACTTGGTCCAATTCTACCTCGATGAGACGACTCCAACCGCGACTTCGGAGCGCATCAAGCCATTCTACTTCTATGACGAACGCGAAACCTTCGTGATCTCCGATGCCAACACTCCGACCGGCATCGACTTCGATACGGAAACAAATTCCGAGGCGCTGTTCCAGCATGCCGCTGTGACTACCGCGCGCCGCAGAGCCCTCGGCGGCAAATCCCGCTTCCTCGCCTGCATCTGCCGCGACGATCCCGGCATGCGCTATGGCCGCGCCTATCAACATCAGCGCCGTCTCTGGGGAAGAACTTATTCATTCTTCATGATGAACATGTCCGCCTACGAAGATGTCGGCACCGTGAACGGTGTCGGTGCAACCGTCACCGAACTCGGACAGACCTTCGGCGTTTTCACCCTGGCTCACGAAATCGGCCACGCCATCGGCTTGCCGGATGAATATTTCTACCAGGAATATGAAATCGAATACGACGATTCCACCGGACACCATACCGCAATATTCGGAAGTTATCGCCGCGACTTCGAATGCTACTCCATGGAAACCAATGCAACGTCGATGATGAAGGGCAACGTCGCACCGCGAAATCATCATCTCTGGTATGTCCTCTACAAAGTCAATTTTGAGGTTGCCAGCGGGAACTGGCCCGACTTTCATCCGGCCGCGCGTCGCTTCGTCGTCAAATTAGTCCGGGGCGGACAAGACTTGACCTACCATCGCGGCAATCTGACAATCAACGCCTCCGCACAGCGCCGGTTGACCTTCGGATCACATACGCTGAACAACGACTTTGCGCTCCCGCAGGCAATTGATGAGCACTTTGATATTCCTGGTGCGACCGACAAACAGGTTCGCCTCTCGCTATTCCAGGTCGGGCAGGACCTCTCCTCGCGCCGCGGAATGCATCTCAACCAGAACGATTTTGAATATCAGGCCGTCCTGACCGTGGCTGTCATGCTGCAGGTCAGCTTCGAGGACAACCCGGCTGATTGGACCAACCTTGAAAAGGCGGTGAAGATTGCCAACCTGCAGGCCGCCTGGCTCAACTGGGGCGGAAAGTACCGGCTCGTCGGCGGAACGCGCGGCATCGCCCGCATCTTCCTGCACTTTGTCCCAGGCTTCAGTGCAGCCAGCGACGGAAAAACCAATTATGTCACCGAGTTTCATCACAGCAGTGCCAATGCCGGTGATCCCAGGGTGTTCATTCACAACCCGCTCATCGGGTCGAATAAATTGCGTATCAAGATGAATGCGACAGCCGCCGCGACCGTGCGATTCCTGCTCAACATGTCCGACGGTCAGGACGAACTCGTCGTGCTTGACTTCATCCGTGTCTGGGTCAACGCCCAACTCGGCGACACCTTCACCCTGGAGCGAATCTAAATTCGGAGCAAAGGATGCTTGAGACTGTCTCGGAAGGAATTGTTAGGTGATAAATGCGTATCTCGACTATAATTGCGTCGTGCACATTGGTGACGATCTCCCTGCTTGCTCCCGGATGCGGAACAGCCGAGGTCGCACAGGCACCCAGGGCGCCTAAGGAAACTGCCATGACGAATGCAAAAATTTTCAACGCTTTCGATTATTCCGACCTGCGCGCAACCTCATACTTGCCGTTTGTTCCCGCGCAGGCCGCTCTGATCGTCTGGCCGAAGGATACCGTGATCTCTGCCGATGGCCGACAGCCAATTGGCCTGTCCACGGTCGACGAGAAACTGCTCGTCCGCTATTCCGACTATCTCGAATTGCGCGAACGCGGCAATGGCGCACTGGTCTGGGGGCGGGAAGTTCATTTCGGCGTCGATTGTCAGGCTTCATCAAGCGGCGTCCTGACGCGCAATTACGCCGGATACTACCAGACAGTTACATATGAATCCAAGGTTATCGATGGCGTGTTTCTGCCGTTTCTCGGCGAACGGACCCACCTGAATTGGGTCTTGGCTGACTCGAGCGAAACCCGCTACGCTTACGCTTCGGCATCCGTTCCGGTGCACGGCCCCAGCGGCACGCCGATCGAGCCCACCGGCGTCTACGCGCGATACCTTCCGCCGGAAGAGCGCCTCTTGTGGTTCTTCCAGCGCCCCGGCCAATCACGCGGTGCCCGCCAGACCGCCGATGGCGCAACTGTCTGCCTGGGAACTTACAATTTCATCGACATCTTTCCGGCAAATGCCGACTCAACTACCAAGATCGTCTCATTGCCGGTGACTGCCCTCCACGGCGTGGCCATCAACCACGAGGACAAGATTATCGCCGTCGATGACTTCGAGGACAAAATGCGGATGCGTTGCCTCGATCTCAGCGGCAACGAAATCTGGGCGGTCTTCCTTAAATCGTCCGGCGACATGACTCAACCGCCGGTCTCCGCTCCCGGCGCCAGAATCTGGATTGCCGTCGGCAACACGATCTATCACTATGTCGAAGCCAATTTGATCTGGGAGTATGCCATCCCCGTCGCGGGTCGGATTTTTCTGACCGCTTGTGCCGATAATTCACTGATGGTCGTCTGTGGCTCGCTTTTTACGCGCCTCTCCGAACACGGTGAGGCCGTTGTCAACCGCATGTTCGACGGCCAATTCACCTGTCGGCCGCTGGTCGACGATCAGGGACGAATCTTTCTCGGCGGCACCAAAGGAATCACCTGTCTGCGGTAATCCGGCCCCCCCGGCTTGCTTGAGGAAAACGACCGCCCTTAATGGAGTAGAAGCTATGTCAAAGTCAAACGTTCAGTTCCGCATAACACTGCCCGATGGCTGGGAAGACAATTCCATCTTCACCTTCATGGGACCCGATGTCCACGGTGTCCGCCATATGCTCAATCTGTCAATTGACAAGAATGTCGGCGACCACACCGTCGATACCTATGCCCGCGAACGCATCCAGCTGACCCAGCATTCCGTCGGTAGCGCCGATACCCTCAAAGATGCCCCCCGTACTTTGCCAAACGGCCTGCCGGTGCACGAATGGATCTACAAAACCGTCCCCATCGATGGCAAGGCCCGGTTCCATCAGCAAGTCTACGCCGTCATCGACAAACGCGGCTACACCTTCTCGGCCGTCTATTCGAAAATGTCCTTCAAACTGTTGAATGGTCAGATCGAAGAAATCATCGCTTCGTTCGCACCCGGGACAACCTGAAATTCGCCTGCATACAAACGTCAAGCGCCGTCTCGGTCTCCAAGGCGGCGCTTGTCTATTGCGGTCTAAAAATTCTCGTCAGCGCTTATGACACTGGATGCACAAATCCATATCCGGATTGAAGGCTAAATAGAACTCCTGTCCCGCCCCATGCATCTTGTGGCAGCTCAAGCAGTCCAATGTTGAATTGGTGCGTTTGTCAATGACATCCTCGCCCATCGGATGCGAACCCTTGTGCGTCGTTGGGTGACACGTCCGGCATAGTGCCATCGCATCCTTATTAACGAGGTACCGGTCATTGTCCGCACCGTGCGGTGAGTGGCAGATCGTGCAGTCTTGGTCGCCGTGCGTCATGAACTTCGCCTTATCCTTCGCCGGAACATCAGTGAAGTGGCACTTCGTGCACATCGTCTGTTGACTGGAGCTCAACAGCGACCCGACATTGGAAGCATGCGGATTATGGCAGTTCGTGCAGGAATTGTCGCCCTCCAGATGTGCATTGTATTCCGCTTTCTTGTCCGCCTTCTGATCCTCATGGCAAGTTAAGCAAGTATTGGCGATCCCTCCGGCAATCGCAAATGAACCGCCGGATTGTGCTCCCGCGGCATGGCAAGCCGAACATTCGCCCCCCTCAAACGGTGCATGCTGATTCGCCATCAACAGCCCCTTGTTGGAGGACGCATGCGGATCGTGACAGGTTGAACAATCGGCGTTCGCCAGATTATAGCCCTTATGCACCGTCGTGAATTGTGCGTTCTGCGGATGGCAGCCGAAACATAGCTGCGGTACACCCTTGGCAAGTATGCCTGTATTCGCCGACCCGTGCGGATCGTGGCATTTCATGCAGTCCTTGCTCGCAACCGGCGAATGTACCCGCGTTTGCTTGAGCCACTCGGCTACTGCCGGATGGCAGCTCTGGCAAAGCGCGCCCTGCGATTGCACCAATTGATTGCCGAAGTCCGACGCATGCGGATCGTGACAGGATAAGCACTCGCCATTGACTACCGGCTGGTGTTTCGCCGCCAATTCGTCTAGTCCCTTGAGATCCTCATGACAACTCAAGCACAATTTATCGACTTTGTCATTCAGCAGTGTTGCGTGACGCGATGCATGTGGATTGTGGCAGTCCGAGCACTTGCCCCCGGAGAAAGCCGTGTGCTGGCTCTTCTTGGCGTGCTCATCCTTGATATCTTCATGGCAAGTGTAACACACTGCCGGTTCGTCGACTTTAACATTCTGTGCAAAGAGCAGGGAAGAGGTACCGCCAAGCAATCCCAGGATAATCAGAATCTCTTTCATTACTCCTTGCCTCCATCCTGTGGAACTTCGGTATGACAGGCGTCACACGAACCGCTGGAGAAGGGGTCATGGTTATTCTTCAAAATCAACCTCTCATCCTTTGAACCATGTGGATCATGGCACTTGCGGCAGTCGATCTGACTTCCCGCCAGCCCGAGATGCTTCGACTTGAAATCAGTATCATCGCCATCGTGGCAGGTCAGGCATTGCGTCGGTATGCCCTCGGTTAGCAGGCTGACGAACCCGCTCGAATGCGAGCTATGACACCCGCTGCATTCATCCTTTGCCGGCGCGTGCGCCACACCCTTGGTGACGACCTCGTTGATGTCCTTGTGGCAGCCCAGACAGAGTCTCGGCTCCTTGTCGAGCAGGAGATTCTTGATCTTTCCGGAATGCGGTTTATGACAACTCGAGCATTCGCCCGCCTCCACCGGATGATGTCTGCTCACGGCGTTCGCCGCGATCACATCGGAATGGCATTCACCGCACAGCTCTGCCGGTGCTGCCGTTAACAAGCCTTTGAACTTCGTTGCATGCGGTGCATGGCAGGAACTACACGTTCCTTCTTCAAATGGCGGATGCACAATCGTGTTCGTACTGTCGGATACGACAGCTTGGTGGCAACTCGCGCACAACTGGTCCTGTACACCTGCCAGAAGCGGCTTGATCGCCGATCCATGCGGATTGTGGCACTTCGTGCAATCGCCGGTTTTGATCGGCATGTGCACACTGGTCAATCCCAGCCATTCGTTGACATCACCGTGACAGCCGGTACACAGCTCCGATTGATTCGTCTTGACCAGCTTGGGATACAGCGATCCATGCGGCGAGTGACAATCCGTGCACAGACCGTCAGTGAACGGCGCATGCGGACTCTCCGCCGTCGCCAGCGCTCTCAAATCACTGTGGCAGTCCAGGCACAGCGTATTGGTATCTTTGGTCAACAGGTGCGACTTCGTCTTGCCATGCGCAGTGTGGCAGATCGAGCAGTCTTCCATCACCGGCTTGTGCGCGGAAACTCCCCGTACCTGCGACTGCACATCATCGTGGCACTCCATGCACAATGAAGACTCCCTGGCTGTCAGAAGCATCTTCTGCGCCGAGCCGTGAGGGGCATGACATGTCATGCACTCTCCCTCGGCCACCGGCGGATGACTCCCCGCCGGGGCAACTTCCGCTTTGTCGTGACAGGTCACACACAACGCATTGCCGTCATCAGTAGTCGCAAATGGCTTGGAGTCGGTCGGTGCATTATGACAGGTCGAGCACTCTCCACCTTCCACGGGTGCATGGATCGAATTGGCAAACAACTTCGGCGAATCCGAGGAATGCGGCGAATGACAGAGCCCGCAGTCCTTGTCCGCGACCGGATACTCGCCATGCGCCAGCGCAAATGCCGGCGTCTTGGGGTCATGACAATCTGCGCATAGCGTTGCCTGGTCTTTTTTCAGCAGCGCCTTGTGATCACTGCCGTGAGTCTCATGACAGACGAAGCAGTCCTGATTCATCGGCGCATGGACAATCTTCTTTTCGTATTCGCTGCGGTCGTGGCAGGTGAAGCACAATTCCTTCGCCTTGTCGACTAGCAGCCCCTTGTGATCCGCGGCATGGGGACTGTGACAGGCCGAACAGTCGCCGGCCTTTGCCGGTCCATGTATGACCGCCTTTTCCATTCCCAATTCGGCTTTGTTGTGGCACAGATAGCAGAGCGCTGCCCCTGTTTCCTTCAGGCGTAACATTCCCACCAGCCCGTGCGGCTTGTGACACGATAAGCAGTCCTTATCCTCGAACGGCTTGTGCTTCATCTTCCCCTTGACATCACCCGTCGAATGGCACTCCAGGCAGTTGCCTTCCGAGGAGAAACGCTTCCCGCGTTTCACCTGCGCGCTGACATCCGTCAGCGACGATGATCCGGCCACTATCAGCAAAAGTATTGCAGCCGTGTATCTGAAGGCAGCCAGCTGGCGCTCTAAGAACAATCCTTCCTTCACTACATGCCTCTCATTCTGCCCGTTCCCAATGCGCTTAATTCTCAGCGCCGAGATACTTCTCGATCGCTTCGTCAAACATCACTATCTTCGAATTCGCCTTTAGCTGTGCCAGTGTTTTGTCAAGCGTTGACGAAAACTTCTGCTGAAACATCACTTCGCGAATATTCATGTCAACTTCTTCAAGGGTCTTCAGTCGGCCTTGCTTGCGATCCAACATCTTGAAGATGATCCAGCCTTCCGCCGTCGGATAGGCCTTCGAACTCTGCCCCGGGCTCAACTCCGTCAGATCCGCTTGAATCGATTTGGGAAATGCTCCCATCGACGCGTTGAAGTTTTGTTCGGTCAGCTCCTTCGCGCCCTTGCGGTATTTGTCGGCCACGTAACTGAAGTCTGCGCCATCCCGCAACAGCGCTACTGCGCTGTCAGCAAGCTCCTGGCTCTCAATCAGAACCTCACGCAATGTCAGATCATCCGGCTCGCGGAACTTGTCTTGATTCTCATCATAGTATTGTTGGAACTCCTCGTGATTGAACTTAATACGCGAGGCCACGGTTTCCTTCAGGTAGACCTCAATCAAGACACTGTCTCTTGTCGACTCCAGTCTTCTATTGATCCACGAAAGCGTATCCAGCTTCGCATCCAGGCCGGCGCGATACAGCAGTTGATCTTCAACCAGTTTGTTGAGCGACTGGTAGAGCAGCGTATCGATCGCTGTTGTCCCCTGTGACATCGCCGCGTGCGCGGTCTCCTGCCGCAAATTCTGCTCGGAAACTACGGGCACGCTTGACAACCTTGCCACCGGGCGTTCGCTGCCGCGTTGGAATGTCGAATCCAGCACTGAAGCTGTATTACGCGCAATCTCACTAATGAAGGCGCTATCGACATCCAAACCATATCTGTCGCCCAGAGTCTGAACAAACTTCTTCCACTCCTCCAACTTCTTCACTTCTCGTAGCATCGGTACGAGATAGTCGCGCATTCCCGCCAATTCGGCCGTGTCTGACGGAGCACTATCCTCAACACGCATGAGCGCATAGACTGCTCGATAGGGAAATGGGCCTATCAATGCCCCTTTCTGCGCGTCGTTCAGATGCCGGCGCAGTTCCTCTTCGACCGTAATCCAGTACTTCATCGACTGAAAGCCGCCGACATAACGAAACACGTCGACCGAGTATATCTTCGCCAGACTGTCCATCGGCGCGCCTTGACGAATCTGCTGCGCCAGCGAATCGGCCGTCGCCTTGCTCTCAACCGATATTGTCCGTACCCGCACTTTATGGTAGTTGGCCTGGAAGTACCCCAGCAAACTGGTCTCGCTTACCGTCGTATCCGGCTTGAAATTGTCCCGAACATAGATCCCGCGCACCCAGTTCTGCTTTCGACCGTACAAGAACCGTGTAACATACTCGTCCTCGTCAATCCCCAACGCTTCGGCTTCCTGAACAATCAACCGGTCATTCACGAGCTTGTTCAAGAGCTTGTGATAGTCAAATTCGCTCTTGGCCGCCGCCGACATTGCCGAATGCAGCTTGCTGAACATTGCATCCACATCCGACGTGAAAACCGAGTCGCCGTTCACAATCGCCAGAACCGCCCTTTCTGACTTCACCTGAGCATCAGCCGGCAGTGCGAATACGATCGTTGCCGCAGCCCCCAGCAGAAGCCGGAACAACGTGTCTTTTACATCTTGGTATCTATTTCTCTGCATTCTCGTCTCCATCCATAGTTGATTTTGACACCGCCGGCATCTTTTTGAACCAGCCTGTGATGAGTTCATCCCAACCATTCTTCAATGCCTGACGCGCTACTTCTCCGATCGCCGACTCCCGTCCGTAACCGAAAACCGTCTCCCTTGCCGCGCCATCGCGCTCCAGCGACAGGGAAGATCTGACTTCTCCGTCCGCCGGATCTATGCTTCGTATCGTAAACTCAATCTCCGGTACCGCTTCAATCGACGCCCCGCGATTCGGCAGGAATCTGGTTACCGTTCCGGTCAGCACAATCGCGACGTTGAATTCATCGCGCACGATCGCTAAAGCGCTGTCGCCGATTCCGCCCTGAAAATCGGTTGCCAGCCTTGCGCGGATACGCGACAAATCGCCCGGCTCAACCACGTCATACCCGCGCTGCCAGGCTTCCTGAATCATTGCATTGGTCACAACGGCGTCGGCATGGGGAACGTCAGTGCTGTTGTCGAATCGCACTATCGCAATTCTACCTTGTTGTATCAATCGCAGATCGTTCTTCGACGGCTTGCGCACCGGCTGGCGTTCCTGCCCCGAAAAGTCCGGCATCCGCTTGAGCACTGTCTTGACTGCCTTGTTCGTCAGCTGTTCCAGGTCCGTCAGCCGTCCTATGCCGAACAGCCCGGCTTGATCTTCACCTGTCGTTGAGAGGCAGTCGATCCAAACCATCTTGTGCTTGCGGCAGTCGTAAGCCCGCAAACTGATCGATACCTCGGGATTCACCTGTTCAAGGTACATATCAACGGAACCTGTCAGTAAGATCTCTGCCCCCGTCTGCGACGCAATCTGCTCCGCTCCGGCGCTATCGACTTCCCCAACCAAACGCAATCGATTCGCACGCATTCCGGCGCGCAACGAATCGTTATCCACCAAATCATAACCCATCTCGCTAAGCGATTCGCGCAGCAGCTTTGTGACCTGATCGTGGGCTTTCAGGCTATTCGTATAATTTGCCAGCGGGATAATCGCCATCCTGGGCAGCTCGTTATTAACCGTTCCCATTGCGTCCGAAAGAGGACCGAAAAGGCAAAGCATCACTACTTTTGCCACGAGGCTCGCCAGAAAATTTCGCGGGAAATTCATATCAGCTAATCTACCAATGTCTTGATGACTGTGCGGACGCACTTGCGCGCAACTTCACTCTGCGACTTCTGGCTGGTGCCGAACAAAGAGGAGAAAAATCCCTTACTGCCTTCGGTGTGCGTCGCCGACCACACGGTCTGCGCACTCTCGGTTTCAACCATCCGGATATCCAGTGTTACCACTGTCTCATTGTTGTTGGCCGAACCTAGCCCCGATGATTCATTCACCGCTCCCAAAATCACTCCCTGTACGCCAAGCGCCTTTCCCAATTGCTTCGCCTGTTCTTCCGAAAGCATATCCGTACGGGTCAGGCTCAACTTCGACAGGGCGAGGAGAACCTCGCCGGGCTCGACAATGTCAAAAGCATCCGCCGCCAGCAGCTCGGTGATGAACAGGTGCGTGATCCTGGCACTGGCGCCCTGGTCATTCGAGAGATTCTCGAAAGGGATGACCGCCACTTTTTCCACGAAACTGAAATTGTAGTCGCGGTGGACGAAAACCGTCGACCCCATCCCGCTGCAGCCGGCGAGCACGGTCAAGACGAGCGCCATCAGCGCGCCTGTCAACAGCCCGTACCTGGTTATCACAGGACTTCTCAAGTTCAACCCTCTTCCTATAATCCCGTTCTGATTCCAACTCGAACCGAACGATTCGATCCGCCACCGGCGGATGTCAAGTCATTCTCGCTGTAGCTGCCGGTCAGAACCGTGCGGCCGGAGAAGGAATACTCTACCTGCGCAGAATAACTCTCACTGTGGCTGTCGACCCCGTTCTCATAATCCGATATCGCGATCGCTGCCCCGGCGCTGACTTTGCGCGACATCAACCAACCAAACGAGTAGTTGTGACTAACATATCGGGTCTTGTCATCGTTCATCAATCCCCAATCCCCCCGCAGCTGTATATTCTCCGTTACGCGGTATCCAAACGTAAAGCTGTATTGGTTCTTGACACGCAGATAGTCGGCTAGGCCTCTGACTTCCTGGTGTGAGTAACTTCCCGCCGCGTCGATCCTTCGAGAGACCCTGCCATCCATCGAAGTCCGATAGCTCCATGTATCAAACCGCGCATTAGCCTGCATTAGAGTATTTCGGCCGCCCGTGAACTCGTGGGAAACCATCAATTGAGGTAACAGGTCCCCGCGGGTCCTGAAGGAGATGTAATTCACTTCTTGCGACTTCATCGAAGCAATATAGTTGTCGCGGTGCGTTAAGGATACCGAAAACTCCAGAGTCTGCAGCGGCTGGTACTTAAGGTCATAATTCGCCGAAAAAACCTTATCGACATCAATCCGCGACTGCTCATAGTCGATGAGACCGACTTGTATGCGTGCGCTGTGCGACATCTCCGGCGTGATCTGGTTGCGCGCGCCAAATGAGTAGTAAGTTTCATCCCGCGCTTGCTGCGTCGAACCACCGCCGTCCCGCCGCAACGAGATACCCGCGTTCGCGTTCCAACTGGATGAAATCTTGTAAGAATTGGTCAGGCTGGCAATGTGAACCAGTTGATCCCGCTTGCTGATACCCGTCTCTGTCACTCGTTCCAACGCCTCGACCTCTGTAACGTACACCGTATCAACCTCATTGAGCCCCTGATTGACCGCTTTAATGTAGCGCGCCTTGACTTCCGGGAAAGCGACTTCGTAACGGCTGAATCCCGGACTATAGCTTGTCGTTGCGCCGGTCACCTGCTCCCAGATTGAGTTATCTTCAGAGCGAAAGACGTTCCAGCGCACGTTGTTGCCCGACGGGCGATCGGTGTAAATATAGAACAGGCTCACTTCGCGCTGATATCCCAGATCCGCGCCTATATTCTGATTCACTTCGTTTCCGCCGATGTTGATCTGTGGTAATCCCGCAACCTCCGTGTTGCCGTCGCTCAGCGTCGTCACCGTATCCAGCGAGCCAAGATCCGGCGTCGCATCATTGGTGTAAAGCCCGAAAAGCAGGGATATCGTCCGCGGAAACGCATCAAAGGCCAGGTTCTTGTCCTGTTCATTCCTGTAATTGAAATTGTAGCTCAAGCTCGAACGAATCTTCCCTTCGGCGAAGGTCTTTAGGTGATCAAGCTGAAGAACGTGGAAGTTGCTCCGTTGCTCTAACTGTTGGGAACGGTTCAATGTCTGCTTGTGTGAGTAGTTGTAAATTATCGAAGACGTCATCGAGTTATAACCAACCCCCACATTTGCCAGTCGATCGCGTGTGTCTCGATCGCGCAGGTTGACCTTGTTATAGAGCTTGTCTTGCTGTAGCCGCATCCGTAGCCACGGATACCGAACAACCTGCGTCTGCAGGTTAATTCCAGCGCTTTCACTTATGAGCCGTGTTGACAGGTCATTGCTCTTTGAGTCGCGCCGCATCCCTTGTGCCGAAATCGCTAACCAGTTCGAGTTCCAACTGATCTCACCGGAAGGCTGCAACTCGCTGCGCCAGGAATTGGCGCCGGTGGTTTGGCTCGTTCCGTAGTTGAAGTAACGAACTGTGCTCCGGGCCAGCAAATTTCGTATAATACTCTTCTGCCAGTTGAGATTGTACTCCTGATCGACGCTTTCCTGTGTGTTGTTTCCCTGGTCAACCGTACTGTATCCCACGCGAATATCGGCATTAAGATTGTTTGAAATTCCGGCATTCGCAAGGTCCGCCAGCGCCAGACCCAACGCCAGCACAATTGTCCCAATCAGGACTGTCTTCGCGAATCTTGTGCTGTCGTTTCTCATCTTACCTTCTCGTCCTCTCAAAAAACGCCCGACCTTGAGGGTCGGGCGTTTTGGTTTTGCCCTATTGGGCTTCAAGGTCACTCAATTTTACTCGAGTGAAGTCTTACGGGGTAGGTGGGACATACGGCGCGTCGCCGGCATCCTTCACATGGCACTTGTTGCACAGTGAACGCTGATTGGCACTCGGATACGGGCTCGGAATCTTGTAAGATAGCGATACATTACCGTCCAAGGCAACAAACGTCTGGGTGAAGTCCCAACGACCGGAATTCTGGGCCGAGGTCGCATGGGCTCTGTGGCAGGTGATACAGCTAACCTGGCTGGTGGCCGACGGGCCGGCAGTCGAGGTCGTCGTATTGGCCGGATCTTCAAACGGAACCGCGGAAATGTATGCGGTCGCCGCCGACCCACCGATCTGGTCGTCCGTGCCATTATAGGAATTATAAGCAGCCGCAATCGCACCGCCAAGGATCTGGCCGGACGGATGGATCAGCTGGGTATTATTGTTGTGGAAATTGCCGTGGCAATTGCCGCACCACCCGCTCATGCCGCCCTTATAAGCGGTATGGCTCGGAGTTGGTTTCGGCAGCATTGTAGTCGCGGCCTTCGGCATCCGGAGCCGGATTGACGAAATTGGTCAGGTTAACCTGGACCGGGCCAACGCCGTAGAGAAGTCTGAAGTTCTGATTACCATGCGGGTCATGGCAGGAAGTACATTCGAGTCTGTTTGCCGGGAATGTTCCGCCCGGGGCGGTGACCAGGGTACCGTCCGGGCCAACGCCGCGTGCCGGTGAGTTGACCGTGTGACCGGCAGCTCTGCCAGGAATGAAATTGGCCGGAAGATTGCCGTTACGGCCGTCATTGATATTGTCTTCGGTCAAGAACACAAAGTTACCGGCGCCTTTTTCGACCGGCGGATTCATCGGATCGGTTCCCCAAACCGCACCACGGCTGGTGGCATGGCAGGAAAGGCACTGATCAGTCGATGAAGCAAATTTCAACAAGTAGGCATTGCCGTTCGGATGAGCCGGATCGACCAAGTTGCCATCAACACGATTGTGCATCGTATGACAGCCGCCGCAATAGGCTACGCCGCCATCATGAAATGCGAATGCTGCGCCGGAAAACAGCGTCAAGAACGCGAGCGACACAACAAGTAACATAAGCTTACGCATGTAAAACCTCCAAAAATGACTCAAAAAATAAACGAGCGTGAATACATCAAAGGATTTTGGATCTCCAATCTCACCTCCTCTTTGGTTGCTTCAGGCAGCAAAGGCTGAACTTGTGATGGTGCTGTTGAACTCGAAGTAGCTTTTGCGTTCTCCCAGATGAATTGCGGCAATCCACACACCTGCACGCGGTTCAGATAACCCTGGCTGATATAAGTCCGGCCAAAATTGTCCGTCGCGATGTACTGCGGATGGTAAAACCACCCGCGATTGTACCCCATCCCGCCGAATTCACCAAGGAAGCGGCCTTCTGTGGTGAAGCAAACAGTGTTGAAACGATGTTTATCGAGAATCACAACGATTGAATGATCTATGACATCGACAGCCGAAGGGAAATTCAGTTCGCCGACCAGGTTCCCGCGTATGCCAATGGTACGGATAAACTCACCGTCCAGGTCGTACACGTAAACCATGCCGAACATCGATACCGGCAGATATAGCCGGCCATCGTCGATTCGCAGTGAACCCAGCACCACTTCCTGACGTTCCTTTTCAGTGAGGTCAGTCAGTATGCTGAATTCGCCAAGGTACTGTCCCTGACTGTCAACCTTCACAATCCGATCGTTCGATCCGGTTAATAAGTAAAGATTGTCTTCATTATCTATAGAGATCCGGTCGATGTCGAGCTTGCCCGATTCCGGAAGGGAAGTCAGCTCCAAACATCCCAGATAGGTGCCATCATAATCGAACTTGAATACCGACCCGCCTTCGCGCTGTCTGGTCCCCACGACAAAAATGAAACCGGTCGAGCTAACAACGATATCCGTCGGGCTGCCGAACTCTTCACGTCCGGAAAAATCAAACTTGAACACACCCGACGTGTCAAACACCGCGATACGGTTATTGCCGGTGTCGGCTACATAAACTTCGCTAAACTTCTTGTCGATATACACCTGCCCCGGGCGGAGAAGGGAGTTACTGGTTCCCGGCGGATCCAGCTCACGAATGAACTGCGCCGGTACTGAGAGATTGTCTTGAGCCACTACTGCATTGGGGAAAACAAAATTGGCAATGACAACAACAAGGCTAAGCGCGGTCATCAAAGTCCGGCTCTTCGAGCTTATCTGATTCTGCCTATCCATGATGTCTGCGACCAAGAGCATGTCCTACCTTAAACAATTAAGACTATATGTGAATTAATTCACAACTGTACTTACAAGAAGAACGGGAAAGCCGGGAATAAAGATCTCCAGCGGCATTTAGCAATAAACAGGAGTATTCTATGTGATTATTTTCACAAAGATGATTAAAAAAGTATTCGGTATGTCGGAAGAAACTGTACAATTCAGTTACCTCAAAACCTTAGCAAAACCAACTTGGACAGATTATAGCCCGAAGATCCGAAAAAAGCAAGCGGAAAATGCTACCTTTTTATATCTTTTTTAATGGAGTAAATGATACAAGATGTCAGAATTGGCGCGGTTACAAGTTAAATGAATATGATATTAGTGGTATTTACATGCGTTGTTAGTGAGCGCTAAGACAGTCTAATCTAATATTAAATCATGGCTTAATGGTAAACTCAAGATTCGTTTTGTCGCTGCCATATCGCAAGTGACAGCTTCCGCACAAGCCGTCGTCAACTGTCTGGCTTAATAGATAATTATTATCTGAAATCATCGAATGACATGTCTGACACTCAATCTTGCCGTCAATCATCAATAAATTATCTGGAATGTCATCCTGTATCCGAAAAGCGGCCCCCGGGCGTCGACTGCCTAAAGCCACTGTCTGCCCGAATACATGACTGGCACTGACGTGAAATCGTGGAGCCATATTCAGTATCTCATTCGCAGCCACACGGGATCTACCAATACCATGACACGCAAGACAAAACTCCGACGGCGCTTCCGCCATCGCCATCGTCCGCTGCGAGTGGATCAATTGGGCGGCCAATCTATGCCCGCTGCTCACCTCAGGCTGCAAACCGCCGGTCTTATGGCAATCCGAACATAGCGCCTCCGCCTGCACCGCGAAATCGAGCAGCATCGTGTCTTTCTTCGCTATGACCAATTCCGGCTTATGAAACGAGTGACAGCCGGCGCACTCCTCAGCCATTCTTTCGTTGTGGAAGGGAGAACTGACGCCGTCGGCAGGGGGGTGACATTCTATACATTTCTGCGAATCTGATCCGGGAAGGCCGCTTCCGGTGCCAGCGGATTTGAACGAATGGCAATTCTGGCAGTCAATCCTTTCATGAGGGTGAACCCCCTCAAGTCCGGCACTGCCTTCCGGAAGAAAACGGCCGAAATAGAATAACCCCAAAAGCAGGAGCAGGGTCCCGAGCGCGATGCCTGATCTGGTCTGCATACTTCACAGTATCGTCAGCCAAGCATATAGCAGTTACTAACTTAACGCGGCTATCTGCCCGGATTACAGCCACATTTTTGCACAGTACCCAACTTGTTGGTATATTGCGCGCCCGAGAAGACAATTCGACCGCTCTGCCGCGCTACTGGGACTGTTGAAAAACCCCTCCAGTGTCATTCTGAACGAAGTGAAGAATCTGTTAGTCTCTGTTACGCAACACGAACAGATCCTTCGCCTGCGTAGCGGATCAGGATGAAAAAGTAGCGACTTTGCAAAGTCCCTACTGCCCGGAAGCACCGCTGGGCGTAAACTTGTAGCCCGCACCCCTCATTGTATGTATGTATCGCGGATTCGCCGGATCCGGTTCGAAAATCTTGCGCAATCGCAGGATGAAGTTGTCAATCGTTCGCGAAGAAGGAAATGCGTGATACCCCCATACCGCATCCAGGATCATATCCCGGGTCACAACCTCGCTCTGGTGCTCGACTAAGAACTTCATCGTCATGCACTCCTTCTGCGATAACTCCGTCTCGCCCCCCGGACCCATCGCACGATAGGTCTTGAAATCGACCCAGTTCCTATCGAACTCATATCGCGACCGCTCGATCTCGACAGTGCCGTACCAGACTTGCCGGCGAAAAATTGCCGCCACCCGCAATAACAGTTCCTGCAGGTTAAACGGCTTCGTCAGGTAATCATCCCCCCCGGAAAGCAATCCCTCGATCCGGTCCGATTGCCGATCACGCGCCGTCAGGAAAAGAATCGGAACCCGTCCGCCTTCTTGCCTGATCTCTTTGCAGACCTCCAGACCATCTTTGCCGGGAATCATAATATCCAATATTATCAAGTCAAACTGCCCCTTGTGATACGTGTCAAGGGCGACAATCCCGTCGCCGGCGACAACCACCTCATGCCCCTCAGCCTCAAGATTGAGCTGCAAACCCTCGGCAATGTGCTCTTCGTCCTCAACAACCAGTATCTTTTTCATCATCTGCTCTCTAACGGCAGCTCGATAATAAACTGGCTGCCCTTGTTTGGTCCTTCTGACTTCAATTCTACCTTGCCTCGATGCTCTGAAACGATCTGCTGAACCAGGAATAATCCAATGCCGGTTCCCTTGACCGAACGAGTGTTTTCTTCACCCGTGCGGTAAAACCGTTCAAAAACCTTGTGCTGTTCCGACTTTTCCACTCCAACACCCTGATCGGCAAAAACGACCTCACACCTGTGCGCCGAAATCTTTCGGGCGCTGATTGTCATTTCGCGGCGATTCTCCGGCGAATACTTGATCGCATTATCGATCAATGCCGTGACCACCCGCCTCAACGCATGATAGTCCGACTTTACCATCAGCTCCGGCTCAATCTGCGTTGTCAGCTTCATTTTGTAGCGTTCAATCATCGGCCGCATCTCTTCTATGTACTCCGCCAGATCATTCGACAGATTCGCAGCGACCAGTTTCGCCTGATGGCCGTGCCGCGACAGTCTCCCCGCCTCCAGGACATTGTCCACCAACCTTCCAGCCGATTGCAGTCGTCGATCATGCGCGGAATGAAGCTGTTTACTTTTCTCCTGGTCGAACTTTCCCGAAGCCATTGTCTCCAAATACAGCTTGATCGATGCCACCGGAATCTTCAATTCATGCGTCACCGCCTGAATGAAATTCTCCTGCCGGTGCTTTAGTTCTTCCGATTGTCGAAACGTCCGGTAAATCATGAACGCGCCCAGAAGCGTCAACAGGACAAAAAACGAACCTTCGCTCGCAAACATCAGGACCCGCCGAGTTGCCTTTTCTTCAACCTCCGCCGTCACCTCGTCACGAACAGCAAACATCTCCTGACTGAACCACGGCGCCTGAAAACGGCCGATCTTCTTCTGCCCCGAGTATTTGAGATCGCGACTAAGTTGTTCCGTCAGCTCGCCCGGATACGCGATGTCGAGATACAGCACGGCGCTATTGGCCGATACCACCGGCAGGTACAACGTCGAGTCAACCTCGCCGGCTCCGGCAACCAATACTCCGCCTCGGTCAAACAACTGATACCCCTTCACCGCCGGATCACCCGCCAGCAGGTCCAGCGCCGCGGTCAAGTGGCGAATATTGTCCACACTGACAAACGACTCCGCCTCCATCACCAGCCGCTCATACGAACGATTTAGGATGAACGCCGCAAGATTCGCCGAAGCTCGCGACTGCTGTCCATGGAACTCCAGCTGCTCCTCGGAAATTGTCACCTGAAAATAAACCCACCAGGTAATCTGCCCCAGACAGACGATCACGATCGCCAGAAATATGGCCAAAGCCATTCGTTGCGGTCGGGCAAAACTCTGCTTAAGTCCTCTGATAACGCACCATCCTTGCCGGTACCAATACTGCAGCCCTGTCAAACACCAATCTTGGCAATCAGAACTGAAAACTCAAATGGAAAATCGGGGTGACTCGTTGCGCTGCAGTCGTTGTCGTTGTGTATTTGTCGCCAAGACTGTAGAACAGCTCTGCCAGAAGATACCCGGCGGCTGCACCGATGACGACATCCGAGAAATAGTGATCGTACGCCTGGATCCGCGACAGCCCGACATAACTGCTCCAGCCGAACAACACCAGCGAAGGTGCCCACCGCCAGTGTGCATAGTCCTCACCGTCCAGCCTCTGCCGCATGATCTGCCGAAGCCGCTTGTTCAAGTATGTCGAAGAATAGAATGCACTGGAAGTATGTCCCGAGAAGAAAGAACGGCGTGAATCGCTGAAATCCGCATCGTGTTGAACCGCCGAATCCGGATAGTAGAAAAGAAATGGCCGTGGACGCGCCACCAACCCCTTGACTATCCCCGTGACACCCTTCGTCGCCATCAGCCCGCTGTGAAACATCAGGAAGTCCTGCCCGGCATCCTTCGCCGGCTTTCCTTCCGGCCAGGTGAAGTTGGCGGCAATCAAAGCCAACCCGCAAAACCCGGGCGTAATCGCCGAACCGGCCCTCCCGGAAAGAAAATTCGTTTTGCCGACATAGAATCGCCCGCCCAACTTGCGCTGAATCCAGCCGTCGGCAAGAATCGGCCTCGGGATCAATGACGATTGACTCGAGTCGACATCCCGCAGAGCATAGTCTAGCAGTAGGGGGGCGGTCGAACCAACTCCGATGATCAGCAGTTCGTTGCCGGTAAGGTAGACCTTATCGCCCCTGGCCTCTGCCCCGAGGGTAGGTGAATTTCCAATTGCGCTGAAAGCCACCAGAAATGTAAACGTAAACAGAGAAAGTACCTGCATCAAGTGTTGATCATACTAAAAATATCCCGTTCCGACCAACTCAATTTGCGTCGCCGCCTGAAGATACCGCATCTGGACAGTCACCCGGCAAGACTCATTACACGTTTCTAACATTGATCTAACACACGCAATCCTGCCAAAACCGAAAATCTAAATTGTTCCTAATACTCGCCTAACACGCACATCTGACTTTCCCCGCGTGTTCAGGACCGGCGAATCCATTCAGGCGTCTTCACGATTCCGTCGAGTTCAGTTCACTTTGCCAGTTTTACAGGTAAGGTATTAACCGAAGAGGGAATGCAATGATGGAACTCACAGGGATGAAGTCTTCCCAGACAATCACAAAACGGATTTTCGCAGTACTCGCGCTACTGCTGCTACTGCTCTCCATAGGCTTGACCGCCCGTGCCGATGCACAAGTCGTCGAGACTGGCCGCATCATGGGCAAAGTCGTCAACAAGGATACCGGCGAGCCACTGATCGGCTCTGTCATCATGATCGAAGGCACCAAACTCGGCGCCCAGGCCGATCTCGACGGCAACTACCTCATTAATAGTGTGCCCGTCGGCAGCTACCGCCTCATTATAGAGATGATCGGCTACGCCAAGCTGACTGTCGAAAATACCGTCGTGACCGCCGGCCAAACCGCCAAGCTCGATTTTTCCCTCAAGACCGAAGAAGTTGTCGGCGAAGTTGTCATCGTCGAAGCGACCCGCCTCGAAAATAGCGAAGCCGCCATGCTCTCACTTCGGCAGCAGGCGCCGGCAGCGCAGGACGCCATCAGCTCCGAAGCAATTTCCCGTTCCGGTGCCAGCGATGCCGCCGCTGCCATGTCGAAGATCACCGGCGCTTCGGTCGTCGATGGCAAGTACTCCGTCATCCGCGGTATGGAAGGTCGCTACTCCAACACCCAGCTCAATGGTTCGCAAATGCCTTCCACCGACCCGGACAAGCCGGCAGTGCAAATGGACCTGATTCCCGCTGGACTTCTCGACAACATCGTCGTCCAGAAGACCTTTACTCCCGATCAGCAGGGCAACTTCTCCGGTGGCTCCGTCAATATCAATACCAAGGACCTTCCGGAACAACTCACCGTCAAGTTCTCAACTTCAGTTTCATATAATGACAACGTCTCGCTCAAGGACGGCGTCCTCACTCATGCCGGCAGTTCCAAGGAATGGCTCGGCTTCGATGACGGCTACCGTTCCGCGCCGGACATTCTTACCGATTCAAATTTCCATACCCCCGGTTACACCACGGTTCGCAACAGCACCAATGCCGAAGGCGCACGCTATCTGGATCAAGCCGCCAAAGAGCTCAATCGCGACTTCAGCTTCAGCGAACGCAAGGCGCCGATGAACCAGGGCTACGCGCTCTCGTTCGGCAATCTCTACTCGATGTTCGGCCGCCCGCTCGGAGTCTTGGGTTCGCTAACCTACAGTCGCAACTACTCCTATAGTGGCGACGGCGTGTCACGCCGCTGGGAAGTCATCAATACTGGTGGAGAGTTGAGTGGATTAGGGTAGATTCCAGGATTACAGTGATGCCAGAGCATCGGAAGAAGTACTATGGGGCGGACTTTTCTCCGCAAATCTCGCTATCAGCCCGGAACACAAACTGCGCTTCAGTCTCACTCGCAACCAACACGGTGAAAAGACTACTCGCAGCCTCGAAGGATACTGGTCAATCTACACTGAAGAAGAGACTCAGAGCCTTCGCAGCAAGGTTTGGCAGTATACCGAGCGGTCAATGCAGGTCTTCCAGTATTCCGGCGACCACGCTTTGAAACTACCGCTCATGAAAAAATCACGCCTCGATTGGAGTGCGTCCTTTGCGAAAAACGAACAAGATGATCCGGATCTCCGCTATTGGACGGACATCGCTAATTATGATGAAAACGACAGCTTGATTTCTGCTGGTGTCGTTACCGGTTTTCCATATCCCACGCACTACTTTCGATATCTGACCGAGAAGAATCGCGAATTAAAAGCGGATCTCACGATTCCGGTGTCATCTGCCAGCAATGGAACGAAGCTGAAATTTGGCGCTGCTTATCTGGCAAAAGATCGCAATCAGGATAACTGGATGCTTCGTCTCAATCCGACTCAATCTCCTGGATTCTTCTCAAGTTATGATGGAGATCCGGCCAGCATATTAAAGGAAGAAAACCTCGGCATCATCGACTCTACTTGGGATGAGCGCAACAGCCGTTGGAACTATCGCTGGGGTATCGTTCCGGAAAATCTTAGCCGCAAGACCGATACCTATTCCGGAGAGCAGAACATCACCGCGTTTTACGGAATGATCGACTGGAAGCTTTCTTCCAAGTTTGATGTCATCGCGGGTGCTCGTTTCGAGGAAACGGATCAGTGGGTAGAATCACTCGATAGCGCATCGGCGGACTTCCGCGGTGCCTATGGCGCCTCTGATTGGCTTCCGTCGCTCAACCTCGTCTATCATCTTCTTCCGACGATGAACTTGCGCGGAGCCTTCAGCATCACAACGGCTCGCCCGACAATTCGGGAAATGGCGCCGTTCTACAGCTTCGAATTCCTGACTGGAAATAACAATATTGGCAATCCCGACCTGACGCGCACACTCATTCGTAATTGGGATCTGCGTTGGGAATGGTTTACACGTCCCGGTGAAGTCGTCGCTGTCAGCGGCTTCTACAAAAAATTCCAGGATCCAATTGAACGATTTAACCTCTCGTTAAATGGCGACGTCAGCTTCCTTAATGTGCCTGAAGCGATCGTGTACGGTACTGAAATCGAATTCCGTCGCCGTCTTGATCACACCGGAATCAAGTTCCTCGAAAACTTCCAAATCGGCGGCAATTTGACTCTGGTTCATTCCAAAGTTGACATTGATCCTACCGAATTGTCATACCGCATAGCTAATGGACTTGCTGACTCTTCGAACACCACGCGTGCCTTTGGCGGTCAGTCGCCTTATGTCGTGAATCTCGACCTCGTCTATTCCAGCCCGGGCGGCAACACTGAAATGGCACTGTACTACAACATCTTCGGCGATCGGCTTTCCGAAGTCGGCTATCAGAGTCCCGACATCTTCGAAAAGTCCCGCCAGCTTGTTGACCTTTCTTCTCGCAGAGAGTCTTCGGCTGGCTGACTGCGAAGTTCGCTGCCAAGAATATTCTCAACGAAGATAAGTACACTATTCAGGAAGCCGGTGGGCAGGAATATGTCCGCTCGCTCTATCGCGTGGGTCGGACCTTCTCCCTCGGACTCAGTCTACTCGCTGTAAATCAATAGGTGCCAGAATTAACGTGTTCCCTTATCGGATGCTAACTGTCACGGACGAATTTACGATGAACATGGTTGAACGTTTTACATACTTCGGAGCACTTTTATGCTTCCCTGATTTTCTCTCAAGTTGTCGTGTGGGAGGCAGGCAAATCTTCCGATGCCGCAGGCATCGCACCACATCTCTTTACTTACCAAAAAACCGTAACCAAAATCCTTGTGCACAACTACCACAGGAGGTAACCAGTGCATCGTAAACTCCTATTGTCAGTAATCATGATGTTGCTGATGTCTGCGTCCTACGCGTTCGGACAGTGTACGAACGAGCCGGGCAAGACACTCGTCTTCGTGCCGATCGGCGATATCGCCGTCAACACGAACTGGACCAGCAACAACGTCTACGTTCTCCAGGGACCGACCTATGTCATCTCTGGCGTCACCCTGACCATTCAGCCGGGAACCATTATCAAAGGTATCACCGGCCTCGCTCCGGGTGCCGTCGCTTCGCTCATCGTCGAGCGCGGTGCCACCATCATCGCCAACGGTACCGCGCAGGATCCAATCATCTGGACTGCTTGTACCGACGATGTCTCCGACCCGAACGATCTGACCACGTCAGACCGCGGCCTTTGGGGCTCGCTTATCATACTTGGCAAGGCGCCGATTAACGGAACGGTCACCGCTCCGGAAATCTGCCCGACCAACTTCATCGAAGGCCTTCCGCCTTCAGCCAAGACCACATACGGTGGCTGCGATCCGACCGACAATTCCGGTATCATTCGTTATAACCAGTTCAAGCACGGTGGCTCAATCATCGGTGCGGCCAACGAAATCAACGGTCTCACCCTTGGTGGCGTCGGTTCCGGCACGACCGTTGAATACGTCGAAGTCTTCGCCAACCTTGACGACGGTTTCGAGTGGTTCGGCGGCAACGTCAACTGCAAGTACCTCGTCTCTGCTTTCAACGATGACGACGATTTCGATTGGGATCAAGGTTACCACGGAAAGCTTCAGTTCCTGTTCGCCATCAAGGATTCGACGAACGGCGACCGCTTGTTTGAATCCGATGGCGACGACGGCAATGCCGATACCGATCCGACCGCCCGCCCCGTTGTTTACAACGTGACTTCTATCGGTCGTGGTACAGCTTCCGACTGCCCCGTCAAATGCCAACGCCGCTTTCCACTTCAAGGAGAACTCCGGCGGCCATATCCGAAACTCGATCATCATTGACTGGCCGCGTAACGGCGTCTTTCATCGAAGATCAGTCTTCACCGTCATTCAGCTTGACCTATCCTGACTGCTCGATCCTGACGCAGAAGGACTGCGAATATCGCAGCCGATGCTTCACTGGTCCGTACAATACGAACTTCACTCCGGCTGCTCCGGCTTACGCCAATCCGACTTACGCCGGCGGTGCGGAACCGGTTCTGACCTGACTATCTATGGAACAATCTGGTGGAACATTGGCCGCAACGCCAAGACTCTTCCGAACGAACTGCTCATCTAACCAGTCGTTCACCGAGAAGCGTCTCTTCACCGACTATCCGGCTCTTGCCGTGACCTTGACCGGCCAGACCTGGAAAAACGTTATTGATAACCCGCTCTTCTTCGGCATGGATTTGAGCCGCGCCCGCTTCGCCGGTCAAAACGCTCTTGATCCGCGCCCGGCATTGAATAGCCCGGCATTCACCGAGTCGCGTACCGATGCTCCGTCTGAAGACGCTTTCTTCTCGCCCGCTCCGTATGCCGGCGCCTTTGATGCTACCAACAACTGGGCGTGCGATTGGACTGCTCTTTGGGAAGCCAATTACTTCAACTGCGCTCCGCGCACGACCACCTGCTTCGACGAAATCGGCAAGACCATCGTCAATGTTGCGATTGGTGATATCAACAGGAACACCAACTGGACCAATGACAATGTTTACATCCTTCAGGGACCGACCTTCGTCACCGACTCCGCTCGTCTGACGATTGAGCAGGGCACCATTATTAAAGGTATCACCGGACTTCCGCCGGGATCAGTCTCCAGCTTGGTCATCGAGCGCAACGCTCAGATCTTTGCTCTTGGCGATTCCTGCTGCCCGATCATCTTCACCGCACAGACCGACGACGTGAACGACCCGACTGATCTTGGACGTTCCGACCGCGGCCTCTGGGGTTCGCTCATCGTTCTCGGTAACGCTCCGATCAACGGCACGGTTACCGCTCCGGAAATCTGTGCTACCAACTTCATCGAGGGCCTCACGCCTTCGCCGAAAACCCAATACGGCGGCTGCAATGCCTTCGACAACTCCGGCGTGATCCAGTGGGTTCAGCTTAAGCACGGTGGCTCGATCATCGGTGCTGCCAATGAAATCAACGGCTTGACCATGGGCGGCGTCGGCAACGGCACCACCATCGACCACATTGAAGTTTTTGCTAACCTCGACGACGGTTACGAATGGTTCGGCGGTACCGTGAACTGCCGCTACCTTGTGTCAGCCTTCAATGACGACGATGCTTTCGATTGGGATCAGGGCTACACTGGAAACCTTCAGTTCCTGTTCGCGATTTACGATTCCACCAACGGCGACCGCGCCTTCGAAATCGACGGTGACGACGGCAACGCCGACACCCAGCCCTATGCTCGTCCGACCGTCTACAACGTGACTGCATTCGGTCGCGGGGAAGTGCTTGCCGCCGCTCCATCGAACCAGAATGCTGCCATTCATGCCAAGGAAAACACCGGTGGTCATATCCGCAATGCGATCTTCTACGAATGGCCGCGTAACGGCGTCTTCATCGAAGACCAGTCCGGTCCGTCCTTCAGCCTCGCGCCGATTCCGGATTGCACAATCCTCGGCGGACAGATCGACGCCGAATACCACAGCCGCTGCTTGTCAGTTGCCTTCACCAATCCTAATTGGGTAGGTGGCTATTCAAACTCCAACCCGGCCTATGCCTGCGCTGACTTGGACATCTACGGCACTATCTGGTGCGCAATCAACTCGGCTGCCATCACACCGGCTCTCGTCGCCAGCGCTCAAACCTGGACCGAGCAGCGCTTGTTCACCGACTATCCGCTCAAGGGTGGCGCCATTGCCGGCGTAACCGGCGGTCGTTGGGACAACGTGATTGACGACCCGCTCTTCCTCGGAAACAATCGCGCTCAAAGCCGCTTCGCCGGCCAGAACGCTCTCGATCCGAGACCGTCAGCCGCAGGCCCGGCATTCTCGATCGGAATCAAGGATGCCCCGGCTGAAAACAGCTGGTTCGCCTCCGCTCCCTACGCCGGTGCGTTCAATTCGAGTGATAACTGGTTGCTCTGCTGGACTTCTCTCTGGCAGGCCAATTACTTAAATACCGCGCCGCCGGCTGGTCCATGCCTCTGCGGTGACGCCAACGGAACCGGTACGATCAACATCTCCGATGCCGTGTACGTAATCAACTACATCTTCGGCGGTGGTCCCGCACCAAGTCCGATCTGCCTTGGCGATGCCAACGGCACCGGAAGCGTCAACATCTCCGATGCTGTATATATCATCAACTTCATCTTCGGTGGGGGACCGGCACCGCTTTGCCCGTCTGCTTCCTGCACCTAATAAGCCTCAATTAAGCCTTTGGCCTACAACACTGAACGGCAGCCCTTCACGGGGCTGCCGTTTCTTTCTTGCTTTTCAACGTACGAAATCGTGGAAGGCGATCCCCAAAGCCTTAATTAACACATATCCAATCGATTAGAAGGGATAGCAAAAAGGGATTAAAATAGCTTTTATTTATAAATGCGACAGAATGAGTTAAGTCTTAAGGGCCACAAGTCGACACTATTAAATAGCAAAAATTGTCTACTTTAGGCTTGACAAAGCTTGTGGTGACTATTATGAATAGTGTAGGAAATGAGAGAAATTGCGTCGAGTCTTGTGAAATGTTTCACATTCTCTCTTGATTCGACGGATGGTAATAGGTAAGAATAGAGGTGATCTTAGATGAGTTTCACACGTAGGGACCTCTTCAAGATGGCAGCCGTCGGAGCAGCCGCCTCCGTCGGCGGCAATCTGCAGGCAAGCGATGATGCCTATCCGATCGACTGCAGCCAAACTTACGGCGTCCTCGTCGATACGGTCGTATGTATCGGTTGCCGCAAGTGCGAATGGGCCTGCAACAACGAGCACAAGCTCTCCAACACCGACCTGA
Source organism: uncultured bacterium (assembly GCA_963698225.1). Taxonomy (GTDB): domain Bacteria; phylum Zixibacteria; class MSB-5A5; order CAIYYT01; family CAIYYT01; genus JADJGC01. Next base: position 129,759 of record CAVOPW010000012.1, read on the forward strand.
AAACCTTCGAGGACAAATCGGTGTTCAAACAGCATCGTCGCCCGGCCGACAATGCCTACACCGTCGTCAACGAATTCAAGAATCCGGCAGACTGCCAAGCCTTACACGATCAAAGTGCAGTGCATGCACTGCAACCAACCGGCCTGTGTGTCCGCCTGTATCGTCGGCGCCCTCACGAAAAACCGACTCGGCTCGGTCGATTACGATGCCTGGAAATGCATCGGTTGCCGCTACTGCATGGTGGCATGTCCATTCCAGATTCCGGCCTACGAGTATACACGAGGCCCTCAAGCCGCGCGTAATGAAATGCACCTTCTGTCTCGATCGCCTGGAAGAGGGACGAAGCCGGCCTGTGTCGGAATCTGTCCGAACGAAGCCCTCACTTTCGGCACGCGCGAACAGCTCATCGATTTGGCCAAGGAACGAATCAAAGCCAAACCGGAGAAGTATTACAACCACGTTTATGGCGAGAAGGAAATCGGCGGTACGAGTTGGATGTATCTCGCCTCGACCGATTTCATCAACACCGAATTGCCGAAGTTGACAAACGATCCGATCCCGCATACCACCGAGACCATCCAGCACGGCATTTTCAAATCGTTTGTTCCGCCGCTGGCCCTTTATGGTCTGCTGGGATTGATCATGCATTCACTTCGTGAAGACAAGGAAGACAAGGAGTCTGATGATGAGCGCTCATGAAGTTCCGACTCCGATTACCAAAGTGCCGTTCTTTACCAAAGGGACAATGATCGTCGCCGCCATCGCCGGCCTTGGCATCCTTGCCTACATATATCGCTTGATCTACGGCATCGGCGCCGCAACAAATCTGGATGATCAATATCCGTGGGGTATCTGGATCGCCATCGATGTCGCCTCCGGCGTTGCGCTGGCGGCCGGCGGCTTCACGACCGCCGCCCTGGCCGATATCTTCCACAAAGAACGATATCACGTCATCGTCCGCCCGGCACTGCTCACCGCCATGCTCGGCTATACCTTTGTCGTCATCGGCCTTTTGGCTGACCTGGGACGCTACTATAACGTCTGGCATCCGATGCTCCCCAGTATGTGGCAGGGCAATTCGGTGCTCTTTGAAGTCGGCATGTGCGTCATGGTCTATCTCACGGTGCTCTACATTGAATTCTTGCCGATCGTCGCCGAACGCTTCGGCGGCCGCGTCAATCTTCCCGGCCCATTGCGAGTGTTCAACAAGCTGATCGATTCCTGGCTAAGCATTTGCCACAAGTTCCTCGGCCGTTTCATCTCACTCTTCATCATCGCCGGAGTCGTGCTCTCTTGTCTCCATCAATCGTCCCTCGGAACGCTGATGGTTATCGCGCCGACCAAAATGCACCCGCTGTGGTATTCGCCGATCTCGCCTCTCATGTTCCTGATGTCCGCCATCGCCGTCGGGTTCCCGATGGTAATCTTCGAGTCGCTGATCGCCTCGCGCAGTTTCAAACTCAAACCGGAAACCAAGATTCTCTCGTCCATTGCGACCTACACACCCGTCCTGCTCGGTGCCTATCTTGCAGTCAAAATCGGCGATATCACCCTGCGCGAAGTCTGGCCGCTGGTCTTCGATGGCTCCTATGAATCGATCATGTTCAACATCGAAATACTGTTCGGGGTCGTCGCACCGATCTTACTGCTGTCGCAGCGTAAGGTCCGCAACTCGGTCGCGGGATTGTTCACCTCCGCTTCGCTGGTGATCTTCGGCGTGGCACTGAATCGAATCAATGTTTTCCTGACCGCATACACGCCGCTCTATCCGGGAAAACCCTACTTCCCGTCGATTTTCGAAATCATGGTCACCGTCGGGTTGATCTGCGCGCTCGTCCTCGTCTACCGGTTCATCGTACTTAATCTTCCCGTTATCGCTGTTCCGCCAAGCGAACGCGGCAACGAAAAAGCAACCATTAGCACTGTCAAGACGGCATAGGGGAGAGGGAGTCACAATGAATAGAAATCGCCTGATTTTACTGATTGCCATCGCAGTCACCGTTGGGATAGTCGCACTGCCGTTGTTGGCGCAGCGCAACAGCCCGGCCGCAATGCCGACTACCGACTGCACAAAATGCCATACCTGCGAAGTCCCGACATTGCGTGAACCCTGCCTGAAATCATGTCCGCGCACGGAAATGGTCCACCAACAAGGCATTCATGCATTGAAGGATGCACCGGACTCGATGCTCTTGTCACAGCTGGCTGATCTCTACCAGCCCGTCCATTTCAATCACAAAGTGCACGCCTCCATGGCACAAATGGGTACCGACTGCGCCACTTGTCACCATTACAGTCCGCCCGGAGTGATTCCGCCCTGCAGCGACTGTCATAGCCCAAGTTCCGAATCGACCGATCTGAAGAAGCCGAATCTCAAGGGCGCATACCATCGCCAGTGCCTGTCCTGCCATCGCGAATGGAGTCATGACACCAAGTGCGTCCTTTGCCACATCCCTAATACCGAAGGCGCCATGAAATCTGCGACCGAGGATCCGACCGACATCATCGGCAAACCGCACCCGGTGATCACTGAACCGGTCAAGAAAGTGTACGAAACACCCTATAAGCCTGCTCCGGTCGTAACCTTCCAGCATAAGGAGCACATCGATCTCTTCGGTTTCCGCTGCGTTGATTGTCACGAAAAAGAAAGCTGCGGCAATTGTCACGATATCCAGCAGACCTCCAAGATTCAGAAAACACAGGAGCAGGTCCATGCCATCTGCAATGATTGCCACAAGAGCCGATGCCTGCAGCAAATGCCATGATACCAGGGAACGTCCGGGATTTTCACACAACAAGACCGGCTGGCCGCTGAATCAGTACCACAAACAACTGGATTGCTGGGCTTGCCATCCGACGGGCAAGAAAATTTCCAAGCTCAACTCGATGTGTGTCAGTTGTCACGCCGGTTGGACCCAGGCGAACTTCAAGCACGCTGTCACCGGGTTGCATCTTGATGAAGTTCACGCTGAATTGGACTGTGCCGATTGTCATACCGACAACAAATATGACGCCGATCCAAAATGCGCTGACTGCCATGATGACGGTCGCACCGCCAAAACCAGTCCTCCGGGAATGCGGACGAAACACTCGGGTCGATGATCATATGAGTTGCGTTTGACACAATAGGTATTGCTTCAGAAAGGCGAGGGCAAACCGGGATAGCGGATGGCGCTATCCCGGTTTTTTTGTCAATAAGTGTAACCTTAATATGTTGCTAACAACTGCCGGCAATATTCCGGCCGCCTCTTTTAAGGACACTCGTCCTTATGCCCGCATCTTCACGTAGGGTGCGGGCTTCTCCTTATTCCCGCTACTCGCCGACCGTCATCGTGACCTGCGCCGAACGCCCCGCATCATCCATGCAAATCAGCGTGTGCGCCCCGACTATTGGCTTGATAAATACCTTCTCGCCCGGGTCTCCCGAGTGTATTAGTTTGCGATTGAGAAACCAGTAAATGGTGTGCGTGTCATTTGACACCGATGCATCCAGTAGAATCATCTGATAATCCAAATTCACTTCGCGGCGAATCTTGAAATCCGCATTGTCGGCCGGCGAAACAATCACCGGCGCCTCGCCCGCACTGATCGAAGCACATTGCGGATTGTGCCCCGGAATGCGATCCAGCTGATATCCGTTTCGCGCCATCCAGGTGGCAATCTGCGTCGGCCACCGGGTGATAACTTGTTCCTCATACCGGTGTCCGCTGCGGCAGTGATTGCACAACCGCTCGCCGGTGCTGCGATCGACGACGATCAGTTCATGCATGTTGCACGGCTGATTCGGCGAAACTCCCTCGATATACATCTCTTCAATTGTCGCCGCGCACCTCTCGGTCGCCGGCATCCCGCTGATAACGCAGACCTGACGCATTCCCACACCCGCCGGCTGAACGAACCACCGCGTGTCCTCTTGTGCCGCCAGCGCTGCAAACATCGAAAACAGAATCGGCCCCGCCACCTCCGCACCCACAATGCTCGGATTGCCCTTGCCATCGAAATTTCCGACCCAAACCCCCACCGTGTACGCCGGTGTATACCCGATACTCCACGCATCGCGCTTGCCCAGTGACGTCCCGGTCTTCCAGGCGACTTTCGGCATGTTCGTCGCCGCATCCCAGACCGTCGGCAACTCCGGACGCCGCAACTGGCTGAGAATCTCCGTCACGATGTATGCCGCGCCCTCGTCAAATATCACTTTGCCTTCCGTCTTTGGTTCCGATTCCAGCAGGCGATAGGGGTGATATACGCCGCCGTTTGCCAGCGTCGCATAGAAATTGGTCAGCTCGAGCAGGCTCACTTCACATCCACCCAGCGCGAGCGGCAGACCATACTTCAACCACGGCTTATTGAGCGAACTGATACCGCCTTGCTTGAGCGCCTCATAAAATGTCTCACCGCCCAGCTTCGCCGTCATGTTAACCGCCGGCACATTGAGCGAGCGAATGAGCGCATCCTCAACCGTAACCGCACCATGATATGACTCATCGTAATTGACCGGCTTGTATCCGGCATAGTCCACCGGCACATCGTAGAGCAGACTCCGCGGTGAGACCAGCCCGCTTCCCAGTGCCAGCGCATAAACAAACGGCTTGAGCGCCGAACCCGGTGAACGCAACGCCAAAGCGCCGTTCACTTGGCCGGACCCGGTCGCGGCAAAGAATTCCTGCGAACCTACCAGCGCTCTCACCGCCTGATTGCGATTGTCAATAATCACCACCGCACCGTTGCTGATCCCGCGCCCCGCCAGCGGGCGCAGATACTCCTGCAACTTCGCCTCCGCCAATTGCTGCAATCTACGATCAATCGTCGATTCGAGTTGCTCGGCGCCTTGATACTTGCCGCGAAGATATTCTGCCAGGTGCGGAGCCTCAAAAGGCAACTCAAACCGCCGCACCGGCACCGGCTCCGCCGTTGCCTGCGTCAACACAGCTTCGCTCACAACTCCGCGATCTCGCATCAAACGTAAGACTTTGTCACGTGCAACCGTCGCGGATGAATTGGGAATGTCCGGCCGGTTTCGATTCGGCGAGTTGGGAATCGCCGCCAACAGCGCCGCTTCGCCCGGACTTAGCTGATCCGGCGGCTTGTTGAAATATACCCGCGCCGCCGCTCCCGCACCGACCAGATTGCCGCCGTAGGGAGCGAGGTTGAAATAGAAAGTCAGTATCTCGTCTTTGGAATAATGCGCCTCCAATTGCAGCGCCCGCCATACTTCAATTAGCTTGCCGTCCAGCGTCCGTTCCTTCGGCTCAATCAACCGCGCCACCTGCATCGTGATCGTCGATCCCCCTTGGACAATCTTGCCCGCGCGAATATTCGCCACCGCCGCCCGCAGGATGGAAATCGGATTCACCCCCGGATGATACCGGAAGTGTCGATCCTCGTAAGCCAGTGTCGCCTGCTTGAGCAGCGGCGAAATCTCATCTGACTCCACACGCAGCCGCCACATCTCATCCGGTGCCAGAAATGCGCGCAGAAGATCCCCATCCTTGTCCAGCAGAAGCGTCGATGCCGGCGGACTCAACTTCTCTTGCGGCAATGGAAATAACCGGTCCAGCGCCACGGCCGCCAGAGGAATAGCGGCACACAGAAGCAGCACAACTCGCACTGCAATACGCTGTCTCCTCTCTCCTGCCGGGAGAGAGGTAGGGGAGGGCGTTACTGTTCACTTACGACAGACTCCAGGTAAACGGAAACCCGATATTCGAACAAGTATGAACTCGCCAGCGTCGATTCTTTTTCAGAGGGGTGCCTCTCACGCTCGGGAGAGCGCGGTCAAGGGGTGAGGGCATTGGCGGCCATCTGGGATCGGCAATCGCAGAATCTACTCAACCACAACCTTCCCCGATGACGCCACCGAACTGATCATCGGCGCGTACATCGCCTCCGCACGCACGGGCGGAACCACAAACGTGCCGGCGCTGACGACACGGATTCCATAGTAGAACTTCTCTTCCTTGTTGACCTGGAAATCGCCGTATATCACCATGCGGTCATCGCGAATGTCCATGTAACGGGGCTGATACATTTTGTCGCCGATCCAGCCGATACCGCGGCGTGACTGCAAGCGCGGATTCTCGATCTCAAATCCTGCCGGCAGCAAATCGGCAATCGCTACATTCTGCACCGCTTCCGTCAGCGCTCGGACGCTGATCTCGGCAATGATCATATCACCTTGCCGAATACCGTCATACCGGATCGCGTTGCCGTTTTCATCGAGATAACGCCGCCGTACCTGAATGTCGTGATCATACTCATCGACCCGCTGGGTCGCGGGCAGCCCGTCGGCCCGCCAGAAGAAATATGCCGTACCGGTACCGTTGATGCTTATCTCGACATTTTTTCCACCCCAGTTCTTGGCGCGGAAGTCGTGGTTTTCCGATGTCAAAGTCCCGACCGTCGCGCCATCGACCTTGACTGTGCCGGTGTAATTACTGGAAGCCTGCTTCGCGAATACTTTCCCCATTGCAAGCAGTGCGAACGCGTTCTCCTGCGTCGTGTACCAGCGTCCCTCGCTGTTTGCCGCCTTGGTCAGACTCCCCACCAGCTTGATCACATTCGGCGATGACGGATCAATCTCGGTCAGAACATCCAGCATGATCGCCTGTGCGCGAATCGGTGAATCGAAATCACCGCCGCTCTCCTGGCGGCGGGCAGAGTCCGCCGGCGCCAGTGTTTGCGGAAGCAGTGTTCGCGCGCCTGCAACGTCGCCCGACAAGGCCAGGGCACCGGCCAACTGATACTGCGAATAAACCTCTAATCGCTCCACCGCGCTGTTGCGCAAGTATGCCAGCGTCGATCGGTCGGCTTTGCCCGCCAGAGCCAGTACATAGTTGGCATAGACCGCTGTCGACCAGCGCGCCTGATCCGTGTCGCCATAATAATCAAAACGGTCGGGTTCTTCATACGCCGACGCCCTGCCGCCGCGCGAAGGATATGAGCGCGCGTACGTCTGCAGCGCCCCGATGGCGCGATCATAAACGCGATCAGGAACGACATATCCGCTCTTGCGCGCCTCAACGAGAAAATGCGCAGCGTACACCGACGCCCAGTTGTTCTGGTAGTTCCCCTGCGGCCAATAGGAAAAAGCGCCGGAGGTCTGCTGCATATTCGCAAGCTTGGCCAGACCTTCTTCGATATAGTAGTCGACGCTGTTCTTCTTGAACAACTCCGGCTCCGCCACCCGCGCCAATTCATCGAAGTACAGCATCGGAAACAGTCGCGACACCGTCTGCTCAACACAGCCGTGCGGATAGCCGAGTAGATATTGCAAACTCCCTGTGAATCGCACTGCCGGAAACGCTGAAACCGTCAGCGCGAAATCACCTGTCCCCGCGACAAACTCGCCGGGGAATTGGAATGTCGCCGCCTCGCCTTGCACAACCGAACCCATTCCCGCCAGGGTGATAAACGGCACCGCCGGACGCAATGGCACATCTTCGCTCATCGCTGTATTTGCGCCGTTACCCGTGGCCGCCAGGCTGAATTTGATTACACCCGTCGCGTCGCCGGCTTTGACCTTGAAATAAACCGGCAGTTCACGCCCCGCTTCAACCCTGACGCTCCGAGTGGCGTTGCCGATTACCGCGATCGGCCCGGCCGCGGTCAGGCTGACATCGAAACTCGCCTCCGCGCCGGTGCCGTTGTAAACGCTCACCGGAATCGTCAATTCATCGTTGCTGCTGACAAAGCGCGGAAATGTCGGCGTCAAAATCAGCGGCTCCCGCACAAACACATTTCTCTCCGCACTGCCGAATCTGTTGTCGAGCAGCGCCGTCGCCATGACCCGCAACTGCCCGTTGAACTGCGGCACCTTGAAAGTCACACTTCCCGAACCGTCCGCCCCCGCTTTGACCAAACCCGACCAGAAAGCCACCGGCTTCACCCGTGTCAGAGCCACCGGTGTCAGTTGCCGGCGTCTTGCCGCTTCAATGTCCCCGGCCGGAGAGTTCTTCAGTGTAATCTCCGGCAAAATCACGCTGTAGACATCATAGGTCTCAACCGACAGCCGCTTCTTGCCGTAGAAGAATCCGTGCGGATCCGGCGTCTTCAAATCCGTCAGTTGACAGATACCCTCATCAACGGCGGCAATCGTCACAAATGCCCGGCCGCTGGCAAAGCCCGATATCCGGTAGTTTACCGTCAGAGTCATTCTTGGGTTTGATCTCTGTCGGCATCGTCAAATCGATGGTGAGCCGGTTCGCTTCCGCACTCACCTTCAGCGGCACTACTCCAAACGCCCGCACCGGTGTGTCGCGCTGCAATTTGTCGGTCGAGCGAATCAAGTGCGCCGAGATATACGCGTTCGGCTTCAGGTCATTCCCGACCGGCACTTTTATCGTCGCCGTGTTCTCCTTCATCGTCACGACCTGGTGCGAAAACACTTGCTCCCGCTCGACACTCAACAGCAACTTGCCGCCGAATGGCGCACGAATCTGCACGATCGCCACTTCACCCGGCTGGTAAGATTCCTTATCCAGATCGATCTCGATCCGCTCCGGATTGTCCATCGCCCACGGCGAATATCCCCACCCCGACGAGTAAAAGGTCAACGCGGACGTCGCTCCGCTCTCGATGTCGCGGGCAACAACCCGGTACTTGCCGTAATCATCCGGCACTACATCGAAACTACTCGTTGCTGCTGCCGATTCGACATTGAACCGGTCAATCTGCGACTCCACTTGCTCCGATACGTAGCGATGATACCCGCGATCGCGGTCGAATTTCAGAATGCTCTGCCAGTAAATGCGCGATAGCGTCACTTCAATCCTGCGCCCGCCGCTCACCTTGCCCGTATGGTCGGTCGAAACGAAATCGATCTTCATCGGTGCGTTCGGCTGACCATAACCCGCCTGTGTTTGTCGCAGTCCGACATAATGGCGATACGGGTGAATCATGATCCCGCCGTAAGCCGTCACTCCGCGTCCGCCCGGCTCAAGTACCGTCGTCGAGATGACACCCCGCAGCATCGATGGCGGATTCTGTCCGATCGGAACGGCAAACTTGTATCCAATATGCCCCTCGTTATCCAACAGCGTATCGGCCAGGGACGTCTCCTGCTTCTCGAACGCCTTGGTCTCGTCTGAAAAGACAAAACTCTTGTACTCCGGCACCGTGAATTGAAATGGCTCGATTTCAACCTTTCCCTGGACGCGCCGCTTCGCCGCCGGTGGCCCGAATAGAGTCACCGCATCTACATTGATGTTCGCAATTTCGCCGGGGAAGTAGTCCAGGCGATCGGTTTTCTGCGTCACCTTCATCCGATCCGGAATGAACTCCTCGACACTGAATTTCGACTGCCCGATCTCTTCATCCTCGCCAATCAACAAGCTGACATTGTATCTGCCCGTCATCGCATAATCCGGCACCGGCACCGCGGCCTCGAATGCACCCTGCTCGTTGGGAGTCTTGCGTTGTTCGGACAGGATCTTTCCGTCCGGTCCGGTAACTCTTAGTCGGATAGGGAAGGACTCGACCAATCCGGCATTCGGACCGCGCACCATCGCGGCAATTTTCGCCGTCTCTCCGGGCCGGTAGATATCGCGTTCAAAATAGACATAACCTTCAAGGCCGCCCGCCAGAAATGCTGTGCCCGCCACGTCAAAGTCCGTCGTCGGAATCAACCGGCGCGAAATCTCCACGAATGACATGTCCGCGCCCGCAGTCGCCGTCACCAGGAACGGCTCCAGACCTTTGCCGGCTGAATCATAGTTCTTGAAAATCGCCAGCCCTTCACCGTTGGTGCGGGCTTCCGCGAGCTTCTGATTGTTGCGGCTCATCAAAGCCAGCTGCGCATTCGCGACCGGCTCCAGTGTACTCAACGAATTTACCCACACCATCAGTTCTTCACCGGACTTCTTGACCAGCATCCCCAGATCCGTGGCCACGACCCACTTCGACGCCATATTCCAGCGCTGGCTCGCGACGCGCGCGCTCACCCGGTAAATTCCATGGCGCTCGGCATCGAGATAGTCTCGGATATTGACCGGCGTGATCACCTCGTCGTTCGTGCGGTTAACCAGGGCGATCTGCTCTTCATGCAACGTCCGCCCCATCGCCTCCATGTTGTAGACCCAATCGCTGTAGCGGCTCCCCTCGCCGAGATCATTCGCGCTCAGCAGATACACGAGGTTGTTCGCAAACACCTCTTCGACCTCCAGCACGATCTTGTCAACATTGATTGTCGAGACACCCACATTGAGTTCGCCTGTTCGCGTTAGGTAGAACCCGCCGCCGACGAAGTCTACCTGCGGCTCGATATTCTCCTTCATCAGATTCACCGCCCCCGAAAAGTCCCGCCTCATCTCCGATCCGTCGATGGCTGTTATCCCGCGCGCGATCCTGACCTGGTAGGTCTTCGCCGGGTCAAAGCTCCCGCGCAGATCAATGTGTGTGTGCCCGGATATCATCTTGAAGGCAATCGGCGGCTCTATAGTTATAAATGATGCCGCCGCCTGCGAGTTGACCGGTAGATTGAACTGCACGCGAATCGCCTTGTCGGTGATGTCAGTATGCAGCGGCAGCACACTTTCCACCCGCAAATCAGTCTTGCCCGGCAAGCTCAAAGGCGCGATGTAATCATCCTGTAAACCCAAACTTCCGCCTTCACACATCAGCCCCTTGCCGATCCGCAGTTGAATCTGCTTCTCATCCTTGCCGCGCTCCGCATTGCGCGCGACAATTCCGAGATAGTTGGACACAGCGGAGGTTTCAATCTCGTACGCTATCTGGCCGCCGTCCTCATATTGCAGGCTGATATGCTTCATCGCCTCCATCGGGTCGACCCGATAGTTGAATTCAATCGATGCCGCCAAGTCGGCGCGCCGGTCGGTCTCCGGCGTTAGATTGTAATTCAGGACCGCATTGACTACGCGAAAGCGCGGCGTGTAAAACGAATACTCCCGCTCGCCGCGAAGCGCATACCCGAACTCGGCCGCAAACTTCGCACTGACTTCCGCCTGATACTCGGTCGAGGGCTGCAGCTGCACGCTCGGATAAAACCGGACCTTATCCCGCGCAACCCATTCGAATCGGCCCGGTATCTTCGGCTCGAAGCTGCACGGAATCACCGTCGTCGGAACATTCAGCAACGAATCGCCCACCAGTTCGCGCGTCAATACGATCGTGAAGTTGGTCGTCTGCGAAACTTCATTCGTCGGTGAAAACAACTCCACCTTGAGCACTTCACCGCCGACTCCCGATCTCCAGACATAGATTGAACCGGCCGCGATGATTAACAACAGTACCGCGATAATACCAATCAGCGCTGGTCTCGACATTGCACCGCGTTCGTTACCCACAAGCGTCCTCATGACTTACCCCATATTCAAAAATTGATGATTGATTCTCAAATCAGGATGCGCGCGGCGAACAGACATCCAGCCTTTTCGCCCCTTCGCACCAAAATGATAGTCGTCTACTCAACAAAATTACAAGCCCTTTGCGAAATATCGTCCCGGCGTCGTCACCGGCAAAACCCCATCGTGTCGACACGACCCATATGCTTATACTATCATTGATCCGAATCGGGGGCTATTTTAGTTGTCGTGGTCAACAATCTTTTTCCCGAGTTGCGGGAAGAATCGCCCGGTGCGTCTCCGGTAAGCCGGATACTCGGGAAACCTTGCCGCCAGAAGTTGCTCCTCGTAGGCACTCTTCCAATACAACAGCGGAATACTGCAGATTATGACCAGAGCGCACCAGGGCTTGTGCAGTATCAACATCACGCCAACCATGATGAGCGGAGTTGCCGAATAAAAAGGATGTCTGATCTTGGCATAGATTCCGCTGGTGATTAGCCCGCCGTGTCCGGCCGGGTCCGGCGAAATCTTGACTCGAAGTGTCCCGAGAGTCCTGCGGTAGGCAACAAGAGCCGACACCAGTATGGCGACGCCTGACAACACGAGTGCGATTCCGACAACATGCTCTCCCCGAAATATCTCCTGCCGGCTGGTTGAAGTAACAACGATGATGTATACGAGCATTAGTGAGAACTGAACTGCCAGAATCAGTCGGGACTTCGAGCTGCTTGCCATTACATCACACTCCAATGTATTCTCGGTCAGTTGGTTCAAACATGGGCCGAATCGCCGCGACCGCCACCCACTATTTTAGCACAAACTATCCATGATAAAAGATTCATGCATACGAATTTCATTGGTTTTTGACAAAGCTGGGTGTAGTTTGCTCGGACTTGAATGAAAAACACTGGCATTTCCGCATGAGGCTCCTGTTTACGTCACTGGCCGCAAACAATCAATCCTGCCGAGTTGGCTGCGGTTATACAAGAGAATCTGCATGACCGGCGGTATTTGTGTCGATTGAAGTAGAAATCGATTTGGGCCAGATCAGGGGCCTTTCTTCGCAAGAAGTCCAAAGACGGCTTGCCGAAGATGGCTACAACGTCCTGCCGTCTGCAAAAAGACGCGGCATTCTTCTGACTGCATTGGAAATCGCCCGGGAGCCAATGTTTCTCCTGCTGTTGGCTTGCGGCGCTCTGTATTTGGTCTCCGGCGACACCGAAGAGGCCATGATGCTGCTGGGGTTCGTCTTCGTTGTCATGGGCATCACCTTCTTCCAAGAGCGCAAGACCGAGCGCGCACTGGAAGCTCTGCGCGACCTCTCGAGCCCGCGCGCCCTCGTTATCCGCGACGGGACCAAACAACGAATCGCCGGACGCGACGTCGTTCGTGGCGACATCATGCTCCTGTCCGAGGGCGATCGCGTGCCGGCGGACGCCATTGTGCTTGATTGCGTAAACCTGTTCGTTGACGAGAGCCTCTTGACCGGTGAATCGATCTCCGTGCGCAAGAAATCCGCTCCCGGCTCAACCGGCATGTCCGCCCCGGGCGGAGATGATTTGCCAAGCGTGTTTTCGGGCACTCTTGTCGTCCGCGGACAGGGAATTGTCGAAGCCAAGGCCACCGGAAGCCACACTGAAATCGGCAAAATCGGAAAAGCCCTCCAGTCCGTCGAAACCGAAAACACGCCGCTCCAGAAGGAAACCGGCAAACTGGTCCGCAACTTCGCCACCGTCGGCATCTTTCTCTGTGTCCTCGTTGTCGTCATCTATGGACTGACCCGCAATGACTGGATGTCGGGTTTTCTTGCCGGGTTGTCGCTTGCCATGGCGATGCTGCCCGAAGAGTTTCCGGTCGTGCTCACGATCTTTCTTGCTCTGGGCGCCTGGCGAATCTCCCGCGTCGGCGTGCTGACGCGCCGGATCCCCGCTGTCGAAACCCTCGGCTCCGCCACTGTCCTGTGTGTCGACAAAACCGGCACCTTGACGATGAATCGCATGTCCGTTCGTGAGCTTTACGCTGATGGCCTGTTCCACGACTTTAAAGCCTCGCCCGATGTCATTCCCGAGGAATTCCACGAAGTCGTCGAGTTCAGCATTCTCGCCAGCCCCGCCGATCCCTTTGATCCGATGGAAAAAGCCATGCGTGAATTCGGGCAGTTGACTCTCGCAAATACCGAACATCTTCACAACGACTGGACCTTCCTGCGCGAGTATCCGCTTACAAATGAACTTTTCGCTATGACCCGCGTCTGGCAGTCGCCCGACCGCCGCGAATATGTCGTCGCCGCAAAGGGCGCGCCGGAAGCCATCGCCAACTTGTGTCACTTCTCCGAAGAGCGGCTGGCCGACTTAGCCCCGATCATCGATCAAATGAGCGGACGCGGGTTGCGAGTGATCGGTGTTGCCAAAACCGAATTCCGTGCCGAGGGCTTGCCGCCCGGACAACACGACTTCGAGTTCGTCTTCGCCGGACTGCTCGGACTTGAAGACCCGGTTCGTCCAAAAGTCAGGGAAGCTGTTGGCGAGTGCTATGATGCCGGTATCCGCACAATCATGATTACCGGTGATTATCCAGGAACCGCCAAAAATATCGCCCGCCAAATCGGGCTGAAGAATCCTGAAGACTTTATTACCGGCGCGGAGCTGGCGCAGATGGGCGAAGAGGATCTCACCACCCGCCTCAAATCCGTCAATATCTTCGCGCGTATGGTCCCGGAGCAGAAGCTCCGCTTAGTCAAGGCTCTCAAGGAAATGGGCGAGGTTGTGGCGATGACCGGCGACGGTGTCAACGATGCTCCGGCGCTCAAGTCGGCTCACATCGGCATCGCAATGGGGGGCCGCGGTACGGATGTCGCCCGCGAGTCGGCGGCGATCGTTCTCATCGAGGACGATTTTGACTCCATCGTCCTTGCCGTCAAGATGGGCCGGCGGATATTTGACAATCTCAAGAAAGCCATGATGTTCATCTTCTCGGTACACGTACCGATCGCCGGATTTACTCTCATTCCGGTAATACTCGAATGGCCCCTGGCATTGTTCCCGGTGCACATTGTCTTCCTGGAACTCATCATCGACCCGGCCTGTTCTGTCGTCTTTGAAGCCGAACCTGCTGAAGACGGCATCATGAAACGCCCACCCAGAAAAATCGATGAGTCGCTCTTTGGTAAAAAAGCCGTGATTTTCAGTCTCATCCAGGGCTTGATTGTTCTGGCCGTCGTGGTAACCGTCTACTACTGGGGCATGGCCGAACACAACCAGGACTCGGCCAGAGCCTTGGCTTTCATCACTCTTGTCATTTCGAATCTCGGGCTTATCCTCTCGAATCGATCACAATCCCGCTCAATTCTGATGACTATCTTTGTACCGAATCCCACAACCTGGTGGGTCGTTGGCGGCACAGTGATCTTCCTAACTCTGGCACTAACCATACCATTCCTCCATACCCTTTTCCGATTCGGTCCGCTTCATGCCTCCGACCTGATGTTATGCCTTTCTGCCGCAGTCGCCTGTGTCGCCTTACTCGAAGTCCTGAAGCTGAAATCCGTTCGTTCCCTCCTACGCTTAGTTCTCTAAATCGAAGATGTTCAACAGCATAGGAGAGGTCGGCCAGTGCCGATAAAAATCAACGCAGATTGGATCTCCCTAGTGACTTCGATAGTTACGTTTTTCACAAACTCTTTGCAAACCCAACCCAATTGGTTATATTCGCCGCAATGTTTTAGCCGATATCCTTACTATAAGATGGTAAGTTCGGTCAACGACTTAAGCACTATGAGGACCTAATGCCAATAGACAAAATAGTCATCCTGGGCGCAGGTACAATGGGACAGGGCATCGCCCGTACCATAGCGGAAACCGGCACCGAGGTCGTACTCTACGACCTCAATGAAGAAATCTTGAAAAAATCATTGAACTTCGTCTCGGATTCGCTCGATCGCGAAATCGAAAAATGGGGAATTACGAAATCGGAGAAGAAAGCTATTCTTTCAAGGATCAAGATCAGCACCGACTTGAAAATCGTCCGGAAAGCGCGACTCATTATCGAGGCCATCCCCGAGAATCTCGAGATGAAACGCGAACTTTTCACCCAGCTCGACGGTCTTTGCCCGCCGGAAACAGTCTTCATCTCCAACACCTCGACTCTGTCGATTACCCAACTTGCTTCGGCCACCACTCGCCCCGAAATGTTTATCGGAATGCACTTCCTTAATCCGGTGCACAAAGTCCCGATGGTCGAACTCGTGCGCGGCCTGAAAACCTCGCCGGAAACCTATACCTTTACCCAGGACTTTGCCGTCAGACTGAACAAAAAACCGATTCCCGTCAACGAATACCCCGGCTATGTCACGACCCGCATCATTGTGCCATTCCTCAATGAAGCAATGCACGTCCTGATGGAAGGCATCTCCTCCGCCGAAGAAATCGACAACGCCATGAAACTCGGTTTCGGCTTCCACATGGGCCCGCTCGCTCTTGCCGATATGATGGGTCTTGATGAAGTCATGGCCATGATGGAAAACCTCCTCAAAGAACTCTCCGAGCACAAATACAACCCGTGCCCGCTGCTGCGCAAAATGGTTCGCGCCGGCAACCTCGGCGTCAAAACCGGGCAGGGGTTCTTCAAATATGATGAAGATGGCAACAGGATAGAAGGAGCCTGATCATGAAAATTCTTATCGTCAACTGCGGTTCCTCGTCGGTCAAGTATCAGCTCTTCCAGCTTCCCGACAATTTCTGCCTGGCCAAAGGTATGGTCTCGCGTATCGGCATGTCCGGCGCTGTGCTCACGCACAAACCGCACGACCGTCCGGAGGTCACCATCTCTTCGGAAATTCTCGATCACACGGTCGCCATCGAGCACGTCATCGCCATCCTGCTTTCGCCCAATCACGGCGTCATCAAGAACCGCGAAGAAATCGCCGCGGTCGGCCATCGCGTCGTTCATGGCGGTGAGCTGTTCACCGAATCGTGTCTCGTTACGCCGGAGATCATGCTCGAACTGCGCAAATTGATCGAACTGGCGCCGCTGCACAATCCGCATAACATCCGCGGTATCAACGCCACCCTGCAGAACCTGCCCGGTGTCCCCAATGTCGCTGTCTTCGATACCGCGTTCCACCACCGCATGCCGGAGCACGCGTTCATCTATCCGCTGCCGTATATTCTCTATCGCAAATACCGCATCCGTCGCTACGGCTTTCACGGCATGAATCATCACTTCGTCTCCAAACGTGCCGCTGAAATGCTCGGCACCACTCGTGACAAGCTCAAAATGATCACCTGCCATCTCGGCAACGGCGCCTCGATGACAGCCATCGACAAGGGCATCTCCGTCGATACGACAATGGGCTTCACGCCTCTTGAAGGCTTGATGATGGGCACCCGCTGCGGCGATATCGACCCGGCGATCATCCTGCACATGATGGGCAAGGAAGAACTCTCGCTGCACGAAGCCAACACCATGCTCAACAAGCATTCCGGTCTCGTCGGCGTGTCGGGCGTTTCCTCCGATATGCGCGAAATCATCGAAGAGATGAACAACGGCACCAAGTCCGCCAAACTGGCCTTCGATATCTACTGCTATCGCGTGAAAAAGTATCTCGGCGCCTATGCCGCCGCAATGGGTGGATTGGACTGCATCGTGTTTTCCGCCGGCATCGGCGAAAATTCCGCCGTCGTGCGCCAGGCATGCGTTTCGGGGATGGAGTTCATGGGCGTCGAACTTGACAAGAGCTTGAACGAAGCGGCCAAGGGCAAGGAGTCGATCATCTCGACGGCATCGGCGAAAGTCAAAGTCATCGTCGTCCCGGCCAATGAAGAACTCGTCATCGCCATGGACACCGCCGAAATCATTAATAAGAGATAGTTACTATTCGTGTGTCGCGGATTCAGATTCTTGTTCATAGGGGCGCGGTCACCGCGCCCGTCATCCCGACGAAAGGGACTGTTGAAAAATCAAACTTTGTCATCCTGAGCGCAGCGAAGGATCTGCCCCTTTGCTATATGAGCCGTCAGAAACCCCCTTCCTGACGCCACGTCTGTGGGTTCGACCCCAATCGAACGCCTGTTCTTGTACCGCAGCGCTTCCGTTCATAGAAGCGCAGCACGTCGAAAACCCCGCTCATTGCGGCTGTGCGCTTCCAATCAGACGCCGTTCCGCCGTTACGACCGGCTGCTATCGCAGCCGGTCGTGCTATAGCTCCGGATCAGTTAGATCATTTGCCGCAACTGGGTGCCGGTGTCGTCGGAGTTGGCAGACAGGGCGATGGTCCCCCGCCGAAAATGAAGTTAATCAGGTAAACGGCATCCGAGATATTTACCATGCCACTGCAATCAACATCTCCGGCCTGGCAGGGCACTGGACCCGTAAACCCGGCGAATACGTAGTTGATCAGATGAACTGCATCACTGATCGAGACGAGACAGTTGCCGTCTACATCTCCAGTTCTGGGCGTGATGAAGACCTGACTCTCCAGGACATCGATCGAAAACCCGAACGGATCATACCAAATTTCAACCGGTACACGGGAATCATCGCCGAGCTCCGGATCAGACGGTGTACAAATCTGGTATTTCACCGAGTCCGGCTGCAGCAGCGGGAATCCCGTAGGCACGTAAATCTCATTGATTGACCAACCCTCAGCAAGATAGTTGGACGAAATTACAATATCGAAGACGGGAAGCCGTCGGATCTTAAGAAATATTTCGTAGCATAATCCGGAGTTTCCTGGACAATGGAGCTTTGACTGTGCGCACGTCTCCAAGACCACCGTCGATGAACAGCAGTCCGTCGTAAATTCAGCGATCAAACAGCCATGACCAAATCCGGGAACAACATAGTTCACTGAAACAGTATCTGATCTCCCCGGAAGTATCGTCTGATTGTAGCCTACGACGTCGATGAGGCTCCTTGTTTCGCCGGTACCAAACCCGGTTGCAAAGAACCCGATGGCACCAACCTGGCAGGCGCCAAAGTTGTTACTGCGGAGGATCAGGTTCAGAGCGACTTGCTGTCCGGGTGAAAGATTTGTTCCCGGATCCAATTGAAAATCATAACTAAATCGTTCACACGGGGTCAATCCGCAGTAATGACCGATATGTTCATAGAACGTGTTCTGGTCCTGAATCTGAACCCCGGGTATTCCATTGTAGTTGTTGCATTCGGTGAAGTTGAAATCGCCACTCAGCGAAACACCGAAATCACCATTTGTATCGACTGATCGCACGGGCACGGATGCAATCGTACCACAAGGCGAATTCACGACCGCGGCACAAGAAGTGTTGCACCTCCCCGCCAGAACATAGAAACGCAACACCCATCGGACCGCGAGCGATTGGCAGGATAAATACGGGATACTCCCCCTCCGGGCGGGCACGGCGAGACTCCCGAACAGTTGACAAGGTCAATGTAGACCGAGGAATCTCCCGCGACCGGATCACCAAGTGCATTCCGCAGGTAAACCTGGAACATAGCATCTCCACCAGGACAGACTACCAGTACCGGATCAGTATAGGAACCATCGCATATCGTCCCGACATCGCAGGCGGCAAACTGTGCCCCGGTAATCACCGGGAGATAGCAATTACGCGCACTATCAACGATCATCGGCTTCGCGTCTTCGAATTCTGCCAGTTCCAAACTGATGATGCGATCAAACGGTTGCGGCGGCATTGTCAAGTCAATTGTGCCGTAGTCTTTACATCCGGGAATAGTTCCGCACAAGTTCACCCCGTAAGACATTACAATGCCCGAGTCGAGGTTGATAGAATTACCCGACATGAACCAGGCAATACTACCTGAGTGCGGCACCATGTTGGTGGGGAGTTCTCCATCAATTCGAATTCGAAGCGGCAACGATGCTGCGCGAATCTCCGCGGCGAACAACAGCTTCATCGGCATTGTGTAAGTTGCCGTATTGGCAGGAAAAATGTTGCTGTGAATCAGCACAAAGTCCGGATTGGGTGCGCTCTGGCACTCAGGCTGAGTCCCGGGGCAGATCGGCGCTGGTCCACCGCAAAACAAG
>CAVOPW010000013.1:0-33962 GCA_963698225.1 uncultured bacterium
GCTTTGGGAGGACTGGAGGCCATCGTCTTCACCGGGGGCATCGGCGAAAACGCACCGGAAATCCGCAGCCGCGTCTGCCGTGACGCCGCCTGGCTGGGGGTTGAAATCGATGAGGCGGCCAACGCGGCGGGACGGCAGTGCTTCAGCACCGCCTCCAGCCGTGTCGCTGTCTATGCCATACCGACGAACGAAGAGTTGATGATCGCCCGTCATACACGACGCCTGCTGGAAACGACCTGAGTGGTTAAAAAAAAATGGTTCAATCAGGAATCTTACCGCATGAAGGGCTCGACGAGCTGTTGTCTTTCGGTCCTTGAAAGAAACCAGTAGGAACAACTCGTGTCCCAAAATTTGGCGATTTTGGCTGGGTTTGTTCTCGTCTACAGTGCCGTCGCCGGGCACCTGGAGAAAACGCCCATCAGCGGGGCGATCGTTGCCATGGGCTTCGGCCTCGTCTGCGGGCCGCTGGGCTGAGCATCTTTACGCCCCACGTCGACGACGAGTTGCTCCGGACACTGGCCGAATTGACCCTTGCCCTGGTCCTGTTTACGGATGCGGCCGATGCAAATGTCGGCGTTTCTCAAGCGCAGCCGGCAGCTCCCGGAGCGACTGCTGTTGATCGGCCTTCCTCTGACCATTCTGCTCGGATTCGGCATCGCTATTTTGGTGTTTCCCGGCATCGGCCTGTTCGAACTCGCCGTTCTTGCGACCATGCTGGCGCCGACCGACGCCGCTCTGGGCAAGGCTGTGGTGACCAACCCGGCCGTTCCGGCCGCTCTGCGGGAGGGCTTGAACGTGGAGAGCGGGCTCAACGACGGAATCTGCGTTCCCATTCTGTTCGTGTTTCTCGCCCTCGCATCCCGTGCAACCGCGAATGAGAGCGGCTTTCAGCTTGCAGTGGTTCTGGTCGCGCAGCAAATGGGCATCGGCCTGGCCGTCGGAATCGGCCTGACGGCCGCCGCCGGCTGGATTCTGAAGCGGTGTGCACAGCGCAAATGGATCACCGAAACCTGGCGGCAGCTCCCGGTGGTCGCCCTGGCGTTTGTCTGTTCGCCGCGGCCCAGGTTCTCGGCGGCAGCGGGTTCATCGCCTCCTTCACCGGCGGCATTCTTTTCGGGGCGTTGGCAAAAGAGCACAAGCACGATACTGCTGCGCGCGGCCGAGGGCGCCGGCGATACGCTCTCCCTTGCCACCTGGATGTGTTTCGGGGCGGCCGTCGTCGGGCAGGTCATCGGGAAATTCAGCTGGTCGATCCTGATCTATTCCATCCTCAGCCTGACCGTCGTTCGCATGTTGCCGGTATACTTGTCGCTTGCCGGTTCGAGCTTTAAACCGGGCAGCCGGCTCTTCCTCGGGGTGGTTCGGTCCGCGCGGTCTTGCCACCGTCGTGTTCGCCGTCATCGTCCTGCATCATCACCTCCCGGGCGGGCAGGAGCTGGCGCTGACGGCAGCCTGCACGGTGATCTTGAGCATCCTCGCGCACGGGTTCAGCGCGAACCCGCTTGCCGGGCATCACTGGGTAAAAGAGAAGCGTCCGGAGCAGAATGACAGCAAGTGAGATAGCGGGAATTACCTGCTCGAAATGAGGTGAGATGCTGTCGAACATCGCCATCGGAGCAATACTGATTCTTCTGACAACCGCATTCTGTCTTCGCTTGAAGCCATTAACGGCATTATAATGTTCGGGTGGTCGACCGCAATCGTAATCGCTGCCGTTCAACGAGTTTATTTCCATCGAGACCCCGACTGACATGCTCGACATGCGCTTCTGATCGCGACGTGCGGCCCGCCTCTGCTTGCAGCGCCTGGTAACGTTGGATCGCCGGCGCGTGCATTGAACAGCATGCGCTCACGACCGAGTCGCTTGTCCCAGCCCGGCACACCGTATGACCTCAAGAACCCTGGATTCAGCGCCACCAGCCAGATTTCGTATCCGCGTTCCGTTGCTTGCTTCTCCCCCTCCATCAACATTTGCAGTGCCGAGTATTCGATATCGGGAACCCGGCTCATGTCCAACGCCACCACGCGTGGCTTGTACTGCACGGCCGGTGTTGATCTGCTCCGCCACATACTGCACGTTGACAAAGAAGAGGCGCCCCTCCGGTCGCACGATCAGCAGGCCCTCGAAGGTTTCGTCTTCGGGGTGGTCAGGCGACAACGGGCGCAGCACGTCGGCCCCGCGCTTGCGGCCGATAACCGACACGCGCGGGTATGCGGTCTGGCTGGCCAGTCCGATCAGCGAGACGATGATCGCCACCACGATGCCCTTGAGTGTGCCGACGCCCAGCACCGCCGGCACAGGCGATCAGCGCCCAGTGAAACTCCATTCTGCGCACCTTGCGGATCGCGCTGAACTCCGCAGGCTGGATCAGCCCGACCGAGTAAACGATGACGACCGCCGCAAGGGCAGCATAGGGCAGGAGACTTAGCACGGGTGCGAACAGAAGCATGGTTGCCGCCGCAACACCGGCGGCAACGAGCGATGCCTTCTGCGACCGCCCGCCCGTTGCGCGCACCACCGCGGTCTGCGACGTGCCGCCTCCCGCCGGCATCGCGCCGAACAGCGCGCCTGCCAGGTTGGCAGCCCCGGTGGCAACCAGCTCGCGGTTGGCATTGACCGGAGGGTCGGCGGAGCGCGGAAGGCGCGACCCGCCGCAATCGTTTCGGTGAAGGTCATCAGCGCGATCCCGATCGCGCCCGGCACCAACTGCTCGATCAGCGGGAGGTCCGGCAGGGTGAGCTCCGGGAAGCCTTCCGAATCAGGCCGACCGTCGAGACCCCCAGGGCCTGCAGGCCGAAGAACCACGACGCAGCGATGGCGCCTCCCACGGCAACCAGCGGAGCCGGAGAATGTGGCCACAAGCGCTCCATGACAATCAGCACGATCATGTCGCCGCCGCCACCGCAAGCGTCATCAGCGAGGTCTCGGGAATGTGGTGCAATACGCTGAGAGATCGACGAAGAATCCTTGCTTGGTGATGTGGATCCCCAGGAGTTTCGGCACCTGGTCCAGCACGATCACAAGGCCGATCCCCGCTTTGAAGCCTGTCAGCACCGGTGCGGAAATGAAGTTGGCGACAAATCCCAGACGCATCAGCCTCGCCATCAACAGCATCGCACCAACCAGTGCGGTCAGCGTGGCCGTCGCCGTGACAAGCTTCGCCGGGTCGCCGTCCCCCACAACCAGACCCAGTTGCGTGCCGGCCAGGATTGCAAGCGTGGTGGTGGAACTGACGCTCAGCACCCGCGACGAGCCGAGCAGGGCGTAAACAATCATCGGGACGAAGGCCGTATAGAGACCCACAGCACAGGCAAACCGAGAATCGTCGCGTAGGCCATGGCCTTCGGAAGCACAACCGCCGCGGCCGTCAGGCCGGCGACCACGTCGAAGCGCAACGCCGGAGCGCTTGGTTCGTTTGCCTTTCGTTGCCATCGGAGGATGATTCATGCGGTTTGCTCCATTGAAAAGCGGCATATATGCATCCCACATAAAACTTAGCAACAAATCGGGTATATTGGCAACCAGTTGCGGGTTTTGACAGTTCCGGTTTCCATGATGTATTTGAGACCATCAAAAAGGCACGCATTAGCCAAATAATGATTATAGTTTCTCTAATCTTGGAAATTTGACCATGGAAAGGAGAAAAACATGAACAGCTATCGATCCAGCCGGCTGACGTCTGCAGCGCTTCTCATGCTGACCATCCTGATATCCAGTGCGATGGTTGCTGCGTTGCCGGGAACGTTGAACGCACGTGATCGCGGAATCAACCAGCCCGGTGCAGCAGGCGACGTCGGGCGTGACCCCGGAATCAACCAGCCCGGTGCAGCGGGCAACGTCGGGACCGGGGTCGGGGTGGATCCCGGGATCAACCAGCCCGGTGCAGCGGGTAACGTCGGGCGTGACCCCGGAATCAATCAGCCCGGCAGCGCGGGTAACGTCGGGACCGGGGTCGGGGCGGATCCCGGAATTAATCAGCCCGGTGCAGCGGGCAACAGAAACAGGAGAGGTATCGGTCGCTAATGACATGCAGACGGTCCGGGGTCGGACCAAGGCAACTGTCTGAGCTTATTTGAAAAGATCAATAAAACAGAGCCATTTAAAGGCTTAGAGGACCACTTTTAGCTCTAAAAACCTGAAGGCAAAAGGCCGTGAGGTGGTCGGCAGAGGTGGCAGCTTCGAATTGAAGGAGGCTCAAATGCCTTACCGGGGCATTTTTAGGCCTGAAAATGCCATTCTAAGCCCTCAGAATCAGTATTTCTGGGAAGATATTTGATTCATATCAACATAGTAGCTTGGTCCGACCCGCAGGGGAGTCTATATGGTCTGCCGTTTTTTTTTTGGCATTTCCAAGAACAGCCGGGATAGAAGGAAGGAGGCTATTTATGAAATACCACCTGGCGTTATTGTTGATGGTCCTGTCGTTTGGGGTCTGGTCAGGGATTGCGCCGATTGATACCCGGCTCACCTGGGTCCTCGAAACCGCACCAGTGATGCTGGCGCTGCCGGTCCTGCTGCTTACCTACAAGCGGTTTCCGCTGACCCATTTGACCTACACCCTGATTGCGGTCCACACCCTGATCCTGATGCTGGGAGCCCACTACTCTTATGCCAAAGTGCCGCTGGGCTTTTGGATGCAGGATTGGTTCGGCTGGACCCGTAACAACTACGATAAGATCGGGCACTTCATGCAGGGCTTCGGCCCGGCGATCTACACGCGTGAAATTTTATCACGGACCTCCCCGCTGCGGCGCGGCAAGTGGCTGGGTTTCATGTCCATTGCCGTTCCGCTCGCCTTTTCGGCCGTTTATGAAATCATTGAGTGGCTGGCCTCTCTTTCCGATCCCACGGATACCGAAGCCTTTCTCGGGACGCAGGGTTACATCTGGGACACGCAAAGCGACATGTTCCTGTGTCTGATCGGTTCGATGGTTGCGCTCATTCTGCTTACGAAATGGCATAACAAATATCTGCAAGAAGCTGGCTCGTAACGATCTTAACGCCGAATATAGGTTGTCGATTTAACCAAAACCTGAAACCAGAAAGGAGGTCGCGTGAAGAAGAGTCTAGTGATTTTGATATTCAGCATGCTGCTGGGTGTCATAGGGGGCTCTGCCGGGGCGTATGACTACAAAGTGGACGATCCCTACGTGTCGACCATCGTCGGGACCCCCGAGGTGCTCGAGTGGGATAAGCTGCCCGAAGGGTGGACTATGAGCTCCTGGGCTTGAAGGTTTTCCCTGACCGTCCACGCCCGACGTGTTCTGGTATCAGCGGGAGTTCCTGTACACCCTGAGCTATCAGAAGCAGGAGGCGCCGCTGATTTTCGTCATCGCCGGAACCGGCAGCAGTTTTTACTCCTCCAGCATGATCTTTCTCCAGAGGGCCTTCTACGGGGCCGGTTTTCACGTCATCTGCCTCTCCTCACCCACCCAAATGAATTTCATTACCACGGGCATCCGCGACCAGTGTCCCGGGCAACATCGTCGAGGACTCGCAGGACCTGTACCGGGTGATGACCATGGCCTGGGAGCAGGTCAAAGGTCGGATCAAGGTCTCGGAGTTCTACCTGACCGGCTACAGCCTGGGGGGCCCAGTCGGCGTTCGTCGCCAAGCTGGACGAAGAAAAACGCGTTTTCAATTTCAAGAAGGTCCTGATGATCAACCCTTCGGTGAGCCTGTACACCTCGGCCAAGATCCTGGACGACATGCTGCTCCAGATCCATCCCAATCTCACCCCGGAGATATTCGACCGCTGGTTTGACGAGCGGGTTGCCCAGTTCTCCGAAGCATACAAGATTCTGAAGCAACCCCCACTCGACCACGACTTTCTCTACGATGCCTACCGGATTCTCCATAAGAAAGGACCGACGCCCCGGCGGGAAAACCTGGCCGGCTTGATCGGGACCGTGTTCCGGCTGTCGGCGAGCAACATGACGTTCACGGCGGACGTGATGGCGAACTACGGGATGATCGTTCCAAAAAACCGTGTGCTGGGAAGTGCGGATTCGTTGACCGATTATTTCAAGGTGACCAACCGCATGAGCTTCATCGACTACTTCAACGAGTTTCTCTACCCCTATTCCAAATCCCGGAACCCGGGTCTCACCAAGGAAGCGTTGATCGAAAGCACGAGTCTGCGCAGCATTGAGTCTTACCTCCGGAACACTCCCAAGATCGTCCTGATGGACAATGAGGATGACCTGATTCTGACGCCGGAAGACCTGTCGTTTTTAAAGGACGTGTTCGGCGCCCGCGCGAAGATATACTCGCGCGGCGGCCACTGCGGCAACATGAGGTTCAGGGACAACGTCGCTTACATGCTCAACGTCTTCAAGAACTGAAAGGACCCACTCGTATGAAACGCGCTCTATGCCTGATGCTGCTCGTGGTTTTCGTTTTTCTTGCCGGTTGCGGGACGGCGCCGGTGCGCAAGGAACCGGAAATACCCGCCAAACTGCCGGTCAGCGAATACGTCAAACGGGACGTCACCTACGCCATCGACGCCTACGACCCCTGGGAGGGGATGAACCGCTGAATTTACAACTTCAACGCCATCTTCGACAATTACGTCTTCCTGCCGGTCGTCAACGCTTACGAGTTCGTGCTGCCGGTTTTCGTCCAGAAGGGGATCACCAATTTCTTCAACAACCTCAACGAAGTCACCAACCTGACGAACTCGCTGCTGCAGTTCAAATTCGAAAAGGCCGTGAACACCTTCGGTCGGATCATGATCAACACCACGGTCGGGCTGGGCGGGCTGATCGACGTGGCCACCCTCAATGATGGAATCCGCCCCGGTCCGGGTCGGACCAAGGCAACTATTTGAGCTTATTTGAAAAGATCAATAAAACAGAGCCATTTAAAGGCTTAGAGGACCATTTTTAGCTCTAAAAACCTGGTTGCAAGCAAGATTGAAAAGTTATGCCGAGAGCGAGCAGGCATTACATTCCGGGCTATGTGTGGCACATTACCCACCGCTGCCACAAGAAGGAGTATTTGCTGAAGTTTGCCCGCGACCGGCGTCGGTATTTGCGATGGCTATTCGAGGCGAGGAAGCGCTATAGTCTGAGCGTGCTAGACTACATGGTGACCTCGAACCACATCCACATTTTGCTCAGAGATCATGGCGATCGGGATGTCATTCCAAGGTCGATGCAGTTGATAGCAGGAAGGACCGGGCAGGAATTCAATCAAAGGAAAGGCCGCAAAGGGGCTTATTGGGAAGATCGTTACCATGCGACAGCGGTAGAAACCGACGAGCATCTGGTTCAATGCCTCATTTATATCGACCTCAACATGGTCCGTGCTAGGGTTGTAAGGCATCCGTCGGAATGGATGTTTAGTGGGTACAATGAGATCCAAGCCCCCCGGGAGCGATATGCATTGATTGATTACCAGGCATTAATGGACTTGCTTAACTTCAAATCGATGGAGGATCTTGCCAAGGCTTATCGTGGATGGGTTGAAGAAGCGGTGCAGAAGGCGGATTGTTTTCGCGATGAAAAGTGGACCGAAAGCGTCGCGGTTGGCAGCGAGCAGTTTGTTGCGGCTACGAAAGAGAGACTCGGATTCAAGGCAAAAGGCCGTGAGGTGGTCGGCAGAGGTGGCAGCTTCGAATTGAAGGAAGCTCAAATACCTTACCGGGGCATTTTTAGGCCTGAAAATGCCATTCTAAGCCCTCAGAATCAGTATTTCTGGGAAGATATTTTATTCATATCAACATAATAGCTTGGTCCGACCCGCAGGGGCCCGCATTTTTTGATACGAGGCTTAAGCAAAGATTGTATACAATTGCGCAGGATTTTTTTAACCGTCCCCAGAGCAATATTCCGCAAGCCTGTGGCGATAAGGCCAAAACGATTGGGGCATACAGGTTTTTCAGTAATACCAAGGCCGCGATGGATGTTTTGCTTGAAGCGCATACCGAGGCGACTATCGAGCGGATCAAACAGCATCCCATCGTGCTGGCACCGCAGGATACCACTACGCTCGATTACTCCACCCACCCCATGACCGAAGGGCTGGGGCCAATCGGAGCGCCTCCTTTCAAAACCTGTGGGTTGATTCTGCACGATACGTTGGCATTTAGCCAGGATGGTACTCCATTGGGCATACTGGATGCCCAGTGCTGGGCTCGCGACCCTGAAGATATTGGGAAAAGAGAAAGGCGCAAACAACTGCCCATTGAGCAAAAGGAAAGCATAAAGTGGTTGCGCAGCTATAGAAAAGTTGCCGCCATTCAGAAACTGTGTCCGGATACGACGCTGATCAGTATGGGGGATCGGGAATCGGATATTTATGAACTTTTTGCTGAAGCGATCAAAACCCCCGATGCACCGAGGCTGCTGATTCGTGCCGATAAAGCCCGTCAGCGAAAATCTGATCAGCAGTATTTGTGGGATGTGATGGCCCAACAGCCGGTGGCAGGCTCGTTGAAGATCCACATCCCCCACCGGGGCAACCAAAAGGCGCGAGAGGTCTGGATAGAGATTCGACACAGGAAAGTTCAACTCAAGCCCCCGGTGCGCCTTGCCAAAGCCGAGCCCGTCGAGCTTTGGGCCGTATATGCAACCGAAAGCAAGCCTACCGTTGTAACCGGCGAGCCCATCGAGTGGCTGCTTTTGACCACGGCTGAAGTCAACGATTTTAACGATGCCCGCCAGCGGATTGAGTGGTACTCGGGCCGCTGGGGGATTGAGGTCTATCACCGGACCCTCAAAAGCGGATGCAGAATCAAGGATCGTCAGCTTGGCACGGCCGAGCGTCTGGAAACCTGCCTGGGGATAGACATGGTGGTTGCGTGGCGCGTCTATCATCTGACGATGCTGGGCCGTGAAGTCCCGGATACAGCCTGCACAGAGTTCTTCAGCGATGTAGAGTGGAAAGCGCTGTGCTGCTATGTCAATAAAAACCCGCGGCCGCCGGAGAAACCGCCGACGCTGAAAGAGGCCATATTCATGGTGGGCGCCATGGGCGGCCATCTTGGAAGAAAATCCGATGGCTTTCCAGGCACCCAATCCATCTGGCGAGGTTTGCAGCAACTCGAAACCGCTACCGCAATGTATGTTATCTTTACTCACTGCCAAAGTCCCCATCCGATGGCTCTGGGCCCCTAACCCCCTTGTGCCAAGTGTGGGTAAAGGACAGCCTGAAGGGAGAGGTCGAGCTAAGCGCGGAGCGGGAGCGTCACATTGCTGATCGGCATCCCGATTTGCTTCCGGAACATCGAGAACGTGTGGTGGAGACTCTATCCGATCCGGACCAAGTGCGGAGAAGCGCACGGTTTGGAAACGCACGGCTGTTATCCCGTTGGTACACTGACGTGAAAAGGGGCAAGTACGTGGTGGTGGTCGTCGTCAGCGAGCCCGATTCCGGAAGTCGCCACTGGATAATCACGGCCTATCTGGCGAGAAAATTGGTCGAAGGAGAACCAGAATGGAAGCGAAGCTGAAGTTCAAGTATGACAGGGAGGCTGATATTCTCCATATCGACAAGTGCCCGCCATACGGCGAGCAGGAGTCCGAGGAGCTACCTGACGAGATTATCGCCCGGCTGAACCCCAGCACCGGAGAGGTTGAGAACCTAGAGGTCCTATTCTTCTCAACACGACTTTTGCGGTCGGACCTGTTCGAACTGCCGGTCAGTGCCGATCTGCATCTCGTGGGTAAAGGCAGGGCCTAAATTCTATATGGAACTCGGGATGACCGCGTGGGCGGTTGCTGAATAGATAGGCCCGAGTCCAATCGACGGCAAGCCGGTGCGTACAAAGAGACGAGCGAATCCTTTAGAAGACGACGGTTGGCATAAAGTGAGAACCAAAGGCAGTCATCGTCAATTCCGGTGCGATGCGAAACCGGGAACTGTGACGGTGTCAGGAAAAGAAAGCCTTGGTATTCCTATCAGAACATTTTTGAAACAGCGTCTGACGGAATTCGGCAATAATTAATAATTGAGGTGCGACCTCTATTTTTTCTTACGTCCCTAATTATTCCCTAATTATTCCTCATCACCCACCCACCCCCGGCTACATTTTATTAAATGAGGCAAATAGCCGATCATCATATCATCATATAAAAATTTTATAAGTTAAATTAAATAGTTATAGAATATAAAAAAAATATCTTGACTTTTTTTGAGGGGAGAGTAAGAGGTAATCGACCTAAAATGGGCCGGCGCCGGCAGCGGCGGCAGTCGGGAGTCGGTAGGTAGGGGCCGTTTCAATCACGCCACATGGATGGCACCTCAACACAAAGGAGGACTATGTGAGCAGAAAAAACGAGTCAACCAATCGTGAGGGGCGTCGCAGTTTCCTGAAGAAGGTCGCCGTTGCCGGCGCCGCGGCAACCGTCGGCTTTCCTTTCTTCGCCAGGATCGCCTCGGCGGCCCCCATCAACATGAGGATTCAGAGCATGTGGGATGCGGGCACTGTCGGTTATGTGGAGTTCGAGAAGTTCGCCAAGAACGTTGCCGAGATGTCGGAAGGGAAGCTCGTCGTGAAGCCCTTTCCGGCGGGTGCCATCATGGGCACCTTCGAGATGTTCGAGGGCGTCAAGACGGGTGTTCTGGACGCCATGCACACGTCCGACACGTATCATACCGGCAAGATCCCCGTCGCCACCTTCCTTTCCTCCTATCCCTTCGGCATGGACATGCCCCACCAGTGGGACACTTGGTTCAACAACCGGGGAGGGAAGGAGATCGCCCGCGAGGCCTATGCCGAGCAAAACATGTACTGGCTCGGCCCAGTCCAGCATGACGAGAACCTGATCCACGCGAAGGTTCCGATCCGCTCCTTCGAAGAATTCAAGGGCAAGAAGATCCGCTTCCCCGGCGGCATGATCGCCGACATCTTCCGCGCGGCAGGCGTTTCCACGGTTCTGCTGCCGGGTGGCGAGGTGTATCCGGCCCTGGAAAAGGGCGTCATCGAGGGTGCCGATTTCGTCGG
Organism: uncultured bacterium; assembly: GCA_963698225.1. Lineage (GTDB taxonomy): Bacteria > Zixibacteria > MSB-5A5 > CAIYYT01 > CAIYYT01 > JADJGC01. The sequence goes on from CAVOPW010000013.1 coordinate 10,950, forward strand.
TGCAGCCATCAACTTCAACCTGGGCTTCGGCGAGATCGCCAAGTACATCATCATGGGTCCGCCCTCCACGCCCTGCCTGCACCAGCCCGTCGACCTGCAATGCATCGCCGTCAACATGAAGGTCTGGAACGGGTTGCCCAAGCATCTCCAGCTCCTTTTTGAATCCTCCGTCCGGGACTTCTCCTTCAACCAGTTCACGACCATCCAGGGCGCGGACCTCGAAGCCTACGAGAAGTTCAAGAAAGCGGGCGTCGAGATCATCCGCCTGAAGGATGCGGACATCGAAAAATTCAGGAAGTTCGCCCCCGAACTTTGGGTCAAGTGGGCGAAGATGCATCCCCTGGCCATGAAGGCCTTCAAGTCCCAGTGGGAATACATGAAGTCCGTCAAGATCGGCTACTACAAGGACGCCGACCTTGTCGACTCCCAGGGAAAGCCGCTGAGCCTGTAACCGACAAACACGGAGGGGAGGGGGTCGCCCCCTCCCCTTTCCACGGCTAAAGAGACGGAAGGGTTCAACAGAACGGAAGGTTGGTTTATGGACGCTCTGAAACGATACATGCACGCCGTCGAGAAGGTCAACATCTTCTTCGGCCGGCTGATGGTGTTCGTCCTGCTCCTGACGATCTTCATCATCAGCTACGAGGTAGTGATGCGCTATGCCTTCAACATGCCGACGAACTGGGCCCACGAGTCCATGACGCTCCTGCTCGGCATCCTGTACGTCTCCCTGGGGGGGTTCTGTCACTACTACCGGGCCCACGTGCGGGTTGATGTCCTGTGGTCCGCCCTGCCGGAAAGGGGCAGGGCCATCCTTGACGTCTTTACGTCCGTCTTCTTCTTCATCTACATCGCGGCCTTCACCTACGCAGCCTGCGATCTTCTACTGGAGCTCGCAGACAATGTACGGAGGGGGGGAGTTCCTCGGCATTACCCTTCGCGGGGAAATGTCCATGACGGATTGGCGGCCGCCGCTGTATTGCGTCAAGTTCATGATCCCCCTGGCCGGGCTACTGCTGCTCCTGCAGGGCGTCAACTGGTTCATCCGCGACATCTATCTGGCCGTCACTGGAAGGAAATTCGCATGAGCATAGAGTGGATCACCTTCATAATGTTCGGTGCCATGATCCTCCTGATGCTCCTGGGCATGCCCGTGGCGTTCTCGACGGGCGCGGTCGGGGTCATCTGCATGGTCATTTTCCAAGGCCCCGAGGCCATCAACCTGATCCCCCAGCGGATCTTCGGGATCATGACCAACTATCTCCTCGGGGCCATCCCCCTGTTCATCGTCATGGCGACCATCCTGGCAAACGCCGGGCTCATCGGCGAGATCTACGAGATGGTCCACAAATGGCTCGCCTGGCTGAAGGGCGGCGTGGCGACGGCGACCGTTGTGGCCTGCACCCTGCTGGCCATGATGGTCGGCATCGTGGGAGCCAGCGAGGTCACCATGGGACTTATCGCCCTCCCGGAGATGCTCAAGCGCGGCTATAACAAACACATGGCCTGCGGCGCTGTTTTGGCGGGGGGAACCCTGGGTATCCTGATTCCGCCGAGCATCATGCTGATCGTTTATGGCATGATCGACAACTGCTCCATCGGGCAGCTCTACGCCGGGGCCTTCCTTCCCGGCTTCATGCTGGCGGGCATTTACATCGCCTACATCTCCATCCGGTGCTTTATCAATCCCTCCATGGGACCTCCCATTCCTGTCGCGGAGCGACCAACCATGGCGGAAAAGATCAGGACCCTATGGCCGGTCATCCCCTCGGCCATCCTGATCTTTCTCGTGCTGGGCAGCATCGTCCTGGGCATCGCCTCCCCGACGGAGGCGGCGGGCGTCGGCGCCCTGGGCGCTCTGATTATCGCCGCTGTGCGCCGGACCCTTTCCTGGAAAGGGCTCCTGGAGGCTTGCCTCCAGGCCATGCGGACATCCGCCATGGTGTTGTGGATCATGTTCGGCGCGAACATCTTCGTCGGCCTGTACATCATGATGGGGGGAGGTGACTTCGTCCGCGACCTCCTGCTGGGATCAGGCTTCGGAAAATACACGATCATCCTTGTGATGCAGGGCATCCTTCTTTTCCTGGGCTGCTTCATGGACTGGGTGGGCATCTTCATGCTGACCATCCCCCTGTTCGGTCCCATCGTCCGGCAGTTGGGTTTCGACCCCATCTGGTTCGGAGTCTTGGTGGCGGTGAACATGCAGCTGTCCTTCCTGTCTCCGCCTTTCGGCTACTCCCTGTTCTTCCTCAAGGGCGTTGCCCCGGAAGGGGTATCCACGCGGGACATCTGGTGGGGCGCAATGCCGTTCTTGGGATTGATGATCTTTGGACTGTTTCTGTGTTTTGTTTTTCCGGACATCATCCTCGCCGTTCCTAAATATTTCTACCGGTAGGGATGCGGGGGCATGGCGGTCCCAGGCTTCAGCCGTCGTGGACCGCAGATCGAGGACTCATTTCACTTTGGGATGGATCATATGATCGAACTGCCAGCCAACTTCATCTTGTTAGTCTGTGTCGGAATCGTCGCGGCCACGGGTGCCTTCATCGTCTATGGAATGCATCCGCGGTTTCCGCAATGTCCTGGTGGAAGACGAGAGCGAGGAGTGCAAGGACCACAAGTGCATCTCGGAATGACGGCTTCGCTCGGTGAACCGGGCGTCGGCCCAATCTCCGCCGGAGAAGGGAGGCTTGCCCATGAGAGACAAGACCCGTATTTTTACCGATAACGCATACTCCGCGTTCGGCCCGTTCTCGCAGGCCATCCGGACCGGCCGGTTCGTCTTCACCTCGGGGCAGCTTCCCATCGATCCGAAAACGGGAAATCTCGTTAACGGCGACATCCGGGCACAGACACGGCAGGTCCTTGAGAATATCCGGGCCATCCTCGCCGCGGCGGGATGTTCCCTGGAGGACGTGGTCAAGGCGACCATTTTCATCACGGACATGGGGGACTTTCCGGCGGTCAACGAGGAATACGCGAGTTACTTTAACCAGGGGGACAAGCCGGCCCGCTCGACGGTCGAGGTATCGGGCTTGGCCAAGGGAGCCAGAGTGGAGATCGAGGCTATCGCCGTGACTCCATAAAGACCCAAGGGGTTTTCCACGAAGACCGGCCAGGATGTCGACAAAAGGCGCCTGGCCGGTTTTCGCTTCTCCCACGCCCCTTCAGTCCCCCGGGGATGACGCTCTCCCCCGATGTCCGCCGTCTTTGTTCCAGTCAGGTGACAACGCGTTCTCATGGGCGGGGCTCCGGTGGGGACGACCGGGAAGGTCCGGCCGCCTCAAAGACCTCATGGACAGAACGGAGGCTTGACGGCATTGTCTTCCCTGTACTATAGGAAAGAAAAAAGGAGCCGGGATGAAGGAAATCTCCACGCAGATTGAGAAAAGGCGGCTGACAGACCTCGTCATCGATCAGTTGGTGTCCATGATCACCAAAGGCAGGCTCAAAGCGGGCGACAAGCTGCCGCCGGAGCCCGAACTCATGAAGCGGTTCGGCGTGGGGCGCGGTTCCTTGAGGGAAGCCATCGGGGCACTCTCCCTCATCGGACTGCTGACCGTCCGCCCCGGGTCGGGCACGCAGGTGAGCATGTCCTCCTCCGAGTTTCTGGCAAAACCCTTCCGGCTGGGCCTGTTCATGTTTTGGGAGGACAAACTTCATGAGTTGATCGAGGCCCGAATCGCCTTCGAGCAGATCACCGTGGGCATGGCCGCTGAGCGGAGGACGGAAGAGGACCTCGCCGAAATCCGGCACCATCAGGAGACCCTCAAGGCAGCCAAGCGCTCGGGGAAGAAGTCCATCCAGGCGGACCTCCAGTTTCACATCGCCCTGGCGAAGGCCAGCCACAACAGCATCATGATCCGGTTTCTCGAGGAACTGCGGCAACCCATGCGGAAATGGATGGAGCAGAAGGCATCCCTGGTGGGCGGCTACGAAAGCGTCGTCGAGCAGCATGATGCTATCGTCCGGGCCATCGAAGATGCGGATGCGGAACGGGCTAAGACCGCCTTGAAGGAACACCTCGAATCCGTCGGCGAAAGGTTGACGGCCATCCTCCTGAAGCGACAGTCCCGGAAGACCAACGGCAAACAGACTGCACCCCCCCTGTCCTAAGCGTCCTAACGCCAGACGATGACTGGCGCCAGCGCCAGGAAGACGATGCAGAACCGCGCCCAGAGGATTTCCCGTGATGGTGTTAGCCGCAAACATCGCGGATTTCTCATCGACGGGGCCTAACCCATCTTCCGCAGTTACAGATTTCGAGATGAGTGATTCCAAATAGTTACAATGAAAATCAGGTGATTTTGCCACTACATTTTCAACTATCTTTGGCCTATTAGGAAGAAGAAATTTCAACCTCTGTAACAGGGTCTTGAGCTCGGAAACGAGGGTCACATCTTGAATTGTGTAAGGCAGGGCTGAAATGAGATGAAGGCTTCTATCCTGATGCTGGATGACTAGGCGCAACTTACGATTACGAATCCCAAGCTATTGAGTAACAGAGGCAGGGGCGAGCGACGATTACCAAATGCATGGCGTCGCTGCGGTTCTCTGAAAAGTCTTTCCTTTGTTCGCCATCTATTGGATTACTGTATTACGGACGGTTACAACCACTAATGAGAATTCTAATTGAGTTTTCCAGGTTCGTTCTCTAACACGGCGATGCCTATTAACCGGTGATCCTGCCGGGCCTCATCTCCTCTTTCGGCCAGGCATCTCCGCTTCTCTTGATATTCCTCCTTCACCTCCATGTCTCCGTCCTTTCCCATCTGAAGAAGCGTTTCAGTGATCATCATCAGAGAGGCCAGCGCGTAAGACCACTTGCGCCAGAGACGTTCTATTAGTTTAGATATCAAGGCCTGGAGATGATCAGGCTGAGTGCTACCTTGAACAGGATCTGCATGGATTCCGTCGTTATCCGGCAAGCATTTAATGAGCCCCAGCATACGAAAAAGGCCTCTGTGCTGCACGGTAATCCAAGCAGAGCAGACAAAAATGTCTTTCAGCGTTGGCTTTGAGTAAAGATGGTAAGCGGGAAATGAGACAGTCGCGGATTTCTCAATCCAGTCCTAAACTCCAGGATCCGGTTGATTGGTTGTCTTAGATGGTAGGTTTACGTGAAAAAGCCAGAATGCCCCGCTCGGAAGAGCGGGGATGAATGGCCAAAAGGGCTTTTTCTTTAGAAGAAGCCCCGTGCGGAAGCACGGGGTTCTTCACTTAGCGAAAGAAAAAAGTGAGCCCCATACCTTCGGTTGATTTACTTGTCATTGTGTGCAGAATCAGAGTTGCTCTGCGACATAACCTTTGCCTTTGATGAGCTCGATAATTCCTCTCTTCCCAACCAAGTGCCCAGCTCCAACGATCACGAAGTAGCTCCCGGTGGAGTTCAGGTAGGACTCGATCCTCGAGCACATCTTAAGGTTTCTCTCGTCGAACAGTTTTCCGAATATTGGTGCTATCGCCCTATCTTGGAGCGCACTCTCGCTCACAATCGACTCAATAGCCTGTAGATCTCCTGATGCCCATGCCCGAACCAGGGCTTCCACTTGGCCATCCATGGACCTCAGGTTCTTGAGAGTGTAAAGAAGAAAGAGTTCCTGCTCCCTTTCGGAGAATCCAGACAGGAGGTTGATTTGCTCCTCGACACTTTCAAGTTCGAGAATCCTTTTCTTCCCACGGGCTTTTGCCAGAAAGTGGAAGTCCACCCCATATTGCGGATCATATCCTAATTTCACAAGTTCCATGGCTTGCAATGCGAGCGCAAGGAACCACGGTTTCTGCATCCGGACGAGCTCAACTGGAAGGCCCAGCGTTTCACTCTCTTTCTTGATCGAGCGGTAGGTTTCCGGTGAGACATGTTTTTCTATATGATCATCGCCCTGATAGAAGGCTCGTCCTGTGAACTTCGTCAGGTCAAGCTTATCGATCTCGTTGATGTTGGCTTCAACAACCAGAGTATCCGATGATTCATAGGTGTTCTCTATGGTCTCCTTGAGGGGGTAAACATCTTTTTTCAATAAGTGAATCGAACCCAGCAAATAAACGGTCGCGCTCCGTGATTGGATCTTCCACAAGAAGCTTTTCTGGTCATGAGAAAAGGCAGATTTGACGAATGGAAGGGAACCGCTCAGGGCCAGAACAATAAAGGCTAGGACCAAGGACAGGCATGGTCGGGATTCTAATCTGAGATTCTTAGGGGGCAACTCTATGTTCCCGTCCTGTTGCCGTGAAACAACCTTGGGACGAATCTCCCACCGAAGTACGTGACAAAAAGGGCCAAAATACTCACACCTGAAGATACGAGGAAGGAGGCAAAAGTGATCCAGGATTTTTCTATGCCAGCAGTTCCACTGATCCACCCGGACAAAGGTAAGAACGATACGAGAAGAAACATAAAGGCAGAAACAATAGGGATGACCACCACCCAATTCCTTTTACTTTCCTTTTCAAAAGTGGCTTTGTCAGCTAACATAGTTCCACTCAGTAACGGTTGATCACGCGTGAAAAATCTCAACAAAAAAAAGCAGAGGCCCGAACACTCTGCTTTAATCGGAGTTCCCCTGATACCGTTTTTTCCCCCTTGATGTCCTCATTTTATATTCGGACCAAGGGAAAAAGATGCACGAAAACCCGAGAACTCATTAAAGATACGGCGATGAAAAGCAAGATAGATGCCAACATAGAATACGAAATTAATTCTTTAATGATCTTAATATGTTAATTTTTATTACCTTTGATTTATGTTGCGAATCTTGTTCTTTATTGAGCATGATTGAGCAAAAAGCGTCAAGATTCGAACATTTTTGGGAAACAAAAAGACGGACATATGATGGTCAATCTGAAACCTGAAACGAGTTTCGTTTTCCAGGAGGAGGGAGAAGATGCGCGATACAGACGATTATAAAAAAATCTCACCCCACGCTCTAAAGCAGAAGGTGGAGAACGGCAAAGACCTTATTATCATCGACACATTACCAAAAGATCACTACATAAAGGTTCATCTCCCGAATGCAAGGAATGCGTGCGTTTTTGAAGTGACCTTCCTTGACCAGATTGCAGGTATTATTTCCGAAAAGGATGATGTGATAGTCGTTTACGGCTCCAGTGAAAAGTCTATGGATGCGACTACCGCAGCTGAAAAACTCATTCGTGCTGGGTACAGGAACGTCCTTGCCTTGGACGGAGGACTGGCCCTGTGGCGGGAAGCGGGTTACCCCCTCGAAGGTGAGCAGATCAGAGTGTTAGAGGCTCCCGAAATGGAGATTAGGATTGAGGATGGAACTTACAAGGTGAATACCGATGAGAGTGTCCTAGAGTGGACAGGAAGAAACCCAAACACAAAGCACTACGGCACCATACAACTGTCCGGAGGCGAGATAACCATTGAGAACAGGGGCATCAGCGGGTCTTTCGAAATCGACATGGCATCCATCAAAAACATCAACCTCGAGGGTAATGATCTGCAGCCGGTTCTCATTTCGCACCTTAAATCAGACGATTTCTTTTTTGTCAAAATGTTTCCACGGGCCTTATTCAGCCTGAAAGCGGCAAGACTGATAGAGAAGCCCGACTTGAGCTCCCCTAACTTCAAGGTTAAGGGTATTCTTAAGTTACGAGGGATCAAGAAAGAGATCACATTTCCGGCGACAGTAAATCCTCTCCCTGAAGGCGGGGCAATAGTCGAAGCGCACTTCGATATCGATCGGACTCGCTGGGGTCTCCTCTATGGTTCAAGTCGTTTTTTCGAGCACCTTGGCATGCACCTGGTGTTCGATCTCATCAGCATCCAGATGCGTCTTGTCGTTCAGGGAAAGGAGCGGTCCTCGTAAAACCCTCCTGGTCAGAATCAGGTGGAGGGCAATCTCATCGGTGCCCGGCTGTTGCCCCGCGGCAAGCTTTTCGGCGATTGGGTCAATGAGCGGGAGAATTCGGTCATCGCGTTGTCGTGCGCCGCGCAACGGACGTGTATCGCCACCACACGAATGCGGCCAGAAGGACGACGATGGCAACGGCAGCTACGATTGCGTACTGCATCTTAGGGCGTCCAGTGCGTAACAACACGATTCAACCGGCGGCGGCCAAACGGCTTGCCATCAGGACCGACGCGGCCCGCCGCTCGGTTGCAATCGATGGTTACGGGGATAGCCATTCGGCCGAGTTTGGCCGAGATCTTTTTCTACCAATTCCTTCAGCTTGTCAACCAACTGCTTTCGGTTGGCACCATCGGTGCGTTCCTTAACGCATGAACCCACGAGCGGCTGGAGTTCTTCCTCAAGGTTGTACAGTCGGAGAAGGCTCTTTGCACGCGGGGCGTGAAATATTCTGAGTCCCGTACGACCGAAAGGAGATGCTGCACCGCATCCGCATGATAGCGATCCGTTTCGATCAGTTCGTTGGCCGCATCGAGTGCATCCCAGAACCTACCAGTGGTCATGGCCGTGTGGTAAGCGTCTTCCGATTCGGCGATGTTGCCTTGGTTACGGTACCAACGCCCCGCAAACAGTTTGGCTTCGGACGTCGGTGACGCGAGGATCAGATCGAGCAAATTCTGGCGATAGGCCACGGACAAGGAATCGTCATGTCGGCGGTCGGCCCAAATTCGGACTTCGGGCCACGGAACCGAACCGATGTTCGTCTTGGCAAATTGGATGTAGTCGGCCGATTCTCGGGAAATCAGGAGCCATGCAAGGTGGTAGTGCGCACCAGCGTCGAGATTCCTCTTGTAGGCCGCGAACAAGTCAATACCGAGTTCTTCTGCACGCTGGCGTGCAGCGCGTTCCTGCTCGGGCCTGACTCCCCGATCATCGACGTGCTAAAGCCAACCAGATGCAAGTTGTGAAGAAAATGCGTTCGACGGTAGACAGCGACACGTACCAGCCGAGGCCACAAGCCACGGCGGGAGCAGTCGGCCTGTACGAGGAGTCGGGTGCGACGATGATACATGGAGATTTCGTCTAGCCCCGTAACGACCAAGCTGACCGGGCCGCCGCCAATCAGCTCACCATGCAATTCCGACCGGATCGGCGGCTCCGGTCCAGCGATTAGTTCGGGCCTACGTTCCTGGCCACGAACGGCTTTCGCGGGGATGCCGCCGATTTTTCCACCAGGGCTCGGAAATCTGCGTTTGTTTCGATCAGATCGCTGATGAGGGTGTCGTCTTCGTCGTCGGCATCGAGCGGCTGAATAGCCACAAATCGATGGTCCGGCATTTCGACCACGACAGGCTGCCCCGAATCACAGCACCTCGTCAGCAGGCCCGGTGTGTCCGTCTGCAGTTGACTCAGGGGGATCACCTCGATGTCCATGGAATTCCTTGCCTCCCACCATCAGTTTGTTGCCGACCTTCCGTCCGACGATCAGCAGGACCACTTCGGACTTGTCCCGTTCCACATTATACAAGACGCGGAGATCGCGAACACGGAGTTCAAACTCCGCCAGCGGATTCGGCCGAAGGCGGCGGATCGCCTTCGTGGGCGTGGCCGGTTGATCCGCAACCGAGCCGCGACTGCCGCCTCAAGGATTCGTTGTTCGCGAACCGGCAGGGCTCGCAGCTGTGCGTCCGCTTCGTCAGTAATCGTAATGTCAAACGCCATCCGAGGCCCAGCCGCCAAAGGGACAACAGAAGGCAACCACCAGACGCTAGACTACTCATTTGCTAAGGTGCAGGCAACCGGCCACCGACGGCCAGCCGACCAAGCCGAGACGCCACTCCCAGAGCCAGCGACATGACGGCCCGAACGATCAAGCTCAGGCACAGCCGTTGGAAGCGGGCGTGGACTGCAATGATGATGTTCGAGTTTCATAAACCGGTCAACTGCCCGGCGCAGCGGCTGTTGCTTGGAGCGGCTTGTTAGCTGCCCCTCTGCCACAGATGACCAAACACTGCACCGAGAATATATGCAACTACCACATTCCAAGTGAGTGAGTAAAGCCAGCCAACGTTGAACCCGATGTCGAACAGCGTCAGAGTCGTAAGCCCCGTGAAGTGGAGGATGATGACCAGCACAACAACCTCAGTCGCAGCCAAACAAATCAACGCGAGCCTAAACGAGCGCAATAAGCAGCGCCTAAGGAACAGGGTGGCAATCAGAATGCCACAGAGTGCGCCGACCTTATCGGCGAGCATCTCCATCTTGTTGTGCGGTGTGCTAATCGGGAAATAGATAGCTGCACAGGAATGCGCCAGCGATATACGCAATGAACAATACTGACAACACCCGCGAGGACTCGACACACGTTGGCAATGGGGCGTGGCATGTGGCAGAACGAATAGCAATCTATCCGTCTGTACTCGGACGGATAGATTGTGCGTTGAACTGAGACGCTTGGCTACGGAATTGGGGAACCGCTTATGCGGATGCATCGCCTGTTGGTCTCGGCGCGCCACATTCTAGTGGCTGCGAATGAGACGTTGCAACTCGGCGAGGCGAGAATGGGGCCCAGCGGCCGGCCCCGATGGTGACGGTTGTAGTCGTTGTCGCGGCCGGGCAATGACCTCCGTCCAGAGTTCCAGCCGGGTCGAGTGTTCGGGGGCACTGGCGACTGGGTACCGAGACGGCATGAGGCTTCCGAGGAAGCGGGCGACGCGGGATTTCATCCGCTACCCCTCCACTCCATCCAGCGCGGATGGTCCGGACCATAGAACAACTCGCGCCACGACGGACGGCGCGTGTCGGACTCCAGCACCATCGCCGTCTGGCAGTGCGGACACTTCATCGTCTCAACCATCTCGTCCGGCGTGGGTTCGAGAACTGGCGTGACTGGATCAGGAGGGTCTGGTGACGGCGGCGGCGGTTGTAATCGCTCACACTGCTGCTGGTAGGCTGCTCGTCGCGTGTTGCTCCAGCCTCCGTAACAACGGGCCTTGGTAAATCCCTTCGGTAAAATGTGCAGCGTCCAGCACCGAATGAATTCCAGCGTCGGCAACGACACGGGAACTTGACGGCCCGACTTGTCGCTCGAGCGAGCCCAGAAGTACACGCGACCGTCTTTCACTTCGATCAACCTGCGATCGGAGATTGGGCCGCCCGTCATGTAACGCGCCAGGTACTTCAGCACATCTGCCGGGTCGCTCGTGTCCTTCGGTGGCGGCTGGATGTAAACCACCCAGTCGCTCGCTTGCACCGCAGCGAGAATCGTGTTGATCGTGGCGAGGTCGTCAATCTCTAACACGCCCGCCTTGATCAGTCGACGCACGCCGCGCACGTAGCTGTCGCGGAAGCGTCGGCCCAGTTCCGTATTGTCCACCAAGAACGGCCGGGCTGGTTTCGTGCGTGTGGCTCTTGTATATCGGCAGGGCACCCACCGCGTACCGTCCAGCGACGGACCGCTGCCCGGAACCAGCGCGTGAATATGTGCGTGATGTCCCAAACGCTGGTTCCAAGTGTGCAGCACCATCGTCGACGCCGCTTGCATCCCGCATTCATCGCCGATGGATCGTTGCAAGGCACTCGCCGCACTGCGGAACAACAACCGATAGAGGGCCCGCCGGTTGCCGAGTACCAGGCTCGATAATTTGTCGGGAATGGTAAACACGACTTGGAAGTATTCGGTCCCGCGGCGCAGCAACTGGGCCGTGTTGTCGACCCAGTCCGCGCGGCGGGCTCCCATACACTGTGGACAATGCCGATCCGTGCAGGAGTTGTAAACCGGCACCTTCGAGTCGCAACTCGGGCAACGATACACCCGACCTTTCATCGCTGCCGTGCGGCAGAAGCCGATCCTCGCCAACGTGCTTTCCACATGGCATGACAAGTGGTGATGATATCGCTCGACGAACGGCTCGGTGTACTGCTTCAAGATCGAAGCGACCGTTAACGCAGGTTGCTGTTGTCCTGGCCCTTGTCCTCCTCGGGCGGAGTCTGCTTCGGAGCTTGCAGCGACGGATCGACCCACCGCGGACATTGACGCACGGGGAGCCAATCGATCGGACTGGGGGACGCATTGAAGTGTTGACGGCGGCAGTGCAAGTAGATCATCGTCGTTAAGAAACTGCTGTGCCCCAGCAGCTTGCTGATGGCCATCAAGTCGACGCCCGCTTCCAAAAGCGCCGTCGCAAAACTGTGTCTGAGCGTATGCGGAGTGACGGTCTTGGCAATCCGCGCCTGAGCCGCCGCCAGCTTGCAGGCTTTCTGAACGGTCGCTCCAGACAGCGGCACGTCCGGCGTCTTGCCAGGGAAGAGATAGTTGGAGGGGCGAGCGATCTTCCAGTACGTTCGCAGTTCTTCCAAGAGTCTCGGCGAGATGGGCACGTAACGATCCTTGCCCCCCTTGCCGCCGTTGATCTTCAACTGCATGCGTTGCGAATCGATGTCCGGCAGCTTGAGATGGGTCGCCTCGGCCAGTCGCAGTCCCGCGGCATACAGTGTGAGCAATACCGCTCGATGCTTGGGATGCGTGACACATTGGATTAAGTCGTGAACTTCCTCTTGTCCGAGTACCGTGGGCAGCTTCTTGGGCCGCTTCCCGAAGGGAATCATCGTGACCGACCAAGGCCGCGGAAGCGTGAAGGTATAAAGGAAGCGTAGGGCGCAAACCGCTTGGTTGAACTGGCTCCAGGAAGCTTGGTTGACTTGGATCAGCCAGAGTTGAAACTCGCGAACCTGCTCCGGGCCGAGATCTTCCGGCAATTTGCCAAAGTGGCGGGCAAAGCGATCGACGTGATAGGTGTAGGAATCGATGGTCCGCGGAGCCAGATTCCGCACGAGCATGTCCTCAGCCATGCGTTGGGTGATGGGAGTTTGTCGCGTGTGATAGGGCGTTGGCATCGTGGTGAACCTCAGGCAGAAGTGGAGGGAAGCAGCTGAGCACATCTCAGTACTGCGATGACTCCAGGATGATTGAGATTTCCAAAAGCGCAAGTCCTACAATCGTTTTAATCGTTAGTGGGTAGCAGCTGTCAGGACCACGCCCAGCGAGGAGCTGCGGCGAGATGAGATCGCAGCAGAGGGACGCGGACGGCAGCTTCCCGTCGTAGATGCCCGCGAGGTGACGTTGCCAGAGCAGCGTCGACAGGTCTGATCCGAAGCACACAAGTGCTGAACTCACCCAGACACTCAGCCCACAAACTCTTCAGCCGAGCGGTTTAGTTCAACGACACGGATCACGGGGCGGCGACGATTGATTGTCCATTGCACATACCGCCGCGACTTCGCCGCTCCCGTGCATCGGGCTAGTTCTGTCGCGTACTGTCATTGGTGGCCAGGTTCCCTGCGCCGTAAATGCCGCCAGTTTGCGATGAGGAGCAATCCGCCGACCAGCCACACCGAGCCAATGATACCGCCAACTACGGCCCCGGCGATCCCATATTCCGAACCCGCCGAGACACCAATGATGATGCCGAGTGGCGAGGCAATCAACAGAATCGTCCCATTCAGCAGGGAGACGGTGCAGACATTCCGTCGTTGTTTCTTAGCGAGATCCTCCAAGTCTTTGCTGCGTTTTGAGCGGATCGCGTCTGGGATGATACAAGTAGAAGTGGTTGTAGAGCAGACCCAAGAATGGAAAGATCGCGAGGAACAGGCCTGAGTCAAAAGTATTCGATATTCTGCGTCAGAGCCCAAAGGATCGTGCCGCCGATTGCGAGCACGGCAATAGCAGCGAGACAAAGGCGATCGTACACGCGGTGCCAGCGTGCATGGCACTTGCGTAACTCGTCAGGACTGGGCGAGGCAGTCATGGAAAACCCTTACCGCCGGGAACGCCACGATTTAGCGACAGAACGCCTGCCGTAACCGGACGGCACGCTAGTACGGCAACCATGTGAAAGACGCCGGATCGCGTGCTCGGGTTCACGGCTTTGTTCTGCCTTCACAAGATCATCCCGCTAGTCGCGGTTCGAGCGTATTGTATGACCTGAGCGTTTTTTGTTGTTGGGCGGCGCAGCCATTGATTCAAAATACTCGATGCCTCTGGAACGTCCATGGCCCAGTGCCCCAATCCATGGATGGCGGATGCAAGGCAATTGTCGTTGCGAGAATCCAGTGCTGTTGCGCATCACGCCAATTGCAGCGGATTTCATCAGAGGCGATGCACTTCCCGGATACAACACAAAAACATCCCAGAACATGTAACAGATAAATCCGATCTTGCCATCGGTTTGGTCGTTCCCAGTGCTTACGACTTGGGCGGTGCAGTAACGTTCATAAAAGTTTCGGTATAGATTGACTAGGTTTCGAATTCCCTTGACGCGTCGTTCTTCGTCGCACTCAGTGGTGTACAGGAACGGCAAATCACTACAGCAGTTCGAGTAAACCGTGTTGATTGCATTGCCAATCTGCTCCTTGCTGAACAAGGTGTGAAGTTCGCGATCAACGAGCATCTGGTCAACAAAGTAAAGGCTTGGTTCGGTGGGAGTGAGTAGAACTCCGATGAATGTTCCAGCGTTACAGGATCGATGTCGGGAGGTTGACCGAAAAGTTCGCTCCGCCATTCCTCGTAGTTCATTTTGCAGTCCTCTTGGCCGAACGGCCAAGCTGACCGGGTGGCCGCCAATCAGCCTTCCAGTCAACTCCGACCGGATCGGCCACTCCGGTCCAGCGACTGGTTCGACCTCGCGCAACTCGCACGTGCGATCAACCGGGATCACGTTGATTTGTCGCCCGTGCCAAGTCGCCGCGAGTTGCTCACCACATCATCCCCAGGAAGGCCCCCGGAATGGCGGCGGAAGGATCGCCACAACAAACCAGTTCCCATTCGGCAGTCCACGGACCAGCTTTGCCCAGATCAGAATCGCGAACATGAATGGAATCGCCAACGCGAGAGAAATCGCCGCAAGCGGTGAAGGCCGTGAATCCTTGACCGCACTTGCATGTAGTCAACCTCCGGTGGCATACAGGGCGATTCAAATCTCTCCCAACCCTCGTCGCCGCCAGCCAATGCCTCCCCGAAAAAATCGAATCAACTCGAGCCGCTCCTGAAACGTGTAATTGCCAAAGCCGATCTTCACCACCCTGCTGGGTTCCTTCAGGACCAGAGTGCCATGTTTGTTAAAGGATTTCCAAGCCGCATGTGTGACCTTTGCGAGACTTACCTGTCGGGAGACGAAGCAGCCCGTCACGCGCACGGTGGTCGGATCGACAAAAAGGCGGTGGCGGGCATAGATCAGGATGAGCCAGACACCGAGCAGGACAAAACACGACCAGAGAATTCCGAACGCAACCGCAGCTGCCACGGGATGGCGAAATGAGCCATCTGGATTCAGGATTGCGGCGGTGACGCTGACAATTCCCATGACACCGAAAATCGCGACAGCGACCAAGCCGACTTCCAGCGAGTGTTTGGAAAGGCGATATTCTCTGCCGGCCATTGGAGCCGCTTTAGTCGTCACGTGAGCACCAGCGAGGACTCTTGGTCGAACGGACAGGATACCGGGCGGCGGCCAATCATAACATAATATTGGGCGGTGACGCTGTTCCGGTCCAGCCGATTGTTCGGGCACGGATCAGGTTCGATTACGCCAATATCCAGGCCGTCGTTTTGCGTGCGCAATCGCAACGACCAGCACCCGATTGTCGACGAGTCGGTAGACGATGCGAAAGGGAAACTTCTTGACCGGGCACTCTCGATGCACACCGTCTGGGCTCGCGAATTGGGTCGGATTCGCGACAATCCTGTCCAGTGCCGCATCCACGGCCGCCGCAAATCGCACAGCAGCCTGCGTGCTTCTTTCGGCGTACCAGTCAAACGACTCGTCAAAATCGCGGCGTGCGCCGAAAAGATAGTCAATAGGAGGCATCCGGCACCGCCATTCCCACTCGGCGCAGCGCCTCGGCCTTCACCTGCTCCCACGACACTGTTTCGGCCGAACCAGCATCGTACTCGGCCGAGCGTCTCTGAATCTCCGCGACCCACTCGTCACTCAGTGGCGGCAGGGAATCACCAGGCAACGTGTCCCAGATGTCGTCGATCAACTGGATCCGATCCGCGACCGGCAAGCGGGTCGCGTCCGCAAGCAACGTTTCGTACGTCGTCATGGCAACACCTCCACCGCGAATTATACCAGCCCGACCGATGACCATTCAAGGACGGCAACGATTCCGGGAAGCCGCGCGGATCTCGGCCCGAACGGCACGGATCACCCGGTCGCCGCCAAGTGATCATCCACACGATTCCCCGCCCGATCGGCGACTCGGGTGGATCCGTTTGTTATCTGGCATCACGCGTCCATTTGTTCGGCTCGAATCTCCGCCTGTTCGATTATCGCGTTGACCGTTTCCATGTCGAATCCGCCAAGCTGCATCAGGGCGTCTGGATCAATGATTGATAGATCATCGAACGTGAAGTGACCGCCGTCGATCAGTGCCTGCGTCAATTCCGGGCTGATGGCTTTAATGGACGTGAAGTCACGAACGGCCGCTACTTTTATTTGATCGAGGGATGCAGTGGTGAAGACTTCAACGTCCCATCCCGATTGTCGGCTTGCGCGTCGAGTGTTTTCAAGAGTCACACCATGATCGGTAGCGTCCACAGTGACGATCGCGCGGCCGATCGAGTCGTAAAAGTCCACCCGAACCCTCGTCGCATTCGTCAGTTGAAGGCAATCGAGGATCACATGAGGGTTACGTTCCATCGGAATAGGATCGCCGTCAGTACGAGTGACGTGGATTCCGAATTTGTCCCATGTCCATTTCATGCACGTTTGCAGTTACACCAGATAACGTTTCGCATCAGCGGGCCGGCGCGAGATGCGTTGATTTCAAAACCGACCCGACCGCCGGCTCCGTTGCATGCGATGGTTACGGCCTATTCGAGGTCGACAGCAGAGATCCTCACGACAATGCCATTCATGTTCAATCGATCGCATCAAAAGAGCACAATCAAATTGTATCGAGTCTGCTGGGAAACGCGATTTGTCGCTCAAAATACCTTGACTCATTCTGTCGATCTCAAGCGTTTCCATCCGCCAGTCGGACAACGATGTTCAAGTCCATCTATTTTCCATCAACATGCGTTACCGAATAGCCTAATGATCCGCGTTTGAAGAAATCAGAAGCGACAGACAATGAAGAGAATACGGAGGTCTTTGGGAAACTTTTCGTTACCATGCCAAGAATCTGAAACCCGTGTTTGGCTTCATCGTTGGTCATGTCCACCGAAAGTGAGTCTTTTGATTCCGTTACAGGAAAAGAAGCATGATGATGAACGCAGGAAAAATTCGACCGCTACAAGTGTGTTTAGCAACGAACCGTATCTCTGCGAGGGATATATACGCCCTCGCGTGTTTCGCCATTTAGGTCCCACTCAACCGCAATTCTATGCATGCGTTTGCAGAAGCCGATACCCACCGGAAAGGGACGAGGTGAGGACGTATCTCTTTGAGTCGTATCAAGCAAATGCCGCCGACGGCGAAACCATTGACGATTTGAGGACGAAAGGGCTTTGGTAAAACGTCGCTCATCACCGTTGGGTCGATGCGGAAGTTCGCGAGTATGCTCCTGTCGATTTTTCCAAACAGGACGGGAAGCTTCATTCGTAGTCCAATGATGGCCGTAACGTTTCGCATCAGCGGGCCGGCATGAGACGCTTTGATTTCAAAAACCGACCCGACCGCCGGCTCCGTTGCATGCGATTGTTACGCCGATTCAGGTCGCGCTAGCAGAGATTTCCACGACGGTTTGGCCAGTGATGTTCAATCATCGCGTCGGAGAGTGTTTCTGGTTGAGGTGTATGGAGTGCTTGCAGCCGACGAACGTCGCTTCTGACGACGAATTTGTCGTCAAAGTAGCTCTACTCCGGTAGGGATGCCAGTATCATCGAGCGGGTAAATGAATCCAAGCCAGTCGCATAAAGTCGGTAAGTTGCCAAGTCGACGTCATATTGCGATCTACATGCGTTATCGAATACGATTTCTCCTCGCGCTGCGAAGAACGTCTGCAAGTCGACGGACAATGAAGAGAATACGCGAGGTCCTTTGGGAAACTCTCCGTGTACCAGGGCCCCGAATCGAAACCCGTGTTTGCGGCCATCATCGCTGGTCATGTCTACCGAGATGCTTCATTTTGATTCCGCTAAAGCCAGAAGAATCCGTGATGCTGAACGCACAGCGAAAAATTCGAACGCCGTAGGAGGAGCGTATAGCAACGACTCGTAGTCTTCGATCGGGGATGTGATACTCCGACTCGCGTGTTTCACCCTTTAGGTCCCAATCAATCGAAAATTCGATGTGCTCGTTTTCCAATCGGAATACCCCAGCGGAAAGGGAAGAGGTGAGGACGAATGTCTCTCAAGTCGTATCCAAGCAAATGCCGCCGACGTTGCGGTAACCATCAAAATGTGAGGACGAAAGGGCTCTGGTAAAACATCGCTCATCAGCGGATGCGACGTACGATGTGAAAGTTTCCGGCGAGAATCGGCTCCTGTCGAAATGTTTTCCAAACAGCGACCGGAAGCTTCATTAGAAGACTTTTATGCGAACGTAACGCACGGAAAAGGCGGCGGGACAGGAAAACGACACTATGGCAACCGACCTTACCTCGCTCGCTTCATCCGTTGGTTATGTCGTGGACGATTCGGCCGAGTGCTGCCAGGTAGTCACACAAGTCGTCGTTGACCGCCGCTTCGTTTGCAAACGCGTAGGCAACAAACTCGGACCAAGCGTACAAGCCGTAGTCGCTCGCGATACCGCGCGGCGTACTTGCCCCGCACCACCCCACGCATCGAGCGGAAGTCGTACTCCGGCCGCAGTTCGTCGTCAGCCGATTCGGTCTCGTAGGGGAAGTTGCAATCTTCGTAGTCCCTCCGCTCACGTCGATTCTTCTTTCGGGCACTGACGATAAGCACTTTTTCGCCACGGTCGGTGTGCGACACCAACAGCAACCGCCCAACGGCCGACAAACCCATCGTAAGGTACCGGTCTTCGTCGTCCGCGTGATTCGGGTCAAAGCCAGTGAGGGACAACTGTCGGCAAGCACGGTCATGCCTCGGTGAATGACACGCCGCACTTCCGTTCGTTAGCCTCCGCCTTAAAGACATCCCACTCGAAGTTCATCGTCGTCCCTGCCAGGTCAATCACTTTGGTACATGATACGCTCAATGACTGACGGGTGTCAACCACGCCGTCGGGAGTGCCGGAATGAACATCGGGGTGAGACGTAACGAATTGCGATCACCGGGCGGCGGGAGTTGACTTGCCACTGCGATTGCCCGTGCAACCGCCGCTCCGTGTGCATCGAATTGTTATGTCGCCTCTCTGTGCCAGTTTAGTGGAAGACTTTGCATTGCGGCAATGCAGCTCGCAGCCTTGCATGCACGTCATCTGACACACCGGTGCCACCAAGCGAAATCGCAAGGTCTGCAAGTTGGATAAATCCTGAATGAAGCTCATCCGGATAGTTCGGTGTCATGAATTCGCAGGAATTCCAGCGACTTCCAATTGGGAGCCGCAGCAACAGTCCGATCGGTAATCCTCGTATTGAATAAGTCGAGACGTTTCAATTGGGTGAACCCGGCCAAGACCGGCGACAAATCATCCGTTATTTGTGTTCCATCGAGTTTCAGCGATTCCAAATGCAAGGTTGGCGAGTTGCTTGACGCCTTTGTCAGTGACGGCAGTTTCAGCGACAGCAAGTTCGCGGAGATTGGGAAAGTCGGGCAACGTCGGCCATCGCGGCATCGAATAATCGCCGTATACTGAATAAGAAGCTCTCGAAGATTGCAAAGTGCCACCAAGTGAGGGATTCCGGCATCTGTGACGGCTGTTGAGTCTAACCATAGAAATTCGAGTTGACTGCATTTTGCCAATACGTATAAGTCCGCGATCAGTGATTGATGTATCGTAAAGCCCCAGCCATGTCATTGATGGGAGTTCATGGAGAATCTGAAGGTCGTTGTCCGAAACCCTAGTTGAACGGAGATCAACCTCGACTACACGACCGAAGAAATCATCGCCAAGTAGTCTTTGAAGTCGTCCGGGTTTCGCGTTGGGGTTTTGGATTTGATAATCATATTTGACCTCGCCACCTAAAGCACGAATACGGGCGACGATTTGGGCTTGAAAACGTGCCTGCCGCGTGCGAGGCGCGATAAATACGACGACGAGAGCGACGAGCACAGCAGTTGCGATGCCCAGAGAGTAAACGACTACGTGGGCCAAACGCTTGTGCTTCATCGAACTGCGACCGGGATAGGCGACATAACGACAGGCGTCACCGGGGCCGCGCCGATGACGCTTCCATCGAAATCCGACCGGATCGCGGCCTCCGGTGCACGCCCTTGTTCGGCGCTGTTTCTACACCCGCCCGTCCTTGACCCTTCGTGCGCAAGCCTTGCGATCATACGGAAGACCGGCACCTCTGAACCATTTGAAGGCGTTTCCATGGCTGGGATCCCACAGATTCCTTTTGTCGACGAGGGCAGATAGGAACCGGCGTTGCGATTCCGTTGTGACGTCTCCGGTACCATCCGGGAAACGCTGCCGCCAGCAATGGACCCCAATCGAAGTCAACGCAGTACTCGGATGTCACTCCCAGGACCGCAACCGCGGCATCTGCCAGGCGATCAAAGTCGGTTACTTGCTCAACTAGCCTCGCGACAACACGAAAACGCGGACGCATCGCAAACTGCGGAGGCTTTTCGACAAACCAATTATCAATGTTCTCGGCATGGTGTTCGAGGGTCCTGAGCAATTCACCGATGGCGGTTGTGTCACCGTTCAGGCTGGGTGCGAGTGCCGCACACATCCGAATTGCCGGGGATTGATCACGGAGGAACTCAACCGGCGAATAGCCGAGGTCGCCGAGCGCCAACACGTGGGCGGCGCGTTCATCCACATCCTGTGCCGAGTGCGCCAATGTCAGCAATCGAGACTGGACTTCGTTCACGAATCGTTTCAGAGATTCGACCTTTGTCAAGGTGACAGCGCCCATTGCGGCGCATGCACGAACGCGAGGATTCGCGTTGTCCAGTCCTTGAAGCATGACCTTCATGAGTTCGGGGGCCACTTCAATGCAACCAAGAATCGATCGGGCAAAGAATGAATTGGCCGCATCCTCGTTTTCGTATATCGCCCCATCGTCGTCGGAGTCGAGAAACGGATCGATGTCGAACTCCGCCATCCGTCGAAGCTCTTCGATGTTCCCACCCGCCTGATTCGGCGCCTCCGCAACCGCGACAAGAAATGACAGCAAACTTGCGCGAAGGGAATCACCGCGATCGATTCGGTCGTCTGCCAGCAGTCCCGCGACAACCAACGCTGCAGGTTTCGTGGCAGTCCAAGGCGTGCCCTGATGTACGATAGCCGACCACAAATGCGACATGGCGGCTTTACGCGATTCGGCGTCGTCTTGCAGCAGCGCAAGCAAATGGCCGGGCGTATCCGTCGCGCGACCATACGCGTGATGCAGTCGTGACCAGTCAGTGTTGTCGAGAGCCTGTAATCCTGTGATCATGGCAGCACCGATGGTCGAGGAGCCGAACGACACGCATCACTGGGCCGGCAGTGATGACTTTCCATTCGAAACCAGCCCGGCCGCCGGCTCCAGTGCATGCGATTGTTCGTCGGTTTGCAAAGGTGCGGATCCTTCCTGAACGTCGATTTTGGGAAGCTGCCCGGTGTGAGTTCGCCGCGATGCAACGTGTAGTAGCCCTTCGTCGAGCGAACACTGCGCCGAACATTCGACCAGACGAGGCGGTTCTGCCGTATCGAGCGGCGAACGAAAAGGGCGGCAGTTCGTCAAACAAATCCCACTAGGAGATTCGATCGGGTTTCCTTTGAGTAAGCGTTGCCACGATGTCCCGCTTAAGGCCATCGGCAAAAAAAGCAAGGCCCAATGCGAAAGAAACGAAGCCCAGGAATGCGACAATCGCACCCTTCGTACCAAAGGCCGCCGTCGGGACGTAAACAACCGCCGCGAGTGCAAACCACAGGAGGGCTATACCTACCATCTTTCTCCAAGAGGCCTGCATTTGTGTGTTCATGATTCCTCCAGTCGTTGAGATAAGTCCGACGGACAATTATTAGACTGCGAACACTGCCGTATAGCACGCAGCGGTTTGCGGTTTAGACGGCAAAAGAAACCATCTAGTGCCGGCGGCGAGCGGCCTAGCTCAGCCGCGGGCGGGCATCAGCACATGCCCCCAGCGTATGACGCAAGATCCGAAATGTCAAACGCCTACGACGCGGAATGCCGATGGGAACTCCGCTCGCTTCGGCGACGATGGACGGCGAACAACACGGCAACGTATACCGCGACCAATGCGGCCATGCACGCAAGACGGCGAGGGGCCGCCATTGCGAGAGTTAACCGGGTGCTGCAGGCATTTACAATTTCGCCGACACGATCGCGGGCGGTCGATCACGTGCCAAAGGTGGTCTATGCCCGCACCCGACCCGCATCCGCCCCAGTTCTCCGCCGCAGCCCAGCCCCGACTCCCCGATCGCGTCCGGGAGAAAATCCGGCTCCTCCACTACGCCAAACGCACCGAAGAAGCGTATGTCGGCTGGATCCGGAAGTTCATCCTCTTCCACGGCAAACGCCACCCGGACACCATGGGCGCGCCGGAAGTCGAACAATTCCTCACCCATTGGGCAGTCGTCCAACACGTCGCTGCCAGCACCCAAAATCAGGCTCTGTGCGCGATCCTATTCTTGTACAAGGTGCTCGAGCAACCGTTGCCACTGCTGGACGCCGTCCGCGCCAAACGCCCCGACCGCCTGCCCACCGTGCTCTCCGTCGAAGGTTGGTGCCAGGCCACTTCTGCCGGCAGGCTGGGGAACATTGGCAAAGAATCGTCGAAGTGTGTGGTACCAAAGTCGGCTATGGACAGCAGGTTCCTGAGCGACTCCGATCGAGAATCGCCCGGTTATCCATATTGGATGGAGAGTGGCATGGCACCGTTTCCAGCACCGTTTCCACGCTGAAGTAGTCCCGGACGTCAATCGCGAGCTCTGTGTTGACCCCGACTGCTCCAAGGTCCGCTCGACTTCGCCGTCACAAATCGACTACGGTGTCAATCCAAACCACCTCTCTAGATGCTGCCGAGTCGAACGAAATGTCCCAAGCCTCCGAA
>CAVOPW010000014.1:0-405081 GCA_963698225.1 uncultured bacterium
AACTGCTGTGGCAGTCCTGACACTGTACCTTCGCATGGGCGCCCTCCAGTACAAACTCGTCACATTGTGATCGAATGTCGCAGGAGTCCAGGCCGTCATCTTGTGGCAAGTGCTGCAGTCTTGTGAGAAGTTAGCGGCTTCGTGATCGGGTCGGGTGCGTCGAGATAATCCGCGCTATGGCAGGAATAACAATCGGTCGGCGTTCCGGCAAATTGGGTCGCATGACAACTGGCGCAGTCAAGACCCGGTGCCTGCCTTCAAGTATCGGTGTCGGCGGATGATCAAATCTGCCCCTTCCAGGTAACTGCCGACGAGCGGTGGCATTGAACACAGTCACTGTCGAATCCCGCTAATACGTGATTCGGATCTGTCGTTGCGGTGAAGTCGCTCTCGTGACACGATTGGCATTCAGCCGAAGTGCCGGCGTATTGCTCGCTCAATTCTCCCTGATGGCACGATTGGCATCCACAATCGCATGCATTCCCATCAACGGAAAGCCGTGTGTTGCATGGACCTCGAATACCTCTTGCTCATTTTGCCAGCCGCGGGTGGTGTGGCAATTCTGACACGTCGATCCTAACTGCCCGCTGTGGGGATCAGCATGGCAGGAAGCGCACTCGTCTTGAGTCTTTGCAAAGGTTAAATCACTGTGACAGGCCGCACACTTGATCTGCTTGTGTTTGCCGGAAAGCGGAAATCCGGTTTCGTCGTGACGAAACTTGGTCTGGCTGGAATGTCTTTCCAGTTGCTGGTCGAATGACAGGTCGCACAATCAAACTTGATGTCGCCGTGCGGGTTGTCACCCTGGGCGATGGCAAGAATTGTGAGTCCGGCAGCGAAAGCAATTGTCAGGCAGACTCTTAAGAGAGTCATCTTGACACGTCCAGAGTTAGAGTTTACCGGTCTTGGAGTCGTGGCAGTCCTTACAGTCAGTACCTATTGGCTTGTATCGGACCAAAATAGTCGATTCTTGAATTGTATTTCTGTGGCACCCGCCACAGGGTACTTTCTATGGGCCCTCCGAGACGATACCGCGAATCGCGGTCAACACTAAACTTCAAGGCTTTCCAATTGTCGGCTTGATGACAACGGTCGCAGGCAATCTGTCCGTCAACGACAAACTGTCCTCCATGAATATCTTTGTGACATTCGTTGCAGTTTCTTGGCAGTAGCTCGAAAGTCAGAAGTGATACATTAGTTCTATCATTTTTGTTCCCATGACAGTCCAGGCACCTGACGCTATTATGCCTCCCCGTGAGCGGGAATTTGGTGGAGTCATGCGCAAAGACCGATTCCTTCCAGCTTTGACATTGTGACAGCTTTCGCAACCGCCACTATTCACCCACTTGTCCGCCTTCCCGTTATGCGGGTCCTTGTGGCACGATCTGCAGGCAGTCTCCTTAAAAGCGAACCTGTACGGGCGCGGAATCTGGCCGGTCGGTGAGGTGATATGACAGCCGTCGCAGGGAACTGCCAGATGCGCACCACGCAGGGGATAATCGCAGCTGTCGTGCTGCTCCACCGTGAAGATTCCGGGACGAAACCCGTCCACACTGTGGCAACGTTCACATTTCGCTCCGCCGGGACTTGGCGGCAAAAGCGCCGCTGTGAAAATCAGAGTGGCAATCACTGCAATTCGAAAACGCTAATACCTTGCGCGGCTCTTCCTGCTTATGACACTTCGCACATTGAAGCGGCGTATGCTGTCCCCGCAGCGGGAATCGTGTCTTGCTGTGGTCAAATTGGCTGTTGTTGACGCTGCGCCAACTGTTTGTGTTGTGACATCCTGAGCAATCTACTCCGAGTCGATCTGCGTGCGGGTCCTTATGACAGGCGTTGCATTGCGCATAACTCAAGCCGGTAAACTTCTGGTACGATGTGTCGGCGGGCGTCGACCTGTCGCCAAAATTCGGATGAACTTCGCACACTCGGCTTTCTGGTGCAAACCGGTCAGCGCGTACTTTGCCTTTTGATGGTCGAATGAAATCGCCGGCTTCCACGCGGTGTTGGAGTGGCACGATTCACATTTGTTGGAAACCTGGCCGCGATGCTCATCAAAATGGCAACTGTTGCAGTCAGGCGATAACCCCAAGAAGGTCCGGCTCGGATCTTTTCGCGTATCACCTTCCTTCAAATCCGGCACGACGTTTTTGACCGTATGGCACTGTCGACATTGCAGTGGCTTATGCGCCCCGCTTAGATCGTATCCGGTCAATGAATGGTCGAAGGCAGCTTCGCCCTCCTTCCAATAAACCAGTGCGAAATCGCGGCCATGATGTTCGACGTGGCACTCTTCGCAAACCGTGTATTGATTGCGCCCGTGAATGCCGTCGAGTTCATTCAGTTGCTTCTGAATGAGTGTATGGCAAATCAGGCAGTTGGGACCAATTTGCTTTCGGTCCGAACCATGACAGGCACGACAATTGTCCAACCCCTCCAAGTGGCTGTGGGCCTGCGAGAGATCGCCCGGTGACAACTGCGCAGAAGCCGTAGCCGCCGTCAGGATCACGATGGCAACAATAAACCGAAGGCAATTCGGGCGAGACATGGCTTACGACAATCCTGCGAATCCGGTCCATGCCGCGATACCGATATGGACACCCATAATCAGGTACATTATGATTGCAAACGGCTTGTGGATGACATGCCAGTAGTGAAAGACTTCGCGGGTTCTGTCCAGCATTTCGATATGCCGTGCTAGTGAAGCGCGCTCTAACGCGAGGCGGGCCAGCTCTTTGAGCCCGCGGTCAACCGATGAAAACGATCGTCTCATCTCCTTCATCAGGCGACCGGCGAGCAGCGGCCGGGTAAGATCCGCGATGATCGCCCCGACCAGCAGCTTGACAAATGAGCCTTCCGTCGAAACCACCCGTTTCGTCAACGCCTCAAGTTGCGCCAGTTGTTCCGGCGCCAGTCCATATTTCTCCCGCAGTACTTGCGTTGTCAACTGCATTTGCTTATCGATCTCGGCCATCGTCAATTCATCGCCTTCCTGATTGCGGGGAATCAGTTGGTAGAGATAGCGGCCCACATAACCGCTCAACGCCACCGCTATCATTGACCAAAACGCAACAGCGATCAGCCCCTGCACTTTGAACGAGGAATGCAGGACAATGAATAACGGACCGCAAACCCCGAGATAGATGTGCAGCTTCAGCCAATTGCGGAGGGAGATGTTTTTGCCGAGTATCCTGGTGCGCTTGCGCAGCGAATACGTCAGCATCAGTATCATCATCGCTGAACCGACGTAACCAAACACGATGCCCAGGTTGCCGGCCGGCCGATAGGCGCGATAATCCTCGTGATGCGGGCGATCGACATAGGAAATCCGGTAGTAGTCGAGTCCGGAGATCAGATAGTACCCGATGGTTATCAATGTGACAGCATATATGACAAACAGAAAGCGTTTCATCGGCTCCAACGTCGGAAGAGTTTACGGGTGATATCGACTGTGTAGCGTTTTACACGTTTATCGGCTGATTGGTTCATAAAACTGAACACGCTTCCGACAAACTGCTTGCGCCATCCACGATCTCCCGTAACGGCTCAGCAACTCTGGCTACAAAAAACGGCCCATGATATGCTGCGTGGATAGCTGCTCCATCGTGTGGCGAAGTGATCTCGGTGCAACTTCCGCCAATGTATCAAATAGCAGCTCCTCTTCGGTGTGACGGTGAGTCTGTCCGCGCAGTACGTCTTCAAACCAATCTGGACTTAAGCGCTGAAAGCTATCATGCGGTTTGAGCTGTGGCAATAAGTTCTCGGTGCTGCTTCCCCTCGATCCAGAATTAGCTGACGGCGAACTCTTTATGAATCTACTCCACAGTCGTATGTCGGGTCGGTTCCACGCAGGGCCCCAGTTATGACGCCCAAAGCGCAGCCGACGCCGGCGCGAACGGTCAAGGCTCCTCTGGAAATTCAGAGCACAAGCCCCACATTCCATACATGCGTCTCGATTAACAATACATACACTCTTACGCTCAAGCACGAAGACGGCGTGTGGGCACACTTCGATACACATGCCGCATCCGTTGCACTTTGTGAGATTGAGTTCAAGTGTCGTAACGTCATGTAGGTACAGGAGCATACTATTCGCGCCTTTCCCTGCAGCACGGCCTTTCCAGGATTTCTGGGTGGGCGCGCATAGAGCAGGAGCTCGTCATTCAAATAGCCCAATAACCAAGAGTATGATACCAATTACGGCGCTTGATATCTGGATTGGGATCGCGATTCGCATTTCTTTCTTCACACCTGACAACGACGTATATGTCGAGCTGCCGGTGAAGTTCATTCCCATAATACTGGTCGCAGCCGGGAAAAGGAAAAGCCATCCAATCATAGACAGCCGGCTGTGAAAGTACTCCGGGTGCTTCGAGGCTAACAAGACCGTCCCTATCATTGGCAAAATCCCTGCAAAGGCACCTTTCATGGAAAACGCTCGTCCGGGTAGCCACGGCAACAGAGCCGCAGGCAGTATTGCCCCAGCCATTGCGGCTATGAGCGGGAATACCGCGCTAATAACTCCGTAGCTTAGTACACGATCCATTGAGTACCATCCAGGACCGACGCCTGACAAAAGAAATAAACAGGCCGAAGCGAAAACCACATATTTAAGATTCCCGACGATTTCAGCTGGAATGAGTACGAGCCGCTCGAAAGCGTGAAGGTGACGCGTCGCATTGTGGGAGTCGCCTTCATACCCGACGCCAAGTATGCCTTGACATCCCGGGCGCGCACAGGGCCGTAAAAAATATGGAAGCCACTTCGTTCTTTCACTAAGTGTGCGCTGATCCCTGTCGCTCCCAGCTGTGGCACAATCAACCTACGATGTGACACTATGGTCTTCAGTCCGGCGATCTCAATTCTGCGAACCAACTCATTTGTACCAAAAGTGCCTTTACCAGCCGCACACCAAACATTGATGCCTTTCGTATCTAGCAGTTTGCTGAAAAACTCGATTTGTAGTTGCAGTGAGATAGAAGGGGTTTTATCGTCTGGTGGATTTGCTTTGAAGGAGAGAGCACTATGCGTGGAGAGCCGAATCGCCAGGAGACGATGTTGAGTTTGTGGACGCCGGAGCAGCGGGTTCCGGTGGATCATCCGATCCGGAAGATCAAGGTCTTAGCGGATCGGGAGCTGAAACGGTTATCGCCGGTGTTTGACGCGATGTATTCGACGACCGGTCGTCCGAGCGTACCGCCGGAGCGGGTGTTGAAGGCGCTGTTGCTGATGGCGCTGTATTCGGTGCGAAGCGAACGCCAGTTGTGCGAACAGTTGGATTACAATTTGTTGTTTCGCTGGTTTCTGGATATGAATCAGGTTGAGGAAAGTTTTGATGCGACGGTTTTCTGCAAGAATCGGCAGCGACTGCTGGAGCATGAGGTCGGGAAGCTGTTTTTTGATGGCGTGGTGAAGACGGCTCAGAGGGAGGGTTTGATCAGCGTCGATCATTTTACGGTCGACTCGACGTTGATCGAGGCGTGGGCCTGTTTGAAGAGTTTTCGGCGCAAGGATACGAGCGAGAGGGATCGTGATGAAGATGACCGTGGTAATCCGACAGTGAACTTTCATGGGGAGAAGCGGAGTAACGAGACGCATCAATCGACGACCGATCCGGAGAGTCGGTTGTATCGCAAGGGGCCGGGGAAGGAGGCGAAGCTGTGTTATGGCGGACATGCTTTGATGGAAAATCGACACGGCTTGTTGGTGGACATCAGCGTGACTCAGGCAGATACCAAGTCGCAGTGGACGGCGGCGGAGCAGATGTTGAAGCGGCAAGCGAAGAAACGCCGCCGACCGAAGACGTTGGCCGGTGACAAGGGGTATGACACGAAGGGGTTTGTGGAGATGTTACAGAAACGGCAGATTGCACCGCACATCGCAGCCAACGACAAACGTCCGGGCGGCTCGGCGGTCGATCCCCGGATCAGGAAACGCAAGGACTACGCGATTAGTCAACGCGTGCGTAAACGCATCGAGGAAATCTTCGGCTGGATGAAAACAATTGGCGGTTTGCGCAAGACACGCCATCAAGGTCGAGCACGAACGCAATTGTCGGCCGAGATTGTCGGCACCGCCTACAATCTCTTGCGAATCGCGAAACTGAAACCGGATCTGGGAATGGTGGGTGGCTAAACGAGACAAGATCGCGATTTGAAGTCAACCTCAGACACCTGAAGCGCCCCGAAGACAACAAACTTCCCCCAAATACCCGGCCATCAACGAAAACTCTCCATCCAGATAGCCAATCATCAACACGCAATGCTGTTTTTCAGCAAACTGCTAGACTGGTTTGAGGTTTGAGGAGGGACAGTCAGCATTTAGTTTTGGAATTGACAGAGCGGACATAGAAGAGTATCTTCGTAGCGCTTGCAACAGCACTGCAAGCATTGAAAAGAACTTTAGAGACAGGGAATGAGCACCCACAACGCTTTGGCATTTGTGCCTCATGCACGCGTGCGCTTAACCGAATATTTTCGCGCGGTCTGCTGCATTCTCAAAATTGTCGACGGTGAGTTTCCAAATTCAGCGCGGCGGCGTTAGTCTAGTTAGTCACTAATGTCGGCCACAAAATAGAAGCTAATCGAACGGGGAATGCTCGAATGAATCAAGCCAAATGTTCAAGAGACGCACATGCTCGCAAGAATCTATGTCGCGTGTGCGGAGTCAAGACTTGGCAGTTGACCTTGTGCCTGCTGTTACTCCTTTTCCTACCTGCAGTCGCTCAAGCCCAAGGATATTGTTGGCAGGACAACTGTAACCAACAAAGTCCCGACTTCCTGCCGAGTGGAATTACTGTAAGAACCGACTCGTGTCATTTCAACAGTGAAGAGGCATTTTGGTTTTTTGGGGGCGATCCTCCACCCGATTGCGCAAAGCCGCTTTACGAAATACCGTTTGGGACTGACGCTACGCTTCAGTTCAGACATATGGGAAATTACTGGGGTGACCAAAACTGCTATGACCACATAAATTTCTGGTACCGTATCGTCGGCGATGGCCTTGCGTGGAACTTCATAACAACGCGGACCAACGGTCAGGCGATATTCGATGTTCGTATCTGACGGTTTACAATTTCCAGATTCTCTCAACAACATTCCAGGCGGGCGACACAGTTCAGTTGGCAGCGGAATTTGTTCTGCCGGGATGGATGGGCTGCGCGACTGCGTTTCTGCCCTATTATCGCTTGACTGTGGTCGGTCAGCCCGTTGGTTGGGCAGTCGGAGGCATAGGAACAATTCTCAACACTGCCGACTTGGGGGAATCATGGCAACCTCAATCATCCAACACTAGTGCAAGTCTGAACTCGGTATTCTTCACGAATGATTCGATCGGATGGGTAGCCGGAGGTCAAGTCGTACTACAAGACGACCGATGGCGGGCAGAACTGGACTGACAAGTACTCGGGGGGAGGCGCTTTGAATTCAGTCTTCTTTGTCAATAGCTCAAAAGGATGGGTCGTTGGCAGCACTGGCCGGATTGAGCACACGACATCCGGAGGAGAATCTTGGACTGAGCGGTCATCCGGTTCCAGTGCCGACCTCCATTCGGTCTATTTTGTTAACTCATTCGTCGGATGGGTTGCGGGCGGGCAGGTGATCCTGAAGACGACAAACGGCGGCCAGAATTGGGTTGATAAGTACTCAGGGGGCGGAGCTCTAAACTCTGTGTTCTTTACGCCCAACGGAATTGGCTTTGCGGTCGGGAGCACCGGCCGAATCGTGAAAAGCACCAACTGGGGCGAAGACTGGATCGAATTGAATTCCAATAGCAGCGCAGATCTCCACTCCGTCTACTTCACGACTGATTCGATTGGATATGCAGCCGGCGGTCAAGTCATTTTGAAGACCATCGACGCTGGAAATACTTGGGTGGATAAGTATGGCGGTGGAGGCGCCTTGAGCTCCATCGCATTTGTCGATGCTATGGAAGGTTGGGCGGTCGGAAGCACAGGCGTGATTGAAAAGAGCACAGACGGCGGCGAAACTTGGGAGCCGAAGAATCCATGACTTCCTCGCCTTTATCCTCTGTATGTTTCGCTCGTCCGGGCATGAGTGTAATCGTGCCTGTCTCGACCAGCGGAGACTTGGATGGTGATGATACAATCACCATTTCTGATGCCGTTGCAGTGGTGAATTACATCTTTGGAGGAGCACAGGCGCCGGACCCACTTAGTCTAGGAGATGTGAACTGCAGCGGAAGCTTGGACATAGCAGACGCTGTTTACCTAATCAACTACATCTTTGCCGGGGGGGCAGCACCCTGCTAGGGTGGCGGCAGAACCTGATTTGCATTCGGAATGAAGTTCGACCGGAAGTCAGCAATGACTTTCGGTTCTCTTGCCTTGAGTGAACAGTGGCGAACAAATGTGGTTCACCACAGCGACCCCGCATTTGATTTGTGATATTATGGGAAGGCCGCTGATCCCGAGTATATTGCTGTTTACCAAGACGGCAATAGGAGGAGAGCGGCCATGTCCAAAACGTATCTAGGCGTCGATGTTCACAAACGCTTCTGTGTTTTCACCGAGATCGACGCTGAAGGGAATTTAGTCAGGCGAGGGCGATTTGCCAACAACATTGCGGAAGTATCACAGTTTGCCAGTTCCCTATCATCCAGGGTGCATTTAGTGCTGGAACCGGTGCTGAACTACCTATGGTTATTGGATCAAATCGAACCCTATGCTGGTTCGGTACACATTGCGACCCCGCACAAGGTGAGGATCATCGCGGAATCGAAATCCAAGACTGACCGTTATGATTCACGTGTTTTGGCTGAACTACTGCGAATTAACTTTTTGCCTGAGTCCTGGCTACCGCCCAACGAGATCAGGATCCTGCGGGGTCTGGTCAGGCAACGCTATCATTTGGTTAAGACCATGGTCATGAACAAGAGCCGGATTCGCCACTTATTGTTTTGGCACGGCATTGACAATTCCTGCATTCGAACATTTCGTCCCCTAAGGCTGTTCGGGAGATCAACCGGCTCTGCTGTTCACCGGTAACGAGAGGGTGCATTCATCAATGTCTGAATCTGATCACCAGCCTCAAGGGATCCATCGCCGAGCTTGATCAGCAATTGTCGGAGTTGACGGAAGGGAATGAGATCGTCAAGTTGCTCTGCACGATACCCGGGATTGGAGCGGTACGCTCAGCCACGATTTATGCTGAGATCGGCAACATTGACCGTTTCAAGAGCCCCAAAGCTCTGGCCAGTTACACTGGTCTGATTCCGTCAGTCAGAGCTTCCGGTGACAGCGTTCATAGTGGCGGCATCACCAAGCTCGGCTCTCGACCGTTGCGTCATGCTTTGGTTGAAGCCTCGATCAATGTGATTCGCGAATCACCACCCTTAAATCGCTTGTTCAACCGCGTCCTCTATCGCGGAAATGTTCAGAAAGCGCGAGTAGCAGTTGCCAGAAAGTTGGCAGTTGTCATCTGGGCGATGCTGAAGCACGGAGAACCATTCCGGCTTCCGGCAGCCTAAATTAGCGAATAAGTAATTGACGAGTCGGAATTGTAGTCAGAGAGGTCAGCTCGGAATTTGGACTGGATCAAGTAAGAATCCGTGCTTTGTGAGTGGGCGACCTCTCGAATAGAACAATATCGTGGGCCTTCCCCAAGGAAAGAGCTCGAATAGGTGACGTATCCAATCCGACCCAGGCAAATGCCGTCGCCTGACGGCGACGAAAGGAAAAAATCCCTTGACCGCGGCCTTCCCATAGGTGACCAAATTGTGTCCGTTTTTTCCCGAGTGCTATTGTTAGAGAAGCCCCGTCATTTTCTGGTCAAGAATTGCATATCCCATGGCTCGGTAGCCTCGCTGGCGCTTGCCCCACATTCGGGCTAGTTGCGGGTGGTTGTGCTCAACGTAATCGTAGATGCGTACATTCTTCTTGTCTGCATGTACGCGGTGCAGTCGGCCAGCGTATTGCTGAAGCGTTCCTTTCCAGGAAATCGGCATGGCCAGCACGAGCGTATCGAGGGGTGGGTGATCGAAACCTTCGCCAATCAAGCGGCCGGTTGCAAGTAGAATCCGTGGAACCGAATCGTCCAGCCCAGCAATCTCTGCAAAGATCACAGCGCGTTGCTTCTTGGACAAGCGGCCATGCAGAACAAAACAGTGCTCGATTGAATCGCCCAAGGCCTCACGTAGCCGATCCAAATGTTCAGTACGTTCTGTCAGCACAATAATCTTGCGACGCTCTCCATAGGCATCAGAAATGTCCTGCGCAATCCGCGTGTTGCGGCAAGTATCGTTGGCGAGGATGCGGAAAACATCTTGAATTCTGGCTTCCGATGGAATCTCAGGCGCACTCAGATTCTTCGGCCATACTTCCAATTGTGACAAGGCTCCTTTCATTTGCTCGACGCGATGTCGGATCGGACCGCACTGCATGAGAATTGTCGGATGGTGGCCATCGCGGCGGATTGGTGTAGCCGTTAGGCCGGTCACATATTTGGCCTTCACTTGCTTTAGAATCGCCTCGAAGGAGAAAGCCGACAGATGATGACACTCATCAACAATAACTTGACCGTAATGGTCAAGAAGCTCCGCAACATTCTCTTGGCGCGAGAGCGACTGCATTACGGCGATATCGATCTTGCCTGAAGGATTTTTCTTGCCTCCACCGATGATACCCAGAGCTCCCTTTGGCAGATCAAGGAAGGTCATCAACCGCTCATGCCACTGACGGAGCAGTTCAGTACGATGCACCAGAATCAGGGTGCTCACTTTGCGTCGGGCTATCAGCGCAATGGCAGTAACCGTCTTTCCGAATGCGGCCGGAGCACACAACACACCGATATCCCACTTGAGCATTGCCTTCACAGCCTCTTCTTGCTCCGCACGCAGTACTCCTGTGAATTTGACAGCAACATTAGAGCCAGTTACTCGCTCGTCTCGGATTTCAGCCCGAATGTTGTTCTGGGCTAACAAGTCCTGTATCACATTCAGACAGCCTCGAGGCAAGCCGATGTGATGCGGAAAGTTTTCGGCGCAACCAATAATGCGCGGTATGTTCCAAACTGGCAAACGCATGGACTGAGCCTTATAGAATTCCGGATTCTGGAAGGCAGCTAGGCGGATAAGTCGATTGGCCAATGGTTGGGGCAGGATCTCCTTGGCTAGGAATATCTGGTTGGCGAGCACGAGAGTTAGAGACTCCGGCAGGGTCCCGGGTATCCGGACGGATGATGGCGCTGGGCGTTTCCACGGCTCGATATTGTCTGCTTCCGCCACGAAGGCTACATCTATTGGAAGTCCGCCGCCCGTCACCCTACGGATTGAGCTCTCCAGCTCAATCCGTGACATAACTTTCAACGATGCCAGATACGCCCACTGATCCACGTGCGGTTCGAAATCTTCGTTCACAAACACACTCCAGCCGTTTTCGCGAGGTTTCCTCTGTAAAGGAAGTGCGATCAGATTGCCAAATCCGCCTTTGGGCAAAGTGTCTTGGTTGGGGAAAAGTCGATCATAACTGGCAAGGGATAGCTGTCGGGTGCCGGCACAGGCGTGGCTGATCAGAGCCTCGCCAAGTTGCCTCGCTTCCCGGGCCGGAACCGCTTCTGCAAAAAAGATCCAGACGTGCGCTCCTTTGCCCGAACGGGAGATCTCCAGAGTAGCGGGAACCTCCAGTTCCCGGCACGATTTGATGATGGCCAGTACATCCTCTTTCCAGCCATCCTCGTCAAAATCCGCCGCCACGAAATAGCAGGTGTCATCGGAGAGCAGCGGATAGATACCAACTGTACGCTGACCTGAGAGATGGTCATAAATGACCTGATCGGTGACAGGCAACAGCAGGCGTTGGCTGCAATCGCCGCACTTGACTCTTGGCTTATTGCAGACTCCGGGCAGCCATTCGTTGTCGCAGGCGGGAGAGTAGCCCGATTTGCCCTTGGTTGACTCCCACCGCACCGAGTAGACGTCCGTGCGGCCACGGAATAGTCGGCGGAAGAGAGTGATTTTTTCTGACCGTGTGAATTGTTGACTGCGGCGTATCTATAACCGATGGTTGTGCTTGACCTTGGCCGCCGAGGGCTTGTCAATTTCCCAAGCTATACCATGTGCCGTCAGCAACAACTTGAGACGGTCGTTTTCTCGGCGCAGCTGCTCCAGTTCTTCCGAAAGGCCATCACGAATTGGTTCATTCTTCGCCAAAGCCAGACTCCGTTAACGGCACATCTCAATTGTCACCGAGGCACTGCTCCAGGAACGCTCGGAGCTTGGTCACGGAGCTGAGCATTTTGCGGCAGATCAAAGCGGCTCCGTCCCCTGGCTCAGCAAGCTGATGTACTGCGTGTACCCATAAAGCTGCGAACGCCCCTTCTTAGGCAAGACTGATACGATTCCAAGTTCTTCCAGCTTGGTCAACGACATTTTTGCGGTAGGAAATGATAGTCCAGTTTTCCTGGCCACATTTGTGATAGATATTATCGGTGATTGCTGCAGCACGTGATGAACCCTTAGTGCCGAACCGGTCGCTTTGCCCAGTGGCTGAATCTTCTTTCGATCCTCTTCGAATTGCCGTACAAGCATCTTGGCAGTCTGCACCGCTTGCTCTGCGGTCTCCCTAACTCCCGAGAGAAAGAACTTCAGCCAACTCTCCCAATCACCATTATCTCTAACATTTTGAAGTTGATTGTAATAGTCGTCGCGGTGCGTTTTGAAGTAGAGACTGAGATACAGCAAGGGTTCACTCAGTGCCCCTTCCGCACACAGCAAGAGTGTAATCAGTAATCGGCCCAAGCGTCCGTTGCCGTCCAGAAACGGATGAATCGTCTCGAACTGCACATGGCTTAACGCGGCCTTGAGCAAGACCGGGGTTTTGGCTGGATCGTTATGTAGGAATTTTTCAAGGGCGCCCATGCAATCATTTATTCTGTCCGGAGGCGGTGGTACAAATCGCGCATTCCCAGGGCGAGAACCTCCGATCCAGTTTTGTGATCTTCGAAACTCACCTGGATCCTTTTCGCTCCCTCTGCCCTTACTCAGAAGAACGCCATGAATCTCTTTGATTAGTCGAAGTGACATCGGAAACCCATCTCGGAGCCGACTCACTCCGTGTGTGATTGCCGCGACATAGTTAGAGACCTCTTGAACATCATCAAGAGGCACGCCCGGAGAGGACTCGCTTTCAAACAGTAGCAAATCCGAAAGGGACGATTGTGTGCCTTCGATCTGGGATGAAAGCACCGCTTCTTTTCGAATGTACATGTACAGAAAGAGCGAAGTATCCGGAAGCAGCGTCGAAACGCTATCAAGTCTTCCTAATGCCAACAGCGCTTTGTCCTCCTGCTCTTGAATGGCGGGGTCTAGTTTCAGCGATGGTTCAGGCGGAAGCGGATGAGGAACGAAAGCCCGGCAGGTTTCCCCGCCGACGGTCGAAATTGTTAGATAGTCACCTGTTCTTCTTTCCATGGGTTCCGATCGACCTCGTTAAAGGAATCTTAATCTGGCAAAATCCATTAAAGGATATGGCGTTTTCCTTTAATTGACAAGGTGAAACAACAAAAAGTCGGCTAGTTTTCACAAAAGAAAAGGAGCTCGTTCGGATAGTGTGCGATGGCATATAGTGGATACGTTCGTCCCATTATCACTGTGACCAAATCGTGACCTTTTCCGTTGCAAGATATTCTATGTTATTGCATGATATGCGGGGCGGACGGGGGTTCGGGGAATTCGTCCGGCCATAGTAGTCGTTGTACTTGATTGATTGACATGAATTACAACAATTGGAGGTGGGGGGAATCGAACCCCCGTCCGAGATGAACGCCAATTAACCGTCTACGCGCGTGTCCTTTGCATTTATTCTCGCTGATCAGATCGCCGCAAGGCTAAAGCTACCAATCAGCCAGTCATGCTGTTAATTTCGCCTCGCTACCGCCTGACCGAGTCGTAAGGCTATCCATCACTTAACGGCGCTTTGCACAACGTCTGATGGCGGGCCTCGTGCAAAACGGCATGCTTAGTTTAGTTAAGCAGCAATGGCGTAGTTGTTGCCATTCAATTGGTTTACGCCTGTTTAACGAGACCGGCGCAATCTCGGCGCGCAAGTTAACCCTCGCTTACCCCGTCGAAACCAGGTCACCCCCAAAGGACTAACATGTCATTCATTATATATATCGGAGTTTCCGGCGTCAAGTTCCGTGAATTTATTGACTGTGTCCCGGCCAGGGCGACAAAGTTCTACTTTGATTTGGACTGTCTGCAATGTATTAATATCGAAATGAATACTCGATTGAGATTAGCGCGTTGGCTTGCTCTGAGCCTTCTACTGGCCTTCAGCTTCTTTGTCTTTCATACAATCGAGCATCATCATAGCCACGAACTGCAAGAGAAAGAGTGTCCGATCTGCCACTTCGGCGTCGATATCGCTCTACCTGCCGTTCTGATACTGGCGCTGATTGCCATCCCCCCTACCCGATATATAGTCGTAACGAGATTCTTCAGCCCTTCGAGTCTTCTCGTTTGCGCCGCAACTCCGAAACGCGCACCTCCTGCGGCGATTTAGTTCGCCGAATTCTGATAATCAATACCAAGAACTATCAGCCGCTCTTGGGAGCGGCCAGTTCATAATCTGAACTGGTTCGCTGCCAACCCGGCCACAGGAGAAGTTTATGTTTGCAAGAGTATTTCTGCTCGCCTGCGCGAGCATTTTATGGCTAGCTACAGCGTTTGGGCAGACCACCCTAAATCCCGACATATCCGCCATCGGGGACGTGAGAGCCTTTACGCATAATGACGAATCACGCCCAACGGAGAAGAACGAATTCAACCTGCTCTCCCCCAATATGGAACTCGTTGTGGCCGGATATCTCAACCCCTATGCTCGCGCCGATGTCGTGCTGGCGTGGGAGGACGGCGCCAATGCCGAAGTTGAGGAACTGTACGCCACGATTCTGCGTGGTTTGCCCCTGCGACTGAACATGCGAGTCGGCAAGTACCGTCTGGAATTCGGCCGCCTCAATCCGGTTCATCCGCACGCCTATTCTTTTGTGCACCAGCCGTTGCCGCACGAAATGTTCTTCGGTGAGGAAGGACTGAACGACATGGCAATTCGTGCTTCGTTTGCCATCCCCACCGGGAAGCTGAATACGGAAATAATGGGCGCCGTGCTCAAGGGAGAGATCCTTGCCGGCGAGGAAGAGGAAGTCACCGGGGAACCGCTTGAACTTGCGAAGACCGCGGCAGCAAAGGAGGACGAAGTGTCGCGGATCAAGCCGGGATTTTTCGGTAGAATGACGACATCCGGCGCGTTGTCCGAGGCCGCGGAACTTACGGCTGGAGTATCTGTCGTTACGTCAGAATACGACCGCGAGGAACAGCTTCGTGCACGGGTCCTCGGAGTTGACGCCAAATACAAGTGGAAACCCAATCGGAACACGTCCCTCACCATTGAAGGCGAATACCTGAACAATCATCGCGAAGTGGTTGAGGGCGAAGCAGTCAGTTCATCCGGAGCCTACGCCTATATTGACTATCGATTCCGCCAGAAATACAATGCGGGAGCGATGTTCGAGTATAGTCAGGATGCAAACGATAGCGACGCACACGTCTCGCGAATGACCGGATTTATCGGATTCGCTCCGATTGAAGAGACGACACTGATCAGATTGGTCGGCGACTGGACCACGCCAAGTGAGGGCGATGGCTTCTGGACGGCGACACTGCAATTTGTGTTTTCGCTGGGCCCCCACCAACCGCACAACTTTTAGGAGATGAAGATGAATAGATTACTTGCAATACTAATGGGCCTCGCGCTACTCTTTCCCTTTAACCGCACAGGCCGCTGTCAAGGTAGTGACCTCAACCAGCGATCTGGCTTATTTCGCCAAGGAGATTGGCGGTAGTCTGGTCGAAGTCACCAGCATCGCGGCTCCGAGCGCCGACTTACACTATGTCGAGGTACGCCCCAGCTATATGGTCAAGATGCGCGACGCAGAGTTGGTTCTCAAGATAGGTCTTGAGTTGGACACGTGGATTGACCGCATCATCGACGGCTCCCGCAACAGCAGGCTCAAGAAAGTTGACTGTTCGATGTATATCGAACCAATGGAGGTACCCAGTTTCAAGGCGGACGCCTCATACGGTGATCTGCACCGGTTTGGAAATCCACATTACTGGCTGTCACCCGACAATGTCGAGCCAATCACCCGCGCAATTCTTGAGGGTTTGGCAGGTGTTGATCCGGCCAACTCCGGTATTTTCGCGCAGAACCGCGACAGGTTTCTGGAAAATCTGAACTCGGAACTACCGGCCATCAAAGCCCTTGCCGCGCCGCTGGTCGGAATCGAGATCATAACGTACCACAACTCCTGGCCGTATTTTGCCGAATACTTCGGAATCAAGCTGGCCGGTTTCATTGAAAAGTACGCTGGTGTGGCACCGTCTCCATCACATATGGGAGACTTGATTGAACTCGTAGAGAAGCAGCAAATCAAGATCATTGCCATGGAACCATATTTTGAGAAGCGAGTCCCGCAGCGAATTGCAGAGTCCACGGGAGCCAGGGTCGTGATGCTTTACCCTTCCATCGGTGGCCGCGACAAAACCGAGTCGTACATTGATTGGCTGCGTGGAAACATCAATGCCCTGCTTGAAGCATCGAGGTAACGACGATGTTTGAATTGCTGCTTTGGCCGTTTTTGATCTGCGTGGTTCTGGTAGGCATCCATGTCTACTTCGGACTCCATGTCATTAAGCGCGGAATCATTTTTGTCGACCTCTCCCTGGCGCAGGTAGCTGCGCTGGGGAGCACACTTGCATTCCTGCTGGGCTTTGAACTCGACAGCAGTACAGCCTACTTGTTTTCGCTCGCCTTTGCCTTGGTTGGCGCACTCGTTTTTGCGTTTACCCGCGAGATCGAAGGCAAGATTCCGCAGGAGGCAATTATCGGTATTGCTTACGCTGTCAGCGCGGCAGCAGCGATCATGGCCGTGAGCCACTCACCCGAGGGAGCAGAACACATCAAGTATCTGCTGATCGGGAGCATCCTGACTGTAACGCCGCTAATAGTACTCAAGACCGCGGTCGTTTACACACTCGTCGGCGTGTTTCATTGGATTTATTTCAAGAAGTTTGCGGCTCTGACTTTCGGCGGCGTTGAGACCGTCAGGCGAAGACGGCTGTGGGATTTCTTGTTCTACGCGTCATTCGGTGTGGTGGTTACGAGTTCGGTTAAGATTTGCGGCGTTTTGTTGGTATTCATCTTCTTGGTTGTGCCATCAGTATTTGCGGCTTTGACAACCAACGGCATCGCCAAGCACTTAGTTCTGGGTTGGATTTTCGGCCTGATCGGATCAGTGCTGGGACTGCTGTTGTCGTTCTGGATCGATACGCCCCCGGGGGCAACTATCGTCTGCACCTTTGGTGCGATGTTGCTGATGTTTGCCGGGTGGCGAACGTTAATTAAGCCGAAACTTGCGGGTTAGATGCCGGCGACTCACGTGTAGACGAGATCGGCGTTTTCGTACTCTTCAAGCAGGGTCGATACCAGTTGCTTCACCGAAACCACCTGATCGACGCGATAGGCATTGGCGCCGGCAAACGCGAAACCGTTATGCAGATAGCCCTTCTGGGCACTGATTAGGGCGTGAGCGATGCAATAAGGGGAATTATTGTAATCACAGGTGATGATGCAATGATAAGGACACTTGTAGGGCTTTTTCACTCCGGCGCTAACATCATCGATGTACTTGTTGCGAATGGCGCGCCCCGGCATGCCGACCGGACTCTTGATGATGACGATATCTTCGGAATTGGAGTCGATATAAGCCTGCTTGAACGCCTGGTCAGCGTCGCACTCGTAGGTGGCGACAAAGCGGGTTCCCATTTGTACGCCGGCGACGCCCATATCCGTAAAGCGGCGGATATCCCTGCCGGTGTAAATGCCGCCGGCAGCAATGACCGGAATTTTCTTGCCGGTCTGCTTTTCGAAGATTGCAACCTCTTCGAGGATCGGCGGCACCAGTTTCTCAAGTGCATACTCCGGATCGGCGATTTGTTCAACGCGAAATCCGAGATGTCCACCCGCCCGGGGCCCTTCGACAACAAAAGCATCCGGAAGATAATCGTACTTATGCAACCAGCGCTTGCAGATTAAACCGACCGCTCGTGCGGAAGACACAATCGGCACCAGCATCGTCTTCGTGCCGGGCCGCCGATATTGAGGCAGGTTCAGGGGAAGTCCGGCGCCGGAGAAGATGATGTCGATTTCTTCCTCAATCGCCGTCTGCACAAGATCGCCAAAGTTGGAGAAGGCGACCATAATATTGAGGCCGATTATCCCGGTGGTGAGCGACTTCGCCCGCCGAATTTCGCGGCGGAGCGCCCGCGTATTGGCTTCGAGGAAATTGGAGTAAAAGTCAGGCTCGTTCATACCAATTCCCGCGGAAGCGATAACGCCGATGCAGCCTTCGCTTGCAACCGCGCTGGCCAGTCCGGAAAGCGATACACCAACGCCCATTCCGCCTTGAACAATAGGTATGCGAGCAGTGTAATTGCCGATGATGAGGGGAGTGATTTCAGATACTGACACTAAAACAAGTAATCCTCGCCGGGATGAACAATAAAATACAATGTAAGCAATTGTATCATAATAGACAAACTATACTACGTCGGAAACAAAGATTTTATTTGGCGACATTTTTCGCTGTCCATACGGTTCCAAGGATCTTGATGCGGCTTGCCTGCTGTCAGATTCTAAAACCTTGGGGCGTCTGAGTCGTTGCGCTCGCGCAGAAACCACTCGTAGTGCGCCATAGTGAAGAGGACATTGGAGAATGCGCCAAAATAGCCGGCCAGCGGCACTGATATCACAGCC
This sequence comes from uncultured bacterium, assembly GCA_963698225.1. Classification (GTDB taxonomy): domain Bacteria; phylum Zixibacteria; class MSB-5A5; order CAIYYT01; family CAIYYT01; genus JADJGC01. Next base: position 18,830 of record CAVOPW010000014.1, read on the forward strand.
GCGAAGAAATATATCGCGCCCGACGCCAAGCTCGAACCCCCTAATGCAAACTTCGCTGCCAGATGAGTCATGGAGAACATTATTGAGATTGGGGTCAGAGCGATGATGGGAATCAACAAGGCCGAGAATGTCAAGCCCACAGTAGCCATTCTCAAGGAATTGAGCTGCTGGAATGCCTTCGCAAGGCTGTCGCCCACACCCAAGTTGAAGTGAACAATGTTGCGGTAGGCGTAGTTCATAATCGCAGTCAAGAGTATTGCGGCTGCGATGGCCACCGGAACGAAAAAAAACGCGACAACAACACCGAGAATGACCGAGTTGATGAACGCGATTATCAGCGGAATTCCGAGCATGATGAAAAGCAAGATGCCGCATCCGAACCACAGTAGTGCCAGCCCCAGACAGCGCCCGAAAAAATCAAACCCGGCACGCAAGGCCTCGCCGGCCCGCAACGGCGTCCCGGCGCGCGCGCGGGAAGCGGCCAGAATCAACGCCGGCTGCAAAAAAGCACCAGCGAGCAGCGTCACCACAGCCAGCATCATGGCGGCGGCCATAATAATCAGGAATAGTCGAATCGGAAAGTCGTCGCCTGGCTGATATTGGAAGTCGAATGGATAGCCGCCAACCAACTGCGGGTAGATGGCAAATCCCGCCAACCAAAACCACTTGAACCGCCACGTAAGTGTGAACGCTTCTTTGAGAACATCTGCAAACCGCATACGCTCGTATGATAGACTAACGATTCAATTCTCCCAAGCGCATTTTTTTTCGAAGGTCGACTGACCGCAATTGCGGTCTTTTTCAGTGATTAATCCCTTATCCCGCAACAGGATTACTATGTGGTCCCGACCTGTTGGAAGGTTTTTTCTTGACAGTTTATGATTCTCTCCTATTTTGTCAGAACTTCATGACTCATGTTTTCGTAAACTTTTGCGATAATAATAGTCTAACTTAACGAGGAGAGAACCTTGATGATGATCCGGCAACAGACACCCGCGAATAGTCGGGGAGTAGTCTGCCTGCTCCGCGACACGGTTCCGCCTCGGCCTATCCGCCCTAATCTCTAAGTACGACATTACACGGATAATTCGAGCCGGACCCGAACGAGTCCGGTTTTTTTGTGATTGCCGCCGGGCTCATGCAAGAGTTGTTTTTGGAATTAGAGGATTAGTTACACGATATGGATTCTGCATACTATCAGGAAGAACAGGAGACTTCGGTCAGTGCCAAAGAGGCGCTGCGCGGCCTGTTGCCGCTACTGTCTCCGCACCGCAAGCGATTATACATCAACCTCGTTCTGCTGATTATCGCGAACGGGCTGTCGCTGCTGAGCCCGGTGATCATTCAGAAGACCGTGGATCTCGTGACATCTCCGGCTTCGTCGACTGCCGGCACCAGCCTGCCGACGGCGACGGTTGATGCGCTGATTCCACAAGTGATGTGGATGTCACTAATTTACGTGCTTGTCCTGCTGGCGTTCTTAATCGCCAACTATGCCCAGCGCGTTCATCTGGAAGTTATCGGCCAGGATGTCATCACCGATCTGAAGCAGCGCTGTTTCAATCACGTAGTTGGATTGTCGGTTTCGTTCTTCGACCGGAATCCGGTTGGCCGGCTGCTGTCGCGGGTCGAGTCGGATGGCGAGGCATTGCGCCAGTTTTTCTCGAGCGTCGTCGTGTTAATCATCGGCGATGCGCTGAAGTTGATCGGTATCTTTGCCATACTGTTCTATTACAGTTGGCAACTGACGCTCGCGGTATTGGTCCTGGCGCCGGTGGTCATCACGCTGATGTACTTCTACCAGCGGTACACAACACCGCGCTTCCTGGGGATCAGGAAGAAGATGGCCGACGTCATCGCGACAATGACGGAGTTTCTGCAAGGCATGAGCGTCGTGCAGGTATTCAACCGCCAACAGTTGGTGAAGGATCGGATGAACGAGGCGAACCGGCAGAAATTCAAACTTGATGCCGAGGCGCATCTGTCGCATACGACTTTCTTTAACCTGGTCTTCTTTGTCGAAAACGTCGGCATTGCCGTCGTGACGTTCTTCGGTGCGACCGTCCTGGTTGGGCAGATCGCCGGCACAGGCGGTGAAACGATGACGGTTGGTACAATCCTGCTGTTCATCATGTTCATGCGCATGTTCTTCGAACCCATCCATCGGGCCGCCGAGGAGTTGCATGTTCTGCAGCGTGCCATCGCCGGCGCACGCCGGGTCTTCGCCCTGATGAAGAACGAGGAGCGAATTCCGGAACCGGAGCAGCCGCTGGTTTGGTCAGGCTTTGAGCAAGTCATTCGATTCGAGAATGTCGGATTGTCATACAACGGCGACGAGCGTTTCGCGCTGCGCAATGCCTCTTTCGAGATCGCCAAAGGCGAGAAGGTCGCCTTAGTCGGAGTGACCGGCGGCGGCAAGAGCACAATCGTAAACTTGCTGTTGCGGTTCTACGATGCCACGGAAGGCCGGATCACGGTCGATGGCATTGACATTCGCGATCTCCATACGACTGACCTGCGCTCGAAATTCGGGCTGGTATTGCAGGACATCTTCCTGTTTCCGGGAAATGTGCGCGACAATATCACGCTGGAGCAAAGTCGAATCAGCAGCCGAAGCCTTGGCGACGGCATCGCAGTTGGTGACCGCTGACAGGTTTATTGAGCGGATGCCGAAGAAGTACGAGACCGAGATTTCCGAGCGCGGCGCAAATCTGAGCCGCGGCGAACGGCAGTTGCTGTCTTTCGCCCGGGCAATGGTGTTCGACCCGCAGATTTTGCTTCTCGACGAGGCCACCAGCTCGGTGGACCCCGATACCGAGAAACAGATTCAGCTGGCGCTCGATCGCCTGCTTGCGGGAAGGACATCGTTGATCATCGCGCATCGCCTTGCGACAATTCTCGATGCCGACAAGATTCTCGTCATTCGCGAGGGTCAGATTATTGAGCGCGGTACGCACCGTGAATTGCTGGCACATGGCGGTTATTATGAAAAACTTTACCGCCTGCAGTTCCAGGGACCCAAGATTGAGAAGGTAGCAAATGTGGAACAAGTTTAAGTGGTTGATGAGCGGATATTCCAATCACCGGCTGGCCTTCGCCTGGCTTGTGCTGGGTACGCCGTTCATTGCCGCCATTGCAATGCTACAGCCGCTGGTGCTGAAGTATCTTTTTGATGTCGTCAAGTACGGCAAGGGTGAACTTCCGACCCTGCTTCAACCGATGGGATTGTTGCTGCAGCGCTACGAATTGTCACCATTGGCCGAGGCCTTGACCATCCAGCTGATTCTGGCTGTGGTGGTCTTGGTGGTATACAATGCGCTTCAGGGCACTCGCGCCTATATGAATCAGCGTCTGGAATGGGAGTTCCGGCAACGGGCGTTTGCTTCGACAACCGAGAAGGGACCGGACTTTCTACAACGTGTTTCGCACCGGCGATCTGGTCACCAGAATGACCGACGACGTGGCGGAGAAGCTGGCGTGGTTTGCCTGTTCCGGAATCTTCCGGTTCTACGAAGCCGTGCTAATTGTCGTGATCGGCGTCGCTATGATGCTGAGCCTGGACGTTCGGCTCACCATCTACACGGTTACGCCGCTGCCGATTCTGATTGTCATTTTCATGCTGACCTCGAGTTCACTGGACAAGCGCTTTGACAATCTGCAGGCCCGCATCTCCGACCTCAACAGTGCGATGGAGTCGTGCTTCTCGGGAACGCGGGTAGTCAAAGCCTACAATCGCGAGGAAGCCTGGAAAACGAAATTTGCCGCGACGATCGGCGCCCGCCGCAAGGCGGAGATTTCGACCGTACGTGCCTGGGCGGCAATTGATTCGCTGTACATGTATATCTGGCAGTTCGGTATCGCACTGGTGGTATTGATCGGCGGAATTATGGCGGCGAAAGGTTCGATCACGATCGGCGATTTTGTGGCTTTCACAAGTTACATCTTCCTGCTGGTCTTCCCGATGTTCGACATCGGTCAATTCATTGTGAAGGGCCGGCAGTCGGCTGTGAGTATCGGGCGCCTGATGGAAATTCAGAATTTTCCGACAATGGTCACCAATCATAACGGTGATCACAGCGCGATAGATTTTGAGAAGATCCGCTTTACGGACGTGTCGTTCCGCTTTGCCAACAGCGAACACTACTCGCTGCAAGAGGTTGATTTCGAAGTGCGCAAAGGTGAAACCGTAGCCTTGGTGGGCCGCGTCGGTTCCGGCAAAAGCACAGTCATCAATCTGTTAACGCGTCTCGTCGATCCGATTGAAGGAACAATCATGCTGGATGACCGGCCGTTGAAATCGTTGTCGCTTGACAACTATCGCGATATCATCGGCTACGTTCCGCAGGAACCGGTGCTGTTTTCGGACACGATCGAAGGCAACGTCCGCTTCGGCGACAGTTCCATCACGGCAGAACGCGTCACAGAAGTGATCAAGATCGCGCAGCTGGACGCACAGCTGGAGCGATTCCCCGGCGGTCTGCAGACGCGCATCGGCACGCGCGGATTGACGATCTCCGGCGGCGAGAAACAGCGGGTGGCGATCGCGCGGGCGCTGGCCCGCAATCCTAAAATTCTCATTTTGGACGATTGTACTTCGGCGCTGGACGCACGCACCGAAGAGCGGCTTTGGTCGGCCCTGCACGAGGTCATGCCCGACATGACTTGCTTTGTCGTGACGCATCGCGCCAAGACACTGCGGAAGGCAAACAAGATATTCTTGTTCGATCAGGGTCGCATCATCGATCGCGGTACGCATGATGACCTTCTTGATCGCTCGGATTCGTACCGCGAGTTGTATTCGCGCAGTGAATTGGAAGAAGCGGTTGAGGGGTAGACTATTCCTTCTCCTAATCATGTGCGGGTGTACCGAAGCACCGGTTCACCCGCAGGTTATTGGCCTGCAACGTGGAATAATCTTGCTGGATTCCGGCCTTCGCCAGAATGACGAAGCGTCAATTAGCCGGTAATCATAGCAACCAAACACTAGTAGTGGTAAAGCATCGCGTAAACCGCTATCCCGCTCACCGAGACAAACATCCACACCGGCCACAGCCAGCGCACAATGCGTTGATGCTTCTCGAAGCGTCCCTTGAGAGCGTGAATCACGGCGACAATAATGAAAGGGGTCATCAAGGCTGCCAGGATTACGTGCGGAATTAGAATGGCAAAATATACCGGGCGCGTCCAATCGTGATGTGGATACGGCACGGAACCGGCGCTGTAATGGTAGATCAAATATGAGGTCAGAAACAGCGCCGACGAGACCAATGCGGCAATCATGAACTTACGGTGCGTATCGCGGCGACCGCGCTTGATGTTGATGTATCCAAACGCGAGGAGGATCGCGCTTATCGCATTGAGTATCGCATTGACGGTCGGGAGCATGGTGTAGTCGATCACATCGCCCTTGCCAGATGGCGGATGTCTTCACGCAGCTTTGTCAACTCGTCCTCGTCGTTGTACGAATAGTATCCGCGAATTTGGCCCGATTCATCCACAAGTATCAGATACGAGGGATGATTCGACGGCAGATCGCTCGCGTCGAGCATGAAACCGTGCTCGATGAGGGATGCCACATCGACGAGCGGCCCGCGCGCAAACTGCCAGCGCTCATCGTTAACGCCGAAGTCGGCCGCATACCGTTGCAGGACTGCGAGCGAGTCATAGTCGGGATCAACGGTGACCGAGAGGAATCGTACTTTATCGGAGCCACGGTAGAGGTCGTACATCTTCCGAATATTCGTTGACATAGTCGGACAGACTCCCTGGCAGCGTGTGAACATGAAATTGACGACATGTAAGCGGCCATTGAGGTCGGCGCGTGAGATTTCCGTTCCGGCGCTCGAGGTGAGCCTAAAAGCCGGGACTTCACTAAGCACCGGCAAGCGGCTGCGTGATTGCTCGGCCGAATTGACGACGAAAGCTGCAATGACGGCAAGCAACACGACCAGCGGCACACCCCAGATTAGCAAAGTTGGCTTGTTTCTTGCCATCATCGCTCCCCTACCCGTCTGACTGCGGCAAAAAGCACTAACAGCGTCCCGATGAACAATGAAGCAACCCAGACGTGGAACAGCTGCAGCAGCGGCGGGAGCGCCACCGCGATCAGGCCCGTCCCGAGCGACATCTGCACAGCCACGAGCACGATGAGACTCCAGACGCTGATCTTGACGATCGGGTCTGGCCTGGGCGTCGTTCGATAGACCAAAACGCCAACCGCAAATGCCATCGCGGCAACGACGACTCCAAGAAGCAGGTGGGCGTATTTCACCCCACCGACCAAAGCGAGCAATTCGTGATCGGTCGCCAGCGGATTTGTCACGATCAAGGATTCAATGTCAGCGCGAACATTGGCACCGACGATAATCTGCATAACGGTGAGTATCCACAAGGTCGCGATGGCGACGGAGACCGAGCCGGGATAGACAACCGCCGGTGCCGAATCGGACTCTTCGATGTAGAATGCTTGCTGTGCTACATAAGTCATCAGACTGACAATCATCAACGCCAGTACCAGATGGATCGATACTGCCAACGAATGTAATTCCGACAGGACAACTTGTCCCCCCTGCCAGCCCTGAAACGCGATCAGCAGCGCAGCACCGATCGACGGATACAGTATTCGCGGCGTCCGGCGATATTGCACGATCGCCAGAATTGCCGTCGCGGCAATGAACAATCCGAGAATCATGCCGGAAAGGCGGTTCAGATACTCGATCCACGCCAGCGTGTAGTTGAATGTAGCCGGATTGACTGAAGCCGGCAAATCGGAAGCAGTCAGCGGCGGAATCCAGCCGCCGAAACATCTCGGCCAGTCAGGACAACCCAACCCGGCGCCGGAAACTCGAACCAGGCCGCCGGCGAAAATCACGATATAAGTGCCAATGGTAGAGAGAAGCGCGAAACGTCGGAATAGGGTCATTTCATCTTACCGTAATATCGCATGATTTGTCCACTCTGCGGACAATAATAGAAATTGCCTTCGAAGAAAGCAAGCATTAATGACCGGAGCTGTTGGTGGCCGGCGTGGGAGTTGCAGAGGTGGCAGCCGAATCGGAAACAGCCTTGGTCGAATCGACCTTGACGGAATCAACCTTCGCTCCAGCACTGTCATGTCCAGCGGCGCCTTTGTTGAAGGCAGGGGAATTGTACATCTCGGCGCGCGGATTGATCGGATTAATGCGCATCTCCTCAATGTCGCCGCGACGCGCGGTATCAAACATCGTGAAGACGATAAATACAGTCAGACAGAGAAGACAAACGGTGAATGCGATGAAGAACAGCTTGTTGTCATACCACAAGTGCATGAAGAAGAATGCCACGAGCAGAGCCTTGATCGAGGCGATGGCGAGCGCAATGACAATATTGAATCCACCGAAGTCATGGAGCGAGACTTCCACCGTCACAAAGGTGAGTAACAGCAAGGCGGCACCGATGCCGAGATAAACCTTGAGCGGCAATATATGATGATGCGATTGACTGGCTGCGCTTGAACTCATGCTCCTACCCTATCAAATACAACAGTGGGAAAAGGAAAATCCAGATTAAGTCGACCAGATGCCAATAGAGGCCGGTCATTTCAATCGGTGTATAGTATTCAGCGGAAATCGTCCCGCGAACCGTACGAATCATCATCCAGACGATCAATCCCATGCCCCCAAGCACGTGGAACCCGTGCAGGCCGGTCATGGCAAAGTAAATACTGAAGAAGACATGCGGATTGTTGCCTTCCAGGCCGGTGTAAGTGTAGTATTTACCCGGAAGCTGGCCGAGGTGGATCTTGTGTTCATATTCGAAGTACTTAATGACCAGGAAAGTCGCGGCAAACATCAGGGTCGCCGCAAGAAACCACAGCGTGTGCTTGCGATTGTTCAACTGCATCGAGCGAATTGCGAGCGCCATTGTAACGGAACTACTGATCAGTACGACTGTGTTAATCGACCCAAGCACGACATTGAGCTGCTTGTGGGCTTCCCAGAACATATCCGGATACCAGGCGCGGAACACTGCATAGGCGCAGAACAGGCCGCCGAAGAGCAGGATTTCCGTCAACAGGAACAACCAGGTACCAAGCTTTGCGGCCTCCGCCTGCTGGGCAGAGTCGTGGAAGTGGTGCTGAAGGTGCGCCGGTTGACCGTGGGCCGTGTGATGAGTCGACATCGCGTTACCTACCTTGTTTCCTTGACGACAATCTTGTCGTAATCATATGGGCCGTGCGACGCCACCGGATCGTGATGGAAATTCTCGGTCGGCGGGGGCGAGGTAGTTGCCCACTCCATCGTCAAGGAACCCCACGGATTGTCGCCCGCCGGCTTGCCCTTGAAGATTGCCTGTATCAGATAAAACGCCATGACTACGAAACCGGCGCCGATGACAAAGGCTCCAATTGATGAAAAACCGTGCAGTCCCTGATACTGCTCGACATAGGTATAATAGCGGCGCGGCATGCCTTGCGATCCCATAATGAACTGGGTGAAGAAGGTCATGTTGAATCCGATGAAAATCAGGGCGCAGGCGATGCGTGCCCAGAATTCGCTGTACATTCTCCCCCAGATCTTCGGCCACCAATAATGCAGGCCGGCCAGGAAGGCCATGACCGTGCCGCCCATCATTACATAGTGGAAGTGGGCCACGACAAAGTAGGTGTCGTGCAAATGAATATCGACCGAAAGCGCTCCGAGCATGATGCCTGTCACACCACCAATCGTGAATAGGAACAAGAAGCTAAGAGTGTACAGCATCGGCGAATCGAGTGAAATCTGACCCTTGTACATGGTTGCCAGCCAGTTGAAGACCTTGATACCCGAGGGTATGCCAACGATGAATGTCAAGAATGAGAAAATAACTGCGGCAAGTTCCGATTGTCCGGAAGTGAACATGTGGTGTCCCCAGACGAGGAAACTAACGAGCGCGATGCCCAAGCTTGAAAAAGCAATTGCTTTATATCCGAAGATCTTCTTATGCGAGAAAGTGGCGATCGTTTCAGAGATAATCGCCATGCCGGGAAGAATCATGATGTATACCGCCGGATGCGAATAGAACCAGAAGAAATGCTGGAACAGGACTGGATCGCCGCCCAGCGCCGGGTCAAAAATTCCGATGCCCAGCAGGCGTTCCAGAATCAATAGGACTAACGTGATAGCCAACACCGGCGTAGCCAGAATCTGCAAAATTGCCGTGGCGTAAATCCCCCAGCAGAACAGCGGCATGCTGAACCAGGTCATTCCCGGCGCGCGCATCTTGTGGATAGTCACAATGAAATTCATGCCGGTGAAGATCGAGGAGAAACCGAGAATAAACACGCCCAGAACCATGGAGATAACGGCCGTGTTTGTGGTCGTTGAGTACGGAGTATAAAATGTCCAGCCGGTGTCGACCGCATTGGTGATGGCCGAGAACAGGACAAACAGCGCGCCGAAGACGTAGACATACCAGCTTGCCAGATTCAGCCGCGGGAATGCAACATCTTTTGTCCCCAGCATCAGCGGCAGAACGAAGTTGCCCAGGGCGGCCGGAATCGATGGAATGATGAACAGGAAGATCATTATCGCGCCGTGGAGCGTGAACATCTTGTTGTATGTGTCATGCGCCATCAAATCCTGCGCGGGCGTCAGCAATTCCCAGCGGATCAGCAGTGCAAAAATGCCACCTACCAGAAAGAAGAACATGATGGCGAACAGGTACATCAGTCCGATGCGCTTGTGGTCGCGTGTGAGCAGCCAGGACTTCAGCCCTTTCGGCGTATTGAGATAGTTTTCTGCAGGAATGGCGTTGTTTGTCATGGTTTGCTTTCTTGTTCCAACGACCTGATATATTCGATGAGCGCATCAAGTTGTTTATCCTTGAGAAGCCCCTGATATGTCGGCATCACCGGTTGATATCCTTTGACGACCTTCGCTTTCGGTTCCAATATCGATTCACGGATATAGTTCTCGTCAACAATCACTGAACCGCCGGACTCAAGCTCGGCGCTATGACCGAAGATCCCCTTGAAGCTGGGACCGGTCCCGGCCTTGCCATCGACTGAATGACAAGTTATGCAGGCCTTCTGCTGATAGAGCTTGGCGCCATAGTCGGCGATCGATTCACCAGGAGCGGGACCGGATGATTTTTCGATCCAATCATTGTATTGGGCCGTCGTCACAACCCGCACCTTGCCGAGCATTTCGGAGTGCTTGGTTCCGCAATACTCCGTACAGAATAGATTGTAGCTTCCGGTGTCGGTGGCTTCGAACCAGACCATGGAGTACCGGTTCGGCAGGACATCGTTCTTGATTCGGAAGCTGGGCACATAGAAACTGTGGATCACATCGCGCGACGACATCAGCAGTTTGACCGGTCTATCAACCGGCACCACGAGTTCGTTTACACTGCTGGTCCCTTCGGCGTAATCAAACGACCAGAACCACTTTTGCGCGGTAACCTTGACCTGCATTGACTGTCCGGGCGCAACGTGCAGGCGAATGAAATCCTTGAAACCCCACGCAAAGATGATGAAGACCACGATGGTTGGAATCACGGTCCAGACGATCTCAACGGTCAGATTGTGGTCGACGCCGGAGGTCGTTGTCGCGGCACCGCGGCGGCGATAGCGCACGATGAAGAAGATTATGGCGGCGGTGACCAGCGCCAGCAATATCGCCGACGAGAGATAAATGAAATTGAACAGCGCATCAATATCGCCGGCCATCGTCGAATGTGGAGTTGGTAGAAATAAGCTGCCCGTCTTGTCCATAATCCTCTAATACGAATCCGTCATCAGATTTTCCATGTTACGCCGCCGAACCGACCGTTCGCTGTGCGCGTTCGCGCGCCCAGAAAATGCTTAAGAATATTGTGACAATGATTAAGGTCAACAGCCCGCCGAGTTTCATGACATTGCCGGCCATCACGACGTAACCCTTCGCGGCCGGATCGTAGTGGAAGCAATAGAGAATTAGGCGGTCAAGAGTGGATCCGATCTTGCCTTCGGAAGCTTCGAGCAAAGCCAGTTTTAAATCGCGTTCCTTAAACTCGAGCCCGTAAAGATAGCGTGATATTACGCCATCTTCGGTGATCACAAAGGCGCCGGCGGCATGCGCATATTCCTTGCGTTCTTCATCATAATAGTACTGGAAACCGATGGCATTGGCAAGGGCGCGGGACTGGCTTTCCTCACCGACAAAGAACCGCCAGCCGTCATTTCTGCCTTTCTCGCCGAGATTCTCCATATAGCGCGTGCGCTTGGCGCTTGCCAGGGTTGCGGTCTCACTGGGATTGATGCTGATGGTCAGGACGGTGAAGTCCTTTTCCGGCGTCAGACTCAAGCCGCGAATGCCGTCACTAAGACCATTGAGGACCATCGTGCACAGCATCGGGCAATTGTAGTAGGCCAGGGTCACAATCACCGGCTTACCCTGATGAAAGTAGTCTCCCAACTTAACTGTATCACCGGTATCATTAACAAAAGTCAGATCGAGTGGAATCGTCTGCCCCAGGTGTTCAACGATGTCGATTTTCTGCAGTTCCGGCACACTGTCGCGAATAACCTGCGCGAACAAGTGCGACTGGATGATTGAGATAAAGACCAGAACGAAGGCGATGATGAAGATTCGCTGATTTCTTTGATTCATCTCCAATTTATTCCCGTCGTTCTGTTCGCGAAGGCCTCGTCGGCGTAAACTTTCATTGCCCGCTCTATCGGAATCTGGTACACGCCCTTCTGCGGGTCGAGCAACTTGTAGGTGCCCAGTACCGCGTCTTCCTTGGCGCGCAAGTCACGAAGCGTAATTGATACAGGTTTCAGAACAACATCCGTGATAAGCTGTTCCTTCTCGTGGACAAATATCTCATCGACAAACAGGACACTAACGACCAAGAATATCACGATTATGACGGTCGCAATCAGGATCTTGGTGACGTTGATGTCTTTCTTTTCGTAGCCTGCGGAGTTATCCGGCTGATGATGCTTGTCGTGTGATTGACTCATTGTCTTGCCTTACTGATTCATGAATCTTATTGAAGCCGGCAGTTTCGGATCACCGACCGGCACAATCGGGCCGGAAATGAACCTGGTCCAGAAGTACCAGACAAATGGTCCCCCGATCGCCAATAATGCAGTGAGATCCACCCAGGAAAAATGCGGACCGTGGTGGTGCAAATTCGGAATGATCAGCCAATACAGGTCGATGTAGTGTATCACCAGCATAAACGACGCGACGAAAAGCAGAAAATTACCGGAGCGCTTCGCAGCACGCGTAATCAGCATAAGAAACGGAAGGCAGAAATGGCCGATGACAATTAACAGCGTAATCGTCTTCCATGAACCTTCCCAGCGATGCCTGTACCAAATCGTCTCTTCCGGAATGTTGGCATACCAAATCAGGAAGTACTGTGAAAACGCCATGTATGCCCAGAAAACGATGAACGCAAACATCAATTTGGCAAGGTCGTGATAGTGTTCCGGGGTCACCGTCTCCCGCAACACATTGCTCTTGTGCAGATAGATGACAAAAATGAGGGTCACGGCCATCGCCGACATCGCGGCACCGGCAAAGTAGTACGCTCCAAAAATAGTCGAGTACCAGTGCGCATCAAGGGACATGATCCAATCGATGGCCGCAAAGGTCGTGGTCAACGCGAATAGTATCATTCCCGGTGCACTAATCCTGCGCCAGGTTGTGGTAATGCTGATGTCATGACCGCCATCCTGCTTGCGCGACAGGCGATAGAGTCTTACCGCCAGGAATGTCCAAATGCTGAAATAGATTAATGTGCGCAGCAGGAAGAACCCTGTATTCAAGTATCCACTCTTGCTTTTCAAGAGATGGTCAGCGGCAACCTGCGTGGAATCGCTCCATTGGAAGAGACTGCTCATTCCCAGAGCAACCGGGATGAAGAAGATCAGCAGGACCGGCAGCGAGAACATCAAGGTCTCGATGATGCGCCGCACCACAACGCTCCAAGTTGCATCCACCAGATGATGAATCATTGTGAAGAAGAGCCCTCCCAAACCAATACTTGTCCAGAAAACGAATGCCGTCAAGTACGAATAGAAGAACTGCTTCGGATCGACGAAGTAGGCGCCAATACAACCGGCTATGCCGGCGATTCCGACCCCCAGAGCGATCGTCCCGAGCTTACCGGCTTCACTAACTCGATATGTCTGTGCGTCAAATCTCATTGGTCTGCTTCACTATCCCTACTTAATTGATCCGCGCATCTCGACCGGCACATCTTCCAGCGACGCATTCTGACTGCGCTGCAATGCCCGGAAGTAGGCCACGACTGCCCAGCGGTCTTCAACCGGAATCTGCGCCTTGTAAGAGGGCATATTACGAATACCATTGGTGATTACATCAAATATGTGGCCATCCCCGACTTTGCGCAGACGCTCTTCATGGAAACTTGGCGGCGGCAACATACCGCGCTGCACAACGATGCCTCGCCCATCGCCGATGCGGCTGTGACAAGGCGCGCAATAGATATTGTAGCGTTGTTGTCCGCGCTCGATGAGCTGCATTGTCACCGCTACCGGGATCTTGGCGATGACACTGTCGATAGCATCCCGGCCGCGCCAATAAGCATCATCCGCGTGCAATTCGCCGCGAGCGATGGTGCCGGCAACCGGCTTGCGCATGGTCATGCCATCTTCAAAAAAACGGCTTTCAGATTGCGGAAGATATTTCTGCTGTCGATCCATGTTTGAATTGAGATGGATCGGCGTATTTTCCGACGGGCGACCACGCGTGCAACCGAGGGAAACGGCAATCGCAAGGCAAGCCGCTGCAGCAACCAGGAGCATCTGTCTCGCGGTCAGCTTCACTCTTTCACCTCGATCGTCTCGATATTCTTGCCGCCGATGCTCTTGAGGAATTCGCCGGTGCGTACGGCATCAAATTTCGGATCCGCCGCATCGATACTGACGAAGAATCCGTCATCGGAAAAGCGTCGGAAATTCTTTGACTCAAAGAGCGGATGAAACAATTGTGGCAGCCGGTTGATTGCCAGCATGGAGAAGGTCGCCGTAATAGCCGAGGTCAATACGGTCACGGCAAAGGCCACCGGGACAAAAGCCTGGAAACTAAAAAACGGTTTGCCGGAGATTACCATCGGGTAGTCGACGGCGGATACCCAGTAGATGAACCCGGAAATACCGAGGAATCCAAAGAGGGCCGCCGTGCCAACGATGTATCCCACCGGCGACCGCTTGAGACCCATCGCCTTGTCCATGCCATGAATCGGAAACGGCGAGTGACAATCAAATTTCCGGAAACCGCCGTCGCGGACTCGTTCGGCTGCATGCATCAGGTCGGCTGGCGTTTCGAATTCGGCAATGACCGCCTTGACGCGGTTGGCAACGACTGTCATAAGCCGGCCCCTCCCATTGCCGCTCCCGGCTCGATTCCAGGTTTGGGATGCGCTTTCAGGGATTTCTCCGTCCCATGATCATCCCCAACGTGATAGTGCGGGTCCGCTTGCGGCAGCACATTCTTGACCTCGGTCATCGAAATCATCGGCAGGAATCGCAGGAACAGCAGGAAGAGCGTGAAAAACAGTCCAAATGATCCGACCATTGTCATTCCGTCCCAGATCGTCGGCCAATACCAACCCCAGGATGAAGGCAAAAAGTCACGCGTCAGAGTCAGCAGAATTACAAACCGCTCAAACCACATACCGACGTTGATCAATATCGAAACCACAAACATCACGCCCAGAGTCGTGCGCAATTTCTTGAACCAGAACAGCTGCGGGAACAACGACGTTGCAGGTGATCATCGTCCAGTAAGCCCACCAGTAAGGACCGAAGGCGCGGTTGATGAAGGCAAATTGTTCGTACGGGTTGCCGGAATACCAGGCGACGAAGAATTCACAACCATAAGAGTAACCGACCATCATGCCGGTCACCAGCATGATCTTGTTCATCTTCTCGAGATGATTCATAGTAATGTAGTTTTCCAGCTTGTAGATCTTGCGGGCAATCAGCGCCAGCGTCATCACCATTGCAAACCCGGAGAAAATTGCGCCGGCCACGAAATATGGCGGGAAGATTGTCGTATGCCAGCCCGGAAGCACCGACGTCGCAAAGTCGGTCGACTACGATGGAGTGCACTGACAACACCAACGGTGTCGAGATACCGGCCAGAATCAAATAGGCAAGTTCGTAATGCTTCCACTGGGTATTCCCGCCGTGCCAGCCCAACGCAAAAATGCCGTAAGCAATCTTGCGGATCTTTGTCGTAGCCCGGTCGCGAAGTGTCGCCAGATCCGGAATCAATCCGACATACCAGAAAAGCAGCGAGCAGGTGAAGTAAGTCCCGACCGCGAACATATCCCAGAGCAGCGGGCTGCGGAAGTTCGGCCACATTGCCATCTGATTTGGAAGCGGCATCACCCAATACAGCAACCAGGCGCGGCCCACGTGAATTGAAGGAAACATCAGCGCGCAGATCACCGCAAAAATGGTCATCGCTTCAGCAAAGCGATTGATCGAAGTACGCCACTTCTGTCGGAACAGGAACAGGATCGCGGAGATAAGCGTACCGGCATGGCCGATACCCACCCAAAACACGAAATTGACGATGTCAAATGCCCATGATACGGGCTGATTGTTACCCCAAACACCGATACCCTCAAAGAGCAGATATCCGACCGCCCCCAACAACATCATGAGAATCGAAGCCGACAGGCCGAACAGCAGTATCCAGCCCATCTTGGTCTTGTCCTCGACGATCTGGCTGATATGCTGGGTCACCGAAGAGAATTTCGGATTGCCTTGAATCAGGATCTCAGGATGATGTTCGACTTTGGCGCTCAAATCAATTTTCCTTACCGATCAATCTATCCGTGATGCTCAACCGCGCCGGCGGTAACCAGGTCGGGATGCGGATTGCGAATCCGCGCCAGATAGGTTAACCGGGGTTTCACATTCAATTCTGCCAGCATCGCGTAGTTGCGATTCTGCGCCTTTATCTTGTTAACCCGGCTGTTCGGGTCAATAATGTTCCCAAAAGTCAGCGCCGAAGTCGGGCACGCTTGTTGGCACGCGGTGGTAATATCACCATCGCGAACTTCGCGGCTCTCAAGCTTCGATTTGATCCGCGCCTCGCTGATGCGCTGGACGCAGAAAGTGCACTTTTCCATTACTCCGCGGAAGCGCACGGTCACATCCGGATTCATCGCCATCTTGACAACTTCCGGTGTGTCCTTGGTAAAGTTGAAATAGTTGAAGCGGCGGACTTTGTACGGGCAGTTATTGGAGCAGTACCGCGTTCCAATACACCGATTGTAAACCATGACGTTGAGGCCCTCCTTGTCATGGACCGTCGCTGCCACCGGACAAACCTGTTCACATGGGGCGTTTTCGCAATGCTGGCACATGACCGGTTGGTGCACCATTTCGGCGTCTTCCACAGAACCGGAAAAGTAGCGGTCGATGCGAATCCAGTGCATTTCCCTGCCTTTGGAGACTTGCGTCTTGCCAACGATCGGAATGTTGTTTTCGCTCTGACAGGCCAGCGTGCATGCACCGCAGCCGGTACAGCTGTTGAGATCGACAGCCATACCCCATTGATTGCCCTGAGTGTAGCTGTGTTCATCCCAAAGTGACTCGAGCGGCGGATGTTCCACCATTTCTTGTGCAAACTTCGGATCTTTGCGAAATTCTTCGAGAGTCGCTTCACGTACGAGCGGGCGGCCCTCCATCGACCAGTGATCTTGTGCACAGGCGATGAAGTACTCGCGGTTGAGCTTGGTGATCGTTGCGCCAGACGCAATGTCGCAGGCATCGCTGGAACGGATCGCATATAAGTCGAAGCCGACCTTATCACCAACACGTCCGGAGGAAGTCCGACCGAAGCCCACTTCGACCGTGATTGAATTGTCGGCCTGGCCCGGAACCTGCCAAATCGGCACCTCCATCGAGCGCCCACCAACGGTCAACTGCACCAGATCACCGCTCTTCAAACCAAGTTGCTTGGCGGTGGCGATGCTGATCATGGCGACATTGTCCCAGGTAATCTTGGTGATCGGATGCGGCATTTCCATCAGCCAACCATTGTTGGCATATCGGCCATCATGTATCTGCGACGAGCCGGCGAAGACAACTTCAAGCCCCGCGTTCGATTGTGGCAGGGCACTCACGGCCGCGGCAACCCGGCCACTGTCAGTGGTTACCGACACCGGCGAATACGCTGATTTTTCCATCAAACCGTCATGCAGCACTTTGCGCCACCCCGGCTCAAACGAGCCCGGCAACATAGCTCCCCAGGTCTTGCGGACGATATCATAACCGCGTTGGTCTTCGCCAGTAACAACCAGATTCAGCATTTCGACATTGCTGTGACCGCCAAAAAGCGGTTCGATCATCGGCTGGACGACAGAAGCCGTTCCATCCGAGGACCGGGCATCGCCCCAGGCCTCCAGATAGTGGGCCATCGGCACATGCCACTTGACCGCACGCGAGGTTTCATCGCGATATGGTGAAAGATGAATCGTGTTCTCTATCTTGGTCAATGCGCTTCCGAAATTGAAATCAGCGGGCGCATTGAAGACCGGGTTGCCACCGAGGATCACCAGAGTATTAAGCTGACCCGACGAAATTCTCGCCATTAGTTGCGCCAGCTCATTGCGATTCGGCAAAGCCGCATCGTCCGGCTGGACATAGACCACGCTGGTGCCGATATTGCCCAAGGCTTCATTAATAGCAAGACACGAGGGCATGAACAGCCGCCGGTTGGCGGTACCCGACACAAACGAGTGATTTGCCACGCGACTTCAGGAGATCGGAAGCGACCACCTTCAGCCACTTGGCATCAAACTCGCCACTATTAGGAACATTGACGGCCAGAGACAAGCCTTGATTGCGGAGCTCATTGGCCAGCGCCGCCGCAAAGGCAGGAATCCTGGATGACGAAATGCGCAGGCGGTGATCAGCCGCAGAGCCGGTCAGACTGAATGTGCTCTCGACAACATATAGGCGATTCATCGAATCGTTCTCGGAAGAAATGCGCCGACCTTCGCCATATCCGCGTGAAGCGGAAACATTGTCAAGTTCGCTCTTGAGGAAATCGCAGTCCAGCGACAAGATGACATTGGCTTTCTCGAATGAATACACCGGCTGAAGCGCGCTGCCAAAGGCAATTTTGGCGCCCTCAAAAACATTCTCGTTGCTGACAGTTTCGTATGTCGCCCACACTGCCTGCGGAAACTTGGCCTTGAATTCCCTCATTAAATGCGCCATGGTCGGAGAATTGAAAGATTCGCTCAACACCGCCAGGCCGGCACCCTGATTGGCAGTGAAACGGTCAATGGCCGTCCGCCAAAATGACACAAAATCCGCCCACGACCGCTCGGCGTTTTTCTCCATGATTCGCTGTGAACGATCCGGATCGTAAAGTCCGAGAATCGAAGCCTGCATAAAGGTATTTGAGGCGCCCCGCGTCGACGGATGAAGCTCGTTGCCCTCAATCTTCGTGGGACGTCCTTCGTGGTTTTCCACAAGAAGCCCATAGGCTGTGGTTCCGAACGGCATCGTCGTGGCATAATATTGCGGAATTCCCGGAATGACATTTTCCGGAGCCGTGACATATGGCAGAATCTTCTCAACCGGCTTGCGGCATCCCGCAACGCCAGCCAGTGCGATGGAAGCCCCCATGAGGCTCAAGAAAGTGCGGCGATTGACGGTATCGCGTAATTCGGAAGCGCCTTCGGGGAATTCGCGATTCAGGAATTCCTTGAACTCCGGCGTTTCCGCCAACTGGTCGAGACTGCGCCAGTAGTCCTTACCCGAAAACTCGCCGTTCAACTTCTTGTCGCTCATCGATGACAACCCGAACAATCCTGCGTGGGATTCAATTTCTTTTCTTCCTTCACCTGCTTGGCAAACGCTGCCTGGTCAGCTGGTGGCGTATAATTCATGTTCGTAACCTGATCGACAGGCCGCAGATGTGGATCGGGATTGCGATGGCAATCCAGACACCAAGACATGCTTAATGGCTGCACTTGCTGGACTTTTTCCATCTCCGCGATATTTCCATGGCAGCTGATACAGCCGATACCGGCATTGAGGTGCAACGAGTGGTTGAAGTAGGCATATTGTGGAAGCAAATGAACATTGACCCACTCAACCGGCTTGCCTGTCGCCCAACTCTCTCGCACCGCTATCATTTTCTCGCTCTGCGGAAGCACCAAAGTATGGCAATTCATGCACGTTTGTGTCGCCGGAACATTGGCGATGGCCGATCTTTCAATATTACTGTGACAATAGCGGCAATCCATCCCCAGGTCACCGGCGTGTAGCTTGTGACTAAATGGCACGGGCTGTGTCGGACGATAGCCGACATCAGTATATTTTGGCGATCCATAGTACCACAGAAAACCAGTCCCTCCGGCCCCCAATATGAGAACCGCCGCCAGAAGAATCGCGGGGAGCTTATTTGTCCACTGTGGAAATATCTGCGACAAAAAGAGTCCTCAAATAGTTACTTTTTTCACAAAGCTCTTGGCAATCCGAGCCACGCTAAACATCGATATTGTTACGTGACATTCTCTATGTTTCGCAGCGTGTTGGCCGAGATGATAAAAAAATACCCAATTGGTGTCAAGAAGATTTCGGTAGAATTTGCCGAACGCCACTGTTCTGATGCACCATAATTCCAACTTACTCGAATCATCACTCCACATTAGTCCTGGCGCAGCCGCTTGATTGTATGGAAACCGGATTCCCGGCTCCTGCTCCATACCTACGCAACAAAGCTGTCGATCATCAAGGCTGCGCAGACCGCAAAGAGATAGACAATTGAATATCCAAATAGTCTCTTTATATCGCTGATCTCCCGCGACCTTCGCGCCTGGTGGGTCCGCAACAGGAAAATTGCACCCAATGCGGCCGCGGCGACGGCATAGAGCCATCCGGCGCCGGCAGCTGTCGGCAAGAAACTTGCGGCAACCAGCGCGATGGAATAAGCGAGAATCTGATTGTGCGTTGCCGTGTCGCCTTTGAGTACCGGTAGCATCGGATACCCGACCTCGCGATAGTCGTCCTTGCAGAAAAGAGCCAACGCCCAGAAGTGCGGCGGCGTCCAAAGAAACACGATTAAGAATATCGACCATGGCATCAATGCCATCGATCCAGTTGCTGCAGTCCAGGCACCGACCGGCGCCATCGCCCCCGCCGCACCACCGATAACGATATTCTGGTATGTATTGGGCTTCAGGTATAGCGTATAAAATAGGCTGTAGAAGAGAATCGTGCCGAGCGAAAGCAAAGCCGTCAAGGCGTTGAAAAAATACCAAAACGTGGCCACACCGACGATTCCGATGCTAATCGAGAAGATCAACGCGTTGATCGGACTGATAATCCCCTGCGGCAGCGGACGGCGTTTTGCAGTTCGCTTCATCCGGGCATCCACCTCGCGCTCGAAATATTGGTTGAGCGCGTTCGCACAGCCGCCGGTCAGGTACAGGCCGGTCAAGACCAGCAGGAAGTTCAGAGGCTGGGAAAGGAAACTGCCTTCAATCACCAATGCCGTCGCCCCGGTGATAAGCACCAGCAGCATGATTGTCGGTTTGGTAAGCTGGACATAGGCACGCATAATCGCCACGAGCCGGCTTGGGGTAGCAGCGGCCATCAATATCGGTTGACTTCGGCTTTTGGCGATTGAAGAGTCTGACAAGACTTTCGCGCTCCACTGCAAGAATTCAATATGGGACTGTGCCCGGCGAAACTTCATACTATACGAACTGGTTCCTGATTTCAAGCAATAATATTTCGCATTGTGGTAATTATGGATAAAAATTGTCGCCAAGGAATTTATTGGCTCAACTTCAAGATTCAGATTGTAAAACTTCGCGTCGATAATTTAATTGGCTGGCAAATTCCACTCTGACATAAGGAGAATTGGGATGCGCTCGAAAAGATTCTCATTAGTAGTCGTTTGTGTATTGTGTCTTGTCCTGACAACGGCGGCGATCGCCGATATTGGCGTCAGGGGCGGGGCAGATTTATCCGCGCGGCGATTTCAAGGACTTTGCCAAGACCGGATGGTGCGCCGAAATCACCGCTGACATCAACATGTTCAGCGTTCCGTTTCTGTCAACGGTTTTGTGCTTCGGCGCCGCGGATTTCGGCAAGAAAGAGTCGTCGTGGCAACCTGAAACTGTGGTCGTTACGCAAGAATCGAAAACCACGTTGACCGGCGGGGGAGTGGGCTTGCGAGCGGAACCACCCTCAATGGCTCATCAGTCCTTTTGGGGAGGCGTTGATTCGACTCGCTTCAATCGAGCATGATTATGAAAGCGGACTCGGCGGCTCCGAACTCAAATCGCGCACCAAACTGGGCTTTCAACTTAACGCCGGTCTGAAATTCACGCTCGCTCCTAAGATCGGACTCGAAGCCGGCGCCACTTGGATGACCTTCCCTAACTGCAAATTCACCGACAAACAACAGGAAGTTGAAATTGACCTCCAAGTATTCGGCATCTTTGCCGGGCTTACCTTAGGAATTGGAATATGATACTATTGTCTACGCAACGCATTACCCTTCGCCTGGTCGCATTCGTATTGATCGCCGGTACACTTTTGGTGTCCTGCGGCCGGAAAGACGAGCCACCCTCGCCGGCGCAGCAGATCGCTCCCCAGCCCTATGCGAGCCCAGCCGACGACGCTGCCGGCCGATACCGGTTCCGAGCAGGTCGCGGTAATGCCGCCGCGCTCGGACAGTTATTACGTGCTGGATAACCGCTCGAACACGATCTATGGAATTGACCTTAACAACAACACCGTTTTCAGACGCCTGTCGCGGAGCACTCCGGTTGTCGCAATTCAATACGATGCCGAACGTGACTGGGTTTATGAAGCACTGGGCGAACCAGCGTCAGGACTCGATATTTTCGACGCCGCCCAGGAAAAGTACATTCAAAAATTCCGTTTCCCGGGAGCGCCGTCTGGCTTGCTATATCACCCCATTCAACGAATGCTTTATGTTGTTTCGAAAGACTCGACCAATTTCCGGCGCTTTGATCCCGATTCAATGAAATTCACACTCGCCATCCCCATGGAATTACAGGAGCGGGCACCAATCGGACCGGTTTCGATAAGTCCCGGCCCTCTGGGCAAACTTATTACCACCAACTCCGCTCATCCGTCAGTAACACAAATCTTTACCGAGCACAGTTTCATGCAACAGACTGTGGTAATTCACAATGCCAACCGTCTCGACAATGCGGTGTTTTCATTTGATGGGAATTCATCATTTAGTTGCGATACCAAACTGGGTGCGATTTTTCGGGTAGAATTTGGAACCGGCAAAGTGATGGCGGAGAAATATAAAATAAACTCTCCGCGGCTGGTCCAGCTTGAAGTGCTGACGAATACATTGATTTACGTTGAAGGCAAAACCGAAGTTGTCATGATTAACCCGGACACCTTCCGCGAAACTGGGCGAGTAAGCCTCTCCGAGTACGGTGAGAACATCATCAGCCTGTCGATTCCTCCGAAGGCGAACTACGCCGAGCTGCTCTTGGATTACAAGGGCGTAACGCGCTGGATGCGTTTCGACATCCAAAACTGGAAACCGATGAGAATCGTCGAACTCATTTAGGGCAATTTTGCGGTAAAGAATCGAGTGAATTTCTTGTTCATACCATTCTCGCCCTGGAATTCTTAGGCGTTTTGCTCATTCTCGGCGCTTTGCCATTTAGATCGAATACGACTTCTGGCATGACGGACCGGATTTTGTCTTGACCACACTCTTCAACTTAGATTAATTCCGACCATGATCAGATTAGTTATAGGACTCGGCAATCCCGGCCCGGGGTATGCCTTAACCCGTCACAATCTTGGGTTTTTGGTTCTCGACCGAATTGTCGAAAAACGGAAAGGCAAATTTACCGAACAGAAGGCGGACTATCACCTGGCAACCCTGCGAATCGCCAGCGCTCATGTCAGATTCATTAAGCCAATGACATTTATGAACTTATCTGGCAGGGCCGTAAGGGCGGTGATGAGCACCCACGAAATCCTGCCATCCGAAGTTCTCGTCATCAGCGACGACTTCGCACTTCCCTTCGGCAAGCTGCGTTTGCGGCTGGCCGGTTCAGATGGAGGACACAACGGACTGGCCTCCGTAGTCGAATATCTTGGGACGGAAGACTTTCCGCGCTTGCGGTTGGGAATAGGCCCGATTCCGGAGCAAAAATCCGCTGAGGACTTCGTTCTCGAGAAGTTTTCCAAAGAAGAGCTTGACCAGCTCGGCAATTTCCTTAAGTTGGGTGTCGATTGTTTGGAGTCGGCTTTCTATGACGGCCTGACTCTGGCAATGAGCAAATATAATAAATAATCTACTCTACCCTGTTCCCAAGCCTGGCTTGGGGACCTATGGTTTTGGTTTCACAAACGTAGTCCGGAGGGAGGTCCAATCTTGAGACTCTACGAAACCACCTTTATTACCGATTCACAACTGCCCGAGATTGAAATTGAGGCAGAGATCAAACGCGTCGAGGACTTGATCAAGTCCAACGGCGGTGAGATCGTCGAAACCCAGCGTTGGGGTCTGCGTCGTCTGGCGTATGAGATCGAAAAGCGCCGCCAGGGTTACTATGCCCATTTCCTGTATCAGGCTTTGCCGGCGGTCCCGGCGCTGCTGGACGCTTCATTCAAGGTTAACGAGAAGATCATGCGTCACCTGACGGTGGTCTCCGAGATCAATCTGGAAGAACGCGCCCGTCAAATTGCCGAGGGAATCGCCCCTTATCGCGCTGTCCTTCCTGATGAACCGCGGTTCGGCGGGCATGGAAGACGCGATCGCAGATCTGAACAGGAGGACAATTAGCAATGGCTGAAGGATTTGACAGAAAAAGACGCAAACCTTGTCGTCTGTGCGAAAATAAGATCATGATCATCGACTACAAGGACGAGAAGTTGCTGCGCCGGTTTATCCTCGAGCGTGGTAAGATTGTGCCGCGTCGCGTTACCGGCAATTGTGCCAAGCATCAGCGCCTGTTGACGACGGCGATCAAGCGCGCCCGTCATATCGCCTTGTTGCCGTTTACGGCGGAAACTTATCGGTAAGACGGAATCGGGCCGATGACAGAATCGAACGGGCAGCGCTTCACGATTGCCTGTGCAAGTGCGGTAGCACTGGCTTTTCCGTTATCGATTCTGGTGCCGCTATTTGTTCCCTTTGTAGCGGTTGGTCTGGCAGCGCTTTACTACCTTTGGTTTGCCCGATCGCCAATTTGGTTGATAATCGCAACCGTATTGGCGATGGCGATCTTATGGTCGAGCGGCGACCCCGGACATCTGGCCTATTTCGCGATTGGATGGCTGGTACCAGGCATGATCCTTGCAATGACTCGAAGACACGGATGGGGTCTGACGGCGGCGTTGGCCGCGGCCTGCCTCATCCCGGTCGCAATAGTCGCGCTCTACCACGAGGCGCTGGCCCAGTTCATCATTGCGTTCGGGAGCCAATTGCAGAGTACGATCGCATCGCCGCAGTTTGCTTCACTCTATCCGCCGGACAGATACCAGGAAGCGGTGGAGATGGTGAACACCTGGTCCCGAAACGCGCCGTTCTATTTGCCGGGAGTACTGCTCTCCACGTTCGTTTTCATCTACGCGCTTGGAGCAATGCTGGGTGAAGCTCTACTGTCGCGTTCCGGGATATTCAGTTACCGCGTGCCTGCATTCTTCTTGTGGAAACTCGATGAGTGGATGGTGCTGGTGGTCGGTGTGGCTGTCGTCTTGGTGTTGACAACCGAACGTGTTTGCGAGCTTGTCGGCTGGAACGCTCTGGTCTTCCTGTTTATGGTTTTTTCGTTATTCGGAGTATCGTTTATCGAGTATCATATGCGGGTTCGAAAATTTCCACTGCCGGTCAAGGTCGTCATTTATCTGGTGCTGTTCTTGACGCAGATCGTCGCGGCCGTGGTTCTGCCGCTGATCGCCTTGTTCGATGCGAAGTTTGATTTTCGCAAAATTCGGGCAAAACAGCTGGGTTAGTACGTACATATTATTAGTAGTATAGGAGTAGTTGAGATGAAGATCATCCTGAGAGACGATATCGACACCCTCGGCAAGTGTGGTGACGTTATCGAGGTTAAGGCCGGATACGGCCGCAATTTCCTGTTCCCGCGCAATCTTGCCATTCCGGCAACCAAAGGGAATCTGCGCGCTATCAATGAACTCAAGCAGCAACAGGAAATGCGCATGGCCAAGGTTCGCCGCGTGGCGGAGACTATCAAATCGCGTATCGAGAAAGCCTCCTGCACCGCCGAGGTCTTGGTCGGTGAAGAAGACAAGGTGTTTGGCTCGGTAACTTCGCTGAATATCGCCGAGCTGCTCGCCGCGCAGGGCATCGAAGTTGACCGCAAGAAGATTCAGCTTGATGAACCGCTAAAAGCGCTCGGCGTCTATACGGTGCCGATCAAGATCGCTGCCGATGTTGTGGCAAACTTGAAAGTCTGGGTCGTCAAGAAGTCTGAATGACAACCGCAATGATCCGGGCAAAAATCCACGGACTGGCACTCGATATCGCCTCCAAATCACCGGTCGTGATTTTGGAGGCCGAAGACTCAGATCGCGTCTTGCCGATCTGGATCGGCCATTTCGAAGCGTGGGCCATTGCCATGGAACTATCGCAGCTTAAATCGAAGCGCCCGCTAAGCCACGATCTCATGGCGATCATTATCGGAGAACTGGCGGGAACTCTCGTCAAGGTTGAGATCACCGAATTGCGCGAACAAACGTTTTATGCGCGCATCTCAATTGAGACCGGCAACGGAATGAAAGAGATTGACGCCCGGCCGTCCGATTCGATCGCTTTGGCATTGAAAACCGATGCGCCAATCTACGTCAATGCCGAGTTGTTCAATATCAAAAAAGAAGAAGGACTGCCGGAGAAGATCAATGATCCGCAGTCGCTCAAAGAGCGGCTGCGTAACATTAATCCAGAGGATTTCGGCAAGTATTCTCTTTAACCAATCGCACGACGGCGAGAAAAATCTCGCTCGGGTTCCCTGTTTGAGCCGGCAACATCGGCCGCGACGCGGAACCCCGTCCTTTTTGGGGAGAATGGTCAGTAGTGGCAACGGCAGCAAAACAGGCTAACCGGCAGGTCATTGCCGCGCTTTCGGGCGGACTTGATTCTTCGTTTCTCCTCCAGGCGGCTAAGAGAGGTGTCGACGTCGAGAGGACGTCGGCCGCGATCGATGTTGCGCTCTCGCCGGCGCAGGCCGGACTAAGTACCCCAAAGCTCTCGCGGGTGGCCGCAGAACCGGTACGCCGCGGATTGTCGGAATTTGCGATTTCTGTTCGCGACGATCGAACCGGGCAAATTCAAATCAGGAAGCATGAAAATATGGTGAAAGGCGAGACAAATGAGTGACAGCGAATCGGTGAAACCGAACATCGCCATGCGCATGGTTGTTGACGGCAAGGAGCATTTTATCACCTTCGATGAATTGACCTTGAGCAACAACCTGGCGCAGGAAGCGCTGGTTAGCTTGTTGATCAGAAAGAAGATCATCGACGGGCAGGAACTGCTCGACGAAATCTCCCGCATCCGGCAAGAACGTTACAAAACCGAACCGGAAAAGCGGCCCTAAGCTGGCGACATGAGTGAAGCAACCGACAAGAATGCAATGGCTGGCGTCGAACCCGCCACAGCTCCGCAGGAGAATGTGCTGTTGCGCTGGGAAAGCCAGCCCGCCAAAGCGCGGCCCCGCACGGCGATTGCCGTCGCCCTGTTCTTGCTGCTGCTGGTTGTGATCGTCTACTTGCTTACGTTTTCCCCGCTGTTCACGGTTGCTGGAGCGTTGATTCTGTGGGGATCGCTTTCGCAATTCTTCCTGAAAACAACCTTCGAGTTCGGCGACAAAATGATCCGGGTAAAATATCTGATTAACAAGGTCGAAAAGGACTGGTCGCAATACCGGACATACTACGAGGACAAGAATGGCGTCCTGCTCTCTCCTTTTGTCCGGACATCGCGGCTGGAAAATTTCCGCGGAATCTATATTCGCTTCGCCGGCAACCGCGATGACGTAATGAAAGTAGTCCAGGCGAAGATTAACATGCCGGAGGATCCGACCGATGTTTCCCCTTAGTTCCGGAAGCGACAATACCGCCAAGGTCGAGTACACCGAGGACGAACGCGCGCTGCTCGACAAGGTTGCCAAAAAAGTCATTGAGTGGAAAATGGCGGTTCCGGCGATCATGACGCTGGAGTCGGTGAAGCCGCTGAACTTCATCGGCGCCCAGGCCATGATCTTCTTTGAACCGATCGTCCAGACTCTGCTGAATCTCAAGGATTACGATACGTTTCGCGGTATGCTCGAACGCCGTGAGAGCGTTGAAATGTTGCTGTTGCGCATTGAGTATTTCGATGCCATTGCTTCGCGTAAAGACAAGCTGTTCAAGAAACTCCAGAAAGAGTATCTGAAATCACAATCATGGGGATACCGTCTCAAGTCATCGATGCTGGGTTTCCGCGTGCCAAAACATCTTGAAGCCGAGTGGAAAGCCAAGTTGGATGCCATTGATGCCCAGGCGGAAGCGGCCGAAACTCCCAAAGGGCAATAGTGAACACCACTCACGCGACGGTAACAGCCACCGAGAAGTACGCCCGCCGGTTTCCGGAGGTGGCTTTCAATCGGCTCGCCGATACCGGCCTGCAAGTCAGTCCCATCGGCTTTGGATCCTACCGCATCGACACAAGTTTCCCCGAGCATCGTGAAGCACTCCGCCACGCACTGACTTCCGGCGTCAACCTCGTCGATACCAGCACCAATTACACGGACGGCGGCTCGGAGTTGCTGATCGGAAGTGTAATAGAAGATATCGAGAAGGAGGGCACTATTGGCCGTGATCAGTTGGTGATCGTATCCAAGGTAGGGTACTTGCAGGGGTGGGTCTACCGACTTAGCCAGAATCTCAAGAAGGATAATCGCGGTTATCCCGATCTGGTGGAGTATGCCGTCGGACTCGAGCACTGCATTCACCCGGCCTTTATCGAGGATCAACTGACCGCCTCGTTGAGTCGACTCAACTGCGGTTCAATCGACGTCTATCTCCTGCATAATCCTGAATACTATCTCGGCTGGGCGAAACGAATCAACCTCGATGTCCGGAGCGCGGGCGAAGAATA
Organism: uncultured bacterium; assembly: GCA_963698225.1. Classification (GTDB taxonomy): domain Bacteria; phylum Zixibacteria; class MSB-5A5; order CAIYYT01; family CAIYYT01; genus JADJGC01. The sequence continues at coordinate 46,957 of CAVOPW010000014.1, forward strand.
TTATCGCCGTATCCGACTCGCCTTCGAACACTTGGAGTTGGAATGCGGGCGCGGACGAATCCGCTGTTATGGAATCAGCTCGAATACTTTCCCCGAACCGGCGGAAGAATATGATTTCACTTCTTTGGAGCGGGTGATCACCATCGCCAACGAAATCTCGCCACTGCACCGCTTCAAGGTCGTCCAACTCCCGTTCAATATGATCGAAAACGGCTGCGCGATCAATGGGTCGCAGACCGGCTCGTTAACAGTGCTTGAGCTCGCCCGCCGGCACAACATTGCGCTCCTGGCTAATCGTCCGTTAAATGCCATCTACCGCAACGGATTAGTACGCCTTTCGGACGACAATCCCCGGAGCGGGCCGATGAAGCAGATGGTGCAGTCGGTGGACGCCGATTGGGGAACAGCACACACATTGAGCCAAATGGCAATTCGCTGCTTGCGCAGTTCATTGGGAGTCACTTCCGTGCTCGTCGGAATGAGGCAGAAGCTCGTATGTCGATGACATGCTCTCAGAGCTGCGATCCGAGTGCAGGATCGATGACCGGAAAGAATCCTGGCAGGCATTGAACAGCCGCCTGCAAGACTCTCCCGCATCCTAAGTCCAGGAAGGCGAAAATGCCCCGGCGAAACAAATCGATCAAATATCTCGCTGCAAAATAATAGCCGGAATCGGTTGGGCAACCGACTCCGGCTTCACTGATTAACCACCCTCTACGGAAATTGTCGCAGGCTGAAGCCTGTTGGTCGCGACAAATTTATCAAGTCTTGAGTTTCTTCAACTCCTGCTCATACTGACTGACCAAGGCATCAAGCTGGTCGACGACCGCCTTGATCGTTTCGGGCCGGGTTAGATCGACTCCCGCCTTCTTGAGCTGTTCCATCGGATAGTCATTACCGCCCGATTTCAGCAATGTCAGATACTTGTCGGTCGCTTCCTTGCGCACTTTGGCGTCTTTGCTCTGTATTCCCTGCACCAGCTTGGCGGAGGAAGCAAAGCAGGTCGCATACTGATAGACATAGTACGGACTGTTGTAGAAATGCGAGATGCGCGACCAAAGGACGTCATAGAGCTCATCACGCACCACCGAGTCACCAAAATAGTCGGCCATGATCTTGCTGTAAATCCCCTTGAGAACATCCGCGGTAATCGGCTGTCCCTGCTCGACCATCAGATGCGCCTGATGTTCGAAATCGGCAAACATCACTTGTGTGTAAAACGTGCCGAGAATGTTGTCGATCTGCTGTTCCAGCAGTTTGATGCGCTCTTTCGGATCGGTGATCTTCTTGAGCATATAGTCGAGGAACAGCGCCTCGTTAAGTGTCGAAGCCACCTCCGCAACGAAGATCGTATATCCGGATGTTGCAAACGGCTGGTTCTCATGTGACAGCTGCGTGTGCATGGTGTGGCCCAATTCATGTGCCAAAGTAAAAACGCCGTCCAGGGTGCCGTTGTAGTTCATCAACATATAGGGATGGACGCCATAGACACCGGCGGAGTAGGCGCCGGAGCGCTTGCCTTCATTCTCGAATACGTCGATCCAACCGGATGATGTCGCCTTCTTGAGTTTAGCCTGGTAGTCGGCGCCCAGCGGAGCGACCGACTCTACGACCATCGGAAGCACTTCATCGTAATCATAGACCTTCTCGCCTTCGACAACCGAGACCGAACCATCAAACAGGTGATAGGCATCCAGGCCCAGTGCCGACTTGCGCAGCTTGTAGTAGCGCTGCATCGGACCGCAACCGGCCTTCACGCCGTTCACGAGATTGTCATACACCTGCATCGGAACGTTATCGGCATCGAGTGCGGCGCTTAACGTCGACGTGTAGTTTCGCGCCTGCGCCACCGCCCAGTCACGCTGGCAGATGCCGGCATAGATTGCGGCATAAGTGTTCTGATTATCGGCATAAACGCCGTACATCGTTTCGAATGCCAGTCTGCGGTCGGCTTGATTGCGGTTGCTGGAAAGCAGCTGACTGTATTCACCCGGCGTTATCAGCCGTTCCTGGCCATCAGAGAAAGCGGCTTTGCGGAACTTGATATCCGAAACTGACAATTCGGTATAGGCCGCTTGCGGAGCGTCATTGAAGGTCGAAAAGTAGGACAAGAGCCTCTCGCCCTTCTCGTCGAGCACATGCTCCTGTTGGCGGAAGAGATTCGTGATGGTGAAACGATAGGGCGCCAGGGCCGGCGTCTCGTCCAGCCACTTCTTCATCGTTTCCCACTTGATCGACAGCAGCTCCGGGCTGAACCAGGCGGTCGCGGTACCGAACTTGGCGAACAACATTTGCACCTGCTGAAGCTTGGCGGCAATATCGTTGTCGCGGGTATTGACGTCGCGTTGAAGTTGCGGATAGCGATAAACCTTGTAGGAGATGATGTTCATCTCGTCATTGAGCTGATAAGCCTTGAGAACATTCTGCGGTCCACCGGCCAGCGTGCCCTTGAGCGCCGCATACTCGTTCATCTTCTGCTCCATCGCAGCTTTACCCTGTTCCCAAGCCTCCCAACCGGGATAGATATCGGAGAAATTCCAACGATACTTGGCGTCAATTTCGTCGCGTTTCTTGGAGGTCGGCATGGCGCCCATGGCCACGGCCGCCAACAGCAATGCGGCGATAATTGCCACAGTGGCCACGGCTTGCAAACGTCTGTCAAATCTCATACTGCGGTGTACTCCTCATTATCTTAACAATTAGTTACTGCTTACATTACGGCTTTCGCCCTTCAAGGTTTCCGTTAACATACGTTTCCCGGCGAGAAAAGTCAATTTCCACACTCCACTTTCTCTACGTTAGACTGTGCATGCGAGGGCCGGTTTCTCCTTTATGAAGTGGCTCTCCGCTCAACCGGCAGGCGCTTTGGAACATGGTGCTCACGCCCGGGCAATGGCGTGAGCCGTCCGGAGCATGTGGAGCGTCTTGGGGTCCCCGGCATGACCTTGCACGGACGCGTGCCTGGCCAGCATCTATGCCTTACCGGAGAATTTCCTGGATATCACTGTATCAAGAGAATACTTGCCGGCGCCCGTAAATATCAGTGCTGCAAATGCCCAGCCGTACAGAAGCGCAAACTCCTGTTTTCCCCACGGATCGTCGGCATGCACAATTCCAGCAGCAACGAGCATCGTAATGAGAAGTGGAACCGCTGCAGCCCTGGTTCCCACGCCTGCGATAATTGCGAGCGAACAGAAGAATTCGGCAAAGATCGCCAGCGCAAGGCTCAAGGTCGGTCCGAGGCCAATCGGATCCGCCCAGGTATCCGCCTTGTCTGCAAAACTGATCAGCTTTCCCCACCCGTGGCCAAACAGCATGAAACTTCCGGTTCCAACGCGCAAAAGGAGCAGGCCGATGTCTGCCTTGCGGTCTCCGGCGTTGCTGTCAAATATCAGCTTGAGAATCTTCTGCATTCAAGGTCTCCTTCAATATTCTTGTCGTTTCAAAGTGCTGCGGATACAGTATCTTGAGAAACCTGAAAAAATGGACAATGGTTCCATCCTGTTTGAGAATTGGAAGACAGAGTGAAATGGTGAAGAAAAGTAATTGTCTTGTGAGCATCATGGTGGTCGTCTTGTCTCTTGCCGCGGTACTACATGCAGGGACCAATACCGCCGTCGTTGACGAGTGCGCCGTGTGCCGAATTCAGAGACTTGATCATCGGAAGAAGACGGTTGTGGCTCGGTCGCGATACAAGGAGCGGGATTATCTGTTCTGCTCGGATAGTTGCAAGGCGCAATTTGACAATAATCCTGAATTCTTCATCGATCCGCCGCTTCCCCGGCCGGCACCCGAATTCACGTTGATCACGCTGGGAGGGAAACAAGACTCACTGGCAAATTATCGAGGACAAGTGATGCTGATTGATTTTTGGGCCTCGTGGTGCGCGCCGTGCGTCAAGTCGATGCAAGATCTCGAGTCCATCTATAGAGAATTTCACGCTGATCGACTGATGATTGTCGGCATTACGATGGACAGCCTTGGCCACCCGCAAACCAAGAGTCATGTCGAACGAAACAAGATTACCTACCCAATCCTTTTCGATAACCGCACCAACCCGACCTGGCTCGCCTACCAGGTGAAGTCTATTCCATCGCTCTACCTCGTCAATCACAAAGGGCAAATTGTGAGACAGTGGCGGGGTGCAAGCGAGAAGAGTGAAGTCGCGGCGGCGATCAGATCGTTGCTTGATGATTCAAGGAACTAGGCAAGAACATGGGCAGGCTTTGCGGGCCTGCCCATTGTTATCGGGAAATTGTTCCGATGCTTACTGATTTGAGCTGATCGGTCCTTCTTTAGTCACGGTAACTCTGACCGGCGCACGCAGCATGAAGTTGACTTGCGTTCCTGAATGCAGGGTGATATCCTGCTTGCCCGTTGCCGCGGCAGCCGCAGCGCCGGCCGCAGCGCCGGCCGCAGCGCCGATTTCGGTACCGCCCTTCTTGCCGGTTACCTTGCCGATGATCCCGCCTACCAAAGCTCCGCCTCCGATGAGACCAACCTGTTTCTTGGTATGTGAATCCTTCTTCTCTTCGATCGGATATGTGTCGACCTGTACCTGCTGACCACTCCGGTCTTCAATACTCACAAGGCTGAACACCAATTCGGCGGGAGTCTTCATTCGGCCGGACTCTACCACCTTGTTGAGTACTCCCACGGCTATGGCGCCTTTCGCAAATACAGTTTCGCCGTCGAAAACTACAGGTTCGAGAATCTGCGCACGGTATTCCGTGCCGGTAACGTGAATGTCCGTGTCGATCGAGTCAATCAACTCGATGGCAATGACCGTGCTCTCGGGCAGGCTGACAACCTTCGGCGCGGGAATCTTCGGCTCGTCCACCACCGCGGGCTTGGTCGACTTGTCATCCTGCTTTTTCGGCTCATCAACTTTGGGTTTTGCAGCTTCGGTCTTGGTTTCCGTTACAGCACCACCACCTGCCGGTTGGTTGTCAGCGACGGTACCGCCAGCCGTGCTTTGCACCGTATCTTTTTGTTCGGTCATCTGACCATCAGTTGCGGGTTCCTGCTTGTCGGCACTTTGCTTGCTGCACGACACAATCACTGATGTCAAGGTAAGCGCTACAATGAGAAGTAGGATCTTCGATTTCACTATTTTCCTCCTGTCAGGGGGTGACCAATTCCTGTCAATAAATCCTGTATGCAGTTGTTATCCGGGCTCAATCTAATTACTTGTTATACCACCCGGCAATTTGAATATTCCTGCAAAATATCTATCCCTTTTGTCGCCAATAGATTAGGCTCGCGATAACTCCTAAGACCTAGCGAGAAATCGACCATTTACCGGCAAATTGGTCAGCGATTTCCTTGCCCGCCAGTTTCTCCGTCAACATCAAGGCAAACAGCATTGCCGCGCCGGGTCCCCTGCCGGTGATAATGTCGCCATCAACCGTCACCTGTTCGTTCGTGACAATCGCACCTGCCGCCGCCAGTCGATCATTGAACCCGGGATCGCCAGTGGCACGTTTACCTTTGAGTATGCCCGCCGCCTCCGCCAGAACATGACTGGGTGCAGCACAAATCGCCGCGACCAGCTTGCCTGAATCGAAATGCTTCCGAGCGATCTCGATCACTCGATCGGAAGCGGCAAGGCTCTCGGCATTCTTACGTCCGCCCGGGAAGATCACGCAGTCATAAAGTCCATCGATCTCGTCAATGGATGCATGCGGAACCAGGGTAATGCCATACGCGGCTTTGATCGGACGATTTTGCAGTCCGGCGATGACAACTTCGACGCCGGCACGGTTCAGAACATCTATTGGCGCGACCGCTTCGATATCTTCAAAGCCGTCGGCCATCACGATCAGGGCCTTTTTCGACATTCTTACTCCTTCGCTACAATTCCCTTTCCGAACATAAATGCGCCGGGAAAATCGTCGCGTTCACGTTTGCGCTTCCCGACCCAGGCTGATACTGAAATTCGGTACACCGTGATATCGCCGATTTCTTCAGGTGATATCAATTCGTAATCGCTGCCGGCCTTCAAGTGGGGAAAGTACTTCTCAACGAACTTCGACATCTTGACCAGCGACAACTCGGCATCATCGACAACTGCAATCTCCCCCTGCACCATGACGCTTCGATATTCAACGCTCATTTGCGTAGCTGTTCTTGCCGGAAGCAGCCGGCCCATGGAACTGACCGTGAATGTTACCTTGGTGCCGTTGCCGACTCGCATGCGGGTTGCGCCTTCCTTGGCAGTGTGAAAATAGATGGCGCGTTCGCCGCGGTCATAGTAAAAGACATTCATGTTCAGATGCGGAAAGGTCTCCCCGTTCATCCCCATCGTGGCATAGGGCGCTGTCTCCAGCATCCGTTCAATCCACTCATCGTCGACAACGGCGCGGTCCTGTCGGCGCAGGGCAATCGTGTTGATGGCAGGTTTGTCGGCATTGTTCATAGTCGGTCCACTACTCCGGCTGGCACGGAGCGGCCGCGGGCACCGTTGCCCTCGGCAAGTCTCCGGCCGCAACGATAGGTTTCTTGTCTTTGTAGATCGTAATGACGGCGACCGCGGAAATAATAATCGCCGCCGCAACAATGGTTCTCATGGTAATTTCCTCGCCCCCAAGCAGCCAGCCGAGAAACACGGCAACGACTGGATTGACGAATGCGTAGGTCGATGCCTTGGCGGGCGTGGTCACCTTAAGCAGCCACACATAGGCAACAAATGCCAGCGAGCCGATGACGGTTAAATAGATAAGCCCGGCTATTGATTTGAAAGACATGGCATCGATGTCGACTCGCGGAAATTCTCCAGTCGCTCCGGCGAGGATGGTCAGCACCACGCCACCGGCCAGCATCTGGATTCCGACCGAGAGCAACTTGGACTCGGGCAAATCGATGTGACGGGAGGAAATCGATCCGCTCGCCCAGGACAAAGTCGCAAACAACAACGCGGTCGCACCGATCCAACCGGAGATGCCTTCGGAGGCAACTTGTATTGGTCCAATGAGCACAACTATGCCGACGAATCCCAGAATTAACCCCAGCACCACACTGGTCACCGGCTTCTTGCCCGCAGGACGCAGCCATTCAATCAATACCATCCAGAACGGCATGGCAGCCACCATCAGAGCCGCCAAACCGGATGGGACAAACTGTTCCGCCCAGGTAACCGTGCCGGTGCCGCCGACCACAAGCAATAGCCCGATGATCGCGGAATTACGCCACTGTAGCCTTGTCGCGGCCACCGCGCCGGAGAGTCGCGCATAGGCATAAAGCATCGCACCGCCGGCGAGAAATCGAATGCCGGCGCTCAGTAGCGCCGGAATCGTTTCGATGGTAAAGCGTATTGCCAAATACGTCGAACCCCAGATCAAATAGACGGCGAGAAAGCCAATGATCAAGCGGTAGCGCGGTACCGCTTCGTGCCTCGACAGGATATCAATCATACAGTTTGCCCTTGATTGCTTCATCGAGCGGTAACGGACCATTTTCCTTGAAGGTCTCAAGAGCGATAATTGTGCGCGTATTCTTGACGGTGGGAATCGTGCCAAGCTTCTCGCGCAAGAACTTCCCGAGGCTCTCGGCATCGCGAACCCGCGCTTTGAGCAGGTAGCAGTCTTCACCGGCGATGTTGTGGATTTCCAGCACTTCGGGAATTTTCGCAAGTTCCAGCGCGGTGGAGCAATCATTCACCGGTTCATCGGCCTTGACGAAGATGAAAGCGACCAACCCAAGTTCGACCGACCTGGGATTGAGCCGGAGATCATATCCGGCAATAATGCCCCGCTGAACGAGTTTCTTGATTCGCTCGGCAGTGGCAGACGGGACGATGCCAATTTGCTTGGCGATCTCCGAATTCGGGATTCGCGCATCCGACTGGAGGATTTCAAGTATCTTGCGGTCCAGTTCGTCGATCATGTCACATATCTCCTGATTGATAGCGTATCTTTCTCTGTATACGCTTGTGCGACGAATATTGTTCTGATATTTATATAAAATTACGAATTTTCTACTAACCACCTGAAGTCGTTACGGCAATATTAGTTAGGCGATTCGAATTCCGTTGCGTTATAATATGATATGAGTGTTGAGCTCATTAATCTACGAAGTAAACTCACTATTCAGGAGGAAATTATGGCTGACCATGCGGAAGATACGAGGGTCAAGGATGCGCTCGAGTTGCTCAATAGCTACGCGAAAGACAAACGTGGTGAACTGCAGGACTTAATGAGCAACAAGTACAACAACCTCAAGTCTGTCGTCAGTGGTGTTGGAGCTCGACTGCAGTCGGATGCCGCGGACCTCTATGGTACCGGCAAGGAGAAAGCCAAGCAGGTCGCTCATGACGTAGACGAGAGCGTGCATAAGAACCCTTGGGCATACATCGGCGGCGCGGCTCTGGGCGCGCTGATCATCGGTTACATGTTGGGCCGCTCAAAGAAGTAATTCCGGCATCGACCAGAAAGGGTTCGGTAATCTTCGATGGGATTCATTAAAGGCATCCTCTTTGCACTTGCGGGCAAATACCTTCAAACCGCCATCGACGTCGTCAAGGTCGAATTTGCGATCGCAGTTATCAAGGCTATCGGCGGCGCGCGCAGGCTGTTCATGCTGCTATCGGTATGGATATTCCTGCTGACCCTGGTTGCCGTCGGGCTCGCGATGATTCCGGTCGCGCTCTGTGTATTCATGCCATGGGAACCGACGACCAAATTAATCATCGCCCTGCTCTTTGCTCTGATCTACATCGCGGTCCCGGTCTTCCTGCTCATGACTCTGATGTCAGAACGGCGCTGGATGAAGATATTCCATGCTGATGAGCTGGTGCAGAAAGTCATGCGCCAGAAACAAAGCTAAACGCAAGCTTCCGAGAAAAGCAGCGTCATCGATATGGGCACGAGCAATCGTGCCCTTTTTGCTGAGCGCGACGACCCTCCCGCTGCTCCAATTGGGTTATCTGTCCCGAACATCTCATGGTATTTGTGCGCTGCGCGTGCCCGATCGTGGTTTTCACTTGCCGCTTTACTCTATTTTCGCTTTCTTCCGTAATATCCGAATCCAATCGCAATATCAGATCTGTTAACATACGGAGATAACATGCCCGCTAAGAAAAAAGCGCCAGCATCGCTCAAAGCAAAGTCCAAGCCAACCGCAGCCAAGAAACCGGCTGCAGCTAAGCCAAGCAGCGGTAAGCCAGCTGCGGCCGCGTCCAATCCGGCCGACAGCATTTCCTCGCTCATGCAGGAGCACCGGCTGTTTCCTCCTTCAGAAGATTTTTCGGCGAAAGCGCACATCACCTCGGCCGCCCAACTCAAGAAATTGCGGGAGAAGGCCGCCAGGAATCCGGTGAAGTTCTGGGAAGAACAGGCCAAGGCGCTGACCTGGTTCAAGCCCTGGAAAACCGCACTGAAATGGAAACATCCGTTTGCCGAGTGGTTCGTCGGCGGCAAAATCAATATCTCCTACAACTGTCTCGATCGGCACGTCGCCACCTGGCGGCGAAATAAGGCGGCGATTATCTGGGAAGCTGAAGGCGGTGAACAACGCACTCTGACCTATCAGGCGCTGCTTTCCGAAGTCTGCAAGTTCTCGACTGTGCTCAAGTCGCTCGGCGTCTCCAAAGGTGATGTTGTCGCTATTTACATGGGCATGGTTCCCGAGGCGATAATTGCGATGTTAGCCTGCGCCCGCATTGGCGCTACTCACAATGTCGTGTTCGGCGGTTTCTCGGCCGAGGCCCTGCGCGAGCGTATCAATGATTCAAAAGCGGTCGCGGTCATCACTCAGGACGGTTCCTACCGCCGCGGTTCGATTGTGCCGCTCAAGGACAATGTCGATGCAGCGCTCACCGATACTCCGACGATTCAAAACGTGATCGTCTACCGGCGCGTCGGCAGCGACGTAAATATGACGATCGGTCGCGATCATTGGTGGCATGAGCGGATGATGGTGCCGATGGCGCCCTGCGCTCCCGAGCCCCTGGACTCGGAGCACCCGTTGTTCATTCTCTACACTTCCGGGTCGACCGCGAAGCCCAAAGGTATTCTCCACACGACCGGCGGGTACATCACGCAAGTTGCCTACACTACCAAGATAGTTTTCGACCTGCGCGAAGAGGACCTCTATTTCTGCATGGCCGATATCGGATGGGTGACCGGACATAGCTACATTGTCTACGGTCCGCTGGCAAACGGCGCGTCGGTGTTCTTGTATGAAGGCGCGCCCAATTATCCCGCGCCCGATCGCATTTGGGATATGATATCGCGCCACAAGGTGACAGTATTCTATACGGCGCCAACCGCAATTCGCGGCTTCATGCGGGCGGGTGAGCAGTATCCGATCAGCCACAACATGTCCTCCCTGCGGTTGTTGGGGTCGGTCGGTGAACCGATCAATCCGGAAGCGTGGATCTGGTATCATACGCTGATCGGCAACAAACGCTGTCCGATCGTTGATACCTGGTGGCAGACCGAGACCGGCGGTATCATGATCTCGCCGATTCCGGGCGCAACGACACTTAAGCCCGGCTCTTGTACCATGCCCCTGCCCGGCATTATCGCCGACGTGGTCCGCAAGGACGGGGTATCATGTGGCCCCAACGAGGGCGGCCTGCTGGTGGTCAAGCACCCCTGGCCGGGAATGCTGCGAACAATCGCCGGCGATCCGCAGCGATACAAGGATGTCTATTGGAGCGACTTCCCGCCGACAAAAACCCGACCGGGATATTACCTCGCCGGCGACGGCGCCCGCAAGGACAAGGATGGATATTTCTGGGTGATGGGACGAATCGACGATGTTGTCAATGTCTCCGGACACCGCCTCGGAACTGCCGAGGTCGAAAGTGCCCTTGTTTCGCACAAGACTGTCGCCGAAGCCGCCGTCGTGGCACGCCCTGATGATCTCAAGGGCAGTGCTCTGGTTGCGTTTGTCACACTCAAAAGCGGCGTAGATAGTGAACCCGCTTTCCTGGAGCAACACCGCGAGGTCCTGCGCGCACATGTTATCAAGGAAATTGGCCATATCGCCAAACTCGATGAAATCCGCTTTACCGACGCCCTGCCGAAGACGCGGTCAGGCAAAATCATGCGCCGGCTGTTGCGCGAAATTGCGCATGGCAATGCAGTCACGGGAGACACGACGACGCTCGAGGACTTCTCGATCCTTGAGAAACTGCGACAAGACGAAGAATAGAAGAACAATGTCAAGAGACGCGCAGCCCGGCGCGCCTCTATTGGCCATGTTGATCTTGTAGTATCACAGAACCTGAAAATACGAATCCCAACCGACATCGAGAGTATCTCCGGCTTCGGTCAGTGCCTGTCTTGTTACCTTGATGATATACTGGCCAGTCGTGTAGGGATGGTCCCAGTGCGAGTACATCATCTCCGTTCGTTGCGCATTCCACGCGTAGGTACCCGGGACCTCATCACCGCCAACGCGAGTCACCGTTAACGCCTGGCGCGCACTTAAAGTGTCCATTGGTTCATTGAAAACAACGAGCACTTGATTGTCAGTCGGGACGCCATAGTAGCCGTTTCGAGGGAGAACTTTGATTACCTCGTAACCTTCAGTTAGAAATACTGATGTATCCTCAATGGAAGATCCGAAAAAGCTGCCATCAAAGATCGCATGGTAAGTGGTGCGCGGAGCCAATGGCAGGTTGGTTGCAAGAAAGTCGAACTCTCGAGCTTGGCCGACTTCTTGACATCTGGGATAGTAGTCCGATGGTTGCCAAACTCCTGATATCTCCGGTTCAAATCGGATTGCCAGCGAAACAGAATCCGGTGTGGCACAGCGTCCGATATATGCCGAGGCACGAAATCCTCTTCTCGAAACACGATTCGTGCTGCGACTTTCGTTAAACTCAAAATACACGTGGACGTCCTGTGTTGTAAAGGTCAAGACCAAATCGTCGTCGAGAGTCTGTCCTGATTCAGTCCGTATTTCTCTATCTAAGACCATCCGATAAACGGTCGAGGGTGCAAGTGCATAGCGAAGTGCATAGTAGTATATGCTTGTGGCGAGAGGTTCTCCGTAATCGTAGTAATCGTAAGGCAGCCAGCTCCCTTGAACAGCTGGTTCGAATGTGGTTTTGTTGTTCAAATCATCTATGTTGAGGATTTCATCTGACAAAATCTGAACACCAGTCCCAACGTATACACCAACTGCGCTGTCGACCGGTGAAATCGAGTAGATTGGAAAGGGAAGCTTGGAGATCGCAACGTCTCGGTATTGGGCGGTTATTCCGGTGCCGACGATGACGTCTTGAAACTGTCTTCGGCTAAAACTCTGCGGTCGGATAACTAGTGTGTAGGTTCCGGGCGGTACATCGGCAAAATTGAAGAATCCGTTGGCGTCCAGTGGAGTGCTTAATTCCACCAAGCCATAAAGGGTTGCAAGACCCCCATCGGCGGGCACAACATTTCCAAACACCGCACCCCCGGTGCTTGGATAGTAGTTGTTGGTGATGTCATCTCCGCACGAAAGGACAAGCATTATGCTCAAGAAAAATCCTGCGAGAATACGTAAGAACATCTTCCCTCCTTCGACATGATGGATTATTATGTCGTAACGTATCTAAAGATACAAGAATCGAGTGATTTGTCAACAACTGTCAGTTTAATGTCGAACTCCGGATCGAGGACATCGTCAAGACAATTCCCCTTCCGGAGTACCTGACACTCGGGAGTAGCTTGTCGTCTAACACTGATCTTGGATTTACATTTCAAGTCACCAAGGACGGTGATGTGCTTGTCTTTCATCACGGTAGACGGGCTTCAACCCTGCGCGGAAGTAAAGCCAGCCGCTTTTTGTCTGATGCTGAAGGCGTCGACCAAGCAACACAGCAGCAACTCATGGCTCGCCTGACGGGCAATTACAAGCACGGCAACGAGCGCAAAGCGAAAAATCATCCCCGTAACCGTCAATAAGCTCGTTCGCGACCAAGAGTATTTGACTTTCTTGTCGGTTTTTCATTGAACTAACTTCGAATTCTCGCGTAATTCCCGCTATGGACAAACGTCTTTTTCTGACACCGGCCGGAGCCGCGCTGATCGCAATCTGCTTTTTTCTCCCCTGGATCAAGATGTCGTGCATGGGTACCGCCACGTACTCGGGCGTTGATTGCGGCGGCGTTTACTGGGTCCTGTTTGGTGCGGGCATCGCGATGTTTGGATCATACTTCCTGCTCCGCCACTTCAAGCGATTAGACCTCCTGCCGACGATAGTCTCGGTTTCGAGCGTGGTGAGTGCAGCTGTGATCATTTATGGAGTGCTCTCGATTGCCGGCGGCAAGCGAATACTGCTGTTTCGCGTCGGGCCGGATGACGTCAATCTCCGCCTGCAGATCGGCGCATACGGAACTTTGCTCGGATACCTCCTGACTTGGGCGGGAATAGCACAATTGATCGGCAAGCGGCGCAGGAGGTCAAAGACTGGACAACCCCCCGGTCACGCGTCCGTGGACAAGCCGCGCCCGGAATCGGAATTGGATCATACTTCTACTTGACCCCGTTGCTTTTTATCTGTTAATTAGATTACAATAATCGTGGAGTATCTCTGTCCTGAAATCATGGTAACGCCGACTCGATAATGTTCAAATTAACCAGCCCTCAACACGGAAATCGATTCACCTGGCGCCTGCCTCCGGGTACCTATGTCGCCGGTCGCGATCCGCAGGCCGATCTGGTGATCAATGACTCGACGGTGTCGCGCAAGCATGCGCGCCTCGTCGTCATGGAAGACCAGACCGTTCGCCTTACCGATCTCGGCAGTACCAACGGCACGCAGGTCAACGACAAGAAACTGACTGACACCATTGATTTGAAGGTCGGGGACACAATCTCCTTCGGCAATGTCGGCTTCCTGCTGCTCCATGAAGGGATTCCGGAGACCAAGCCGCAGTCGGTCATTTCGCAGGTTTCGATCGTCGATGACAAGGGCAGTCATACCTCAATCTCATCCATTCCGCTGGAACAGGCGCTTGCGCCGCTGCCGGCAAGAGACACCGCCAATCCGGCCGTGTTCAAGGCGATCGCCGATATGGCGAAGATGCTGATTCTGCCGCAAAGCGTCGGCGAGATGTTTGATCAGGCTTTGGATCTGCTTGGCAATATCATCGATGCCGACCGTTCTGCTATCTTCGCTGCGGATGAAACGACGGGTGAAGTCGCGCTTTTGAATTACCGCATCTCAAACAAGACCAGTTCCGAGCAGTTCATTATCTCGCGCACGATAGTCAAGGAAGTCCTCAACAACAAGAACGCGGTGTTCTTCTCCGATCTGATCTCGGATGAGCGATTCGCACGCCAGGAGTCGATTGTGGTTTCCGGCATTCGTTCCGTCATGGCAATCCCGATGGTCGACGAAGACAAGGTCATGGGCCTGCTCTATCTCGACACCACCGACCCGACGCACCGTTATAACGAGGATACTCTCAAGCTGGTCGCGACCTTCGGCAATATTCTCGCCGCCAAGATCACTAACCACAATCTGCTGAAGGAACGCCAGGAGAAACAGGCATTGGAGTCGGAGTTGAGCATTGCTTCGCAAATCCAGGAAGGACTGATGCCGAAAATTCTGCCTGAAGTGCCCGGCTACCAGTTCCACGCATTTCAGATGCAGTGCAAAATGGTCGGCGGCGATCTGTATGACGTCGCGAAACTGGCGGATGGCCGAATCTTGTTCTTGTTGGCCGACGTCTCCGGCAAGGGCATGGGCGCGGCACTGCTGGCTTCCAATATTCTCTCGGCATTTCGTATGTTGCGCGGCATGGCGAATTTCGACTGTGCCGATGCCACTGCACGAGTCATCCGAACAGCTCGCATCCACCAGCCGCGGCGGCGATTTTGCAACAGTGTTTCTGGCAATTCTCGATCCGAACAGCCACACTCTCCAATTTGTCAATGCCGGCCACAATCCGCCGCTACTCATCAAACCGGACGGCACCGCCCAGTATCTGGACTCAACCGGCATCCCGATCGGAATCTTCGCCGGCTTCCAGTGGACGCAGACGACACTGGAATTGGTGCCCGGTGATCGGATCTGGGTGTTTACCGATGGCATTCCCGAGGCGCATGATATCTCCGCAAACCAGTATAGTGATGAACGGCTCGAAAAATTCCTGATCGAGTCCAGGATCGCGCCACTACCCGATGCAACCACATCGCTTATTCAGGATGTCAGCAAGTTTGTCGGCGAAGCGCCGCGCTCCGACGACATTACCCTGCTTGCTCTGCAACGCAGCTAGTGCCTCTGACGTCGAGCCGAAAACAATCACCGTACATCAACGGCAAAGCAGGAGAGAAAATCTTCTCCCTGGCGGCGCTGAAATCCCGCGCATAAAAAAAGCCCCGTCTTTCGACGGGGCCATGAATCCGATCCGGCCATCAGGCTAATCTTCTATCATCTCCACGTTGGCGCGCGGAATAACCGCGTGTTTGCCGTCGCTGTCAAATTCGACTTCCAATACGCGTGCCATTGATTCCGATTCCAACTTCTGCAACGGTGAAGGAAGAGCCGTCACTTTGCCGAGCTTGCCGAAATAGGGCGAACGGATGACGCGAATCGGCGAACCGATTTCGAGCCCTTTGCCCTGGAATCCTTCAACGGCGATTCCGGTTTTGATATCGTCAACTATCGGAATGATCACTTCCGGCCGTATAACGCCGGCACGAATCTGCGTCGCGCCGTTGATACACGCACGCTGTCCCTTCGAGTGACTTCAGCAACTCGAAAGTGCGATTCGCCATCTGAATCTCGCCGAAGCCTTCGGTGACCACCAGCGTCACGCCGAGATCTTCCGAGCCGGTGATCGCCACGCCGATATCATAACCCAGGAAATCGCGCAAGTCGCGGTCGGAGAATCCGCCCGCCACGATACCGCGTGCACCGACTTTGATCGCCTTCTTAACGGCTTCCGCCGTGACAATCGACCCGCCGACAATAATCTTGTCTTTGCAGGACTCGTTGATCAGATCTTCAGTGAGTTTGGTTTCGGGAGTCTTCACGACCATCTTCAGTTCGCCGTGAGTTTCGCCGCCGATTCCAAAGATACCCTGGATAAATGAACCCCAGCAGCGCACGGCGACGCCTTCCTTCGGGAAAACTTCGACGACCTCGCCATCGATATAGGCCTTGACTTCGACGGGAAGCGGATGGCCGCGCAGAAGCACTTGTCCGGTGACATGCGAAATCGTCTCGATTGTACCTTCGATCTTGGCTTTGGCTTCGGACTTGAACAAACCGAAGAACGACTTGTTCAGGCCAATCAATTCGCCGGCCTTAATCGGGTCGCCGACTTTCTTGAGCATGCACTGAGAAACATCTTCCGGCGGCACGCCCAGGATATTTGCGACGTTCATCGTCTCGACCGGGCCGGGAAGATGCGTACGCGCAACTACCGTGTCGGGCGAAAGCTTATCGCCAACCTTGACGGTCACGTCGCCTTTGAGCGGCAAAATGCGCTTCTTCGTGATCAGTTCTTTTTGCGAGACCTTCAGTCCCGGTGTGTAAGTATGTGCCATATTCCTCTTACTACCTCTATATCAGGGCAGAGCCTTCAAGCCCCGCACTTTAATTCCTTTGCAATGCTTCCTTGGGATAGATATCCAACACCGCCATCCACTCTCTCAGTTTTCGTACGCGGGTGGCATCATCGGTCGGAACCACAAACGGACGCCCGCGGCCATCGAGGATGATTCCGACGATACCGCCGGAAACTTCCTTTTCGACCTTTTTGCCCGGACCGTCGCCGAGGTCAAGCTTGCCGTCCGGCTCAAGTACGGCCTTGGCTTTCAACGGCAGGTTCGTCCGGGTGTCAAATCCGAGCGGGAAGGCTTTCATTTCGCCGTACATCAGTTTGCCTTCTTCTTTGCGGCCATCCGGGAAGGTGAAGCTGTACTTCATCATTTCCTTGCCTTCCTTGGACTCGCCGGAAGGCGCGATGCAGGAGCCGAGATGAATCAGGCAGTCCTTGTTGAATACTTCAGTCGCCGCCTGCGGATGCACCGTCGAAAGCACGCCCAACTGCGGCATCATGAAGATCGAGTCAACCGACAAGCGGGTAATACCTTCCGGCAGGAAAGCGTCGATCATCATCAGAGCCGACTGCTGGCGGCGCGGCGCGTGAGAAAGCACACCGCCGGAGCCGATCAGCATGTTCAGGGTCATCATATTGACGAGAGTCTGGCCCGAGGCCTTCTGTTCGAAAGCATCCGCGATCGTGCGCTGCTGCTGAACGCCTTTGAGCACGGTCGCGAAATTCTTGTGCTGGATAAACGCCAGTCGCAGAGCTTCTTTGGCGATCGCCTGTTCGAAAATCAATTCTTCCATCGACTGCGGAATCGTCGTCGGGCGAATCATCTTGTTCTTGACGCGGTTGCGCAGATCGCGTTCGTCCATATGGAACGGCACCCAGCGCATGACATTGTCGAGACCCGCTTCGGCAAAGACGTTTGACACCGAATAGCTCATGCCCAGGTTGGCGGAAACCGTCCGGTTAAAGACGCCCTGGAAGACCGAGAAGACGTCGGTCGTCGCTCCGCCGATATCAACGCCGACCACTTCGATGTTTTCAATCTCGGAGATCGTCTTGATGATCAGTCCCACCGCGCCGGGAGTCGGCATAATCGGGGCATCGGTCAAGTCCATCAGCTTCTTGTATCCCGGAGCCTGCGCCATGACGTGTTCCAGGAACAGGTCATGGATCGCTTCGCGGGCCGGGAGCAGGTTTTCGCGCTCGAGCACCGGGCGAAGGTTATCGACTATCTTAAGATCGACCTTTTTCCCAAGCGTCTCGTTCACGGCTGCGGCGGCATCCTTGTTGCCGGCATAGATTACGGGCAATTGATAGCTCGAACCGAGGCGAGGTCTGGGGTCGGCGGCGCCGATTAGTTCGGCGATTTCGACCACGTGGGTAGTGGTACCGCCGTCAATTCCGCCGGAAAGCAGGATCATGTCGGGACGCAAGTGACGAATTCGCTCAATCTGCTGGTAGGGCTGACGCTTGTCATTGGAGGCAATCACGTCCATCACGATCGCGCCGGCGCCGAGCGCAGCGCGCTCTGCCGACTCTGCTGTCATCGACCGGACAACACCGGCAACCATCATCTGCAGGCCACCGCCGGCAGAGGAGGTCGAAATATAGATATCGGTGCCGACATTGGGCCGCCCCCGGCGCGGGGCCGAATGATGTTTCCCTTGTCGTCCAGTAGCTTACGACCGGAGAGCTCTTCGACTTCCTGCACGGCGTTGAGCACACCCATGGTGACGTCTTCAAAAGGGGCTTCGACCGTCGTTGGGGCTTCGCCACGCACCATCAACCGATATTGGCCGTCGGTTTTCTCGATCAAAATCGCCTTCGTGGTGGTGGAACCGCAGTCGGTTGCCAGAATGATTTCTATGTCTTCTGGTTTTTGATTGTTCATGAAGATATATCCTCTAAGATTCCCAGACAAATTTCCCAGTCACGCGAGCCGGGGTGTTCCGGCGTTCAGAGAATTGCAAGTATAACATTCGTCCTGCTCGATGTCAATGTTATCCTCACGATAGGGTGCTCGCCGTTAGTCCGACTCGGGCCTAAAATCGCTAAAAACGTATGGAATTGCTCAAATATTGCTTGACATCGCGGCACTAATTTTTACCTTATTTATGGTAGATCAACGGTCTTCCTGACTAAGGAATAATATAACAATAACTCGTTACTTTCGTGTCGGGCACTCGCTATGGGCTCAACTGTTTTTGACAGAAAAGACACAGAATACCAACCTTCAACCAGCAACCGATGGAGGGTGCGCCTATGAACTTATCCGTCTGAAGTCCTCTCGGGCGGATCACGGCTATTCAAAACCATAAGTTCTTCAACTTTTTTTATCAGGAAAGGTGAATCCATGAATCAATGTAGAATGACTTTGCGGATTCTAGTCACACTTTTCGCAGCAATCGCGTTACTTACCTCTGTTGCAGAAGCCAAACAAGCATCCGTAGACGTTACCAAGACCCTTAACGGTAACACCCCCGGCCAGCCGAATCTCTTGTTGAAGCAGGCTGAAAATGGTGGACCGGTTATTCAAATCGGCGACGAAGAAGTCGTCGTAAGATACCAGGACGAAGCCGCCAAGTCGTCGGGATCGCATCCCGGCGAAAATACTAACAAGTATTTGCCGGCTACTTCATTCGTATCCGAAGGCTTTGAAGTTGCAGTTCCGCCGGCCGGGTGGAGCGAGTTTATCACTAATGCTGCCTGGAACTGGAAGCGCAACACCGTATCATTCCACTCTGGTGTCGCAGCTGCCGACGTCGAATACGACCCGACCCTTGCGGCTCAAGACGAGTGGTTGATTACCCCGGCGATGGACTTCAGCACGGCTACCGCCAGCCTGAAGGTCGAGTTCTGGTGGAATATGAGCTACTATTGGGGCGTTTCTCCTTTTGATAACTATGATCTTGAACTGTGGATTTCGACCGACGGTGGTTCAACCTGGCCGACCAAGCTGTGGGATGAAACTGGCGAAGGCGTTTTCACAAACTTCACCTGGTACCAGGAAACCGTTGACCTGAGCGGCTATGTCGGTCAGACCAACGTCAAGCTGCGTTGGCGCTATGTCGGCGCCGACGGCGCCCAGGCGATAATCGATGACATTTCGGTAAACGACAACACGGCTCCGATCGGCCGTTGCTGCTATAGCGGCACCTGCGCTGACAACACCGCAGCTGCCTGCGCCACTTTGGGTGGTACTTGGGATGGCGCTCTCACCTGTGCCACGGCCTGTCCGGTCGTGACTGCCGGTGATAACTGCGCTAACCCGATGAACGTTACCCTGCCGGCGCAACTGCCGTACACCAGTGCCAGCCAGACAACTTGTGGCCGTCTCGACGACTACAATGCGACCTGTCTGGGCTCGTATGATGGTGGCGAAGACATGGTCTACTTCATCAAGGTGACGTCCCCGGTTACGGTAAACATCACGCTCAACCCGAAAGGTACAACCTATTCTGGTTTTGCGATTGATATGCCGACCGCGTGTCCGCTTGATGCTGCCACAGGCTCTTGTATTGCCACGTCAACGAATTCGTCGTGGGACTGCCCATACGATTTCTTACTTGTCACTTGCCCCGGGCGACTACTATTTGATGGTCGACACCTGGCCGGCCCCGAATTGTATCCCTGATTTTGACCTTACGATCATTACTTCGCCTCCGATTCCGGCTGGCGGAAGTTGTGCTAACCCGTTGGTAGTCACGATCGGTGCCGGCACCCTGCCATACACCGTATCCGGTTTGACCAACTGTGGACTGGTCAACACTTACAGCAACACCTGTATGGGCAGCTATGATGGTGGCGAAGACCACATCACCCAGCTCGTCCTTACCGAGCCACTCGTCCTTGATATCACCCTGAATCCGAACGGTACGACCTACAGCGGTTTCGCAATCGATAACGTTTGCCCGCTTGATGTCGCTACCGGCTCGTGCCTCGGGTATATCGGTACCTCTTCGGGTACGTCCAAGTCAATTTATGGCTTGAACCTCCCCGCCGGTACCTACTATATCATGGTCGACACCTGGCCGACTCCGAACTGTATTCCGAACTTCAGCTTGTCATTCGCCGGCGCGGCTCCGCCTCCGCCGAACGACAACTGCGCCGCCGCCACTCCGGTCGGCGATGTTGTGAATCTGGCGTTCGATACCGCACCGGCGTCTCATGATGGTTCGGGCACCTGCTCGACCGCCGGCAAGAACCTGTGGTATTGCTTCACGGCTCCGATCACCGGTAATGCTACCATCAGCCTTTGCGGCTCGGGCTTTGACACCAAGCTCGCCGTCTATGATGGTTGCGGCTTGCACGCCGCTTGGCGCCCTGCTTGCCTGTGCCGATGACGAGTGCGGCCTTCAGTCCGAAGCTGTCGTCGGCGTTGTTGCTGGACAACAGTATAAGATCGAAGTCACCGGTTACAGTGCCACGAGCTTTGGTACCGGCGTCCTGAACATCACAACTGCTGTTGCTCCGCCGAACGATGATTGCGAAGACGTAACTCCGGTCGTGCTGACTTCCGGCGTTCCTGTCACCTTCACCGGCGACAACACCGGTGCTGGTTCAGACTGCGCAGGGTTCCCGGGCAACAATGCATGGGAAGCCTTCACGATCACCGAGTGCTCCAATGTTACGCTTGATTATTGCGGTACCAGCCCGGCGTTCCAAAATGCCTGGTTGAACCTGGCCATTGGCTGTCCTTGTGTCAGCTTCACCACTGCCGCGGCGTTTAATACCACCTCCTGCGGTGACGGCAACGTCTCGATGACCTGGTCGTCGCTTCCGGCCGGCACCTACTACTATCCGGTCCTCACGGAACCGGGTGCAGTTGGCCCGTACACGATGCATGTTGTCGCGGTTACCTCCAGCGGATATTGCGCTGCCAGCGGACTCTGCGATGAATACATCAGCAGAGTGGTGTTGAGCACGATTGACAACGCCTCCGGCTGTTCGTCGAGCTACAGTGACTACACTGCGATTTCGACCGGCCTGGTTCAGACCGTTCCGTATACCATCACGGTAACCAACGGCCTTGCCTACACCGGCGACCAGTGCGGTCTCTGGATCGACTGGGATGGTGACGAGTGCTTCTCGCGCGTCAGAACAGATTCTGATGAGCGGCGGCCCGGCCTCATTTACCGGAACCGTAACTCCGCCGCTGACCGCCCCGGTTGGCCCGACTCGCATGAGAGTCAGAATTGCCTACTCCGGCTCGCTTCCGGCCTGCGGAACGACATCATATGGTGAAGTCGAAGACTACACGGTCAATGTGATCGCGTATGCTCCGACGGCTACCGTTGCCCCGAACCCGCAGTACTTGTACTACAAGTTCGCGATTGATCCGATCACCAACCAGTTCCACTTCGGAATGTTCAATGGTGGTTACACTGCTGCTGATGTTAACCTTGCAACGGTTACCATCAACGGTATCCCGGCGGCAAGCGCGGCAGTCGTTCCCAGCTATCCTGGCTTCGGCGGTGCGGTTGTTAACGCGACGCTTCCGTTGATCACGTTCCTCAACCCGTACGGCTTGCTGTTCGATGTGAACAACCTGACGTTCACGGTTGCCTGGCAGTACAACGATGCCACCTCCGCGTCGATTACTGATGATGTCGTCATCATTGGTAAGAGTTCGACCGGTTCCGTCGACGTTCATCATTCCGGAAGGAGCCGAAATCTTCTTCCCGGGTGACTTCAACATTGACGGTGCATTGAACATCTCCGACGCGGTCAGCTTGATCAACTTCATCTTTGCGGACGGCTCCGCGCCTGTCAACGTGTTGATTGGCGATGCCGATTGCTCTGGTGCGGTCACGATTTCTGACGCAGTCCACATGATTCGCTACATCTTTAGCGGCGGCCCGGCTCCTTGCTCGGTTGCCCCGTAATTGCGGGATCATTCAGATTGCTTCTGATCTGATCAACATCTAGTCCAAAATGACGGGAGTTTCGAGAAATCGAGACTCCCGTCTTATTTCGTAGCAGCTCGCTGGAAGTCCTGCTTACAAGAGTCTGTAAGCCACCCTCCTACGACAACTGACCACTCACAAGTGAGATTGAGTAAGATTTGCACAATTCCTCGAGTTGCCATGGTTGGTTTTACTTGCCAAATTAGATTTTAGAGGTATATTAAGTCTATCTTACTCGAGCAGTCGGTTACCTATTTTCACTCTGGAGAGGGTCTAATGCACAAAGTCTACCGCACGTCCGCGCTTGGCCTGGAAGGCACAACAAGCGCCAGAAAAGCCTGTTACCCTGAAGGTGGTCTGATCGCCGCATTTCTTCTGGCCATCGGAATCCTTCTCATCGCCGCGACAACTGCCACGGCGCAAATCTCTGACGGCGGTACGCCGCCCAGTTTCGATCGGTTAATGCGCTCAAACGTGCAGCGTATGATCATGCCGCCGGTCGATGTTCAGGCCCTGTTGGCCGAAGATGCGGCCGAAGAATCTAAGGCCCTGCCCTTCCGATTCGGCGCTCCCTTTGATGTCAACTACTCACTCGACAATTCCGGTACCTGGGAAGATCTTCCTGATGGCGGCCGCATTTGGCGCATCACGTTTTCTTCGCCCGGAGCGTATTCAATCAACCTGATTTTCAGCAAGTATCGCCTGCCCGAGGGCGCACAGCTTTTTGTTTATAATTCTGACCGTAGCTACGTCATCGGCGCGTTTACCGCCAAGAACAATAAGCCGCACGGCGAGATGGCGACCCAGCCGGTGAGAGGTGATGAAGTCACCGTTGAATATTATGAACCGGCGGCGGTCGTCTACGAAGGCGAACTGGCCATTTCGCGCGTGGTTCATGCTTATAGAGACATCTTCAAGACCGTAAAGGACGCGCTCGACTTCGGCGGCTCGGGTTCCTGCAATAACAACGTTAACTGCCCCGAAGGTGCGAATTGGCAGAAGGAGAAGCGCTCCGTTGCCATGGTCCTGCTTTCCAACGGTACCCGCTAGTGCTCCGGCTCAATGGTCAACAATGTGCGCCAGGACAAGACACCCTACTTCCTGACCGCCAATCATTGCCTCGGCAGTTCGAATACCTGGATCATCATGTTCAACTACGAGAGCCCGTCATGCGCCAATATCAATGGTCCAACCTTCATGACGGTTCAGGGCACGACGCAGAAAGCCGCGTACTCGACATCAGATGTCGGATTATTGCTGCTTAATGAAGCTCCTCCGGATTCGTATAAAGTTACATTCGGCGGATGGAACAATGTCAACGTCAGCGGCGACTCGGCAGTTGGTATCCATCATCCGGCAGGAGACATCAAGAAAATTTCCTTTGACTACAATTTCTACGAGTCAACCGATTACCTTGGCAGTACCGTCAACTCCAGCCTGAGCCACTGGCGCATTGCTGTGTGGGACGACGGCACCACCGAAGGTGGTTCTTCCGGTTCGCCTCTTTACAACAAACAGCATCAGGTTATCGGTCAGCTTCATGGCGGCTGGGCCGCGTGTAATGACCTCCGCGCTGACTATTACGGTAAGTTTTCGATGTCGTGGAATGGCGGCGGAGCTCCTTCGTCGCGCCTGAAGGATTGGCTCGATCCGGATAACACCGGCGCGACGTTTGTCAACACCTGGGATCCGTATGCCGGTGTGCAGATCGGTCACACGCCGCTGAACGACACGAAAGATTCTGTCAATCCGTATCCGGTGTTGGCGACTATCACCGCCGATGCCGCTCTTAGACCCGACTCGCTCTTCCTGAAGTACACGATCAATTTCAATCCGTACCTTGACACGCTGGTGACAACCGGTAACCCGAACGAGTATATCGGTTACATCCCGGCGCAGTCGCCCGGCACAGTGATCAATTACTTCCTCGAGGCCCATGCCGTCAACGGCAAGGCGGACACGACCGAGACCTATTCGTTCCGCGTGATCGACTACGCGCTGCTTCTGACCCCGAGTCTCTCTTCGACCTCCGGCGCCGTCGATGATACGGTGTTCCACAACTTTACCTTGACCAATGACGGGCTGTTCAACGACAGCTACAACTTGAGCCTGACCGGCGTCAATTGGGCGACCGGCATCTACGACAATGCCGGCACCACGCCGATCTCTTCGACCGGCACTCTGGCTCCGAATGCCACCTTCAACTTCAAGGTGCGCGTCATCGTCCCGGTCTCGACCTACGGCCAGCAGGATACCTCATTCGTGACGGCGGTGTCGGTGGGCAAGCCGACAGTGTTCAAGACCTCCTCGGTGCGTACGACCTCGGCAGGCCAGCCCTTGACCCTGCCGTTTATCGATACCTTCCCGGCGACCTCGCTTGATCCGGCCAAGTGGGTTTACAATGCCGGCGCCACCATCGACGGCATCGGTAGCAGTGAGCCCTCGCCGCTTTACAGCCTGCGCCTCAACGGCGTGGCCGACACGGTGATTTCGCAAGCAGTCGACATGGGTGCGGCTTCGGGGATCAACTTCAGCTATTCGTATCAGCGCACCGGCGGCGGCGATTCGCCCGAGACCGGTGACGATCTGGTCATCGAGTATTACAATAACCTGGGTAACTGGGTGGAGTTGAGCCGTCAGCTCGGCTCGGGTGCGGATATGACGACCTATTCGACGGTGACGATTGGCGCACCGCTGGATGCCTACCATTCCGCCTTCCGCCTGCGTTTGCGCAGCATCGGCTCGACCGGCGACGATTGGTTTGTTGACGACATCGGCCTCGACTACGGTCCGGCGATAGCGGTCAATCATGCCAGCTTCAACGCGACAGTCGCGATCGGCGATTCGATCAATGACCAGCTGATCATCTCCAACTCCGGTCTGGGCGCCCTGAACTACTCGCTGGCGATTCTGCCCGACTTCACCAAGCGGATGCAGTTGTTCGCAGACCTCACCGCTTCCGGCCAGGTTAACCCGGCGAGCTACGTCCTCGAACCGCCGCTGCTTCCGGAGTCGAAAGCTCAAGAGAGTTCCGGTCAGCGCGGTCCGGAAGTCGTTTACAATGCCGGCGGTCCCGACAACTTCGGTTACTACTGGGTTGATTCCGATCAGCCGGGCGGTCCGGCCTTCAACTGGATCGACATCGAAGCGACCGGCACCTTGGTGACGGGCTTGACCGACGACAACTTTGTTGGTCCGTTCCCGATCGGGTTCAGCTTCGCTTACTATGATTCGGTTTACACGCAGTTCTATGTTTCCGGCAACGGTTTCATCGGCTTTGGTCCGACCACCGACTACGGCGCCCTGACCAATGGCGGTGTACCGTCCTCGGCGACGCCGAACAATGCGGTGTACTGGTGCTGGGATGACTTGAACATCACCGACGCGGACAATCCGGGCGGCAAGGTGCTGTATCAGGTTGTCGGCGGCGACCTGGTGATCCAGTTTGAGAAGTATCCGGAGTACAACTCCAGTGTGATCGTCGGTAACACGATCACGACGCAGATCATCCTGTCGGCGAACGGCAATGTCAAGATTCAGTATGAGACGATCGGCGCGCAGTTTGATTTATTGGGCTGCACGGTGGGCATCGAGAACAAGAGCGGTACGGACGGTCTGCAGGTTGCGCTCAACGCGGCTTACATCCATGCGGGTTTGGCGGTTGAGTTCACCAAGCCGGCGCAGTGGCTGTACTTGTCCCAGGCCGGCGGTTCGGTGGCTCCGGGCGCTGCCGACACGGTCGATCTGCTGTTCTCGGCGGCTGATCTGGACACCGGCGTCTACAAGTCGAAGATCAATGTCTACAACAACGACCCGGATCCGGGCAGCAGCCCGCTGGTGATACCGGCGAAGTTGACCGTGACGCCTCCGCCGCCGCCTTATACCTGCGGCGATGCCGATGGCAGCACGGTGGTGAACATCTCGGACGCGGTCCTGGTGATCGCTTACGTCTTCTCGGGCGGACCGGCACCGGCTCCGCTGTTGTCCGGCGATGCCGACTGCAGTGGTGCGGTGAACATCTCGGATGCGGTCTACCTGATCGCTTATGTTTTCTCGGGCGGACCGGCTCCTTGTACTTCCTGTAAGTAGAGCACCGCTCACCAACATTCGACCCCACAGGGGCATCCGTAACTCGGATGCCCCTTTTTCTTTGGCTGGGGAGAAACAAGCTCCACTGGCGTAATTTCATTGCGGAAAGCGCAGGTGTTGACGTAATTGTGAGTTGCCACTGTCCCTTTGAACCAACTGAGTTATTCGCAATGGAGCAAAGATGTCCGAACCGATAATCGCTGACAAGAAATCCGTTAAGCTCGAACTGGAACCCGGCACCTATTATTGGTGTCGATGCGGTCGCTCAACCAACCAGCCGTTTTGCGATGGGTCGCACTCGGTCACTGATATTCAGCCGATGGAGTTCACGATCTCCGAAAAGAAGCTTCGATCATACTGTCAATGCAAGCACACGAAGACTGCGCCATTCTGCGATGGAACGCATAAGGAATTGCCTTAGACGTTCCGCCCTCTCGCGAAAAGACGATCGGCAACCTGCAACAGAGAGCGCAACATGACGAGATCCGTGACGGAGCCGTCGAGCCGGGAGGATTTCGACGAACAAACCCGCGCTATTGCTGTTGCTCCTGCAATCTACCCTTACTTGCTCATGCGATTGTTTTCCGATGCGCCAGCAATCGCCCTGAATAGTCCGCCGCGTTCCGGCGACGAACGGTCCGGCCCGAATTGGTGGCCAGTTTGCTGACCATTAATTCAGAGCGGTCGGACGACAGTGCCTAAAGCTGGAAGTCGCTGTGGCTCATAAACTACCATGGGGGTTCACGAAAACGGCGAGACTGCCGGAAATCCGCTGTAGCAAATGGCCCTTCCAGACCAAACAATCGCACTTGACATCAACCGAATCGTAATTTATATTAGACCTAACAACTCGATTTAGTCTATTTATACGGTTTTCATAATGTGTCGCGCCGCTATTGGGTCTTCAAGTTATCGCGGCCACTGGACCGAAAATTTTTCTTCTTGAGAGGTTGACCTATGAAGCGTTCTTACCGAAGAATCCTGGCAGCATTGACAGTCTCTTGCTTGTCTCTGGTGCTTGCGTCGCAGCTGTTCGCCGAGAATCAATCACCGAATGCCGGCGAGACTATCAAGTGGCAGGTTGTCGCTGGTGGTGGCACAACAAATGGCACCTCGGCAGGCTTCAAGCTCTCCAGCACGGTCGGCCAGACGGCTGCCGGCTTCGGCTCGTCTCCGGGTTACAAGCTTAACCAGGGATTCCAGCAGAGTTTTACTTCTGCTGCCCCCTGCTTGTGCGGCGACGCGAACAACACGGGTTCGATCAATATCTCCGACGCCGTATATGTGATTAATTACATTTTTGGCGGCGGTTCGGCGCCGAATCCGATTTGCCTTGGCGATGCCAACGGCACTGGTAACGTCAACATCTCTGATGCCGTTTACATCATCAGCTTCATTTTTGGCGGTGGACCTGCCCCGCATTGCCCTTAGTATCTCATAATTTGCAGGCTAAGTGAAAAGGTCGATACCGGTTGGTATCGACCTTTTGCATTTGCAGCAGAAGCTGACAGTAACTTTACAGATCGCCGTTAGCCCAGGTGATTAGACCGAATTCATGGGGGTTTACCGAGCTGCGGTGTCCCGGCAAGACTCGGATGGAGTAGCCGAATCTGCCGCTTGAGGTGATCGGCGCACTGCAGGAGTACGTATAAATACCGGCCACCGGGTTGCCAATAGGCTCCATTTCGATACTGCGCGCATCCGCGATTTCGCCGCGCTGCGAAATTCTGCCCAAGTACAGCTCGACCTGCAGGTCTTCCGCTTTAAACTCACCAACAAACACCTTCGCACTAACCTTTATCTGCTGGGTAACATCTACCTTGGGCGGATTAGCCGATTCAATTTCGAGGATGCGAATGTCCGCCCACTTGTCCCGCAAGTGTCGATACCAGCCCGCCAGAGATCGCAGTTCTTCGTAATTGTTATTCTTCAGAATCTGATATTGCCGGAAGGCGCAGGTATAGGAGCGGTCGACATATTCTTGCACCATGCGATTGGAATTGAAGGCCGGGCTCAAGAGCTTGATTGAACGCTTCATCTTGGCAACCCACTCGCGCGGGATACCGTCGCGGCCGCGATCATAGAAAGTTGGCGCAATCTCTTTTTCCAGCAGATCGTAAATGGCATTGGCCTCGACCTCGTCCTGATAGTCGTGGTTGTCGTACTCCTCGCCGGACCCGATCGCCCATCCGACATCGGGGCGATAGCCTTCGACCCACCAGCCGTCGAGGACGCTCAGATTTAAGCCGCCGTTGAAAATGACCTTCATACCGCTGGTGCCGGATGCTTCCATTGGACGGCGCGGCGTGTTGAGCCAGATATCAACGCCTTGCACGAGATAGCGGGCCATCGACAAGTCGTAGTTCTCGAGGAAGACGATGCGATCGCGTAACTGCGGGTCACGAATGCTGTGAATGATTGACTTGATTAATTCCTTGCCGATATTGTCGCGCGGATGCGCTTTGCCGGCAAAGACGATTTGAACCGGAAATTTAGCATCGTTAACGATCCGCTTGAGACGATCGATATCTCGGAAAAGGAGCGCCCCGCGCTTGTACGAAGCGAATCGACGGGCAAAACCAATGGTCAGATATTCCGAGTGCAGGACTTCGCTGACCAGCTTCAATTCGCGCGGCGTCGCACCGCGGCGCTGGTATTGGTCCTTAAGCCGCTGGCGGATCAATGAGATCATTTTTTCCCGCCGCAACTCATGTGTTCGCCAGAGTTCGCTGTCAAGAATGTCGTCGACATTGGACCAGCAGTTGTGATTGGCCGGTTGTTCCATCCAATCGAGCCCAAGATAACGGCTGTAGAGATCGGAAATCTCCTGCGAAATCCAGGACCGCGCGTGAATGCCGTTGGTGATCGAATTGATTGGGACTTCATTCAACGGCACACCGACCCATGATCCTTGCCACATCTTGCGAGAAACTTCCGCGTGGAGTTTGCTGACACCGTTGATATATGACGAGAAATTCATCGCCAGGTAAGCCATATTGAATTCGGTGGCTCCGTAGGCGCCGTTCTGACTTCCCAGTGCAAAGAAATCATTGGAGCTAATGCCCAGAATGGAGTAGTAAGGCCGCAGATAGCGCTCTACCACATCCCGGGGAAAGCGGTCAATACCTGCCGGAACCGGAGTGTGCGTGGTAAATATCGTGGTCTGCTTCACCAGCATTGAGGCTTCATTAAACGTCAGCCCTTCATTCTGCATGCGGCGCCGAACGCGGTCGATTGCCAGGAACGCGCTGTGCCCCTCGTTCATATGATAGACCGAAGGTGAATATCCGAGGTCGTCCAATGCGCGCACGCCGCCGATGCCGAGCACCAACTCCTGCCGAATGCGCATGTCGATGTCGCCGCCGTAAAGCTCGCTCGTGATGTCGCGGTCTTCTGCCGCATTATTCGGGAGATTCGTATCGAGGAGATAAAGCGGCACTCGGCCAACCTGAAGCTTCCAAACCTTGATGAGCACACGGCGGCCCGCAAGATCAATCGACACGATCAGCGGCTCACCCTTGGCGTCGAGTGCTTCCGTCAGGGGTAGCATCGAGAAATCGAGCTCGGGATAGTATTCGCCTTGCCAACCGTCGGCGTTCAGATACTGCTGGAAATAGCCGCGTTGGTAAAGCAGTCCCACACCCACCAGCGGCACACCCAGATCGCTGGCTGATTTGAGATGATCGCCGGCCAAAACACCCAGACCGCCGGAATAGATCGGCAAAGATTCGGTAAATCCGTATTCCGCCGAAAAATATGCGATCTCGCGCTGATCCGTCTTGAAATGTTGCTCACCGAACCATGTCTCGCCATCCATATAGACGTGAAGGTCGCGGTACACCGTTTCCAGGTGCGCCCGGAAAGACGCGTCTTTTTCGAGTTTGTCAAGCTTGGCCTGCGGAATCATCGAGAGCATGCGTACCGGATTGTGGCCGCAGTCTTCCCACAGCTTACTGTCTATTCTGCGAAACAACTGTATGGCGGGCTGATTCCAACACCAATAGAGATTGTAGGCAATTTCGCGAAGGGGTATGAGTCCGGCCGGAAGCACGGGCTCTACCTGGATGTATCTTAACGCTTTAACCATCTGCATTCCCTGTCTATATCGACCGCAGCGTAATAATCATTACCTTGTCAGTACCAACAAACTTCGTAGTCGGTAAGATAATGCAAGGTCGGGCCGCTGCCAAGCTCTTCCTTGACCGCATACACGCCAAAATCGACCAAATCAGTTGCCTACCATAGAAATAAGTAGTCTAAGTCGGTCTACACTTAACACGAACGCCCGGGTCTTGCGTATCATCTCTAATGAACGATCGCCAGCAGGAAAGGATATATGCAGTTACCAAGATCATTAGGCGCGCTTAAGGCGTCCGGATACAAGACGCGCAGCACCAAAGACGAATTGCGGGAGAATCTTCTCGAACAGATCCGCGGCGGCCGCAAACGCTGGCCCGGCATCATCGGTTACGACCGCACGGTGCTTCCGCAACTCGAGAACGCGATTTTATCCAAGCACGACATTCTGCTTCTCGGACTGCGGGGCCAGGCGAAGACGCGCATTCTCCGTCAACTCGTGAATTTTCTCGATGAGTTCGTTCCCATCATCAAAGACAGTGCTCTTAACGAAGACCCGCTGAGTCCCATCACCAAGGCCTCGAAAAAACAGGCGGCCGAAGCGGGCGACGACCTGGAAATCGCCTGGCTCCCCCGCGCGGAGCGATACCACGAGAAACTGGCAACTCCTGATGTCTCGGTAGCTGACCTGATCGGCGATTTGGATCCGATCAAGGCGGTCAAGGAGCGGCTTGATCTCTCGGATGAAAATGTTATCAACTGGGGCATCATTCCCCGCACGAATCGTGGCATTTTTGCGATCAATGAACTGCCCGACCTCCAGCCTCGCATCCAGGTTGCCTTGCTGAATATTCTCGAAGAGAACGACTTCCAGATTCGCGGATTTCCGATTCGGCTGCCGCTCGATATGATGTTGGCGTTCACCGCCAACCCGGAAGACTACACCAATCGCGGCAACATCATTACGCCGCTGAAAGACCGTATTGCTTCCCAGATCAATACACACTATCCGAATGATGCCGAGACTTCCAAGCAGATCACACTGCAAGAGGCCTGGCACGATCGTTCCAATACAGTCACGGTGCCCGAGTTGATTCACGATATCATCGAACAGATCTCGTTTGAAGCCCGCAAGAGCGAACATGTCGATCAGACTTCCGGCGTATCCGCCCGGCTGACGATCTCGGCGTACGAAAACCTCATTTCCAACGTTGAACGGCGCGCTGCGCTAAATGATGAGAAGGACTACTTCCCGCGCATATGTGACCTCTATTCCGTAGTTGCCTCGATTGTCGGCAAGGTTGAACTCGTCTACGAAGGCGAACTGGAAGGGCCGAATATTATCGCGATCAACCTGATCGGCGAAGCTACGAAGAAGGTATTCAATCAACACTTCCCGCTGCCGCGCAAGCTCAAAGCCGGAGCTGACCAGCGCCCACAAGAGAATGTCTACGAAGCCGTAACCGATTTTTTCTCAACCGGCAAGCGCTTGGAACTATCCGATGAACTTCCCTACAAGGAATACAAGCAATCACTCCTGCAGATTGCGGGACTGAAAGAACTCGCCCGGAAGCACTATCAAACTGACGATGAGCGCGGCGTTACACTGGCGATGGAGCTGATTCTCGAAGGATTGCACCGCCACAACTTGATCGCCAAGGAGTCTCCGGATAACAAGTTCATCTATGTGGACATGCTCGAGAACATGCTGAAGGACTGACGGTGCGATTTATCTATTCACAATGGGATGATTCGCTGATCGAGCAGCTGCGCCAAATGCGCGACTTGATGTCGATCTTCAATTATCTCCTCTTGCAGGTCAACGGCAACGTCAAGAAGGCGCTCCAGATCATGGAGCAGCTCAAGCGGATGGGATATCTGCCCAAGGATGCCGATCTGGAGGAGTTCAAGCGGAACTTGGAAGACAATCAAATCATCTCGGTCAATCCGACCGGCACCAATCTGACCCGCAAAGGCGAGCGCAGTCTGCGCAAAGACTCCTTCGACAAGATCTTTGAACAGCTCAAATCCTCGACCGGCGGCCGACACCCAATTCCACGAGAAGGCGGAAATTCCGAGGAGATTCTCCCCGAGCGGAAGAAATACTCCTATGGCGACAACTTGCGCAATATTGACTTCCGCAATTCACTGCTGAACAACATCTCGCGCACCGCTGACCTTGGCCTCAACATGGAAGAGGAAGACCTGGAAGTTTACGAAACCGAACAGGCTACCAATTGCTCGACCGTTATGCTGATCGACATTTCCCATTCGATGATTCTCTACGGTGAGGATCGCATCACGCCGGCCAAACAGGTGGCGATGGCGTTTACCGAGATGATCTTGACGCGCTTCCCCAAAGACACGCTTAGCATCGTTTTGTTCGGTGATTTCGCCCAGGAGATCAAGATCAAGGATCTGCCCTATGTCGGCGTCGGCCCCTATCACACTAATACCAAGGCCGGACTGCAAATGGCACGACAAATCCTGCTTCGCCGGAAAAGCGCGAACAAGCAGATCTTCATGATTACGGACGGCAAACCTTCTATGATTAACCGCAGCGACGGTACTATCTATAAGAATCCGTTCGGACTCGATCCGGTAGTCGTGAATCGGACGCTCGATGAGGCAATTATTTGCCGGAAGAAGAAAATTCCGATTACAACCTTCATGATTGCCGAAGACCCCTATTTGCAGCAATTTGTGCAGAAACTGACGGAACTGAACCACGGCCGCGCCTATTTTGCCTCAGCCCAAAATCTCGGTGAATATGTGTTTTGGGACTTCCTCAAGCATCGCCGCAAGTCGAACTGAATTGAGTTAGCTGACGGTAATCTTGCCATCGCCGCTGCCGGTGATCTCTCCGACAATTCTGGAATCCGCTACTCCCTTTTGCATCAGCTCACTTAGCATCGCCTCCGCTTGATCTGATTTGACCGCCATGAGCAGTCCGCCCGATGTCTGCGCATCAGCGAGTACAATTCGCATGACCTTTGATATCGAGTCGCCCCAGATCACAAACGGCGAGACATAGTCCAGATTGTTCTCACTGCCGCCCGGGACCACACCTGCCGAAGCCAGTGCAACGGCTTCATCGATGAGCGGCACACTATTGGCATCAATTCGCGCGGTTACGCCGCTACCGACAGTCATTTCCTTGAGATGCCCCAGCAGACCGAAGCCGGTGACGTCGGTGCAGGCCGAGACATCATAGCGCGACATAACATCGGCCGCCGCCGCATTCAGCGTACTCATGAGCCGGATCACCAGGTCGCGCAACTTGTCGTCCGCCAGCTGACGTTTGATCGCCGTCGAAATAATCCCGGTTCCGATCGGTTTGGTCAGGATCAACTTGTCGCCAACCCGGGCCGTATTGTTGGCACGGATTTTTGCAGGATGCACCACGCCGGTAACGGCGAGACCATACTTCGGTTCGGTGTCATCAATGGTATGCCCCCCGATGATGCTGATTCCGGCCTCGCGGGCCTTGTCCGCGGCTCCCTGAAGGATACGCTGCAGTACCGACATCGGTAGCCGATTAGAGGGAAAACCGACAATACTCAAGCCAAACAGCGGCTTGCCGCCCATGGCATAGATGTCGCTCAGCGAATTCGTCGCTGCGATCGCGCCGAAGTGATAAGGGTCATCCACAATTGGCGTGAAGAAATCGACCGTCTGCACAACCGCGATCTCGTCGCTCAAACGGTAAACGGCGGCGTCATCTGAAGACTCCGCGCCCACCAGTACATTGACATCATTCGGCCGCGGCAACTGCGCCAGGATCTTCTCGAGCGCCTGCGGACGCAACTTGCAGGCACAGCCAAGCCCATGCGTGTACTTGGTGAGACGAATTTCCTCATCATCCTCCGAGACCGCAATTGCTGCTGTGTCCGAGGGCGACAGGCGGCTGATCGTCTCTTCGATTGCAGAAGCGGCGGCGTCTATTTCTGATTCAGTCGTCATGTAACCGGCAGAGAACCGAATCGTCCCCATGGCATACTCGACCGGAACATGCATGGCTTCGAGGACATGCGACATCATGACCTTGTCGGAATGACAAGCCGCGCCCGGCGAGCAGGCGACCTGTTCCAATTCGGAGATTATCGTGTTAGCTTCGATTCCCGGAAATGATACCGAAAGTGTATTCGGGAGCCGCTTTTCGCGGTCTCCATTGACCCGGCACAGCGGAAGGCGCGCGGTGAGTTCTGATTCGAGCCGATCCCGCAGCTTTCGCATCAGCGGCGCTTGCTTTGAGAGCTCGCGCGACACCAGTTCACAAGCCTTGCCAAGCCCGACTATCTCGAGCACGTTCTCGGTTCCGGCTCGTAGATTTTGCTCATGCGCCGCGCCGTGGATCATCTTCTGCAAGTCGATACCGCGCCGAACATAAAGCGCACCGATGCCCTTCGGCGCGTAGAGTTTATGCCCGGCAATGGTGATCATGTCCGCGCCGGTCGCAGCGACCGTCACCGGAATCTTTCCGACCGCTTGGGCAGCATCAGTGTGGACAACAATCCCGTGTTCATGGACAATGGCTGCAATCTCCTTGATCGGCTGGATTGTGCCCACTTCATTGTTCGCCTGCATGATCGACAGCAGAATTGTGGTCGGCCGGATCGCGCCGCGGACGTCGTCGAGGCTTACCAGACCGACGGAATTTACCGGGAGATAGGTGACTTCGAAGCCCTGCTCCTCCAAGTAGCGGCAGATCTCCAGCACCGCCGGGTGTTCGATCTGCGAAGTAATAATGTGGTTGCCGCGCGCCCGGTTCTTCAGGGCATAACCCGCAATGGCGAAATTATCGGACTCGCTGCCGCCGGAGGTGAAGATGATTTCGTCAGGTTTGCAGCCCAGCAATGAAGCCACCTCTGCTCGCGCCGTTTCCACGGCTTTGCGCGTCTGTACACCGAACCAGTGCGAACTGGAGGGATTGCCGAAGTGACCGCGCAGGAACGGAATCATGGCCTCGGCGACCTCGGGATGAATCGGCGTCGTGGCGTTGTAGTCGAGATAGATATGATTCACTGGCTTCTCCTCAGTTGACTCAATGCGCTTGAGCGTCGGCTGTGCCCGCCTACACTTCGGTCAGTACTGGCCGGGCTATCCACTGGCGATACCACAATGCCAAGTTGAGCAAATTCCAAATGCGCATTCCCTGATTTTCGCCTCGGCGATGGCGCGCAAAAACGCTCTCGATGTAACCACGATTGACGATTTCGCCCAAGAATTCCGACTGCGACATCAGCAACTCATACGCAAATTTATCGACCTTCGGCGAAACCATATTTCTGGCCGAACCACAGAATCCCACCTTGGGACGATTCAATATCTCGTCCGGAACGATTCCTGTCACGGCTTTTTTCAAGAGATACTTCAAAGTGTTGTCCTTGTAGTGCATCGCGGACGGTATCCGCAGTACGTATTCGACCAAGAGATGGTCCAGAAACGGCACCCGGGTTTCAATCGAGTGTGCCATCGCCATCTTATCCACCCGCATCAATAGCAGCTCCGGCAAACGCTGTTTTAGCTCGAGATAGGTCATGCGCGCGAAGTAGTCACCGCTGCCGTTGAGCGGCCCATAGAGATATTCGATCTGATCGGACGTATGGTAGTTGCGGCAAACATCGCGCATGGCGGGCGAGAGCAACTGGTTCTTCTCATATTCGAGAAACGCAATGGCTCCGCCCCAGAAGAGCTCCTCCTGTCCGCCCAGCCTTCGCAGATGTTCCTTTTCCAGATACCGGCCCATCGATTCCAATAGCCGTCCGGCCATGCGATAACTGGCGCGCCAAAGGGATTTCGGCAGGGCTTGCAGTTTCTCCCATTTCCCGATTAGCTGCAAAGCGAGCAGGAATTTGGGATATCCGCAAAACAACTCATCCGCACCTTCACCAACTTGAATCACCGGCACGCCGTGTTGCCGCGCCAATTGCGAAACATGATAAAGCGGAACGCAGACCGGATCGGCCAGCGGTTCATCCTGCAAATAGCCGAGTTGTTCAAACATTGAGATGAAATGCCTGTCGTCGATCTCAACTTCGTGGTGGTCGCAATGGAAATGCTTGGCCATCCGTCGCGCATATTCGAATTCATTGAACTGGTCCTGCCCGGCGATGCTGACGGAAAACGTTTGCACCGGCCGCTCCATCAGCTCCGACATCAGCGCAACGTTGGTTGTCGAGTCAATTCCGCCCGAAAGGAACACGCCAAACGGCACATCTGAAATCATGTGTGAGCTTCACGGCGTCGCGAAGGTGCGTGAGTATCCCCTGAGAGATGACAGATTCGTCGCTATCCAGC
Source organism: uncultured bacterium (assembly GCA_963698225.1). Taxonomy (GTDB): domain Bacteria; phylum Zixibacteria; class MSB-5A5; order CAIYYT01; family CAIYYT01; genus JADJGC01. The sequence continues at coordinate 83,830 of CAVOPW010000014.1, forward strand.
AGCGGCGCTTCACGAACTGCATCCCACCAGCGATGATAAGTAATCTTGCCGCTGCCGTCGACGCGCATCCAGAAACCGGCCGGCAACTTCTTGACTCCGGCGAACATCGTCAGCGGCGCTGGCGCTGCGGCCAGGGTCAAATAGTGATATAAGGCCTCGGGATCGAGTTCAGCCGACACGGCCGGATGCGCAAGAATAGCCTTAATTTCGGAAGCGAATATCAGCGTGCCATTTTGGATCGTATAGTAAAGCGGCTTGATACCGATGCGGTCGCGTGCCAGAGTCAGCTCGCCCCGCTCTTCATCCCAAATCGCCAGGGCAAACATTCCCCGCAACTGCTTGAGCGCATCAATCCCGTATTCGCGATAGAGACGAAGTACCGTCTCCGTATCGGTACGCGAACGGAAGTGATGACCTTTCTGCTCAAGAACGCGGCGCAGATCCAAGTGATTATAAATCTCGCCATTGAAGACGATTTGCCGTCTCCCGGACGAATCAGCCATCGGTTGACGGCCGAGGGAGCTGAGATCGATAATTGAAAGGCGGCGGTGCGCCAAGCCCAGCTTGCGATCAGGCGAAATGTAATCGCCGGCGTCGTCCGGTCCGCGATGTACCAGACGGTCGTTCATCAGTCTGAGCTGCTCCGCCTCGACGATCTGATTATTTCTAAAGTGATATATTCCGCAAATTCCGCACATCTAATGACTGACCCTTGCCCTCGTTCTAGACTAATCGGTTAATGGCAGATATGCAAACACTACCTGCCCGCAAAATTGAAGCGAGAATCCGGATTGACTCAGCTCGATACAGCTCGTTATTCCGAAACCGGCAAAATCTGCAGCGATTGAACGACAGTCCGCTCTCTAAACTGGACCGCTATAGTCAATTTGGCCATCGCTCGTTCAATAATTGTGAAGCAGAAGCAATGCAGAGTCATTCATCGCGCTTGCATTACTTACTACAGCCGGAGGTCTCGCGGTCGCCGGAACAATCATTGGCCCGTCATCCCTGTCACCGATGCGGGCCGCCCGCCTCCCCGCTCTGCCGCGCTACCGGACGAAACGCGGCCGGCAATGTGACTTTGATTTGCGCAAGCAATCCGCTCATCAGCTTGTGCTGACGGCGAGCAAGACCAAGGTTACCCATTGAATTGCTTTGAGTTAGACATCGAACGCAAGATCGGTAGAGCTGTCACTCTCAAAGTAGTTCCCCAAGTCGGGCGGTTATGTGACTACTCGCGACTCGACGACGAAACGGCTGCCGCTCAGCTAACATCCACTCTCCACTAATTGTCTAAGTCGGCTTGCCTTTTTCAACTTATCCTCGTATATAGGATGACTATATCCGGTTGGTTATTGGCCGGTGACAGTTAAGCGTTTCTTGAGAGACGCGGATTGCATTTTTGACGCGAGGTGTGAATCATGGATAATCAGGAATATGTGTTGAAGGTCGGCCTGGCAGAGATGCTCAAGGGCGGCGTTATCATGGATGTCACCAATGCCGAGCAGGCGAAAATTGCCGAGGATGCAGGCGCTGTCGCCGTAATGGCTCTTGAACGCGTTCCCGCCGACATACGGAAGGCAGGCGGCGTTGCACGGATGTCTCCGGTCGAAAAAATCGAAGAGATTCAGGCGACGGTTCAGATTCCGGTGATGGCCAAATGCCGAATTGGACACTTTGTTGAAGCCGAATTGCTGCAGGAACTGAAGGTCGACTACATCGATGAATCGGAAGTTCTCACCCCCGCGGACGAAGAAAACCATATTGACAAGCATCCGTTCAAGATCCCGTTCGTTTGCGGCTGCCGTAATCTCGGCGAGGCCCTTCGCCGCATCAATGAAGGCGCCGCCATGATTCGCACCAAAGGCGAAGCCGGTTCCGGCAACATCGTCGAAGCTGTTCGTCACTTGCGCCAGATTTACGGCGAAATACACGCGCTCAAGAAGATGGATAAAGAAAAGCTCAAGAAGATGGCTAAGGAATATCGCGTGCCCGTTGAGTTGGTCAAGAAGACAGCCGACCTGCAGAATCTTACCGTACCCAACTTCGCGGCCGGCGGAATCGCCACACCGGCCGATGCCGTGCTCTGTATGAAGCTCGGCGCCCAGGCGGTCTTCGTTGGCTCGGGCATCTTTAAGTCTTCCGATCCAGCCCGACTGGCACGAGCCGTCGTAACTGCAACCACACATTATGACGATCCGGCGATTGTCCTTCAAGCATCACGGGCTTTGGGTGAAGCGATGCCCGGGCTTGAAATCAGCAAACTTCCCAAGGAAGAACTGCTCCAGTACAGATGATCGCCAAGCCGATTGTGGGAATACTCGCGTTTCAGGGGGACTTCGCCAAACATCAGCTGGCCTTTGCGAAACTCAAATGCGAGACGCGTCTGGTCAAATCGCCTTCCCAGCTCGAAGCCTGCGACTATCTCGTCATCCCCGGCGGTGAATCATCAGTCATCGATCGCTTTGTCAAATCGACACACTTAGCCGAACCTATCAAGGCTTTTGCCTCCTCAAAGCCGGTCTGGGGAACTTGCGCCGGTATGATTCTTCTTGCACGTGATGTAGCCAACGACAAGACAGTATCCCCGCTGTCGCTTCTGGACATAACTGTCGAACGTAACGGCTACGGTCGTCAGTTTGAATCGTTTATCGCGGTCGGTGAAGTTTCGTTTGGTCCGCAGCCGGAGCAATTGGAGATGATCTTCATCCGCGCACCGAAAATTGCCGACATCGGTGCGAACGTAGAAGTCGTGGCCACTTGTCGCAATCAGACGGTGAGCGTCCGACATGGTAACGTGGTTGCTACTTCGTTCCATCCCGAGTTGACGGCATCGACGCGTTTTCAGCAGTACTTTTTGTCGCTCAAGCAGTAAGACCGACCATTCGCCGAAGTTTCGGCCGTGCGAAGCCGATCAGGCCCGCCTCAAAATTTTCCTTGGATACAACTGTCAATATCGATTGTTTAATAGGGGAACAATGAAGGAGATACAAATGCATCGAATAATCATCTTACTCGCGCTCGTCCTATTGCCGCTTTCCCAACTGCTTGCCGGGAGGATATTCGGCGATATCAAGCTGGGCGACAAGCCCGTTGCCGAAGGCGTCAAAGTCACGATTTCTGCTCCGCTCAAGGCGGCAGAGGCCGGAAAACCGGCTCCGGCACCAGTCGTGGCGGATTCCTCCGCCGCCGATAAATTCGGCGCTTATCGACTCAATGTCAAGGAAGAGGGCAAGTGTATCTTAACAGTCCACATAGATAAACAGACGCCCACACTTGAGGTCTTCTCCTATGCCAATGCGACCCGTTATGATCTCGTTCTGGAGAAGGACAAAGACGGCAAGTACGCCTTGAAGAGGAAATAGTCGGTGGAGAATAAGCAGCGCGATTTCTGGGACAAACTGACCATCATACTGCAGCCCCTCGGTGGGCTGTTTACTGCCATTGCAATCACGCTTCTCGGCTTCTTCACCTCGCAATACCTCGAACGCCAGCAGTCACTCGACGCCAATACCCGGTTGTATTCGGAACTGATGAGCAACCGTGAACAATCCGAAAGCGCTCTGCGCAAGGATATGTTCGTGTCGATCATCGGGACTTTCCTGCGCCCGCAGGAATCAACAATCGGCGCGGCGGTTCTCAACCTGGAACTGCTCGCCTATAACTTCCACGAGTCGCTCAATCTTAAACCGCTCTTTACCGATCTTCGACAAAGCATCGGCGAGCGCTTAAAACATGAGGCACGACCCGATTCTCTGGAACGATACGCGGCTTTCCAGCGCCGCCTCGAGCGCGTCGCCCGGGAGATAACCAAGAAACAAATGGTGGTACTGGAAGGCGTCGGCGTCAAGAAGGACTGGGCGGTAAGTCTGGAAGGCGAGTTTGAGGGCGTTGCTCTTGAGCCGGCGGAATTCGATCTCGATAGCGTCACGACCACTTTGGTTGTCGATGTTACCGACGTCGATCGCGAAGCCAAGGAACTGCGCCTCGATGTTACGATTCGCAGTCAAAACGGACACGGCGATCCCGTCTCCAAGAATGTTTCCTTCAGCACCGGCTTCTATGACTTCCCGATGATCGACAATACGCGCCTCCCCAACGGTCAGCGCTTCTCCGTCATCATGAACAATTTCTCCGAAATGGGCGCAGAAATCACTATTGTCCTCTTCCCCGGCGCCTACGCCAGTCTCAAAGAGAAGCCCTATTACGGCGAAGTCATCGAAAATATCCGCAAGTCCTCACAGAACATGGGAAACTAATTCCCTTGCTGGTTATTGAACTAGCAATCACATCAGGACTGATCGGTCTCGCCGTTTGACGACGTCGACACAAACAGCCGGAATTTTGCCGTCGAATACAAGAACCATACTCGCTGAGTGCTGCTAGTTAATCCGCTTGATCCACACGACCTCGGCGGTCAGCGCCATGCTGTCGCGTTGACAGCACTGGCTAAACGTGGCTCTGTCAGTTTCGGCTTTTCCAGCCGCGAAGTCCGTAGTAAATGTCGATGGATATATGTGCAGACAACTATACTTGAGCAGCTCGACTATGCCTCCTCCCGGAAGCGCGTCAGGACTTTATTAAAGAACGGCCATACTGAATCAGATCGACAGAATCACCCTCAGAATACCTTCATAAGGGAGCTTCTGTTGTTCAGTCGTCATCATGTTCTTGATCGTGTAGTGCTTGTCCTTCAAATCGTCAGAGAACACGAAGACCGCAAACCGCGAGTTCTGTCGCGAAGCTTCCTTCATCTGCGATTTTTGCGAACGCTCAAGATAATCGAGATCGACTGACAGTCCGGCATCACGCAGTTTGCCTGCCAGCGTCGCCGCCTCGACACGCTCATCGGAATTTACGGCTACGACGAAAATATCCAGCGGCCTCTCCACAAAACCTTTGTTTCCGGTCGCATCCATCGCAAGCAGTGTCCGTTCCATGCCCGCGGCAAACCCGACAGCCGGCGTTGGGTCACCGCCAAGTTCCTGAATCAAGAGGTCATATCGCCCACCGCCGGAAAGCGCATCCTGCGCCCCCAGCAGTTGCGATCGGACCTCAAAGGCTGTGCGCGTGTAGTAATCCAGTCCCCGGACCAGGCGGGGATCGACAGTATAGGGGATAGCGAGTTTCTCTAAAGTCGCCATGACCAGATCAAAATCGCCCCTGACCTCATCATCATAAAACTGCTCCAACAGCGGCGCATCGGTCATCAGCGACTTGGTGACTTGCTCCTTGCTGTCAAACAGCCGCAGCGGATTGCGCTCTATCTTCTCGCGGTCGACCGCCGGAAATTTCTCGGCGATCGGTTGCACGAATTTCAAGAGCTCTACGCGATGTTTCGCCCGAATCTCCGGCGTCGCCACAGAGTTGACAGCAACTTCGAACTGGTTCACGCCGCAATCTCTCAAGATCTGCACACTGATGGCAATAATCTCGGCGTCAATCTTGGGATCGCTCGAGCCAATCGCTTCCGCTCCAAACTGGTGAAACTGACGCTGCCGCCCTTTCTGCGGTTTCTCCTGTCGGAACATCGGCCCGATATAGAATACTTTGTTGAGAGGCGACTTCTTGCCCAGTGATTCCTCGACAAAGGCCCGTACGACCGAAGCTGTGGCTTCCGGACGCAGGGTGAGGTTTCGCCCTCCCATGTCGGTAAAACTGAACATTTCCTTGGAGACGATATCCGTGCCTTCGCCGATGCCGCGTGCAAACAGTTCGGTCATTTCAAATGCCGGCGGGCGGATCTCCTTGTAATTGAATCGCCGCATGGCGTCGCGGACGATTTCTTCAAGATAAACCCACTTCGCCGATTCGTCGGGAAGGATATCGAATGTGCCTTTGATTCGTTGGTATTTCATAGTACGCCTAAGATAGAAATCAAGCCGGCAATGTCAACGCAATCTGATTTTCGGACTGGCCGCGAAGCGAGGCTACCGGCGTGTTCGATATAGCAGCACGGACAGTCCCGCCACCGTATAGCCGATGATATCAGCCAGCCAATCCCCAATCGAGGAATCCCGGTTGGGCACAAACGACTGCACTGTCTCGTCAAGACCGGCATAAACGAACCCGAACACGAACAGCAGCACATAGAATACGACCCGTCGGGGTGAGGCGTGCACATGGGGGAACGCCCGAAAGATCAGTATCCCGAACATAAAGTATTCCAAACCGTGATAGAATTTATCAATATTGCGGATATCAAATGAGGGCGCCTGGGCATTCGGGAGGGAAGATAGCAACAGAATCATGCCGGCAAAGAGGATTGGCGGCAATTTATAAATCAGCAGTTTCTTGTCTATTCGAATCATAAGTGGGTATATATAGTAGGTGAATGGTTCAGCCACAAGCCGCATTCTTGCGGATAAAGCGAGTTCTTCCTCAAGACTTGACTTCAGGACGGCTAGTCATATATTCCTCCCAACCCTAATGCGGAGATAATGATGCGCGCATTGATAACCGGTGTTACCGGTCAAGATGGATCGTACCTCGCCGAGTTGCTCTTGGCAAAGGGCTATGATGTTTACGGCATGGTGCGACGGTCGTCTACCGAAAATTTCGAGCGGATCAACCACATCAAGGACAAGCTGCGTCTGATTCAGGCCGATCTCTATGATCAAGGCTCCCTTCTCGACATGATCGAGGATGTGCGGCCGAACGAAGTCTACAATCTTGCCGCCCAGTCGTTTGTGCCGACTTCCTGGACCCAGCCGGTCTTGACGGGAGAGTTCGATGCCATTGGCGTCACTAAGCTGCTCGAAGCCATCCGCAAGGTTGATACGAAAATCAAATTCTATCAGGCGTCTTCGTCGGAGATGTTCGGCAAAGTGCAGCAAGTGCCGCAAACCGAGAATACACCCTTTTACCCGCGTTCTCCCTACGGCGTCGCCAAGGTCTACGGCCATTTCATAACCGTCAACTATCGCGAATCCTACAATATTCACGCGTCTTCCGGCATTTTGTTCAACCACGAATCACCGCGTCGTGGGCTGGAATTCGTTACACGCAAAATCTCCGATGGCGCAGCACGGATCAAACTCGGCCTGGCAAATGCGCTGTATCTGGGCAATCTTGACGCCAAGCGCGACTGGGGCTTTGCGGGAGACTATGTGGTCGCGATGTGGCTGATGCTCCAACTGGAGAAGCCGGAAAACTTCGTCATTTCTTCAAATGAGAATCACACCGTAAGAGAATTTGCCGAGATTGCCTTCTCCCGATTGGATCTCGACTACAAACAATATGTCAAGATCGACCAACGCTTCGTGCGCCCGGCTGAAGTCGATATCCTGCTGGGCGATTCCACACAGGCGCGCAAGAAACTCGGCTGGCAGCCGAAGGTTTCATTCCGCCAGCTGGTGGAAATGATGGTGGACTCTGACTTGGCGGCGCTGAAGAAAAAACAGAGCATATGAGAGCTTTCGTCACCGGCGTCACCGGCTTTGCCGGTTCGCATCTGGCCGAAAATCTCCTTAAGCACAATATTGAGGTTTTCGGCACTTCCTTAAAGGGTGAGCGGCGCGACAACATCGCAGCATTCAAGAAAGACGTCACCGTGGTTACGGCGGCGCTTAACGATGTGCGCTCGCTCAAACGGGCAATTGACGCGGCAAGACCGCAGTGGGTGTTTCATCTTGCAGCACTGGCGGCGGTCGGGAAGTCCTTTTCTGCGCCGGTTGAGACGATGAACGTCAATTTGATGGGTACCCAGAACCTTTACGAGATATTGCGAAAGTCCGCATCGGTGCAGAAAGTCATTTTTGTATCCTCGGCAGATATTTTTGGACCTTTGCCGCCATCCAGGATGCCAATTAAACCCGATTACCCGTTGCATCCGGTCTCCCCGTATGGCGCCTCGAAGGCAGCCGCCGATATCCTCTCCTACCAATATTTTCGCGCATACGGACTACCAATCGTCCGGATTCGCGCGTTTAATCACACCGGACCGCGCCAGGCAACCGGCTATGTCATACCGGACTTTTGCTCCCAGATTAGCCGAATCGAACGGTCCGGAAAGCGGGGAACGATAAGAGTCGGCGACGTGACGGCACGGCGCGATATCAGTGATGTGCGCGATATCGTCAATGGTTACCGCCTGGCGGCGGCAAAAGGCAGGATCGGCGAGGCATACATTCTTGCCGGCGGGAAAGCTGACAGCATTCGCCATTACCTGAAGCTATTGACAAACATGGCAACTGCCGAAATAGATATCAAGATAGCCACGGAATTGCTTCGCCCCGTTGAAGTGCCGCTGTTAATCGGCAGCATAGCGAAGTCAAAGAAGGAATTAGGTTACAATCCCAAGTATAAGATCGAGCAGACTTTGCTCGACACATTGGATTTCTGGAGGATGAATTGAAGAATCAATTGGCGCAAAAACTGAAGGACCGTACCGCCGTTGTCGGCATCATCGGTCTGGGATATGTTGGTTTGCCGCTGGCAATCGAGTATGTGCATGCCGGATATCGCGTCGTCGGCTTTGAAATTTCTGACCGCAAGATCAAGCTGATCAACTCCGGAGGCTCGGACATCGGTGATGTTCCATCCAAAGAAGTAAAAAAGGCCGTGACCGCCAAGAAATTGCGGGCTACTCGCGACTTCTCTCAGATGAAGGATTGTGATGTCTGCGCAATCTGCGTTCCCACGCCGCTGTCGAAAACTAAGGACCCGGATGTGTCCTACATCCTGACGGCCGTGATGGAATTGAAGAAATATCTTCGCAAGGAGATGCTTGTCATTCTCGAGTCGACAACCTATCCGGGCACTACCGAAGAACTAATCCTCCCCGAACTGGAAGAAACCGGCCTCAAGTGCGGTAAGGATTTCTATCTTGCCTTCAGCCCCGAACGCGTCGATCCGGGAAATGCGATTTATCAGACAAAGAACACGCCTCGCGTCGTCGGCGGTCATACGCCGCGCTGTCAGCAAATGGCCAAGATTTTCTACGAAGCCGCCATCAACCACGTTCATATGGTCAGCTCGACACAGGCCGCCGAGATGGTAAAATTGCTCGAGAATACTTTCCGCTCTGTCAATATCGGCCTGGTCAATGAAGTCGCCCTGATGTGCGATCGTCTGAAACTGAATGTCTGGGAAATCATTGACGCGGCTTCCTCGAAACCGTTCGGATTCATGCCGTTTTTTCCCGGCCCGGGACTTGGCGGACATTGCATTCCGATCGACCCGCATTACCTCTCCTGGAAGCTCAAGAGCCTGAACTACTATTCACGATTCATCGAACTCGCCGGTGACGTCAACTCGCACATGCCGGAATACGTTCTCGACCGGATCGCCCGCAATCTTAACCGGCGCAAGAAATCGATCAACGGCTCCAAGGTTGTTGTTCTCGGCGTCGCCTACAAGCGCGACATCGCCGATGTTCGCGAGTCACCCGCACTTGACTGTATTAATCTGTTGCAGCGGGCCGGCGCCAAAGTTTTCTATAACGATCCGTTCGTTCCTGAGATCCGCTTTGATGAGCATCACAAAATTGACATGAAGTCGACCAAACTGACGGCACCGTTAATCAAGGCTGCCGATCTGATCGTTGTCGTTACCGATCACTCCAGCTATGACTATCAGTGGATCGTGGACAATGCCGCCGCCGTGTTCGACACGCGCAATGCAACCAAGAAAATCAAACGCAACCGCAAGAAGATCGAACGGCTCTAGTTTCCCGAGATTTTCGGCAGAATGACGGAGAAGGCCCCGAATCAAGGATTCGGGGCCTTATTATTGCCTGCGAATGAACCTGGACTCGATGTTGGACAAAATTGTCGCAACTTCCTCTCGCAAGGTTTCGTAACCACTTCCATAATGAGATTTGTATTCCCCGGATGGCTTTTCGCCGTTGTGCCCTTTCTCATATCGGCCTCGCTGTGCGCCGAAGCGACCTTTATTCCGAATGAGAAACCCATTCTCAATGTTCGGCGTTCAGCCGCATCGATCAATATCGACGGCGAACTTGACGATGCGGGCTGGCAGGGTGCCGCCCGGGCGGATAACTTTGCCGAAAACACGCCGCGAGAACGAGTCAAACCGGCCGTTGATACGGAAGTGCTCGTCACCTATGACAGCGACAACCTCTACCTGGCGTTCATCTGTCATGATGATCCCAACACCGTGCGCGCCTCCATGCGCGACCGCGACGAGATATTCAATGACGACTACGTCGGCATCCTGCTGGACACTTACGGTGACGCCGCCTGGGCCTATGAGATCTTTGTCAATCCCCTTGGGTTGCAGGGCGACCTGCGCTGGACTCCCAGTGGCGAAGACGACATAAGATTTGACATCGTCTTTTATTCGCAGGGCGCAATCACCGACAAAGGCTGGCAGGTTGAGGTCGCCATACCGTTCAGCAGTCTGCGTTTTCCCGTCAAGCCTGTTCAAGAATGGCGCGCAACGTTCTGGCGCAATCGTCCCCGATCAGATCGTGAGCGCTCAACCTGGGCGGCGATTGACCGCGATCAGCCTTGTTTCCCCTGCCAATTCGGCACACTGATCGGATTCGAGAATGCCAAACCGGGTAGCCGCCTGGAGGTTCTCCCGGCTGTCATCGGGTTCCAGTCGGCCGCACTGCGTAATCCGGAGAATCCGCGTTCGGCGCTGGAAAACAGCGATCCGGACGGCGAAGCATCGCTGAACCTCCGCTATCTGCTGAGTTCTGACCTGACTGCCGACGTCACCTACAATCCTGATTTCAGCCAGGTCGAATCGGATGCCGCCCAGGTGGACGTTAATAACAACTTCGCCTTGTTCTATCCGGAGAAGCGCCCGTTCTTCCAGGAAGGCTCCGATCTCTTCAACACTTTTTCGAATGTCGTTTACACGAGGTCCATTAACGATCCGCTGTTCGCGGCCAAGCTGACCGGGCGACCGGCCGCTCGCACGACGGTCGGATACATCGCTGCCCGCGATGAACACTCAGCAGTGCTGCTTCCGTTTGATGAGCATACGGACTTGTCCGAGGTCGGCAAGAGCATCAGCAATATCGTGCGCGTCAAGCAAACCGTCGGAGAAGATTCCTATCTCGGCGCGATCGCCACCGACCGCCGACTGGATGACGGCGGCTCTGGATCGGTTCTCGGCGGAGATTTCAACCTTCGACTCAACAAGAACTATCGAATCGGAGCACAGTTGCTGGCAAGTCATACTGAAGAGCCAGATGACCCCGCTCTCTTCGGCAGTCCATTGAGATTTGACGAACAGCGGCATACTGCGGCATTCGACGGTGAAAAATATTGGGGAAATACTGTCTATGCCGGACTAGCCCGCGAGGCACGGCTCTGGAATTTTGAGCTGGAGTATCGCCAGATCAGCCCGACTTTCCGTGCCGACAACGGATTCATCTTTCGCAACAATCAGCGCGAAGGCAGTCTTGAGACCGCGCTCTTCTTTCGACCTAAGTCAAAAACGTTTCTTGAAGTCACTCCTTCACTGGCCGTTGGCAGAATCTGGAATTTCTCCGGAGCGCGTAAAGACGAATGGGTGTCACCGGAAATGAGCGTCCTATTGCCCGCGCAAACTGTCGTTCAGGGTGGCTGGCTGTACAGCCGCGAAACCTTCCAGGGCATATTCTTCCCCGGAATTCGGCATTACCGGGTGTATGTTGAAAGCCGTTTTTCCGAGCCGTTAAGCCTTGGCGGACAGGTCAAACGCATCAAATACATCGCGCGCCGCCTGGAAACCCCGGTACTCGGCCACGGATGGGAACTTGAAGCATTCTGCACATTGAAACTATTCCAGTGCCTCATCGTCCGACCCCAGTATAGTTATGAAGAATTGAACGATCCGCAAACCGATGAGACAATCTACGCCGGGTACATCCTGCGGACGCAGCTGAATTACCAGTTTACTCGCGAATGGTTTCTTCGCTTGATTATTCAATATGATAATTTTGACCGGGTGATGGGATTGGAGCCTCTGCTAAGTTACAAACTGAATCCATTTACAATCTTCTACCTTGGCTCAACTCATTCCTACCGAAACCTGCGTGATACCCGTGACCTGATCCAGAGCAATCGCCAGTTCTTTTTCAAGTTCCAGTACCTGCTGCGCGCGTAGGAGCAGCCAAGTCATCCTTCCGAATCTTGTATCTCCCGATTGCTTCAATAGATACTTGACACTATATTGTAACAGCCCTTGAAGAACTGATTTCGCTTTCCGTTCATCAGCGCCCCGGAAAGGCAGGCACAGGCACGTTTGTGGACTCTGCGTTGAAGAGAATTGTCCTCGATTTCCTGCAGAAGCGACCGTCGGGAGCCGCAGCAAATCCGTTCGTCCGCTGGTGCCTCGCAGAAATTCAATATCATTTGATTCGTCTTCGCGGTGCACGGCACAGACTTCCGCTTGATCTCACCAACCCGGAGCACTCACTCGAGGATTTAGCGATAGATGTGGCCGGCTTTTATCTGGGTGAAGAGCGCGCGGAGCGATATCACAAGATATTCCACTACTTGGAAGCACACGGATACTCCGAGTTTCGCGACGAAGACCTGACGGAAATCATCAGACTTCTGCGCGCCCAGATTGTGCAGTTTACCAACCAACGCGTCTTCAAATTCTCGCGGCAGGAGCATCCAGAATCAGGAAAGTGTAAGAAAGCCCTTGAAGCCGCCCTTGGAGTAATGGAGTCACGATCGGAAGTTATTGTCACGACTCCTGGAGGAGACCGGAACATTTTGATCGCTGATGTATCTGCAAAGGAAACGAATTCTCAGCCTCCATTTATTCCCTTTCTTGATCTGGTCGAAATCATCGACAAGATCTATGCCCAGTCACTCAACAAAATTCAGCTCTGCCGACTGGTCCTGAAGGCAATGGCGGAACAGAGTCAATACCCGAAACACCTGTACAGGCACGAGTTCATTGAAGCAGTTGTCGTCGTGCTCGCCAGGAGAGCGCTCTTCGAAGCGCCGCGGCTATCGGCCGATGATAGCCCCATCCAGGTTATCCTCCGCCAAGAGATGGAAAACGACCTGCGCGCGACGCTGGCTGGAGCCACGGTCGCAGATCTTGAAGAACAAGTCACAAAGTCCCGGATCAGCCCCGACGAGATCAAGCTGTTGGTGACGGCAGTGGAATGCTATCTGCTTGACAGCATGAACGGCGGCCCCGACAAGATTACCAAGTATTTCTATGCGACGATGCCGGCGCATGTTCACCGGCATTATCGTACTCAATATAAGTACGCTTTTGAAACGGTGGTCGCTCGTTCCCGGGACGATTTCCACCGGCGCATCAAAAGAAATCCGACAATCCGGAAACTCTGGGACTATCTGTAGACGTGAAAGGATTCGCGGAACTGTTATGATGATACACCCGGCCCGAAAACTGCTGGAAGCACTGGCCGACAATGAGTTGAGCCCGACTGAAGGCAGCGGCGAAGTTCGCGGGCATCTCGAGGTTTGCGAGTTCTGCCGTGAGTATTTCGAGGAGTATCGCGCCCACAGCAAGGCAGTTCGCGAACTGATGGACGCACCGCTATCCGAGCGAATGACGAACTTCCTCAGTCGCCTCGCCCGGGAGGATCGCCGCGGGCTTGTCGTCAACCTGTCGGTACTCCCGGTTGAGACAGTGGCACCGCCCAAGTATCTCGCGGCTGACAGTCCGACAGCCGAACGATTGGAAAACTTGAGCATCGCGACGCTGTATTCGGAAAACCCTGAAATTATCCTCAAGATGATGCGCAATCAAAGCGACGGATCGCGATATCTGCAGTTGATAGCGGAATCGATTGAGCTGACCGCCAATGTCTTGGTGTGTGCTCCGGAAATCGGCGCCGCAATCGCCACAGATGCAGATGGTCGCGCAACGCTTCCGGAGGCTGTCACCGACAATCCGTCAAGCCTGCAATGGCAGGTTCGACTTCCCGACGCCAGTTTCGATCTTCAGCCCCTGATCTATGCTCCCGACAAAATTGAGTATTTGCGGGAAACGGTACTTGAGTCGGATCGCGGTGATCGCATCAAAGTCACCTTCATTGCAAAGACCGTTGGAAAACAAGTCGAGATTGAACTCCTGCAACTGGATGGACAGGAGAACTTTGATCGGGTGAGGATACTCCTGGTCGAAGACCGCCGCTTCGAGCTCCAATCTCTTGTTACCGGGCAGCGGGTGCTGTTTACACTGCCGGAACGCACTTCAAGCATCAACCTGCGGATATTCCAATAAAGTCATGACTCTGTCGCCGCTTCAATTTGCCAAGGAATGGGAAAAACTCAAATCCAACGTCGTCAATTCTGCCTCTGGCGACCGCGGCCTGCTGCATCTGTGTGACTTCTGGCCTCACTTGAGCACACACCTCAACGAGGCTGCCTATTCGTCGTATCTGGATGAGTATTGCTCGATGATGGTTCCGTTACTCGGCGAAGCAACTCTTGCCGACATGACTCCGCCCGAACTCGAGACCTTGATCAGCATCTTAGCGTCACTTGTAATCTCAAAGAAAGCGACCTCCGAACTTACAAGTTCATTGACCACCGTATATGAGTCTGCGGCGCGGCTCAGTTTCTATGTAGGCAATCTCGAAAACGGACTTCGGTATCTGGCAAAATCACTGACAACCGAAGCGCCTGACTATCCCGAATCTGAATTCAAAGACTTAACGGATATTGTCGCGTTGCAGCAATTGACGGATACGATTTCAACCCGGCATGAATCTCTGGGCAAAGCGCTGGGAAGTATCCTCGCCGCCTGGCAGGCCGAACGCCGGGCGGTCTCAAACGAGAGCTCATATTGTCTCTTGATCGACTCCGGCGGCACATCATTGACTCCGCGCGGGAGACTTATGCTCCTCCAGGGCGACGTCGAGATTGCCGGCAACCGCTCGTCGACCGACAAAGTGACATTTGCCGACATCGTTGTCGCCCCCGACGATCCAATGATCGGCGGTGCCTATCGATCGCTCGAATCGGTCCGCCAGCTATTGCAACGGCAGGGAATCAGCAGTTTGGCAAAAAAGCGCTTCAATGCCAATTTTCGCATGGCCGGCGCCGATCATCGTCTGACTGGTGAATCAATGGGCCTGGCCTTTGCCCTTGTAGCATACACCCAACTCCTCAAATCCGAGGCCCACCGTGTCGAACGATTCAATTCTGCCGAAGTGGCCGTCACCGGAGTCTTGGACGACACTGGGACTCTTCTGCCGGTAAATGACAGCACAATCGCCATCAAAATCGCTCGCGCCTTCTTCTCCCACCTTCGCTATCTGGTGATCCCGGAACCCAATTTCGAATCTGCACGACTCGAATTATCCCGTCTGCAGGCAGAATATCCCCGTCGTCAATTGATTCTGGTCGGAGCGCGTTCGCTGGGCGATGCCGTGGCCGATCTGAACATCATTCGTTCTGAACGCGTCTGTATTGGCGAATGGGTCGGCAAACAGGCCGTCAAGTACAGCCGCATGACCAAGGTTCAGGTTCCGATGCTGGCGATTCTGGCATATCTGATGCTATGCCTCATTCTACCGCAGGCTTGGATCCTCTTCGATGACAATCCGGCATTCTTGCGTCCTGACCTGAAAACCGGCACGATTGAAGTATTCAATGCGGACTCGACCCGCCTCTGGACACATCAGTTTCCTCATGCATTCAATGATCACTTCACTGCGGCGCAGTTTCCAACCATGATGACGGCTTCGGACATAGATGGCGATGGTGACAACGAAGTGCTCGCTATTGCCCTGAATGAAAACGACGTAGAGGAAAATGCCTGGCTCTGCTGTTTTGACAGCAAGGGGACTCTCCGGTTTCGCCGATATTTGGTTGTGCCCAACGAGTACCCCGGCGATACCGACAGCACAACTTACCATGGTTTTGCGGTTTATCCAGTTAGGATGAAGGACACAACTTACATGCTGACGATCGCGACGCAAGTCCTGCCGGCACGTTGTCACATACGCCTCTGGAATGCTAATGGAGACTCCCTTCTCTGGTTCATTCAGGCGGGCGGTAGCCGAGTTAGGCTGGCAAGAGACATTGACCTTGACGGCTCGGAAGAGATGGTTTTCTCCGCCTTCAACAATCGCCTTGGATGCGCTACCTTCTTTGCGGTCAATCTTGCGACCAAGAGCGGCTGTTCGCCCCCCTACGAAGATCCTCAATACGATCTTAGCAAATTGAAACGGGCATCTGACTTCTACTATGCGGCATTTCCGCCGACCGACCTTTGTGGACGCGACTGTTCCGCTCGGTATAATCAGCCGGGCGTCATCGGACTGCGTGACCGCAATGGCGGACTTATCGATGTATACACTTCGGAATCGCATATTCCGAACTGTGAAGCTGTTTATTCTCTCGATCGCGGCTTCCGCGCCAGGAATGTGGCTTTCACCGACGGCTATGTCGAACGACGGAAGGATCTGATCGACGCGGGCGAATTCCCAGTACCCCGACTCTGCCTATTCTGCCAACATCTTGAATGCCGTCCGCTACTGGACAGCCAAAGGCTGGGTCACTGAAGGTGAGCTTCGCGCTCGCGATGGCGGCTCGGCGACTTTCTAACAGGACCGTTTCCCCTTATTCTCTTTCAGGATGCCGGAGACATTTCTTGCCGGTAGAGGCACAATTTTCGACAAATCCACTGGATCGGTACTATCTATTTAAGTGGCGGGATGTGCCAGTCGTTTTCGTTGGCTGTTCCTCAACTCAAGCCGATTGACATTGGCCCGGCCGGATGGCTGTTCGCCGAAGGGCGAAACCTCCGAAAAGATGTCAAAAGGCGGGGTAACTTCTTCGCCTCTCGGGGGGCGGTGAGAAGATTGAACCTGGATGGCCGGCGGCGCAATGGGCGCTGCCGGCCTTACTATTTTAGGCTAATTTACAATTAGCCGGAACCCTTTGCCATGAATACCCATGATCTCGATGCTGTCATCATCACGAAGATACTTACGCAGTTTGGAAATGAACACATCCATGCTGCGGCCAGAGAAGTAGCTCTCGTCGCCCCAAATCTCTCGCAAAGCGACTTCCCGTTCCAAGATCTGATTCTTGTGGATACACAGCAGCCGCAAGAGGTCGGCCTCTTTGGGGGTCAGCTTGAATTGCTCTCCGTCCTTCGTCAAAAGCTGGCGATTGTAATCAAATGTAAACCTGCCGATCTCAAACATCACCGGCAGATCAACCGGTTTTGGTGCCGGCTTGGATCGCCGTAATACCGCCGTTATGCGCAGCATCAATTCTTCCATACTGAAGGGCTTGGTAAGGTAATCATCACAGCCGATCTTGAAGCCCTCGATCTTGTCTTCTTTCAGCGACTTCGCCGTCAGAAAGATAAGCGGGACCTCCTGGTCACGTTCACGGACCTTTCGGGCAAACGTAAACCCATCAAGTTTCGGCATCATGACATCGACCAGGCACAAGTCATACTTGCTGCTACGATATGCGTTGAGACCTTCTTCCCCATTGACGCAGAGCAGGACTTCGAAACCCTGCATCTGAAGGTGCTCCTGAAGAATGAAACCCAGGTTCGGATCGTCTTCCAGTAGTAATACCCTCTGCTTTGTCATGAGTCCAGCTCTGTAGCGTCAACCGTCGGGAACCGAAGTTCAATTCTTGTCCCAACGCCGGGTTTACTCTCAAGACGAATCGATCCGCGGTGTGCTTCGACCATCATTTTCACGTAACTCAATCCCAGCCCGAATCCCTTGACGTTATGGACATTCCCGGAGGGAACGCGGTAGTATTTTTCGAAGACCAGTCTCTGCTCGGCCTCGGCAATTCCCAGGCCTTTGTCGGAAATGGTGACCACAAGTTCGGCGGCTTCATTCCTGGTGCGGACTTCAATCTCCGGCACATCCGGTGAGTACTTGATGGCGTTATCGAGCAGATTGTTGATGATGTTGGTGAGATGAAGATTATCCCCCAGCACAACGAAATGCGTTGCCGCCAAATCGCTGAATAGTCTGCCCCTGCGATTCTCGATGTGCAGACCGATACCTTCAACCGCGGTACGAACGATCTGATGAAGGTCGATCCGGGAAAGCTTGAGATCGTAGTCGCCCTCTTCGATAACAGCCAACTGCAGGATCTTTTCAACCTGATGGCGCATTCGCTGGTTTTCATCAAGGATCATCCGGCCATATTTGCCGATCCGCTCCGGTTGTTGAATTACATCGGGACGCATGATCGCCTCGCACGCCAGCGCCACAGTGGAAATCGGCGTCTTGAATTCGTGAGTCATATTATTGATAAAGTCGACAATGCGCACGGCAAACCGCTTCTGTGACAACATCACCCGGACAGTATAGGTGAAGACGGCAACAATGACGGCGATAAAAAGCAAATTGGTCAACACCAACATGCTCATCTGCTTCCACAAATAGACACTGCGTTCAGGGAAGGACACCGCCAAATCACTCCGCGCCGACAACCTGTCGCTGGGGAAGAGGCGCGTGCGAAAGCCGGCTTTCATCAATCGATCACGTGAGATTGAGGAAGACGCGACTCGTATGGAATCGTTGTCTCCGGAAAAGACGGCATACTCAAATTCAAGATGTATCCCCGACTCGTCCAACGCCGTGCGCAGCAGTGTGTCCAGCTGTTCCCTCGTGATGCGTTGTTCAATCGGTTCCAGTTCGGCGACCACCATGTCGCTGACCACCCGCTTGAGATAGTTCTCTTTGCGCGTGGCCCCGATCATCGGCCCCAGCGGCATCAACTCCGAGCCGTTGTGTATTTGAAAGATCGTCGAAGCCGAATCGGTGCGAAACATGTACATCATTCGACTGCCGGTTTGCGGCAGATCACTGACGTCGACCTGATACTTGCCGGCGTTGCGAAAGGTGTCCACGACGACGCGATCGGTGCCTTGCGTCTGGTCATAGATCTTGATCAGGACATGCTGGGGACTCCCGACCTCGTAATTCAAGCACGCCATCAGCAATGGTCAACGGACAGTCCGCCATGGCTGCAGAGAAGACACTGCCTTCGTCAATTAGCATGCCATCGACTTCAATCGAATCGTCGCCCGGCGCAGTCGAGTGCGCGACATTCACCTGCCACAGGGATTGGGTCGGGGCGGCCGTTCCTAACGCAATCGTGAATGTCTCGCTGTTTTCCAGTCGTTGGGAGACAGTAGTCAGCGCCATCAGGACATTGCGCCGGAAGACTTGCTCTTTCTGCTCAAGTGCCAGCTGCAGCAAGTAAACCTGCAGTGCGACCAGGCCGCCGAGCGAAATCACCATTAGCGCGATCACAACGCCAACTGAACGACGCGATAAATTCATTGCTACAATATACGCATGGAAACGCCCGGCACCAGAGCTCTTAACACTTCTTAACAGCCTATAACAAGCCTTAACTACGCCGTTGACAACCTATGGGTTATCGTTGCCGTACGAAGACTATCGACTTTTACCAATCTGAAGAAGAGGTTTGCTATGCTGAAAATCATTTTTGAAATTGCGCTGACCTTCCTTATCAGCAGCGCCAGTTCCCTGTTGGGTCAACAAGTTTTCGCGGCTGCCGATGGCGAGCCGCAAATGCGCATGTTCGCCTCCGGCGAAGTTGTCTTTCTCCCCGAAACCGGAGCCGTGATAATGCTCAAGGACAAGTCGTTGGTCATTGATATGGTCAGCCCGTCCGAGCAGCGCGCCAAAGAATATCAAACGGTCGACCTGAAGATGAACGATCAGGTCCTGATGATTAACGGCAAGAAGGTTGTGACCATATCCGACCTCAAAACCGTCTATGATTCCGTCGCTATCGGCTCCGATGTAAAACTCGGCATCCGCCGCGGCAAGGACATGATGATCGTCGCATTCCCCAAAGCTGATCAAACCAAAATGACACAACACCGGGTAATGACCGTTGAGACCGACGATGCCGGTGAAGTCGTCAGTGGTACCGGGAACGGCAAACAAGTGATGACGTTTCGCGCCAGTGAAGGGGGAGTTGCCGTGATACCGGAAATCGGACTGATACTTCATGAAGCCGATTCCAAGGTAAAAGTAGCCGGTCTGCTCGAGGCCGAACTCAATCCGGACAAGGACGCCGTGGCCGAAGGTGACGTGGTCAGCGCAATCATGTCCGGCAAAGTGAAGACGGTCAAAGAATTCACGGACATCTACGACAAAATTGCCGTCGGAGCCGAATTCACCGTTTCCATAAACCACGGTGGAAAAACCTTGACACTCAAAGCCACGAAAAAGGCCAAACCGGAAGGCACGAAAATTATCAGAACAATCGAGAACAATTAGCCGATGCCGCGCTTAACCGGTCTCATTCTGGCGCTATGCCTGTGCGTAGGATTCAACGGACTGACCGCCTACGGCCAAAGCAACAACTTCAATCAGCGTGATGACAAATACCGTTTGCTCGGTCTAAAGCGCGCCAAGGAGGCGTATGAAGTCGCACGGGCGGAATATCAACGACAGGAAGAGATGTTTACACGTCAGCTCATCACCAAATCCGAACTTGAAAGAGCGCGCAACACCTTTTCCGATGCCGAGGTCAACTACCAGCAGTCCCTGTTGGCCGTCCTGTTTGAAGAGCAATACGTCACTGTCGAAGGCGCAGTGAAGTATCAGGACCAAAATGGACGCAAGCATGTGCGGCTGACCCTGGTCAATGCTTCCGGCGGCAGCGCGGAATTCTACAAGCTGATCGAAATGGAGGATGAACTCTTTCGCTCGCTGCAGCCGGATGTCATCAACAACGTCTATGTGTCGTTGCTTAATGAAAACGGAGCGACCATTAGCCAGCCATACGAAGCAAAAATTGAACAGCTCAAGTTCGGCGCGCCCGCCGTAATCGACTTCGCTCTTCTGCAGGACCTCGATGCCGTCACGGTATACCTCATCTATGGCAGCGGCACGCAGCGCAATATGAAGATCTTCCTTCAAAAAGATGCTACCGTCAACATGGTCGCAGTGCAGTCAGAACAGTTCTCGCAGGAAGTCGAACTTGGCAAGTCCGCCTCCTTTGACCTGACTCTGGAGCTGTATAGCGGCACCGAAAACACTTTCAGCCTCGAAGTCGTAAACCTGCCCGAGCAGATCAGTCGCTTTTTCAAAGAACCGTCCGGATCAGCTCGCTTGAGCCAGTTGAAGTTCACAGAAAGCACGCACACCAAGAAGGCATCCTTGGAAGTCACACTTCCCGACCGCCCGACCGCGGCCGTCGAAATGGATAAGCCAATCGCATTTTACGTGTTGGTCATCCCGCGCGATCGCCTGAATGACCTGCCTGACTTGCGTTCAAAGGAATGGACGCAGAGCGAAATCGCAGCGCTGGGCGTGGGATTTGCAAGAATGGAAATCCTGCCTCGCGGTAAGGGCAAGTTGCTTGTGCGCGCAACGCAACTCTATCATGCCATCAAGTCCGACGGTACCGTCGTGATGAGCATCGACTTGGTCAATGAAGGCAGCCATCGGCTTGATAACATCGAGGTCAAGGCTGACATGCCGCTCAATTGGTCCAAGCAGATTGAACCGGCCATTGTCTCGAAACTGGAAATCGGCGGTGAAACCCGCGTCAATTTGACCTTCACACCGCCGGACAATATCTCCGCGGGCAAATATGAAGTCCGCCTGCGAACGACGGCGATGTCCAATTCACAGCCGATTGTCAGTGAAGACAAAAGCGTCACTGTCGAGATACTTCCCGACTCCAATATTCTCGGAACACTGTTGATCCTGGTGCTGATCATTGGTCTTGTATCCGGCATTGTGATTTTCGGGATCAAACTTTCACGGCGATAGATTCGAAATTGAATAGCTATGCGAGGTCCAAATGAGTGAAACCCCTCTACCGACATCACAACCGATGCTTGAAGCAGTCAATTTGACCAAGCGTTACGAGGACGGTGTGCTCGCACTCGACCGCGTATCGTTCCAGGTGCGGCCTGGCGAGATCTTTGCCATGCTCGGTGGCAACGGCGCCGGCAAGACCACAACGATAAATCTCTTCCTGAATTTCATCGAGCCGACCGACGGCGAGGCCCGCATCAACGGCATCGTCACGCATCTCTACCCCCTGAAGGCTAAGGAGCAGATCGCCTTCGTGTCCGAAAACGTGATGCTCTACGCTAATTTCACGGCGATTCAGAATCTTGATTTCTTTGCGCGCCTGGGCGGTCAAACACGCTATACGCGGGAAGACTATCACAATGTCCTCTTGCGCGTCGGCCTGGCGAAGGAGGCGCATAACAAGCGCCTGCGGGGATATTCCAAAGGAATGCGACAGAAGTGCGGAATCGCAATCGCCATTCTCAAGAATGCTCCGGCCATCCTGCTCGATGAACCGACTTCCGGACTCGACCCCAAAGCCGGACACGATTTTATCGAGCTGTTGGGTTCACTGCGCGCGGAAGGGAAAGCGATACTGATGTCGACTCACGATATTTTCCGGGCCAAGGAAATCGCCGACACCGTGGCGATCATGAACGACGGAAGGATCATTATGCAGCGACCGGCCGCGGACCTTGTCGATCACAACCTTGAACAACTCTATATGCAGTATATGGCCGGGCGATCATCGGAACTTGTCGGTTGAGCGGAGGAACGCATGCTGAAAACCCTGATAGAAAAGGAAATTCGCGACATTATCGGTTCCGCCAAGTTCGCTGTCATCTTTGGCGCCTGCGCTATCCTGATTCTGACCTCCTTCTATGTGGGAGCCCGCACCTACCAGGCCAATCGCGCCCAATATGAAGCGGCCAAAGCCGAGAATCTGCGCCAGTTCGAGGGCATGACCGAGTGGTTCAATGTCCAGCAACATCGCATCTTTCTGCCACCGCAACCTCTGGCGTCGCTGGTCAACGGAGTGTCGAACGATATCGGCCGCACGACCGAAGTTTGGGGACGCGGCGAACTCTCCGCGCAGGACAGCAAGTTCGGGGACGAACCGATATATGCGGTGTTTCGATTTCTCGACTTGGAGTTCATGTTCCAAGTCGTGCTTTCACTTTTCGCCGTACTGCTCGGCTATGATGCCATCAGCGGCGAAAAGGAGCGCGGAACGCTCAAACTCTCGTTTGCCAATGCCGTCCCGCGCGACAAATACATTCTCGGCAAGATCGTCGGCAGCCTGGCGGCGCTCTCGGTACCGCTGTGTGCTGCCCTGGGAATCGGCTGCCTTCTCCTCCCGCTGCTGGGAGTTCCCCTCTCCGGCGACGACTGGATGCGGCTAATCCTCATCATCCTGACCGGACTGCTGTACTTTGCCGCCTTCCTGACCCTGTCCATATTTGTTTCCGCCCGGACCGAACGGTCTTCCAGTTCGTTTCTTGTGCTGCTGGTCGTCTGGATTCTCTGTGTATTGATTGTTCCACGTGCATCAGTTCTAATGGCCGGCCGTGCTGTTGATGTGCCGTCAGTCGACGAACTGGCTGCCCAGAAGGCTCGCTTCCAGCAGCAGCAGTGGCAGGAAGATCGTGCCAGCTGGTCAAATTTCAAGCCTACCAAGAGCGACGATCCGGGCGCAATGATGGACGAATTGAATCGCTTTATGGAAGAACAGGCTGATATCCGCGACAAGAAGATGCAGGAACTGACGTCGCGGCTGAATGAACAGCGCCACAACAAGCAGATCGAACAGCAGGAATTGGCGTTCAGCCTGGCTCGCGTGTCGCCCGCTGCCACGCTTTCGCTGGGAGTGACGAGCCTGGCCGGAACATCGATCACGCTAAAAAACCATTACAATGATGAAGCCAGGGCCTACCAGACACTTTATGCAAGCTTCATGAAAGAGAAGACCGGCACAACTCCCGGCGGGCGCATGTTCATGTTCCGCGCCAGGATCGACGACGGCGAAGAGACCCAGCCCGAGCCGATCAATCCCCAGGAACTCCCGCAGTTTGAGTATCACCAGCCCGATCTGGCGCAGTCGATATCGGCAGCCGCACTTGATATGGGGCTCCTGGCTATCTTTAACCTGTTATTCTTCGCCGGAGCGTTTGTTTCGTTCCTGCGATATGATGTTCGCTGACAGCCCGGCAAGGAGATTCAGACTATGCTTTCAGTGTTGATACAAAAGGAACTCAAAGCGATTATCTTGAGCCCCAAATTCACCGCCACGTTCGTCATCTGCTCGCTGTTGATGCTGTTAAGCGTCTTTATCGGAATTCAGGAGTATCAGAATTCGGTCAAGCAATACGACGCCGGCAAGCAGTTGATTGTCGAGGGCGCCCGCGAAGCAACTTCCTGGAATGCCCTGCGCTATCGGGTTTACCGCGCTCCCGATCCGATGCAGATCTTCGTCTCCGGGCTCAATTACGACATTGGCCGCTGGTCGGCGATCGACTCGCAGAGCATGGTCAAACTGCGGAACAGTTCATACTCCGACGATCCGATCTTCGCGGTGTTCCGCTTCATTGATTTCGCCTTCATCGTACTGGTGGTGCTTTCGTTGTTTGCCATCATGTTCACCTACGATGCGGTCAACGGCGAACGCGAGGATGGTACGCTGAAACTGGTCTTCGCCAACGCCGTTCCTCGAGCCAGTTACATTCTGGCAAAGTGTATCGGCGGCTGGCTGGGGCTGGTTGTCCCAATATGTCTGCCAATACTCTTGAGCATTCTGCTGGTCCAGCTTTTTGGGATTCCGTTTTCTGCCGACCACTGGCTGCGGCTGGCAACCTTGATTGCCGCCGCAATTGCCTTCTTCACTTTCTTCATCATTCTGGGCGTGCTGATCTCCGCGCTGACCAAACGTCCAAGCGTGTCGTTCCTATTGGCGCTGGTGGCCTGGATTGTGTTCGTGCTGATCATTCCCCGTGCCGGCGTTATCGTCGCCGGACAGGTACTTCCCGTTCCCAGCACGGCGGAGGTCGAAGGCCAGGTACAGAGTTTTTCGAAGGATCGCTGGGCAACATTCTATTCTGCCCAGGAAGAACGCTGGCGGGCAAGAAGCCTTCATGACAACCGATCTGAAGGAGATGTATCGTCCGTAGATGAAGAACAGCTGTGGAAGTATATGGAAGAAGATGATGCCGCGCGCAAGGCCGTGCAGGAAGAAATCGATGAGTTCGACCGCAAGCTCAATGACGACCTGCGGCACCGCCGTGCCGCGCAAGAACGCCTGGCTTTTTCATTGTCGCGTTTCTCGCCGGCCTCCGCATTCCAGCTCGCGGCGATGGACCTGGCCGGATCGGACATTGCCCTCAAGTCCCGCAATGAAGAGGCCATGGACGCCTATCGGACACAGTACACGCAGTTCGTTCAGTCGAAACAGGCCGAATCCGGTCCCGGTGCCGGAGCATTTACCATTCAAATCGACACAGAAAAAGGCGTCTCGATCGGCACTCCGCGCGATCAGGCCGCCATTGATGCGACACAACTGCCGGCATTCGTACCGCCGTCATTTAGTTTCGCCGATGCCGCGGCTGCGTTTCTCCTCGATCTGGGGTTGCTGCTGGTCTTCTCAATTGTCGCGTTTGGCGGAGCGTTTGCCGCATTTCTCCGTTATGATGTCAGATGAAAAACCAGCAGGCCGGCCTGCCCCCGCTGTTCCGGGTGCCCGCTTATATTCGCCTGATCATGATATCGGGATCCAATACGCGATCTTGAATGCGATGAAATCTTCGCCTTTTGCGCCAAAGGAATCAAAGAGCGCCCCGGGATCCACGGTTTTCCCGATGTTCTTGTCCTCGCCCAGATTCCTTTGCCAGACGAGATAGAGCGTGCTTCCCGGATGAAATTCCCATCGCAGCACGACATTACTCCTGAATGATCGCACGCCAAAATCAAGAAACGGCAAGGTAAACGACTCTTCTCCGTCCGTAACGGCGTAGTATTCATCTCCCGTCTCTTCATCCTGGACGAGCTCAATGGCGGCGCCTTCGGTACTCTCATAGTATCGCAAGTCGTGACTTCGCGCCTTGATTAATTCGCCGTGTTGATGAAACTTGCCACTCGCTGCATATGGTTCGGCATACACTTCCAGACTGAAATCTGAAGTGAAGTAGTAGTTCATTCGGACTGTCGCCGAAATCGTTGTGCGGGCAATTCTCGACAAGACGTGACGCACACCATAAGTGCCTTCGCCGCCTCCGTGGCCGGCCACCGACGTCACATATTGCCTTGGCTGGTCTTCGCGAGTGTAACGCGGATTGAGGGCAAATTCCATACGCTTGCCCACCCGAGTCGACAAGGAAGTGCCTAGCGTCCAGAGCCAGCCATCAAGTTCATCCACGCCATAGTTGAAGGACGAGCTGAAACGGGTGGTTCCGGTGCGATTGGTGCCAAATCCGAGTATCCGTCGAGTAGCCGGCCTCGTTCTGCATCGATGGCCCGCCACGGGTGCGTGAATCGTCCTGCCCTGGAAACTGGCGTTTGACGCCCCAATAGAAGTTCAGGTAATTGGGTAGGATAAACTCGGAATAGAGTCCGCCTTCGCTGAATTGCCGGTGCCCGCCATAGTTCCAGTTGGCATAGCCGTAGGCTTCGACGTAGTAACTGCGGAATATCTTGCCCGGCTTGTTTTCGCTATAACCTATGTTTGCATCAGCGTCAAGGTCATCTGCCTGTCCAAGTCGACCGGCATCGTTCAATTCGAAGTTCGGCGATTCGGCATTGAAGGACATATTCCAGGTCCAATGCTTACCCCCGGACTTGCGCAGCCCGAGGCCCGAAGAGTAACCTGTCAAGGCTGTCCGAGTCGAATCGAATTCAAGGTAGTCTGCGTCCGGCCGCTGGAAATATCTTGCGCTCGACCGCTGGGCCCGGACGATGGCATGCTGCGAACCTCGAATATGACTGAAGCCGGTGTGCCCGTAAAGCTCGTAAAGACCCTGCTTGAACTTCAGGCGCCAGTCCGCGCCGCCGGTCATGGCGCTCTTGCGCAATCTCTCTTCCAGGCGAGCAACATCGTTGAGATCTCGGCCCACCGCAGTTAGTGAAAATCCGACGGTCGATCGTTCCTTGCCGAATTGCTGTTCCACCCGGGCGACCGAGTAGAAAGTCATCGGCTCAATTTGCGTCTCATAAGTGGAATCAGTGTCGCGATCGTAGTTTTGCGCGTACTCGCGCTGCGTTAATGCCGTCAGGAACCCGATAGAAGTTCCGGACTTCAACTTCCCGGTGATCTTGGCAGCTCCCAGAATCGTCGAGTTCGACGGCTGGTGAACTATGTCGCCGATACCATTGTCTCGCGGCGGACCGCCAATGCGGCGGGAATAGAAGTAGCCCGGTCCGTTGCCCTCCAGCAGTGACCCGCCTTCAGTGAAGAACGGGCGCTTCTCACTGTAGATTGTTTCGAACGCGCTAAGATTGATGACGGCCGGATCAGCTTCAACCTGGCCAAAGTCCGGATTGAATGTCGCATCAATCGTCAGATTCGGGCCGAGCCCCATTTTCACATCGCCGCCGATTCGGGGATCAATGTCCTTTCCGTCCTCGAAAGGATTTCCGGTAAAGTCGCCGTCGACAAAACTCGCATCAGAGGCGAAATAAGGAAGTGCTTCGATGCGCCGCGACGGCTTGATACCGACAATTCCCGTTAAGTCGCCGAAGCGAGAAACAAATCCCGTTTCTTCGCGCGGAGTGTAAACCCAGTACGTGTCCTCGTTGCGCTCGGGAATCCAGCGATTGAAGTTGACGCCCCAAACCTGCTCCGGTTCGGCAGTAAAACGCAGTTGTGAAAACGGAATGGCGAACTCCGCGACCCAGCCTTTGTCGTCGACACTTGTGTGAGCATGCCAGACCGGGTTGAACGAATAATCGGCACTGCCTTCAGAATCTTCCGGATAATATCGATCAAACCGAACACCGGACGTGTTCACGCCGAAACCGAATCCGGTGCGGCGATCATGATAAGAATCAATCGAAACGATGAACTGCTCGGCCGGACCCTGATTGTCCCGGCGTTCAAGGTGCATTCGCAGTCTCTCCGGTGAATCGCAGTACAGCCGCGCTCCGATATAGAGCGTATTCTCGTCATACGCGACTGCGACCTCGGTCCTTTCGAGCGGTTCGGCACCTTCATTGGGAACGCGCTGCAGGAAATCAGAATGAAACTCAGCTTGCTGCCACACTGGATCATCCAGTTTCCCGTCAATCTTGGGAGCGTGCGGATTGGCCTTGACCGCCCTGATTGTCTTCCTCATTGAATTTGGAATCGTCTGCGCATTGCCAACCGCGCCACCGCTGAACACGAACAATCCCAGCAGCAAGAGAGTCAAAATGCTACTTCCTATCGAACACATAAACGCCGTTCCTCATTTTCAGCAAAAGTACGCACCTGGTTGTCATTCAAGTAGGCTGCAGGTGTATTTCTTTCCCACTCTGGACATGAATTATTCAAAGATTACGAGAGGCTTCCGCGATTGTTTCGCAATTTTTCTTGTTGCTCCGCTATAACATCCATTGATTGGCGGCGACTGAAAATTAACCAAGCAAGTATGAGTACGAAGAGACCATCAAATCGCATTTCGAACAAGCTCGGAAAGATGCCGGGGGCTCTGATCTATGTCGGTGTCGAGCGGCAGAATCCGGTTACAATCGATGTTTTGCTCTACTCGGATGATCACCACAGCGAATTTCGCGCCGCGTCGGTTGACGACATTGTCATGCCGGCTGACCAATCACAGGTGGCCTGGATCAACATCGAGGGTGTACACGATATCAATATCATTGAGAAGATGGGTCAGAAATTCGGCATTCACCCGTTGATGCTCGAGGATATCGTCAATACCAATAAGCGTCCGAAATTTGAAGATATGGGCGAATACATCCTGACCATGTTCAAAATGCTCTATATCAAGCCGGGCGGGGAGGAAATTCTGGCCGAGCAGGTGAGTCTGGTCATCGGTAAAAACTACGTCATCTCCTTCCAGGAGGTCGAGGGTGATGTCTTTGAACCGATACGCGACCGCATCCGAAAAACCGTTCCCCGCCAGAAATTCCTCGGACCTGATTATCTGGCCCATGCCTTGATTGACGCCGTCGTCGACCACTATTTTATCGTAATGGAAAGTATCGGAGACAAAATCGAGGCGGCTCAAGACCACCTGATTCAAAACCCGCGGCCCGATAACCTGAACGCCATCTATGCAATCAAGCGCAAGTTGATCGAGCTGCGCCGTTCGATCTGGCCGCTCCGGGAAGTTCTGGGGTGCTTTTGAGCGCAGCGATTCGCCGCTCATTCACGACTATACCCGGCTTTACATGCGCGATTTGTATGAACACGTCGTACAGGTCGCCGATACAGTCGAGACAAACCGCGAGATGGCTTCCGGACTACTGGAGATATACCTGACAAGTATCAGTAACCGGACCAATGAGATCATGCGATTGTTAACGGTGATCTCTACGATTTTCATCCCCCTGACCTTCCTCGCCGGTGTTTACGGGATGAACTTCGACACCCAGGCCGGGCCGCTCAACATGCCGGAACTGGGATCTCCACTGGGATATGTCGGTTTCTGGATCGTGGCGGTTCTGATAGTTGTCGCTTTGTTGTGGTTCTTCCGCCGACGAAAATGGTTATGACAACAAGACTGTTCTTCGCAACCACCGCTGCTTTCTGATATGTCGTCTTTCTATCTGCTCTTTGCTGTCGTCGTTTGGGGCTGGTCCTTCGTAGCTACCAAGATCTGTCTCGAATCACTATCCCCGGTCGATCTGCTGGGCCTGCGCGTCTTCATTGCTCTGCCAATTCTGCTTATCTTGGCACGGTTCAGGGGTGCTAAACTTGTCCGCCACCCGCAAGTCTTCAAACAGCTCGCGATCGGATCCGCCGTCATCACCGCACACTTCCTGATCCAAATCACCGGCCTGCGGTACACCTCTGCGACCAACACCGGCTGGATAATTTCGATCACTCCGCTGGTGACCGTGGCGCTTTCCTACGTCTTCCTCAAAGAACAAATCAGCCGCTTCACGATCATCGGAATCCTCGTCGCGACGACCGGAATCCTGCTGTTGGTCTCGCACGGCAACTTGATGAACTTTGCCTGGCTCAAAAGTATCGGCGATTGGATGATTTTGATTTCCGCGCACACCTGGGCAATATATACCGTCGTTACCCGCGACCTGACCCGCTCACAATCGCCGGTCATTGTCACCATCGGCGTGCTGATTCCCACTGCCGCATTGATGCTCACCTACATGCTTGTCACTTCGGATTGGAGCAGTTTCTTGCACTTGCCGGCCAAAGTCTACGCCGCGCTGGGAGTGTTGGCGGTCTTAGCGACCGCCCTGGCCCATTGGTTCTGGCAGGAAGGTGTTCGCGGCGTGGGTGCGGCGCGAGCCGGAATCTTCCTCTATCTTGAGCCGATCGCAACAACAACGCTGGCCGTACCGATGCTCAATGAGGACTTCGGCGTGTTTACCGCAGTCGGCGGATCGCTGGTTTTGGCCGGAGTCTACATCGCACAAAGAAAGTCTGCATGAGCCGTACAAACAGCTTCGTCGTCCGGGAAATAGGACCTGAAGATTCCCAATGGCTTGCGGGCATCCTGATCGAACATTGGAGTGCTGTGGTAATTGCCCGCTGCGGTCAGCTAATTGACGCCTCGTTGCTGCCCGGATTCGTTGCTGAAGCCGGGGGAGAACCCATCGGATTATTGACTTATCGCATCGACGGGGATCAATGCGAAGTAGTCACACTGAATTCTCTTCAAGAAGGCTCGGGAGTCGGATCCGCGCTTCTTGAACGCGCCGTACAGGCAGCCCGCCGGAATGGCTGCACTCGCCTCTGGCTAATCACGACGAATGACAATCTCGATGCCATCCGATTCTATTCCAGGCGCGGAATGCGACTTGTCGCCGTTCATCTGAATGCGCTCGATGAATCGCGCAAGCTGAAGCCGACGATTCCTCGATTCGGCCACTATGACCTGCCGATCCAGGATGAGCTTGAATTCGAATTTATCTTAGGATAGCCTCTCTACGTTGTATCGGACTTTCCGACGGCCGTTGCTTCACTTCATACTCGTTAAGAGCTACAACTCCGGAACGCGAAACAGTGACATAAGTTGGGGCATGGCGGCCGGTCCAGCATCCGGTATTGAAGTACTGCACTTTGCTTCCGGGAAACTGAATCTCTTCAGCGATATGCGTATGTCCACAGAACGCGGCATCAATGTCGAGACCTTTGCGTGCGGCGTAACTGACGATGCCTCTGGCAACTTCGCCGTTAATTCTAAGCCAGGTTTTGCTCTTTTCCTTAACGAATCGGCTGATGCGTTGTTTTGATCCGTCGAGGGCCTGTATTGCGTCATATATCCAGGAAGGCACCTTGGAGATATTGGGATAGTTAATGATCCACTTGTCGAACTGCTGACCGTGCATTGCGAAAAAGCGTTTGTTTCCGACGCTCCATACAAACTCTTCATGTACCCGGATCCCGACCAGATGCGCCATCAGCGGCACCAGTAACTCATCGTGATTGCCCAGTATCCAGACGACTTTGGCACTGCACTCTTCATCAGTGATCTCGCGGAATAGGCTGACCAACTTCCAGGCATACTTGTCGAGTCGATTGAAATTGAGATCATCAAAGATATCACCGAGCAGGATCAATTGTTGGAATCTCCAGCGCCGCTTGTCGATGCGATACGATTCGATAAGCTGCAAACATTCCTTGGCCCGGCTGACGCGCGAGCCCAAGTGCACATCGGAGATGATCAAAGTGTGAATCGGCTCAGGTGGATCGTCGTGTTCGTCAGTTGCGTAATTCATCGTGTTCTCCCATTATCAGTCGAAAGCATTCGTTACACTGATAACGGGGGATCGCAAAGGATATGGTCAGTTTTTGGTTAAAAATCGGTTAGTTTGCGCGAAGAACCGCAATGCGTCATGCCGCTGTCCGCCAGCAACTTACAGCTCAGAATTTACAAACAGCTCCGGAGCAACCTTCTGCGTACAGTGAATTATCTCGCGATCCTGCTCGGAAAGAGCGCCGCGTTCAATCAATCCCTGAACGGATTTCTGCAAAAGCACCATCTTGTCATGAATCGGAATCAGTGCCGGATAGTACTCGTTATTGAAGAAGATCAAGTAACGTTCACGCGTGCGTTGATCATTGAGCATTCCGCCGATCGCCTGTTCCAGTTCAATACCCGTCAGGCTTTCGAGCTCCGATTTGGGTGATCTCATCAGCGCCCCCGTCTGGTCAAGGCTGCTTAGACAACGAAAGACCAATTGCCAGACATCAACCATTCCAATTGAGTTAACGACTAAAACATTGGCGCTGATCCGCCCGCTTTCGGCATCGGCACGAACACCCTGAAGATAAGGTATGAAATAGTTGTCGGTAATGGCGCCAAAAGCACTGATGCCTCCCGCCATCGGATCGTCGAGGATGTCTTTGATCGTGAAGTATGGCTTACGCTGGAAACGGGCATCCTGAATCAACATGAATTCTTCTTCGGTAAAATGAAACCGTTCCTTCCATAGTTCTTCTGGCGCCAAATCCTTGCGCGTCAAAGAGGATTGGCTGGTGAGCATGCCGATCGCCTGCCCGCCTCGCCAGACTAAAGGAAGAACTCCGACCGCCCATTCGGCGGAACCGCCGATCTCGCCGATCATTGTCGACAAGGAGCGGCTGTCAGGGAAATTCAATCCTTCCAATCCCAGCACGATACCGGGCATTAAATCGCCATCTTTGTCAAACGGCGTCGCGACTCCGGCTTTATTGAGAGTCTCCATCGCAAATGTGTGCCGGGGACGATCGAGGAAGAATGTGCTCAATTTGTCGACAGACGAGAATCCGTGAGCCGCTGACATTATCTCGGCAATCTCGACCAGCTTGGTCTCGCGCGGATTGAACTCTTCGAAGTGCACCCCGGCCATCCATCGTTGCACATACGTGTCGGGCAGGTGACGCTTCACTCCGGACTCGGTTATCACCATCGCCGTAAATGAGGAATGCGATCCTTCGACCGACTTGGTCGTGCCGTCGATGACGTCATTGCCTAGCGACAGAAGCGACACATTTTGGGGCAACTTGAGTCCATACTTGGCGCGATGTTCCGGTTTTCCGAAAACTGCGCCGACCGCGATCGTCGGATTGCCGCCCGCCTCGACTCCCGGCTTGACGCGGACACCTTCGGTGATCGCGGACTCAATGATGATTTCCTCGCCCACCGGCAATGTTTCGGTTGTCGTCTGCAGAACCTCGGACATGACTTGCGCCGCCGTGCGGTCATTGGCACGCTTGAGGTTATTCTTGAGTTCATTTGTGATCAGGTGCTTGGGCACTGCATTCAAACTGCCTCTGCCGTGCAAACCGACCGAAATCGCCGACAACGCCGCAGAAACGATCACGGACTGACGAACTTGCCTATTTCGCAACGCTCCCAAGTTCGATTTGGGATTGATTCGATTGGAGAGGTTGAGAATTGCGCAGGATTCCAGTTCCAAGTCATAGTTGGCCAACACGGCACGATGGCGGTGATTGAATTCAATGACCCGGTCCTTTTCAAACCCGAATTCCGTCATCGGACCGGTATATTTAAGTCTCTGATCTGCTACATCATAGCGCAGGTTGTTACCCATATTAACCTGTCCTTCTCAATGGCATGTTTGAATTGGGAATCGTACAATCAACATCGAGCTTATGATACAGCTTAATTTCGGGCAATCAAGCACTATCTCCTTCGGGTGGTCGTATCATATTTTCCGGGGTCAATAGCCGGTCCAGTTGCTCGGTCGAAAGCAACCCTCTCTCCAACACCAGATCATAAACACTGCGATTGGTCCGCAGCGCCTCCTTCGCCAGGTCCGTCGCTACCTCGTAACCCAGCACCGGATTGAGCGCCGTGACCAATCCAATCGAGTTCTGCACCATCCGGCGGCAGTTCTCGACATTGGCCGTAATACCGTCGATACAGCGGTGTCTCAGCGTGAACATGCCGTTTTTGAGAACTTCAATCGATTCGAAAATGCTGTGGGCAATAATCGGCTCCATGACATTCAGCTGCAATTGTCCCGCTTCAGCGGCCAGCGTGACCGTAAGATCGTTGCCGATAACCAGGAACGCGATCTGATTGACCACCTCGGGAATAACCGGATTCACTTTTCCCGGCATGATTGTCGATCCCGGCTGCATTGGCGGCAGGTTTATTTCATTGAGACCGGCCCGCGGACCGGATGACAAGAGGCGCAGGTCGTTTGCGATCTTTGACAGTTTGATTGCCAGACGCTTGATTGCCGAAGAGTACATCACAAACGCGCCGGTATCCTGCGTCGCTTCGACAAGATTCTTCGCCAGCTTGATTTCGAGGCCGGTGATGTCCCGCAGGTGGGTAATTACCAATTTTGAATAGCGGGGATCGGCGTTGATGCCGGTGCCGATGGCCGTGCCACCCATGTTGACCTCGAGAAACAGGCGACACATTCTGTTCGAGCCGGTCGATCTCTTCCTCAAGCATCACCGCATACGCTTCAAATTCCTGACCCAATGTCATCGGCACTGCATCTTGCAGCTGCGTTCGACCCATCTTGATAACGGTCTTGAACTCCTCAGCTTTGGCATGGAACGACGATATCAATTGCTTCAGCACTGCGATAAGTTTGCCGTTGGCGCTGATCAGCGCGATTTTGAGCGCGGTCGGATAGGCATCATTGGTCGATTGCGATAGATTGACATGGTTATTGGGGTGGCAGTATTTGTATTCGCCGCGCTCATACCCGAGAATCTCCAGCGCCCGGTTCGCTATCACTTCGTTGGCATTCATGTTCGTCGATGTACCGGCACCGCCTTGAATCATGTCGACAACAAACTGCGTGTGCCAGCGGCCATTAGTGATTTCACTGCACGCCTGAACTATCGCTTCCCCTATTGGACGGGGCAGCAGATCCAATTCCATATTTGCCCGCGCCGCACCCATTTTGACCATAGCCAGCGACTTGATAAAATCGGGATAGTACGCCAGCGAGATGCCGCTGATATTGAAATTCTCCAGGGCGCGCATCGTCTGGATACCGTAGAGATATTCCGCAGGAACCTCGCGATCACCGAGCAGGTCGTGCTCCATCGCGTCCGTCCGGACACATATTGAGCCGCAACGTTGACCACTCTGGTGCTCGCCTGACGCATCCGGCGCGAGATGACACGGGCAATTCGCGAGATGAGCTTAAAACCAATCGTCGGTCGCTCATTCGACAACTTATAGAAGCGTTCACGGCTGATCGTCAACAGCGTCGACCTGACCAGGGTACGTGCTGATGTGTTGTGCGGATAATCTTCCATCAGGGCACCCTCGCCCAGAAAGTCGTACTTCGAAAATACGGTTAGCCGGGTTTCCTCATCATAGGGAGTTCGCTTGAATAACTCGACCTCGCCCTCAAAAATGATGAACAACCGCTCGCGGGTCGTATTTTCTTCAAATAGCAACTCCCCGCCGGCAAGGGTCAATACTACGATTTCGGCAAGCAGCAGTTCGCGCTCAATGTCATCGAGGTCTTTGAATAGCTCGATATGACCCAGAAATTCTCTAATTATGGCCTGGTCCATCTTTACTCTCCTTGTGGCCGCCGTCAATATTGCGGTTCGGCAGCTTGTCGACCGGAAAGGTACTCCGAAGCCGGCCGGCGGCCAACGAAATTGTGTTTGCCGCCGCGCCAAAAGCGCACATATTGATATCGAGAATCTATGCTTGAATGGCACCAATATCTTGAGATACTGACGGCAATCCTCGTTATTGTCGATCCCTTCGGGGCGATCCCGATATTTATCAGTATCACATCCGACGAAACGCCCAAACAGCGTGCCAACACTGCCCGGATCGCCTCGTTCACCTTGGCTGTCGTATTGATTGCTGCTGCCCTGGCCGGCGAACCGCTGCTGAAACTGCTCGGTATCCGTCTCGCTTCGTTTCAAGTCGGCGGCGGAATTCTGATCTTGCTAATGGCGCTTTCCATGCTCAATGCCAAGGTCAGTCCGGCAAAACAGACTCCGGAGGAAGAAATCGAAGCGGTCGCCAAAGAAAACGTCGCCGTCGTACCGCTCGCCATCCCCTTATTAGCCGGCCCGGCCGCCATCAGCACCGTAATCGTGTTTGCACATCGCAGCGATGACTGGTCGGCCAAAGGCTTCGTCATTTTTTCTGTTGTCCTTGTCGCTTTGCTGACATGGATATTATTGCGGCTCTCGATTCCTCTAAGTCACAAATTGGGGCGCACCGGTATCAACACCTTCACCCGTGCCATGGGAATGGTACTTTCGGCAATCGCGATCGAGTTCATTGCCACTGGACTGCTACAGCTCTTCCCCGGATTGGGCTAGGCAAATTCCTCCACCAGAAGCAATAAGACCCCGACGAATCAGGGTCTTATCAAGACTAACCAATATTAGCAGTATTGAATTATCTTACGGCTTGCCGTTGATCGACATGAATAACACGATGTCGGTCACATCGATATCAAACGGTGTTTCTGCCGCGATGAAGTAGTAGTGGAACTGCTCACCAAAGACGACTTTCTTGACCTCCTCGAAGTTCTGCAGATAGTCGTATGATTCCTGCCACTTGATGTTGCGCGTCTGACCCGCCGGTACAACGATGCCATCGAGCACCAGAATTCCGTTCGCCCGAATTGCCGCCTCGGTCGTGTAATCCTTGTCGTTGGGCGAGACATACAGCTGGCCGGAGGCAGGAGCATTGGAATTGTTCTTAATCCGGCAGGCAAAGCCAAGATCGTCGATCCCGATGATATCTGCCTTGTGTTCCTGCCAATCGCTGTTGTCCTCGAGATTGATATCGCCGGAAGTGATCGTCTGTCCCGATTGTGCGCTTAAATCATCCAGATACTCAACGACCATCACATTGCCGGTAGTGATGCAGCTCGCCCCCATCGCAAAAAACGCTATCAGTGCGACAGCCAGTGTCCTAAGTCCTATTAGCATTATGTTTTTCATTGTCGCTTACTCCGTGAAACCAAAGTAATAGTTGAGTCCGACCGTAACCAGACCATTCTTGCGGGATCCTTTGTCATCGCTATTCGGATTGGAATCATCCTTGTATGGAAAAATGAATGCCTTGCCGCGAATATCAAGTGAGATCTGATCGGTGAAGCCGTACTCGAATCCCAGTCCAAACCAATATGTCCCCTTGGTCAGGTCGGGAATTCCTTTCTTTTCAAATTTCGAGGATGAGAGCCCCAGAATACCGTAGACGCCAAAACCCTTGTAGCCCATGATACCCCCGAAAACCAGATCGACGCCGAAACTCGTGTACTTGCCGCCTTCATGCGTCATGGTCTCGTTCCATCCGCCTTCAACATCATATTCGGCATCGCCATTCTTCGGCGAAAAGGATATTCGGCTCAATGGCGAGCGAGCCCATGAGCGGAATCCTTGCCTTGGCCCCGAACGCGGTGCCGGACTTGGTGTCCTCTTGAGCAACTGGCATGTTTAGACCACCAAATCCGCCGACCGAGAAACGAAAGGCGTAGCCGGACGTGCTCAACATCATCACACACATCAACGCTACCAACACCTTAGCCTTTAGGTTCATCTTACCTCCAATTGGTTTGAAACCTTCGACTCCCATACTTGTAGACTGTTGATAGAAAATAGGGACGAAAATCGTCCCCGTCAACAAAAATCGTGGACAAGTTGTCCTGAAACTTGTTGCGCTCAAGACTGCGTTTCTATAGAATCACCGTAGATGGCTAATTACTTTGACGAACCCAAGGAGTACCTCTGATGAAGAAAATTTTTGCCTTAATCCTCGCCCTCATGATCGCTTCAGCGATTCCGGCTATGGCCGAGATGACCGGCGACGAAATCATCGCCAAGCATATCGAAGCCTATGGCGGCGCAAAAGCAATGAGTGAAGTGAAGACCATGACCATGAAGGGCAGCATGTTCGCTCAGGGTATGCCGCTTGACCTCGCAGCGTTTATGATCCTCCCCAACAAGAGCTATATGCAAGTTTCGACCAATAACATGGTCCTGTACGCCGGCGGCGCCAACGGCAAGGAAGCCTGGGCCACGCAGATGGGCGAAAGCTATATTCTTGAGGGCAAGGAAAAGGCCGACCTGGAAACCCAGGCTCAACAGTTCCCACTGTTGGATTATAAGAAGAAGGGCGGTACCGCCAAGTATCTTGGCGAAGATCTGGTCAAGGGCGCCAAGGCCTATAAGGTCGAATATGTGTCGGCAAGTCATGACACGACTACCTATTTCTTCGATGCAACCACGTTTTACATTGTTCGCGAAAAAAGCGCTCGGTCGAACACCAGTTTTTCAAATCACAAGGCTGTCAATGGTATAGTCTTCCCGTTCAAGATCAACTCACAGGTTGAAATGGGCGGGCAATCAGCCCAGCAGATGCTTACAATTGATTCAATCGGAATCAATGTACCGGTTGCCGATTCGTTGTTTGTCATGCCCAAGGGTGCCAAGCCAATGCCGAAGGCCCCGGCTCCCGCAGATACCGGCGGAGCACCGGCCGAGGGTTCCGGCAAGTAGTCTGCCAAACACCTGACCATTCTGGATTTAATTGCGGGACCGCCTGCTGTGCAGGCGGTCTTTCTTTTGCTCTATTCCGAAATAAAAAGACTCTGCAATAATTATCAAAATTGCTCCACGATACGTACATTTCTTGTTAACTCAAATATCGAGGGCCTGATGGCTGTCCGGTTTAGGATCGGTCCCAGCAGGAAGGTCAACGCAATATTACTTCACAGCCGTCTCCTGGAGGATTCTGATGCCGTTTCGAAATCTGCTTACGTTCACATCTTCTTGCGCTATTGACATTCCTGTTTCTGGGCTCGACTCGGCTGACCGCACAGACGCCGATTCGCGCTGACTTGATCGTTAGCGGACTCTCGCGTCCTGTCTTCGCAACATCGCCAACTGGTGATTTTGGACGACTCTTCATCGCCGAGCAACGCGGCTCGGCGGGTACGGCCAATCGCGCCGATATCCGCATCATGGATCTGAACACACAATTGATGCGCGCCAAGCCGTTCTTAACGATCAGTCCGGTACGAACCTCCAGTGAAGAAGGGTTGCTCGGTTTGGCGTTTCATCCCGATTATGCGAACAACGGCTATTTTTTCACCTACCACACCAATACCAGCGGTGATAACGTAGTCACCCGCTGGCAGGTATCAGGCACCAACCCGGACAGCGCCAATCCCGCGAGTGCTTCAGTCGTGTTGACTCTGAATCACCCGGTTGAGACGAATCACAACGGCGGCTGGATCGGATTCGGTCCGGATGGCTACCTCTACATCGCCGTGGGCGACGGCGGTGGCGGCGGCGATCCAAACAACAACGGGCAGACTCTCACTTCCCTGCTTGGCAAGATGCTGCGAATCGATGTCGACTCGGGTACACCTTACGGCATCCCCCCAACCAACCCTTTTGTCGGCGGCCCGCAGAGAGAAGAAATTTACTACTGGGGATTGCGCAACCCCTGGCGAAACAGCTTTGATCGTTTGACCGGTGATTTCTTCATCGCCGATGTTGGGCAATCACAGTACGAAGAGATTAACTGGCGACCTGCCGGTGATTCCGGAAATGTGAATTTCGGCTGGCGGCTGCGCGAAGGCGCACACTGTTACAATCCGTCGGTAAATTGCGATCCGCTGGGAATTACTACCGATCCAATCCATGAATACACGCATAGCTTCGGCTGTTCGGTAACTGGTGGTTACAGCTACAGCGGCTGTGCCATCCCCGATCTTCAAGGCACTTACTTCTTCGGCGACTATTGCGATGGCACGGTGTGGTCTTTCAAGTACGATGGAGTCACAAAGACTGACTTCCAGGACCGAACTGCCGAACTCGGGCTTAGCGGTATCTCATCACTGTTCTCATTTGGCGAGGACAACTACGGCGAGATCTACCTCCTGTATCAGAGTGGGCAGATCCGCAAAATTGTCCCGGACCTCACGATCACTGATTGCAACGGCAATGAAATCCCCGATAGCTGCGAAATCGCACTCGGGGTCGTCCCGGATCTCAACTTAAACGGTGTCCCTGATAGTTGCGATCCGCCCGGATATATCTGCGGTGATGCGGACGCCAGCGGTACCGTCACGATCTCCGATGCGGTCTTCTTGATAAACTATATCTTTGCCGGCGGCCCCGCTCCGAATCCGCTTCAATCCGGCGACGCCGATTGCAGCGGTTCGCTGACCATATCGGACGCGGTATTGTTGATTAACTACATCTTTGCCGGCGGAGTGGCCCCTTGTTCGTCTTGCCCTTAGGACTCTGGTGATCTCGATAATAGTTGAGGCAGAGGTCGGAAAAACGGCCTCTGCCTTTTTTCTGAAGCGCACTAACGGGCGGCATCCGTAAATTCAATCTGACGGAAGTGATTCCTGAGCACAACTCTCGTCATCAGCACAACGATAATCAGGATTACCAGATACGATACCACCTGGGCGAATGCTGCGCCCTGCAAGCCGCTTTGCAGAATGAAAGTGTAGCTCAATGCGGTCGAGATCACCAGAGAGACAAGCACGCTGTAGAAACTGAATTTCATCTTGCCGATGCCGAGAATGGCGACACCCGGAAGAGCATAACAGCTCCAGAGAAAGTACTTGATGGCCAGAATCCGAAAATACTCGCCGGCCGGCGCATAACTCTCACCGTAAAGCATAACGATTAGCGACGGCACGACCAGCACTGCGGCTATTGTCAGTCCCAGAGCAAGCGCCACCAGCATTTTCTGATACTTCTTTAGTACTCTCATAAACTGTGACTTGTCATTGCTGTATTCAGAAAAATACGGCGTGGCGATGGCCTGCACGGTCGTCGTAACCTGATTGAGGCCGAGTACGAAAATTGTGGCTATGCTGTAATACCCCAGCCCGACGCGATCTTCAATTAAGTAATTGAGCATCAAGATATCGAGATAGCTGATTATGGCGGCCGCCAGATTCCCCGCCAGGCTCCAGCGCGCATAATGCCAGATTTCCGGATGCTTCGCCGTTGCGACAGCCTTCAATCCAGTCAGGTCGCTGCGAACTATTTTGATCAGAGGCATAAGAGCCGCGAATGCGACGATTGTGCTGGCGACGACGAATCCGCCGAATCCGTATAGATAGGCGGACAAAACGACAACTGTCAGTCCACCCACGCGAATCACCGTCTGCATGACTGCCATCAGTTTGATTCGCTTCCGCGCCTGGAGATACATCATGAGAATCGAGCCTAATGCCGTCGCCGGAACGGAAAACATGAACAGATACATCCAGCGATTCACCGTTGGCGCCGGCGAGAAGAAGCCAAACTTGGCGGCGATAGCCATTGCCATGAGAACCAACACAATCGGCAAGAAGGTGTATCGCAGACTTTGCCATAGTATCTCCGCCCGCCCGGCATCAGTTCGCTGTTCCGAGCACATCTTGAGCACCGCCGTGTTCAGCCCGAAACCGGCGATGACCACAGCGATCCCGACAAACGACTGCATGGTTTTGATGTCCGCCATTTCGGCCGGCGAAAGGAACTTAATTACCAGAAGCTGCGAACCGAACGCCAGAAGGCCAATCGCCAGATTGGCCGTCAAGAGATGAAAAAAGCCCTTCGCGGAAGCGTTTCGAAATGCGGATTTGATTGTCTCCGAAACCGACACCATTAGAGCGTTCCGTTTCCGGAGATCGCAAGTTTCGACGTGCCAGCAAGTTTGTGATAGAGCTCAATCAACTGCCCGGCGTTATCGGGTAGCTTCAAATCGACCAACTTCTTGCGATTGATGGCCAATTCACCAAGCACCGTCTTGCAGACCGCCGAGAGACTATCTGAACTGCGGTCGACAAAAAGGTGTGCTGCGGCGTTTCTGATCACGCAGTCGCTGGCAATCGCCGGTGTCCCGCACGCGAGCGCTTCCAATACGGTCAGCGAATCGCCGGCGTCGGTATTGGTGGCCCGAATGACAATGTCGGCGTTCTGCCAGAGCACCGCCGTCTCCGCCAATGGCTCACAATAAAAGATGCAGCGCTCTGTTAAGTTAAGTTCCGCCACCCGGGCACGAAGACGGTCCAAGTATCCGGTATCTCCGGCATCCGGGAGCAGTACCACGGCCGCTACATCCAGCCTGGACTCGTTTACCAATCGCCCGGTCGCTTCGACAACCAGATCAATACCATAGAGATCTTCGCCGCGGTGAAATGCCAATCGAAAGGCATTTGTGGCAAGCAAGTACTGATGTTTCTTGCGTAGCGCCGAAATCGTTGCCGGAAGATTCTGACCGGTTAAATCGACGGGGGCAGGCGGAATGAAGGGCGCAATTGTCCGTAGTTTCTGCGCCGGCATGCCGACCTTCAGTGCCCGCTCCCGGGACGATTCACTGTGGACGATAATTGCCGCGAGTGAATCAAAGAGTCGCACCAGAAGCCGCTGTTCGAGTGGCGAATACTTCTGCAGGTCGGCGTCGAATCGCTCATTGTGAAGCGAAAGCACGGTCAGGTGCCGGGTGCTCAAGAGAGCATAGAGGTAGAGATTTCGCACAGAGAAATTGTGGAAATGGACGATACCGGGCTCGCAGCGCAGCAAATGGAGAAACGCCCTACGCCAGCCGAGCGACCGCACGCCGGGCGCGGACTTGGGAATAGCGCTGATGTCAATTAGCTCGCACCACAATCCATCAGAGGCTAGCCGCGCCATCAGCCTCTTGGTATGTACCGACACGCCGCCGAAAGGCGGCGGTACGGCACCAACCTGGATAATTTTGAGCGGAGTACCGGCGTTCATCTCGCTGGCATGATGCGATATTGAGACAAGTTTCGCGACAGAAAATCAAGTGCTACAGCTTGGCGGCAACTTGCTGGAGCAGATCGCGGACCCGTTGTGCCTGTTGTGTCAGTTCCTTGTTGCCGGTCAAACTCAGCGCCGCCAGCGGATCCATGAACGACACGTTAGTGCCGCCCTTATCATTTTCGTAAACGATAACATTGCAGGGCAGTAAGGAGCCGATCTCCAGTTCGAGCTTGAAAGCTTCATGGGCTATCTTGGGATTGCATGCACCGAGAATGACATAGGGCCGAAATTCAGCATCGAGCTTCTTCTTCATCGTGGCTCTGACATCGATCTCGGTCAAAATGCCGAATCCGACTTCTCTTAAGAGTTCCTCGACGAGTTGCCGTGCCTCCGCAAATGATTTGGTCGTCTCAACACCGAAAGTGTAGCTGGTCGTATACATGGGGTTTCCCTCTAATTAATTAGGATGTACGGCGGGTCGGAATTCTGAACCGCCGTAAGAGCCTAAACGTGGCTGAAACCGGTGTCAAGAGCCCGCTTGAGGTCTTCATAAGCCTCAATACCGGCCGAGATGCGAATAAGGCCATCGGAGATGCCGTTGGCGTCACGAACTTCCTTGGGTACCGAAGCGTGAGTCATCAGCGCCGGGTGCTGAATCAACGACTCAACGCCGCCGAGCGACTCCGCCAGTCCAAAAACTGGTGTGTTGGCCAGCATCTTCTTGGCGGACTCCAATCCTCCCTTGATTACGAACGAGATCATTCCGCCAAAAAGCCGCATCTGGCGCTCGGCGATCTTATGCTGCGGGAACGATTCCAGGCCGGGGTAGATAACCCGTTCCACCTTGGGATGGCTTTCCA
The DNA here is from genome assembly GCA_963698225.1 of uncultured bacterium. Lineage (GTDB taxonomy): Bacteria > Zixibacteria > MSB-5A5 > CAIYYT01 > CAIYYT01 > JADJGC01. The sequence goes on from CAVOPW010000014.1 coordinate 127,292, forward strand.
GGTAAACCGCCAGATTCATGGCGTTGTCGCACTGACGCTCCATCCGTAATGATAGTGTCTTGACACCACGCATCGTCAGAAAAGCGTCAAACGGCCCCATTATGGCGCCGGCAGCATTCTGGCAATACTTCATTCTTTCGTGATATTTTTCGTTCGAAGTCAGAATTGCACCGCCAACCGAATCGGCATGTCCATCGATGTACTTGGTCGTTGAGTGCACGATAATATCAGCTCCCAAATCGAGCGGCCGCTGTAAGAACGGCGATGCAAAGGTGTTGTCCACTACCAGGATCAGATTCTTGCGCTTCGTCAGCGTCGCTACCGCACGAATTTCCGTGATCTTGAGCATCGGATTAGTCGGCGTCTCAATAAAGACCATCTTCGTGTTCGGCTTGATCGCGGCCTCGATACGATCGGTAAATGAAGTGTCAACATAGGTAAACTCGATCCCATAATCGGCGTAAACGCGATTAAAAACCCGAGGAGTGCCGCCATAGAGGTCATCGGAACAGACGACGTGATCGCCGGCCTTGAGTAGTGTCATCACATTCGAGGTCGCGGCCATCCCGGAAGCAAAACAAAGTCCGTACTTGGCCCCTTCGAGCGCCGCCAAACACTGCTCAAGCGCACAGCGGGTCGGGTTGGCTGTACGGGAATACTCAAACCCCTTGTGGCCGCCGATCCCCTCCTGTACGTAGGTCGAAGTCTGGTAGATCGGAAAAGCAATGGCGCCGGTCGCCGGATCAGGGGGTTGACCGGCATGAATTGCATTGGTCTCGAACTGATGTTTGCTCGGATCGTAGTCTTTCAAAATCAAGCTCCTGCAAGAAAGTCGATTAAATCAATTTTGGTTAAGATACCGACCAGTTTGCGGTTATCAACCGCAAAAACGACATCGGCGTTGGATTTTGAGAATAACTCCGCCAGACGCGAAATCGGCATCTCCCGGGCGGCCGTATGATATTCACGCACGACCGCACTTTTTATTGACTGCGACGGCGAATAACGGCCCGCAACCATCAGGCTCAACAGGTCCGATTCACGGATCAGACCAACAAGTTCATCGTTTTCCAGAACGGGCAATTGCGATATATCATACTTCTTCATCTTGTCGATGACATTATGCAGCGTATCGTCGGCACTGGCCGAAATAATCTCTTTGCCGTTCTTGCGTTCAAGGATTCGCTGAACTGATCCGAGTTCCGGGCGCTCCTCCAGAAAGCCATAGTCGCGCATCCAGGTTTCATTAAACATCTTGGAGAGATACCGCGTGCCGCTGTCCGGCAGAACGACCACAATACGCTTCCCTGGGCCGACTTTCATGGCAACTTGCATCGCTCCCCAGACCGCGGCGCCCGAGGACCCGCCGGCAAAAATGCCTTCCTTCGTCGCCAAATCACGGCCAGTGAGGAAACAGTCTCGGTCATTCACCTGAAGCATGTCATCCACGATCGAAAAATCCATCGCTTGCGTGATCATGTCTTCACCAATTCCCTCGACTTTGTACACTTCCGGTTTTCCCGGCTTGCCGGTCTTGAAGAAATCGTAGAACACCGAACCATAGGGATCAACAGCAATAATCTTGATGTTCTTGTCCTGCTCCTTGAGATACTTCCCCGCTCCGGAGAGCGTTCCGCCGGTACCGATGCCGGCGACGAAGTAGTCAATCTTGCCGTCCATATCCTTCCAGATCTCCGGACCGGTGAGATTGTAGTGCGCTTCAATATTCTTGGGATTGTGATACTGGTTCAGATAGAACGAGCCGGGATTTTCACGATGGATCCGTTTGGCTGTCTCGTAATACGACTCGGGGCTGTCGGCCGGAACATTGGTCTTGGTGACTACGACCTTGGCGCCAAATGCCTTAAGCAGATTGATCTTCTCATCGGACATCTTGTCGGGAATCGTGAAGATGGCTTTGTAACCCTTGACGGCGGCGACAATCGCCACTCCGACGCCGGTGTTGCCCGAAGTGTTTTCGACGATCATTCCGGACTTGAGCTCGCCCCGGCGCTCGGCGTCTTCGATAATGTATCGTGCCATGCGGTCCTTGATCGAACCACCCGGGTTCATGAACTCGAGCTTGGCATAAACTTCACCGGCTCCCTCCGGCACCATCCGTTGAAGTCGCACCAACGGCGTATTGCCGATGGCATCGAGTATGTTATTGAGCTTAGGCATTGATTTCCTCTATCATATGTAGATATTACTTTTCCAAACAATAATTCGAGCAAGATTGTATTCAACTGAAGCGGTGAGACGCTCTTGGAACATAAACAAATCCGTTCCACTTTGCAACCGTGACGCTGCAATTCTGTTCCGGCCAAAGTCGATAAGAGCCATTGCCAAACGAGGATGTTTTTCGTTATTTGCTGAAGATGAAGACGGAAAAACCACTATCGGGAAGGACGGCCCTGATTTCCGGCGCCGGCCGCGGCGTGGGTCGCGCCATTGCCGAAACCTTCGCGGCAGCGGGAGCCGATTTGGTGTTGATTGCTCGCTCCAAGGATGAGTTGAGTGCAACCGCACTTGAGTGTGGGAGAGCCGGCGCCAGAGTGCTTGCCGAGACCGTCGACCTGGCGGACATCAAGCAGATCGACAGGCTGTTTACGTCGCTTGTCGGCCAGAGGCTCAAGCTTAACATCCTCGTCAACAATGCGGCAATTCTCATTAAGAGCCTCCTGGAAGAATACGATCTTGCGGACTTCGACAAGATGTTCGCTATTAATGTCACAGCGCCCCTCGCCCTTAGCCAACGAGCTATTCCGATAATGAAGGAACTCGGGGGCGGAACGATCGTGAACATCTCTTCGCTCTCCGGCTGCTTCGGTGTACAGAAATTTCCCGGTTTCGGTGCTTACGATATTACCAAGTATGCCCTGTGGGGGCTGACCGAAATGCTGGCCATCGAGAACATGAAGCACAATATCCGCGTCAACCAACTCTCTCTCTCCGCAGTCGATACTGCAATGTTCCGCTCGGCCGCGCCGCCGGGGCTCAAAGCCGCTCTCAAGGCGGAGGACGTCGGCAGGCACGTGCTCTATCTCGCTTCGGAAGATTCTGCACCGCTGACCGGAGAGAATGTCATCTTAACCGGAATGGCTCCAGCGAGATAAACGATGAAAACGACCATCACCAAGAGAATGACCTTCTGCGCCGGGCACCGCCTCTTCAGACCTGACCTCTCGGATGACGAAAACCTGAAAATCTTCGGAGAATGCTCCAATCCGAACGGTCACGGCCACAACTATGTCCTCGAGGTCAGCGTCTCCGGTGATATCGATCCGACAACCGGTATGATTATCAACCTCAAAGCACTCAAGCAGGTCATCGAACGTGAGGTTGTCGCTAAGGTCGACCACAAGAATCTCAATGTCGACGTGGAATTCATGAAAGGTCAAGTTCCAACCACCGAGGTCTTTGCTGCCAGGATCTTCGACATTCTGGACAAAGCTCTCGGAAAAGGATTATTGGCGCGCGTAGTTTTGTGGGAGTCCGAAAACAACCGATTTGAAGTCTCGCGCTAGTAATGTCCGCGGGAAGTTACTATTAACGGCAAGGCCGGAGGAATAGTCTTGGAAAGAGTAGCTCTGATTACAGGCGGGTCAAGGGGACTTGGATTGGCAACCGCAAAAGAACTGCAGGCGCGCGGATTCAGACTCCTTCTGGTTGGGTTGGAAACACAATTGACCCAGAACGCTCTGAGAATTCTTACCGATCGCCCTGAAGTCAAGTACATCTCCGGCGATATTACCAAATCGGGCACCTGTATCGAAGCTGCCCGCATTTGCCGTGAGGCTTTCGGACGCCTCGACGTTCTCGTCAATAATGCCGGCATTTACCTGGGCGGAAACATCGAGGAATTTCCCGAAAGTTCGTGGGATCAGATTATTGGAGTCAATCTTACTTCGCATTTTCTCATGACCAAGGCAGCAACGCCATTGCTCAAGGAGTCGCAAGGTCAGATCGTTTTCATTAATTCAGTTGGCGGCAAACAGGGGCAGGCGAACAACTCCGCCTATTGCGCTTCGAAATTCGGTCTTCAAGGGCTGGCCGACTCGATACGGATCGAACTGAAACCGTTCAAAATTCGCGTGACAAGCATCTTCCCGAATAATATGAACTCTGTCGGTGAAGTAATCTCATCCGGAGACCCAAAGCGTCTTCAGCTATTGGAAACGGCCGACGTTGCCCGCCTGATTGGCGACGTTGCCGACGCTCCGGCATATGCACAGATCCCGGAAATTCAGATCTACCCGCTCTCTACCGAAGTATCGAAGAGCGAGCGTAACAAATTCCAGTAATCTGATTCAGGAGATACCGCCCGACCGTCGCTTTATGGCCCGACCTGCGTGCTGTCGCCAACCCAGCCACACGATAATGTATCGCTGATCCGCGTGATAAATAGCGGCTCCGCAACCGGCAATGGTACGCGAATCGCTACCGTCGGCTGAAGTGCTGCTCCATTCCCGACTGCCGGGCATTCGTCTCCCGGTATCATTACGGAATATTGGACAATCGTTCCCGCAGAGCCCGGTTCAAACTTGTCGAGCCAGATTCCGCCTCCCCATGACGTCTGGATGTCGGTCCGTAGTATCAACACCGCATGAGTGGTGAAATCAACCATATTGTCAAGTGGCGGAACCGGACGGTCTCCAACGACCGTGGAGTCGGTGCCCCAAAGCGTGTCGACCGGCGTACCCCAGCGGCTGACGTCGCACTCCCAGGCGGCCTCAACCCAGGCAGTAAACTCCTCGGATGTCCGGATCAATTGTCCAGATTCTCCCAGGGCCGGGCAGATGGCGTCGGTATAATACAGTGTCAGCGGCAACGATGGATCGGGCACCCAGGAACAACTGTAAGTAACATCGCTGCGATTCCAGGCAAATGTCATCACTCCGGGGCGCGGCACAATAAACGCGGCAACGGGGTTGGTGAAGATATTCGGATCCACGAGCGGACCGAAACAGTCATCTGCCGGAGAGGATACCTCGTAACTGACTACGGTTTCATTCTCCTTCTCCTCCAGGCTCCTGATCCAGATATACCGTCCGGCGAGACCCTGTTCGAGTTTAAGGATCAGGATGATGTGTGTTCCAAAATCAACAGGCGGCGCTTCCCCCGGCCAGAGGCTGTCTGGTCCCACCACGACGGTGTCGGAAACAGTCGAGTCGGAAAGCGGAATGAAATTGCGTTTGAAATTTCCGTTGGCACAGTCAATGGCCCCGTCCCACCACTCCTCCCAGTTGGCCGAGTCGACTACGGTCTCGAACTGCATCTGCTGTGGACAGCCGTTATCGGTGAAGAACACCGGGAAGTACTGAATGCCGGTATCGAATCCCGGAAGACCCGGTAGTGTGTCATTGGGTCCGGAGATACCGGGTCCGCCGATAAACGGGTCGCTATCATTTTCGCGGCCGCCGCCCGCAAGACGCTGCGATTCCGGTTTGTCCGGTTCCGTCGGTTTGTCGCTCCCGCAGCCTGTGAACAGCCAGAAACCAACCGCCAGCCATAGCAAAGTGACGATTCTCATCATACTATTCAACCTCCAAGGATATTCTCCTTCGCTTTGTAGACGACTAATGAACAATGTCTGTGCAGAAATATCGGGGAAGCTGCGCATGCACCCAAGGAAAAATACGCCCAGGAGGATTTGAACCCCCAACCTTCTGATCCGTAGTCAGACGCTCTATCCAGTTGAGCTATGGGCGCATTAGCAGCTTCAAGAAATTCCTCCGGCGGCTGATTGTCAAGGGATTTCTTGCCGCCATCCCGGCGTTGCCGGACCGATTCAAGTCACCGGCAACAATTCGCCCCGAATAGCCGGGCGTGTTCGATCGCCGGCAGGAAGAATCTCTTTGGCTACTCCGCCGTTGCCGATAATCAGACCGCAAGGCATTTCAAAATGAGTCATCCGGCGGTTCCCGGCGGACCGCAACGGCAATCAGCGCCGTACTTTTTTGGCAAATCAAATTGTTGTCAAGTGTTCACATGCAAAAAACATAAAATATTTTTCGTTCGACGAAGATGTGGATGCGCGACCAATATTCCGCTTCATGCGACGGCCGCATTTATCGCACTACATATCCACGTTCCGGCGCCATCCGCAAATTTACAGCATAAAATCACTCAAGAGGATCAAGATGATTTCAAAAATTCCGATTAAGAAATGGAGAGGACGATTCAGGGAATGAACAAGTCGATGTCTGAACAGATGATTTTCGCGGAAGAACAAAAAGTTTTTGTTGATTTAGTTTGCTCCGACATTCACTCTTACATGCAACTGATTTAAAAACCGGCAGAGATGCTGAAGACACGAGTTCAAGAATGAGCAACAGAGAAAATTTTCAGGTCAACAGGACAGCAGATGCTCGCACCGAGATCGTCTCTTCGGCATTGGCACGGACCCCCGCGGCTGATGTTGACTCCTTGCAAACAGAAATGGGTAGATCATTTGATCGTCCCGGTTTGAAGATAAATTCGAATGATCAACCATTCAATATTTGTGAGAGGAGATCGTAGTGGCAGCTAAGAAAGCTACAGCGAAGAAGAAAGCAACGAAGAAATCAACTAATAAAAAGTCAACAAAGAAGGGTGCGAACGAGTGGTCGGCTGTCAGTGTCGCTTATCTGAAGGCGAACTACAAATCGAAAACCGCACGCGAGATCGCCAAGCGATTGGGCAGATCGATCGACGCCGTTCGTGCTAAAGCCGCAACCTTAAACCTAAAGAAGGGTCCCGTGAAGAAAAAAGCAGCAGCTAAAAAGAGCACGGCCAAGAAGTCGCCTGCAAAGAAGACGACTGCCAAGAAGGGTACCAAGAAAGCCGGCAAGAAGTAATCTTGCCACCCTTATACTTCGCGCGGGCGAACAGCCTGGTAGCGGGGTAGAATTCTTGCAACCCGTGTCTGCAAAGACACGGGTTGATTTTTTGTGTTCGATTTGCCAAATTGTTCATGCCGGTTCGGCAGTTCGGATATGTGGGCATAAAAATGGGCGTCCTAATCAATCGCGAACAGTTCCAAATGATAGTCTCTGGCGATGAGACCTGTCTTGTCCTTAACTCCCGCCAATCCAAACGCCCGTGCCGGGCAGATAAATGGGTGACTGCCACTGAACAGGCGATCCGTCACTACTGCTCCCGAAACTGCCTCTTTCTCACATCGATTGGGATGAATAGCTGGGAACTGGCCGTTCATCTGGTCAACATCTACGGTGGCCGGCAGATCGTCGTCATCCCTTCTGATCTGACCGAATACGGCTACGATACGACCGACGATGTGCTGCGAAAGTTCAGACTCGATGACCGACGCACCCGTTTGACCGCCCTCCACGAATCCGAATCTTCGGATCAAGAAAGCTGGCCGCAACGTCGCGATGAATTCCTGATCGCCAACGCTCAAATTCTCGTTCCTGTCGCGGTTCGGCCCTCTGGCCGCCTTCAATCGCTCCTCGATCAGTCGAATGCCATGTTTGACGACTCGTTTCGTATCCCCTATCACAGATCGGTCGACCGGGTGCGCTACGACTGGAACCGGGTAAAGCTCAATTTGCCGGTCAGCTATGGCTGGAACGGCCTGACCCACTGGACCAGATCCGCCTTCGGACCATTCGATTCGGAAGACCATTGCGATTACTACAGCGCCATACTGAAATCGAACTCTTACCCCTATTCTGCGATTCATATCCTTGAGCAGATCATGAGAGATCGGCGAATCCGTGCCTCCGGTCGATTTATCCGCGGCGGATACCGGGTCGTATCGTTGACCGCACTGAAACCTACTGAAGCCATCGAGTTGATGCGCTGGCGGAAACGGTACGCCTATTACAGTTTCGAACCTTACGGGATCGCTCTCGACGCCGCGTTCGCCTCCCACCTTGGTTGCCGGCCGGTACAGTATGGGACGCCTTCAGAATTCAACTCGCTCGGCGAACTCGATCGGCCCTTCTTCCAGAACGCCGGTTCGGAGGTGGCCGAATGGCGGCCGGAGGCCGAATGGCGACATATTGGCGATCTGAACCTGCAGGACGTTCCTGCGGAAATGATGCGGATCTATACTTACCGGGAAAGCGAGATGGAGAAATTGCAGCGAATGGCCCCCTGCCAGGTCATCACTCTCACTGTCGGCGATTAACGCTTGCCGTGAATGTCCGGCCGCGCGAACTTGTCGCCGTCTTTCGGCATCAAAGGAGAGCTCTGTTGGTAATCTGACTTGCCCACCTGGGAATTGTAAATCCGCATACGAACCGTAAAATCCTGACATGACTGGCAACGGCTGATGTTGCCGGCTTTGTCCTTCGGCACCCGGCGGGTCTTGGTGTGATTGGGAGCGAAAATCTGTTTGCCGATGACTTCATAACCCTTGGCATGGTCGCGATCGTCATTCCATTTGACGCCCTGGACGACGCGTTGATTGGTCTCGTCGTAAATTGTCACGCCCGGACAGTCAATGATGACATATTCCTTTTCCTCGTGATAGTCCCGCGAGGCCGAATTGAAAAACCCGTAGAAATCGCCATACCTCTCGTTGCATGGCAAACACAGGTAAACCCCTTTGTATTCGCGCATCACCTTGCCGCAGATGTGGCAGCGCTGGGACTTGTCGTCCATATCGCCTATCCCTTGCCGCCGTCGACCACGCCATGAACTGAAGACGGCAGATTGAGGAATCGGCAGGAATCGCCGACGACCTCGATGCGGCATGCGGGACAATGCATCGTTCCGTGTGCCTTGATCAGCTTTCCGCTACAGAGCGGACAGTTCGTTCGTTTACGGCGCTTGAATGGCCTCATACTCCCTCCCCGTCGGGCGCTGCGCCCGCCTTCGAAGTTCTTTGACTCCAGCGGTCTGCCAGAACGTGCTTACCCTCGCAGCAACATCAAGCCGGCAAACAGCGCTGCTGCAACCGGCAGAATGTGCATAAAGCTAAGTGGCGATAACCACGCCCCTACCAGGGCAACTGCCATCGATGGTATAGCCACACAGCGAACCACATCGAACGAGAGCTTAACCAGCCGCCAGAGCACGAGCACCGTCAGGGCCGCCGCAGCCAGATACACCGCCCACGCCGTTATTGGCCCATACTGTGCCGTCAAATAGCCGTGGAACGCTACTGCCGTTTCCGACAGCCGCCCCGGAACATCTGATGCCAATTGCGACAGTTGCGCTTTCCACCCTGCGAGCATTGCTTTTCTCCCCTACTCGTAGTCTGAAGAAATCGTCTCGTCCATCGGTTCGATCGTCAGTGACGATTCCCCAACGCGCTGCAACCCGATCATGCGCCGGGTAAGAAAGTTCTGTGATGTAATCCACTTCTGCGACAAGTCCAGAACCTCTTGCTGCTCGACCTCGGTGATCCAGTCAATCACGACGGAATCGTAATGCTGGTCGTCAACCGTCAGGTCATCCATCGTCAGTGTGAACTTCACGCGCATCGAGCTTCCTCCTTGGGCAGTTTGTCTGACATCTCTCTGTGCAGATACATTGCCGAGCTGTTCTGAAGTTTTCGACGGGGGTTATGCTGTTGGCAGATTTGGGTTTGAGTGCCTGTTCAAAAGGAAACAGCCGTTGCGCGACTATTTTGCATGCGTGTTTTTGTGGGGAGCTCCCCATATCGTGGGGAGAAAGTCCTTATGTCACTTCCGGATATCGCGTATATACTCTTGTTATGCAGACCGAATGGCGCAATCTCTACAAGCGGTCCGACATCTTCTTCTGTCCGCATCGACTGCACAAGCACCGCGAAAGCGGCACTTCCGCATGGCACATCCTCAAGCACAAGGGCTGCTTCCCGCAAGGCTGTATGTCGTTTCGCTGGCGCTGCCAGAAATTCGAAAACGGCCAGAAATGCCACCGCGACAAGAAGCATGTCGGTAAGGACTGCTTCTCCTGCCCTTTTTTCTTCGACCTCAAGGAAGCGCACCAGCCGGAGTTGCAGATCGATCGGACCGAGTATGACACTTTCGTGCGACAATTTGAGGAGTTCGAGGATTGGGTAAACGACATCAGGGGCAAACGAATCGAAGTGCGCGGGGCGGTGAAGTCAATTAATCCATTGCTGGTGAACCACGGTGAGAATGGCAACCTGCGAATTGCCGGGCGCGGCGTGCTGCTCTATTTCCGCAACGGCATCTTCGGCTACGACAAATTCCTCGATCCGTTCTACGCACGGCTGTCGTTTGACGTCTACGAACGTTCCGAGATCGCTGTCGGCGACGAAATCGATATGAAGGGGCAATTGGAGATCGACCGGGGCAGATTTGTCTTCGAGCGGGTTGGTTCAATCGAAAAATTGCACGACGCCGGCAATGACCCGGTCGCGACCGGCCAATTTTCGTCAGGCGAAATTCACCGGTACATTAATCGAGGGCCAGCCGGCAAAGTGCCTGCGCTGCCAGCACGGCCTCTTGATTGATTCTGTTAATGGAGATGGTCGTTCCCAGCCGCGCCGGCTGATGTACTGCACCAAAGGCGTGGCCGACTATCGCTATTGCCCCTACAACGTCTGATTCAAGCTATTTGATGGGACGGATATTCTGTCTCTTCACGTTTCTTACGCCAGCGGCAGATACGGCACCGCAACCAGCGAATGATCTGCCTGCTCGCCCCGCGCTAACCTGAAATAACCCGCCGAGGCAATCATCGCGGCATTGTCGGTGCAGTACTTGAATGCAGGGAACAAGACTCGGATGCCCTTTTCAGCAGCACGCTCGACAAACGCCTCCCGCAGCCGCGAATTGGCGGCTACGCCTCCCCCGACTGCAACCAGGTCAATTCCGTGGTCAAGCGCCGCATTGAGCGACGGCGTCACCAGCATATCGATGACTCGCTCCTGAAACGAGGCGCAGATGTCATTGAGATATTGACTGCGAAAGTCATCCGACTTGTCACGCAAATAGACGGCAACTGACGTTTTCAACCCTGAAAACGAAAACTGATACTCCCCCTTCTTGAAATGAGACCTCGGAAACCGATGAAACTCGCGATCGCCGACTTTCGCCAGTTGATCAATCAAGTATCCGCCCGGATATCCGAGCCCGAGCAACTTGGCGACTTTGTCGAATGCCTCCCCCGCGGCATCGTCGCGCGTCGATCCAAGAATCGTGTACTGGCACCAATCTTCGACTTTTACTAGCAATGTGTGTCCGCCGGAAACAATCAGCGTCAGGAAAGGCGGCTTGAGGGAGTTATCAGCCAGCAGATTGGCAAAGATATGCCCTTCCAGATGATTGACGCCGATCAGCGGCAAATTCCATCCATACGCGAGCGCCTTCGCAAAGTTCAGTCCGACCATCAGCGAGCCGATCAAGCCCGGTCCTCTGGTTACGGCAATTGCATCGATCGATGAGGGCGAGATATCGTAGGCTTTCTTGCAGGTTTCAAACACCGGTGTAATCTTACGCAATTGTTGGCGCGAGGCGATTTCCGGTACAATGCCGCCAAATTCTGAATGCTCGACCTGCGAATAGACGAAATCGGCAAGCACGCGCTTGCCGTCTTCAACAACGGCAACCGCGGTTTCATCGCACGAGGTTTCAATTCCCAGGATCTTCATCAGCGATGGTGGATCTGTACCGAATCTAAGGGATTGCCAACTAAGACCACGTTCGCGGGGAGAATATACTTTACTGCAGCACGACTTGAATCCCGATAATCGCCGTTCGATTCAAAACTGGCTCGCACTTGCCGCCAGTTGAGAGAATCACGCATCGACGACGGAAAACCAACTCGCACTGACGTGAGCCTGGGGTAATAGGTAAACCGGGAAGCATCAAAGTCGGCCGGGGCATGGATTACCAGGCTATCCAGCAGTCGTTCTGCCATTGGTTCTACGTTGAACGAAATAGTAACCGAAGAGTCGCTAAAAGATAGATGCAGCGAGTCGGGAACGACCAATTTCACCTTGTGTGAGGTAGATGTCGTCAGTCCGTTGAGCTCCACTCCTGCCGTCGCAACCTTTTTGAGATTTCGCACAGTGCTCGCCGGACCCGACACACGAATCATTTCCGGCTCAATCCGTGGACGGTCGACGATCAAGAAGCCCTCCGACGGCTTCGCTCTGACTTCGTTCTCAACCAACACATTCTTTTCTGAAACGCGCTCAAAACGCAGGAAGAGCTTTCTCGGAAAGGCTATTTCGACCCGCTCATAAACCTGGTCGAAGGCGGCCGCCGCGAGACGATCGGTCAAGTCATGCTCGACCGGGCCTTCGCGAAACTCGGCAGCATCAACTTGAACCATCACATCCCTGGCTGCGAGCGCAATCAATTGTTTACCGGTCGCCTTGACACGAAGTGTCACGGTCGAGGGAAAGTCGCTAACCAGGATCAGTCCTGCAGGAACATTGACTAACCGCAAGGCGGCATCCACCTGATATTCGTACGCCTTGTTTGTCGCGACGTGTACCCAGAGCAAGAGGGCAAGCAAAACAGCCCCGATTTTCAAGGTCAGATTCTTGAAAGGATTAAAGCGCATGTCACCTCACGCGCGGCGGAAACGACTACTTGTTGGACGGCAGAATCGTCTTGCCGAATGAAATTTCACCGTTATCAATCCGCAGATTAAAGCCACACTCCGGGTTTGAACAGGCCCAGGCTTTGAAGCGAATCGCGGCGCCTTCACGCCCGTAATCGGAAAGCGGGAGCAGGCGGCCAACCTTGCATTTGAGACATTCCGGAAGCTGAGTGTCCATAACGCTACATTCCTTTGGCGGTTGCAGTTGCTCTTCTTTGAGTCACGCCGCAAATTAACTGCGGCCGTCGATGAAGTCAAATGAATTGATTATTTTGACCACAGCAGGGTCGCCACGTCGCGGCCGGTTTCATCGACCGAGTGCAGAATCAAGTCGGCTTTGCCGTCAAGATTCAGGTCGGTCGCATCAAGCCAGTTGCAGCGCCCGGCTTGTCGTGACAAGACCGGCTTATCGGAGAATTGCGGATTCTGCGCACCCTTGAAAATTTCGATCTCGTCGTCATCGTTTAGACTGATCAGGTCGTTCATACGATCTCTGTCAAAGTCACCATGCAGACAACCAATCAGCCGCGTCGGAACTCCGCTGCCGAAATAGTCGATGGCACAGCTTATCCTCTTGACCGAGGTCGGCTGCTCCGACAGCACTCCCCCTTCAGGCTGGTAAATATTCAGATCTACCTGCATCCGTTTAACCAGCAGCGACTTCATCAAACTGGTCGGGCTGACATTGACGGTCGCCAATATCGCCGAAGCGACACCGTCAGCATTCAGATCGGCGACAACCAGCCCAAGGCAGTATTGATCGAGAACGATCCTCTTTGATGGTCTCTGCGCAAAACCAGCCTGTCCGCCAGAAAGATAAATCTCCAGTACCGTCTTGAATTCGTCCTGCCCGCCCTGGGTAAAAACGCGACAGTAATCTACTGTCTTGTCATTGTTCAGATCGCCAAAGCCCCACGACATGAACTTGAGATTGTCAAGAAAAGCTGCGCGCACTTCCAAAAGTTGACTCGGACCTTCGGAAAACTGCAGATCGCCAATTTGATAACAAACGGCCAGTCCGCTCCCGGATGCAACCAGAATATCTTGAGCTCTGTCGGTATTCAAGTCGGCGACGGTTATGGTCGGAAGGGCTACGCCAAGTCCGCACGTCGCGCCTGCCGCCAGAAGATTTCGGCCCAAATTGGCAATGGAGCCGTGTTCAATCTTGACCTGACGGACGGAAGAAAAACCGGTCCGGTCGCGCTTGAGAATCCGGACTCCGTCCCAACACGGCAATATCGCATCGAAGTTCCGGTCTCCATTGAGATCAAAGAGAAACTCATATTCGACCACAAAATCGGGGCGCGGTATGGCGAATAGACGATCAAAGTGAGCGAGCTCCTTTGCCTGGGCGGCAAATCCCCCATCGTCAAAATCAACAACATAGAGCGCTTCCAGACCAAGCAAAGCCAATTCCGTGCGATTGTCGCCGTCAAGATCGACAGCCTGTACTGCAAAGACCGATGTCGGGAGGTCAATCGATAGCGCCGCAATTCCGTCATAATTCCGTGTCGCCGATTCCTTGTGGACCAGCAGCCGCAATCCCCGTTGCTCGTGACTGGTGATTATTGCCAATTCGCGGGCGCCGACGCCGTCAAACTGGAGCGGAATCGTCGCGAGGATCCTGCCTTCGGCTACGATTGACTGCACAGAAAAATTATCGGTGTCTGCAGCATCAATTCTGCCAAATATCGCCAGACCAAGGAACAGCGCCATCGTCGCGACGGCCCTTAGAAATTTCGAGATTTCGGCCGCTCTGCGGAGGTCGGCCTGCAATTGAACGTTCACTTATCCTGCCTTCAGGTGATTACCCGCGGACAGTGGGGTTCTTTCCACTCGCCCTGTTAGGTTATAATTTACTCAAAAGCGAGTGAAGAGGTTGCTTATTTTTTGGAAGATCTGTTTCGGCGGATCAGCGCGAGCCGAACACGCGCCTATTGCAGCCAATCGCTGCGGTCGAAATCGTTCCAATGGAACCTGCTGACGCCGCGATCGGTGCCAATCCACACAAAGTCGCCGTCTGCGATAATCGACCTGACCCGGATTCCAATCAGACCATCGTTGGTCGTATAACGATACCAGTTGTCCTTGCGACTGTTGTAGCGATAAAGCCCGCTGACTCCGCCGGCCCAAATAACATTGTCATGGACCAGCAGCGCAGTCAGATCGGCATTCTTGAACACCGTGTTCCGGTCAAATATGGTGCTCTGCAGGGTTTTCAAATTCACGACCACGACTCCGTCATCTCCGGCTGTATACAACAGTGAATCAACAACCTGAACCTGATAGACATTGGCGCGCAGATGAGGTGAATCGAGCAAGAGTCGACGCCATTCGCTTCCGCCCCAGACCAGCGAGAATACGCCGAGATCAGTGGCAGCATAGATGATGGAATCGCCCTTGGCAAAATCGTAAATCATTCGCGGCCGCATGATTTCCGTATTGGCATCATAAATTGAGTCGCGCCGGATATCAAAGACCGATACCCCGCGATCGGTGCCGATGATCAGGTTGTTCTTCACCGACAGCAGTGCAGTCACCCGTTCGCCCGAAATGCCGTCGAACTGACCATACGACCGGAACGTCCGCGACTTGCGTTCCATCCGCACCAATCCGACTTCCGTACCGATCCAGACACTCTTGGCATCATGCGCAATTGTATAATACTGGTCTGAGTTGATTCCGCGATCGAGACGCGAATCAAAATATCTCCATGTACTTGTGGAGCGATCATAAGCCGTAATTGTCCCCGGCAGGCCGTCGCCACCGCCGAGAAACCAGAAATCATCGCCGTCAGAGTCAATGGCCGCGACATCATCGTCATAGAGCCCTTGCGGCATCACCGCTAAATCATATATCGCCAAATCGCCTTTGGCCGGCCCAATGCCCCAAATTCCCATCCAGGCGATACCATCATCGTCCTCAAGTATCTGGGTGATGCGAAACTGCGCCATCTCTCGGTCGGTCAGAATTCCCGGCGAGAAATAGCTATAACCCGGCGACACGAAAAACTGCGGCAACTGGCTGGCGGAGATCCCGGGCGGCTGTGATTTGTCGGACGGAAAATTCGCCATTGTCGACCAATCCTGAAAACCCGGACTGTAATGACTGGCACCGCTGGGAGTATCAATCCAGATGTCATCCGTTAACCGGTCTGCGGCAATCCGCCTGACACGGTTGTCTGGCATGCCATCCGAAACTGTCAGCGGATCCAACCATTGCTGGAAAGCCTTGTCGTAGCGCAGTATCCCGCCGGTGGTCGCAAAATAGATAGTGTTGAATCCGCGGGCAATTCCGGTCACATATCGAGTGTTGGTAAAACTAACCCAGTCGCCGGGACGATAGTAATTATATACGCGCTGACCGTCGGCAACTTCGGTTAGACCGAGCAGAAACACTATCAACAGCAGTTTATTCATTTAGAAAATCAATCGCTGACTTGGTCAGGACGGCCGCTCCGATCGGAATTGCCGCCTCGTCGGCTTTGAACTTTGGATGGTGCCATGCATGAACCGCTCCGAGTTTGGCATTCCCGACGCCCAGAAAAAACATCGCTCCCGGAACCTCCTGAACATAGCGGGCAAAATCCTCGCCGCCCATCGATGGATGAACAATGATCCTGACACTCTGCGCACCCAGCAGAGCCCGCGCGGAGCCGGTGATCAGCTTATTTGCCGCAGGATGATTGATCAACGGAGGATAACTGGCAATATAGTTGACTTCTGCCTTGCAGTTGTGGGTCCGCGCGATCCCGGTCATGACCATTTCGATTCTCCTCTTGAGAATGTTCAGCGTCCCTGCGCTTTGCGCCCGGGCCGTGCCAAAAAGCCGGCATGTCGGCGGGATGATGTTGCGCGCAGTCCCTCCCTCCATTCTACCAATCGTGATGACTGCTGGTTCAAACGGATCGATATTTCGTGCAACAATCGTCTGCAGGGCGGTCACGAGGGCCGAACCGCACACGATCGGATCGGCGGCCCGATGGGGAATCGCTCCGTGCCCCCCGATGCCGCTGATGGTAATGTCAAAATCCCGAACTCCTGCAAAAAACGCTCCATCGCGGACGGCAATCGTACCGGTTGGATAAGCAGAATTGACGTGCAGACCGAAAATCATATCGACCCGGGGACGCATCAGGGCGCCCTCTTTGATGAGCTGCTGTGCACCGCCCGGCGGCTCCTCTTCGGACGGTTGATAGAGGATCTTGACGGTACCGCGGAAGTGCTTCTTCAGCCGCGACAACATTATGCCCGCTGTTGTCACTGTCGCCATATGCATATCATGGCCACAGGCATGCATTCGGCCCGGATGGGTCGATTTGAATGAATAGCCGGTCTGTTCCTCGATCGGCAAGGCATCGATGTCGCTCCGGATGGCAACGCACTTGCCGCTGCCGGATGAGACCTCAGCCAGGATTCCTGTCTTTGCGATTGACTTGAACTTTATGCCATTTTCAGTCAGTGTCTTTTTGAGATATGCCGAGGTTTTATGTTCCTGCCAGGCCGTCTCCGGAATGCGGTGAAGACTGCGGCGAATCACAATCGAACGCGAGTGCAGGGCATACGCCAAAGCGTGGATATTTTGGTCAAGCGGGTCTTGCATTTCCATCCTTTTAATATAGCTGCGGGCGAGAATCCCGGCTACTCTCAATTTGAATTCTTTCCATAATAGCGAAACTTATACGTCTTTATATTGTTGAACCTTGTAGCCGATAATCATAGTGATATTAAGGATTTGTCCCCGGAGGATGATTGAGAATTCTTGTCCCCTTTCTGGTCATATTTTCCGTGGTCGCGTGCATTGTCGGTTGCAGCGACCCCGTGGAGCCCGAGAAGAAAGTTGAAATGGTCGACGCCGCCGCCTACTTCCCGATGCACAACGGCGACACCTGGTACTACAACAGCGGTAACATTATTCGTAAGATCGACGGCGACACAACGGTAAACGCTGTGCTTTGCAAGCGAGTATTTAAGGGTGCAGATACCGATCAGGCCTGGAGCATTAGCTCGCAAAGCTTCGCCCAGCATCTCTTCGACGGATTCCTCTGGTTTGATCCGCCGCTGCAAATACCGCTGAACATGGTCAAAGGCACGCCTTTCCAGTTTTCCTCCCTGGGACGAATCAGTGATGCGTTCACTTCTGACGCCGATTCGATCCGATCCTTCGGCACTCTCTCGTTTGACGGCTATATCACGCGGACTCTCAATCGCGTCACGCTTGACAGCTGCTTTAAGCTCGATTACAACTACATCAGT
Organism: uncultured bacterium; assembly: GCA_963698225.1. Lineage (GTDB taxonomy): Bacteria > Zixibacteria > MSB-5A5 > CAIYYT01 > CAIYYT01 > JADJGC01. The sequence goes on from CAVOPW010000014.1 coordinate 145,060, forward strand.
AAGGTCTATCTCAAGAACGGCACCGTCGCGGAGGATACCTCCCGCTACTCCGAAATTTGGGCGAAAGGAATCGGCATGATTGACGACGGCGACCTGTTCCTGGACCTCGCACGAATCAACGGCGTTGACATACCGAAGTTGCCGGAGTAGCCGCACGCATACAGTTTTTTGTTGTCGCGGCGCAATGGCAAAGGATATCATGTTTCAGAATGGCGCAGCTTTTGCCGATAGCTATATAATGATAGTCCACAAGCCTGTTAGCCAACTCTAAGAATATGAGAATTGCGGGATAACAATGAGAAACGAAGTTGTTTTTACAAATTATTGCGGGAATCATTCTTGCCGCTGCTTTGGGATTGACCTCCTGCGGCGACACCAGTACCGATGGTAATACCAAGAGCAACTGGAAAATCAATATTCTGCTCGCACGCAACGGCGAGACCGGATTCGTCAATGTCTATGCCGAGATTTTCAAAAATGACGCCGCCTTCATCTCCGCCATTCTGAAAGTTGACAACCAAGGCGTGCAGTCGCTCGGTAACGGCAAATACTCCGCCAATCTCGATCCGGGTCTGTTGTCCGACACTTCCCTGATCTCAATCACCACCCCGCTGGATCCATTCCAGTTCCAGCAATTGATCGTTGTCCCGGATACCTTTAGCTTTGACTTCGAACAATTGCCGAATGGCCAGGTGTTCAGTTCCACTAATGTCGTCAATGTTCGCTGGACTGCTTCCGATTTTGAAAATGTCGCCGGCAGCTATTTCATTGTCACTGAACCTAGCTCATCTTCGAACAGCGCGGTCGGCTCATTCGACCTGTTCTCCGGAACTCAAGGCACAATTCCCCGCGACGCCTTCCGTGATTCCCAAGGCAATTATAAAGTCGGCACCTACAATGTCTGGGTCGTCTCACGGATTGAACAGCCGATTCAGTCGCCGAACATTCCGTTCACGATTCCCAGACGGTATTTTCGTCGAGAATATTGATCGCGTCGGCGTCACCGGCCAGTTCGGGGCGATTTATATTTCGCCGCGCAAGACGATCACGGCGGTAGCCGGCTCATAAGAATGGGCAAGAAGCTTTACGAACAACTTCGCAATCTAACGACTGAGTCGCGTAACAAGTCGTCGCCACAACCTTGATCGCCTCAACACTCGCGCTATCTTAAGACTCATGAATCGCGAAGACCGTGCCGTTCCGGCCGCGGTTTCCAAGGTCATTCCTGAAATCTCGCGCGTAGTCGACAGTGTCGCTGACTCTCTTCGCAGCGGCGGGCGATTGATCTATGCCGGAGCCGGAACCTCCGGACGGTTGGGTGTCCTGGACGCCGCCGAATGTCCTCCAACTTTCGGAGTACCCCCGCGCATGGTGCAGGCAATGATCGCCGGTGGTCGGCAGACACTGGTACGTTCACGAGAAGGTGTTGAGGATGATAAAGCGGCCGCTGTCAGGGATATCGCCAAGCTCAAACCGACAAGTCGCGACATCGTCATTGGAATTGCGGCATCCGGACGGACTCCGTACCCCCTGGCAGCCCTGAAACACGCCAGGGCATGCAACGCAAAAACGGCGCTGATAGTCTGCAACAGTTTGCCCGAGAAGCCGGTGTATGTGGATTTTCTGATCGCCCCGGTGCTCGGTCCGGAAATTCTCACCGGCTCAACCCGCCTCAAGGCCGGGACCGCGACAAAGCTCATTCTCAACATGATCACCACCGCCGCCATGGTGCAAATCGGCAAGACTTACGGCAATCTGATGGTGGACCTGCGAGCAACTTCACAAAAACTCTCGGAACGCTCGCGACGAATCCTGGTCGAGGCTTTGGGAGTCAGTTATGCCGAGGCCGGCGCGCTCCTCAAGCGATCCCATGGCGAAGTCAAGACGGCGATTGCGATGTATCTGCTGCCGGCGGACTATGTGACCGCCAGGCGACAGCTGGCTCGCGCCGATGGCAAGCTTGCCCGCGCTCTTGAAACCGCGTCGATAGATTTTGTTCACTCCCGACCCTGCTCGGCTTTGTTTCGTTTTGAATCAGCTCGATTGTCCCGACAAAATTGCCTCGCCTAATTTCAACGCCTCTTGAGCCCCGCTAAAGCTCTATCGTCCCTTTGACGAATTAGGATGTAAACAACAGCGAAGAGGAAATCGATCTGGAGAATCTGCATCAGCCGTTTAACATCCCTTACGGCGTCGGTGAGATTGCCGAACTGCGCGACCTGATTATCAGCCTCGGCAGGGGTCTGCGCGCTTCGCGCCAGTATCCGCCCGAACATCCGATTCCACTGCAGTTCAAACGCCTATTCCGCGAGCAACTCGGCCGCTATTTCGAACACGCCGAGCGCATCTCACTATCTGTTTCGATTGATGGCCTTGATGCCGGCGATGAAAACGTATACCGCGGTCCAACCAACAATGACAACGTCGCGCACGTCTTGCACCGCAGCGGTATTCGCCTCCTTGAAATTCAGCCGTCGGTCGGTGCCGGCGAGATCGATGCCTTCTTCGACGCTTTTGTTGCCTGTTCGGGGCGAAGTGATGAATCGCAGGATATCGTCAACCACTTCTGGAAGGCGGCCTTCGACAATATCCGCTATGACGTCGTCGACTTGTTCGAGTCAGGTGAAGATTCAGGTACGTTCCCCGAATTCGCCGAAGATCCATCGCCGCATGCATCCGCCGGTACGCGCGCATCATACATTCCCGGCAGCAAGATCGCCTGGCCCCAGAGCGGCCAAGCCCCGCTGGCTCAAGCCGAGGAAATTCGGCAGTTAATGATTGACTCCTTTGGCCGGGTCGACAAGCTGTCTCATCAGGAGCAGCAGGACCTTGCCGCTCTGATTGATGAGGACCGCGCCAAGGACGTCAAGCGGGAAGTCGTCGATCTTCTGCTCCAGCTCTGTTCGGAAAATACCGGACCGCAGGACCTGCGCCTTACTGCTGAAGCTCTGCAATCAACATTTGATCGCCTCATCGAAGAAGGCAACTTCATGACGCTGTGCGATATCGTCATCAGCGTCCGCCGGCTTCTGGCGCAGGACCAGATTGAGTCGCAGACTGTCAACAAGCGGGTCAAAGAACTTGATTCTCGCTGCGGCGACGGTGTTCGCATTAAAATGATCACCAATGTTCTGAACAAGAATCAGGACCTTGACCTGGCTTGGGTCGAAAATTACTTGTCCCTGCTCGGCTGGGAGTCACTCAACAATCTGTTGTGGATGCTCGGCGAACTCTCTCATTATCCGGCTCGCAAAATGGTCTGCGACCTGCTCGTGAAGAAAGGCTTCGAAAAGATCGATATCCTCGGCAGTGCCGTTTACGACAGCCGCTGGTTTGTCGCTCGCAACGTTGTTTGGGTGCTGGGCGAAATGAAAACCCTGCAGGCGATTCCCTTCCTGACCAAGGCCGCCAAACACAACGAGCCGCGCGTCAAAACTGAAGTCATCAAAGCCCTCGGCAAACTGGGGGGCGACAAAGCGGCTAATGTGCTGCAAACCATGCTTCGCGATGACTCCGAGAAGATTCGCCTGCAGGCAGCACGAGAACTGGGCCAAAACCGCAGCCGCGCCGCCTACCAGGGTCTGACCGATGTAATTCGCGAAAAGGACTTCCCCGATACACCGCCGGCGGAGATACGGCAAATCCTCGAAGCCCTGATTACCTGCGGCGGTGAAGAATCGCTGGCTGTTTGCGGTGAAATACTCGCGAAAACTGCCTTGTTCAACAAAGCCCGCCTGTATCGCTTCCAGGAGGCCGTCATCGCGGCACTGGCCGTGTCACCGTTGAAACAAGCCTCCGAAATGCTCGAACGCCTGTCTTCCGACAGCCGAAACCATGTCGCCGCCGCCGCGCGGCGGGCGAAATCGCTGGTCAATAAACACCGGGAGCAAGACTAATGTCGACATCCCAGAATCCCGCTATGAAGAGCCTCCTCACTCCAGCACAGGAAGCCGTCTACTCAAAACACGGTACTGCCCTGGTCAACCAACTGCGCATCTTCCTCAAGACTTCGCGTCTCTATGAGCGCGATAACAACAATTTCGTAAACCAGGAGCAGTCCCTTTCCCGGCTCCTAAACGAACTCCTGGGCGAATATGGCGACATCACCGTCCAGGTCCAGTCCGGCTATCTGTTTTTCTGCGGAATTCGCATCAAGACCGAATATGACATCGAATCCAACTCCGGATACTTGCTTCATCTTTTCCAGAAACTGCACATCTCCGGCTTGATGATCAACGTCGGCGTCAGCGCAGAGCATTTGATTACTCTGGCCGGAATACTGAACGCGGCGGAAGACTCCGAAAACGCCGACTATGACCGGCTGAGCCAGCAATTTGCACAACAGCGGTTGGATTACATCGAGGTCCTGCCGCCGACCTACGAAACCTCGGAAGAAATGGATGATGCGCGCAGGCGGCGGCAGTTCGCCAAACGTACTTTCTTCGCAGCAATCAACAATCTCAAGTCGGTGGTCGGAAACTATCGGCGCCAATCACAGCATCGACCTCACCCGCACCAACCGCATCGTTCATTCCCTGGTCGATCAGGTCGTATCTGACGACCGCTACCTGCTCGAGCTGACAGCGCTGCGCGCTCATGACGAATATACCTTCCTGCATTCCACCAAAGTCTGTGTCTATTCGATCTGCCTGGGATCTACCCTGCAACTGACCAGGGCCGAACTCGCCAATCTGGGCTTTGCTGCCCTGTTCCATGATATCGGCAAGACGCGCCTGCCGCTGCAAATCCTCAATAAACCGACAGAATTCGATGATGCCGAATGGCAACTGATGCGCAAACATCCGACGTATGGCCTCCTTGCGCTTGCCAAAACAATGCCTCTTGACGAGAATAGCTGCCGCGCCATGCTGGTGGCGTTTGAACACCACTTCAATCTTGACGGCACCGGCTATCCGCTGGTCCGCTTCCGCCGCAATCTCAATCTCTACAGTAAGATTGTCGCGATCTGCGATGTGTTCGATGCGCTCACGTCGGGACGCGTCTATCGTCGCGATCCGATGTCCCCGGACCACGTCCTTCGCAATATGCTCGAGCAAGCCGGGAACAAGTTCGACCCGCTGTTAATGAAGATCTTCGTCAAGACTGTCTCGGTTTATCCGCCGGGATCCCTGTTGCTGCTCGATGATCAAAGCCTCGGTCTTGTGATTGCCCGCAACGCTCATGACCTGTTCCGCCCGATCGTGAAGGTAATCGGCAATCTCGATCAACTTTTTGAAATCGCTCAAGAGGTCGATTTGAGTGAACGAAACGAAGTCGGCGAGTTCGGACGGCACATTGTCCGCATCGTCGAACCGCAGGAACTGCCGGTCAACCTCTCCAACTACGTGCTGCAGTCGTTTCCTTAAAGCTCCCGCCGCCGTCATGGTGATAATTACCGATCGAACACCACTTGCCGTCGGCCCGCGCCTGGTTCACCCGACAAACTTGCCTTGACAATTCCCCGGTATTTGTAGAAACTTGACCCATCTAGTGTACGATATGGCGACACGCGCGTCTCTATCAAGGCAGACTATTTCAATTGCAGAATGACAGCCCCCGGCTGCGGGTTGAGGATTTATGACGGCTAAATTGCGTATCTTTGGACTTTTTCTCCTTTCGTTCCTGGTCCTGACTTCGATCTCGATCTACAGCATTCCGCGCCTGTCGCTTGAGCACGCCACACCCTGCGTCACCTGCCACGTCAGTCCCACTGGCGGCGGGATGCGTAACGAATTCGGCAACTTCTCCGTGTCTTACAACGAATTGTGCCTGCAGAGCACCAAGAAACTGGTCGAGCCGTACCGCTTCAAACCGCGGATCTCCGACAACCTGACCTATGGCATTGACTATCGGATGCTGTATCTCGAACAGGGTCGCTTCTTCAGAATGCAAACCGATCTCTATCTCAATGTCGAATTGCTCAAGAATGTCAGCTATAATCTGACCTTCGGGCAGACTTATGTCAAAGACAGCTATCTGATGGTGAAACTTCGGGACGAACATTACTGGGTCAAGGTTGGCCGCTTCTATCCCGCCTTCGGACTCCGTGACCCCGACCACAATTCCTATGTGCGCACCGTGCCGCTGCTGGGTCCCGAGCTGAATGTCGACGGCCTCTCCGTCGGCGGAAATTTCTTCGATGGCTCAAATGTTACTCTGGAATTCTACGAACCGGACGGACAGCGCGTCGCCACCCTGCACTCATTCCGCGCGGGTGCCATTGGCTCAGCGGGATTCATGACCGGACTCTCCTGGCGCCAATCGGAAAAAATCAACGGCAACTATCGCGGCTATCCGATTGCCAAGTCATTGTTCGGAGGATTATCGTATGATCGCTTCACCGTGCTGGGCGAAGTCGGCTCTGTCGGCAAAGGCAACGAGCAGCGCACACTCTACGCCCAGTTGGCATCGCGAATCGTCTACGGACTCTACTTTGTCGGCGAATACAATTTTCACGATCCGGACTGGAGTGCCAAGACCGGCAGCAATGAATTTTGGCGGTTTTCCTTCGAGTTCTTCCCGATACCGTTTGTCGAATTACGCCCCGCGATTACTTACATCGGCGAGGGTCCACGCAAGGACCAGGTTGACTTCTTCGTGCAATTGCATGTGAGCTATTAGAGGACGACCGGACCAAGGAGACTCTCTATGAATCTACCGACAATATTTCGACTCATTGCGTTACTCCCGTTCTTGCTGGCCCTCCTCGCCTGCAGTGATCACGGTACCGCGCTCAAGGACGACAATGGCGGCGGTCCCCTGCCTCCCGATCCGACCGTCTTCTTCGACACCGACGTGCATCCGATCTTATTGCGTTCCTGCGCTTTCAATAGCTGTCATGGTGAAGTCAATCCCCAGCACGACCTCAAGGTCACCAGCTATGCTGACATTATGAAAGTCAGCCCGGTGCACGGTCGAATTGTCGTTCCCGGCGATGCGGGCGTCAGCGCACTGTACATTTCCGTCAGCCCTCGCTACCGGGAACTGGGACTCGATTTCCGCATGCCGCGTTTTTCGGATTCACTCACCACCGCCGAACAGGACACGATTCGCATCTGGATCACCGAAGGTGCACTTGACAACTAGTCGAGAAAGGATCTTATGAAGCAACCTACCACGATTTCGATTCTTGTTGCCTTGGCACTGCTCCTGCCCGTTTGTTCCAAGGTTCACGCTGCGACATACTACATCAGTGGCGCTCCCGAAAGTGACAGTGTGATTTTCGCCTCCGATGCCAAACTGGAATTCATCGAGGGAACAACCAATGCGATTGTCGGCGCGATCTCGTTTGACCCTGCCAATACTCAAGCCCCGGCGACTGGTCGTTTGCGCGTCGATGCCGCAACGCTCAAGACCGGAAATAGCACGCGCGACGAGCACATGCGCGACCGACATCTGCATACGGCGCAGTTTCCTTTCATCGAATTTGCCCTCAAATCGGTGACCGGGTTGTCTTCACAGCTTACTGCGGCTGCCACCGATAGCTTCCTGATTTCCGGTGACTTTTCCGTTCACGGCAAGACTCTGCCCATCACCGCGCCGGCAACCGTTGAACTGTTGCCGGGTAAGAGCGACGCTGGACAGGCGCTGCTTGTTACGGCCTCGTTTGAAATCAAACTGGATGATTACGGCGTACCGCGCCCCAAGGTGCTCCTGCTCAAACTGGCCGAAACAATCAAGATTCGTGTGCGTTTCGTCGCCTCGACGACCAACCCGGCTGTCACATTCTAAGTTTGTCCGCTAAGTTCTTGATTTTGAGCAGATTCTCGTAATCCCGCGACGTTGACCAAATCCTCCTGATTCTTGTACTTTCATTTGATTGTCCCGGACAATTTCGCTATATTTGCAACATGTAGGCTAAGACGCCACAACAAGGAGTTGCTATGAATGTCTTCGAATTTGCAATGAAAATGGAAAAAGACGGGCAGCACTTTTATGAAAGTGAAGCCGGAAAGACCAACAACCCGGCCCTCAAGAAGATCTGGCTGCAGCTTGCCAGCGATGAAGTTAAACACTATGAGATCTTCAAGCGCTTTCGCGATGGCGATATCCAGGAAGCCAAAGCCATGTCGGAACTCGGTACTCAAATCCTGAATACCGCCAAGACGGTCTTCGAGCAGTTGTCCAAGACCGGCAGTGATTTCGCCTTTGGCGAAGACGTGATTGCCGCCTGGACCAGAGCGCAGCGTGTGGAAAGCGATACCGAAAAATTCTATCGCGAGAAATCGGGGGAGGAAAAACTCCCTGAAGTTAAGCGCGCCTTTAATCTTCTCGCCGACGAAGAGCACAAGCACGTCGTATTAATAGAACATGTGCTCGAATTCCTGCACCAGCCCAAAAGCTGGCTGGATGATGCCGAATGGAGCAATATCGCCCATTAGCCGGGGACTTTGCCCGGATGGGCCGATTAATCTTTGCAGGGACATGCTTTCGCCACGGGCGGCGTGTCCCTGTTCTTTCATTATGAGTTCACAAAAATTCTACAATACATTCACGGAGGGAATTTGATGGGCAACTATCGCATGGCTCATCCGGCTAACGAGCCGATTTACAGCTACGGACCCGGAACACCCGAGCGCGCAAAATTGCGGGCCGCTCTTGAGGAACTCAAGTCCAAGCAGATCGACATTCCGCTGATTATCGACGGCCGGGAAATCCGCGTCGGCGAAAAAATCAAGCTTACAGCGCCGCATGATCATTCGCTGGTGCTCGGATATACCTACAAAGGCACCAAAAAAGAAACCCAGGATGCCATCGCCGCTGCGCTGGCAGCGCAACAGGCGTGGTCGGACGTGCCGATGCATCACCGCATCGCGATCTTTCTCAAAGCCGCGGACTTGTTGGCCGGACCGTATCGCTACATCGTGAATGCGGCAACCATGCTGGCACACTCCAAAAATCCGTTCCAGGCGGAAATCGATGCCGTCTGCGAATTAGTCGACTTCTTCCGTTTCAATGCCTACTTCATGCAGCAAATCGCCGATATCCAGCCGATCAATCCCGATCCGACAATCTGGAATCGCATCGACTATCGCCCGTTGGAGGGATTCATCTTTGCCATCTCACCATTCAACTTTGTCTCAATCAACGGCAATCTCCCCACCGCTCCCGCGATGTGGGGTAATGTCGCAGTCTGGAAACCGGCATCCAGCGTGATGTATACCTCACACTTCCTGATGAAGATTTTCATGGAAGCCGGGCTCCCGGCTGGCGTTATCAATATGGTCACCGGCAAAGCATCCGAAATTTCCGATGTGGTACTCAGTCACGAATATCTCGCCGGAATCCATTTCACCGGTTCAACTCCGGTATTTCAGTCGATGTGGAAGACTGTCGGCGAGAACATCGCCAAGAACAAGTACAAGGGCTATCCGCGCCTCGTCGGCGAAACCGGCGGCAAGGACTTTATCTTTGTCCACAAATCGGCGGTTCCCGATCAGGTCGCCACAGCCATCACCCGCGGCGCCTTCGAGTACCAGGGACAGAAATGCTCCGCGGCCTCGCGAGCCTATATTCCCAAGTCGCTTTGGCCGTCAATCAAGAAGACTGTGCTCAAGCAACTCTCCGAAATCAAACTCGGCGACCCGACCGACTTTTCCAACTTTATGAACGCCGTCATTGATCGCGGCGCATATGACAGTATCAAAAAATATGTCGACTTCGCCAAGAAGGCCACCGATGCCGAAATCATCTCCGGCGGCAACTGCGACGACTCAAAAGGCTATTATATCGACGCCACTTTGATCGAGACCTCGAATCCCAAGTTCAAAACCATGGAAGAGGAGATCTTTGGGCCGGTGATGACCGTTTACGTCTATAAAGACAGCGACTACGAAAAGACGCTGAAACTCTGTGATGAAACTTCACCATACGCTCTGACCGGCGCGGTCTTTGCCACCGATCGCGATGCCATTCTGCTCGCTGAAAAGACCCTGCGTCAGGCGGCCGGCAACTTCTATATCAACGATAAGCCGACCGGCGCAGTTGTCGGACAACAGCCGTTTGGCGGCGCCAGAGCTTCCGGCACCAATGACAAGGCCGGCGCCCTGCACAACATGATTCGCTGGACATCACCGCGCACCATCAAAGAGAACCTTGTCCCGCCGACCGATTACAAATATCCCTTCTTGCGGGAGAAATAGCCGAACCGATTTAATCCCATCGCCAATTTGTAGGTCGGGTTCCTAGCGAAGCGCGGAACCCGACATTTTCTCTCCGCTCACAGATAACACATATGGCAACTTCTCCGGAACGTTTCCCATCCTCCAATGTTAAAAACTTGTAGCCCGACTAATCATCGAGCCTCAGAGTCGAATTTAGATACTTGAAACATATAGGAGTAAATCGTGTCCGAAAACAATCCCATCGTGAATGAATCAGGGATGAATCGCCGCGACTTCATCGAAAACGCCGCCATCATCGGCGCCGCCGCTGTCTTAGTGCCCGGAATGCTCGGCGAACAGCTGGCACAGGCACAAGTGGTCGACGCCTATGCTTTGCCGCCGCTGCCGTATGCTTACGACGCGCTCGAACCGCACATCGACAAGATGACCATGGAGATCCACCACGGCAAACATCACGCCGCCTATGTCAATAATCTGAACAAAGCCCTGGAAAAATTCCCGGAGTTCAAAAAGCAATCGCCCGAAGATCTCGTTCGCAAACTCGGAACGATGCCCGATGCCATTCACTCGGTTGTCCGCGATCACGGCGGCGGCCATGTGAATCATACCTTTTTCTGGAATATCATGGGACCCAATGCCGGCGGGGATCCGGGCGGCGAGGTCGCGGCTGCCATCACTGCCAAATTCGGCGACGTCGCCAAGTTCCGCGAGGAATTCGGCAAGTTCGCGGCCGGGCGCTTTGGCTCCGGATGGGCATGGTTGGTCTATAGTGATCGCGAACTCAAGCTCACTTCAACCGCCAATCAGGACTGCCCGCTGACCTACGGCCAAACCCCGATTCTTGGCATCGACGTATGGGAACACGCCTACTATCTGAAATACCAGAACCGCCGTGCTGACTACATTGGCGCCTGGTGGAACGTCGTCAACTGGGACGCTGTCAACAAGCTCTATCTGGCCGCGTTGAAGTAGTCAGCTACCAGTCGTAGATACAGCCAGGACAACACTGCGGCGGTGGTTGCCCGCCTCCGAAAATATAAATGATCGAATAGACTGCGTCGGATATTGATATGACGCAGTCACAGTTGTTGTCGCCCTTGCATTCACTGACCGGTGCCGGACCACCGACAAAGATGTAGTTAATCAAGTAGACTACGTCGGAAATGTTCAGGATCCCGCTATTGTCGGCATCGCCGTGTAGGCAGCAGTTAGTCGGCACAATCGAACCTAATCCATGGCCGTTTACGAAGTTTATCGCCTTGTCAACCGTGTGCTTCAAATCGGTCAACGGACCAAAATTCTCGGCCGCCAGAATGACGACAAACTTCAGCGTGTCGTTAGCCGCACCATTAATGCTCGCATCGCGGTAAATCGTCAGAACACTGCTTAGGTCCTCTAAAGATCCGACTGTCGTATATTGCCCCATCGACAGCGACTCCATGTGACTCCATAGATCGCTCGCGACGAAGTCGGCATTGGGATACATGTACGTCGCATTGTCCCAAATAAACCCGCCAACAATCGACTGCCCATCATCGCGAAACGCCGCTACGGCACCGTAGTTCTCATCAGGCGGTGAAGTTACGGTTCCACGCTGGTATAGCATGTGGCGGCTCGCGTCATAACCGCCGGTGTTGTTTGATCCCCAATCTGCCGGGGCATCCCAGTCACACGCAAAACCGACCGTGAGGTTGCTGACAATACCTGTCGGTGCATTGCTCCCCTTGTACAACCGGAACCTTGCCACAAAGAAATCGCAGCTGTCCGGTTGTTTCGGTCCATAGTAGTCAACCGAATAGCCAACCGTCGAGTCGCGATTCGTGCCCTTCCCCGATATTCTGCGATAACTTGAATTCGAGGTTGAATCAAAAGCCTCCCAGCCCAGACCATAAAGCAGACCTGGAACACCTGGTGGATCGCCGCAAGACGACGGCCAGGGTTTGAATACCGACCAACTCATATTGTCCGCTGCAGTACCAACAACGAGCGAACCATCGTAGAGGAAGTCTGAGCTATCGCTGAAGTATGTGAACCGCCTTCCGGTATCGTCTGCCGCTACGCGCGCTGTATTGTCGGTATGAAGACGCACACAAGCAGTGCGAAGATCGGGAGGTGTCCGCTCGCAGAAAATTGTGTAACTCAAAAAGTCAATCGGGAGTGTGGTCGTATCGACCCCGAACCCGGAATCGTAAATAAAATGCACCCGGGCCTTATACAGTCCATCGACAGCCGGAGCTGTAGCGCGCATCGTGGCCGTGGCCGTGTGAACACACCCCGCCGGAATCGATCCGATCGCCGGTTGAGACGGAAAATCCAGCCAGTTCGATCCGTTGATGTACTCGATGCTGCGTGTATAGTTCACGGCAACGCTGCCGGAGTTCTGAAGCAAAATTGTTACCGTGGTGTCGTGCGTGTGCTCGACGCCAAAAGGATATCCGAACGATGCCGGTGTCAGCGACAAGGATGCATACATCGGCATCTCCACACACGGCGCCGACATGTTCATCACCGGATTGTCCTGCCAGGTTCCTTCCATGCCGGTAACGCGCCCGGCATCCAGATCGAGGATGTACTGTATCCGCAGCGAGTCGGTGACATACATCGCCTGCGATGACCAATTCTCCGAAGCCCCTTCACCCGGAGCTGAATTCGGCGTGTAGGTATTGGTCAGGTTTATTGCTGGGCCCCACGTCGCGCCCTTTGTCGATGACGCCTGCATAAACAATTCTCCGTTCGAGAATCCATCCTGCGTGCAGTCAGTCGGACCCGGAACTCCGGTATCCGATCCGAGGAAATAGGTGTAAGTGACATACAGCCGATTGGATCCGCCGGCTGATGCACTCGCTCAAACTCATGCGGCAGATATTCAATTGCCACGAACCGCGATCACAAGTGTCGGTATGTGGCGCGTCTTGAACCAGTGACTTGCACTGACCGCAATCATCCCAATGATAGAGCTTGCAGATTTGCGGACATCTCGTCCCCGTTGCGGAATCGAAATACGCCGCTGTCCATGCGATGTGTAAGCATCCATCGGAAGCATACATGGCATTAACGTCAGAATAGGCCCGCTCCAGATCAGCGCCGGTGTAATTCGATAACCCCAACAATCGGCCCCCATGTATTTCCAAGGTCATTCGACTCCCGATACACAACATCTTGATTGCCTTGCTGGACGGCCGCAGTAAAGGCATAGTCTGCCGGCACCAGATACACGATGGCGACATTATCCGAATTCGGATCTGCCACAATCGTCGCTGCTATGTTGTCAACCGAGTCAATCCAGATACCGCAAGTCGCGCCAACCCCTGTAATTCCACTGTTTGATCGATAGTAGACTATCGATTGTAGATCCGTCGTAACTGAAGGGCTCTCGGTTGAGACTGCATGAACAATGCCGTTTCCCGAACCATCGATATCCGTTGCTATGACCGGCCAGATGTAAGGTCCTTCAGTGCCGTAACCGCTCACAATCCCCTGGCAATTCGCCGCGGGAAAAGTGAATCGCGGCGAGAACACGCCCGCGCCAATTCCGCTATCTCGCGAAAATTTCGTCCCGTCTGACACGACGCGATGATACCCGACCACCGCCGCTCCGCCATTCGTCGGATCATAATCTATCGCACAGAATCCAGCGCCAGTACTCGAATCCACATTGGCGTTGAATACTACTCCCGGTCCGCCAATTTGCCAGGCAAAATATTGCGCCGCTCGATTGGTTAAGCTGGGACCGGGCAAATAGGTCCAAATATTATGCACCCACCCGCCGCCGACCACGATCTGTCTTGCCATCCGGGCATTATGCTGCAAGTCTTGATAGGTCGAACCAATCTGGAATCCGGGCGAGGAGTTGTATCCGAAATTTGCAGCAGATACGCCGCAAAAGCCCAAAAACACCAGTGCGGCGAATATCAACACATTGGCTCGTGGATTCATTTTGCCCTCCCGGGCGAGGTTGGATTAACCGCTCAATAATATACCGTCCTATCGAGTTTTTAGCAATCGGAAAATGGGAATCCGCGCCCCGCCTTCCGACTTCCTTCATTTTTTTCGCCATTCGGGAATAAGCACCGATACCGCCTGTATTCAAGACAAAGGCCATACTTAAACCTCAATCCAATCGGAGGACCTATGAAACGCCTTCTCTTAAGCGGAATCGTGCTGGTGATCTATGTGCTGGTTGTCGTGACCACGCAGGTCTTTTCCACCAACACCGGCAAAATCAAGGGCAAAGTCATCAACGCCAAAACCAAGGATCCGATCGCCTTTGCCGTCATCCAGATATCGGGCACGACCATGGGGGCGCAGGCTGGCCCGAACGGCGAGTATCTGATTATCAACGTCCCGCCCGGCAAGTACGAACTCTGCGCCATGCTCACCGGCTGGACTTCCAGCTGCGTCAAGGAACTCACCGTGACAGCTAATGTGACCACCGCACAGGATTTCTCGCTCGCCGAGTGCCCTATGGACACGCAGGCGCAAATCGTCGTCGCTGAACACAACCTTCTTAAACCTTCTGACCCACAGCAGATCAGCCCAGAAAACATTAAGAACATGCCTGTAGAGACGGTACAGAACCTCTTGAAGGCACAAGTCGGAGTGGTCGAAAGATCTGGAGAAATGAAGATTCGTGGCGGACGGCCGAATGGGACCTACTACTGTGTAGACGGCGTTGCCGTAAAGGATAAACTGGGTGGTCCAGGCATCGTCCCCCCGCACACGGCGGCAACACTCCTCCCAACGGCGAACCGGTCGATGCGATGTTCTTCAAGAACTACGGCACCAACCCCTTCATCTCAACCGATGACGACCACCTGTCAACCTTCGCCATCGATTGCGACAACGCCTCCTACACGATGACGCGTGCCTATCTCAATGACGGCAACCTGCCGCCGGAAGAAGCTGTTCGTGTTGAGGAGTTCATCAACAACTTCAAGTACAATTACAGCCATCCGAGCGATCGGGCATTCGATGTCGAAATGGAAGGCGCACCCTCCCGCTTCGGCAAAGGCTACCAGCTCCTCAAGATCGGTGTCGTCGGCAAGAAGATCCGCGCCGAGAATCGCAAAGACGCCAATCTCACTTTCGTCGTCGATGTCTCCGGCTCGATGGCGCGTGAGGACCGCCTTGGTCTCGTCCGCCGCAGCCTGCGCATGCTCCTTGACCAGCTTACCCCGCGCGATCAAGTCGGCATCGTCGTCTACGGCTCAACTGCCCGCGTCATACTGGAACCGACTTCAATTCGCGACAAAGACAGGATCATCCGCGCCATCGAAGAACTGGCACCGAACGGTGCGACCAATGCCGAAGAAGGTATCCGCATGGGTTACGAAATGGCCAATCGCAACTTCAATCCGAGTTCCATCAACCGCATCATCCTTTGTTCCGATGGCGTCGCCAATGTCGGGCGTACTTCCGCGGAAGAATTCCTGAAATTCATCAAGGGCTATGCCGACAAGGGCATCACTCTTTCCGCCATCGGGTTCGGCATGGGCAATTACAATGACATCCTGATGGAAAAGCTCGGCGACAAGGGCAACGGGCACTATGCCTATGTCGATAGCTGGGAAGAATCACAGCGCGTGTTCATGGAGAATCTTACCGGCATGCTGCAGGTCATCGCCCGCGATGTCAAGATCCAGGTCGACTTCGACCCGAACATAGTCGAGCGCTATCGCTTGCTTGGCTATGAAAACCGCGATGTCGCCGACGACAAGTTCCGCGACGACAAGGAAGATGGCGGCGAAATCGGGTCAGGTCATACCGTAACCGCTCTCTATGAAATCAAGTTCAAGGATGGCGCTCGCGGCGATGTCGGAACCGTCTATATCCGCCACAAAAATCCCGATTCCTTCGAAGTGTCGGAAATCGCCGAGAAGATTGGCATCAGTATCTTCAGGTCGAGCTTTGAACTCTCGTCAGTGGATTTCAGACTGGCTGCTGCTGGCGCCGAGTTCGCCGAAATCCTGCGCTCCTGCTACTGGGCTAAGGAGAGCAAACTCTCGGATGTTCTCTCCGTCGTTCGCAATATCGATCAGGAAGAACAGAATGATCAGGTCATCGAACTGATGAATCTCATTGCCAAAGCGGACAAACTTAGGTCAGAGAAAGAAAAGAGCCTCATCCCCGAGCCGCTCGGCATGGGCGAGTAAAGAAGTTACAGGAGACGACTGACTCCTTCCAGCGGCGGTACGTCAAAGGGGTAGGCTATGAGGGCAAGCGCAAGCTTGCCCTCATAGTATTACGCTTGCACTTAATCATCACGATTCCAATATTGCTCCGGCATGAGCAAATACCTGAAACGCAGAGCCGACCTCCAAGTTCAAGTGGAGCAAGGTCGAAGGCGTCGACTACTACACCGTCAAATCCCCGATCCGGCAAGTTTATCCGGCTGCGCGAACCGGAATACTACCTTGTCAATTTGCTCGACGGCACCCGGACGCCGGACGAAGCCGCCGAAGATTTCGTTCGTACGTTCAATACCACAATCACCGGCGAAGCCATCGCCCAATTCGCTAAGCAGCTTGGTCAACTGGGATTCCTTGAAGGTGTCGAGGCGGCCCGCAAAGACAGCGGTAAATCGGTTCTATTCATTAAGCTGAAAGCCTTTGACCCCGACAACTTTCTCAACCGCTGGTATCCGCGCATCGGCTGGCTCTTTTCTCCTCCGGCGGTGCTGCTGCTTTCAATCTTCACAGTAATCGGCATGTCGGTGTTCTTCGCCAACATCAGCAAGTTCCCGTTTAATCTGATGACCATCTTCTCGGCGGCAGATGTCGTCTCTATCATCGCCGGAATATTCATCATCACGACAATTCACGAGTATCGCTCACGCTTTTGCCTGCAAGCGCTATGGCGGCGCCGTGCACGAAATGGGATTCCTGTTGATTTACTTCCAGCCGGCATTCTACTGCAATCTATCCGACGCCTATCTCTTCCCGAATAAGCGCCAACGCTTCGTCGTGATGTTCGCCGGAATATTCTTCCAGCTGTTCCTTTGGGCATTGTTCACTGTGCTGTGGCGCATGACCATGGAAGGCTACCCGCTCAACCGCATCTTCTATTGGACCTCCGCAGTTTGCTTCGCCACTCTGGTTTTCAATTTGAATCCCGCCATCAAGCTTGACGGTTACTACCTACTTGCCGACTACCTGCAGATACCAAATCTGCGGCAAAAGGCCTTCGCCTACATATGGACCCGCACCAAGGTCATCTTCTTTGGCTGTCGCGATGATTCCCTGGTCAAGCCTTCCCCGCGTGAGCGGAAAATATATCGTCGCTACGGCGCCTTCGCCCTGCTTTACTCCGCTCTGCTGATATGTCTTCATCGTTTATCGCGGCGGCCAGTTCTTTGTCGAGCACTGGGCGGGCTTTGGATTTCTGTTGTTCCTGATACTGGTATTCCTTATTTTTAGAAGACTGTTTAAAACGAGTGGGAGCCGCATCATGGAAGTGTGGCGTGAAAGGAAAGTGGATTGGATGAAGCCGAAGCGCGTCGTGTTCTATGGCGTGGCGCTGGTCATTATCCTTGCGCTCGCAATTCTGGTCAAAGTCGAACAGACCTCGGGCGGTGAGGCCCGCCTGATCGCCGCCGAATCTTTTGTCGTCACCCGCATTGGCCCCAGTTCGCTCGAAAGCTCCTACTTTCGCGGCGGCGTGATGGAAGAGAGCATCTCCAAGCTCTTCCAGCTGTCCCAGTCTGACAATGCCGTCACCCAGATTCGTCCCAGCGTATCTGTCGGTGAATCAGTAGCCGCCGGAGATACGCTCCTCGTGATCAACTCGACACTTAACCGTGGTCTTCTGGCGGAAGCCGCTTCCGACCTCAAGAAGGCCGAGGCCGACCGCCGCTTGCTGCTTTCCGACCCCAAAGTCGAAGCCGTTGCCACCAAGCGGTCAGAAATCAAGGAAGCTGAAGCTGTATATGAGGCCGCGCGCAAAGAACTTAACCGGGTTAAGCAACTGCATGTGCAACAACTCATTTCCGAGGATGAGTTTGAGCGGGCTTCTGCGGCATTTAACGTCGCGACTTCGGTGTGGAATTCACGCAAGTCTGAATTGAAACTGCTCCGTTCGGCGCCCAAGGCCGAGGAGGTCGAAAAGATCGACGCAGATATTGAGAAGCTGCGCTCCCGCGTCGCCTACTTGAACGAGCAACTCAATGCTTCGGTCATCGTGAGCCCCTTTGCCGGTATCATGGTTGGTACCTCCAGTAATAACGACATTCTCCATCTGGCTCGCATTGACTCATTGGTGGTGGAGGTCAAGCTCGACGAGTCCGATCTCGACATACTCTCACCCGGGTCGGATATGCAACTGCGCGTCCACGCCTATCCTGCCATCAGGAATTTTGGCAAAGTTATCAAACTTAAGCTCTCTCCGAGTTTGATGGCGGTTGCCTCTGTTCCCAACAATTCAAATTCACTCTTGCCCGAAATGACCGGCTATGCCAAGGTTGACTGCGGCAAAGTCTCGCTTGCAAGTTTGTCCTGGCGGAAAGTCACCAGATTTTTCCGGCTCGAATTTTGGTCCTGGTTTTAGACAAATCCTGTCATTTGACACAATATCTCGTAGGAAAACTCTGGTGGACTACACAACATATAGTGTCAGAGTTTGTCTCGCTGCAAGTTTGCAGCGAGGAAATGGCCTGTCTTATCCAAAATTAATTTGACTTATGTGGACATTGGACGTATACTTTAACAGATAACTTGAAACTAAGATGAGATAAAAGTTGAACTCTACACGGATGTAGATTTTTTGGGTCGCTGTTACAGAGTTGGCTGATGTTGTCGGTCAGACTCGTAGGGAATCACCGGCCTTGCCGGTGTCGTGGTAACCGGTTACCTTAACTTCATAGGAGGAGGTGACGCTATGTACAATCTCATCATCGAAGTGCTCGAGGAGAAAGTCGCCCCAGCAGGTTTCAGCCAGGGTGGTCAATAACTCGACCTCTTAACCGGTTTGCATGGAGGACCGCCGCAACGCGGTCCTTCTGCTTTTTAGGCAACCAGAGTCGACATCTCCTCGAGTCGTTTTCCCAGCAGTGCTTTGCGTTTGTCTGACAAGTACAGTTTTCGCAGCCGCTTATCGGTAATTTCCCCCGCCAGCTGCTTCACCGTATTGAATGCCTCAATGTAAGATTTCAGCGACTGCTCCAGTTGATTCTGTTGGCGCTGGCAATCTCCCAGCATCAGCAGCCCGTACCACAACATCTCCGTCATCCGCGATGACTTGGCCGCCAAGACCGCGTCATTGAGCAGTGGAATCGCCCGGCTATAATGCTCCCGCTGCATTTCAAGCAGTCCGCGAAGCAGGTAGAGCCTTGCTCGGAAGGTCACAATGCCGTCGAACTCGGGAAAGTCGATGGCTTGCGATAGATCGCTCTCGGCCTCGCGAATATTGCCCGTCACGAGTGCCAGCTCGGCACAGTCGAGAATCAACTCGTGTTTCTCGCGCTTGCCCGGAAGCGGCATCAGAAAGCGCCCGGCTTCGTCCAGTGTCGCCTGCACTTCCGCCAGCGGCCGCGATATTGCCCGTTCAATTCGCGCCCGACGAATCAGAAATGTTGCATTGCCCTTTGTTTCGCCGATTTTCTGCGCAAACTCGATTGCGGTTTGTACATGGTCATACGCCTGCCCGTAATCGTGCAGACAGTAGTAATAATCGGAATAGGTCGCGGCCAATCTCATCGAGAACTGGCGGTCTGTCACCTTTTCCTCGCGCGCCCGCGCGGCGGCGAGCAATGCTCCCGCCTTGGCATAGCGCCCTTCGAGAATCGCCAATGCCGCCAACGAGGTAATGAACCCGCCACGGACGGAGTGCGCTTCTCGCGGTGAATTCTTGAGACCCTCGATCAACCATTCTCGTGCCTTGCTATGGTTACCACGGCGAATTTCGATTTCATGGAAGTTGTCATAGTTATAGTGCAACTCTGAATTCGCGCCGATTCGCTGGTTAATCTCGAAAGATTGTCTCAAGTATTCGTGTGCGGTCGCAAGCTCGTCCAGCTCAAAATATGCCACCGCCAGATTGTTGTAAGTGCGCGCCAGTTCGGGCAGGTCGTTGAGCTGCTTTTTGATCTCGATTGATTCCTTGAACAGCGGAATGCCGCTGTCATAACCGTGCAGAATACAGCGAATCGATCCAAGATTGCTCAATGTCGAGGCGATGTCGCGCAGCACACCCAGCTTTCGTTGAATCGCCAGCGCTTTTTCATAATTGGCCGCCGCGGCGCTTAGGTCGCCGTCAATCCAACAAATGTTGCCGATATTGTTGTAGCAGTGAGAAAGCTCCAGCTCATTGCCCTCCTCACCGTAAATCTTAACCGCCCGGTCCAGCGCCCGGTTGCCGCGCCGGTAATCCCGCTTGCCCTTGTAAACGTCGCCGAGGCGCTTATAGGCCGCCGCCACCAGCTCACTAACATCGATGCGGCGTCCGAATCTAACCACGCGCGAATACGCCGAGAGTGCGGCCGTAAAGTCGCCGAGCTTGTTCAGCAGATCCGCCCGCTTCAGCAGCATTGTGACGTACAAACGCAAATCGGCGCGATTACCTGCCATACTGCCGGCAAATTCCAGCACCGACGCCGCTTCTTCTATATTCTGTTCATCCTGCAGAAGCGTCGCCAGGCGCATTGCCGCCTCCACTGCCTCTTGGACCGCCCCCGCACGATGGTAGTGATGGACGAGGAGCCGCTCGCGTTCCATCGACGGTAATTCGTCGGTTTCGCCGATGATCTTGATCCAGCCGGAATGATAACGTCGGGCAGTTAAAGGGTCGAGAGATTGATACAGGCATCTGCGCATGTAGCCCCGAGCGATGGAACGGGTGTGAGCCTGCAACAGTCCGCATTGTACCAGATCATCGTATTCTTTCTGCGACAGGCGTTCCATGGCCAGGAGCTCCGCCAACGGGAATCCCCCAGTGTCGGCCGCGAGGAATCCGGCGATCTCCTCGAGATGCGGCGGCAGCTTCGGCAACATCTTCCCGGCAACCCGGTAGTACAAATCGTCCGGTTGAAAATATGCCCGCTGCAGCGGGGACAGCTTTAATTTCCCGCTGCTGACATCGAATCGATTCTCCCGTTCGAGCTGGCTCAGCAGTACGGTCAGCAGTGCCAGGTTTCCGGACGAGAGCCCGTAAATGAGATCGGCAGTCGCGGGCTCGATCTCCCTGGTGATGATCTTCCCGAGGATCGCATCAAACGCAAAGCGATCCAACTCGCTGTAACGAACACATTGGCTGTCGGTGGTAAGCGCTGTCAAGATTATCGTGCCTGGTTCGGACTCTCCGCTACGATAAAATTGCAGTTCCGTCTCGGAGGCATTCACCAGGTACCCCGACTGCTTGAGAAAATCTGAAATCGATTCGTTTAGTTCGCCGGCGTCGTCCTGAAATTCATGTGAAATTACCAGATGCTTGGGCAGTTCCTTCAGTTCCTGTCTGCAGAACCCGGCGTTATAGCTGTAAATGTAGTGATGAAAGAAGTCGGCAAACTTGCGTGATCCAAAATCCGCCGGGTCGATCAGCTTGTCAAGTACCAGCTGTTCGGCGATCTCCTTTGCGCTCTTCGGGCGCTCCGCCGGGTCGGGATCGATGCACTGCCGCACCAACCTGGCAAAGCGCGGCGATACCAGACTCGCCAGAGTTTCAAACGGCAGGGCATCCGGTTGCTGCTTCCGGGAAATAATCTGCACCGGGTCGGATGAAACAAACGGCAACGATCCGGTGGCGAGACGATAGAGGATTATACCCAGCGAATAAGTGTCGGACTCCATTGTGGCGCCCTGGTTGGCGATCACTTCCGGCGCCATATATTCCAGCGTGCCCCCGCGCTCGCGGCTCTCTTCGCTCTTGGCCGCCGCCAATCCCAAATCCGACAGCTGCGCCCCGGCCGTAGTGCTCATCAAAATGTTCTCGCCCTTGAGGTCCCGATGAATGAGGCCCAGCAAATGCAGGTATTCTATCGCCGAAAGCACCTGGCCGAGAGGGTAAAAACGCTCGCGCAATGGCCGGAGGTCAGTCGCTTGATACAGGTCGCCACCGTCGCAGAGTTGCATGATAATGACGGGGCGGCAGTCATCAAGGAAGAAAAGATCGTGGGCTTTCAGAATGGCGCGATGGCGGAAACTGCGCAAGCGCGTATACTCCGCCAGGAAGAGACGACGGATTTCGTCGTCCGCACTAATGGCTACTTTTGCCGCAACTTGGCCCCACCTGGCATGATTGGCGGAATACACGATTCCGCATCCGCCGGCTCCGATACGCTGCGCCCCGTCGAGCAGTGACGATGCGGGAAACCTGGGCTCCATATCGGCGTACTATCGCTTCATCGGCAGTATGATCTTGAATTCAGTGTACTCTCCCGGTCTGCTGTGGACCGAAATTTCTCCACCATGATTCTCGATGATGCGCTTGCAGTTCGACAAGCCCAATCCATGCCCGTGTGGCTTCGTCGAGAAATGCGGTTCGAAGATCTTCTCAAGATGTTCGGCCGGAATGCCGGAACCCGAATCGCGAACCGTCGCCACTACTGTTTCGCCTTCCCGGCGCGTCGTCAAGATGATTTCGCACTTGCCGGAACGACCTTCCAACGCATCGGACGCATTGTAGAGCAGGTTCAAGAACACCTGCTGAACTTGGCCGACATCAATCTCCAGATCCGGGATGTCCGGACTCATGCGGACCACGAAGCCGACCTTCTTGAAGCGCTGTTGCGACTTGATTGTGAACAGCAAATCGTCGATCAGGTGGTTGATATTGTAACTGACCAGTTCCTGATCGAGCTTGGAGAGATCCATCAAATTGTCGGTGAAGCGTTTGATCTTGCTGATATTGTCAAGAATCGCCTGCACCGATTTATCGAGTTTGTCGAATTCACCCTTCTTCACGCGAATCTGCAGCAACTCGGCATTGTTGGAGATGATCGCCAGGAAATTGTTCAGTTCGTGTCCGATCGAAGCCGCCATTTCGCCCTTGGCTATTAGCTTCTCCGAGATCGTCACATAATTCTCCAGAATCGTCTTCTCGGTAATGTCTTCCAGCACGACAATCAGTCCGCGGCCATGCTGGTCGGCATCTTCAAGCGGCGAGATCTTCGAGGCCACCACTTTTTCCTCGTCGCCGAACATAAGATAACATCGCGGCAGATTCTCCGATACACCGGTCGCCAGCACGTTCTTCAGGCTCTGCTCCCAGCGCTCGACGTTGTTGTTCTCGAACAAAGAAGCAAAGGTAGCGCCGACCTGGGCGCTTTTCTTGAATATCCGTTCGGCTGAAGCATTCATTGTAATGACGCTTAGCTCACCGTTGACCACGACCAGCCCCACCGGCGTATTTGTCACGATGTTCTCATTGAACCGCTTGAGTCGCAAAATCCGTTCATACAGCCGGGAGTTGTTGATGGCGATTGCCGCTTGGGTGGCAAACAACTCGAAAAGATAAAGATCGCTTTCAAAGAACAGACGCCCTTCGCTCGAACTGTCGAGGTAGATGACGCCGATGACCTTCTCTTGGATCTTCAGAGGTACGCAGACAATCGACCGCAGATTCAGGCTGCGAATCGACTCCTGCTTGGAGAATCTCTCATCATTCTGGGCATCCGAGGTATACTCGGGAACACCGGACGCCGCGACGCGATTGGCGACCGTGCCGGAGTACTTGAAGTCCTCCTGCATGAGTTCCTCTTTGCAGAGGTTATAGACGGTGCGGAACTGGAGCTTGTTGTTTTCGTCCAGCAGCATCAGGAACCCGCGCTCGGCCTTCAACAGCTCGATCGCGCGCTTCATGACGTTCTGCAGAATCTGGTCGGTCACCAGCGAACTGTTGACGAACGCCGCAATCTCGAGCAGTGTCTTATAGTTGTTGATCTCCGTCGAATTCGATTTCGCCGGTTCCAGATGCGGTCGGGCGGCGTGAATCGCCGCAATCGAACTGGCCCCGCTCTCCAACAAGTCCTCGAAGCTCGATAGCGCGTCGTCGCTGTCGACTTCCTCGCTTACTGGCATGATAAACTTGTCGGTCCGCTCCAGTCCTTTGGAATCTTTTGAATTAAACGGCATAGTCTATACCTCGGTGACACAAAATATTATCTGTCCAGGTCGTCATGTTAGGTATCGGATGATTCAGTAATTAGTTAACCGCTCAAACGCCGGGGCGGGGATGAAAGAAGCCGCAGGAAAGATATGCACGGAACGGAATTACGCAGAAATTACGCCATTGGGATGATGCAATTTGAAACACCTGCCCGGTACGGCAGATACGATGAATCGGGAGACGGCGGCCGGGCCGCTAGAAAGACCCCCCGATCAAGACGCTGGGCTGCAGTTCGTTTGTGCCGCCGTTGAACGGCCGGGTAAGTTCAAAACGGACCAGTTCGCCGATGATAATCGCCACTCCGACGTCGCCGCGCCAGCGGGACTGCGATAGTGAACGGTCGCCAAACCCGACACCGCCGACATCGGCAACCGCCGCAAAGTCGAGAATGGTGCGATCAGGATTGATTACATACTCGACATTGATCAATCCCACCTCGGTGCCATAATACTGCTTGATCTCATGCCCCCGCAAAGTGCGAATCCCGCCTAAGTAATACAATCGATGGATCGGAGCCGCTCCGGTGACTTCGCCGTAGATCGCACGCACATTGATATTGAGAAGCTCGTTCACGCGCTGGTAGCGGCGAACTTCAAACGTGTAGCGGTCATAATTGAAATCTGACGCAATTGCGCCGGATGAATGTTCATATTGAAACGCGAGCCACCATCCTTGCGAAGCGTTGCGCGCCGGATCGAGAGCACTCTGATACTTGTACTTGAGCGCGACCGCCGCTTCGTGATTGGTAAAGGCCCGCAGCCCAACGCCGCGCGCGCCTTCCGCCACCGAGGAAAAATTCGAACGGAAATCCTTACTGCCGCCTAACAGCGCCCAAAGTCGTGGAAATGCCGGCATTGAGTCGAGCACTTCCACATGGTAGTCCGCTCGAAAACTGTGACGGCCATTGACCTGTTGTTCAGCAAATACTTCGGCACCCTCGCCCTGATAGTAATCGCGAAAATCCTCACGGCGCAGCAACGCATAAACAGTATTTTCGCCGCCGGCGCAGATCCAGTCGTCGGCCGTCTTGGTTTGGCGGTAAACCGCCCCGCCATATGATAGCTGGTGGTAATCAAAGAGACGGTGGTCGAATCCCAGCCGGTACTTCCAAATACTGGACGATGCCCCGTACCCGACTTCGGCAAAGAATCGCGGTACGAAATTCTCTTCCGATTGGAACGCCACACCCGCGTTGAGCGTCAGGCCGTCAACACGATTGTACGATAACCCTTTCGACCACGTGATCGGCTGATACCCGTAATTGCGCTGTCTTCGCCTGAAAATGTCGGATCGTTTCCATGAATCCGTGGATTGGAGAGCCCCGTATATTCGCGCCTTGCGATCACGCTGAATTCGTCCGCCGACGGCCAGCACATCGCGATGGCAGGTCGCCGCCGCACCCAGATTGATATCGCCGAACAGGGCAATAACATATCCATTCACCTCGGCATCAGATTCTAACTCGCCGCCGACCACTATCGCATTGCCGCGCACAAAGTCGCCAGCGGCCAACTTGAGCTGCGAGAATGACGCATACCGGTTGGCATCGGCTCGGCCCCGTCGTGATGACGAAGCCGCGTCGCCCAGCGATATATCATAAAACCCGGCGCGCTGCACCACCCCCTGCACCGCGAGCTTGGAGAGATTCACGACCCGTTCGCCGACGAAGAGACTATCCCCCGCTATCAGTCGCTGCGAGCCGACCGAAACCGAGCGCCCGCCGATCTGCACTTCCGTGAATTTGAAGGAGATCTTCGCCGCCGTTGATCCGCTGTCAACGACAATACTGCACTGCTTCTTGTCGAATGAAATAGTTACATCAGGCTGTGCCTGTGCCGCGGCCGGCGCGGTCATTCCGAACGCCAACACAATTGCCACAACTAAGATTCTCGGTAATCGCATCATCATCCTACTTCAGTAATGCCGGAAAACGACTCTGCAGGTCGCGTAATGCCTGCCGGTGCGCCGCAAACGCGATATTGTCGGGAATCTCGGCCAGGCTGCAAAAGCGCAATTCGGCGGCATCGTCACCGGCAATGGCTTCTCCCCCGACGATATCACAGAAATAGAGAATCAATATCGCGTTCGTGCGCGGGTCATCCGTGCCGGAGTATACTTCGAAAATCGCTGTGGTTCGAATCTCCAGGCCGGTTTCTTCTTTCAGTTCCCTTTCCGCGCAGTGGCTGGGAGATTCATCCCATTCCATGTACCCCGCCGGAATGCACCAATCGTCTTTGTACGGATTTTCTGCACGCCGGACCAGGAGAAGCTTACCCGCGCGCACGACGATTGCCCCGGCCGCCGGTACCGGGTTGTGATAATCGACAAAACCGCAGGCCGGACATATCTTGCGCGGCCGATGATCGTAGTCTTCAAGAATCAGCTCCGCCCGGCATTTGGGACAGAAGGTGAAACTCGAAATCGGATCTTTGATCTGCATCTTAATGAACCTTCAACAAGACCAGCGTCATGTCGTCCTGCAGCGCCATCGGCGCCGCGAACTCATGCACGTCGTCGATTATCCGCTGTTGTATCTCCGGCGCCGTCAGGGCGTGATGTCGCTTGATAAGCTGCACGGCTCGTCCTTCGCCGTATTGCTCGTCACGATTGTTTATACACTCGTTCAATCCGTCAGTATAGAGAAAAAGTATGTCAGTACTCTGAAGTTGCACCTCGCCCTCGTCATAAGCGACATCACTAAACGCGCCCAGGAGCAGGCCGCCGCGGTCCAGTTCGATATCGCCGTTGCGGGAAATCAAAATTGGATAATTGTGCCCGGCATTGGCATAACGCAGAATCTTGGTGCGCGGATCATAGTCGGCAACAAACAGTGTGGCAAACTTATCGCTGATCTCTTCCTTCTGCAGCAGCTCGTTGACGTTTACCAGGATCTGCCCCAACGGCAGATCGTGACGGATTTCGGTCCGGATCGCTGCGTGAATCTGGCTGATCAGCAGCGCTGCCGGAACACCCTTGCCCGATGCATCCGCAATCACCATGGCAATTGTCCCGCGCCGCGTCTTGATGAAGTCGAAATAGTCGCCCCCTACTTCCAGCGACGGGTCGGAGAACGCCGAAAAATGGAAATCGTCGCCGGCAGGAAAGACCTTGGGCAATAGATCGATCTGAATCGTGCGGGCAATGTTCATCTCTTCTTCGAGGCGCTGTTTCTCGATCGATTCGCGATACAGACGCGAAGTGTTGATCGCCAGCGAGAGCTGATCGGCGATAATCGAAATCGTCGTCACGTCTTCATAGTTGAGCCGGTACCCGGAGACTTTGTCCGACATCGCCAGACACCCGAGGATTTCCTCCCCCGAAATCATCGGCGCCACAAAACGGGCCTTGCGCACCGCCAACTGCTGCAGAAACTGCGACTGCGGAAATGCCCCCAGCAGTTCATCAATATTGTTCACTCCGCTGCGGCGCGCCAGCTCCGCCATCAGCGGAGCTTCGATATCTGTCCCGGCCCATTCTTCCTCATCAGCGGCAGCCGCCACATTGGTAACTCCGTTGGAGCTGCCCGATCGCGCGAAGATATACACCCTCTCCAACAAAAGCTGGCGCGAAAGCACTTCGCGCGCCAGCAGAAACACCTCATCGAGCTTGAATACCGAGGCTACTTTGCGGCTGAATGTCTGCGAGATGTTGCGGTAGTCCGACTTGTCGCGAATGAAGAATTTCCTGATCAGCTCGTCAACCTGGCTCATCACCGACGGGAAAAGTATCAGCGCGATGATAATGAAGACAATGTCCAGACCGGGCACATTGAAACCGAACAGGTATTTCACGATATCTTCGAATTGCCGGATAATCAGCACGTAGGCGCCGACTACCATCGCCGAAGATACCGTGTACACCAGCGACTGCCGCACAATCAACCGGACATCCATGAACCGGTAGCGCACGATCGCAAACACTATCGACCCGCACCCGACCACCAGCGCGAGAATAGTAATCAGGTTCTGCCACTCGGTAGTCAGCGTTAAGACACCGATCGCCGGCAGGATGAAGGCTACGACATACATGCCCAACGCCGCGATGATGCCGTAAATCACGATCTGTACCTGCTTGCGCAGCTGCGCCGCCATCACCCGCTTGGTGGCGTAGTAAAGAATCACCGTCGCAATAATGACATAGACAAAGTTCACTATCGAAAACAGCTGGATATGGCTGTCGAGCAGGATCGAAAATCCGGCGGCGATCAGTCTGAACACGGTATCCAGCGGCTCAAAGATCGCCTTGCCGAATGCGCCCATTCTCTTGGGATCGACCAGACGAGTCAACTTATCGGGATTGCTGAAGATCGTCGTCAGAGCCAGATGGAACAAGTGCGGTAGGAAAATCAGGTACTTCAGTCGTGCAAAGCGATCGTAGAATCGCAACGACGAAGGAAAGACGAGCGCAAAAAACACTAACTGCGGGAAGAACAACTCCCAAACATAGACCAAATTGTAAATCGGTCCGCGGCTGGCGATCGCATCACCGATGAAAATCCCGAATCCGTAGAACAACGGGCCAAACGCCGCAAAACCGAACATCAGCGCCGTCACACGGTTGATGCGCTTGCGCGGGTCTTCCCGGAATATCAATACGGATATTATGAACAACAGGGTCGCACACGCGAGGTAAACGACCGCTATGATCAATTCGAGATTCACATCCCCTCCCGAAACCGGGATTAGGTGATCTTCTTAACGAGTGTCACCGTCGTGCCGCCGCCGTTCGCGGGTGTGATTTCGAGGCGGTCCATCAGGCTGCGCACAATGAAGATGCCGCGCCCGACCTCGCGCAAAAGGTTCTTGTCGTCGAGAGGATTTTCTATCGTCTCCGGATTGAAATAGCTCCCCTGATCGCTGATGACAATCGTGACCTCGCCGTCTGCGAAACTCATTGTCAGAGTGACGGTCTTGTCGGGATTTTCTTTGTTGCCGTGAATTATGCCGTTGTTGGCAATCTCCGTGGCACAAATCGCAATGTCGGCAATCATCGAGTCGTCGACATTGCGGGAACGCAGGCGCGACTCGACAAATTCATCAATCTCCCCAATCAAACTGGGGTCGGACGGCACGACGATCGTGTCGCCCCTAATCTCCGGCTTCAGCATAACCGTAATGCGCTGGCGCTACTTGGCGGCGTTGACTGCTTCTTCAGCCGAATCGTAAGAGTCAAACACAGTGACCAGCTTGGTGATCGTCAACAAGGACTTGATCTTGTCGGTAACATTGGCCAGCTTCAGATCGCCGCCGGCTTCCTTCACCGTCTTCAGGCAGGAAATCATGATTCCCAAACCGGTCGAGTTCATCCAGTCGACTTCGGCAAGATCGATGACAACCTTCTTCTTGTTGGCATTGACATAGTCGCGGATCGATTCCTTTAGAGCGGTGGCGTCAGGTCCGCCCATAATTTTGCCTTTCGGCTCAAGTACAACGACACCATCCTGTTCGCGGCTGTTCAGCTTCATATTATCCTTTCAATTGTGGAAATTTGGAACCGGCCGGGTTGAAACCGACCGGGCGCACTTTACTGCCTGTAAGATTAAGATATTTGAGGGTTTGTGTCAATCAAATTGGGGGGCGGTGTAATCCTGTTGACTTTGGACGATCGAACTTGGAGATTGCTGAACAGGCTAGGACTGTCTTCCCCGCGAAGAGGAATGCTGAAAAGGCCCTGATACTGTCATCCTGAGCATAGCGAAGGATCTGCTCCCTCTGCTATAGAACAACTTACAGATTCTTCGCCTGCGTAGCGGCTCCGAATGACAAAGTCCGAGCTTTTCAACAGTCCCGAAAGTGGCTGCCGAAGGCGTCCAGCAGATCTCCGCTTCCTGACGCAGTGAAAATCGTAGTAATGCTCTCCTAACTTTTGAGAACCGGGATCGGTCAAGTTCCTGACACAACTCAGACGATAACTCACATAGATGGTATTATGGAAAAGATCACTCCCTTCAAGTGCTCTAAATGCGGCACGCAATTCGAACCGTCTGACGGAGGCCAGTGCGAAGAATGCTTAGAGCTATTCTGTCTGACCCATATTAATCCCGTTGCAATGCATGGCAAGACTCTGCATCTTTGCACGAATTGCAGCAACAAACATAAGTCGACGATAGCCCCAAAACAGAGTGGATTGCCAATGGACGCCGATTCGACAAAAATCAACTACCCTATTTTCCTTGCCGGACAATACGACGACTATATGCTCACCGTCGTATCCGAATCTGACCTGAACTATCACGTCGAGGAGAACGATGTGGAACCAGGATTTCCCGAATATCACGGATGGGACTACCAGGGCAGACCCATAAGCTTCTACTGGAAAGAGGACCGCGTTCTTGCTGACTACACATCGGAACAACTTGACTTCGACGGCTTGATCAACTCAATAATGACCTATGTCAGGAAATTTGGCGGCAACCTGCCTGAAACTCCTGCCGACATCAAAGCTGATCCAGAAGCTCTTTTCAAGTGGGCGGATGCTTTAGTCGAGAGCCATTACCAGGAGACTCGGCTTTTCACACGGCTGCGCCGGTGGGTGAAGAACTTAATGCATTCTGACAAGTAATACCGTCATCACTTCGCCAAACGGCCCCCATTTGCTATTTCCCCCCGAACTGATTATCCTTACCGCCGACAATAGACATGTACTCGAATACTGGAGACTCACTTCTTGAAAACCGCCAATTGGACTTTCGACTCATCAAGCGAATTCGATTTCATGCTCTTCTACCAGAGCCTCGTCGACTACTGGCTTTCCCCTTCGGTGAACCGCACGGTCGCCTCTACTGCCATTCGCAACATCGCCCTCCAGAGCCGTGCCGGCAAGAAACTGCTGGAAAAGTGCCTGCCCGTCCTCATGCGCGAAGTCCACTCCAGCTCCGACGCCGAGCGCTCCGGCGGCCGCCGCGCCCTGGCTTTGCTCTACAACGAAATCGAGCAAGCCGTCCGGGGGCGCACCATCTCCAAAGTCTATGTCTCACTGCCGGAACGCGGCAATTTCCGTTCGACAACCAAGTCGCCGCTGCGAGAGGTCGGTGCGCCAAGCGACTACGACCGCCGTCATGTCTTTGCCGATTTCTTCTCCAAGAACTTCATACAGGATCTGCTCAACAGCCTGCGCGACGGCGACCAGCAGTGCGACTATCTGCGTGAGGTCGGCTGCGACCCGGACAATTTCGGCGGAAGCATCCAGCAGGCGGCACGCAAGTGGCAGTTGAATATGTTCAATCATCTTGATAACTTGTTCATGGGACCCGCGCAGGAGAACCGCTCCCTTGGTGTCGCGCGGCGTGGCAATCGATCCGGCGCCCTGGCAGAAGAACCTGCGCGATATCATCCGTCGCGACTTAACCGACATCCTCGGCACTCGTCAGAAAATTAATCCCCTGATCGCCCTCGATATCGAACAGCGAGCGATTCAAGCCTTGACGAAAGCCCCCATTCGCTAAACCTCCACGATCGCCAGCTTGGCGGAGGCATCCGCGACCATTCGACCTGATCCCAAATACCCCACAGGCCGCGAAACATACCGAACACCATCGATGGTGACATCCTTCGCAACATGCGAGTGGCCAAAGAACACGTGCGAAATCTTGCTGTTCCCGCTGATTAATCTCTCGATTTCCACACTGCCGTGATACGCATTGAAGTAGTCATGCGGTATCGAATCGCGATAATCCAGTAATCCGCGATGCGGCACAAAATGCGAGACGACCACCAACTCGCGAACTCGTTCCTGCGCGAGTTGTCCGAGTTGAACAGACAGCGCTCGCGCCATCTCCTTTGCTATCTCGCCGTCCGATAGGCACAAGTCGTCTCGAGTGAAACCATTGGCCTTCGCCGAAAGATCCTTCAGCCACCACACATATTGCATGTCGTTCCACAGGAAATTCTTCCCGTTACTCGGGTGTTGCCAGCGGCCCGCCCGGTATTGTTCCAACGTGGTAGTATCGTCAAACTTGGGATTTCGAAACGAGTAGTCAAACCACCCCATACATCCGGCGAAACCGACATCATCAATCACCACCGCCTTTTCGAAGAGAAACTCGAATTCGTTATCAGCGGCAACTGTGGGCAGTATCTGCCGGTACTTTGCGCCCGAGTCTTTGCCTTTAAGAATGTCCGACTTCGATTCAATCCAGATATCGTGATTTCCGGCAACTACCAGCTTCCTGCACCTAAGTCCTGAAAAACTCTTTAACGCCCACCCGAAATCTGTCGGCGACGCGGCAATATCGCCGCCGATGATCAGTACGTCTGGATTGGCGGCGGCTGCCGATTCGCCCAGACGAGCAACCAGTGCGCGATTCTCGTCTGAATAATCAACGTGGAGATCCGAAGTGTAGGCTATCCTGATCATCGAACCGCGCGGATACGCTCTGGCCTAAGCCTTTTGTCCGTGTAATATGTAGCTCAAAGGCAGCATCTTCCCGGTCTTCTCGATATGCTCCCACATCGAAGAAATGTCATGCGGATACTCTTTGAAAGACTTGATCTGGATGCCGCTCTCAATCAATCCCGTGATGATAGTTCCCATCGTGTGAAAGAACCAGTAGGAGACTTCCCCGCGATAGCTCTTGCCGCCCCAGTAATCAAATCCTGAATCGTCCGCCAGTGGCGCATCATTGAAGTACCGATTGACGACCTTCAGCGGGTCAACGCGATTCTCGGCATCAAAGATCTCCGCAAGTGGATGCTGCTCGTAGATCAGAACTTCACCGCCGGGCGCAAGCAGTCGTGCTGTTGCCTTAAAAAATGACGGCAAGTCGGGCATCCAGCCGAAAACACCGATTGAGATGTAGATGAAATCGAAGCTCCCATTGAATGAATCGGGAATATCATAAATATCGCTCCGCACAAACTCGCACTTGACGCCGGTCGACTCGCTCAAACGAACTGCTTCAGCAATGGCGGCATCCGATATGTCAAACCCGGTCGCCGTCTCCGCCCCGAGATTCTTCAACGAAAGCGTCTCGCGCCCATCGTTGCAGCCGAGCTGGGCCACTCGCTTTCCGGCCAGTCCGATCTCCCGGATTTTTCTGGCGATCAGCCGGTCACATGAAACAAATCCCGGCGTCTTGAACGCCTTGAAGAACTTCTCCTGTTTTGCTTCCTGATGCATCGGCGTGACCTCGTTCCAGGCACGACGATTAGATTCTGTGTATTTGTGAATTTCCATCTCTTGCTCCTGTTTCTGCTATTTAAGAAGTATCCTTATAAGGAATGGTTGCACCCGTGACAAGCGGAGATTAGCCTTATTAAAGGAGTCCCGTTATCGACCGCCTCTAACAACTGGGATTCCCGAGCCTCAATCAAGACTATACGAGTCAAAATTGTCGACTTGGTGAACACCTGCCGAGATACTATATAACCTTGCGCGCCAACGCATTACGTAACAAGGAGCGCTGTGGTGTCGGGAATTCCTAACAACTCATCAAGATCTGCATTCTCGTTAAGCGCATTGCACAACAACGCATTAAATAATCACGGCAAGGTTATTGCTTGATTGATAGAGTGGTTAATAGTATTTGCGTCCATATGATGAGGAGGTCAATTTCTACTAATGAGAAAAATTCTTGATAATAGCGGCGGTGCTCGCAGGGATTTCGAGCCAGGCTTTTGCCGCTCCCAATCTATATGTCAACGGGTCATTGGTATCGGAAACCCCGGTTGCTTCGAACAACCAAAACCTGATGTTGGCGGCTTTCAATGAAGTTAGCTTCACGCTCTTGGCCGAATCAACCCCTTATGCAGATCGCAATACGCTCTTTCTCCATAACTGGGGCAGTTCATCGGTGTACCAGACCATCTTTGACGACAACGAAGGCGTCGGGACCACTCGCAGCTTCAGCCTGAACGGCAATTATGGTTTTTCGCTGTTTAGCGACCAAAATGACAACGGACGCTACCGCTCAAGAGAAGGCGACCGCTGGTTGTTTTCCGATCGCTCGCGCACGGAGCCAAATAGCAATTACCAGTTCTTCCGTGGCTATAACACGCCGTTCGGAAATGCCAATTACTTCTTTGAAGAAGGCAATTTGTCCTTCTCGGGCGACTATGACTTCCTTCTCTTCATTGATGACTATCGCGGCGGCTACGGCAACTACGATCACAATGATATGGTAGTTGGTGGTAAGTTCGCCAGCAGCGATGAAGTGCCGGAACCGGCGACAATCGTCCTTCTGGGAATGGGACTTGTGGGCGCAGGAATTGCTCGCAGATTCCGCAAGTAATTGATTCCGATATCCTTGAATTTCCGAAAGGCAGCCAACCGGCTGCCTTTTTTGTTTCTCATCTCAAAATTCCCCTTGGTTTAGTCCTCGATCCGACAGAAACAGGATATAGTGAAATATTTCACAAAATTTGCCGTGCATTCTGCGCAAATCCTTGACAATCCCCTCTCGTTTGTCTAATTTGCGGCGATATGAGGGGAGAGGTACTCCCCTTTAAGTTACAGGAGTGACACAGAGAGCCCGGCATGTGCAAATACCCTCAAAGCGATGTTGCGGCTTTTTTATGTGAAGGGGATTTCCCCCTACTGCACATCCGTTGCAGCGAGCCTCCAATGATCAAGATACCGATTTTCCGTTATGATTACGGGAAGGGAGAACTTTCATGAAGAGCGATTCGTTTAACCCCTTTGCGATGGCACAGCAGCAGTTTGACAAAGCTGCCGAGTTCCTGAATCTCGACAGCGGCACTCGCGAACTACTGCGCTGGCCGTTGCGCGAGTATCAATTCAGCATCCCCGTCCGCATGGACGACGGCAAAACCAAGATATTTCGCGGATTCCGGGTCCAGCACAATGACGCCAGAGGCCCGAGCAAAGGTGGTATTCGATTCCACCCGCAGGAAACCGTGGATACGGTTCGTGCACTGGCAATGTGGATGACCTGGAAATGCTCCGTCGTCAATATTCCGCTCGGCGGCGGTAAAGGCGGCGTCATTTGCGATCCGCACAATCTGAGCCAGCACGAACAGCAGCAAATCTGCCGCGGTTGGATTCGCCAACTCTGGCGCAATGTCGGTCCGCTGGCCGACGTTCCGGCTCCCGATGTCATGACCAACGCCCAGCATATGCTCTGGATGCTTGATGAATACGAAGCCATCGTCGGCGAAAAGAGTCCCGGCCTGATCACCGGCAAACCGGTCGGCATGGGCGGTTCATTGGGTCGCACCGAAGCCACCGGTTATGGCGTGATGTACACCGTCCGCGAAGCCCTGAAGCTGATGAATATCAAACCGGAAAACACTACGGCAGCGTTCCAGGGATTCGGTAACGTATCGCAATATGCTCTCCAGCTGTACCAGCGTATGGGTGGCCACGCGATCTGCGTCTCTTGCTGGGACCAAAAAGACCAGGTCTCTTATACCTATCGCAAGCTGTCGGGCATCAGCTTCGACGAACTCATGGGCATCGTCGACCGCTTCGGCGGCATCGACAAGGCGAAAGCCAAGGATCTTGGCTACGAAATTCTTCCGGGCGACGCCTGGATCGAACAAGATGTCGACATCCTTGTACCGGCAGCCATCGAGAACCAGGTGACTGCGGAAACAGTGCAGAAGATCTCCAAGAAAGTTCGCATTGTCGCCGAGGGTGCCAATGGACCGACCACTCCGGAAGCCGACAAGGTTTTCGAAGAACGCGGCGTCTTCATGATCCCCGATTTCCTCGCCAACGCCGGCGGGGTCACCTGCAGCTATTTCGAACAGGTCCAGAGCAACATGAATTACTACTGGGAAAAAGATGAGGTCCTCGGTAAGCTGGATATTAAGATGACCTCGGCATTTGGCGATGTCAGCGATCTAGCCAAGAAAAAGAAACTGTACATGCGCGACGCTGCTTATATGATCGCCGTCAGCCGCGTGGCACAGGCTTGTCGCGATCGCGGCTGGGTCTAGTTTCATATCTGGATGACAATTCGGGTTCCGCGCGCGGCCAATGCCTGTTGCGCGGAACCCGATTGTTTTTGTTGGTGAGCGAGCCAATTCGCACCTCTTTAGACCGAACTCTGCGCACTATAAGAGGCTTCAATGCAACAGCACAAATTAACCCCGTTCGATCGACAGACTTTTGAATCTACCGGTACCATTTCCTTTATCGGGTCTGGCTCAATCGGTGGCAAGGCTCAGGGACTCGCACTCGTCAAGGATCTGGTTCTTCCCAAAATCGATCAATCGTTACTGCCCTCGTTGAGCGTCAATATGCCGACGATGACCGTTCTCGCGACCGAACTCTTCGACGAGTTCATGGCCGAAAATCGCCTTTATGAGATTGTGCACGATGAAAGCCTCCGCGATGAACAAATCGCCCGTCACTTTGTTGAAGCCAGCCTTCCGGCCAAAGTTGTCGGCGATCTGCGGGCGCTCTCGAACAAGGTTCGCAACCCGCTGGCGATTCGATCCTCGAGCCTGTTCGAAGATGCCCTCCGCGAACCGTTTGCGGGCGTCTACGCAACGAAGATGATTCCACATCACAGTGAAGATCCCGACTACCGCTTTCGTGCGCTGACGGAAGCAATCAAATACGTCTATGCTTCCACGTTTTTTCGCGACGCGCGCAACTATATTAGAACGACTCATCAATCGCCTGACCAGGAGAAGATGGCCGTTATCATCCAAAAGGTCGTCGGTTTCGGCCGGAATTATCGATTCTATCCGGTCATTTCCGGCGTGGTGCGTTCTTACAACTTCTATCGTTCCGGCAACGCCAAACCGGAAGATGGAATCGTCAGTCTCGCACTGGGATTGGGGAAAACTGTGGTCGAGGGCGCTAAATGCTGGACCTATTCGCCGGCATTTCCACTGGCGAATCCTCCATACAAGTCGATTCGAGCCATGTTGTCGGACACGCAGACTTCCTTCTGGGCGGTTAATCTCGGCCATGTCCCCTACGATCCTCTTAGTGAGGCCGAATTCTTGGTTCAGTGCCCTCTCGAAGACGCCGAACAGGATGGTGCCCTACAGTTTGTCGCTTCCACATATATGGCCGACAACGACCGCGTTGTGACCGGCATCAACGCCATCGGGCCGCGGTTAGTCAACTTTGCGCCGATGCTGAAGTCGAATCAGCTTGGCCTCAACGATGCTATTCGATATCTGCTTAAATTAGCTGAAGCCGCAGTGGGACACGAGGTCGAAATGGAGTTTGCCGTGACCATCAACACCGAGGGCGATCCACAAGCCAAATTCTGGATTCTCCAGGTTCGCCCCATGTTTGTCTCGCGTTCCCGCATTGACGTCTCCGTTGATGAGCTGCTTGAAAGCGACAATATTGCCGCATCTGAAAGGGTGCTTGGCAACGGAGCCATCAATACGATTCGCGATGTCGTCTTCCAGAAACCGCGTTCATTTGCCGACAATGAGTCATGGAGAATCGCCGCTGAATTAGAAGGAATCAATCACCAGCTCGTTGCTATGGGTCATCCGTATCTCCTGATAACTTATGGCCGATTGGGTACCACCGATCCTCCCGCCGGAATTCCGGTAAGTTGGTGGCAGGTTTCGGGAGCTAAGATCATAATCGAAACTTCACTGCCTGGCATGGAAGTCGAGTTGTCGCAGGGTTCACACTTCTTCCATAATGTCATAAGTTCGCAGGTCGGGTATTTTTCGATACCACATAGCAGTCGGTTTCGTATAGATTGGGAATGGCTCAATCAGCAAACAACCGTCAGTGAAACTGAATTTGTTCGTTATGTCAAACTTAGCGTGCCCTTGCGCGTCAAAATCGATGGCCGCAATGGGCGAGGATTGATCAAGGCATGAGTGATCACACGCCCCCGACCGACAAACTGCTTTGGTTTCTGCGCGAGCGTGCCAAAGAACTTAACTGCCTCTACCGAATCGAGGAATGGCTCAACAAATCGGAAGCATCCCAAGAACAGATTTGCATGGGAATTATCGAGGCGATCCCGGCGGGCTGGCAACACCCCGAGTGCTGTCAGGCACGCATCGTTCTTGAAGACGCCACCTACACGACTTCCGGACTGAGGGACTCTCCATGGGGCATGTCGGCGCCGCTCAAGGTCTTCGATCAGGTGCTCGGCACACTAAGCGTGTATTACACCCAGCAGATGCCGCTCGAAGACGATGGACCATTCCTGAAGGAAGAACGCAAGCTCCTCAATACTATCGCCGAACGATTGGCCAGCCACATCGCCTTCCAGAGAATGCGGTCGGTCTACAATCAGTACAACACCGCTGCCAAAGAACTCGTCGAGCATGCCCGGCCGGAATGGCGGGTCGTGCTCGATCTGCTGATGCGCACCGATCGCAATCTCTTTCTGACGATTTCCAGCAAGATGCTGAACTACCTTTGTTGGAGCGGCGTCGAAGAAGCCAAGGCACTGACGCAATACTATGACCCCGAACAGTCAGCCGATGCCGTTTCGCTGTTGTCCGACTCCAACGTCCCCCATCGCAAACGCGTAGCGCTGCAGGGGAGTGATTTTATCAGCGACGAAACCTTCAAGATTGCTTCCGACAATCTTGCGCCGGACGAGATTCTTTCGTTCATCCAGAGATGGATTCAGCAGGACAAACTCAGCTTTCTGATCAAGACTCTGGCGAATATCAATACCCCGCTCTCGGAACTGAATGAGGCCATCCGCCGCTTTCATCGCATGGCCCCGGAAGGAATTGATATTCCGATTAACACCAAACGCGGACTTCTGGTGTCGCTGATTCGGCGTATTTTCTCCGAAGATCTGCAGTATATCAACATCGCCAAGAACTACACCGATGTCTACGATATCTTTGAGCTGCTGCAAAATGTGATCTATCTCCCCGGCTCTCACGGAAAACTGGGTGGCAAGGCGGCCGGTATTTTCCTGGCCGGACAAATCCTGAAGAAATCTGTTGAAAACGACCCGCTGCTGGCGCACATCAAAACACCAAAAGCCTGGTATATCAGTTCCGATGTCGTCTTGCACTTCATGAGCTACAACAATTTCGATGAGGTGATCGAGCAAAAATACAAAGATGTTGAACAGATTCGGCTGGAATACCCCAACGTCGTGCAGACCTTCAAGAATGCGATTTTCCCGACCGAGATTATCAAAGCGCTCTCCGTCGTGCTCGATGACTTTGGCGACCATCCGGTGATCGTCCGCAGTTCCAGCCTGCTCGAGGACCGCGCCGCCGCGTCTTTCTCGGGCAAATACAAGAGCCTGTTCCTTGCCAATCAGGGTACCAAGGAAGATCGCCTTGAGGCTTTGATGGATGCGATTGCTGAAGTGTATGCCTCGATCTTTGGACCTGATCCAATCCAGTACCGCGCCGAGCGCGGTTTACTCGATTTCCATGAAGAGATGGGCATCATCATCCAGCAGGTAATTGGGACCAAGGCCGGCAAGTACTTCCTCCCCGCCTTCGCCGGCGTGGCCTTCAGCCACAATGAACTGCGCTGGTCACCGAGAATTCACCGCGATGACGGCCTCATCCGGATCGTTGCCGGTCTTGGAACCCGCGCCGTCGACCGCACCAGCGACGACTATCCCATCCTCGTTTCGCCGGGACAGCCCGGCCTGCGGGTGAATGTCACCGTCGATGAAATGGTACGCTATTCGCCGAAGATGATTGATGTCATCAACCTGGAAACCAACACTTTTGAAACCCACCATATTGAGGAACTACTCCGCGAATTCGGCGATGAAATCCCGCTGATTGATCAGATCGTGTCAATCGACAAAGGCGACCATATTCAGCGGCCGCTCGGCCATATCGACTTCCATAACGAACGCCTGGTCGTCACATTCGAAGGACTGCTGACAAAGACAGATTTCATTGCACAGGTCCGCTCAATCCTGAAAACTCTGGAAGAAAAACTCGGCACTCCGGTTGACCTTGAATTCGCCCACGATGGCACCGACTTCTACCTGCTGCAGTGTCGCCCGCAAAGCCACTCGGACGACAGTGCGCCAGCAATAATTCCGAAAGATGTTTCTCCCGAGAAAATCATCTTTACGGCCAGCCGCTATGTCACCAATGGGCGTGTGCCGGACATCACACACCTGGTCTATGTCGATCCGCAACAATACAGCGGACTCAAAGACCGGCAACAGCTGTTGACAGTCGGCCGCTGTATCAGCCGATTGAATCAGATTCTGCCCAAACGGCAATTCATCCTCATGGGACCGGGCCGATGGGGCAGTCGTGGTGATATCAAACTTGGCGTCAGCGTCACCTATTCTGACATCAACAATACCGCCATGCTGATTGAGATCGCGCGGCAAAGCGGACATTATGTTCCCGACCTGTCCTTTGGAACGCACTTTTTTCAGGATCTTGTGGAAGCGAAGATTCGTTATCTGCCGCTCTATCCCGACGACGGCGCCAATATCCTCAACGAGACTTTTCTGCACCAGTCCCGCAATATTCTGGCGGAAGTATTACCCGAATTCGAACATCTCGCCGGTGTGGTGCGACTGATCGATGTGTCGCGCAGTGCTTCCGGACAGGTTGTCCACGTGCTGATGAACTCCGATCTGGATCAGGCCATGGCCATACTCGCCGCTCCGCGTTCTTTGGCGGCGGGTCAGTGGGAAGAACCCCTCCTAACCGGATCGTCTGG
The DNA here is from genome assembly GCA_963698225.1 of uncultured bacterium. Lineage (GTDB taxonomy): Bacteria > Zixibacteria > MSB-5A5 > CAIYYT01 > CAIYYT01 > JADJGC01. The sequence goes on from CAVOPW010000014.1 coordinate 185,847, forward strand.
AGAGCACTATTGGCGCTGGCGCTTCAATATTGCCGAACAGATTGCCGCCATGCTCAATCCGGGAAAATTTGGCGTTAAGGGCTTCTACGTCTTCGGCTCAACCAAAAACGCCACTGCCGGACCAGCCAGTGATATTGACCTGCTGATTCACTTCACCGGAACTCCGGAACAGCGGCGGGAATTGGAGAGTTGGCTCAATGGTTGGAGTTTATGCCTGTCAGAGATTAACTATGAGCGGACCGGTATGAAGAGTGAACAGATGCTCGATGTCCATATCGTTACCGACGAGGACATCGCCAACCAGGACAGCTACGCGCTCAAGATCAGCGCCGTCACCGACGCGGCTCGCCCGCTGCCGATGGGACGATCCGCCACTTAGCTCTGGAATCTTTCAGTCGACCTCGCCTTTGAGTTCGCGGCGAGCCATGCCGATTCTGCGCAGATCAAAATAGACAACTGCCAATTCGGGGCCGTCATGAGCAGCCGAGAACATCCGCGTGCGCCCGATTTCATCCTGCCACGAACCGGTTAGCCGGGCAGACTCGTGCACATGTCCGTGTAGCGTCAAAAGTGGCTGCTGGCGCTCGATGAATCGTCTGACCGCGATCGAGCCGACGGATAGATCGAGGTTGACTCCATCGACGGTCACGCCATCCAAAGCAGCCCGGTCGAGCTTCGTCTGATACGGCGGCGTGTGAAAAAGCAATATTGATTGAGCCAAATCCATCCCGTTGCTCAGATTCTTGAGATCCTTCTCAATCGTGGCATATTGAACTTCTTGAGGTACTATCGGCAGAGAGTGAAAGCCCTCCTCGGGAGCAATGCACCCTACTTCGACAAATCGCGACACATCATATCGTTCCCAGTCTTTGAGCAGAAACGGCGTTGGCGGCACAAATGAATAACCGAGTACTGTGTGTCCCGCGAATTGAACCACGCGGTTATGTACATAGTGCCATAGTCCCTGCCCGGCAATGTCGTGCATCACCGGCTCCAAACTTGCCCCGTCGTCGTTCCCCATGATGACGAACATCTCCGGATAGTCATCTCCGAGATGCTTGCGGATTTCTTCCAACCGCGGGGCGACGAACTGCGTCAAGAATTCCCGACCGCCGTGATGGGTCGAAACCAGCGCGCCTATTCCCGACGGAAGTATGTCGCCGCCGAAAAACACCGCCGCCGGTCTTTCTTGCTCAATTGCGGCAAACAGCCGCTTGTACTTGTCTAAGCTGCCGTGCAGGTCGGATACGAACATGCACTCGGAACTGTTCGATTGCATACGAATGGCAATATACCCCAAATGGGAGCAAGTGCGGTGCAACAATGAGAAAATCCCCCTAAGGAAAACCGAAGCGACTTTTCAGGAAAATCGAAAGGCATTGGCCTTGACCATTCACCTGATTACGGGTTACTTGTTTGTGAAATCATTAACAAGCTTCGGTCGACAACTCGGTAGATTTTCGGCATGAACTTGGAGTTTTTGCTCTCATTTCGTGCCACGACAACAACATTCCAACGAAGGAGACCTCGATGTCGAGCAACGTTGCTGCTTTTATGGAGCAGGTCAAAGCCAAGAATTCCGGTGAAAAGGAGTTCCACCAGGCGGTACAAGAAGTCGTGGAATCGCTGATGCCGTTTCTCGATAGGCATCCGGTTTATCGCGAAGCAAGAATCCTTGAACGCATTGTCGAACCCGAGCGCGTGCTGATGTTCCGCGTCCCATGGGTTGATGATTCCGGCGAGATCCGGGTCAACCGCGGATTCCGAATTGAGATGAACTCCGCGATCGGGCCGTACAAAGGCGGCCTGCGTTTCCATCCCACTGTCAATTTGGGCATCCTGAAATTTCTCGCTTTTGAACAAGTATTCAAAAACAGCCTGACGACTCTGCCTATGGGCGGCGGCAAAGGCGGTTCTGACTTTGATCCCAAAGGCAAATCGGATATGGAAGTCATGCGGTTCTGCCAGGCTTTCATGAGCGAACTATGCCGTCATATCGGACCCGATACGGATGTGCCGGCTGGGGACATCGGTGTTGGCGGACGCGAAATCGGTTTCATGTTCGGCCAGTACAAAAAGTTGCGCAACGAGTTCACCGGAGTCTTGACCGGCAAAGGATTAGGTTGGGGCGGCAGTCTGATTCGTCCCGAAGCTACGGGCTACGGAGCCGTGTATTTCGCCGCCGAGATGCTGGGCACGCGGAACGAATCCCTGCAGGGGAAGACCTGTCTGGTGTCAGGTTCCGGCAACGTGGCGCAATATACGATCGAGAAACTTCTTGATCTCGGCGCCAAGCCGATGACGATTTCGGATTCTTCCGGATACATCTATGACGAGGCTGGAATTGATCGCGAGAAACTCGCCTTCGTGCTTGATCTCAAGAACAATCGCCGCGGCCGCGTCAAGGAGTATGCCGACAAGTACAAGAGCGCTGTCTACTCTCCGCTCCAATCCGGAACTGATCACAACCCGCTCTGGAATCACAAAGCCCAGTGTGCCTTCCCATCCGCAACACAAAATGAGATAAGCGGAAAAGACGCCCAAAATCTCATTAACCACGGAGTTTATGTGGTCAGCGAAGGTGCAAATATGCCGTCGTCGCCCGAAGCCATCAAGCATTTCATCGACAACAAGATTCTCTATGGCCCGGGAAAGGCGGCAAATGCCGGTGGCGTCGCCACCTCCGGTCTGGAAATGTCACAAAACAGCCTTCGCCTGTCCTGGTCACGCGATGAGGTCGACAAGAGATTGCATGGAATCATGAAAGCAATCCACTCTACGTGTGTAACTTATGGCCGTGAAGGCAACTACATTAACTACGTCAACGGTGCGAATATTGGCGGATTTGTAAAAGTCGCCGATGCCATGCTCGATCAGGGCGTAGTATAGTATCTTCAGGTACCGCAGCAGCATCACTCTTCCTGCTTGCAGAGGCGGCCCGAATCCGGGCCGCCTTCTTTTTGGTTGCCGGCAAACAGCAAAACGACAATCTTTTTATGATGTCTCTGGCGTATCATCTATCATGAACAGCACTGCGGGGAATACGGTCACCAATATCGGCACAGTCGAATGCCGTAAGCGCCAGCGCATCGCGGTCGCTGCATTCGCATTGACGGTTCTCATTTTCGTGGCGCTGCGGGCTTCAGCAATCGAACCGAGTTGGTATCTGCTGCTGTTCGTTCCGGCATGGATTGCCGTGCTCGGGCTCTTGCAGGCGCGAGAGAAGACTTGAGTCGCTCTCGCCGGGCGCGGTCTGCGCAGCATTGACAATGGCGAAGAGAAAATCACCGATGATAACGTGGTTCGCGCTTTGCGTCGAAAAGCCCTGGGGATCATCGTCAAATCCGGTCTGGTGGCGCTGGCATTCACAATTGTCGTCTGCTTGACCGCCTGACCGGTTCTCCGATTGAAAGAGCAAGCGAGACCCAGAAGCACCTCATACAAGATCACAGGAGTCCTATGCAAGATATTTTTGAGCTGTTGCGATCCCACAAGTCAATCCGCCGATATACAAACCGGCCCGTTGAGGCGGACTTGCTGGCGAAGATTCTCGATGCGGCGCGGCAGGCCCCCACTTCATCCAATCTGCAACCCTATTCGATAATCGTCGTCCGCGACACCGCGAGAAAACAATTGCTTGCGCAATACTGCGGCAATCAGGCTTGGATCGAACAGTGCCCGGTCTTCCTGGTGATGTGCCCCGATCTGCGTCGTCTCAATGAAATCTGCAAATCCCGCGGGTACCAGTTCAAGGATCGCCATATCGAAATTTCCATTGTGTCGATGGTTGATACCGCGCTGGTGGCGCAGAACATCGCCGTCGCGGCAGAAGCGGCCGGCCTGGGAATCTGCATGATCGGCGGCATCCGCAACAACCCGGAAAAAGTGTGCGAACTGCTCAAACTGCCTCAAAGAGTCTTTCCCTTAATGGGCATCTGTCTTGGCTATCCCGACCAACAGCCGATGATCAAACCCCGTCTGCCGCTTCAGGCGGTCGTGCACTTCGAAGAGTACAACGATGCGCCTCTGCCGGAACTCTTGCAGGAATACGATGAGACGATGCGCGCAACCGGACTGTACGAAGGCGCCCAGCGTAAGCTAGGGGCTCCCGATGGACGCGAACTCCCGGCGGACTACTCCTGGACCGAGCATTCGGCTCGTCGGGCAGCAACCAACAACCCCGCGACTTTGCGTACGCATCTGAAATACTTCCTTGAGGAACGTAAGATCGGATTGGAGTAGATTGACTGAATCTTCTTGGCGACTATGAGATTTGCCCCGCCACCTTGTGCGCCTGCTTCACGCAATCATTGAGACCGATACCGTAGTAGGCATTTCCGGCGATATGTGCTCCGCCGATCGACGTCAGTTCCCGTTCAATCGTATCCAGCAGGCTCCGATGACCGACGCGGTATTGCGGAATGCCGTGTCTCCAGCGATACATCTTGACCATGTGCGGCTCGCCGGTGATCCGCATGATCTCGCCGAGATCCTGCTTGACTGCGGTCAGCAGTTCCTCATCGCTCAAGTCGACCGATTCGTGGAAACCGTCTCCGCCGACCATCGTGCGAAATTGAACCATTCCCTGCGGGGCGCGATCCGCGAATATTGACGAAGTCCAGATTGATCCAAGGATCTTGCGATTCTCCTTTTTCGGTACCAAGAATCCAAATCCATCCACCGATGCCTTGACTTGCTCGGCGCGATACCCGGCACACACGACTGCAATTGGCGCATACGGAATCGCCCCCAGTGCACGCGATAGCTCGGGCGACAAGTCCGCCGTCATCTTCGCAGTCTCATAAGAAGGCGTCGCCATTATGACATTTCGTGTCGTCTCACTGGAGCCCTCTTTGAACCTAACGACGAACCCGCCATCTGAACGCGTGATCAACTCCGCGCTCTTCCCGGTTGAAATGAACGGTGCATACATTTCCTGAAACCGCACGACAATTCTGTCCAGCCCGCCCTTGAACGATGTCAACCACCCGCCCGGACCCGATGGTCCTCCGCTCTTTTTGCCCTTGGCCTTGGCCGCCTTGGCTTTGGCAATCATGGCCTTGAACAGCGAACCGTATTCGTCTTCCATTTCGCGCATGATCGGGAAACACGATTGCAGTGACATTTTCTGCGCGACACCGCCATAGACTCCGGAGACCATCGGCTGCACCAGATAGTCGGCAGCTTCACGGCCGATTCGGCGACGTGCGAAGTCGTAAATCGACTCATCGATTCCGTCCGGACGCGCCTTGGCAAAGGGCTCCATAGCAATTCGCATCTTCCCGGGCCAGCTGATGATGTCCGCCATCAGGAACTTCGGCGGTGACATCGGCACCGAACGCAGCCGTCCGCCCTTGAGGATATAACGATTGTTCACGCTCTCGTTGGCCCGTTCAAGTTGCTCTCTCAGCCCCAATTCATCACATAGCTGAAGCGTCAGCGGTTCGCGGTCAAGAAACCCATTCGGCCCCGAGTCAAAACTGTAGCCGTCGATCCTGTCGGTTCCGATAGTTCCGCCCAGACGCTTTTCGGCTTCAAATAGCTTCACCTTGAGCTGCGGTCGGTCCCGGCGAAGATAATGCAGTGCCGCTAATCCGGAGATTCCGCCGCCGACAATGATCACGTCATTTGCCGGCATATTCGCTCACCTTCACGCGCACGAGTTCGGCCAGCAGTCGGCCGAATTCCGCATCGTCGTTGAACATCGGCATCCTGCGAATCCGTGCTCCCTTTTCTTCACCCACCAGTTCCCTCAACTGGATATCCAGTTCATAAAGCGTCTCGATATGATCGCAAACAAAACTGATCGGAACGATAAAGAGCCTGCACTTGGGATCCTCCAGCAGCCGCTTGACTTCGGCCACCGTATCCGGTCCCACCCATTTCACCGGACCGGTGCGGCTCTGAAATGCCAGATGATACTTCCGCTTTCCCGCGGATAGTGCGGCCGTTTTCTTCACCTGCTCAACGTAGGGGTCGCCCTCATCAACAAATTTCTGCGGGAGTGAATGCGCAGAGAAGAACAGTGTCTCGCCGGGTTGTATATTGCTCTCGATATATGATCCCAGCAGGCGCGTGTACTCCGGACTGTCGTGAAAGTCCTGAATGAAGGTCGCTTCAATTTGTGGATACGATTTCAATGCCGTTCGTGCCACGGCAAACGATGACCCCGTCGTCGCCGTCGCAAACTGCGGATACAGCGGCAGAAAACAAAGCTGCTCGTAACCGTCTTCGATCGCCGCCCTAATCGCCGAATCAATACTTGGCCGGAAGTAACGCATTCCGATATAACAAGTCACTTCATCGAAATCTCTTTGCAGGTGGTCGCCAATCAACCGTGCCTGTGCTTGCGTCCACTTGAGCAGCGGCGATCTGCCGCCGATGTGGCTGTAATGCGCCGCTACATTCTTCGACCGCAGTCGCGAAATCAACCGGGCAAATGGCTTCTGCAGAACGGCTCCGCCCGGCAGTCGAATGATCGTGCGGTCGGAAAAAATATTGTAGAGAAACTCGGGAATATCGGCGATTGAATCGGGGCCGCCCATCGCGAGCAGGATGACGGCGAGTTTGCTTTTCATCGCGCGGCCTATATCGTACGGGAGAAACGAACACCCTTGGATTCGCCGTTGCCGTCGAGGTATGCGTCGAAGGCCATGGCTATATTGCGGACAAAAGTGCGGCCAATCGGTGTAATCTGCAGTCCGCTCTCGTCGGCGGTCATCAAATTGTCGTCGAGGAAGATATTGAGACTCTGGTGTTCATTGCGGAAGTAATCGTCGTACTGCACGGCGAACATCTGCTCGAGAGCCTGATAATGAAGGCGGAAATTGCACATCAGTTGACTGATCACATACTGCCGGATCAGATCATCCTTGGTCAAATTCATCCCCCGGTAGATGGCGAAGCGTTTCTCCCGGATGGCATTCTCGTAACTATCGAGTTTGGAATGAGTTCTGGAAGAATGAGTCATTGACATAACCGATCGCCGACATGCCGAACCCGATCATCTCCGGTGCCGTTTGTACTGTGTAGCCCATAAAATTGCGATGCAGCCGCCCGTCCTGTTGCGCCAAGGCCAGCTCGTCATCCGGCAATGCGAAGTGGTCCATCCCGATTTGCCGATATCCTGCCTTGGTGAATTCCTCCACCGCCGTCGCAAACAGCCGATACTTGACTTCGGTCGTCGGCAACTCCTCGGCCTTGATCGCCATCTGATTGGCCATGTTTTGCGGCAGATAGGCAAACGAGTACAGCGCCACGCGATCCGGCCGCAAGGAAATCGATTTCGCCAGGGTTGCCTGGAAACTCTCCACCGACTGTCGCGGGAGCCCGTAGATCAGATCAATATTGATGCCCCGGAAATCCATCGTGCGGACCTTCTCAATGATGTGCTGGACCCGCTCATACGACTGAATTCTGCCGATCGCTTCCTGTACCGCCGGATCAAAGTCCTGCGTGCCGATCGATATGCGGTTAAACCCCACCGAGGCCAGAAACTCCAACTGCTCGTCGGTAGTGACCCGCGGGTCGACCTCAATCGACTTCTCCGCTCCCGCAATGAACTTGAAACGGTCATCGATTACCTTGAGCACAATCTCGAGACCGTGACAATCGACAAAGGTCGGTGTCCCGCCGCCGAGATGGAGCTGACTGACTCTGCGGCGCTCGCCCAGATGCTCGGAGGTGTTGATGATCTCCAGAGCGAGATCGGCAACATAGGTATTGACTCGACTGGGATTGTTGGTAATGACGGTGTTGCAGCCGCAGTAGTAACAGCGCTTGCGGCAAAACGGAATGTGACAATACAGCGCCAGCGGCAAATCGCTCTTGGCGCCCGTCGCCTGCAGCGCCGCCACATACTGCTCGGCGCCGATCTCATTACTCCAAACCGGGACCGTCGGGTAACTCGTGTAGCGCGGCCCGGGGCGGTCGTACTTGCGCAGCAATTCGATCGGTACTTGCGTGTAGGTCTGTTCAGTAGCCATCGTTACCTGCCAAAGCTCTTCACGGTTGCAATCATCGTCTCTACCGAAACCAGCGGCGTCTCTGGCAGAATGCCATGGCCAAGGTTAAATATCAGGTTGTCATGCTTCGGCAAACTCGCAAGAATCGCGTTTGTCTTCTCGGCGATCTTGGCAGGAGTGCTGAACAGCACTGTGGGATCGAGATTCCCTTGCACTGCCTTGCCGCCAAGATTGGCCGCCGCTGTCGCAAGATCGATGCGATAATCTACACCAACCGCTTCGCAATCCAATCCCGCAACCGTCTCCAGATAGGGCGCGACATTGTTGACAAATACGATCCGCGGCACATTCTTCGCCTTCAGCCTTGCCAGGATCGTCGCGATCGGTTTGGCCGACCATTCGCGATAGTCATCATGGGCGAGAATCCCGCCCCAGCTATCGAAAATCTGCACGGCGTCGGCCCCGGCATCGACTTGCGCGCAGAGATACTCTCCGACCGCCTCCGCCAGCAGGTCAATTAATTGCCGTGCGGCATCAGGATAGCGGTTGATAAATTTCTTGGCTTTGTCAAAAGTCTTCGAGCCCTTGCCTTCAGCAAGGTAGCAGAACAGCGTGAATGGCGATCCGGCAAAACCAATCAGCGGCGTGTGCGGCAGTACCTTCTTGATCTCGCCCAGTCCTTCCAAAACAAAATGCAAGTCGCGCTCGACATTGCAGCGCTTGATGGTCGCGGCATCCGCCGGCTTCGTCACCGGCGATCCAATCACCGGCCCACCCTCTGGAAAACTGACCGCAACCCCCATCGGTTCAAGTATTGTCAGGATATCCGAAAACAGTATCGCCGCATCAAGATTGAACCGTTCCACCGGCTGCCGGACGACCTCGGCAATCAGTTTCGGTGATCGGCACAGTTCCTGAAACGATACCTTCGATCGCACTGCCAGATAATCGGGCAGATACCGTCCCGCCTGCCGCATGATCCAGACCGGGATCGGACCGTCATTCTTGCCGTAGCAGGCTTTGATGAACGGGCTGTCGGCTATGCCCATACATGCGCTTCTTTCTTGATCGCAGTAGCAAGAATCGCGGCCGCCTGCGCAAGAAGTTCATCCGTGTGTGCGGCGGACAGGAAACAAACTTCGTAGCCCGACGGCGGCAGGTAGATTCCCTGATCCAGTATTTTCGAATGCATGCGATTGTAATGCGAAATGCCGTCGGTGCTGATCGTGTGCGCGGCACGCGGAAGTTCATTCTGAAAGACGATCCAATAGATCGACCCGACGCCCGCAACATTTACGAGGTTGTCGCGCAGCTGCTCCATCAACAATGTGACAAAGCGGCGGTTCTTTTCTTCCAGATCCTTGTAGATCTTTCCATCGGCAAGTTTCTTCAACGTTGCCAATCCGGCTGTCATCGCCACCGGATTTCCCGAAAGTGTGCCGGCTTGATACACCGGACCCAGCGGTGAAAGCACATTCATGATATCTGCGCGTCCGCCAAAAGCGCCGACCGGCATGCCGCCGCCGATGATCTTGCCGTAGGTCACCAGGTCGGGACGCAGTCCGTAATAGGCCGCCGCACCGCCGATGCCGAGACGGAATCCGGTGATCACCTCGTCGAGTATCAACAGGGCGCCGTGGCGCTCGGTCAGCGCGCGCAACAGCCGCATATAGTCATGCCGTTGTATCAGCAGCCCATTGTTCGCCGGAATTCCCTCGATGATCACCGCTGCCAGCTCATCGCCGTGCTTGGCGAAAAATTCCTGCAGAGCATCTTCATCATCCAGCGGCAGAACCGCTGTCTGGCTCGTAAATGCGTCCGGCACGCCGGCCGAAGACGGCTGGCCAAATGTCGCCAATCCCGAACCGGCCTTGACCAACAGGTGGTCGCAATGGCCGTGATAACAACCGTCAAACTTCAGAATCAAATCGCGCTTGGTAAATCCGCGAGCCACGCGAATCGCCGACATGACAGCTTCCGTACCCGAAGACACAAAGCGGATCTTTTCGACAACATCCACATGCTGGACAATGAATTTTGCCAGATCGTACTCGAGTTCCGTCGAAGCTCCGAATGTCATTCCCTTGTCGATCTGCGCCTTCACTGCGGCGACGACATCCTCGTCAACGTGACCGAGAATCAACGGCCCCCAGGAATTGCAGAAATCCAGATACTTATTACCGTCGACATCGTACAGGTAGGCGCCACTGCCTTTGGCAATGAACTTCGGTGTGCCGCCAACTGACTTGAATGCCCGCACCGGCGAATTGACGCCGCCGGGAATGACTTCCGATGACAGTTCCATCAGCTTGCGCGATTTCGCGCTATCAAATCCAACCTTAGTTATGCCAGCCATTTTTCAGAATATCCTTCAGATGATAGGTCAATATTATCGAAGCTCCGGCCCGGGTAATCGCCGTCAGGTTTTCCAACACCATCGTCCGTTCGTCGGCAAGACCGGCCTGCGCCAGAAGTTTCACCGCCGTATATTCGCCCGAGACATTGTACGCCGCTACCGGCAGCTCGGTATTGGCCGCAAAGTCGGAAATGATATCCAGATACGCCAGCGCCGGCTTTACCATGACAATATCCGCGCCTTCATCTTCGTCAAGCTGCAGTTCGCGCAATGCTTCACGGCGATTGCGGAAATCCATCTGGTAACCCTTGCGGTCGCCCTTTCCGGGAGCCGAGTTTGCGGCTTCCCGGAATGGACCGTAATAAGCGGAGGCGTACTTAGCGGAATATGCGAGGATTACTGTGTCATCGTAATTTTCTGATTCCAGCGCCTGGCGGATCGAACCGATTCGGCCATCCATCATGTCCGACGGTCCCACACAGTCGCATCCGGCCTCGGCCAATTTGACTGCCATCTTGCTCAATACCGCAACCGACTTGTCGTTGTCAATCTTGCCCTCCAGCGTTACGCCGCAGTGGCCCGTGTCGGTATAGGCACAAAGACAAACATCTGCGCTGACAAATAATGATTCGCCAAATTTGTTCTTGAGTTCCTTGGTCGCCTTGATAACCGGGTTCTTGTCGTCCCACCCAGACGTTGCGAGAACATCCTTGCGGTCCGTCACACCAAACAGCATGATCTTGTTGATGCCGAGATTGATGTCCTCGTCAATTGTCCTCACGAGCGAGTCCACGGAATCCCGATAGATTCCGGGAAGCCCCTTGATCTCATCATGGATTCCCGAACCGTCGGTCACAAAATAGGGCTGGATCATGCCGCCAATGTTGAGTTGCGTCTGCGCGGTCAGGTCGCGGATTATCTGGTTCCGACGAAGCCGCCGGGGGCGACGAAAGCGTTCCATTTATACATACTCCAATACAGAATTCACGTCCGCCTGCTTGAGCACGGTGTAGTTCGCCCAGCGATGCCGATCCATCTCGGCCGCCGTCGTATGGCCGATCGCCAGCAAACGCGCTTCCGGATCCCCGAACTGCTTATGAAACGCACGCACCATTGAAGGCGCGGTGAACAATATCAAATCCTCGCGCTTGATTCTCGTCACCGCGTGTGCATCAAGCGGTTTCTCCACTGATTCGTAACACACCACCGCCCGGTAGTCAAGCTTGCGCGATTCCAGCAGCGGAGCCGGATCCCAGTCAATCTCCTTGGCGCGGGCGTAAACAAGTACCTGATTGCGCTCCGAATGGCGCTCGACGAATTCACTGAACAGCAAACGGCCGTAAGCCTCTGATGGCTGGAAATCCGCCTCATATCCGCGGGTCACCAGCGCCGCTTCAGTGTGCCCTCCGACGACCGCAATCCTGGCACACTTCGGAAGCTTGCAGCCGACGTTGTCCAATCTCTGGAAGAATGCCTCAACTCCATTTGCACTGGTGAAGAATACCCAACCCAATCTCTCCAGGTCAATGTCATCCGGCCACGCGAATGCGATCCGGCGAACCTCCATCAACGGCAAAGGGACGATTTCAATGTTACGGACGGAAGCTCGACTGGCGAGCTCATAAAGTTGTTCCTTCGACCGGGTGACTGCTATGCGCATACTGCGTCTCCATGTAGTGTCGCGTAGGCCTGGTTGACCAGGCGTTCAATATTCGTTCCCTGAACATCAGCTGATTTCAGCCCAGTCCACTCATCTTCTTTCTGTATACCGAGTACCGCCCTGAGCCGGTATTCGTCTCCATGCTTGTCGGACCAGACACCCAGCGGCAATGAACATCCGGAACTGAACTTGCGCAGTAATCCGCGCTCCAGTTCCGCCTGCTTCATCTCCTCCGGCGTTCCCATCTTGGCGATAACCGTTTCAACTCGCTGGTCATTGTCTCTTATCTGTATTCCGAGAATCCCCTGCGCCGGTGCCGGTAAAAATACCTGCGGATCAAGCTCGATTGCCTTCAGGTCGCTGACATCCAGTTGCAAACGCTTCACGCCCGCCGAAGCAATCAAAATGGCATCGTAAAGACCTTCACGCAGTTTGCGGATGCGCGTCGGCACATTGCCGCGAAGGTCATTGATCTTCAAAGTCGGATTGTGAAAATGCAATTGTGCCTTTGCGCCGCGCCGAACTGGTGCCAATTATCCCGCCCTCGCGAACCGGAATGACACCGCCGCCAACCACTGAATCCTTGCGAATCAACAACATCTCGCTGCGATCCGCGCGGTAGCCCGCCGCTCCCAGCTTCAGTCCCACCGGCTGCGTCGTCATCAGGTCCTTCAGTGAGTGCACCGCCAAATCGATCTCGTTGCGCAGCAAGGCTTCCTCAAGTTCCTTCGTGAAGAATCCTTTCCCTTCCATTTTGTCGAACGACACATTGTCGATCTTGTCGCCGGCCGTCTGGATGATCTTGATCTCAACTTCGCATCCATGCTCGCCAATCAGGATATCACGGATGAAGTTTGCCTGATATAGCGCGAGGTCAGAGCCGCGCGATCCAATGATCAACTTTGTTACGGTCATACTGCTTCTTTGCGAATATCCTTGATTTCTGCGATCTCGAGGTCAGAGCCCATCTCGACGAGCTTATTGGAGAGCACTTTTACCGGTTGGAATGCCGAGTTGGCAACAAGTTTGGTTACCAGCCGGTACACCGCTTCCTTCTCTTCTTCCGAGAGGCTCGTTACCTTCTTGGCGAATAGATCGTCAAGCGCGCTTTTTGCCATCCGCATCGATTCCTGATAGCTATCGTGGAATATCGGCTTCAGCGACACCTGCATCCGGTCGGAAAAATACTGGTTCACCGCTTCGCGCACAATTTCATTCGCCTTGCTCGTCTCGACGAATTTCTGCCGGAGATTGCCGTTACACTTTGAACGCAGATACGGAATATCAACCAGCTTTACTTTCGGATTGTTATCAAACTCACTGCCAAAATCGCGCGGTATCGCCAGATCGATGCACAGCACTGGCTGCTTGCGCTCCGGAAGACGGTCAATAAAACCGGCATCAAAAATCGGTTCAGTCGCCGCTGTTGCTGACAAAATTGCATCGACGGGAACGCACGTTTCAAAGAAGTCGCTCAATGCCATTGCGTTCCCGCCAAACTGTTCTGCGAGAGTGTCGGCTTTTTCAGCCGTACGATTTACAAATAGTAGCTTTCCGAGTTTGTTGTCTTGCACATAGTGCGCGAGCTTGATCGTCATCGCGCCGCTGCCTACCAAAGCGATAGTTGGGCTCTCGACTGGTTTGAGATAAGCCGCCAACTCATCGGCCGCCAGAGAAGCCATCGAAACCGCGCCCGCGCCAATCTCGGTCTCGCGTTTCACCTTCTTGGCAACCAGTAGAGCTTCTTCAGAAATATCCTTAAGTGTCGCCCCTGCCAGACCCGTGGCAAGAGCTTCCATATACGCATCCCTATATTGTCCGACGATTTGGTTCTCTCCAACCACGAGAGATTCCAGCGAAGCCGTCGTTCTAAATAGATGAGCAACCGCCTCACGTCCCGTGTAATGATAGAAGTCGTTCGGGAAGAAACCCAAACCCTTGGTGTCGCGGAAAAAGAAATCAATCAGCTTATGGAGCAGCTTGGAGCCGGCGTATTCGCCGGTAGATACATATACAAATTCGACACGGTTGCAGGTGGCCAGGTAGACTATTTCACTCAAGCCAAGTGCGGTTTTGAGGGAACGCAGAACTTCGACCCGCTCGGTTCGTTCCACCGTCAGGTGCTCAAGCAGCTTCATATTTTGCTGCCAGATCGATGTTCCGATTATTCCAAATTCCATAGTCATTCCTAATCTCACCAGAGTCTATCGTCTTTCGTTGCGTGGAAGTTAAAATAAACCGCACTTTAATTGTCACCTAATTGTCACCGATTGTGAAAAAAGTAACTAATTCGGACAGAAATCGTAGGCGTATTGCTGCCACCAAACTGCGCATTCTAATTGCCTGCCTGAACTCTAGTAACATATTATTTAACAATAACTTGTTAGATCAGAGCTGGGACGACTGCAGGCACAAATTCAACACAGAATTGCCGTAATTTCCTATCAGATTTGTCCTATTCCTGCATTATGAATGCACCTTCATTCACAATCTGATCGGCTCGATTTCAGCGCTGCCATCTCCCCAACGCAGTGCTTGGATTTACGGGCATTTCGACATAAGTTAGCCTTTCCAAAGTTGCCGCGCGGGTTGGATCGCACAGTCGATTCCAGGCCTCGCGTTATGTCTGATATTTGAAGGAGAATTTTCGATACCATGAGTAAGAACTTTCTAATTACCGGTGGCGCTGGATTCCTGGGAATCAACCTCGTCCGCTACCTGCTCGCCAAGGGCCAGCGCGTTGTCACTCTCGATATTGCCCCGTTTGATTACGCCGATGTCCGCGACAAGATCCGCGTCGTCGATGGCGACATCCGTAAACCTGACAATGTCCGCGATTCACTCCGCGATGTCGATATTGTCGTCCACGCCGCCGCCGCATTGCCACTCTACAAACCCGAGGATATCTACTCTACCGATATTGAAGGCACCCGCATCGTTTTGGAAGAATCCATGCGCGCAGGGGTCAAGCGCGTCATCCATATATCGACGACAGCCGTTTACGGTATTCCCGATCATCATCCTCTGCTCGAGGATGACCCTATGCACGGCGTCGGTCCCTACGGTATCGCCAAAGTCAAAGCCGAAGAGGTCTGCCTCGATTTTCGCAAGAAAGGCCTTTGCGTTCCAATCTTGCGCCCCAAGTCTTTCATCGGTCCCGAAAGACTCGGCGTCTTTGCGATGTTCTACGAATGGGCGCGCGATGGCCACAGCTTCCCGATTCTCGGCAAAGGCAACAACCCTTACCAATACCTCGATGTCGAAGACCTCTGCGATGTCATTTGGCTAACCGCGACCCTCCCCGACGAAACCGTCAACGACAATTTCAACATCGGCGCCAAGATCTTCGGCACGCCGCGCACCGATTTCCAGGCTGTTCTCGACCGCGCCGGCAAGGGCCGCAAGGTCGTCTCGCTTCCCGAAGCCCCGGCCATCTGGACTTTGCGTTTTCTGGAAATGCTCAATCTCTCGCCGCTCTACAAGTGGATCTACGAGACCGCCGGCAAAGAATCCTTTGTCTCAATCGAGAAGGCCGAGAAGAAACTCGGCTTCGCCCCCAAGTATTCGAACAAGGACGCCCTCATTCGCAACTACGAATGGTATCTCGCCAACGCCGACAAACTATCAAACTCCGGTGGCGGCGGCCTGACCCATCGCGTCCCCTGGAAACAAGGCGCCCTCAAACTCGCCAAAATGTTCTTCTAATGCTGTAAATCAATATCTGATGTCATTCCCGCGAACGCGGCTGCCCAAGGCGTCCAGCCGATGTTTCGTAGGGGCGCGGTTCCCGCGCCCGCCATCACAGCATAGCCATAAGTCAATTCCCCTCTTGAGGGACTGTTGAAAAAGCCTCAATACTGTCATCCTGAGCGAAGCGAAGGATCTGCTGGCATTGTGTAACAAAGACTAACAGATTCTTCACCTGCGCAGCGGTTCAGAATGACACGGGAAGACTTTTTCAACAGTCCCTTAGAGAGATGCCTTGAGCGCGCGAAGAATGAGCGCGATCAAGGCGGGGTGTGTTGCGAAAGTAGTCGAGCCGTCAGAAACCCATTCCTGTCAGCCATCCTTGTGGGTTCGGCTTCAGCCGAACATCTCCCATCCCCCCTAATTCGCCTTCGTATCATCCCCCAACTCATTCTTGAGAATCTTCAATATCCGCGGCAAAGCCGGATTCACGACATAATTATCAAACACCCATTCCAGTGCCGGATCACCTTTCGTATATCGCACCCGATAATCCGACATATCCACCGCCTTGTTCAAAGAATCCGCCGCCGTCACCCCCGATTCGAATGCCGCCTTCGCCCGGCCGAACAAATCGGCAATCAAATCCCGCGTCATTCGCATATATGCAGTGTCGGTCATCACCTCACCGTGACCCGGCAATATCACCTTCGGTCCCAGCGCCAGCATTGTGTCGATCACTGCCGGCCACTCATTGAAAAAACTCCCGAAGCAATACGGTATCGGCGATACCAGAATATCTCCGGTAATCAAGATGCTATCCTGCGGCAGCCACACATACGCATCCCCCGGCGTGTTGGCGCGTCCGTCATGCCGAATCTGGATTTCAATCCCGCCCATAAACAGCGTCAGGTTCTTCTCGAATGTCATATCCGGAATACAAACCTCGTCGCGGCGCACATCCTGATCATACTTCTTCAGGATCACCATCAGCTTCTCCATCCGCTCCCGCTCGACCGCGGTAATCGGCTGGCCGGTATAGCCCTTCCCTTCGGCAAGCATCTTGCCGAAATCCGTTATGTACTTCTCGTACTCCCCTTCGCGCGCTTCCTTGACCCAGTCCGCCTGCCGTCTTGCCAGAATTTCGCGAGTCTTCGAGTGAGCGATGATCTTCGCCTCCGGAAACGCCTTCTTGTACACGAAATTCCCCATGTTGTGATCGCCGTGCCAGTGTGTGTTCAGGACAAACTTCACCGGCTTGTCGGTCAGCTTGCGAATCTCGGCGATATTCGCCTCGGCACAGATCGGCGGCTGATGCGTATCCACCACGAACACGCCCTCGTCGGTGATGATCGCATACGAATTCCCGTCGACCAGATCAAGCGTCGGATCCCAGCCGATAAACGCATACACGTGCTCGTTGATCTTCTGCATTTTGAAATGCTCAAGCTGTTGTCCCATCAATACTCCCGACATCGCCAGCGCGATCACAGCGCCGGCACACCATAGCGACAATGACTTCATTCGATCTCTCCTAATTGTTTAGGTGAATTACGTCACTGCTTACGAAATGTTCAGAGGAAATTAAAAGGAATGGTTTAGTGCTTTCCCTCTCCCTTTGGGAGAGGGATAAAGGGTGAGGGCGCTAGTTCCCAGCAATAATGCACGTCTTCGCAATCATACCGGTTGAGAGAGATCTGGCATTAGAGAGCTATACGCACCACAATGTGAGAATCGACCTTGCAATGCTCTTACAATTTCTCGAGTTTTGGAGGTTCGGTGACGCTAATTTATCAGGCTCTGGCAATGTTCGAGAGTATGAAGATGTGCCACTTCAGTGCCTAGAGTCATCTCGTCAACTACAGTTTGCGTTGAATTGCCTTCTGCGTCAGTGGGTGTCCTGTGACCAGGTCCATAGTTTATCGTGGTACGTCCGTGACCGATTGTCGATTCTGACGGTCTCGTCGGCACTTATGTCTGCAAACTTCGGTACTCGGTTCCAAGTAAGACGAGACTATCCTTCGTTCTGATTCGTACTTACTGAGCATGCTATGATTTGGAACGACTGGAGAGTCTAGACGCTGCCATGAAGAGGACAATTGTATCATTCGTGCGATGATGGGTCGCCAGCGGTATCGCATTCGAATTTCACATTCGCAAATTTCTTGCCTGAATGCTATGCATCAGGTCGTATTGGCGTAAGATCTTTGCCGATATGCTTCTCTTACAGAACATTCTTCAGTTTCTAGCATCGTTCAATTTGAGGCTCGTGGCAGGTTAAGTCTGAGCGCTAAGATCGAAGGCAGTTCTTCGGAATATTGTTGGCACAGTTCATTGTGATCCTGTTTCTCAGACCTAATAGCTGTCTTCAATTCAGTCGATCGAGACTCAGTCGCTTTAGCATTGGCGCGGCCACCCCCTCTTTCCCCTTGCGCTCCCCCTAAAATCTCGTAAAATCTCCCCCCAAGGGGCCAACCTGACTGCGATATGATGATCTATTACTTACGGAGTGACAAACCATGAACGAATCTGTTGTCTGGCAAGCGATCAAAGGCGATGTCGAACGCGAAATCTCGGGATTTCTCAAGGCCCAATTCGACTCCGGCACCGTCGATCAACTCATCTATGAAAAAGCCATCTCTGATGTCGGCGTCTTCGCCAACCTCAACCGCTGGATGGAATCCCCCGATATCGACCGCATCTCCCCCAACGCCAAACGCGGTATCTTGAGCGCGCTCTTCGCCAACCGCTGGCCCGATATCAACGAATGCTTCTTCACCGAGGTCGAATTCGGCACCGGCGGTATCCGCGGCCGCGCCGTCATCTCCGACTGGGAACTCGAACTCCTGCGCGACGAGGGCATCGCCGCCCCGTTCCTGCGCGGACCCAACACCATCAACGATGTCGTCCTCCTGCAAAAATCCGCCGCCATCGCCAAATTCGCCAACATGCGCGGCTTCAAATCGCTGGTGATCGGCTTCGACAGCCGCATCCGCGGCCGCGACTTCGCCAAAATCATCGCCGAGTTGTTTATCGACTACGGCCTCAAGGTCTATCTCTTCGACGACGTCGTCCCCTATCCCGAAGTCACCTTCGCGATTCCGACGATGCACGCCGACATGGGCATCCTGCTCTCCGCCAGCCACAACGACCGCCGCTACAACGGCTACAAACTTTCCTGCGGCAACGGCTCGCAGTTCTCGGTCGCCGAACGCCGCATGATCCTGAATGACTACATCGGCAAAACCGGCTTCGACGAAATCCGCCGCGCCGATCTGGCCACCGCCAACAACGACCAGCTCGTCTTCCTCGGCGGCGCCAAGCGCGTCAAGGACATCAATTATTACAGCTACGTCGGCGAACCGGTCAACATCCACAAACAGCACGAGAAGCAAATCGCCTCGTTCCTGCTCGACAAGAAACTACTCAAGAAGGAAGCCAAGAAAATCCATCTCGGCTACTGCGCTTACAACGGCGCCGGCCGCGATGCCGTCCCCCGCTTGATCAAGTCGCTCGACATCAAGAAACTCGACTGCATCTCATCAATGCAGCCGGTCGATGGCATGTTCCCCGCCTTTGACGACCTCAAGAGCCCCAAGGGCAAGAAGGTCTACCAGCAACCCGATCCCGGCGACAAGTTCGCCGCACTCAAAGCCGTCTCCGAGTTTGTCAAGGAATACGGCAAGGAGAAATTCGGCAAGCTCGATGCCCTCATCGGCACCGACCCCGATGCCGACCGCGTCGGTGTTGTCGTCCCCGTCCCCAAGAGCCAGCGCCCGATCTACAACGGCGAAGACAACGTCCTGCTCGATGCCGACACTGCCTGGGCAATTCTGCTCTGGTACCGCATGGAGAAGATGAAACACGCCAAATCCGACTTCAGCAAGTTCTTCCTCGTCCAGTCGCACACCACCACCGATGTCATTACCTTGCTCTGCGAGAAATACGGCATCGCCTGGATCAAGACCTGGGTCGGCTTCGCGCAGCTTGTCCACTGCCGTCCAGCGCAGTCTGGGATGGCGACCCGATCACCAAGGACATTTACTGGACGATTTACGACTACAAGGGACTCACCCCGAAATCAACCTTCAATCTCGCCGCTCTCGAACAGTCGAACGGCTTCAGCATTCTCGGTGGCAAGCCCAAGGATGCGATGTCGATGGGCGCCGACGGCCACGTCCGCGACAAGGACGGCATTTTCGCCGCGATACTGTTCCTTGAAGTCCTCGCCTACGCCAAGACGCAGAAGAAATCAATCCTCGATCTGGTCAACGAGAAGCTTTATCTCGATCCGTCAATCGGCCTTATCCGCACCGGCTACCGTCCGGCGCCGGTGTTCGGCCAGTACGAAGGCATCGAGGGCCGCTCCACCAAAATGAAGGTCATCCACAAGGCCGAAGAGATGATGGACCGCATCAAAAGCGGCGGCAAGGTCAAGTTCGCCGGTATGACTTCTTCAAAATTCGAGGTTTACAAAACCGGCAAGTACGATGTCCAGCATGGTTACACCAAGGGCTTCAATCAGGACGATCCGTCCACCTTTGGTTTCCCCGACGAGGGTATTCGCTTCTTCTTCGGCGACTATTACAGCCACCTGACGATTCGCCCCTCCGGCACTTCGCAGAGCCTGCGCTTCCATATTCAGTTGCGTGACAAGACTGTCAAGAAGGGCGACCTGCTCAAGAAGCGCATCGCCATGGAGAAGAAAATCACCGCCATCTTCGAAGATGTCGGCAAACAGCTCAACGTCGATTGGGACGAGTAGGCAACAGCCGTACTCGTTTGATTCTTGGTACGTTCTCATCGGGGCGCGACTCTCGCGCCCCGATTATTTCTTTTTCCGCGACTGTTCGTAGATCTCCCGGAATTTTTCTACGGAGACCCTGCCAACGGCCTCCCCGATCAGATCGAGAGGCAGATCCTCAAGTTTCTTAAATCGCACACACGATTTGCCCATGTCAAGCTTCTTGCCGCTTGCCTTGTATCCGGCCGTAAACCAATCGAGCGTCTTCTTGTCGCCATAGACACACATCAAATACACCGACATGTAATTTTTCTGCGACGCCAGCGCGGCTATCGGAAGCGGCTGACCATTATAGGTATTCGGGAAGCGCGACAAGGGCACATAGTAAGCGATCATCCCGTATCCCATCCCTTCCTCGAAGCCCTCGGGCAAATTGGCAAGGATCACCTTGCGGACAGCCTCTATCGCCTTGCGGCGGTCCGGCGGCAGCTCCGCCAGATACTCTTTTACCGTCTGTGCTTTGCTTTGCACCATTGGCATTTTCTCCTTAAGAATGTCTTGAAAATTCAATCTGAACAAGTATACGCAGGATCGCCAAATCTCGTTACATTGTATGACATGCAAAGTTATCGCAATTTCCCTGTAACCTTTTCTTGCCTGCCCGTCTTATCTGGCAATACCACCCGGCGAGGCATGGAACTCCGCTCTCATCCATTGGTTGACATTATAGGTCGGTATTCGTTATGTAGTGCCGGGAGAGAGCGGATCAAAGCGAGTTTATGACTGCAGCGACAAAATTAGACAGACTAAGCCGAATCGAAATTCCGGTCACCGGAATGCACTGCGCCAGCTGCGTTTCCAAAGTCGAAGGGATTATCAAAGCGGTGCCCGGTGTTGCCAAAGTGAGCGTTAATCTCGCCACCAACTCGGCGGCTATTGATTACCAACTTGCCAAACTTGACGTTGTCTCGATCGTCAAAGCTCTCGACAAGGGCGGCTATCCGGCCAAACTCACCGAGACGCGCCTGACCATCTCCGGCATGCACTGCGCCTCCTGCGTCGCCAACATCGAGAAATACCTCCTTCAAATCGAAGGCGTCGTTGATGCCGCCGTCAATCTCACGACTGGCTCCGGAACGATCAAGCACCTCGGTGTCGACCGACTGCAGGATAAGATCACCACAGCCCTCGCCGGTAGCAGCTATACAGCCACCATTGCCGATGACGAGCACCAAGATTCTGATCCGACGGACTCCGAAGTCTCCGAACTGCGCTGGCCGCTCTTGTTCAGTCTCGCGGCCGCAGCGATCACCATGACTCATTATGGCCGGCGAACATTTCCATCTCTTTCACATTGATCCCGAAATATCGGGGCACATTCAATTCGTTCTCGCGACGGCCGTCTACTTCTGGTGCGGCAAACGCTTCCATCTTGGATTGTGGCACTCCCTCAAACGCAGAAGCGCCGACATGAACACCTTGATCTCGCTTGGTACTTCGGCAGCTTATTTCTTCAGCGTCGATTGTTCTTTTCAAGCCGTCTCTTTTCCCTGCGACCGGCGGCCACTCCGAGTTCTATTTCGATACTGCGATCATGATCATCGCGCTGATCCTGCTCGGCCGCTACCTCGAAGCCAAGGCCCGCTCGCGCTCCAGTTTGGCGATACGTAAGCTTCTGGAAGCTCGTCCGGATGAGGCAACCGTCGTCTTCAATGGCATCGAGAAACAGAAGCGCTCCGAATATCTCGAAATCGGCGACATCGTCCGTGTTCGCCCCGGTGAACGGATCGCCGCCGATGGCGAAATTATCGCCGGTACCGGCTCGGTCAACGAATCAATGTTGACCGGCGAGGCGCTTCCCGTTGACAAGCAATCGGGCGATCAGGTTACCGGCGGTACAATCAACACTGCCGGCAGTTTCGACTTCCGGGTTACCACCGCCCAATCCGAATCGCGACTCAACAAGATCGCCGCTATGGTGCGCCATGCGCTATCGGCAAAACCCCAAATCCAGCGACTCGTCGACAAGGTCGCCTCCGATATTCGTGCCAATCGTGATCGGACTTTCAATCTTGACGCTGGCGATCTGGCTGATTCCGGGAGCCGAATTTACCTTTGCGCTCAAAGCTTTCATCGCCGTTCTCATCATCGCCTGCCCATGCGCCCTCGGCCTCGCTACCCCGGTAGCAATCATGGTCGGCATCGGCCGCGGCGCCGGTATGGGAATTCTCTTCCGCAGCGGCGATTCACTTAGAGCAAATCGGCAAGGTCTCGACGATTTTCTTCGATAAGACCGGCACATTGACGAAAGGCGCCTTCCGGGTCGTGAACATCCAGACCCATGGCCTGAATCAGAAGGTGCTCCTTCGCCTTGTCGCTTCGGTGGAATCGAAGTCCGAGCACCCGCTGGCAAGAGCAGTCGTCGAATACTCGCAGGAGCAGGGCGTTGCACTCGCTAATGTGCAGGACTTTATCTCCTATGCCGGCGCCGGAGCCGAAGGTACTGTTGAAAACAAGAAGGTGCTGCTCGGTACTGCGAAGTTCTTCCAATACCGCAAAATCGATCTGTCTGCGCTCGCGGCCAAGGTTGAACCCGAACTCGCCCAAGGCTGCAGCCTGATGTTCGTGGCAGTTGACGGCGCCCTGGCAGGATTCGTGACTCTGTCCGACACTATTAGACCCGATGCCGCCCGCACGGTCCGGGAATTGTCCGCGCTCGGGATACGATCCATAATGCTGACCGGCGATAATCGAGCCGCCGCGTTCGCCATCGCCAGCGAAATAGGAATTAGTGAGGTCCAAGCGGAGCTTCTGCCCCAGCAGAAACTCAATGCCATCACCGCGGCCAAAAATGGTGGCCGTGTTATCGGCATGGTCGGCGACGGCATTAACGACGCTCCGGCTCTGGCAGCAGCCGATGTCGGCATCGCACTATCCAGCGGCAGTGACATCGCCGTCGAGTCAGCCACCGTGACACTCACCGGCGTTGACCTGCGCAGAGTACCACTGATGATCCGCCTGGCACGGGCAACTGTCCGCAACATCAAACAGAATTTGTTCTGGGCATTCTTCTATAATGTGATTACGATACCGATTGCAGCAGGGATACTATATCCGACTTTCGGAATTCAATTGTCGCCGATCATCGCCGCCGGCGCGATGTCGCTATCTTCGGTTTTTGTCGTAACCAATGCCCTGCGTCTGAAGAGTTTTCGTTGATGGAGTTTGCCTTTGCCTAACCCGCATCCTCTGATAGTCCACTTCCCGATCGCATTGTTCATCATTGCCGTGTTGTGTGAACTTCTGGCTTACTTCCTGAAGTCCCGCCTCTTCAGTGCGGTTGCATTGGTCAACGGCATCGCCGCCGCCATTACCGCCTTCGCGGCTGTCGTAACCGGTCTCTTTGCCAAAACGCTGGTCACCAGGGGACCCGCGGTGTTTGTCCTCGAGTCACACGAAACAATGGGCTACCTCGTCCTGGCAACGGCGCTGGCATTTTCCGGTATCAAGCTCTATTCGCACTTGAAGCAGACTGACAGATACCTCACATCGGGAATAGCAGTGGGGTTGTTGGGCGTTGTATTTACCGTCATCGCCGGTCACGAAGGCGGCGAGCTTGTGTATCAACACGGCGTCGGCGTAAGCAAAACACCGCAGACGCAGATGAATCAGTACCCTTACGGCACACCGCTCACTGCCGAACCCGATTCCTCACTCGACACGGCCGGCACAAACTAAACTCGCCCCTGCTTTTCATCCCTTAGATCTTTTCCATGATCATCCCGCGCTGGCGTTGATTGTAGTCAACGATTGTCTCATTGACTCTCAGTCCGGTTCCTTCTGCAACAATATTGCGAATCGCGTTATCGTGATCGATGCCATATTCGATCACCAAGTATCCGCCCTGAACGAGGAGATCCGGGATATCGGCAATCAATTGCCGGATCGCGTCGAGACCATCCTCACCGGAAACCAAGGCGTCGTGCGGCTCGTGATCGCGCACTTCGCTCATTAAGCCCGGCCATTCCGATTCTCTGACATACGGCAGATTGGCTATGATCAAGTCAAATGCCGGCTCAATAATTAGCGGCGAAACCAAGTCGCCCTGGCGAAGTGTAATCCTGGTGCTCAGGTTATGCAGCGCAATGTTCTCCTCCGCCAGCTGCAGCGCTCCGCTGGACAGGTCGGTCGCAAATACAACCGCATCGCTTCTTTGTTGCGCGATAGCGATGGCTATACAGCCGGTTCCGGTGCCAATATCGGCGATGCGCGGCTGTGCCTTTGATCGGATTAGTTCCAGCGCCCGCTCAACCACAACCTCGGTCTCCGGTCGGGGAATCAGTGCCCGTGCATCGCACCTGATTGTCAGGCCGAACCACTCGGTCTCGCCAATGATGTACTGCAGCGGCTCATGCTGCAGCTTGCGCTCAATCATCTCTGCGAACGCGTCACGATCATCATCCGCAACTTCACGCTCCGGATTGATGTGGATATCAATTCTGCGTAGATTCAAAATGGCGCGCAGAAACAACTCGGCGGCCAGCCGCGGATTCTCAATACCGGCGGCATGCAGTCGCGTTGCGCCCTCTTCGAGCAGCTCATTAAGCCTCCGCGCCATAGCGTGGCTTAGGCAAAGTGCAGGGGAAAGTCGGTCGGTAATTGCAGCGCGATCTTTGGATCATCAAGCGCGCGGGCACAACCAAGACGCTTGTGGCCGGCCAGTCGCGGACGGGAATTGTCCGCGGACACCGGAATCTCCGGATCAAAAGCGCCCGCCAGCGACGGCAGTCCCACGATGACGGCACCAATGACGAGACTGGAATTGCGGATAAATTCGCGGCGGTACATCTCTATCCCTCCGTGCTTTCCAGATTGAAGTTGTTGATCTTCATTGCCGGTACCAGCATGGCAACGGAGTATTGCGGATACAATTCGCGCGTCTTGGAAATCATCTCGGCACTGGCAAAAGCTTCCAGAATCGACTGGTTGATCCGCATATTCTTGATCGCCGCGCCAATTCTCCCACTTTCGATCAGGAACGTTCCGTCGCGCGTCGTGCCGGTGACTTGCGTTTTCATCGGATTGAGAAAATTAACATACCAGAAATGCGTGATGTAAACCCCGCGGCTCGTTGAAGCGACCATCTCTTCAATCGTCGAATTCCCGGCGCTGACTGCCATATGCTTCGGGTATGGTCCATATGTGTTGCTTGGCGGCAGAGCATGTCCAGTCGATTCGCTCTGGAGCAGCCGCGCATAATACGAATTTGAAACAACACCCCTGGCGATTCCATTCTCAATGAGTGTCACTTGCTTGCGCGGGACACCCTCATAGTCGAACGGCAGACCGGCAAACTCCGGCGCCAACGGATCTTCAATGATCGTAATATTGTCGCCCGTGATCTTCTCGCCGATCTTTCCCGCCATGAACGAACGCTGCTGATACAGTGTCTTCGCCCCGAATCCCATGAATGCGAGAAACAGCAGCAACTGTCCGACAGCCGCCGGCTCAAGAATTACCGTATACGGCCCGGTTTCGAGCGATATCGGATCAAGCGCACGCTCTGCCTTATCAATCGCCCGTCTCGCCACCAGCTCTGGAAAGATCATCTTGGCATCATGCGCGTAAGCAATCGCCCATCCCGCATTGCCCTTCTCACCGTTGGCGGTCAGCGACAACTCTGAACGCGAACTCGTCCCGAATTGTTCGACACCCAGCGAATTTACCACGGCCACGGTATCAGTCGTCACCCGATATGCGCCTGCCGTCAGAAGGTTGCTTTTCTGGCACAATCCTACAATCTTGCCGACCGCGTCGGCTCGCAGCTGCGGCGTGTTCTCATTCGTCGCCGGCTCGTTGCCGGTAATCGTCGGCGCAACTTGCCGTGTCGGTAGCGACTCAAAGTCTGCATCTTCCGGCATCAAATCGGCGATCGTGCAGGCATCAACGACTGCTTGTTTCAAGGCCTGCGGGCTCAGGTCGCCTGTGGAGGTTATCCCGATTTTCTTGCTTCTTATCGCGCGCACGTACACCGTCGTGTCGGCGCGATACATGTTCTGGTGAATCTGCGACTCCGCAAACCTGGTCAGGCTAAGATCCTCGCCGATCAAACACAGCTCCGTCTGCTCTGCCGTCGATGCCGCCAGTGCCGTCTTGAGGCTGCTCAAAGTCTGGTCCTTGCTGATCATCCGCCCACCTTCACTTGGCGGAATCGCACATAGGCCGCGCCCTGCGCCGTCCGCCCGTTCTGCCCCGGCTCACCCTTGCCGCAATTCGGCGTGCCCCACAATACCCACTCATCCCTGTGGCCGGTCGAGTCGCAGCTATTCCAAAATTGCACGGTATTGCCCGAATACGAGGGTGCTTTGATCATCGCCCCCAACTTGCCGTTCTTGATTTCCCAGCCGACTTCTCCACCGAGCGTAAAATTGTCGCGGTTGTCATCGATCGACCACGACTCAACACCCTCGATGTAAATCCCGTCTTCAATTTCGGCAATCATATCGGAGAATTTCTTGTCGCCCGGTTCGAGAATCAAATTCGTCATGCGCACCAGCGGTATATTGCCCCACCCTTCGGCGCGTGCCGCCGCCGATGATTTCGCGTTGATCCGCTTAGCCGTTTCCAGCGAGCTCAGATACCCGACCAAAACGCCGTCTTTGATCAACGGCATCCGCGATGCTTCGACGCCATCATCATCATACTTGTAAGTCGCCAATCCGCCCGGATATGTCGGATCACTGTAAACATTCACGATGTCCGAGCCATACTTAAGCGTGTTCAGATGATCGGTCGTCGCAAAACTCGTTCCGGAAAAATTGCGCTCCGACCCGAACACTCGATCAAGCTCCAGCGGATGTCCGATCGATTCATGTATCTGCAGCGATGCCAGATCCGGCGACAGCACGATATCCGCGACCTTTTCCGGACACTCGGCTGCCGTCTGCATTTCCACCGCCTGCGCGGCAATCTTGCCAATGTTCTCGTCGATCTTGAACGAAGCGATCTGCTCGAACCCGCCGCTGATGAACTGCCCCGACGAGGTCGGGAATGAACGCTCATACCGCTCCCGGCGCCCCTTGACAATTCCGCAGCTCACACCGGCGCCGCTATGCAGGAACACCTGCCTGATATCGCTCCCCGCCAGAGACCGGAAGATCTTGGTCTCGCGGCGGAAATCAAGAAACGCCGAAGTCGCCGTTATCGCCGCGTCCGTGTGCATCAGATCTTCCCAATGTGCCAGCAACTCCAGCTTCTCCGCCATCGGCATTGCAAACGGATCCTTCGCAAAAGGCGTCTCGTAACTGCCCTTTGCCGCCGGGTACTGCCCTAAATCGATCGGAATCTTGTTGACCTTGCGCGAAGCATCTGCGATCGCGATCGCCAGCTTGACGATCCGCTCATATTCCTTGTCATTAAACTGCGATGATGCCGCAAACCCCCACGAACCATCCTTGAGCACGCGCACGCCGAAGCCGAGCGACACTGATTTTTCAACTGGTTCGATCTTTCTGGAGGATGAAGCGAGGCGTTCGATCTCGATCTGCTGTACCCGCAGATCAGCGTATTCACATTTTCCCTTGGTCAGCCTGTGCAGCCAGCCGTCAATGTCTTCGACGAGTTTGATCATATCGGAATATCGACGAAATGTCCTCCTGCCAAATACACGACAATCATAAACAAAACCCCGACCAGCGTCAAGCTAATGGCCCCGGGAACCGAAACAAAATTCTTCTCCGGTTTGAACCCGAATATCGTCCCCTTGAACACCACTGTCAGTCCGAGCCAGTAGAGGATCAGCAATTCCAAATATGTTTGCGTGTGATTGTCGCCCAGCGGCCACCCGCCCCAATAATATCCGAAGCGGATGTGCGATACGAACGAGCCGATCAGGGCGGTCCCCAGCAACATCATGATGCCGGTAATAAACACCTTGCGCGATAGCTTCTTCAAGTTCTTCTCATTGGAAGACCGCAGCCCGAAAGCATTGAAAAGAGCCAGAAAGGCATACATCGCCGCAATAAACATCACTCCGACGTGCGCTCCCCAGATCACCAGGGATGGGCTGCCTTCAAACAGCAGGGTAATCTGCGACTTTTCATCCTCGGGCAGGCGCAGCGTGACATCATTATCGGAAGTCGACAATTCGATGAAGTATTCATAATATTCGCCGCGCCCGAGTCGCGGCAGTTCGGTCGAATACCGGTCGAGCGATTCAGCGTTCCGCGTCAATCCCAGTTGCGAATACGCGCCGCTTCCGCCGCTGCGGTAGTTCAACATCAGACTGAACTTGATTGAATCATCAGGGGAAGCTACCCAGACCTCGATCTCCGGATCGCCGCTGCGCGAATACTTGCCGATCGAAGAATGGTCAATAATGAAACCGCCGGCAGTATTGTCAAAATAGCCGGCGTCAGAGGTGCCCTTGTTCATGCGCGGTGCTACCGCAAAGAGGAGCAGCGTCAGAATAAATGCGAGGAATGTCTTAACACTGCTCAATTCACCCCCGCCAACTCACCGGCTTTTTTGAGGCGTTCCTCCTGCTCCTGCTCCTGCAGCGGAACAATCAGATCATCCAAATCCCCGGCCAGAATATCGTTGAGCTTATGCAAGGTCAGGTTGATGCGATGATCGGTGACGCGGCTCTGCGGGAAATTGTAGGTGCGAATTTTGGCCGACCGGTCACCCGATCCAACCATCGTCTTTCTCGCCGAGGCAATCTTCTCCTGCTGCTCGGCAATGGCCCGATCCAGCAGCCTCGCGCGCAGAACCTTCAAGGCCTTCACCTTGTTCTTCAACTGCGATTTCTCGTCCTGGCAACTCACTACAGTATTGGTCGGCAAGTGCGTGATTCGCACGGCCGAATCGGTAGTGTTGACTGATTGCCCGCCGGGACCGGAAGACCGGAACACATCGATGCGCAATTCGCTGGGATTGATCGCGATATCAACTTCGTCAGCTTCAGGCAATACCGCCACCGAAGCCGCCGAAGTATGAATCCGCCCCGAGGCCTCCGTCGCCGGTACCCGCTGTACCCGGTGCACCCCCGATTCAAACTTGAGCCGGGCGTAAACATCCTCGCCGCTGACCGCCAAAATGACTTCCTTGAACCCGCCCCCACCGGTCGGGTTCGAGCTCAGCAGTTCAATCTTGAGCCCCTTGGTATCTGCATAACGCGAATACATCCGGTAGAGATCGGCCGCAAACAGCGCCGCTTCGTCGCCGCCTGTGCCGGCACGAATTTCCAAAATGACATCTTTGGAATCGTTCGGATCGCGTGGTGACAATAGCAGTTTCAGCCGTTTGGCAACTTCGTCGTGATGCGCCTCTGCCTCGTCCTTCTCTGCCTGCGCCAGTTCCACTAAATCGGCGTCGGCATTCTCCGCAATGATGCGATCCGCTTCCGTGATCGTCTGCACCAGCTTGCGATACTCGCGGCCGACCGCGACGATTTCAGCCACTTCCTTGTGTTCACGCGAAAGCCTGCGGAAACGCTGGTTGTCGGCGGCCACTTTCGGGTCGCTCAATTCCATGGCCAGCTTGTCGAGTTTATCTTCGAATGATTTGACGAGATCAAGCATCGGCGAATTCACGAACCTCGATATCTTGAGGTATTTGCAGTGAGGCTTTTACCGCAACAATCGCAACTTCGAGCTGGTCAAGACTCGGCTCCTTGGTCGTGATCAATTGCAGCCATAGTCCCGGCTTGATCAAGATCTTGGTGAGTTTATTATCGCGCGTCTTGCCTGACAGTTTCAGCAGTTCATACGAACCGCCGGAAACTATCGGCAGAAGCGAAAAATGCAGGGCAAATCTAACCAGCAGGGTCGGCGGCTGTCCGGTCAATACCTGAAACAGCGTATCGGAAATAGCAAAAATCAAGATAGCGAACAACGCCACAATCAGAATAAACGACGTCCCGCAGCGCGGATGCAAGGTCGTGTACTTCTTGGCAGCAACCGGCGTCAGGTCATCCTTCATTTCCCAGGCCCAGATCGATTTGTGCTCGGCGCCATGGTATTCGAAAATCCGGCGGAAATCCTTGAACAACGTCAACAGCGACACATAGCCGAGGAAAAACACCACCCGCACCGAACCCGCAACAACATTGAACATCAGCGCGTCCTTGCCGAGTCCAAACAGCGAAGCTACCCACAACGGCAGGAAAAAGAAAAACAGTACGCCCATGCCCAATGCGAACACAATGCTCAACGCCAGCATCAAAGAACTCGACTTCTTGATCTCGGCGGGATCCTTGCCGCCTTCCCGATCGATATCCTGCCCGGCAATCTCCGCCGAGAAATTGAGCGAAGCAATACCGATCCACATCATCTCAAACAGTGAAATGAATCCGCGAATGATTGGGAGTGCGAATATCCTGTAACGCTTCGACAGCGGCGTGTGTTCTGTCGTCTTGACAAGTATTGAATTATCGGCTCGGCGAACTGCAGTCGAAATGTGCGTCGCCGAACGAATCATGACGCCCTCAATGACGGCCTGCCCGCCTACCTGGAAATCTGCCATGTTTACCTCAACGAGTGGGTATACAAAAAGCAGGAATAGCCAAGCCATTCCTGCTTATTCTTTGCCCGTTCAGTTACTTTTCCGACTTCTTCTCTGTCGAGCCGGTCGTCTGTCCGTACTTGCGGCGGAAACGGTCGATACGGCCTGCCGTATCCAGAAGTTTCTGCTTGCCGGTATAGAACGGATGACACTGTGCGCAAATTTCGACCATGATCGAGTCTTTCGTCGTCGAGCGGGTTTCAAACTCGCTGCCGCACGCGCACTTGATCATGACCTTATTATACTTGGGATGAATATCCGGTTTCACGTCGCACTCTCCTGTTAAATCACAACTTAGTCTTGAAGTATAATAGCGTAGTGATATCCTGGCAAGCTAATTATTGGGTTTTCGCCTTAAACTTAACGTCTCCAACAACTTGGAGTGTTCAAAAAGTAACGGAGCCGGTCATTAAACCGATTAGATTCAGGGATGTCGACCGACTCCGAACTTATCCAGAAGAAAATCCTGTTGTCAGCCATTACAACATCAAGAGATTTACTTAGGTTCCCGCCCCGGAAGAAAAAATTATGAATTGAGAATCACCGCAATCGGTAGCCCACCCGCAGCGCAGGGTGGGAAATCTCCGTTCCGAATTTTGTGCGCGGTCTATATCCACATCGACCGCTCTCTGAAGAATTCTTGCGGCGAGTTAGATTAGGATATGCCCCAGCCCCCAACTGAGTGCACGGTCGATAGCCACATCGACCGCCTTAGGGAGGAATCTCGCAGCGAATCGGCTTGGGCTCTCCCCTAATCCTTCCTCTGTGCACGGTCGATGTCCACATCGACCGTATCAAAAAAGTGATTGATTAGGAATCGTCGCACCTTTAGCCTACAAAATGGCTCCAACCAAACGAATTGCTGTGACCGGCCCCCATCTTGTCTTCGTGTCGACGACCACAACCTCTTGGGCTCCTGTGCTTGCAGACGAACGGAATGCCGAAATAGTCGTACAAACTCTGCGCGAATCGGTTGACCTGGGACGATTTGTGCTTGTCGGGTGGGTAATAATGCCCTCTCATATTCACCTCCTAATCGGAATGCGAAACGTCGAATGGCTTTCGAAGACTGTGCAGAGCTTCAAAATACTCACTTCAAAGAGAATTCGAGCCTGCATTGAGTCAGGCAATTCGAAAGCTCGCAATGGCTCATACGGTGTATTTTACGATGAGAGCGGATTTCACTTGTGGCAATCCGGATTCGATGACCTGATCATCTACTCGGAAAAGCAGTTCAGAATAAAGTTGGAATACATACACAATAATCCGGTTAAGGACGGACTTGTCACAAATTCCACCGATTGGCCGAATTCGAGTGCTGGGGATTGGCTCCTTGATCGACCCGGGCTGCTACCGATTGATAAAACGTTCTCCTGGAGCCATTGAAGCAATTCGGCGGATGTGGACATCCGCCGATCACAAATACAGTATGCGCTCGAACTCGTCACTCGTGCGCGGCCGATGTCCCCATCGACCATCTACCTGAAAGATTTCGCGGCGAATCCATTTATGGTATGCTCGATCCTTCACTCGTGTGCGGTCGATGTCCACATCGACCGCCTTGGGGAGAAATCTCGCAGCGAATCGGCTTGGGCTATGCCCTAATCCTTCATCGAATCCAAAAACTTCTTGTTCGTCTTGGCTTTTCTCAAACGATCCAGCAGGAACTCCATCGCCTCAATCGCATTCATGTCCGCCAGGAACTTGCGCAATATCCAGATGCGCGCCAGCGCCCCTTCTTCAATCAGCAGCTCTTCCTTACGCGTCGAAGAACGATTGATGTCCATCGCCGGGAACACGCGGCGGTCGGCCAACCGGCGATCGAGCACGATTTCCGAGTTGCCCGTGCCCTTGAATTCTTCGAAAATGACTTCGTCCATCCGCGAGCCGGTTTCGATCAGCGCCGTACCGACAATCGTCAGCGAACCGCCTTCTTCAATATTGCGCGCCGCGCCGAAGAAGCGCTTGGGACGCTGCAATGCGTTCGAGTCCACACCGCCGGAAAGAATCTTGCCCGAATGCGGCACCACCGAGTTGTGGGCGCGCGCCAGACGGGTGATCGAGTCGAGCAGAATCACGACATGATGCTGATGCTCCACCAGCCGTTTCGCCTTCTGCAACACCATCTCGGCAACCTGCACGTGGCGTTCCGCCGGCTCGTCGAATGTCGAAGACACCACTTCGCCTTTGACCGAGCGCTTCATGTCGGTGACTTCTTCCGGCCGCTCGTCGATCAGCAATACAATCAATTTGCATTCGGGATGATTGGTGGTGATCGAGTTGGCGATCTTCTGCAGGATGATGGTCTTACCGGCCTTCGGCGGCGACACGATCAGCGCCCGCTGCCCTTTGCCGAGCGGACACATCAAATCCATGACGCGCATCGTCTGCTCTTCCGGAGCCGTCTCTAACTGGAATTTCTCGTTCGGATACAGCGGCGTCAGGTTGTCGAAAAGTATCTTGTGCTTGGCGACATCCGGGTTCTCAAAATTGACCGCTTCGATCTTGAGCAGCGCAAAATACCGCTCCGACTCCTTCGGCGGACGCACTTGTCCGGAAATGATATCGCCGGTGCGCAGATCGAATCTCTTGATCTGTGACGGCGAAACGTAAATGTCATCCGGGCCGGGCAGGTAATTGTAATCCGCCGAACGCAGGAAACCGTAACCTTCCTCGAGAATCTCCAGCACGCCTTCGCCGAAAATGAGTCCGTCCTTCTCGGTCTTGGCTTCGAGAATCTTGAAAATCAATTCGGATTTGCGCAGGCCCGAAACTCCGGGAATTTCCAATTCCTCGGCGGTTTTCAGAAGCTCCGCGATGGTTCTACTTTTCAGTTCGACAATGTCCATATTGAATGGTCCTTTCAGAGTATTTAAACAAAAAATGAATTCGTGATTGGTCGTACCCGGACAAATGAGATGGTCCGGTTGGCGTGCACTTTTCGGTGCGTCGGAAGCTCGCCCGTTACAGGCGTCTTGCTTCCGTTGTGATCTCCAGCGGTTGAATTGAAGCGCCGATGAGGCTGCTTAGGCTGCGATTTCTTCCGACGGTGCGTCGCCCCACAGCTCTTCGAGACCGTAGAATTCGCGAACGTCGCGTTGGAAGACATGTACTACCACATCGACATAGTCGAGTAACACCCAGCGTAAACTGCTGTATCCTTCACGGTGCCAGACTTTAACCCCGGTATCCCGGAGTTCATCGATGATGTGATCGGCAACTGCCCGCGCCTGCACATCGGCATCTACCGTGCAGATCACGAAATAGTCGCAGACCGCGGACAACTTGCGCAGGTCAAGTATCTTGATATCGTAGGCTTTCTTGTCGAGCGCCAGATCGGCTATCTTGTGAGCCAGTTCATTTGGAGTCAATAACGAGATGCTGAAAAATCCTCCTTCGCCGTTGCGAGGTCAGTTTGGTTTCTTGGCCGCCATCAACTTCTCATAGTCGGCGCCAACTACCAGTGAGTAATCTATATCGTAAAAATTGCTTTCGAGTTCCTTGAAACTCACCCGGTCCGGCGCCAACCCGATCTTGGCGGCAAAACGCGCCGCATGATCGTGTTTCGCCTTGCGGGCAATCAGCAGAGTCTTTTCCTGCTGGAACGATTCGAAATTACCTTCGTCGAGCACATCGATAACAAAATCCGGACCCGCCGCCGCCTTGACGTGGCGCGAAAATGCCGAGGCCGCCCCCGAGATACCGCAGCCGTTCAACATCTGGATTCGCAGCGAAATCGGAACTATCGCCTCGGGAGTCCCCGGTATCGGCGCACTCTCGCCCTTCATGAAGTTAATGACAAACGATCCGACGAATGCCAACACCGCCAGTGAAACGACGATGAGTATTATGTCGATGATCCGGCTTCCCGATTTCGGTTTAGCCGCCTTGGTTCTGGAACGAACTTTGCTCAGATTCTAATCTTTATTGGCAATGTTTCGGGACTTCAAACGTAAGGGGGGCACAATGCGTCAACTTTGTCATTCAAAAAAGGATCCATACCTCCCGTACGGCGATCGATAATAGCCCGGATAACCCGAACCCATCAAACCGGGCGCCCACTGCTCATAGGCGACGCTCACATGAAAATTACGCGACGGTTCCCAGAACAAGCGGAAGCTCGGTAAGATCTTGTTGTTGATTGTCGATGAGGTGGAAGCACCAAACAACGACTGCGGCTGATGAATGTACGCAAATCCGATCTGCATCCGCAACGGCTTGGCAAACTGGTAATCAATCTGATTCATATACATCGCGATTGACTGCGTGTGCCCGCCGGACGAGAAGAAATTGACCGAATAGCTGTGATTCATCCGCAAACGCGAGGGGTCAAACAACGAGAACCGCATGCTGCCGCTTCCCACCGCCGGACCGCTCTGATTACCTACCGAAGACGCGCTATTCCGATCCATCACTGTCTCGGCGGAAACCGATACAATTGTCAGCACAATGATGAAGCAAGTCAACACTGCGTTCTTGAGAATTGTCATGACGGAAAGATCTCCAATAACTGTCTATCGGTAATACGCGCGGAATCTACTTTTCGCCCAAAAATTTGTCAACGTTTTAATTCAAAAAAGATCGCTTCAAGTTGTTTTAACTCATTAGGATCGTTGAATCCCAACCCTTCGCGATAATCGTCGAGCAGCATGCATTCCGTCACCCGCCCATCCTGCATCAGGATGCGCATGACATCGGTGATGTAAAGCTCACCCTGCGCATTGTTGGAATCCAGCTTCTGCAAAGCCGGCACCAGCGCCTGCGCATCAAACACATACAGTCCGGTGTTGACTTCCGGAATCCCAATTTGCTCACTATTACAGTCGGCAAATTCTACAATCGCCTTAATCTTGCCGTCGCTTCCCCGTACTATCCGTCCGTATTTCTCCGTGTTCGGTGGCGCAAACGATACCACAATTCCCGCTGCTTTCGTCTCTCGCTGTCGGGCTATCAGCTTTTCCAGCGTCTCTTTGCGTAGCAGCGGCACATCGCCGGCAAGTACCAAAATGCTCCCCTGGAAATCGCGATAGGACTCTTCCGCCATCATTACTGCGTGACCGGTCCCGCGTTGCTCTTCCTGGACGACAAACGAGAAGCTTGGTTCGCCGTCCAGTTCGGACTTGACCAATTCGCGTGCATGTCCGACCACGAATACAGTCTTGGCGAGATTCATGCTCTTGAGCATGTTCGCAATTATACGAATCACCGGCTTGCCACCGACCGGATGAAGCACCTTCGGCAAATCCGATTTCATTCTCTTCCCCAGCCCGGCAGCCAGGACAATAGCCATTACATCTGGAAAATTGCTCACGCGAGGATCTTGTTGTTTTTGTCGACCTTTACGACAATCGGCTTGTGGTTAGCGGCTTGTTCAGGAGTTAGAAGAACATACGTAATAACAATCACCTCATCGCCTACCTGCCCCAGACGCGCGGCCGGTCCGTTGAGACACACCGTACCCGATCCCGGCTTGCCCACAATCGCGTAAGTTTCAAACCGCTCACCATTGGCAACATTTACCACCTGCACCTTCTCACTCTCAAGGATATTCGCTGCTTTCATCAACAACGGATCGAGTTCCAGCGAACCCTCATACTTGAGATTGGCGTCGGTCACCGTGGCGCGGTGGATTTTCGATTTGAACATCGTCAGATACATTCTATTTCACCTTCAGCGTGATATTGTCAATCAACCTCACCCCGCCGATTCGGCAGGCCAGACTGACCGCGACACGCCCGGAGATTTTGGTCAACTCCATCAGCGTATCTTCGTCGGCGACCGAAACATAGTCTACCGTCGCCTCCGCCTCTTTAACAAGACGGCTCTTTACATAGTTCCTGATCATTGCGGCCGAGCGTTCGCCGCCCTCGATCATCTTGCGCGCCGCCATCAAAGAACGCGGAATAGTGACCGCCTGGGACCGACCTAGCTCATTAAGATATACATTTCGCGAAGATAAAGCAAGCTGGTCGCGGTCGCGAATTGTTGGAACGATGACAATCTTGGTCGGAATATTCAGGTCCCGTACCATCTGCCGAATGACGACCGTTTGCTGTAAGTCCTTCTTGCCAAACAACGCAGAGTCCGGTTGAACAATATTAAATAGCTTCAGAACAACCGTTGCCACGCCCTGAAAATGCCCGGGCCGGGCCGCGCCTTCCAGTACTGCCGCAATCTTATCGGGTACGACATAGGTATCAAATCCCGGCGGATACATCTCATCCTTCCTGGGGTTGAGAATGAAATCCACCCCTTCAGCCCTGCACGCCCGGCAATCTTCTTTCCATGTCCGCGGATACTTCGAGTAATCTTCCTTCGGCCCAAATTGCGTCGGATTGACAAATATCGACACAACGACAATATCGCCCTGCTTCTTCGCCCGCTTGATCAATTCGATATGCCCGCGGTGCAGCGCTCCCATCGTTGGCACGAACGCGATTCTCTTCCCCTGCCGCTTGAACCGCAGTGCCGTCGCTTGCATCTGTTTGGGAGAATGAATTATTTTCATTGCGGGAGATTATAACACACCGATCCGAAATGTGAAGCTAATTTCGACTAACGCCAAATCCTAATCAGTTACCTATGCGCCCCGTCTAAAACTTTGTTTATACCCCTATGCGAGGTGTCGGTACATCGCGCGAAGTA
This sequence comes from uncultured bacterium, assembly GCA_963698225.1. Taxonomy (GTDB): domain Bacteria; phylum Zixibacteria; class MSB-5A5; order CAIYYT01; family CAIYYT01; genus JADJGC01. The sequence continues at coordinate 223,466 of CAVOPW010000014.1, forward strand.
TGAGCGCGACGAAGGCGGGGTGTGTCGCAACAACACACAACGATAGTTGTACATCGGAAGCCCCTCAAAAAAACTGCCCTCCCTTGAAACACAAGTAGCCCTACAACTCCGGCCGATCAACCCTCGACTCCAGCGAAGCTAACGTCTCATCTTCGCTGGTCTCGTGGACGAGTGAAGCAATATGATTCAGCGCAATCTGCACATTGCCGAATCCGGTCGAGATCAACTTGATCCGCCCCGGATGATTCGAGATATCGCCGATCGCGTAAATATTATCCACGCTCGTCCGCATGAATTCATCCGCTCGAATCGAGCCATCGGCGATTTCAAAACCGTGATCCTTCAGGAACCCCAGCTTCGGCGTAAATCCGATACAGCCAAGAATGCGATCAACCGCCAGTTCTGTTACCGTACCATCCTTGATATTCGTCACGGTCGCCCCGGTCACTTGCCCCTCACCCTTAATAGCCAAAATCTTCGTATCGGTGAGTATTCGGCAGGACGTCTTCTGCAGCCGCTTGAGCGAGCCTTCAAACCCGACAAACTTCGTACTACGGTGAATCAGCGTTACTTCCGGCGACATCGCCGTGAAGAAATTCGCCCAGTCCAACGCCGTATCGCCGCCGCCGATAACCAGCACCCGCTTGTCGCGGTAGTCCTCTACGTTCTTGACAACATATTCAAAGCCTTTGCCGATGAATTGATCTGCTTCTTCCAATTCAAGCTTGCGTGGCGAGATCATTCCGGCGCCGGCGGCAATCAGCACATACTTGGCGTGCACGTAACGGCCATCTTCGGCAGTTAGCTTGTATTCGCCGTCCGGCTCGCGCACCATTTCTACTACTTTGAAATTGACCAGCACCGGCACTTCGTGTTGTGTGACCTGCCGGAATAATTGATCAACCAGCTCCGCAGCCGTGACCTTGGGATAGCCCGCAACATCAAATATGAATTTCTGGGGATAGAGCGCCGTTAACTGCCCCCCGACATAGGGCAACGCATCGACGACTGCTGTGGATAATCTCTTGTCGACAGCGCAAGACGAGGCGAACAATCCGATCGGGCCTGCGCCGACCGTGACGACGTCATAGATTTTTTTCACTGTTCGCTGCTCAACAGCTCGTTGCCGTAACCTTCTAATTCTTCGAGGCCATCCAGCTTGAACGGATCGCGCTCCGGAATTTCAATCATAACATCGCCGCGAATCTTGCATTGACAGCCCAGCCGCGAAGTCGGCGTCAACTCGGCGCACTCCTCGAGCCGGTCTTCCTCTTCCTCTTCCATCGGCGTAAGATTCTGTTCGCCTTCGCGAACTATAATGTGACAGGTCGTACAACAACAATTGCCGCCGCAGTTGTGCTCTAACTCAATATCATTTGCCATCGCCACTTCGAGGATTGTTTCCTCATTTTCAGCTTCAACTGTGACGTTATGCGGCAGGAATGTTACCTTATGTCCCATGACTTACCTGTTCATCCACCTTGTCTTGATCGTCCCGCTTGAATATGCGCTTGGGCTGGCCGGAGTCACCAAAAAAAATCTTGCGCGCATGCCGGGAGAGCTCTATTCCAATTAACAAGTAGACCCAGGCCGGGACCTGTTCAATGCCACACGCCGAAATGCGCACGGCCTGGTCATTGAATTTAGTCCAGTCAAATGCCTTGAATCGCTTGTCGAAATCATCCTCAAAGAATACCCCATCTTCGCAGAAGTCTTTCAGTTCGAGGAGTTCCATCAGTGATTATACAGAAAACGAAGTACCGCAGCCACACGAACGTTTGGCTTTTGGATTGGAGAATTGAAAGCCGCCATTGACCATCTTGTCCGAATAGTCCAGGGTCATACCATTAATATATGACATCGACCGCCCCTCAACCAGCACGACCAGACCGTCGAATTCAAACTTCACATCCGATTCTTTTCGTTCGGAGGCAAATTCCATCTCATATGAAAGCCCGGAACATCCTCCAGCTTCCACCCACAGCCGCAACATCTTGCCGGAATCCTCCGGCTTCAACGACATTCTGCGGCGAATCTCGGCGACCGCTGAAGGCGTCAACACTATTGACGGCAGTGGCTTAGCCGATGTCGAGGCGTTTCCGCCAGCCGGTTCAGGACTCATCGATTTGCTCACAATATAAGTAATTGACCTATCCATTATTATTCCCTGGCCATCATTCTTTTGGCACAGTTACACTAACACAAAATCTACGAGCGGGTTCCAACGGCTTGTTTGATGTTTCGGCAGAACTCCGACGCGATTTAGGCCGGGCAATGTAACGATTTTTCGCGAGTTGTCAATCAGTTGGTAGGTGGAATTCGGCTTTGAGACAGTAAATCAACCTTCAGGTCGCAAGCAATTCGTTGATACCTTCCATCAACTTGCGATGCTCCCGCAACGACTTAACATAATCCTGCTCGCGTACAGCACCCTTGGCCTTCATTATATTGACCAGATTCTGCTTATCTCTCGTTACCCACTCCTCCAGATTCGGAAGGGAGAGAGCGAACAAAGCCAGACGGTTAAACCATAGCCTTTCGTCGGGTGTCCACCCCTTGGTTGATGACAGAACGAGCGTCCTCCTGGCCAGCTCGGGAGCCTCCCGTTCCGCTCTACTGCGGTCACCATCAAACAGCGAAGCGATCACGCGCGTCTGGGCAAGCGCCAACTTGCTCAAACTGATATCGCGATCCGTGAATTCCCCTCGACGCTTCAGGTCCAAACAGAGATCTGACTCCGCCAATTCTTTCAGCACCGATTTCGGCGTCCGATAGGCCTTGTTTGCGGCAATCTTCGCCGCCTCAACCTCCGCCAACTTTCGCAGTGATTCATCAATAGTACGGAATCCCAACTTGTAGTAGAACCAATAGGCCCCCGAATCAAGTCCTTCCGGATTGTCGTAACCCACCTGATACCTGCGTATCAGCAGATAACTGCAGCCAAACATCTGATTGAATAATTGCGTGAACTTCCCGAAAATGAAAGCGGCTTCGCTCCGGCGAAACGTCTCGAATATGTTGATCGCTATCTCCATGCGCTCAAACACCATTGCGCCGATTCCATACCCGATCGGCACGCCATTACGCACCAATAGCGCGGCATAATTCGACTCCAGCGGTAACCGCCACTCCGGCTGCATTCCCATGATGTATATCGTCATTCCACGACCAATCGCCGTCGCGTGAACATCCTCGAGATTTGCAAACGTCAAGGGCCACAGTTCGCGGTGGCGCATGATCATTGTCATCTTGTGCATATCGACGATTTGCTGGGCTTCCGCCTTTGAAAGCAGCTTCGGCTTGAGATCTGACTTGCGCGAGACCTTCCGAACGTCTGGATACTCCTTCTCGAGCGGTTGTTTTTGGTAAAAGATTTCCCCCGTCGGCAACTTCACATGGGTCCGCGCAAATGGCTGATTGGCAATCTCGATCTTCAACGGGATATCCATCTTGTCGAAAAGCAGCCGCTTAAGCCTCTCGTCTTTCGAGATCCGTTCAAAAATCTGCATGAACCACTCAAGCCGATTTATACCGCGAATCTTGGTCTCGGCATCGATGATGTCGGTCGTCGGAACAAAAGGGTCATCAACGGCATCGTTCTCACAATAGATCAACAACTCCGGCATCAAGTCGAGTATCGGGTCGTTTTCGAGCTCCTGGTAGCTCTCCCAGTCAACATTTACCGATTTGGGATACTTCTTCAACAGCCACTTAGTCATGAAGTAAGCATACGGATGACTCAATCCGGTCCCGACAATTCCGCTTTCGTCAAGAGTCTCACGCTCGGCCTTGGTCAGGAACTCCACCCGCTCAAGAAAGCGTTCTAGCTCCGACTCGACTATCGCCAAAACCTTTGGGTTGTCGGGGTAGGCTCGAAGGTAGCACAGTGATTCGTGATAACTCAACAGCAACGGAGCTTTCGGCACTTTGGCGCCGGCGAGTTTGTTAAGCAGTTCTAACTTTTGATTCGGGAAGTCTCCACCAAAGCTGCCCTTGATGTCAGACAGAACATGAATCTCTTTGCTCGGGTTTTGACCGGATGATGCGGTCTTTCTCACTAAGTCTCCCTGGTTACAGCGACCAATGATATTACAAAATGCACACTAAAACGCTTACCCGCAACAGTTTTTACCGCCGGTTCGACCATTCATAGATTGTGAAATTTGGCACAAAATTCGGCGCTAACCCTTGAAATTATTGTGGCTGAACACCGGAAGAATACTATATTCCAATCACTAAGTAAACCCGCAACGGGAGTTGTAGTCATGATAAAGAAAGAAGAAGCCCTACAATATCATTCAATGGGGCGCAAAGGTAAAATCGAGGTTACCCCGACCAAACCCTGCGTCACCCAGCGTGATCTTGCACTGGCGTACACCCCAGGCGTGGCAATTCCTTGCCTGGAAATTGAAAAAAATCCATCAGATGCCTACCTGTACACGGCAAAGGGAAATCTTGTTGCCGTCATCAGTAACGGCACCGCCGTTCTCGGTCTCGGAGATATCGGCGCTCTCGCTGGTAAGCCGGTCATGGAAGGCAAAGGCGTCTTGTTTAAGAGATTCGCCGACATCGATGTCTTCGACATCGAACTTAACACCCATGACCCATTGGAAGTCATCCGCACCTGCCAGATTCTCGAACCGACATTCGGCGGAATTAACCTCGAAGACATCAAGGCTCCCGAGTGCTTCCAGATAGAAGAAGAACTGAAAAAGACTCTGGGTATTCCGGTCTTTCACGACGATCAGCACGGCACGGCAATTATCTCCGCCGCCGCACTGCTAAATGCGCTCGAACTCGCCGGCAAGGACATCTCAAAAATCCGCGTCGTGTTTTCCGGCGCCGGCGCTGCCGGTATCGCCTGCGCAAAATTGTACCTCTCCCTCGGCGTCAAACTCGAAAACGTCGTTATGGTCGATTCCAAGGGTGTCATGTACGAAGGGCGCGACGACAAGTGGAACAAATACAAACAGCAGTTCGTCCGCAAGACCGACATCCATACGCTTGAAGCCGCGATGAAAGACGCTGACGTCTTCGTCGGCGTTTCGGCAAAAGATGTCGTTACCAAGGACATGGTCAAATCAATGGCCAAGGACCCGATTATCTTCGCCATGGCCAATCCCGATCCGGAAATCACTTATCCCGATGCCGTCTCCGTCCGCAAGGATCTGATCATGGCGACCGGCCGCTCCGACTATCCCAATCAGGTCAATAACGTGCTCGGCTTCCCGTTCATCTTCCGCGGTGCCCTTGATGTCGGCGCTACGGCGATCAACGAAGAAATGAAGATTGCCGCGGTTAAAGCGCTCGCTACCCTCGCCAAGGAAGACGTTCCTGATTCAGTCGCACGTGCCTACGGCGTCAACAGCTTCAAATTCAGCCGCGAATACATCATTCCCAAGCCGTTCGATCCGCGTGTCCTGATTTGGGAAGCCTCCGCTGTGGCCAAAGCTGCAATGGATTCCGGTGTCGCGCGCAAAAAGGTCGACATTGAAGAATACAAGCACGAACTCGAACATCGCCTCGGCATGGGTCGCGAAATCCGTACGATGTTGATCGACCGTGCCAAGAAATCGCCGAAACGCGTCGTCTTCAGCGAAGGAACCTCCGCCCGCGTGCTCCGCGCCGCAATGATCGTCAATCATGAGGGTTTTGCTCAGCCGATCGTCCTTGGCAAGGAAACCGAGGTTCGCCAGGTTGCAACCGAAAATGACATCGACCTTGCCGGAATCGAGATCATTCATCCCCACACCTCTCCGAATTATGACAAGTATGTGAAGGAGTTCTTCCGGCTGCGTCACAAGAAGGGCGTGACCCTCGACGATGCCAAGTACTTCATGCGCAACCCGAACTATTTCGGAGCGATGATGGTGCACATGGGCGACGGCGATGCCTTCCTGGCCGGTATCACCCAGCACTATCCCGAGACGATTCGTCCGGCACTCGAAATCATCGGCAAACGCGATGACCTGTCGATCGTCAGCGGTCTGTTTGTTCTTATCATCAAGAACAAACTCTACTTCTTCAGCGATACGACGGTTAATATCACCCCGACCTCCGAACAACTGGTGGAGATTACTCTCTGTTGCGCTGAAGCGGCTCGCCGTTTCGGTATCACGCCGAAAATCGCGCTTCTCTCATTCTCGAATTTCGGTTCCGTCAAACATTCGCAGGTTTTCAAAGTTCAGCAGGCGGTCAAAATCCTGCATCGCGACTATCCCGACATGATCGTCGACGGCGACATGCAGGCCGACACCGCAACCGATATCAACATCCTGCGCTCGAACTTCCCGTTCAGCAAACTCCAGGACCAGGCCAATGTGTTCATCTTCCCGGATCTCTCCTCCGCAAATATCGCCTACAAGCTGATGATCAAGCTTGGCGGCGCCGATGCGATAGGACCGATCCTGATGGGCATGAAGAAGCCTGTCCATGTTCTGCATCGCAGTAACGACGTTGATCAAGTCGTCGTGATGGCCGCTTTGGCAACCGCCGAAGCCGGCCGCGCGGCAGTTGATCAGCCGAATCAACCGAGCAAAGCCAAGGCCTAATCGGTTACCAACGGGCGCTGCACAATTGTGGCGCCCGTTTTTTTGCCTCCCGCAAAGGGAATACATTATCGACCGCAAATGAATAGAAGAAAATGATCACCAACTTGGATTAGCTATGTACCGCAACGAATCACCAAATCAACTGCAGTTCTTCCTCCGCGAACGGACGAAAGAGCTCGCCGCCCTGCACAAGACCGCGCGATTGATGCAGGATGATTCTCTACCGATTGCTGATTTACTGGCCGAGGTCGTAGCTTTACTTCCGCCGGCTTGGCAATATCCGGAGATAACGGCGGCGCGAATCAAGATTGGTGGTTTGGACATCAAGACCCCGGACTTCCATATCAGTCCTTGGAAGATGGCCTCGGAGATACAAATCGTCGGCGACGAACCCGGATTGATAGAAGTTGTGTACCTTGAAGAACGACCGGATTCCGTTGAAGGACCATTTCTCGCGGAAGAACGCGAACTGATAGACTCGCTCTCCGAAATGCTTCGCAATTATCTTCAGCACCGGCTGGCAATTGAAGAGGTCAAGAAAGCCAACGACAATCTGGAACGCCTGGTTCAGGAGCGGACGCTCGAACTAAGCACGACCAATGCGGCACTGCAGCTGCAGATACAGGAGCACGAACGGGCGCAACAAGCGATCGTCGCCTACCAGAAGCAGCTCCGTAAATTGGCGGCCGAACTTTCGCTCTCTGAAGCCAGGGATCGCCGCGCCATTGCTTCCGACCTTCACGACCATATCGGACAGTCGCTGGCGTTTATCCGAATGAAGATCTCCGGTTTTAGTGGCGAGTCGGTCTTTTGCGGCTTTGAAGAGAGCACGAGCGAGATCCTGGCTTTGCTTGATCAGACAATCCAGTACACGCGAACTCTCACTTTTCAGATCAGCCCACCGGTGCTCTACGAACTGGGCCTGGGCGCATCACTTGATTGGCTGGCCGAGCAGTTCACCAAGAAACACCATTTCAAGGTGGAAACGGTCATTCCGCGCAGCATTGGAAGGTTGCCCGAAGAGATTGAGGTCTTTGCCTTTCGATCGGTGCAGGAGATTCTCACCAATGCGGCTAAACATGCGAAGGCAAATCGTGTGCAGATCAAGCTCGGATTGGTTGCCGACAATCTCGAAATAACAACGGAGGACAACGGCATCGGGTTTGCCCCTCGCCGGTCCGACGCTAGTCCCGTCGATGGCGGTTTCGGTCTGTTTTCCATTCGCGAACGCTTGATGCACCTCGGCGGTTCAATTCACATCGACTCGGCTCCTGGAAAAGGGGCACGGCTGACCTTGAATATTCCTCTGGCACCAGAAATGAGGCAAAAATGAAGATTCGATTGCTTCTCGCCGATGACCACAAGCTCTTCCGGGACGGTCTTCGGTCAATGCTGCAGGCTCACAAGACTCTCGAGATCGTTGGTGAAGCAAGTGATGGGCCTTCGGCAGTAAAACTCGCGATCGAACTTCGACCCGATATTGTCTTTATGGATGTTTCCATGCCGGACTTAAACGGCATTGAAGCAACCCGCAAGATCGTCGCCGAGCAACCCGCCATTAAGATCATCATGCTTTCGATGCATTCCGACCGTCGCTACATTACCGAAGCCCTGCGCTCGGGCGCGCGCGGTTATCTTCTCAAAGATTCCGCATTTGATGAAGTCCTTTCCGCAATCCGCGATTGCATGAACGGAAAAATCTACCTAAGTACCCGAATTGCCGACATCGTCATCAACGACTATGTCAGCCTCGCCCGCAGCGCCGATTCCTCGGCCTTCGCCATCCTCAGTGCTCGCGAGCGCGAAGTCCTTCAGTTGCTCGCCGAAGGCAAGTCCACCAAAGAAATCGCGTCGCAATTGAATGTCAGTTCCAAAACGGTCGAATCACACCGAAAACAGCTGATGGACAAGCTCGACATGCACAGCGTCGCCGAACTTACCAAGTATGCCATCCGCGAAGGCTTGACACAGCTTAATTAAAGCAGGCTGTACCTGGCCCAGCTTTCCCACCCTTGGGACTGTTGAAAAACTGTCCGACATTGTCATCCTGAGCGCAGCGAAGGATCTGTTCCTTCTGCGTAAAAAAGATTAGCAGATTCTTCACTTCGTTCAGAATAACACGGGAAGGTTTTTTTCAACACTCCCCCTTGTCTCCCTCACTAAGGAATTACGAAGGAAACAATCAGGCTCTGCCCAATTGTGTAGACACGATATTCTCCGTTCCTTCCTTGCGATCAAGTGCCGGCCTGCCGGCGCAATTCTCACCCTTGGTGGAGGCAAGATATGTTTGATACTGGAAACACCGGCTTTATGCTGGTAGCAACCAGCCTCGTGATGTTGATGACCCCGGGACTGGCGTTCTTCTATGGCGGACTGGTCGGGCGCAAGAATGTGCTGTCGATCATGATCCAAAGCTTCGTTTCCATGGGCGTCACAACCGTGATCTGGTGGATCTGCGGTTATTCGCTGTGCTTCTCCGGCGGAGAAGGCGGCATCATTGGCAATCTTGACCAGGCGTTCTTCATGGGTATCGATCCCCTGACTCCCTATGGCGCCGGCAAGATTCCGCTCTACGTCTTTATCGCCTACCAGATGATGTTTGCCATCATCACGCCGGCGTTGATCACCGGCGCATTTGCAAATCGTGTCCGTTTCCCCGCCTACCTTGCGTTCCTTGTCGCGTGGCTGTTGCTGGTGTATTTCCCCTTTGTCCATATGATCTGGGGCGGTGGCTTGCTGGCCAAGTGGGGAGTGCTCGACTTCGCCGGCGGCATTGCCGTACACAACATCGCCGGATTCGCAGCTCTGGCATCAGTGCTTTATGTCGGCCGGCGCAGAATCGCCGACAGCGTACCCCATAGTATTCCGTTGGTCGCGCTCGGCACCGGCTTGCTCTGGTTCGGCTGGTATGGATTCAATGCCGGCAGCGAATTACAGGTAGATACGGTCACGGCACTCGCCTTCCTCAATACCGACATTGCCGCTTCATTCGCGGCTGTGACCTGGCTCCTCCTCGCCTGGCGGCTTGAGAAGAAACCGAAGTTGGTCGGCTTGCTGACTGGCGCCGTTGCCGGGTTGGCGACGATTACACCGGCAGCAGGTTATGTCACTACGACCAGTGCCGTGATAATCGGCGTGGTCGCTGGTATCGTCTGCTATGGCGCGGTCGCACTCAAGAACCGACTACATTGGGATGATGCCCTTGACGTTTGGGGCGTCCACGGCGTCGGCGGATTGCTGGGAATCATCATGCTCGGCCTGCTCGGGACAACTGCCGTTAATGCTGCCGGAGCGAACGGACTGTTCAATGGCGGCACCGATTTCTTTATCAAGCAAATTGTCGCCATCGTCGTCTCTTCCATATACGCCTTTGGCTTTACCTATGGGATGCTCTGGGTGATTAACCTGTTTACGCCGGTCCGTACCAGCACTGATGAAGAAAGCACTCTCGATGTCTCTCTGCACGGCGAAGTCGCCTATGAGGACATAACCTGACGGGCGATTGGTTTTATGGAGTATCGATGATTGCAGATTGTATCTTGTCCATCGCAGGTAAGACCATTTTCGGTTAATCACGTATGGCCGGAGAAGCGCCATACAAGGAGAACATGGAATGCAAACCTTCAATGCCCGAATAGCCGGAATAGTGCTGTTGTTCATGTCATTTCTCGGCGTCACTTCAGCCGTCGCCGAAGTGCCGGTTTCTGTCACGGCCGGCGCCACCTTCGTCAGCCGTTACAACTGGCGCGGCTCCGACTATGGCGCTGCTGCCGCCATTCAACCGGCGCTGACTGCAACCTATCGGGGACTCAATGTCGGCTTCTGGGGATCCTACTCAACAAACTTCGAGGAGATTGATACCTGGGCGAGTTATGGCTATCAGGTGCCAAACTCGGTGACCTTGACCGGCATCGTGACCGACTACTTCTTCCCCGACGAAAACCTGGCGTTGTTCAATTACAACAATTGGGATGATCCTGAAGGTTCCGGCGCGCATACGATCGAATTGGGCGCAATCCTTACCGGACCAGAGAAACTACCGCTTGTCCTGTCAGCTTATGTCAATGTTTACAACGACGAAGGTAAGAACAAGTACTTCCAGCTCGATTACAATGCCAACTTGGGCGAATCAGCGCTCAGCTCTGACTGTCGGCGCCACCAGCGGCAGCAAGAAAAACCCTGGGTACTATGGCAGCGACGACTTTGCCATCATAAATCTCGGCGCCAAGGTTAGTCGCTCGATCGAATTCACCGACAAGTTTTCGCTTCCGGTGTTCGGACAGGTCATTGTCAATCCCAATGCCGAGCAGGCTTTTATGGTGTTCGGGTTTTCTCTCTGATTCAACAATCGGCCCCTCGCAATTTCTGGGAGGGGCTGAAACGTCAGTAGCTGCTGGAATCCAACTTCACCTTACCCCTGAAGATCCAATAGATGCTGACCGTGTACGCCAACACGACCGGCACACCCAGCGCCGCAATGATCAGCATTATCTTTAGAGTCTTCGCCGACGAGGCCGCATTGTAGATGTTCAGGCTATTCTCGGCGATCGGATTAGAGAATATCATGTTCGGAAACATCCCGATTCCAAACAGCGCCATCAGGAACACGATCGCACAACTCGACGACAAAAACGCCCGCCAATCGCGGCCATGGTGAATCTCGCGCGGAATATTCGCGATTGCCAGCATGTTCAGCAACGGTACGAAGAACAGCACCGGATTCTCCTTGATAACGTCCGCCATCTGCGGCACATACAACAGGGTCGCCATTGTCGTCGTGGCATAACAAATAATGAAGAAAATGATCGTATTGTTAATCCACCCGCGCACCCTGTCGTGCAGCTCGCCTTCCGTCTTCATCACAACATAGATCGCACCATGCATCATGAACAACGACACCGTCGTTATCCCCACGAGGACGGCATACGGATTGAGCAATCCAAGAAAAGTGCCGGCGAATTCGTGGTTACCGTCGAGCGGAATACCAATACCGATATTCCCCAGTGCCACGCCGATCAAGAACGAAGCCAGTACGCTCGACACGCAGAACGAGACATCCCACATCCGCCGCCACCACGCCATCTCCTGCTTACTGCGAAACTCAATGGCAACGGCGCGGAATATCAGACAGAACAACAATAGCATCAACGCCAGGTAGAATCCTGAAAAGGCCGTGGCATAAACCTCGGGGAATGCAGCAAACAGCGCCCCGCCGGCGGTGACCAACCACACTTCGTTGCCATCCCAAACCGGGCCGATTGCGTTCAAGAATGTCCGTCGTTCAAGGTCCGTCCCGGTAAACAGGTGCAGCGCGCCGACTCCCAAATCAAACCCGTCGAGGATAGCATACCCCGTGAAGAGCACCCCGATAAGAACGAACCAGATCGTGTTCAGATCAAGATTCATATCAAGCCCGTCTCTTTATGGCTAAATCTTCAGCGGCCGGACCGTGCTGAATTTTCTCGTTGAGCAAATAAATGAATAGGATGAACAACAGCAGATAGATCGCCCCGAACATGATCAGCGAAGTAATCACCTCGCCGCTCGTGACGACTTTTGAAATACCATCTTCGGTCTTCAGGAGGCCGTAGACAATGTACGGCTGCCGACCAACTTCGGCAGAGAACCACCCCAGTTGATTCGCCAGTTGCGGACCGAGTACCGCAAGCACAAATGCTCTTAACATCCAACCCGTCTCGAACAGCTTCTTTCGCCACCAGTACCAGAGTCCCAACCATGAGATGGCAATCAATCCAAACCCAATCGCCACCATCGCGTGATAGCTCTGGAATACCGCATTCACCGGCGGGCGCTTGTCCGGAGAAAATTCCCGCAATCCCGTCACCGGCTCATTCCAGTCGCCGTGAATCATGTAGCTCAACAACCCCGGAACCGCGACACCGAATTGCACTTGCTCCAACTCCTCGTTGACCCAGCCGAACAAATACAGCGGCGCCGGTTCATTGGCAGGATAGTGCCCCTCGTAAGCCGCCATCTTGGCGGGTTGACTCTCCGCCACACCGACAGCGCTTGAGTGACCGGACACGAGTTGCAGCATTGAAGCGGCAGCCGCCAGCACCAGTGCAATCTTCATCGATGCCTTGGCAAAATCAAGATGTCGCTTCTTGATCAAATAGTAAGCTGCAACACTCAAGACAAAAAACGCCCCCGCCTGCCAACAGCCCATGTACACGTGCCAGATTCTGTCGACGCTTGACGGATTGAATACCATCGCCCAAAAATCCACAATCTCCGCCCGCGCACTCAGACCTTCTCCGACGATATGATGCCCCGCCGGTGTCTGTTGCCACGAGTTCGCAACCACAATCCAGACTGCGCTAAAATGCGCTCCCAGACATACCATTATCGTTGAGATGAAGTGAACTGCGGGACTGACGCGATTCCAGCCAAACAGCAAAATCGCCAGAAACCCCGACTCAAGGAAAAACGCAAAGATACCTTCAGCCGCCAACGCGCTGCCAAACACGTCGCCGACATATCGCGAATAGGTCGACCAGTTCGTGCCAAACTGGAATTCCATCACGATTCCTGTCGCCACTCCCAGCGCGAATATTAATCCGAAAACTTTGACCCAAAAGCGAGTCATCTGGTGATAAAGGGGGTTCTTTGTCTTGAGGTACATCCCTTCCATGAACACCAACAGCAAGCCCAAACCGATGCTCAATGGCGGGAAGATGTAGTGAAACCCGATCGTCAATCCGAACTGGATACGGGATAACATCAGGGCGTCCATCTCAAAAGATTACGGCATTGGAACCCTTATCAATAGAGATTTTTTTCACAAGTTAGAGCGGCCGTACGAAGAGCTTTGTGTGGTGCTCAAACACTATTTGAACAAGTGGGCGATGATCTTCTCCCGGTGTTGAAAGATCTTCTCTAGATCGCGCCGAACCAGTAGCGAATGAGCCATCTTTCCGAGGATCCCCAAGGGCAACGCATAACACACATCATCGACGATCATGGTTCCGCCTTCAACGGCGCTGAATGCGTGAGTATGATGCCAGAAACTGTAAGGTCCGCGCAGTTGCTCATCAACAAACTTGTGCGGTGGATCATAGCCACTGATCAGTGTCGTCCACCGCATCCGCAATCCCATCACCTTGATCGTGTAGTCGATCAGTGTGCCCACCTTCATTTCAATCGGAGATGGCGTCATAATCACAAAGCCTAATGACTCCGGCGTAATCCGCGCAAGATTCTCCGGACGCTCGAAGAAGGCGAATACTTCTTCCAGCGGCCTGGCAACGAATTGTTCGGCATGGAGGTGGTAAGTTTTCACAAGAGCTGCCCCTGTTTACTGTGTTTGGCGATGTAGGCTTTCACATCAAACTTGCGCTTACAGCCATCAGAACTCATGTACCTTATCATCCCGAAAATTGGCCGATTCGCCCACGGGCGATCGTGAACGCCGCCAATACTCCAGGCAATCCCTGCGTAGCCGTTCGGGTCGCGCCCGTCCAATTCGTAACGATCGTTCAAATATATCGCGGTCGCCAGCGCCTCCTCCGGCGAAGGCGACCATTCCAGAATTTTCTTTGCCCAATACATGCGCAGATAGCCGTGCATCTTGCCGGTCACGACCATTTCTGTTGTGCGGCATTCCAAAGATCGTCATGCGTTTGTGCCGACTCAAATTCATCGCGCGAATAGATGTATTCCCGCGCATCAGCTCTGTGCTCGTTGAGAGTCTTCTGTGCCCACGGGTGAAATCCCTCAAATACATCGTAACTGTCATTGTAGTAACAGAAATTGTCCGCCAACTCCCGCCGGACTATCAACTCCTCCAGAAATGCCTCTTGTGCTGTCAGATTCTGATCGAATCTCTGCGCTTCCAATGCCACCCGTTGCGCCGAAATCTGCCCGAAATGCAGATATGGCGAGAGATTAGACTGCCCATCTACCGGCGGTAAATTGCGGTCGGTGTCGTAATGACGCAATTTCAACTTCAAGAAAATGGTCCATCACCTTCATAGCCGCTGTCTCGCCAGAATCAAATCCCGCCGCCTCACCAACCGACCGATCAATTTTCAGCGACCTGCGTGCAGCTTCCCAATTCGTTGGTGATGCCTCACCGCCGGGTGCGAACGGGTGCTTCTTCGTCCTGGGAAATTCAGTTAGATATTCGGGAAGCAGTTTCCGGATCTTTGGCCGAATCGTGTACGCCGCGAATTCCGGTTTTTCGGAAGCCACCCGGCACGGAACAATATTGTGGGCGTCAACTTCGACGAAAGGCACCGTTAGCTTCTCCGCTATCTCTTCTTTCCAAAACCGATTCATTCGCAGCGCCGTGAAGTCCGTCACTACGGCCGATGTGCCGGTGCTCGCTGCGTACCTGGGTATTTGGTCGATCGGATCCCCTATGAGTAGCTTGAATTTGATCCCAAGTCGCTCACAGCCCTTTTCTATTTGCTCCAGCCCCTTGAGCATGAACTCGTATTGCCTCCAGGTCGCCTGCAGAAAATCGGGTACCAAACAAAATACAACCGAAAGCGGCAGTTTGCGCTCAAGTGCCATTTCCTGCGCATACAGTAGCGCCCAGTTGTCATGAAGGCGCTGGTCGCGGCTCATCCAGTAAGCAACTTCGCCTCTGCCCATCGATCCCGCCTTTAGCACGTGCACTCGACCTTCATTCACGGCGGTCTTGGCGCCTTCTCTTTTCATACTTCTCCAAACGGCCGGAACTGGAATCTGTTATCGATGTCTAATTTCAGCGATAGCGAATCTTGAGGGAAAGGATCGCAATCGTGATAAACAATGCGACGGCGTTGGCTGCAATCACCGGAATATCCTCGATGACCAAGCCATAGATGAGCCACAATAATATTCCCGTACTGATGACGATATACATCGCCAGCGAAATATCGTGAGTCGATTTCGAGCGAACGATCTTAATCAGCTGCGGGACAAAAGAAAACGTCGTCAAGGCCCCGGCAGCCAAACCCAGAATGGTTATCTTATCCATGCTCCTCGGTCACAATCATATGTGCCGTCAATCTTGGTCGCACAGCGCCGAAACGCAAGGCGAAACCGCCGATTCAGTCCGCGATTTTCACTCGCCTTACGGCCAACAGAACCGTATAATCGTCAGAAAGGAAAGCCCCAACCCATGAGTGAAAATTGCTGTTTCAGCTTCCATGACCTCTTTTTCGCCGCCCACGGTCGCTCCTGGACCGAAGAGGAACGCCTTTGGTTCTCCTCCCTATCCCAGAATGACCGCAACACGGAGGTCCGGAAATTGGTCGCAGCTACCGGCGGCTGCTGGACCTGCGAAGATCGCCAATGGCATGATGGCGTAACTTATACCGCCTTCTGGAAAACCGGCACACCGGCGTCGGCGACACACCCATAATCCAAGTTTGTCTTAGATCCGAATCGATTTTCTTCCATCAAACCTCAACAATCCTGACCATCGTGGTCAATGAGGTCAACATCTATCACAGAAGTCAAGTTTGTGAAAAAAAGTACTTGACAAAATCGTCCAAGTTTGGTATTCATTTGCAATAATAACCGCCAACAAACTCAGGGTTTGTAATCGGATAGGTGCATCATGGCGTCCTCACAGTCGAGTTCTGTCTGCCGCGAAGATTTCTTGAATCAACAGACCTATCGGCTCTCTCTTGTCGGCGGCGAATATTCTGCCCGATTCGTATCGCTTCTTGTCCAAGTCTATAGCCGGGGCTTTTTGCAATTTGACGTATCCGCATTTCGTTGATACGGGTGAGTATTTTGCTCACATAACTCACATCTTACGTTTTAACAGGAGGGAGTCGGATGATTTATTTGATCGACCCCATGGAACCCACGGTTGAGGCCTGCACCTCAAGTGCTTCTTGAAGTGCTCAGGCGTTTGCAGATCAAACCGTTGTATGGCGTTCCTACGGAAACCGAATAACTTTCGGTAAAGAGTATGGAGGGAGCCGGTTGCTCCCTCCACGCTCGATCGATCATCCGCACCGGGAGACGCAACATGGCAAAGATCTCGCGCTACAACCACTTCCAGCCCTGGCGGAATGGTCATTACATTGCCTTCAACGCCCGCTCCGGCGCCGTCGCCGTGATGACGGCTGAAAACTACGAAGCCTATCAGAATCTCGCAATAAAACTGGCTCAATCCAACGGGTCGTCATCACTGACCGACTCGGAATCGAAGTTGCTCACCCAACTCGAATTTGGACGCTTCGCCTACCCCGATGGCAGGGAAGAAGCGGAATTGATCAAGTTCCAGCATCATATGGAACGCTTCGACATGACCTCCCTCGGATTAGTCATCGCGCCGACAATGGCTTGTAACATGGCTTGCGAGTACTGCTTTGAGAGTAACAAGAAAGGAAAAATGTCGGCTGAGATCCAGGCAGCGATTATCGATTACATCGAAAAGAAGGCTGATTCGCTTAGTCGTGTAGATATCTGCTGGTATGGCGGCGAACCGTTGCTGGCGTTGGATGTGGTTGAGGCGATGACCTCAAGATTGCTGGAAATGAAGCACCGTAAGAACTTCCAGTATACTGCCACTGCGATCACCAACGGATACTTGCTTTCGCCCGAGGTCGTCGACAGGCTCGTGAATCTGAAAATCTAACTGCCATCCAGGTAACACTGGACGGCCCGGCGCGCATTCATAACCGACGACGTGCCCTGAAGAACGGCAAGGAAAGCTTCAACAAAATTCTCGAGAATATCCAATTTGCTGTCGACAAAACTCCTTGTCAGCCTGCGCATCAATGTTGACAAGGTGCTTGATGAGTCGGCGATCGAGGAGCTTCTCCTTGAGCTAAAAGCAGCCGGCTTGGAGCAGAAGATCAGTGTTTACTTCGGTCAACTTGAGCCTGCAACCACAGTCTGCTCGAATATTGCAGACAATTGTTATAACACGGTCGATTTTTCCGAGGTCGAGATTGATTACTTCCGGCTCTTACTGCAACACGGCTTCAGGATCGAGAAATTGCCATCGCCAATTTCAGTGTTTTGCCTGGCGCAGCGAGTTAATGCGTTTGTGATCGACCACGAGGGCTATCTGTATCGCTGCTTTAACTATGCCGGCGACCCCGATCGCGCCATGGGCAATATCACTGCCCCGATCGACTACCAGCATCCGAATTTCACGCGTCTTTTCGATTTCGATGCCTTCGAAAGCAACAAGTGCCAGAGTTGCAGCATCCTGCCGCTTTGTCTCGGCGGTTGTCCGTCGCAGCGCATCGATCGCAATCTGACTGAGGATGAACTCTGCCAGGGCTGGCGTCACAACTTGATTCCGATGCTGGAAATCATCGCCTGCTCGCGCCAACAACGAATGAAAAGTGCCGTCAAGGAGCAAATATGACCGAGTTCCGTATGTACCCCCAATCTGTCGTCTGGGAAATCACCTTCGCCTGCAACATGCGTTGCATCCACTGCGGCACCTCGGCCGGTAAACAACGTCCCGATGAACTCACTACCGATGAAGCGCTCCGTTTGGCTGACGAACTGATCGGTCTTGGCACCGAAGTCATCGCCATTTCCGGCGGCGAACCCTTGATGCGCAAAGACTGGCGCGAAATCTCCGAACGCTTCGTCAAAGGCGGCGTCAAAACCTGTCTCATCACGAACGGCCTCGCAGTCACCGAAGAAACTGTCGATGACTTCAAGCGCATCGGCTTCACCCGCGTCGGGTTCAGTTTCGACGGCACCAAGGATACCCACAATTACATCCGCCAGCGCGACGACAGCTACGACAAAGTCATTAATGCCATGCACATGATGGCCGCCAAGGACGTTCCATTCTGCGCCGAAAGCCAAATTTCCAATATCAACATCGGTGAGCTCGACCAAATGAGGCAGATCCTCATCGACGCCAAGTGCCCGGTGTGGCGCATCCAGATGACCACCAGCACCGGTCGCATGATGGAAAACCGTAACCTCATCCTCTCCCTTAACAACTACGAACGGCTCGTCAAGAAGATGATTGAATTCAAACAGAAGAATCATGAGATCACGATCGACGTCGGCGAAAACATCGGTTACTACGGCTGCCTCGGCACCGAACTCTGGGAAGACGTCCCCTATTTCGGCTGTTTCGCCGGTACCCGCGTCGCCGGAATCGAATCCAATGGCAACGTCAAAGGCTGCCTTTCCCAGCAGGAACAATTCGTCGAAGGCAATATCCGCGATTCTTCCTTTACCGCCATCTGGAACGACCCGAACGCCTTCGCTTATAACCGCCGCTTCACCCGCGACACTGCAGCAGGCGCCTGCCACGACTGCAAGTATCTTCCGCTTTGCCGCGGCGGCTGCACAACCACTTCCGTTTCGGCCTCCGGCTGCCGCGCCGACAATCCTTACTGCACCTATCGCATGGAACAGGAACGCGGTGTCGCAGCGCCGGAAGACAATGCTCTCGTGGCGCAGCTGCTTGACCGATTCAAACCGGTGCAGGTGAAAGGATAGTGGTACTCGTTGCCCCCGAGATTCTCCGCAACGCGCCGGGATAATTGCGCGTATCCAAAAGGGGCAATATCCCGATGAGTATCAAGGCACCGCGCGCCCGGCGTCTATGGGCCTACCTCAAACCATACCTGCGAATGGAGTTCGTTGCCTTTCTGGCAATGGCTGTCATTGCGGTCTTGCAACTGGCTCTGCCTGCTGCCATTCAGTATATGATCGATTCGCTCATTCCTTCATTGACGGCTGATAGCGCCGATCCGACGGCCTGGCATAAGTCAGCATTCTTCGCCGGCACACTCATCTCGGTCTACGTAATCATTCTGCTTCTGTCGTGGCTGCGTGATTATCTGGCTGCCAAGATCGGTGGAAGCATTATCGCCGATATTCGGTCGCAGCTCTTCGAGCATCTGGAGTTGATCTCGCTGAAGTTCTACCAGAAGCATCAAGTTGGCGAAGTAATGTCGCGCATGATGTCCGATGTCAGCCGCATCCAGGACTTGTTCACTAACAGCCTGCTCAGTTTGCTCACGAACGTGCTCTTTCTAACCGGGATTCTGATCTATCTCTTTTCGCTGAATTGGTACCTCACCCTGATTGCCCTCATCCCCCTGCCTTTGACGGTTTATCTCACTCATCGTTACGGACTCAAAATGAACAGCATTTCCCGCACATTGCAGGAAGCCGTCGCCGAATTGTCCGGAAGATTACAGGAACGTTTGGTGGGACTGAAGACCATCAAAGCCTTCGGCCGCGAGCGCGAAGAACGCGAGCGGGTCGATACCGTGCTCGACCGGCTCAAAGTCATTTACATCAAGTACAGCGTCAATCAGTCGCTGGCGCGCAATTTTGTGCAAATCCTCAGTTTTGCCGGTGTCATCGTCTTCTTGAGCATCGGCGCCTACCTCGTCGCCACCGGATCGATGAAGCTCGGCCAATTGATGGCGTTCTTCGTCCTGCTCACCTGGCTGAATATGCCTATCCAGGCCCTGGCATCCGCCAACGTCGAAATCCAGGGTATCATGGCGTCAGTCGATCGCGTCTTCGAATATCTCGACTACCCGCGCGATGTCGTTGAAGCACCCAATCCCGTCGCGCTCACCAAAGCTCGCGGCATCATCGTTTTCGATAAGGTCGGGTTTTCTTATGAAGATCAGGGATTCCGCATGGAAAACTTCAACCTGACCATCACCGCCGGTGAAAAACTCGCCATCGTCGGAACCTCCGGCGGCGGCAAAAGCACTATCGTCAATCTCGTCATGCGCTTCTACGATCCGCAACAGGGAACCGTTACTCTCGACGGGGTTGACCTGCGCCAATTGTCGATTCAATCTCTGCGTGACAACATTGCGCTGGTCGATCAGGACCCCCTTCTCTTCAACGCGCCTATCTTCGAGAACATTGCCTATTCGGATCCGTCAGCATCACGCGCTCAAGTCGTCGCCGCTGCCCGCGTCGCCAACATTCACGACTACATCGAATCGCTTCCTGCGGGTTATGACACCATCGTCGGCGAGCGCGGCGTGACACTCTCGGGCGGCGAGAAGCAGCGTTTGTGCCTTGCCCGCGCAGTTATTAAGAACCCTCCGGTGCTGATTCTCGATGAGGCCACCTCTGCTCTCGATTCGATCTCCGAGCAGCTGATTCAGCAGGCGCTCGACAAAATCCTTGTCGACAAGACGGCGATCATCGTTGCCCACCGTCTCTCCACCGTCCAGCGTGCCGACCGCATCATCACCATGAAAAACGGCGCCATCGTCGATCAGGGCACCCACAGTGAGCTGATGTCGCGTTCTTCCATCTACCGCGAACTCGCCGAAAAGCAACTCGTTAAATCATCGTAGTGCCTTTCGGAGGTAGGGTCAGACTCGGTGGTGCCGTTTGCGATTCCGCTTCAAACTGCTTATCGTTGTCTTGTGATAACTCAATTCCCAAGATTCATTTCCGCCGCTGAAGCCCGACGCCGCTTCCTTGCAAATGACGGCTTGTTGATCGTTTCGGTATTCCCGGAGTCTGCGCACTCGAAGTCACACATCGAAGGTTCAATCTCGCGCGAGAAGTTGGAGGAGTTGTTGCCGCGACTCCCGAAGGATGTCGCACTAGCCTTCTATTGAGCTTGAGTAGCTGATGAAAGCGCCGTCAGTTTGGCGGCAGAGTATCTGCAACTGGGTTACGTTAATGCGATGGTTCTCGAAGGCGGTGTCGCTGCGTGGCACAAAGCGGGCTTTCCCATTATATCGGTAGCGGTAGATTCTCAAGGAGTCGATTGTCCCCGTCTAGTACAATCTCGCCCTCTTGTTCAGATATGCAAACAAAGCAAAATCATAGTCGGTCGCGGTATCGATCGGCACATAATCAATGTTCGACATCCGGCACTCGCGCGAGAATCGCTCGATCACTTCACCGACAACCTTCTTGTATTCACCCTTGATTTGCCACGGCAGCGTGTTGATCTGCTCCCCCGTTTCCATATCCTTGAAGATCGCTTCCTGCGGAAAAGCGAAATCCCGTTCGCGCGGGTCGAGCACATGGAAAACGATGATCTCGTGCTTGCGATGGCGAAAATGCTTGAGCCCGGCGATCACCGCTGTCGGATCATCGAGCAAATCGGAAAGCACAATCACCAGACCGCGGCGTTTGATCCGCTCGGCCATCTCGTGAAGAGTTGTCGCAATGTTCGTCTGCAGCGTCGGCTTGAATGACTCCATCTCGCGCAAAAGCACGTGCAGATGCGAAGCCGCCGACCGCGGCGGAACATAAGTATTGATCTTCTCGTCAAACCCGACCAAACCAACGGCATCGCGCTGTTTGAGCATCAGGAACGACAACGCCGCCGCCAATTGCAGCGAATACGTCAGCTTATCGATCCGTTTTTCGCTGGCATATCCCATCGATCGCGAGCAGTCCACCAGCAGATATGCCTTGAGATTGGTCTCCTCTTCATACTGCTTGATATAAAACCGGTCGGACTTCGCGAACACTTTCCAGTCAATATTGCGAATTGAATCCCCCGGCATATACTGCCGGTGTTCGGCAAATTCCACGGAAAACCCGTGATACGGCGAACGATGCAGTCCGGCAATGAAGCCTTCTACTACTAAACGCGCCTTGACTTCAAGCCCCTTGAGCTTGCTGAGAACTTCCGGTGAGAGATATTTGCTGTTTGTCTGGTCTGCCATGATACCTTTATACGAAATCTATCGACTTGGCGCCCGCGATTTGTTTAAGCAATTAGCACGGCCGGTCTCCGAATTAGTGCCACTAGATTGCGGATTTCAGCCAGGAGATCTGCCCTGCAGATTGCTTCATTTGTTATTCCCCCTTAGGGTCTGTTTAAAAAGCCACTTGGCATCAGGAATGATCTCATATCGCAGTCCTCTCTGTAAGTCATTCCGGCGAAAGGGAGTGTTGAAAAAGCCCCCGATACTGTCATCCTGAGCGTAGCGAAGGATCTGCTCCCTCTGTAATTGAACATCTACAGATTATTCGCCTGCGTAGCGGCTCAGAATGACAAAGTTCGAGTTTCTCAACAGTCCCGAAAGCGGGAATCCAGGTTCTCCATTCTGATGCAAGATCCCATCGTGAAGAATACAGACTACTCCAACAGCCGGTAGCCCACCCGGAGCGGCAACTTCACAACACGCCTATTTGACGCATCACTGAATTGATCTCAAGCTCAAAGATTTTCCAGAAAATGGCGCAGGGTGGGATTCTGTGATTTTCGATCAATCCCACCCTCCGCTCCGCTACGGGTGGGCTACCGGCCTAGCAAAGTGGGCAAGGGGGTGGTACTTGCCTTCTCGTGTGTCTTCTCAAAAAAAACCAGCCCAAATGGAAACCGCCGATGGGGTTGCTGATCCACCGGCGGTTCTGTCGGATAATGGGAAGTACCCGTTACGGTTTCTTCGTTATTTCATCTTCTTCTCAAGACCCTCAAGACGAACCTTCATCTCTTCGAGACGCTTCTGCATCTCTTCCATCTTGCGCATGAAGTCTTCTTGATCAGCCTGCGGGACTGACGGCACGCTCCAATTGTGATACGATTGACCGCGATTCCCGTTCCAGTTGAGCATCTCGCGCAAGTCTGCCGGCATTTGCATACCGAAACTTTCAATCTCGTCAACTTCCACAGATACCTTCTGTTCCGCTTTATTGCGGATGATCGTCAACTCGACCTCGTCGCCCCGGTCCTTGCCTCGCAGTTCGCTGGAGACATCGCTCGGTGTCTCGACCTTGTCGCCATTGATCGCTGTCACCACATCACCAACCTTTAGGCCGGCTTTGGCAGCAGGAGTGTCTTCCATCACTTCCGTAATCAGTGCACCCTCGCCATTCGGCACACCGAAGTACTCTCCGAGGTCGCCCGACAACGATTGCATCGATACGCCAATTCCGGTCGTCTTCATATTTTCCAGAAACTCAAATGCCCGGGGTGTCATGTCGCCGGCATCTCCCTCGCCGCCAAAACCGTAAAGAGCCGCCTCACGCCGTTCGCCGATCTCGACCGAAACCTTCATCTCTTTGCCGTCGCGGTTAATCGACAAATTCGCCTTGTCGCCAATCTTCGACGCGCGCACCATTTCCGTCAAAGCATCAGAATCTTCCACGACCGCGCCGTTCCAGGACAAAATGATATCCTTGGGCTCGATCCCCGCCTCTTCTGCGGGAGAATCTTCCGCGACATCATTGACCAGTACGCCTTTCGTTGTCTTCAGATCAAAGGCTTCCGCCAGACTTTGATTGACATCTTGCATGTAAATGCCGATCCATGGCCGCTTGGCCGCCTGTAACGGGCTCATGGCGAAAACCATCAACAGGCCCGCCACTGCCGTGAAAAACCAGAAATTACGACTACTTTTCATGAAGCTTCCTTTCATAATCATCGCTCACCACTAAATACCTGTTCGGTCCGTTTCTTGTTCCCGATTTGTTGTTAATAAGTGTTAACCAGCGCCCATCGCGCCCAATCCTCTTATCGACCAAGCCGGTACTTATTATGATGTACGGGAAATCGCCGGCATAAGTTACATTGTCGCCGATAACCCGCCGGAAACCCGAGGCTGTCCCATTAGTTGAGTTTGACTTGGGTCGACCACCGCTTGCCGTGGGATTATTGCCGGCTGAAACATTTCCGCACATCCTCCGGTCTTACCAATGATTAACTGTTAATCTCACTGTGCACTTAGGGAGTATCCATGGCAATTAAATGGCGATCGAAAAAGTTCCTCTTTACCGCGATCGGCGCGCTGGTAATCATTGTGGCCGTCGTCTTGATGTCCTCTGGCTCCAGCAGCGAAGCGACACAAATCCAGGCTGACCTGGCCTACAACGACGATATCGCGGAAATAGTCTCGGCTTCCGGCCGGATCCAGCCCCAGACCAAGGTCGACATCACTTCCGAAGTCTCTGCACAGGTCATGAGCATCTTCGTGAAGGAAGGCGACCTCGGTCGAACGCGGCCAAAGCTGATTCTCCTCGATACGATTCAACTTCAATCGGATGTCTCGCAGGCGCGCTATAGCCTTGACGAAATCAGTCCTCCCGCGCTGAAGCCGCCAAGGCCCAACTCGAAATCGACAAGCTCGAATCCGAACGCCAGGCAGAAGCTGTTCGAGCGCGATCTCGAGCTCCGAGACCGCGGCCACCAACGCCCGCTATGGTTACGAAAACTCCAGCGCCAACTACCGCGCCATGCTCTCCCAGGTCGAGACCGCGCGGCCGGAATCGAAAAAGCCGAGGACAATCTCACCAAAACCCTGATCAAAGCGCCGATGCCCGGAGTTATGACATTCCTGAGCGTCGAAGTCGGCGAAATCTCCCAGGCACAGACGGCATTCACTCAGGGCAAGACCTTAATGACGATCGCCGATCTCTCGGTATTCGAGGTCGAAATCGATGTCGACGAAAGCGAAATCGCCAAGATTGTTATCGGGCAGAAAGCCAAAATCAAGGTCGATGCGTTCCGCGATACTGCCTTCGCCGGAACGGTAGTCGAAATCGGCAATTCCGCCCTGGTCGCCGGCCAGGGTAGTGACAACTACACGACCAGTTTCCGTGTCAAAGTGCGTTTCGATAAAGCCGAAGTCACATTCCGCCCCGGAATGTCGGCAACGGTCGATATCACCACCGAATAAGCCAAAGATGCCTTGCTGATTCCGTATGCCGCACTGGTGACGCGTGAATTTGATCCCGATTCGCTGAAAGCGAAGTCCGAGACAACTCCGATGAGCGGTAGCATATCCAGCAAGCCAATGCCGCCGAAACACCCAAGGAGCAAGGACGACACCTCCAAGCGGAAGAAGAGCGCCAAGATCAAGAAGTCCGGCATCTTTGTCATTCGCGACGGCAAAGCCAAGCTTCGTTGAAATCACGACCGGCATCGCCGACGAGCGCAACATAGTCGCATTGACCGGAATTGCCCCCGGCGATACGGTGATTTCCGGCTCATACCAGACACTGCGCAAGATCGCCGAAGGCGAGTCGGTCAAGATCGAGCAGGCTTCAATTGACAAGATGAACGAGAAGTAGGCCGCAGGCCGTCGCCGCGGTCAGAGATCCCGATGATCAATTGTCACTCTATTAGCGAATCGCTGGCCGCACTGTGGACTGAATCGGTTGCGCTCGGGTTCCTCACCGTCCTCGGAATGACCATGGGCGTGACTTCGGTTATCGCCATCGTCTCCACCGTTGAAGGGATGCAGAACAACATCGAAGACGCATTCGCTTCGCTGGGATCAAATACCTTCATCGTCACCCGCTTCGGTTTGGTCTCTCAGTGCAGGAGTATCTCGAACGCATGCATCGCCGCAAGCTGACCAGAAGTCTGATCGAGCCGATCAGCGAGGGCTGCCCCGATTGCGCCGAAGTCGGCGCCGAGGCTTATGCTCCGATCGACGATCAAGTATGGCAACACCGGATGAGTTAGGTCAATGTCGAAGGCAACACTCCCAATATTCTTGCCATGCGCGACCTCGATGTCGCCATGGGCCGCTATCTTTCCTGGGAAGACGACAGCCGCCGCAAACAAGTCGCATTCCTCGGCACAGAGTCTATGAAAAACTGTTTGAGGGAATGAATGGCGATTGGTGAGACGAATCGGATCGGCAAGAATGAATTCGTCGTCATCGGCGTGGCGGAAGACCTCGGAGGAATGCTGGGCGAGCGACATGGACGAGTTCGTGGCAATCCCGCTGTCGACACATCAGAAATGTATCACAACCCGGCAATCCGGTCAATCTCATAATCAGCGCAGTATCTCTCGACCGGCGAGAACAGGCGATGGATCAGGCGCGCGTGGTCCTGCGCTCGGCGCGTCATGTAACTATGATGACAGCGACGACTTCACCATCGTAACCCCGGACGCGATCCTGAGCTTCATCAACGATTTCACCCGTGGCTTTAGAATCGTGCTGATCTCCCTGCCGTTGCTCTCGATCATCATCGGCGGCATCGTCATCATGAACATCATGATGATCTCCGTCACCGAACGCACGCGCGAAATCGGCATCCGCAAATCAATCGGCGCGCGCCGATTGCATATCCTCACGCAGTTTCTCTATGAGTCAACCTTCTATGTCACTCTCGGCGGCGTCGCTCGGAATCTTCTTCGGAGTATTAATCGGCAGCAGAGTATTGACTTCATTGCTCGACATCTACGTCACACCTACCACACTCGCCATCATGCTCGGTTTCGGCATCTCCATGGCCGTCGGCCTGTTTTTCGGAATCTATCCGGCGGTGCGGGCTTCGCGATTCGACCCGATTAAGGCTCTCAGCTATGAGTAATTGGTCGCAGCGGATCTGGGAAACCCGCGAAGGAATGATCCTGGCCCTTGACGCCGTCCGCTCCAATAAGTTTCGCAGTCTGATGACCATCATCGGCGTCATGGTCGGTGTCGGCGCGGTAATTCTGGTCAATACCATCATGGATGGTTTTACCGCGTATGCCGAATCCTCGATCGACAAAATCGGCAGCAACGTCATGTACATCATTCAATATGACGAGGGCACGGACTTGGAAAACATGACCGAGGAGGAACGCCGCCGAAAAGATATCACGATGGAGGAAGCGTACGGCCATCGAAGAAATGTGCCCGCTGGTGGAAGCGGTGGGACCGCAAAAAGAGCGCAAAACAATATTGCCAAGTATAATAACCGCTCGATTCGCACTCCCGATGACTTCCGCGGCTGCTGGCCGACGCAAATGATTGTGACCAACCGCGAGATGTCTCATGGAAGGTTTCTCGACGACAATGACATGCAGCGCGAAGCTATGGTGTGCGTTATCGGGCCCGAGATAGCCGATGCCCTCTTTGACACTCATGACGAGGCCGTCGGCAAGGAAATTCGCGATCAATGGCTGGAATTTCACAGTCATCGGCGTTCAGGAACGGGTCGACGACTTCTTCGGCATCAGCGAAAATGATTTCATCTTCATTCCGATGACAACTTTCGATCAAGCCTGTATCCCAACGAGAAGTCGGTGGCACGCTCATGTGCAGCGCCGTTTCGCGAATGCAGTTTGGCGAGGCGATGGATCAGGTCATCAACGCCCTCCGGCGCGTCCGCAAGGTCCGCCCCGATGAACCGAACAACTTCGGCATCCTGACCCAGGATCGATTCAAAGACGAAGTCGCCGGTATCACTTCCAAAGTCCAACTCGGCGCTACTGCCGTCGCCTGTGTCGGCCTGATGGTCGGCGTCATCGGCGTGATGAATATCATGCTCGTCGCCGTCACCCAGAGGACTCGCGAAATCGGCATCCGCAAAGCCGTCGGCGCCCGCAAACACAATATCATGTTTCAGTTCCTGGTCGAAGCCGCTACTCTTACCATGATCGGGCGGCCTCATCGGTATCATCTTCGGAGCCGGCCTGGGTTGGCTGGTTACCACGATACTGGAATGGAAGTACTTCTTCTCGCCGGCTTGGGCAATGATCGGCTTGATTCTTTCGGCTGGAACCGGAATTGTCTCGGGCATTTACCCGGCTTGGCGCGCCGCCCGCACCGACCCCATCGTGGCGCTGCGCTATGAATAGAAACTGCTAATCAATTTCCGGCCAGTACGACAGCGCCCTTTTTATCTCCACCTGCGACATCAAAAGACTGTACTTGTCCTGCAGCGATTCCATTTCGATTTGCTGGACCTGCAGTTCGGTATCAAGATACTCCGTGTTGGTGATCACCCCGCTCCCGAATGCCACTGATGCAATTTCCATCGCCTTCCTCGCCAATACCAGTTTTTCCGCAGTAATTTGCGACTTGGCCGATATCTTGGCGACCTCTTCGCGGAACAAGCGCACCGCCGTTTCCGACTCGCTCGTCAACCGTTCGATTTCCAGCTCCAACGATTTCTGCTTTGCCAGTTCCTCGGCCCGACGGCTCTTGGAATAGCCGCCGTCAAACAGCTCGTAACTGAAAGCAACCCCGCCCGCATAGTTGAAAAGCAGCTTATCGGGATCAGGCATATAGCTATTCTTCCAGCCAGCCGAGGTAAAAAGCGATACCGTTGGCCGCAAACGCTCCAATCCCAATGACAAATTGGAGATCTCCTGCTGCTTGCGATTGGCAACGATCTCCGGTTTGGACTTGATCTGTTCACCGACTCGTGCCTGATCAAGTGTCGGCTCACTGATCGCAAGTTGAGTCAATGGCTCGGTGACTTCGACAGTCTCGCTGACGCCAAGCACTTCACTCAGCCGATGCCGGGCCGTCTTTAGTTCCGCTTCGGCAATCGCGATCTGCTCCTGATACACCTTCAACTGCATTTCACTCTTCAGAAGATCAAACTGGGAAACTAATCCGAGATCATATTTCGTTTGAGAATCATTGAGATGCTTTCTTGAAATCGCGAGATATTGATCGAGTAATCGCCGCTGTTCAACCGCCAGCGCTGCCGTGGCGTAGATTCGCACCACCTGATAGGCGACCGCCTGCTTCGTTCCCAGGACCGCCACATCAGTTATCTCCTTGCCGAGGATCGCCTGCCCGACCCTCTTTCTTCTCTTCCCCCAATCAAATAGGCGATACCGGCCGGATAGTCTGGTATCGACCATATTGTGAGTCCCGGTGGTAATTTCCGGCACCGGTGCCGGCAGAGGCAATTTGATCCTGATTTCAGACAGGCGCGACACGTAAGTATAAGTCCCACTTAAGTCTATAGCGGGAAGAAAAGCGCTGTTTGCAGCTGCAATCCGCTCCGAGCTCTCCGAAACCCGGCTCTCGGCGACCGCGACCGCTCTGTTGGATTCAATCGCCTTCTTGAGCGCTTCAGCCAAGGTCATCCCGTCTGAATTCGCCACCCTTAGAAAACCCAACAACGCCAAAACCACCATAAAATGAATGCGCCGCATGCCGAATTAATACTAAGAGCATGCTGAACGGCAAGGGAATTCGCCAAGTCAGCGAACATTCCGGCCGAATTTTCGTATATCCTCTGTGAGCGTGTGCCTGCTCAAGAATTTGTGAAATTTGCGTTTAGCCGTTTGAGGATCGCCTGATGTATAGAAGAATTGCACTCCTGGCCTTCTTGGCCCTGACCGCCTTGGCGTTAGTCGTCGCATTGAAGGATGACAAGAAAGTCACTACTTCATCAAGCGAGGCCTACAAGCATTATCTTACCGGCACCGAATGGATGGAAAACTTCTATTTCCGCCAGGCGATGGAAGAACTTGAGCAGGCGGTCAAACTCGATTCCAACTTCGCGATGGCACAGGCCAGTCTCGCGCAGGTTTACGCTGCCCGCGGTTTCACCAAAAAGTATGAAGAAATGAAGGAAATTGCCTTCTCGAAGCGCGCGTTTGTCTCGAAGCGTGAACAATTGCAGCTCGATATCATGAGGGCCCAGTGGGACAGAAAGCTCGATGAAGCCTTTTCCCTGGCTCAAGACTTTCTCCGGCAGTTCCCCGATGATCAGGACGCCTTAACCACAATGGCATATCAGGAATTTGCCCGCGAGAATTACGAAGAATCGCTGGCGCTATTTCAATCCGTGCTGAAAATCAATCCCCGTTATGCGCCCGCCTATAACATGATTGGATACCTGAATTACTACCTCGGTCGTTACGACGAGGCGTTGGCAATGCTGGACAAATATATCGAATTGAGCCGCGAGCAGGCTAACCCCCACGATTCCCGCGGTGAAATCCTGCATTCGGTGGGAAGATATGAGGAAGCCATCGCGGAATTCCGTCAAGCCTTCAATATCAACCCCGATTTCGACTTTGCCACCCTGCATATGGCGCAATCATACCAGCAATTGGGCCAGAATGGCCAGGCCGATTATTGCTACCAGATACTGTTTAACCAGGCCCCGGCCGAAACCAAAAGACTCCAATACTATACGAGCTGGGCTGGAATACTGATCTATCGCGAGGATTATGATTCAGCCCGAACCATGTTGGACATAGTATTCCGCGAAGACTCAACCGGCGAAAAAAATGTGTTAGGCGATGCCTGCCGCTTACTGGGCACCACATACTACCGGCAGCAAAATCTTGATTCGGTCCGATTGCTCTGGGATCGCGCCGACGAGTACCTCAATAAGACCCTGGCGAAGAGACCGCAATTGGCCGACGATCGCGGGATTCAGCAGTATCGGCGCTTCATGGAAGCGACTGAATTCGACCTTTCCGGGAATAAAGATGAAGCATTGCGCCTGTTCGGCGAATTGGCAAGTAACGCCGTGACACCGGAGGAGAAACTCGGATACCGCATGTACTACGCGGATGTGTTGCGCCGCAATAACCAGCTGGACCTGGCAATTTCAGAACTGCAGAAGAACCTTTCGATCAATCCGAATCATGGCAAGACCCTGCTCCGCCTCGCGGATGTTTATGAAGCCGCCGGTGATCCGGCATCGTCGCTGGCCTACCGCCAACGAGCCGCCGAAGTCTGGAAAAATGCCGATGCTAACTTCATCCCCTTGATGAATCTGCGGGAAAAACTCGAATCATCGCTGGCGTCCTCTTCCCGCTCGAACACTACCCCGGCACGACCCGCTACTATCAACTAATCCGGTTCTTCCCTGCCCTCAATCGCCGATTATTTTGATTAGCACTCGCTTGCGGCGTCTACCGTCGAACTCGCCGTAAAATATCTGCTCCCACGGACCGAAATCCAATTTGCCTTCGGTGATCGCCACCACGACTTCACGACCCATGATCGTCCTCTTCAGATGCGCATCGGCATTGTCCTCGTAACCGTTGTGCCGGTACTGCGAATGCGGCTTCTCCGGCGCCAGCTTCTCCAGCCACACTTCGTAATCCTGATGCAGTCCCGACTCATCGTCGTTGATAAAAACACTCGCCGTAATGTGCATGGCATTGCAAAGCAATAGCCCTTCCTTGATCCCGCTCTCGCGCAAACACGACTCAACCTCCGGAGTGATATTCACTAACTGCCTGCGTGTCGCGGTCTCAAGCCACAGCTCTTTCTTGTAACTTTTCATCGTCTTCCCGCTTTAGCTGTATCCACCCTCTTGATCGCGTCGTCTCTTGTAGTCACGCAGCTTCACCTCTCCCAGCGGAACCGAATCCTTGATCTTCAGACTATCGCGGATTTCCGCCATGAAGTCGCGATGGTACCTCCAGTTGATTATCGCCACAATCGCCATTCCCAGTGCCGCGCCCAGCGAGGCCAGTCCCATGTCTTTGTGAGCATCCCAGATATCACCCTGCGTCCCGAGATAGGCCATTCCCAGCTCGCCGCCGAAAACCTCCGCCACCAGCCACTCGACCAGTTCATAGAGCATCGAGAGCGACATTGCCAATTCAACCGGCAAATAATAACTCCACGCACCCTTGGCCTGCACGATCCGCATAAATGTCTCTCGCACCGGATAACAAAGCAGAAATCCGAAGAGAAAATGCACCAGCCGGTCAAACTGATTCCGCTCGAATCCGAACAGGCTGTTAAAAGAAAAACCCAGCGCCGCTGTCCAACGTTCATACGGAACTTCGGCATATGTGTAGTGCGAACCGATCGTGTGCAGACACAGAAACAGGAACATCAGGAAGTAGGAAACATTGCTGAAGCGAAATCGGTTGCGGGTAATCACCAGTATCGGGATAAACACCACGGTCAGCACACTCTCCAGCACCCAGTCGGAAAAATGCGAGGGCTGATAGGCCCACATCAACCACCAGGCCGCAAAAATGACCAGCAGCCCGGTCCGGAATTCAATCTTCGAGGTCAACATTGTCCCCCCGAGTATCATAGAGTTCTTGAAATTTGACAAATTGAGACTTGGCAAACCGGAAAAATTCCGCTTCGACAGTCGGACCGATCGGCTGTCTTGCCGGCAACAGCAGCCACCAATTTCGACGCTGGCTCCACAGACACGCGAATTCGCTGGTACATAAAGTCCGCTTTTAAAGCCCAAAGTCTATTTGCTCGACCATCCGGGTCGCTCAATTACCGCTCCCAAAAATCGGTTGACAAAGAACCGCCATAGGCGTAATATGCCGAATCTATTTTTGCGCAAGTTCTAAGCATTGCGCGTCTTGGGAGTATCGGGAAAGTGCGGAAGCCTATGTGGCGCTCCATAGACAGGCAACAACAACGCATTTGATCCTGGCAAAACAGGTTGACTCATTTTTTTTCTTATCATGGAGACGATAATGAGAATTAGCAGGTTAACGACGCTTTCGCTGATGGTTGTCGTCCTCTTATCCGGGGTGGCTACGGCCGGAGGGTGGCAGTATTCGGGAGTCGGTGCACGGGCCAAAGCAATGGGAGGCGCATATCGTGGCCTCTCGGATGACGGTTCCGGTGCCTACTACAATCCGGGCGGGTTGGCATTTCTCACCACCAACTACTTCAATCTCACCGCCGAATTTGCCGGCCCGAGACCCGAGGTCACGCCCAACTTCAATTCCAGTGGTTACGAATTCGGCTACCTCAATGGCCAGACTCGTTATCCGGTCAAAGACAATGTTTACCTGATGGGAAATACGGCGCTGTTCTTCAAACCCAAGGGCGCGGAAAAACTCACCTTTGGCGCCGCTGTCTATCAGATGTACGACCACAATGCCACCATGAATCTCTTCCAGATTCAGCCGGCTTACAATAGCAAGCGCCAGGTCACGGAAGACAATCATCGTTCTAATGTCGATGTTGTCACCTTCCAACCGACGATCTCCTACAGATTCTCCGACAAACTCGGAGTGGGCGTCGGCCTCCAGATCAATCGCGGCGACCTCTGGGTCGACCAGATTCGCTTCGTTGACAATCCCTACGGTTATCCCCTCAATGTGCGGCCGTACGACAAGTTTCCAACCATGACCTCAATCGACGGCTTTGGCTACGGACTTGGAGCGAATATCGGCTTCCAGTTCAAAGCCACTGAGAAGGTCAGCCTCGGGGCAAACTTCATTACCAGTTCCAAGATCAAAATCGACGGCGAATCCGTCGAGCGCGTTTTCTTCCCCTTCAATCAGGGTATCGCCAACCTCTACAATGACCCGCAAGTTAATGGCATACCAAACCAGGCGGAAATCCGCGACACTTACTCCAATGGCAGTGAGTGGATCGTCCTCAGCAACTTTGATGTCGACATGAAACTGCCGTCCGAGTTTGGCGCCGGTGTTGCCATTCAGGCTAATGAGAATACACTCGTCGCCGCCGACATCACCTACACCATGTGGTCGCAATTTGATGACTTTGCCGTTGTCATCTCCGAACGCGACTTTCTTAAATCAACGAACCCGCAGGCTTCAGACACCTGGAGGTCTCTCCTTCAGGCTCCGCTCTATCGTTTTGAATGGGATGACGCCATTCGCCTCAGCCTCGGACTCGAACGCGTGATCAACGAGCGCTGGACAGCCCGCTTTGGATATATGTATGACGGCTCGCCGATTCCCGATGAAACCTTCAATCAGATCTTCATCGATACCGGCAACAAGCATCATCTCAATATCGGCGCGCGCTTCGTGCTCAACGACAGAATTACCTTCGACGGCGCGTTTGAAGCAGTATTTGCGGGATCTCGTGAGGTCGGCCAGGCAACGGACTCTGATGGCGACGGTAACTGGGACAACTTCGGCGGCGAGTGGAAGACTAAGAGCTTCAATTCCACTTGGGCTCTTAACTATCGGTTTTAGGTGAGGTGTTGAAAATGAGTAACAGATTCTTCTCTATAATCGCTTTCGGAATCCTGCTGTTGTTGGTCGCCGGCTGTACACGCCGTGATAATCCGACAGTACCCGAAGCTCCTCTGGCGGGCCAGGTTTCTCAAGGTACCCACCAGTATTTCGGGCTCTCGCCCGATAGTTCCCTTTGGAGCCAGTTCCCGAGCCGCTGGATTGCTATTTACACTCCGCCCGGTTACGACTTTAATACCACCGGCGCACGCTTCCCGGTACTCTATCTGCTTCCCGGCTACGATGGCGAACCGTCCTTCTATTATCGCTTCGGCAACGAAAACTATTACCGTACCAGCGCAATTGCCGCCGTGGCTGATGAACTGATCGCTTCCGGAGAAATCAAACCGATGTTCATCGTTATGCCGGATGCCTCGATCTATTACGGCGGATCATTCTTCAACAACAATGACTCTGGCCGGCCGATGGGAAAACATGATGTCCTCCGAGCTGGTAAACTATATCGACGCCGAGAACCAGAGCCGGGTCCGCTCCATCGTCAGCAAAGAATCACGCGCTATCGGCGGCCATTCTTCCGGTGGTTACGGCGCGGTTCGAATCGCGATGAAGTATCCCGACCTGTATAACTCCGTTTCGGCGATTGACGCCCCACTTGCCTTCGAAGAAGGCAACATGTCGCAGTTGTTTGCAAGTTACCTTGACGAATCAGACATCACCACCGAAGCCCAGTTCTTTGATACCGATACCACCGGCTTCCGCGTCAATAAACAGCAGTACAAGATGCTCATCTATTCGATGGCGGCATCGTTCTCGCCTTCCGCCTATGACAACTCCACTCTGTTTGGCCGCTTACAAATCGCCCTCCCCTTCGACTATCAGGGCACGGTCGATCAAGCAGTGTGGAATCAATGGTTGACCAACGATCTCTATAGCTGGCTCGATAACGCCACCTATCGTGGCAACCTGAATGGTCAAAATCTCTATTTTGAATCGTCCGACCACGACCAGAATTTCTTCAACCTGCAGACCAGTGCATTCGTTGAGAAACTCCACGATCTGAACATCAATCATCAGGATGTTTCATTCACCAAGTATCCCGGCGCCGATGCCCAGTCACGTACATTCCTGTACGACCGCATTGCCGGAATTCTCAAGTTCCATAATCGATACTTGAAAGACCAGAACGGCAACTTCTAAGGCAATCGCAATGCCGGGCTCCGCGCTCGGCATTGTCGTTTAAGGTCCGCTTATGAACGACCACATCTATGATCTCATCTCGATCGGCGCTCATCCCGATGATGTCGAGGTCGGCACCGGCGGCGTCCTGCTCAAAATGTCACAGGCCGGCCACAAAACCGGAATCATCTACCTGACCCGGGGCGAAATGGGCACCGGCGGCACACCGGCAATTCGCGCCGACGAAGCCCTTAAAGCGGCCGAAATCCTTGGCGCCGATCTGCTCGAAACGCTCGACTTCGGAGACACCAAAGTTATGGATACTCCCGAGAACCGTTATGTCGTGGCGGAGCTACTTCGCAAGTATCGGCCGCGCATCCTCCTCGCTCCCTGGATCCGTGGCGGACACGGCAAACGAGGATCCCATCCCGATCATCTGGCCGCCGGAAACATCGTGATGAACGCCTGTTACTATGCAACTTTCAAGAAACTTCCGATCAATGGCGAACCATTTGCCGTCCCGGCGCTCTTCCATTACTTTCTTCCCGTTGAGGAACACCCCACCTTCGTCGTCGATATCACCGACCAATTCGACGGTTTCATCTCCGCGCTCAAAGCCCATGAATCGCAGTTCCTTAATCCGGAGAAGTCAAAAACCCGCGACTATCTCTGGACCCTCGAAAGTATGGCAAGATCATACGGCAACATGATTGGCGTTAAATACGGTCAGGGCTTCAAAATCGGCGAACCGCTCAAGATCAATAATATCTTTAATCTCATCCCCTAAAGGCCGCACCCGCAACTCTCTGCCGATAATCTCCGAAAATTCCCCGAAAAAAACGCAACCCTTGACAAGAGTCGGCGGTAAACTATATTAAACTTCATTTCGTTAACTGACGAAATGACGAAATATGAACCCAACTCTTCCCAGGAGTCATTATGGATAACGACCAGCAAATTAAAGAAACCGTCAAGAAGCACTATGGCGATATCGCCCGCGCGGGCGGTTCATGTTGCGCCCCCTCCCCTTCCGGCGCGGCATCGACTTCGTGCTGCAGTCCAGCCGCCGATAGCAGCATTATCGATCTCTCACATGGCTACGACCTCAAGGAGTTGGCCGCTCTTCCCGAAGGCGCCAATCTTGGACTCGGCTGCGGCAACCCGCTTACCCTGATCGATATTCAGAAAGGCTGGAGGATTCTCGACCTCGGCTCCGGCGCCGGTATCGACGTCTTCATGGCCGCCAGGCGCGCCGGCGAAACCGGCCACGTCACTGGACTCGACATGACCGATGAAATGCTTGACCGGGCCCGCGCTAACGCCGAAACCGGCGGGTTCAAGAACGTGTCCTTTGTCAAAGGCGAGATTGAAGCAATGCCCTTCGAGGATAACACCTTCGACCTGGTCATCTCCAACTGCGTCATCAATCTGGTGCCGGATAAAACGCAGGCGTATCGTGAAATCCGGCGCGTCCTCAAACCGGGTGGCCGTTTCGCCATTGCCGACATGGCAACCCGCGGCGACATGCCGCCGGAGGTGCGTAAGTCTGCCGTAGCCTGGGCGGGGTGTGTCGCCGGCGCGCTTGATCTTGAGGATTACCTGAAGACTATCCGCGAAGTCGGTTTCTCCGATGTCGCCACATTGTTCGTCAACGAATACGACTTCGCTCGCAGCGAGGAATTTGCCCTCCTTTCCGTCGGTCTGGTCGGCACCAAAATCTGACCTTCAAAGCAAAGGGCGACCAAATTTGGTCGCCCTTGCTACAGTCGGTTCTTGACGAACTGGCTTACACGGCTCCGGCGCGCACCTGATTGATGCGTGTGTTGAATCGATCCAATTCACTCGCCGCGCGCGAGGCAAAGTCCGTTTCTTTGGAGGCAAATATCACGCCGCGTGAAATGTTGATGATCACCAGACCATCACCCAATGTGCCGTATTCAACCGCCTTGTGAAGATCGCCGCCCTGGGCGCCCACGCCCGGAATCAAAAATGGCAGCTTCGGCGCTTTCATCCTGATTTCCATGATCTGCTCGGGCTTTGAGGCGCCGACCACCAGGCCAAGATTCTCATTCCGGTTCCACGAGTTGACCTTATCCACAACATGCATATACAACGGCTTGCCGCCGCTTTCCAGATACTGGAAATCTTTGGCGCTGTCATTCGAAGTCAGGCAAAGAATAAATGCGAACGCGTTTTCATATTCAAGAAACGGCGCAATTGAATCCCAACCCATATACGGCGAGAGTGTTACGGCGTCGCCTTCAAGATCATCAAAGATCGCTTCGGCGTACTTCTTGGCAGTATTGTCGATATCACCGCGCTTGGCGTCAAGAATTACCGGCATTTCTTCCGGGATGTACATCAGCGTACGCTTGAGGGTTTCCCAGCCGCGTGGACCCATTGCCTCATAAAACGCCAGATTCGGCTTGTAACAGCAGCACTTGTCCTTGGTGGCATCAATGATGGCTTTGTTGAATTCAAATACCGGATCGGCGCCGCTCATCAAGTGCTTTGGTATCTTGTCGAAGTCCGAGTCAAGCCCGACGCACACCAAAGAGTCGTTCTTTGACTGGGCGTTAGTCACTTTCTCTATAAATGCGTTCATATCTTCACTGCCTTTCCAATTAGATCGTTCACATCCGCTATATTTCGCTGCCGTAGATACTCCGTTAGCGCGTCGATGGCTTGGATCGTGCAATCAGGCTGAATAAAATTCGCCGTCCCGAATTGCACCGCCTTGGCGCCCGCCAACATGAACTCCACGACATCGCGATAATCCATGATCCCGCCGATTCCCACGATCGGGATCTTGACGGTATTATATACCTTCCATACGGCCTGAATTGCAACCGGTTTAATCGCCGGTCCCGACAGTCCGCCGGTGACATTAGTCAGCTTGATCTTCCAAGTATACGGATCAATCGCCATCCCGTACAACGTATTAATTAACGCCAGAGCATCAGCGCCCGCCTCTTCGCAGGCCTTGGCTATCGGCTTGATATCCGCAACATTCGGCGATAACTTCGGCATCAGCGGAAAATCGCAGATCTTGCGCACCTTGCTGACCACTTCATAGGCTATCTCCGGGTTCGAGGAAAACTCCATCCCGTCGCCTTTGACGTTGGGACACGAAATGTTCAACTCCACCATATCGATCTCTTCGTGCCCGTTGAGCTTATCCACCACATAGATAAATTCTTCAATATCAAATCCGGCGACATTGACCACGATCTTCGTACCCAAACCCCGCAGGAATTGCAGTTTGTCGCGCACATAGGCATCGACTCCAACATTCGCCAGTCCGATGGCATTAAGCATCCCCGAGGCAGTCTCCGCTGTGCGCGGCGGCCGGTGTCCCTTGCGCTCGTGCCGGGTAATCGACTTGGTGACAATTCCCCCCAGACGCGACAAATCGATGTATTCATCAAACTCTTCGCCGTACCCGAATGTCCCGGAGGCGGTCAATACCGGATTGGCAAACTCCACCCCGCCGACGTTGACTTTGAGGCTGGGTGTACTCACAGCTCCACCTCATTGGCCTCGAAAACCGGACCTTCCCGGCAAACTCGCAGATACTTGTCCTCGCCTTCCTGCTTGACGACGCAGCCGAGGCATGTTCCCAGGCCACAAGGCATTATCGATTCCAGCGAGAGATAGCACGGGGTCGTGAATTGCTTGGCCAATCCCTGGATCGATTTGAGCATTCCTTCCGGGCCGCAAGCGTAGATCACTGTCTTGTCCCCCGCCAAACCGCCGGCCAACTTGTCCTTCAGCAAGTCGCTGACAAAACCCTTGTGCCCGCGCGAACCGTCATCGGTCGAGAGCGCCTGCTCAATCGGCAACTGCGCAACCCGCTCGGCCATGACACAATCTTCGGCCTTACCAAAGCCCATCAAGAACTTGATCAGCTGCGGATCATGCCCATTGCGCAGGCACGTCTTGGCAAGCAGATAGATCGGCGGAATTCCCACGCCGCCGCCGACCAGGAGCAACTGCTTCGACTTATCCGGAATCGGAAACCCGTTCCCGAGCGGCCCCAGAAGATCAAGGACATGACCGGCCGCGACTCGCGACAATATCGCCGAACCGCGTCCAAACACCTTGTAGAGCACGTCAACCGTGCCGCTCTCTTCATCGTAGTCGAATATCGAGAAGGCGCGCCGCAACAGCGGATCATTGCCTTCCGAAGTCGGTTTGATATGAAGAAACTCGCCCGGATGGGGAAATGTCTTGAGTCTTAGCTTAATGGAAAGAAGGTACGCGCCCGCCCCTAATGCCCGATTCTCCACCACCTCACACCGTCGAATTATGTCACGCTTCTCTATCGATACACCTCTGGCAGCTTAACTTCGTAGTTATATATAAAGTACTTTCCGCTCAGTTTCAAGGGCTCAATCTTCAACGTGTCAAAATAAGTTTCGAGCAGTGCCTTTTCAACCTCGCGATCGATTGCGGTATTCTTGGAGCCTTTCAGGAAGACAACTTCGCTTACCTTGCCGTCGAATTCGATTTTGATTCTTAGTACGACACGCCCCTCGAATTTGCTCGTTGAGGCTTCGATCGGATAGGTGAATTCGCCGGTCACTGAAGGAACGTCATCGATCAGCGGCCAGGTGTCGATTTCTTCCTTGAGTCGTTCCTCGTCCAACTGCGATTGCGTCAAAGTATCAACTTTTGCTGTCGTTACCGTGTCTTTCTTGTTGAGCGAATCCGCCTGCGCCGCCAACCGCTGTTGCTGCTGTTGTTGCAGAAGCAGGGCCTGCTGCTGCTGCATCTGGCGATTCGCGGCTTGCGCCGAACCGCTGGCAAGACGCAGGGCTTCGTCGCCGACATCTGTGCCGGGATACTTGTCTGCCAGCCGCTGGAAAACGCGGATCATTGTTGAGTCAACATATACCGTATCCGCAGGCGGAGGCTTGACCGCCAGTGAATCCTTTGCGGGCACTGCAGTCTTTGTCGAGTCTTTCCCGGCGGCGACCAGGGTTGAGTCCATTTTGACAGTCGTCTTTACCGAGTCCTGCTTTGCCGTCAGTACTGCCAGGATCGAGTCGCGCCGGGCGGCGGCCGCGGTGGTATCGATTACGGAACCGTCGGTGCGCCCGATCACGTCCGACAGCCGGACAATACTGTCTCCAGGCACAACCTGAACACTGTCCTTGGCGGCCTTCGCGGTGGCAGAATCGGCAGGATTTCGTCCTTCAACGCCGACATTTCCAATTGCCGGCTTGGCAAGGCTGTCAGGTCCCGCTACTGTGGCACTATCGCCGTCTTTCCCGGTTCTGCCGGAATCATTGGCTACTACCAACTTCGCAGAGTCGATAACGACTTCCGCGGCAGTCGAGTCCGTATCCGAGGCCATCAACGAATCCACGATTATCGGCATTCTTGTCGAATCCAAAACGATCGTGGAATCGCTCTTCACCGCCGCTGAGTCACGAACTGCTGCAGCTGTATCCACCTTCGGTCGCGGCTTTGGTTTGGTGGCCGGAACAAACTCCTGCAACTGAATCTTGGCGAGCGCAAACTCGGCTTTCGGAACCAAACGGGAGTTAGGAAAGTCATCAATCAACCGCTGGAACAGCGATTTCGCCGAATCGAGGTTCTCCGCTTCAAAAAGCTGGTTTTCCGCCAGACTGTACAGCTTGTCCGGATAGAATTCATAGGGTTCGGCGCCCTCCAGATTGAGAAGCTCAACTGCCTTCTGCAGCGCATCTGACTGCGGATATTGGTCAATCACCTTTTGATATTGCGCGCGCGATGCTACGGTATCCTGATACTCATTTTCCAGTATCCAGCCGATCGCGAGAAGCGAACGTGGCGCTAAGGGACTCTCGGGGCCGAGTTCTACTATCTTCTGATACTCCTGCATCGCGGAGTCGGGACGATTCAACTCGGTCCGGTACATTTCCGCCAGAAGATAACGGTTTTCCAGAGCGGCATCCAGCGAGTCTGATCCAACCGCCGCCAGGTAGGTCTCGACCAGCTTGATATCCGCGGCTTTTTCCATTGCCAACAACCGCCATTCGCCGCCGCGTTGCTCCTTGCCCGCCGACTCGTACATGTCTTTGGCCACCACCAGGTCGCCCCAATCATTTTGTGCGATTTCACCCAGCCGGTAGTAGGCCTCCGCCGATTCAATTCGCTTGGCAAAATTCTCGCCGATATCGTTATAGAGCAATATTGCCTCGCGCTCGTTCCCCAGCAGTTGATTCCCCTCGGCGATGCGCAGAAGAATATTGCCGAGCTGCACCGAGTCCTTCTGTTCCTCCTGCAATTTCTCGAACAAGGCCAGTCCGGCCGTCACGCTGTCAATCTCAAACAAAGCGCTCCCTTGTCGATAACGGGCATCAAACTTCGTCTTCTCATCCTGCGTGATCGCGCCCGCCCGGGCAAACGATTCTGCAGCGTCGGCGTATCTCTTCAGTTTGAACTGCAGTTCACCCATTTTGAAATAAACGTCTGCCGTGCGAAAATTCGACCCATACTTCGTCGCAAATTGCTGATAGAGGTCGATAGCATCCGCATCCAGCTCCTGCTTGGCGCTCATTTCGGCCATCAAATAGATGGCTTCAGAACGCCAGGCGTCGTTCTTGCTCGACTCGATAAATTCCAGGAAGACTTCCTTGGCCAGCACATAGTTCTCAAGCTGGTAACGCGATTTGCCCAGAAAGAACCGCGATTCGTCGGCGTACTTGGAATCCGGGAAATTCGAGAGCAACTCGCGGAATTTGCGCTCGCCCTTGGCAAAATCGCCCAGATAGTAGAAGGACTTGCCAATGACAAACAACGCATCGTCGACCCAACCGGAATTTGGGTGTTCGCTCAAAACCTTCGAAGCCTTCTTGATCGCGTCCTGATATCCCTTGATTTCGCCGCCGGCAGCCGCATCACGATTCGCTTGCTTCCGCGAAGATTCCGCCTGATTGAAATTCTTGCGCGCCAGATAGAACGTGTTGTAGTAAACACAGCTATTCACCGTTCCTGCCAGAACGAGCAACAGGCAGATGTACAAGAGAGGCTTTCCCGAAGGCATCTTCAATTTCATATCCGTCCTACTGAACTACGGTATTCTGTCGCGGTTCGTCGCTGACTCTGATCTGATCCCAGAGTGCGGATAGTACAACCCCTGATGGCGCGCGGTATACTTCATCAGCGTGAGGACTGATTCTCGTCTCTTCCAAATTTATCTCCACTAAATAAGCCCCGCCACGCTTGGCCAGGATCGGCAAATCGGCCGCCGGAAAGACCTCCGCCGAGGTCCCGATACTCAAGAACAACTCGGCCGATCGCGCCGCTGTTATCGCCGCCTCTAACGCAGCTTCCGGCAGCAATTCGCCAAACCAGACAACGTCCGGCCGAATCATCCCGCCACAGGAGCACATCGGAATCTGGTCGGTCGCAAATGCCGACTCCGGAGCCGGACT
The DNA here is from genome assembly GCA_963698225.1 of uncultured bacterium. Taxonomy (GTDB): domain Bacteria; phylum Zixibacteria; class MSB-5A5; order CAIYYT01; family CAIYYT01; genus JADJGC01. The sequence continues at coordinate 266,155 of CAVOPW010000014.1, forward strand.
GCCGCAGCGGAAACATTTGTTCTTATGTATGTTACCGTGCAACTCGATCACTTGTTCCGAACCGGCCCGCTGATGCAGATTATCCACATTTTGCGTTACGAGAGTGAACTTGGCGAGATGTCTTTCCAGTTTCGCCAGCACCTCATGACCCGGATTCGGCAGCGCTTCGCTAATCAGCCTCCGGCGCCATGAGTACCACTCCCAGACCAGGCTCGGGTTCGCCATGAAGCCGTCAATCGAGGCCAATTCTTCCGGATTGAACTTCGCCCATAAGCTATCGCTCCCGCCGCGAAAGGTCGGCACCCCCGACTCCGCCGATACACCCGCTCCGGTCAAGACTACCGTCCTGACATCATCGCGAAAAATCTTCACCAAACGCTCTGATGGTATCATCGCGCAAATATACCCTTTCGCAATTGTCTGTCAAGATAACGCTGGTAATAGCTGTTGCTGATGTCCGCAGGCACAATTATTATACGTCAATGCGACACCTCCTGGTCCCGGCATTACTGGCTTCCTTGCTGTTGGCCGTTCCTCTGCGCGCTCAATCGGACAGCCTGATTCTTGCCGACTCGACACGCGCCCTCCGCACTGACAAGCCGCGGCGCTCGCCGATGGGTGCTCTGCTTCGATCCGTCGCCGTTCCGGGCTGGGGCCAATACTACAACCACAAGTACATCAAGAGCGCCGTCGTCTTCGGCGTCGAGTCATTCTTCATCATCAAGTCGGTACAATGGTGGAACAAGTCTGAAGATCAGTACAAATTGGCGCAACAATCGCAATCGGGACGTGATTTCACGACCTATCTCAACTATCGTGACCGCCGCAATGATTATCTCTGGCTCTCCGGGCTCGCCGTGTTCCTTAGTATGTTTGACGCCTATGTCGACGCCCATCTCTCCGGCTTTGATGTCGACCTGACACCCGATTTCGAAGACGACGCTGCCGGCGCTCGTCTGAAAGTCACTTACACATTCTAAGACAGCCCTCACTTCTTTCCTCCTGTTTCAGTCTGACACATCAGCCACAACGATGCTTCGGATTTTTCGTGCCCGACCTATGCTGAATGTCGCGCCTGGTACCGATACCAATAAGGTGTGGGCGACCGACTAACGAATGAATAACAATACGTTGCAGTTGACAGTCCCGGCCTCGGCCGGAACAAGGCGGCATTTCCAGGCTGGTGAAACGATCTTTCATCAGGGCGACCCGGGATCTACTTTGCTGTATGTTCTAACCGGAACTGTCCGCATTGTCAAGGATGGCGTTCAAATTGCCGTTGGGGGCAGAGGTGAATTCTTCGGGGAAATGTCCCTCCTTGAAAGCTCGCCCAGATTTGCTGCGGTCGCTGCCGAAACCGAATGCGAAGCAATCGAATACAACCTCGAAGAGTTTTCCGAATTGGTGCGCAGCGAACCGGGATTTGCCATCGCGGTCATGCGCAACCTTAGCCACAAACTGCGGGACTCCGACTCGTCCCGCCTCTCTGAACTCGAAGAAAATAACGGACGCCTGTCTGGCAAAAATACGGAACTGGTGGAACTCAACGAGTTCTTGGAACAGCTCATCGACAGATCGCCGGCCGGCATCGCCGTTATCGACCATGACGGGATGGTTGAACTGCTCAATCCAGCCGGTCGCCGGATGTTTGCCCTCGCCCGATATGGACTTCGATCATCCTTGTTGAAGTATTTCGTCGATAAAAATCCCGTCCAGGAATTGCAGGCCAAAAAACAGTCGACTTTGTCAGGACAATTCGCCCTCAATCTTGGTTCAGTAGTGAAGACCGTTTTCCTGTCGGCTTCAATCCTTAACTCCACAGCAGGCCATGAGCGGTATCTCATCAATTTCGTGGATATTACTGAATTAACCGAACTCAACGATCAAGTTATCAGACTCAATCGCTTCGCCGGCGAGGCAGAAATGGCCTCGGAAGTTGCCCATAGCATCAACAACTACCTGGCGGTGATCAGTGGCAATCTCGAATTGCTTGATCATCGGTTTGGATCGGATGGCCACGAAGATTATCGCCGCTACATTGCTACAATGCGCTCCAGTGTTGATGCCATCATCAGCTACGTCGAGAGCCTGATGACCGCGCGAAACGACACTGGCGTATTCCAGCGCCGAGACTTGATCGATACCGTACGAGGAATCGTGCGAGTCCTGCAGCCGCAAAAGCGTTTTCGGAATGTCAACATGGCGATCGACGTCGCGATCGACTTTCCGAAGCTAGTCAATGTCTGTGAGTCTCAGATCCAACAGGTACTTCTGAACCTGCTGACGAATGCCGCCGATGCGCTTAACACCCAGAACGAAAATACTTCCCCGCGGATTGACGTAACCCTGCGGCGTGATCCGCACGCCGCCAATATCCTGATCAGCATCTCCGACAACGGTCCGGGAGTCGCCCCGGAGCGGCTGGCGGAATTGTTCCACCGTCGGTTCACGACCAAAGAAAAGGGCCATGGCATCGGCCTGCTTACAGTCAACAGAATCATCAATGCTCATGGCGGGACCATTGAAGTCTCTTCCACCGTCGGTCAAGGGACCACTTTCCTGATAACAATTCCTGCTTGAGGTGTGAAACGATGCCGGATACACTGTTCTTCCTGATCCTCGGACATATCTTCGGCGACTTCGCCCTGCAAACAGATCACATGGCCAGGCATAAGGGTGCAAACAAAGCCGTCTTATCGTTGCACGTTCTCGTTTATGTCGTCACTATCGCGGCATTCTGGTGGCTCGGAGAATTACTCCTGGGCCAGCGCCCCTATCCGACACCATTCGCCGGAGCGATACTGGCCGCACTTTATGTTCAGCATTGGCTGCAGGATCACATCAAGGCAAACAAGTTCAACGGCGACAAACACGCTTTCTTCGTCGATCAGGCAGCACATCTCGCCGTGCTCTATGTCATTCGCATCATCTACTAGGAGTGGAGCACTTTGAAATCCGCCATCGCCCGCTACCTGCCCGATCTTCTCCGCCAGTGGAAACTCGATAACCACGCCGCGGAACACTCCCTTACACGACACGCGCGGATCCTGCTGTTTGCCGACGCCAGCGGCTTCACGGTCCTGACCCGGAACCTCTCATCGCAGGGTCGCGTTGGATTCGAACATCTGACCGACTTGCTCAACAGTCTCTTCAATTCCATGGCGGAGGACATTGCGCGCCACGACGGTGACATCTTGAAATTCTCCGGCGATGCGGTTTGGTGTTGTTTTCCGGAGAATACCGACATTCTGCAAGTCTACGCGGAGATGCTTTCGACAATCGAAGCCATCAATCGCGAGCATCCCACCTGCCGTCAATTCCCCTTGTCGCTGCACGCCGGTGCGACCCGCGGCACGCTGGACCTTTTCACTATTGCCGCAGCCAATGGGCGTGCTGAATTTGAGATTTCCGGCGCTTCCGTTCTCGCGGCATACCGGGCTTGCGACCTCGCCAAGGCCGGTGAACTCTGCGTCACATCAGATCTTGCCGCTTCACTCACTTCGCGGGAAGTGCTTCGCCGCGAACAAGACTTCGTTGTCATCCGACCACAACCAATCGCCGCAGTTCAATGCAACCGCTGCCCGGTGTCAGATGCCGAACCCGGTCTTGCCGATGAATCGCTTGTAAAATACGTCCCCGAGGCATTGCTCAAACGAATTCTCGCAACTTCCCAAGAGTCGACCCTCGCCAGCGAGCATCGCCAGGTCTATATCGCTTTCGTCAATATCCAACCGCTCTCGGAAAACACCGACCCCGCATCACTGAAGAATCATCTGGCAGAAATCATGAATGCCATCCACGACTCAATGGCACGGTCGCACGAATTGACCCCTTCGGCTCCGGCCACAAAGTCCTGGCACTATTCGGCGCCATCGTCGCCACCGGCAATGACGCACAGCGCGCCCTCAAGGCCGCGGTCGAAATTGCCGCAATTGAATCCTCTGCTCTTTGCCACCCGCATCGGCTTGGCCGCCGGACCATTGCTTTGCGGCGAGGTTGGCTCACAACACCGCTGCGAATTTACCGTCATGGGCAACGCTGTGAATCTCGCCGCACGGCTCATGACCAAGTCGGAACCTTCAGGATTGCTGCTCGATGAGCAGTTTTACAAAGCGGTTGCCGATTCCTGCAAGACACATCCCCTGATGCTAAGTCTCAAAGGATTCGATTTGCCGGTCCCGGTATACGCCTTCGAATCACTGCGGGCCCACCAATCCCGACTCCGGCGTCCGCGTCAATTCTTCGGGCGCTTCTCCGAATTGGAGCAGCTGCGTGCGGCTTTGGCGCAATCTGCTTCAACCGGGCCGATCTGGCAAGTGATCTCGGGTCCGGCCGGAATGGGCAAAACCTCGCTTGCGGCGATTGTTGCCGAGAGTATCGATTCCGACCGGATCATATACCTGGATGCCTCCGATAGTCATCTCCGTCATGGCGGCTGGTTAATATTCGAATTGCTTCTGCAGTCGCTCGGCATTAGGAGCGTCGGTGAGTTTCTGGAAAGTGCTGCAGATCACCTGGGCCCTCAATGGCTGCCCTTGATGGAAAGCATCGCTGGCAAAACGATATCAAGTGACGGCGGCCTCATGGACCTCACACCGGAACTCCGCGCAAGCAAGACCGCAGAACTTGTCGCCTCCTTTCTCGATCAGTCGCTCGATGGCAAAGTATTGATCCTTGACAACCTTGAATCACTTGATTCTCTGTCAGCATCAATCCTGCGCTCCCTTATTTCCCGACTCTCGTCGTGTCATTGCCTGGTGCTCTTACTTGACGATGAAGATCGCTGGAGAGTCTCCGAACCAAACGTGACGGCGCTCCCCATCGAGGGACTGCCTGAATCTGAAATCCGCCTATGGCTGGGCTCCGTCTTCGTCCGCGGCAAGCGCGAATCTGACCTCGAAAACCACTCATCACATATCAGCCGGAAGTCCACTGATCGTTGAAGAAACACTGCAGTACCTGATAGAATCCAAGGCAATTGCCCACGTCCGCGAGAAAGAGCGATTCGATGTAGTGGCCGCTGTCGGTGAAGTCGCCTTAAGCGGAAGACTCGAAGAATTACAATTGGCACGGTTCGACCAGCTTCCCGAAGGGCACCGCAATTTGCTGAAGGCCGCATCCGTGTTTCCTCACACCTTCACAGCAGAAGATCTGGCATTGCTCAAGAGCGATCTCAGCCTCAAGCAAATCGAGACAACGCTGTATCATCTCTACCAGACCGATCTGCTTGTTTCGGATCGACAGTTCCTCTCGACCACAGTCCAATATCGATTCTGTCGAAACATTCTTCGCGAAACAATCTACAACCAGACTCCTGTCCTGCAGCTCCAAATTGGCATCACGAATCGCCGACCGCCTGTTTCAGAACTCCGGTAATGATCCGGTTCAGGAATTAGCCTATCATCTTGCCAGGGCGAACCGCCCGGTTGAGGCGTTTCAATTCAATCTCAAAGCAGCGATCTGCGCCATCAACGCCAACCTGCCGCTGCCGGCCGGAAGTTGTTTCCGCGAATGTGAAGCCTGCCTCCAAAGCTCCCAAACCTCGACAATTCCCTTAGCGGGCCAGTTCGACTTCTTCTGCCGTGCTTCTGAATTCTACATGGATGAGGGCAATTATCGTCAGGCGCTCGCAATTGTGAAGCTGTGGCGTCGGCAGGCGAAATCTACCGCTAATCATAACGAACACCACTCGGCCGCCAATCGTCTGGCCCGGCTTCTATGGAAACAGTCGCGGTACCTCTCTTGCAGGATAACATTAGACTACATCGAAAAAGAGTTTCGTTCCTCTGACATTTCGCTTCTCATCGACTCCTACGCCCTGCGCGGTGAACTTCAGCGGCGTACCGGTAAGATTAGAGAGGCACAGAAATCGTGCAGTCAAGCGGTCGCGTTCGCCGAATCGATCGGCGACCTTCCTCGCCAGGCTAATTCGCTTAATAATCTCGGGCTGGCCTTTTGGAGCGGCGGCAACCTTGACGAAGCCTCGCGTTGCTTTGAAAAGTGCTTGAATCTTCACGAAACGCAGAACTCCCGATACCTTGGTGCCAGTATCGCCAATAACTTGGCGATCATCTCCGAAGAGCGGGGCGACTATATCCGCGCTCGCGCACTTGCCAACCGGGCTCTCGACGCCTTTGCCGAATATGGCGACCGTCGTAACCAGTCATATGCCTCCGGCAATCTCGCCAATTTGCTCGTCCACGCCGGCCGGATTCGGCAAGCCATCGAACTCTTCACTACAGCTGACCGCATTTTCGTCCACCTTGGCGAGACCCACCCGCATTACTACACTGTCGGAAATCTGGGAGACATTGATCTCATCCTCGGGCATCTTGCTGACGCAAAAGACAAATATCAGGCAGTCCTCGAATTTGCCCGCACCGTTGGGGACAAAGAGCTGGAAGCAGAAACCGCGGTGCGTCTGACCGAATGCGCATTCTACGGAGGCGAGAGTGCCGAAATCGACGGCCTCTATCGAAAAGCAATCGCAACCGCCCAAGAGGCCGGATCAGTCGAATATCAGACCCGTGCCACCGTCGGGCTCTGCCGTTACCTGATCGGCGTTCGCGACGCCGATTCCGCTCGAACCCGGGTCGGCCAATTGAGAGTGTTCGCCGCCGAGGCGAAATCGTTGCGCACACAGAATGAATCGGAATTTCTCCAAGGAGAAATCGAACGAATTGCCGGATCCCCGGCGCTGGCGATCGCCGCCTACCAGCGCTGCAGCGAGTATGCCCGCGCGCAAGAACAGTTCGAGCTTCGCTTAAAATCGCTCGCGCGGCTCGCAGAAGTCGACAGCGTCCATGCCGAGAATCACTTGACTGAGCTTACGTTGCTACTCAATAGTTTTGCCGACTGGAACGGCATTTCCCTTCTGAATGAGCTGTTATTATCGAGTTACTATCGTTATTTCCGGAACACCCTTTCGCATGCCTGGAGAGCTTCAAGTGTCGGTGCCGGCCAACACTCTATCGGTTGATTCCCCCATTTTTTCCCGAAATTTTCGCTGTTCAAAAAAAGTGTCCTGAACTGGGACACTCTTGCACATCGCACTTCGTTGCAAGACATAGCCTTACGTTTCTTGGGGCAAATTGTTCGTCAGTGAAACACCACGGCAAAGACTTTGCGTTACCTCAACCCGAATGAATTATGGCACCATCAACCACGACTCCGCGGATGCGTCGGTAAGGAGGAAATAGTGAAACGATCAAGTAAGTCCTTGCGGTACGTCTCGATAGTGGGACTATTACTTGCCGTCTCTATGGTACTTTTCATGTTCGTAGGTTGCTCGCGCAATGCCGTTAACAGCGACGACCAGAATCCAACTGACGAAATGGTAAACGCCCAGTACGAAATTGACGAGACCGTCCAGAACTTCGCTGGCCCGAAGATCACCTTTGACAACCTGGTAAAGGAAATCGATCAGGCGATAAAAGAGATCCTCAAGCTGATCGACAGCAAGGGCGGTTTCCTCTCATTAACGCTCGATTTCGGCACAGCCAGGTTCGAGGTACCGGCAAATGCATTGGCCGTTCCCACCTGGATCCGTATGGCAGCCACCAATTTGGTGCATCCCCAGCTCGGATCATTAAAAGTCTATGACTTTGGTCCCGATGGCACCACGTTCGCGATTGACTCCAAGTTGATCCATCCGGTTCCGAGTGGCCAGCTTGAAGCTTCCATCTATTACTTTAATGAAGTCACTGGTGCTTGGGAATTCCAGCAGAGAGTTAAGGTCTCCAAAGGTTACGCAACCTTCAGTATCAAGCACTTCTCGAAGTACGGTATCAGCAAGTAGCCTTCAACAGGAGGTAGCTACTCATAGGGTTGCGCCCCGGGCCAAAGCGGTCCGGGGCGTCTTTTTTTGGTCGTCGACCAAGCAATCCACTCTTCCCCTTGACTTTTTTTCTCCCGGCTCCTATTTTAAGGTAGTCAAAATTCTAAATCCATTCGTCCACATATCAGCAAAACTGATATGTTTCCATCAGGGACGTCCAAACAAGCGAGGAAGCTATGAAGACCACAATCACCATCCTCTCATTGCTCCTTTTGATGGCTCTTGGCGGCTGCAGCACAGACACCTCCACTGGAACACCCGATAATGAAACCAGTCAGGTTCCTGCCAGCGTCCAGGAGCTCTTAGTCAGACACGCGGTACCGCTCGCCATCCCGACGACCGACAACGATCTGGCACAGCCCGGAGTCGCACCTGCCGATCCGCCCTATGAACACTACGACGTGTATGCCGTTACACTGCTTTGGGGAAGCCTCACCAACACGACTCCCACACCCGGCCCGACCGTCGACTGGAGCGGAACCGCCGGCATCAACGGTGTCGCGACGATCAACGTGACACACACCATCGACTTTGAAGCGGCACAGGACTCGCTCATTCCCACTAACAATCCTGCCATGGCTGCCTGGGTATCGAAAACCGCTAACGATTTCGATGGCCTGAACTTGCTGATCTATGTCGATCGCAACATTGTCTACGTCACGGCGCCTGTTTTCACACTCGCCACCGCCGCGATCACCAAGACCTTTCCCATCGGAGAATTGGCGAATCTCATGCCTATTACCTCGTCTCCAATACCGCCGGACTGGCAATTCACGCGCGTCGGATCTATTCTTCGTCTTGTGCCACCGGCATTATTTCCGGCGAATGGATTCGCGCCGACATCAGCGGACAATCCGGCACTTTCCATGCCGCCTGGTGGCAAAACAACAGCGAACCGTTCGGCTATCTGTCTGGTAATTTCTGGACTGAACCGGACGGCGAACGAATCTTCGAAGGCTGGGTATCACAGGGCAACATGACAGTCGTCGTCTACCACGTGTACGGCACCTGGTTCTACGATGACCCCACTATGTGCCCGATTTGCGGCTCCCGTCACGGCCAATTCATTGGCTATTATTCCGATACGAACAACAAACTCAAAGGCTTCGTGAAAGGTCAAATGGGTGAGTTTTCGCTCGACCCATCCAACAATCACCTGCCTTTAACCGGCTACTGGCGTGAGTACTGCGGCAACGCCGACTTCGCGATCAGGACCTGGATGAAGTAATCACCGAGTTTCGAAGCACAAACAAACCGGCGGACAATTCATTCGAATTGTCCGCCGATGCATTTTTTGATTCTCTTGCTTCAGTAATCAGTCATTCCCGCAAAGGGAGTGTTGAAAAACCCCTCCGGTCATTTGAACGAAGTGAAGAATCTGTTAGTCTTTGTTACGCAACACGAACAGATCCTTCGCTCCGCTCAGGATGACAGTGTCGGACGGTTTTTCAACAGTCCCGAAAGCGGGAATCCAGGTTAGTTTCAGAGCAATCAACCTTCATCTCTTATCTCGCTCGATCTGACTACGTCGAACCTCCCTTGTTCATTCTCACGAACATCGTGATCGCAACAATCAAAGCAAACAGCGCCATTGAGCCGAAGATCAGTTCCGATCCGGCACGAGCTTCGGCATGCGCCGCGATGCGCTTGATCGTCATGTAGCTCAAGACAACGGTCAACAGCGCCACCCACCCCAGCGTGACCTTGTAGAGCATCGCACTGCCCCCGCCGTTGAAATAACCCAGCGCAATCGTGATCAGCGCAAAACTGCCGTTGATGTACAGCGCCGTTGGCGAGCCGGTACGCACGTAGCCCAGAATCCCCATTGCCAGCATGTAGGCGCCCAGCGCCATGATTAAGTAGTGAACCTTCAAAAAACATCCTCCTTGGTCAAAATCCACTGTCACATTGATACGGCGATTCTGTCCAAAGAGGATAATAGGATAGGAAAATTTGTCAACGATACTAAATCGAGTCTGCGGCCTGCACCACCCGTTCGTACGTGCTCAAGCTCATCCGCCCATTGTCTATTTCCGAAACGACATTGAAACTCACCGGAGCGATCTCATAGAGTGCGTTCGTGAAATATCCCCCTCGGTCAATCAGCTTGAACATCTCAATCGTCGACTCGCGCAGATTTGCGCCCTCGATACGGATGCCTGCCGAATCCGGCAGAACCAGATCGACATCCGTGCTGCGGCCGGACAACTTGATTTCCACTCGCGGCAGGATCGCGCTCAACTTCAATAGCAGGTCCGATTGGATCGCTTCGATGCTGATTGAGCTGACGCGCAGATCATCCGCAAACAACCGCAGGTCCGCTTCATCCAACTTAAGATCGTACGTCCCGTCTACCGCCGGGTTAACATAGCACTTCCAGTAATTGTCATTCGACGAAAAATTCGAGCGCCGGAACAAGCCTCTCCCTTTGCTGTTCAGATCGACCTCGCAGCGGCCGCCATTGCAGTTGCTGCTCATCTGTATTCGGGTCTTGGAACTGCCGTCGGCAACGCGCACCAGGTCGGCCTCACCCGAGTTCACATAAAACCGCCCGTTATCAAAATCCGCCTTCAAAGTGACAGCCTGTTCATTCTGGTACGCCAACCGCGCTTCGTTCTCCGACCGCGAGTCCGATGAAAAACCGCGATTGCTCAATCCGCCGTCGGCCCAAATTGCCCAGCCGAAGGCGCCCAGCATCAACACGCTTGAAAGATAGGCAAAGCTCTGAAATCGCGTCTTCTTCACAATCATCTCCAGACCGATCGCGATCAGTATCACCGGCCACAAGTAGAGAAAGTCAAGAAAGACCCACCAGCTTAGCTGGTTCATGTTGATCGCCAGACAAATTCCGCCGATGATGATCAGCGTTAAACCCCATCTAACTCTCGACGGACTCATGAACTCCTCCTGAATTGTTCTGACGATTCGACAGCGCACTCAAGATCAGCGCAATGCCGGCAATGACTATCAATATCGGCCACAGGTAACGCCACTCGAACCAGTAAAATGTCCGCTCCAGCAAGAAGACCAACCCGATCAAAACCAGTGTGATTCCGGGCAAAAACTTCCGCAGCGGCGACGGCTCCGGCTTGTTCACCGGCTCAACGACCACTTGATCAGCAGGAACCCGTGGCATCGCAATCCACGCCACGATGTACGCCAGCAGACCAAATCCATGCAGAAATACCAGCACGACGAAACCAATCCGGATCAGCACCGGGTCGATATCAAAATACTCTCCCAGACCTCCGGCGACACCGGCAATTACCTTGCTTTGGCTGGACAAATACATCCGCTTGGCCATATTGCACCTCCTTCGAATGGTGGGGGACCATGCTCTGCCTATTTTGACGCGTCTTTTCTCCAAAATGTTTCAGCGTTACCGGCATTTTTGAGTGGGCGTTTCCTTTTGAAATCCGATACAAATCATAGTGAACACTGGAGTTAACTTTCCCCGGCGTTACCGGCGTCAGGACACTTAACGTGACCGAACTTGAAACTAAAAATATCGCCAATCTCTTCAGTCCCGTTGCCCAGGCCGGAAACAAAACCTCCGTCTGGCTCGGCTACGCCATTCTTGCCGCCGTCATTCTCTTTGTCCTCTCCGGGCTCTATCTCTATCTGATCCGGCCCGCTTTGGCGAAAGAGATCCCCGTGCATCAAGCGCTTCCGCTTGATTCGCCTCCGGTTGAACTGACCAGCTTCCAGATACGCACTTCGGGTGAAGACCTCACCCCGCAGCGCCTGGCCATCTCCGGAGACTCGCTCTTTGTTTCCTATTCCGGGAAGTCATTCATCGAGGTCTATTCCTCCAAACTGCAGCTTCTCAAAACCATCCGACTCGACAATCCGGCGACGCTGCACCCGACAGCGATGGTTCTTGCCGACTCGCTTCTCATCGTTGCCGACTCACTCCTCGGTACCATCGCCGTCTTCGACCGCGATGGCTACTACCTGAATTCCGCGTCCTGGTACCCGGATCGACTCACCCGCCTCAAACCAGTACACCTGGCCGTTCACGATCGCTTTCTTTACGCCACCGACATGGCGCGCCATCGCGTCGCCAAGATCTCACTTTTCAAGTGACGAACCGTTCTTTGACTTCCTCGAACTGGTCGCAATCTACCCTTCCCAAATCTCGAGTGCCGTTACTCTGCCGCTGTGCGCCGCAATCGCGCCAAACGGTAACCTCTGGATTGGTGATGGTCAGCCGGGCGGAGTATTTCTCTGCACTGATGAAATCAAATTCGAGATTGCTGCCGAGAAGCCCGTCAGAAGCCGCATCGCGATGCCCTGCGATATCTCGGTTCAACCGTCGTTCGCAGACTCCGCCGATGCCCGGATTCATGTCTTGGATCGAGTCGCAGGTAAGGTGCTGGTCTATGATCTGGATGGAAAATTGCGGCTTGTCTACCCTCCCGATCGCGAATTGCACCGTCCGACCGGCATGGCCATCGAGCCCCGCAGCCGCCACATTTTTATTGTTGAAAATGAAACGCGGGAAATCACAGTCTTCGGCTATTGAGAGCCAAAGTGATTCGAACTAAGCCCCCAGGCTGGCAAGCCGCCTTTTCATATCCTTGATCGCCGGAATCTCAATTTCAGGATTCTTCCAGTAACTAAGCGCTTCCTGATACAGTTTCGCGGCTTCCCTCGTTTTTCCCAGTCCTTCATTGGCGATCCCATGCAGGTAAAGAGTATACGGATAAAATAGCCCCGAGGTCGCCGAGCCGCCGTCGCCGATATACTTGGTCAAGAGATCATACGCCTTCTGGTACTGCCCCGAAAATGCCGCCATCTCGGCAATTGTCCGCACTGCATCTCCGCCGGCGCTACTGGACTTGTTCAGATCTTCATAGATGCTGATCATCTTCACAGTATCTGCTGCCGCAAACGCCTCATATAGACTGTTAACTTTGTCACCAAGCGCCTGAAGCTGGGCGGGCAGTCTGGTACGCATTTCAATCAGATCTCTCTGCATCATCGGTCGTTGCGAACCCGCCAACCGGTGGTCAAATGCTATCATCAATAGCCAATGATTGACCCGGAACGTACTCCCGGTATAATCGTATTTGTCTGCCAAGTAGTGAATCGCGCTATCGGGGAATCCGAAGTACATATAGTGAGCGGCAATCGACTCCCACGCATTGTAAAATTGCGTGCTGTCATTCTTCAGCCTCATCTGTTCGGCGGCTTTGACGCGATACCCCAGACCCGTGCGGAACTTGCCCTGCCAGTTCGCCAAGTTCGCCTTTATCTCATAATAATCGTTCCTGTCGTACGGATCATCGCTGTGTTTGCGCGCGAGTTCCTCGCCATAAAGGTCTGCTTTGGCGAAGTCGCGCCTGCGAATAGCGTTGTTGCACAGATTCGTCAGTGCCGCAGGGTCATCCGGGAATCGGTTATAGTACTCTTCGTATGCCACCTTGGCCTTATCATGCTGTCCCAGTCGGGTATAGATATTGGCAATGCTCAAGTCTGGCGTCGGTGAGTCGGGATGATATTCCTTGATCCGATTGAAGACGTCGATCGCTTTGTCATATTCCTTTAGATCAAGATAGATGTAGGCGCTGAAACCCAATGCGAGTTGGAACTTCGGGTCAATCTTGTACACCTCGTCCAGCTGCTGTAACGCACTAGCAGTATCTTTGGAAAACGACCAAACCAAAAGGGCATAGATCGATCGCGCCTCGATGTCTTCCGGGTAATTATCCACCAGCGTCTTGATCTTGACAAACGCATCGTCGAATTGCTGCCGCAACCATAAGTCGGAATACACGTCGAGCAGATTTCGGTCTCGAATCGGCATGTTGTCTTCAAGCTGCTTGGCTTTCGCGAAGTACGGCGTCGCATCCGGTATGCGCCCCTGGAAAATCTTCACCATTCCCAGCCGCATATACGCCAATGCAAAGGTCGAATCAACTTTGATCGCCTTTTCAAAATTCTCCGTCGCTTTATCCCATAAGGCCGAGAGCAACGCACTGAGTCCGGTATGATAATACCGATATGCCTCCGGGTTCGAGGTGGTTAATTGCGAAACGTTGCGGTCCAGTCGAAGCACTTCTTCCATATTCAGCGATGCCGCAATCCGCGAGGTCAGTGAATCGACAATCGCGAAAGCGTCATCACCGATAACCTTTTCACCCATGATCATGCGCCCCGTTTTCACATCTTCAAGTCTGGCATCAATGCGGAACTTGTCCCCCAACTTGTAAATCGTGCCTGACATGACATTCACCGCCCCTAATTTTTTTGCCGCTTTGACCTGCTCTTCATAGCTGACGCTGTTGGCAGACTCTTCCGAACTGCCTATCGCCTCCAAAAGGCGCCTTTGGCTGATAATGTTCATCATCTGGCCTTGCGCCAGGTCGGTCATCAAGATCTCCGGCAATCCGGTTTCAAGCCAGTCGAATTGCGGGTCGCCGGTCTTGTTCTCAAATCCTAAAATCGCCAGGCTATATTCCTTGGCGTCAGCGGTCTCGGTTGCCAGCGGACTCTTGTCTTTAAATAGAAGCCAATTGGCGGCAAGCAAAATGACGATTATCGGCAGTACGATCATAATGCGCTTGCGCCGCGACCGGCTTACCTCCTTCTGCACTTCTTGTTTGAACTGCTCTTGTGTTTTCACCCCTGAAACCGTCGAGGACATACCACTGTCGTACTGCCTCCGCAAATTGCGCAGATCGATCACCAGATCCCGGGTGTCCTGATATCGTTCGTTTGCATCTTTTTGCAGGCACTTGTCGATAATCCGCTCGATCTCCGGATCGATGTCGCTCCGGTGCTCGCGTGGCGGCGGCTGCTTGGTCTCCAGAATTTTCGCCAGAATCGATACTTGCGACTGCCCCGTAAACGGCATCTGGCCGGTAAACATCTTGTAAAGAAGCACGCCAAATGAGAAGATATCCGACCGCGTGTCGACCGTTTCGCCGCGGGCCTGCTCGGGTGACATATAGGCAACCGTGCCGATAACCGTCCCGATCTTCGTCAAATTGGCCTTGACCGTCTCACCGCTGACCGCCTGCTCCGGAGACTGTAACGGCGTCATCGGCTTGGCCAAACCAAAGTCCAAAATCTTTGGCTCTTCCTGCTCGTCAACGATGATATTTTCGGGCTTGATGTCGCGATGGACAATGTTCAGTTTGTGTGCTGCGGCCAGCCCCAAAGCTATCTTCTCCGACACCCGCAGCAGCTTGCCGAGATCATTGGCATGGATACTCAAGAAATCACTTAGTGACTGCCCCTTGATATACTCCATCACAATGTAGTGAATTTCGCTCTTGCCGTTGGAAGGCGTCGCCACACCGATATCATAGATCGCCATGACATTCGACTGTTGAATCTGCGCCGCCGTCTTGGCTTCACGTTCAAAGCGATCGCGTCGATCCTGGTCGCCAAAGTAGTCATCGCGAAGCGTCTTTAGCGCAACCTGCCGGTTAAGCTTGGTATCCTCGGCAAGATACACCTCGCCCATTCCCCCTTCGCCCAACTTGTTGATTATCTTGAATTGCGCTAAAGTATCGCCGGTTAACATCGAATTTGTCTCTCCTGATTCCATAGGCAGTATCACGTTTTATTTGCCCGATTTCAACAAGTTTTGCGTTCTGAATCGATTATTTGCGGACGGTTACCGCAAAACAATCGGTGCGCCCCCAACTAAGACATCTTGACAGCCAACTTCGTATCGAATTAATTGGACTCATAGCGTATTGGTTCAGTAAACACTTTGGGAGACTTATTTGGAACCGCAGAATTTACTATACGAAGTCGAGTTCAAAGCCCATCGCCGCGAGTTCTACTCCAACCCCTTCGGCCTCATGCTGCCGGAGAAAGAATGGGTGATCGTCGAAGCTGAACGCGGTGAAGATATGGGTTTCGTTCATATGCAGATCGATGAAGCCACCAACATCAAGGGCCGGCCCGCCAAAGCGTTTCCGATCTTGCGGCAGGCAAATTACGACGACCGCGATAAACTCGCGAAAAACCGCGAGATGGAAGCCGAATCGCTGACCCGCTGCAAAGACCTGATCGCGCAGCATCGCCTGCGGATGAAATTGGTCGATGTCGAGTATCAGTTCGATCTCAACAAAATGACCTATTACTTCACTGCCGATGAACGCGTCGATTTCCGCTCGCTGGTCAAGGATCTCGCATCCAGCTATCGCACCCGTATCGAGCTGCGCCAGATCGGCGTCCGCGACGAGGCCCGCCGCATTGGCGGATTCGGCATTTGCGGTCTGCAACAGTGCTGCAATGCGTTTATCCGCGAATTCGAGCCGATCTCGACCCAACTGGCCCGCGATCAGGGACTCTCTCTCAATCCGGCAAAGATCTCCGGCAACTGCGGCCGGTTGCTGTGTTGCCTTCAGTACGAACAAAATCACTATGCCGACAGCATGCGCAAATTTCCCGAAGTCGGTTCTGAAGTCGACGGCAAACAGGGACGCGCCGTTGTCGAAGGCGTCAACGTCTTCCACCAGCACATGACCGTTCGCTATCAAGACGGCCTGACTGAAAAGCTAAGCTGGAAAGACTACAATCAGATTATCAAGAAGAAGCAATTTGTCGCCGCGGTGAAGGCGCGTAATAATCCCGAAAAATGAACTTCTATATCACGACCCCGATCTACTATGCCAATGCTGAATTGCATATTGGCCACGGCTACACCTCCGTCATTACCGATGTGCTCAAACGCTTTCATGCGCTGTTCGGCGAGGAGTCATTCTTCCTCACCGGCATGGATGAACACGGCGCCAAGGTCGAGGAAGCCGCATTGGCGCAGGGCAAGACCCCGCAACAACTGTGCGATGAAAACTATCTCAAATTTGTCGAATCGCTGAAAACCCTCGGCATCTCATACAACCACTTCATCCGCACCACTTCCGAGCGGCACAAAATCGGTGTCCAGAAATTACTGACGACTCTTTGGAACGCCAAGACCCCCGACGGACAAAGCGCCATTTATCAAGGCAAGTACGAAGGCCTCTACTGCATCGGCTGCGAGAAATTCATTACTGAAAAAGAACTCACTCCCGAAGGCCTCTGCCCGAACCACCTTAGCAAGCCCAAGCTCGTCTCCGAGAACAACTGGTTCTTCCGCCTGACGTCGTATCTCGACAAGGTCGAAGAACACATCCGCAGCGGCCGCATCCGGATCATGCCCGAAGGCCGTCGCAACGAGGTTCTCGGGTTGCTGAAGCAGGGACTCAGTGATTTCTCGATTTCGCGCGAACGCCTGAATTGGGGCATCGATATTCCTTTCGACCCGTCGCAGAAGACCTATGTCTGGGTCGATGCGCTGCCGAACTACATCACCGCCATCGGCTATGGCGACGATCCGGAGATGTTCGACAAGTGGTGGAACAAGTCGCAGGTCGTCCACCTCATGGGCCGCGACATCCTCAAATTCCATGCCATCTTCTGGCCCGCGCTGCTGATGGCCGCCGAACTGCGTCTGCCGGACATCATGTTCATCCACGGCTACTTGAGTCTGAACGGACAGAAGATCAGCAAGTCGCTCGGCAATGTCATCTCCAATGAACATCTCGCCGGGCAATTCGGCCGCGATGCCGCTCGCTACTTGCTCGTCTCGCAGTTTCCGTTCCATCTCGACGGCGACATCAGCTATCCGCGTCTGTACGAAAAATACAATTCCGATTTGGCCAACGACTACGGCAACCTGGTCAGTCGCGTCGTGAAATTGACTATCGCCAACTTCGACGGCAAAATTCCCGCCAGTGATGGCGCCGCGGACGATCACAGCGATGAACTCGCCGGGTTGATAGCGTCGACACCGCAAAAGGTCAGCGAACAGATCCGCAACATCGATGTGCTCAGCGCAGTCGAATCGATCTGGACGCTGATTCGCGCCGCTAATCGCTATTTCGACTACAACAAGCCGTGGGAGTTAGCCAAACAGGGCAACACGGCAAGGCTCGCCGGCGTTCTGCACCGCTCTCTCGAAGCCATCCGCATCGCCGCAACCCTGACCTGGCCGATAATGCCCCAAAAATCCGAGATCGTGTTCAACATGCTTGGCTTTGCTCCCGGCTATCAACCCTCAATCGATCTCGCCGGACGACAGGATGTTCTCAAATCCGGCACCAGACTCAATCCGCTCGATAACATCTTCCCGCGTCTCCAGGCGCCCAAAGAGGAAAAAGTGGAAACCGCCAAACCTGCCGATACCGAGCTCCCCGAAGGCATCGTCACAATCGATGATTTTTTCAGAACTAAACTCGTCGTTGCCGAAGTCATCGCCTGCGAGAACGTCCCCGAGACGTCAAAGCTGCTCAAATTGCAGATCGCCATCGGCGAAGAAAGACGCCAGATTGTGGCCGGTGTCGCCGAGTTCTACAAGCCGGAAGAAATGGTTGGCAAGAAAATTGTCGTCGTCGCCAATCTCAAGCCGACGAAGATTCGCGGCATCGACTCCAACGGCATGCTCCTTGCCGCCAAGAAAGGCAAAGAACTCAAACTGGTGACCGTCGACGGCGACATCCCTTCCGGCGCCACCGTCGGCTAAACAATCATGCCGAATCATCATTCGACGGATTCTAATTTCCCCTTAGCAGGGACTGTTGAAAAAGCGCCCAATACTGTCATCCTGAGCGCAGCGAAGGATCTGCTACCACTGCTGTTGAACGATTTGCAGATTCTTCGCTACGCTCAGAATGACAAAGTTAGAGTTTTTCAACACTCCCCAGCAAAGGGAGTCACGGTATTGTATTCGCCCCTTTGTTATTCCCCCTTAGCAAAGGGGGTTAGGGGGTTGGATTCCTTTCTCGAAGCCGGACCCGTATCCCCATGATCGACACCCACTGCCACCTCGACTTTCCCGACTATAACGACGATCGCGCGGCCGTTCTCCAAGCCGCCCGCGCGGCCGGCATCACCAAAATGGTCAACATCGGCTGCGACCTGAAATCGTCGCAAGCCTCCGTTGATCTCGCCAATCAGCACTCGGAGATTTACGCCTCAATCGGCTTTCATCCTCACGACGCCAAGAACTACGATGACCATATGGAACAACGCCTGCGCGAAATGGCAAACAACTTCAAAGTCGTCGCCATCGGCGAGGTCGGCCTCGATTTCTACCGCGACCGCTCACCCCGCGATGTCCAGCGCGAGGTCTTCATCCGCCAGATACAGCTCGCCCGTGAATTGGGCCTGCCCCTCATCATCCACATTCGTGAGGCATATGAGGAAGCCATCGACATGCTGATCGCCGAAAAAGCCTACGAGAGCAATGTCGTTCTCCACTGCTTTTCCGGCACACCCAAAGATGCCCGACGCGCGCTTGACTACGGTATGTTCTTGAGCTTCGGCGGCGTGCTGACTTTTAGCAACTCTCGGCTGCCGGAGCTGGTCCGCGATGTCCCGCTCGACCAGATCATTCTCGAAACCGACGCCCCGTTCCTTACGCCGCACCCGCATCGCGGTACCCGCAACCAACCCGCTATGGTAGCGCTGGTGTATCGCAAGCTCGCTGAAGTGCTCCATCGCGATCTGCAGGAGATCGAAAGCATTATCGACGGCAACGCCCAAAGGTTTTTCGAATTCGAATGAGACCCAAGAAACGTCTCGGCCAGCATTTTCTCATCAATGTCCACGCCGCCAAACGCATCGCTTCACTGCTTGATCCCAAACCCGGCGACCAGGTCCTCGAAATTGGCGGCGGCCGCGGCGACCTGACTGTTCATCTCGTCGCCACCGGCGCCGAAATTAACTGTATCGAATTTGACGCCGATATGGTCGCGGTCCTTCAGGATCGCTTCGCCGACGCGGCAAACTTGCGCGTCATCAGATCCGACATCCTCGAACTCAAGGTTGATGACCACTTCCCGAATACCGGCGAAATCAAACTCGTCGGCAACCTTCCTTATAACATCACGTCGCCAATCCTCGAATGGATGATAAATAACCGAAACCGCTTCCGGCAGGCCGCCATTATGATCCAGCGCGAGGTCGCCGACCGCATCGCCGCCGCGCCCGGCAACAAGGATTTTGGTTCATTGACTATCTTCATTCAGCTCTTTTATCAAGTCGAAAAGATCTTCGATGTCAAACCCGGCTCATTCCTGCCGCCGCCAAAAGTCTCTTCTTCTGTGCTCCGGCTCACCCGCCGGCCCAAGTCGCTCGTCGATCAGGACGGCTACCCTGCCCTGCGCCGCCTGACCTCGGCTTGTTTCCGGTGGCGTCGCAAACAGTTAATTCGTATTTTGCGGGATGAATACCCCATCAGGCAATCATCCCTCGAGTCGTGTCTGGCAGGACTCCTTATCGATCCGACCGTTCGTCCCGAACAATTGCCGGTGGAATCCTTCGTGGCACTGGCGCGACAATTAACATGTCTAATGCAACGGTCCGAACACTTGTCATCCTGATCCTGTTGCCGCTCACCTCGGCTTATTCACTCTACTTCAATCTCGACTTTTCCGTCGACCGCCAGACTTATAACTGGGCCGACTCTCTATCAGTCAGCCAGTCAATCGGCAGGAAAACTGCCGTTCAGCTTCACAATCGTTCGCACGCCACACTGTTCCAAGAGTCGGTCTTCGGCCAGGGCGGTGACCGCTGGCAGAAGACAGCCGCTACGGACGGCACTCTCGAGTATCAATTGCACCCGCGCCTCAAAACCGGAATCGCTCTCTCGCAAGACTTTGACCGCCTCGAAGAAAAGCGCTTCATCGGCACGCGCGCACTTCTGACATCCAATTGGGAAATGCCGAACTTGAGCTGGAAACAGGGAGCCGGCCTCATCTGGGAAGAGCGCCGCTTTGAACCAACAGTCAACAGCGAAAGCGGCTTCGCCTATGAATCCGAATTGCGGCTGCGGCCGCAAAAGTCGCGGCGTTGGGGCGAGGGCCGCATCGTCGGCGAGCTGGCGAGCGTCAAGAATACCCCGCGGCACTCGATTACTCTCAATTATGAACTGCCGCAGTTGGTCATCAATCGCGACACGCTTTCGATACTCGGCTCTCAAGCGTTCTCACGCCGGGATTATTTCCCCTCTTCCGGCAATTTCGAGTCAACCGCCAGGCAGACCTCCCAGCAGCGGCTCTGGGACCTCGACGCCGTCAAGCAGTTGCCCCTTCGCAGCCGCCTGCGTTTTACCGCCGCCTATCGCTACAATCGCTACGATTACGAGTATGAAGGAACCGGCAACGACCTGCTTCGCCAAAACGACAATCTCACCTCCGTTTTTGAGTACCGTGTTCAGCTTAACAAGCTTCTCGTCCCCCGCCTGATGCTCGAGACCGGGTATCTCTTCAACCGCACCGATGAAGATTTCGGCTCCACCCAAACCAACCAGCTTGCCGAAACCGGCCAGTTGAATGTTCGCGCGCAACTCGTGTATCTCGACCCCGACACTCTCGAATTTTCCGGACAAGTCGGCGTCACCTCCTACTATGCGCCCTCGACATCATCCTTTTTCTCTGATCGCGATCGTTCCATCAAAGTCGCGGCTGTCCGCCTCGTCCATCAATTCAACGACTTCATCACCGGCTCCATCGACGGCAGCTATCGCGGTTTCCACACGATCTATATTTCCGGCGCGCTCTCGGCAAACAACAATATCAACAACGTCTACATCATCAATCCGACGCTGGTCTGGCGCCCTTATCCGCATATTCGCATCCAACAGAATTACCAGATGCACGCTAACTATACTTATTATCAATATGAGAAGAACGCCGTCAGCCAGCGCAACACGCTCTATCGCCGCGCTAATGTCGTCAACAATGTCACCGTCAGCATTTCGCCGCGCACGGATCTGATCTTCGAATACAGTTATCGCTACGAGGACTTCGGCCGCCTTCTCTGGGAAGACCAGTGGAAGCAACAGGTGAGTTGGGATCGCCGCACTCATCGACCCCGCTTTGGCGTCGAGTATCGCCCGTGGAAACACTTTCGTTTCTATCCGTACGCCTCCTACGAAATCCAGTCATCGTCTGACCACCTCTTCGATGCTGAAGATGTCCTCGGCCAGCGTTCCAAAGGTGATGAGCTGAGCCGCAAACTGATCGGCTTCGAACTGCAATGGACACTGTCCGTCAATTCGTATGTTGAGTGTAAACTGGAGCGCCGCGTACAGGACTACACGCGGCAGCGCCGTCAGGATTACGACCTGTTCACCATCAGCGTCAAGAGGCAACTGTGAAAGCGCACCTTCTCTTGATTTTGCTCCTGGCAACCATCGTGGCCGGCTCCTGTGCCAAGGACCCGTTTTCTACCCGCGACAACGAGTTGCCGACATCAAACCCGGGCACTTTTATTCCGCCGACGGCGCCGCAGATTGTGCTGGAAAACTTGCGTCTTTCCTATTCCGAGCTGGTCATTGGCAACTTCATCCAGTGCCTCGACTCCGCCTTCGTCTTCACCTTCGATTTCATCGAGGTCACTCCCGGCGACACCGCCTGGGACTTCGCCCGCGAAGTCACCCTGACACAGAAAATGTTCAGCGAATTCAATGCCAACAAGGCGACACACCGCATCACTATCCAATTCGGTTCGCTCTTGGACCAACCCGACATCCTCCTCGACACGGCGGCAACATTGATTCGCAGTTATACTCTTAGTGTCACCGATACGCTCGGCACCGTAAGAGACAATTTCCACGGCATCGCGCGATTCGATCTGGTCGAAAGCGCCTTCAACTTCTGGTCGTTACGCCGTTGGGAGGACCTCCACGCCGATACCCAGACCAATTCTTGGGCGGAGTTCAAGAATGCCTATCGTTAGAACGACACTCCTGCTGGCTATTCTGTGTCTGCTCGCCGCTTGCGAGAACCCCTTCGCCCCCGCTGTTGTCGGTCCGTCGCGCATCGTCCCCATCGTCCGGCAAACCGCGCCCGATTCGGTATTGCACAATCTCAAATACGCCTACGAACACCGTGACATCGACGTCTACGAAAACTGTCTCGATGAACAATTCGTCTTCCGCTACATCGACCAGGACCGTACCGGCCAGATCGAACAGGTCGAGATCCCCCGCGACGGCCCCTCCGGCGACCTCGCCCGCACCGAACGGCTCTTCCGCCTCTTCGACGAAATCAAACTCGAAACCTGGGTGCCGGTCTTCGAGCGCCGCGAATTCCCCAATGACGAGACCTGGGAGGTCTACCGCGTCTATTTCAACCTCTCGGTAAAGGACCTCGATGGCGACTTTGGCTACCAGTTCTTTGAAGCCGTCGGCCTCGCCGAATTCAAGTTCCGCCGCTCTGCCGCTGATAGTCTCTACCGGATCGTTGTCTGGGACGACCGTTTGAACCAGTAAATCCACCAAGAAATCGGTTGCCCGTAACGGATTTTTTGATTATTCAGAGTATGATCTATCCATAATAGATGACAGGGGCGCCGCACCGATAAACCGAGGAGCTTTGGCTTATGCACCTTCTTAGGCGCGCCGCGGAAGCGACGCTAATACTTGTCGCCATTCTGACAATCGCCGGTTTCAGCCAACTGATCGGCGCACCGCAGTTCAAGAAATCAACCCCCGACTATGGCATTCGCGACAAAGGCACTTCCCTCGCCGCCTTCACCAACGCCACCATCGTTGTTTCGCCTACCCTGACCTATGAAAAGGCCACCTTGCTGATTCGCGATGGCAAAATCGTTGGCGTCGGCACAAGCGTAAGTTATCCCGGCCGATGCCGAAGTTTTCGATCTCGACGGCAATTTTATCTATCCGGCGTTTGTCGAACCATACAGCGAGTATGGGATCGCCAAAGAACCACCCTCCTGGCCGGACCGCAATGCCGGTCCCCAGTACGAAGGCCGCCGCGTCGGTGTCGATTCCTGGAATGACGCCATCCGCTCCGAGAAAGAGTGGATTACGGAATTCCGGCCCGATGCCGGCGATGCCAAAGAACTGATGCAGGCGGGCTTTGCGGTCGCACAATCATGCCGCCTCGACGGCGTCTTCCGCGGTCGCGGCTTTGTCGCCCTGCTCAACGACGGTCTCCCCAACGATCAGGTGCTCGTTGCCAGCTCAAGACACTTTCTTTCTTTCAACAAGGGATCATCAAGACAGGAGTACCCCAGCTCCCAAATGGGCAGTATTGCCCTGATCCGGCAAACACTCTACGATGCCGAATGGTATGCCAAAGCCCAGGAATCGCTCCGGCGTAATCCCGCACAGTCCGGAATAGAAACCAATCTATCGCTCGCCGCGTTAACCGGGATTAAAACCGATGGCGTCATCTTCGATCCGGAAGACGAACTTTCGCTGCTGCGCGCTGACAAAATCGCCAAGGAGTTTAGCATAAACCAGATCTACCTTGGCAATGGTTACGAATATCAGATCGCGCCTCTGGTCAAAGCGACCGGCGCATCAATCATCTTGCCGCTCAACTTCCCCAAAGCGCCCTATGTCAAGACCGCCGAGGATGCGCTCGACGTCTCCCTCGCCGATCTGCGCCACTGGGAAAGAGCACCGCGCAATCCAGCCGTTCTCGAGCAGAGCAAGATTGAATTTGCACTGACAACTGCCAAACTCAAGGACCGCGAGCTACTACTAAAGAATCTCCGTACCGCCGTCAAATATGGCCTGACCAAGCAGACCGCACTGGCAGCATTGACCATCATACCGGCCAGACTCTGCGGTATTACCGACCAGGCCGGCACGCTCGAATCCGGTAAACTTGCCAACTTTATCGTCTTGAGCCATGACCTCTTTGATGAAGACGCTGTCATCTACTCGGTCTGGATCGCCGGCAAAGAAAATCGTCTCAAGTCACCGCCCAAGTCTGATGTCCGCGGCAATTACAAGCTCTCCCTGCAGAATAGTTCATGGGATCTCAAGCTCGGTGGAAAATTCGGCCATCCCTCCGGATCGCTGGTGATTGGCGCAGACAAGAAGAAACTCGGTGATCTCGACACCGATGGCGACCAGCTCCAGTTCACCGTCGAGCTCGACACGGCCGGATATGCCGGTGTGCTGCGCTTCTCCGGAATGCGCGCCGATCGCAACTTCTCCGGCAACTGCGCGCTTCCCGATGGCCGTTCTGTCATCTGGAGCGCAACCTTCCAATCCGAGTTTTCTGAAGACGCCGACTCCGCCAAATCCGACTCGGAAGGCAAAGGCAAACGTGCCAAGAAAGAAGCCGACGAACCCGACACGGTCATGGTTTCCAAACTGACTTATCCGAACCGCTCGTATGGCTTAGCCGAAGCGCCTGTCCGCCAGAATGTCCTGATTCGCAATGCCACCGTCTGGACCTCCGAAGATGCGGGAATCCTCGCAGCCACTGACGTCTTGGTCATCGACGGTAAATTTTCCGCGGTCGGCAAGAATCTCACCGCCCCAGCCGGAGCGCAGGTGATTGACGGTACCGGCAAACACGTGACCGCCGGAATCATTGACGAACACTCGCACATCGCCATTGCCCGTGGCGTCAACGAAGGCAGCCACTCTATCACTTCCGAGGTCCGCATCGGTGATGTTATCGATCCCGAAGATATCAGCATCTACCGCACTCTTGCCGGCGGCGTAACAATGTCCCAGCTCCTGCACGGCTCCGCCAATCCGATCGGCGGGCAGGCGCAGGTGATCAAACATCGCTGGGGCTCCAATGCCGATGGCCTTAAGTACACCCCCGCTCCTGCTACCATCAAATTCGCCCTCGGCGAAAATGTCAAGCAGTCCAACTGGGGCGACCGCAATGTCATCCGCTATCCGCAAACGCGCATGGGCGTGGAGACGATCATGAAGGACGCCTTCCTCACCGCCCGCGAATATGAAGCTGCCTGGAAAACATACAACGCGCTCGGCAGCGCCGACAAACAGAAAACCATTCCGCCCCGTCGCGACATCCAACTCGATGCGCTGGCCGATGTCATGAACTCCAAGATGTTCATCCATTGCCACTCCTATCACCAGACCGAAATCCTGATGCTGATGCGCCTCGCCGAAGAACTTGGCTTCCGCGTTCAGAATTTCACGCATGTCCTCGAAGGATACAAGGTCGCTGACGAAATGCGTGAACACGGCGCTACCGCCGGCTGCTTCTCCGACTGGTGGGCATACAAGTTCGAAGTCTATGATGCCATCCCCTACAATGCCGCACTCATGGTCGAGAAGGGCGTTGTTACCGGCATCAATTCCGACGACAGCGAAATGGCGCGTCGCCTCAACCAGGAAGCCGGCAAGACCATCCTTTACGGCGGACTTAGCCCCGAGGAAGCCATCAAGCTTGTCACCATCAACCCCGCCATTCAACTCAAGGTCGATGCGTATGTCGGAAGTATCAAAGCCGGCAAAGATGCCGACTTCGTGATCTGGAACGGCAATCCGCTTTCGACCTACTCTATGGTCGAGCAAACCTGGATCGAAGGACGCAACTACTTCAGCCTCGCCCAGGACTCACTAATGCGCACAGCCATCCTCGCCGAGAAGAGCGCTCTTACACAGAAGGTTCTCAAGAGCGGCGGCGGTGAAAAAGACCGTGGCGAGCGGAGGCGGATACAAAAAGCCCGAACGAGAATGGCGCTGCGGAGATGTTCACGACGTCTGGAGGGAACGAAGAATGAAGAAGCTGACTATACTACTCGCGCTGGTTGTTTCCTCCCTGGCACTGGCAAACTTCTATGTCCCCGGTAAGAAGCAGGACCATCCGATTCTTCTCAAAGGCGGTGACCTCTACACCGTCAGCGGCGGCGTATTGACAGAGACCGATCTGCTTTTCGAGAATGGCCGAATCACACAGATAGCGAAAAACATCACTGCTCCGCGCGAATGCAGAAATCAATTGATGTCACCGGCAAACGCGTTTATCCCGGCCTGATTGATGCCGCCTCCACTCTCGGCCTGGTGGAAATCGATCAAGCCCGCGCTACCTTGGACAAGAACGAGGTCGGTAACATCACACCCGAGGTGCAGAGCCACATCGCTTATAACCCCGACTCCGAGCTAACACCTACCGTTCGCTCGAACGGTATTCTCTCTGCCCTGATCGCTCCCCAAGGCGGCACTATTAGCGGTCGTTCCTCCTTGATCAATCTCGATGGTTGGACCAAAGAGGACGCCATGGAGAAAATGAATGTCGGCATCCACGTCAACTGGCCCAATGCCGCCATCATCACGGCCTGGTGGTACGACAAGAGCGCCGAAGATCAGAAAAAGGAGATGGTGGAAAACCGACTCAAGCTCCGCGATGCCTTCGAAAGCGCCCGCGCTTATGCCAAAGCCAAGAAAGCCGGCACTCTGACTCAAACCGATCTGCGTTGGGAAGCCATGGCGCCGGTCTTCGATAAGCAGATGACGGTCTTCATCAATGCCAATGACATGCGCCAGATTCAGGAAGCCGTCAAGTTCGCGCTTGAACAGGACATCCGCATCGTTATTGTCGGCGGCTCGGAGTCGTACCGCGTCGCTCCCTTGCTTAAACAACACAACATCCCGGTTATCCTTGGCCGTGTCCACGCTCAACCGATGCGCGACGATGACGACTACGACACGCCGTACAAACTTCCTCGGCTTCTCAAGGAAGCCGGTGTCAAGTTCTGTCTCTCCTACAACTATTCGAGCTGGGCTTCACGATCGTTGCCGTTCCAGGCCGCGCACGCAGTCGCCTTCGGTCTCGATCCCGAGACCGCCCTGCGTTCGCTCACTTTGTCGTCAGCAGAAATCCTTGGAGTAGAAAAAGACCTTGGCTCGCTTGAAGTCGGCAAGAAAGCCACGATCGTCGTCTCTGATGGCGACATCCTCGACCCGATCACCCAGCGTGTCGTCCACGCCTTCATCGGTGGCCGCAAAGTCGACTTAAACAACAAACACAAACAGCTCTACGAAAAATATCGCGCCAAGGCCTACCCGGAAAAGTAGTCGTACTCACCTAAGCAAGAAATGCAGGTCTCATTCCGAGACCTGCATTCAATTTCCCGCTCTTGAACAGTGGTGTGTTCACCCTCTCCCTACCGGCGTGAGGCTAGGATGACAACAACATCAACTGCATCTGCAATGTTATTTCGCCTATAGAGGGATCGTTGAAAAACCGTCGGATACTGTCATCCTGAGCGCAGCGAAGGATCTGTTCGCGTTGCGTAACAAAGACTAACAGCCTGTAGGTCGGGTTCCTAGCGAAGCGTGGAACCCGACATGAAATTGATAGCGGCCCTGCCTGAAGCAGAGCCGCTATTTCTTTCCGCGTTCTGTGGGTTCGACTTCAGTCGAACTCCTTCCTTCGCGGCAGTCGTCCACGCCTTCTCGCCCAATGTTACATCATCCTGCCGGGAGAGGAAGAAACGTAATGACCGTCGTTCCCGCGAAAGCGGCTGCCGAAGGCGTCCAGCTCTGCGTTCGTAGGGGCGCGGTTCCCGCGCCCGCTCGCGCCAAAGGCGCGATCGTCTATCGCCCAACTGTAATATTTGTGCGCGGCAGTCGTCCACGCCTGCCGCGTTTTTCTTCCCCTCTCCCACTGGGAGAGGGGAGGGTGAGGGCTTATCGCACCCTCATCGCCAGAACGCACACCCCGCCTCTGGCTCCGGTCCACCAGAGAATAGATAGTTGATCAGAGTAGACAATGTCCGAGATGTTCGTGAAACAACTCCCATTTGCGTCGCCGCATGGAACCGGATCATCGAATGGGCCAAAGACGTACGAGATGCCATAGACGCAGTCAGAAATGTTGACTAGTCCCATCACCATTGAAATCGCCAGGAGCAGCAATGACATTGGCGGTCGCGAATTGCCGGCCGAGCCAGAAGACATTGAGCTTGGTGGATTATCTAGAGTATGGAGCATCGGTCGAGTCGGTGGCAAAGATGACCAGAGTGACCATGAACAGTGAAATACAAATTCGCAAGATGATATTGGCCCTGGTCGGAAATGAAAGGCATAGTCAGGGTTTTTGCCTATCCAAAGTTCGATGTATCCGAGGTGGTTATCAACACGAATCTAGTAGTGAACGGAATCGAGCATCGAAGCGAAGTCTCAGCTTAACTGAATCGCAGCGAGTGATAGTCCAACTTCAGTCCACTTAAGGCTCACCCCAATGAAACCAGACGGGGCCGAATAGGGAACATCCGGATGGTGCCACCACAATTCGGCCTTGATTTTACCACTATCAGGTGGGCCGGGATACCACACCTGAACATTCTTGACCATAACCGAATCCCAAGAATAACCGCCTTTGGCGGATGCATTTGTGCCCATCATGGCCAAGAGCAAGGCGAAGATTTTGCAGACTAAACGGATTGTTTTCATTTGGCCCCAAACGAGAGATTACCCGGAAAATGTACTATCGAATTGGTACGATGTCAAGCAGAATATAGACTGGCACTACCATGTATTGAGAGCTTGCTGCTCCCCCTACCCGTAACTCTCCGACTCCGACGGATACTTGCCCCCGCGCACATCAGCAGCAAACTTCGCCGCCGTCTCCTGAATCAGCTCCCCTTGTTTCATATATTGCCGCACGAATTTCGGCACAAAATCATCATTCATTCCCAGAATATCATTGACCACCATGATCTGCCCATCGCAGTTGATCCCCGCACCAATCCCGATCGTCGGAATCGTCAACGCCTTGCTGATCTCCTGCGCGATGTCATTCTTCATCGCCTCTAAGACGATACTGAAACAACCGGCTTCTTCCAGCGCTTGTGCCGATTCCAGCAGATAGTTTTTCCCGGCATCGGTCTTCCCCTGCACTTTGTAGCCGCCGAATTTGTTGATCGACTGCGGCGTCAACCCGATATGCCCGAAAACCGGGATTCCGCACTCGGTAATCTTCTTGATCCGCGCCGCCATCTCGATTCCGCCCTCGAGCTTCACACCGCCCGCTCCGGCTTCGGACAAGAATCTGCACGCATTGGCAACAGCCTCGGCATCAGAACTGACTGATACGACCCAAACGGCATGTCGCCGATCACCAGCGCATTGCGCGCACCGCGGCTGACCGCTTCGGTATGGCGCAGCATCATATCCATCGTCGCTGACAAGGTATCACTCTTGCCGTACAGCACCATATTCACCGAATCGCCGACCAGTATCCCGTCAACACCGGCACGGTCAAGCGCGCGTGCGGTGTAATAGTCGTAAGCCGTAAGCCAGACGATCTTCTCGCCCTTCTTCTTCATCGCCCCGAACGAAGTGGCGGTTATTCTCGAACGCGCGTTTGTCATCTATAATTCCTAACGATTGATCGCCGCGGGTGAAATACCGTGTCCCCTGCCGCATCTCCGCAATCTGGTTGAAAATCTCTTCCAAATGATGCGAGTTCTCGACAAAATCCAATTGATCCGTCTTGATCACCAACAACGGTGTGCGGTTATAGTGGAAGAAATGATAATTGTACGCCTCGCTCACATGCGTCAGGTATTCGAAATCAAAATTGCGCTCATAGGCAATATTGCGCCGCTTGATCCGCTGTATCAGCACTTCAATCGACGCCGTCAAAAATACCACCAGATCCGGCTTCGGCAGCGTCTTCTTCAGAAGCTCCGCCACCTGCTTGTACAACG
Source organism: uncultured bacterium (assembly GCA_963698225.1). GTDB lineage: Bacteria > Zixibacteria > MSB-5A5 > CAIYYT01 > CAIYYT01 > JADJGC01. The sequence goes on from CAVOPW010000014.1 coordinate 296,459, forward strand.
CCAATTCCTCTTCAGTCAGATTCACCGAGGCAAACAGCAGATCCTTCTCAAAAGTGTAATCTGCGACAATTCGCTTCTTGAAGAGATCGAATTCCACCAGCTCCCGCTGTTGCTGGTAACGCGACAAGAGGAAATAGAACTGGGTCTGCAGCGCGTAACGTTTGCGGTCCTTGTAGAAATCCTTCAGGAAAGGATTCTCCGCCGCTTCCTCTAATACCAGATGCCCGTCGATCCTATCAGCCAGGATCTTGCAGAAGGTGGTCTTGCCGACCCCGATCGGACCATCCACGGCTACATAGTGAAGGTGCGAAAAGCGATCATCCATGATATAGTTCCACCAGTTGGGTTTGGTCGGTTATGGCCTTCAGGCAATCGCGATACGGCCTGTGGTCTGCAACACAATACGCATCCGGAGCCACTTCAAGCAGCGGTACCAGCACAAATCGCCGCTGGCAAATCGACGGATGCGGCAACTGCAAATGTTCGGACTTTGTTCTCTGAAGATGATATGTCAGGATATCAATGTCAATCACGCGCGGACCCTTCGGAATTTTCTTCATCGTATTGAGTCTCGTCTCAACCGCTCGGGTTCTCTCCAACAACTCCTCGGCAGTCAGAAGCGTCCCAATCTCCATGACATTGTTCAAAAACTCCGGTTGTTCGAGCAAATCCACCGGCGAGGTCGAATATAACGCCGAACAGCCGAGAATTTCGATCTCCTTGTTCTCCGTCAACAGCGCCAAAGCTTCGCTAATATTAGCGGCGCGATCCCCCAGGTTTGAACCGCAGGAAAGATATATCGAAATACTTAGCCTCGAGTTCTTTTCAGTTCAACTTCGATGTGATCCAAATTCCCCGGAATCGGCGGGATCATCTTTCGCACCCGCACGACCACCTGTTCGATACGCGCATCGGACAGGATCTGTTGCGCGATATCTTCGGCAATCGCCTCAATCAACGAATACCGCTTGTGGTTCATGATATCTTCCACGGCCTGGTAGACCGCCGCATAATTGACCGTATCCGAGAGCTTGTCGCTTCTTCCTGGTTGCGCCAAATCGAGAAACAGCTCGCAGTCGACTTCGTATCGCCGCCCCGTCTCCTTCTCGGCCGCACTGACGCCATGATACCCGTAGAAGATCATATTCTGAAGGCGAATCACATCATTCATGGCGAATCCTTTTGATCTGCGACCGGATCGGCTGATAGTGTCTGACGATGACTTCCATCGCCTTGGCAAGAGTATCACCACCGACATTGGCGCTGACTCGGATCCAACCCTCACCTTGCTCGCCAAATGCCGATCCCGGCGCTACCATAATTCCGCGCAGACGCAGCAACGATCGTGCAAAACTCAATGAAACTCGCCTGTGCCGCAGTTTGATCCAGACGAAACCGGCCGTGACAAACCGGATAATGTTCAATACCCTCGCTCTTGAGCCGGTCAACAATGTCGCCGTCCGCTTGCCGATCTCTTCACGGCAGCGACCGAAATGCTCTTCCAGAATCTTGGCGGAAGAAAAATACCCCGCCGCCGAATTGATAGTCGCCTGCGAGGGTTCCAAACTCAACAACTTTGCCAGAGTCGCCAACGGCTGAATCAATGTTCTTTTTCCGACCAAAGCCGTTAACTTGATCTCCGGCGCGCAAAGTCCGGTGGAGAAGCTGAATATCTCCAGCCCGACCCGCAACCGCCGGGTATTCTCGCAGAATAGCGCCGGGCGAAAATTGCCCGCCGACGACAGCGCATACGACGAGTCGGCTACCACCAGCAGATTGGCTGTCGCTGCCGTCTTGCGCAGACGCTCATAAAAGGCGCCGTCGCAGACCGCACCGGTCGGGTTGTGCGGCGAGTTGACAACTATTACGCGCGAGGTCTTCCCCGGCCGTTCTTTCAGGGTTTCCAGGTTCGGCAGGTAGTCTGTGCGTTGGAAAAGCGGATAGGTCGCGATCTTAGCACCGAACATCAATGCCGGAACACGGTATGCTTCATACCCGGGATCCGGAAGATGAAACACGGTATCCTCGTCGGCCAGATATGCTGCCAGGATCAACAGCGCCACACGCGCCCCCGGCAGAATCAGCATCTCCCGCGACGGGTCGATTTCGACCGCATGCTCTTTGTGCAGAAATTCCGCAAAAACGTCTTTTATCTGCGCGGATGATATTGCCGAAGCGGCAGCTTCGCTCGCCAGTGGCACTTTGATAGAGTACCGCCCCAAATCGACCACGTCACGACCCCGGCGTCCCAACGCCGACTGCAGATCGCGCAGTTCGCTCAAAAACGGCGCCGGCAAACGCTGAACTCGCTCCGCCGATGACAACACGACCCGGCCGGAAATTCTCAATTTTCTCTCCGTCGCCGTTCGCGCGGATACGGCATATTCTGGATTTCCGCATCAAGCTCGTCGAAGTCTTCATCGCCCTGCTGATCATTCAAGTCGCGCAAGGTCCACAACTGCTCGGCCAGATAAAGCGACTTCGCGCAATGTTCCGCCATCTCCACGCGGTAGAATGCTTTCCAAAGATCTTCCGCCAGCGAAACCAGGCCGTGCCGTTCCAGCAGGTAGGTATGATTGGAACTCAAATAAGAACCGAACGTTTCCGCCAAATCCGCTGAACCCGGTTCGGCAAAGGGTACCAACGGTATCTCTCCAAAGGTCGCCACGAACTCCGGCAGGACCTCACCTTCGATCTCCATACCGGCAATTGCAAACGCCGTGGCGTAACTGGGATGCGCGTGCACGATGGCATTGATTTCTTTTCGCATTCGGTAAGAAGTGAGATGAATCCGGTACTCGGAGGACGGCGCTGTCGAGCTCGCACCATTTTTCCCATCAAGCTTTATGGTAGCCAGTTGCTGCGGCTCGAGATGCCCCTTGCAGACTCCAGCCGGAGTAATCAAAATCTCGCCCGATGCCAGACGACAGGAGATGTTGCCCTCCATTCCGGCAATTAACCCCTTGCTATACATTAGCTTACCGATTTCGCAGATAGCCGCGCGTTGCTCTTTTTCGTCCTGGCTCAATCTCTTTTCCCTCGTGGTGTATAAGTTAGTCCTCCAAACGGCGAATTGTCAAGGCAATTTCCTGAAAGCGCTTTCACTCAATGTTTACAGTATCAAAATCATGGTCAGCTAAACCGGACTCGTAATTGCCAACGTCGAATCGCAATCGACGCGAACTCCAAGTCCATTTTGATTTTGTAAGATATTTCTTCACAATCGGTTAGAAATGTCGACTGTTTCACGCTCGAGAACAGATTGCCAAATACGTATATATTGTGGCAACTAAGTCCTTGATACCACTACATATTGTGTTTTTTTGAATTTTATGTTTGACACTTTTTGCCCATAAGAATAATCTGCTGATCCCGCGCACGAAGCCGTTCCGACGGACTATCCGGGTGCGAGGTTATCTCAAAAGTGATTTCCAACCCACCGGTTGGGGCATAAACATGTAAGAGGCTCGAGTGATCAGCCGATCACACGAATAGGACTAAAGTGTTCTAGAGGGAGAGGAACTATGCAAGGATTTCAGAAGAAAGCGCTGACCGAAAACGCTCTGCGGGTTTTGGAACGGCGCTATCTCGCCAAGGATGACAACGGAATTATTATCGAATCGCCCGACCAGCTCTTCCGTCGGGTGGCAAACGCAGTTGCACTGCCAGACAAGAACTACGGTGCCACGGACGAACAAGTGCAGGAAACGGCCGAAAATTTCTACCAAATGATCGCCGATCTCGAATATATGCCGAACTCTCCCACTCTTATGAACGCCGGCCGTCCCCTCGGACAACTCTCGGCATGCTTCGTTCTCCCCGTCGGCGATTCCATGGAAGAAATCTTCGAAACCATCAAGCATGCAGCCTTGATCCACAAATCCGGCGGCGGTACCGGTTTCTCCTTCTCCCGTCTTAGACCCCGCAATTCAATGGTCGCCTCCACCTCCGGTGTGGCTTCGGGGCCGGTTTCGTTTATGAAAGTCTTCAATGCCGCAACCGAGGCGGTGAAGCAGGGCGGAACTCGCCGCGGCGCCAATATGGGTATCTTGCGCGTCGACCATCCCGATATTGAGGAATTTGTCTCCTGCAAAGATGATCTCACCCAGATCACCAATTTCAATATCTCCGTCGCCATCACTGATGAATTTATGCGCGCCGTCAAGGAAAACCGCGACTACGCGCTCCTCAATCCGCGTACCGGCGAACCGTATACCATCAACGGTCAGATCGTCACCAAGTCAGCGACCGAAAGTTTTCAACACCATCATCGAACACGCCTGGCAGACCGGCGAACCGGGCATTGTCTACATCGATCGGATGAACGACCTCTCCCCCAATCCCGGCTACGAAGTCATCGAAGCCACCAACCCCTGCGGCGAACAGCCGTTGCCGCCGTATGACTCCTGCAATCTCGGTTCGATCAATCTCGGCACGATGGTCTGTTGATGATCTCCCGCGCGATTACAATCCCAAACTTGACCCGGCTCGCGGCGTCGATTGGGAGCGCTTGAGAAGACTTGTGCGCGACTGCGTCCACTTCCTTGACAATATCATCGACGCCAACAAATACCCGATTCCCGAAATCGAAGAGCAGACCAAGCGCAACCGCCGCATCGGACTCGGCGTGATGGGCTGGGCGGATATGCTGGTTAAGCTGCGCGTTCCCTATAACAGTGAAAAAGCCTTTGAACTCGGTGAACAGGTCATGGACTTCATCAATTCCGAAGGCCACTTCTATTCCTCCGAATTGGCGCGCCTGCGCGGCAAGTTCCCGAATTGGGAGCATTCGCGTTTCGAAAAAGACGGCGTCATCATGCGCAACGCCACCGTCACGACTATCGCCCCGACCGGCACAATCTCAATCATCGCCGGCTGTTCCTCCGGTATCGAACCCTATTATGCCGTCTCCTTCGTCCGCAATGTCATGGACAACACCAAGCTTGTCGATGTCAATCCGCTGTTCGAAGAGATCGCTCACAAACGCGGCTTCTATTCGCAGGAACTGATGGAAAAAATCGCCAACGACAATTCGCTCCAGGGCTTCGATGAAATCCCCGCCGACGTCCGCGAGCTGTTCATCACCTCCGCCGATGTCACCCCGACCCAGCACATTCGCATGCAGGCGGTCTTCCAGAAGAGCTGTGATTCTTCCGTCTCCAAGACGATCAATATGGATCACTCCGCCACCCAGCAGGATGTCTTCGACGCCTACTGGTACGCCTACGAACTCGGTTGCAAGGGCGTCACGATCTATCGCGACGGCTCCCGTCCTCAGCAGGTGCTCTCCACCGGCAAGACACAGGATCCGACCGCGAAGAAAGACGAGCCGAAAATCGAGATCGCCCAGCCGGTCATGGTCGCCGCTCCGACTCCGGCCGTCGGAATCCGCCGAAGCCAAAGAGATTCAGGATCGCCCCGATGTCCTCACCGGCATTACCGAGCGCATCCGCACCGGTTACGGCAACCTCTACATCACGATCAATATCCACAACGGCAAGCCGTTCGAAGTCTTCGCCCAGATCGGCAAGTCCGGTTGGTCAACCATGGCCGACACCGAAGCCATCTGCCGCGTCATTTCCTTGGCATTGCGTTCCGGCGTTCCGGTTTCGGCAATCATCGAGCAGTTGGCTGGAATTGGCGGCGAATCTCCGCTCTATCAAAACGGCCACTTGATCAAGTCGATCCCCGATGCCATCAGCATGGTGCTCAAGAAGCACTTCGGCGCCGGTGTCGACGAGGGCAAGGCCAAGCAATATCACGAATCATGCCCCGATTGCGGCACGCGCCTCGAGCACGATTCCGGTTGCGTCACCTGCCGTAGCTGCGGCTTTAATAAGTGTTAGTGAGTTAATCAGTAGAATTCTGATTTGCCGACGGCAGGTGCTTCCACCTGCCGTTTTGATTTTGCCGAGCCACTGATCGACCCGGTAGCCCACCCGGAGCGCAGCGCAAGGTGGGATCCTTTTCAACCGCGCACCACCTTCAATTCCCCTCTAGAGAGGGGTGGCTCGACCGCCCGAAGAATGAGGGTGGTCGAGACGGGGTGTGTTCATAACTGATATCCTGCGAAAGTTCGTACCCGGTAGTCCACCCGAAGCGAAGCGCAGGGTGGGTTCTTTATTGTCATCCTGAGCCGCTGCGCAGGCGAAGAATTTGCTCCCTGCTCCGTGCGCGTCCGCCGTCCCCGTCTGCCCGATTGCCACTATCACAACCCGACCCCCCACGACCGCTCTTCCCCTCTCCCAGTTTTGGGAGAGGGGTCAGGGGTGAGGGCGCAATTTACTCATTGACACTATTGTCCGCTTTTGTACTTTGTAATCATAACTTTCAATCCACGGGGGAAAAGCTCATGCGTTACTTTTCATTGATCGCCTTGGCGTTATTGGTCAATTTTGCCTGCTCCTGCAGTGAAAATCCAACTGAAGAAGAACACACGCCGCAACTGCAGATCGGCACCCTGCCGCCCCGGCACAATCAAGTTCCGCCAACACACACATTTCGACACCAATTCTCGTTGATCAACGCCGACAGCGCCAACACATACGTCTGGCAGGTGTGGGCGGTCGGTCAATTACCCACCGGAGTCTTCGGAATTAATCAGCTGGGATCGTTCGAATTCACGCCCGAATCTGCCGACTCCGGAAATACTTACGACTTTCGCGTGCGAGTATTACTGGAACACAAGGAGCAAGACGTACATGAATTTTCCGTGGAGGCAACAGGAATCAAGCCAATTATCTTGCGCCTGGTACAGACCGATCAGCTCTTGCTACCCGGTTCTCGCGCTGAAGTGTCCGTTATTAAGGTCAGTGGCGACATCGATTTTGGAAGCCTGCAGTTATCGCTCACCTATGATCCGCAAGTCATGACGCCGATGATAGTGGATCTTGGATCCGAACCGACTGACTGTGATTGGGAATACCTCACCTATCGGTCATTCGAGAACGGCGAACATTGTGACTCTCTTTGTGAAGCGATGATCATGATTACCGCCTTAAGTGATGCCAATAACGGACCAGATCATCCCGAGTGCACGTTCGTGCAGGATGGTTCAGAACTTATCCAAATCATATTTCAAACCGCCAACGATTCGACCCTCGAATGCACATCGACTCCCCTTCAATTCATTTGGCGCGACTGTTCCACCAATTCAATTCATTCTAGTCGTGATTACTTTGATACGCTCACAGTTGGATCGACTGTTATGAACTGCGAATGGGACGGATCCTACCCACTCGACCAGTACCGAGTTCAAAGATCCGATTGTGATTCGACCTATACATCGTCGCTTTCAGGATGGTGTGATCGATACCGGTCCGATTGCCGTGCTTCCGAAATCGTGGATAGAATCATTTTCTGGAACACAAACGTCCAGTTCTTGTGTGACTGACTGCCCTTGTCGATAGTTCCGTGCGCGTCTGCCATCCTCGTCTAATCGTTTCACTCTCCTGAGGGGTGATAGGTACATCGAGGATCCCGATTCGATCGGGAGGTGAAGGCCCCACTCCTGTAGCTCGTAGGTCAAAACTCCTTATTGCACACCCTCAATTACGGAACTCTCTTTGCGGGGTTTTGACACTTCGCTCGTGGCCGCTTCGACATCGCATTTAACCCGGTAGCCCACCCGGAGCGAAGCGTAGGGTGGGGCTAAACGTACACCCGACACCCCCAATCCTGTAGCTCCCCTGTAGATATTAATCTCCCCGCACGATTAGTAGAGGCTCTCATTGGCCTCCGACGGGCGCTGCCCAGTTGCGCGTCTGGTATTGGTCTGCTGTGTTCGCGAAGGCCTTCGCGGTGAAACAATCCAAAACGACATGGCCACCAATACCCACCTGCACAGTCAAATCGGCTCCCCCGCTTTGACGGCCCGGTCGTCGGACTGCTGATGAGGTTAGACGCCCTCGCGTTTATGAACCCGGGTTCGCCTTTTATTGAAAGGACGTGTGAAGTGAAATTGCATAAGTCAACAATCGGACAGTTCAAAAGGTCAGGAGCGCTGCGCTCCCGACCCTCTCATTCTTCGATCTCTGCCCCTCAACACGGCGCTGGGCCGTCATTGAACAGGAACTGGATAATATACACTGCGTCCGATATCGTCACCGCACCGCTGCAATTAGCATCGCCCGCGGCCGCCGGAATCGGCTCCGGTCCGCCCGAAAAGACATAGTTGATCAGGTACACAACATCGAGCAATATTGAGTCTGCCGTCGTGGTTGCAGTCGCCGTAATCAATCTTCTCATCGATCGTGGCCGCAAATGCAACCATGTCGGTATCAGGCGGCACCGCCGAATCGGTCACGCGAATCGTGAAATAGTAGGTCGCGGCATAGGTCGGCACGCCCGAAACAATGCCGTGTTCGCCGCCGGTGAAGTTCAGTCCGAACGGAAGATCTCCGCCCATAAACGCCCAGTTATACGGCGGTGTTCCGCCCACGGCACTCAACTCCTGCCAGTATGGTTCATCCTCGGTGCCGTTCGGCAGTTCCCGCGATGCCATGTTCAAACCAAATGGCGCCGTGGACGAAGACTCCAGCACAATGTTCTGCGGATCGAAAACGATTCCGGTCACCGAATCAGCCAGATCGATCTGGTACAAAGTAAAATTCTTCTCATTCCACAGCGTATCTTCGATTACCCCGCCGGTGGTCACAAAACGCATCGGAATCGGCATTTGGAAGACGCCGACATTTTCTTGAATCTGCTTGATAATCAAATCCAAACGGTAGCCGCCATTGTTCGGCACGCACTGCCAGCTATATTCATAATTGGGATTCCCGTGCCCGTATATCCACTCGTGAAAGAACCACTCAAGGTCCATGCCGGAAGCGGCTTCCATATAGCCCTGAAAATCTTCCGTCACCGCCGTTCCATACTTGAGCGGCGAGTCCCCGTAAGCGCGCAGACCGCTGAAAAACGCCGCGTCGCCGATAATGCCGCGGAGCATATGCAACACCCACCCGCCCTTGTGATAAACGATCAGGTCAAGAATGTTCCCTGACTGGGTTGTGTCATAGCAATAGACCGCGCCATTATTGAAGAACTCGATCGATTCCATGTAATCATCCAGACCTTGTCGACCCAGCACAGTTTCCAGAAACAACGCTTCGGAATAGGTCGCAAATCCCTCGTTCAGCCAGATATGATGCCAGTCGCGGGTCGTGATCATATCCCCCCACCATTGGTGCGCCAGCTCGTGGACGATGGTCATTACATTCCCGGTCATCCCCGGTGACATCGAAGTGTTCGTCTGATGCTCCATCGCGCCGCCCCACATGAATCCCGACATCGCATATTTCTCATTCTTAAATGGGTACACGCCGAAAATGCGCGACAAGCTGTCCATCGCCATCACCGTGTACGGATACGTTTGCTGCGCCGTGCCGACCAGTGCCGGATAGACCCAGTAGTCGATCGGCAGCGAATCCGTGTCGGTCTTCAGTGCCCAGTCGCGCCAGTGCACGAATTCCGCAATCGAGACGCTCACGAGATAAGTTGAGATCGGATAACGAACCGCCCACCGCGTGGTCCGGAAGCCGTTAAGATTGTTCACATCACTGATCATCGTGCCGTTGGATGCACAGAATAACTCGGCTGGATAAGTTATCGCAAAATCCAGCGAATCCGCCTTGTCGTGCGGATGATCCTTGCAGGGCCACCACGACCGGGCATAGAACGGCTCAGAGAGATTTCCGATAATCGGCTTGTTATCGTATGTTGTGTAGTGAAGCCCCCACCAGTTGATATCGTTTTCAGCGGCATGGTAAAAAGTCCGCACAGTGAACTTCTCGCCCGCCTGATAGGTCCGCCCCAAATCGACTCTAACAACAAGGAAGTCACGATTGAATGTGGCGTATGCTCCATTCACCTTCACCGAATCAACCTGCAACATCCCGAATAAGTCAATTTCGCAAACTGCCAACGGTGACGTTACATTGGCCGACATCGCCACATTCCCAACCAGCACGGCATTAGTGCGATCAAACATGAGATCCAGATTGTAGTAAGTTACATCGTACTTCTCCTGATCCGCCGACCCGCCGCGCGGCAGACTTGTCGGATCGAAGACGACCCTCTGCAAATGTGCATTCTTGGCCTCAAGGCACCCTTCGTGCGCGGCGTGTGCGTCTTTGATCAGCTGCTCCATCGGCGGTAATTGCCCTGCCTGCAATGCCGTCGCCAGTATCACGATCAAGATCGTGATTAACCCGACTGTTCGTGGAAACGAGTTCCGATTCGTCCATAACATTTTGACTCTCCTGATTCCTCCAGCCGTCCGGCGGATTACAGCAGATTCCAATCTGCATCGACTCCGCTCGAAAACGGCAAAATCTGAATTTTAGTTCACTGATTAGATCGATTGCTGTCCGAATAGTTCCGACATTCTCTATACGCGTAAATTGATATTGTCATCTATTTTTATTTGCCGGCCGTGCAGTGTCGCCTGCACCCTTACTCCGTCTTGATTGGAGAGAACATCCCTGTCTTCGCCACATGCGCTTCCTCCACAGGCATACTTGCTAAACTGCAGCCTGCCGCGCCGGGCCGGTTGTCGCCCACTGTGACACCTCGAGCCAACTCCTGGACCGAACACTTTGAGATACGCGGATCCAACCAGAATAGTTCAGAATTAAACACATGCTAAATTGAAACATTCTGCCAGGAAAACTCATCATCCGCTGTGCAAAGCCTGCGCCAACTGCCGATACTTCTAAGTGTGGTACTGTATCTAACATACCGGATTGGCCGCCTCCAGAACCGGAAGCGCGATGAGGTTGTTTATGGGTAGTTTCATACCTAACGGACGCCTCTCGGCTGTCAATCATGGCGACAAGAAGATCGAGATCCAGACGGAGTTCTCAAAGTATCCCGAACCGCGCGTGGCAACCGCGGTTAGTATCTCCGGACAGGTCATCCATAAGATTCAAAAAGCCTGGGGCAAGTCGATCGACTCGATCGAGGAGATGCGCACGGTCGAAGAGATTATCAACAAACAGCACAACGAAGTCACCGCGCTCGTCCACGAGCACGCCGCCACTCTCGTGACCCACTCCGGTTCGTCTAACGAGAAGTCCAAACAGATGAATTCTCCGGAAATTCTCGAGAAGATCAAGGGCATCAGCGCAATCCAAAGCGCTTTCATCCTCACAGCCGAGGGCAAGCTCGTCTCGATGCAGAAAGTCACCAAAGAGGCCGAACTGATCGCTGAAATGGTCGGCAATTTGACCAACGTGCTCTTCGACATCGCTCGCACAACTAACCTCGGGGACTGCGAGGATTGTATACTTAATCTCGGCTCCCACGATCTCCTTTTGCTTCCCTACCAAGGCGGCTTTCTCGCGGCTCTGATCGATACCAAGGTGCGCAAACGGGAAGTTCTCGAAGCTCTATGGAAGATTGCGAGGGCAGCATGAATAAGATCATGGAGACCATTCGCGGCGTTATGGGCGTCTCGGGGGTACTATTATGGGAGAAACACGCCAACATGTTCCACAAACTCCTCCCTGCCCGCCTTTCCGCCAATGAAGGCGATGCGATGTGCGCGCGACTGGTGCAGTTCTGCCAACACTACACTCGCGGCAAGGAGGTCAAGGCCAAGTTCAACAAAGGCTGGCTGTGGCTGCACAACGGCGATTCGTTCGCTCTGCTGATCCTGGCTAAACCCGACCTGAATACCACTACTCTCAATCTCGTTCTCAAATCATCGCTGTCGGTCCTGGAATCCACGCTGCGCAAACCCGCGGGCGTCACGAATCACCGCAATGCCAATTTCACTCCCGAACACGTCGGCGCAATCGCGCGCGCCATAAATCTCGCACTCGGACATTTTCAGGGACAGATCTCCCGCTTCGAAATCGCCGAGGTCCTGCGCATGGCAAAGAACCAACTGCTCGATAATTTTCCGGTACTCAAGCATTTCTCCGTCGATGCCAACGGCGGAATCATTGTCATTAGGGGAGCCGAAAAGACTATGGATTCTTCAGCAGTAGTCGCTGCCGCGCAACTCATTGCGGTATTTATTCAACTGGTGAGCGCCAAAGCGAATATAGTAGGATTTGATATTGAGAAGATTACTCTGGGAATACAGCAACCGCTAAATGAGATCGGCTTCTACAGCCACTTCGCCTCGGCCAGGCAACCGGCGACTAAATAGGTGTCAGAGGGGCGGCCGGGTTAAATCGGCCTTAGATTTGAAAAAACTCCTCATCCAGTTACGGTAAAGGACTTTTAAAGCCACCACAGTTTTTTGCTCCCGCTACTCATCCTTGAGGGGAGAGGTCACGGCAGGACGCGCAACCATAATTGGGGGCGACCTTCATAATTGAGTTGTTAGAGATTTTTCAAATAAACCCCTCTCTAACACCTGACAGAATATACGCGCATTCTCGATTTGCACAATACCCTTTTCTATTGAAAATCGATTATAGTTCAAGCAGGCATGCAATTTGTAACTGTCTCTCACGTTACCACAACTCGTTGCTGCATCGACACCTTCCAAGAAGCGTAGCCTAGCCCCTCGTGGGCGGCGCTACCAAGAGTCGCCCACGAGGGGCTAGACTACGGGCAAACCTCATCACCAAACTTCCCCTTGCCCGCAATCCATAACCATTATATATGTAAGACATGATCCCGAACCTTCCACCGTGCATCGCCGGCATCGGCATCGACCTGCTCGACATCGACCGCATGAAACTTGCCCATCAGCGCCACGGCGATGCCTTCCTGCAGCGCGTCTTCTCGAGGCCGAGATCGACTTCTGTTTCGCAACTCAATCCCTTCCCCTCCTTCGCCGTCCGCTTCGCTGCCAAAGAGGCCGCCTTCAAAGCCCTATCGCAGGTCGGCATCCGGATCGTCCGCTGGCAGGATATCGTCATCAGCCAGTCCGGAGACGGCGTTCCCAGTCTTTCGGTGGCCGGAATCACTGGTTTCGATTTTCACCTTTCAATGAGCCACACGACGACGTTAGCAACCGCTATCGTTGTCATCGAGCGCAATTCCTGATACGATTTAATCTTGGAGCGCCCTGCTGCTTTCGTTATTTTTTGACAGCTTATGCTGCAATTAGCCGATAAATTATGGGCATAGGCAGATAACGCCGCTCTTGGCGACGGTTATGTTCGGTTGATCTTGATCTTTCGAATACATGGAGGTAACTCATGCCGCTGAATCTAAAACAAATCGAATCGTTACTTGGCCCCGACGCCAAGACCTTGCTCACGCACAAATGCAAAGGCATCCCCAAGAATCGCGTCCATCTTCCCGGCCCCGATTTTGTCGATCGCGTCCTTTCCCTCTCCGATCGCAACAACAATGTCATTCGCAATTTGAGCTGGATGTTGTCCCATGGCCGCCTTTCCGGCACCGGTTTTATGTCGATCCTCCCTGTCGATCAGGGCATCGAACACTCGGCCGGCGCCTCATTCGCGCCGAACCCGGATTACTTCGATCCCGAGAAGATCATCGAACTCGCCATCGAAGGCGGCTGCAACGCCGTCGCTTCGACCTATGGTGTACTCGGAATCATGTCGCGCAAGTATGCCCACAAGATTCCGTTCATCGTCAAAATCAATCACAACGAATTCCTCACCTATCCCAACGCCTTCGATCAGGTGATGTTCGGCACAATTAAGGAAGCCTGGAACATGGGCGCCGCCGCCGTTGGCGCGACCATCTACTTCGGTTCGCCGGAGTCGCGCCGCCAGATCGTCGAAGTTGCCCAGGCGTTCGCGATGGCGCACGAACTCGGCCTGGCCACCGTGCTCTGGTGCTACACCCGCAACTCGGCCTTCAAAGTTGGCGACATCGATTACCATGTCTCCGCCGACTTGTCGTCGCAGGCGAATCATCTCGGCGTGACGATTCAGGCGGACATCATCAAGCAAAAGATGTCGGAGAACAACGGCGGGTTCGCCGCGGTCGAAAAAGCGGCCGGCAAGCCCTACTCCAAATGGAGCAAGAAAGTCTACGACACGCTGACCACCGACAACCCGATTGACTGGGTGCGTTATCAGGTCGCCAACTGCTATATGGGTCGCGCGGGACTGATCAATTCCGGCGGCGCTTCGGGCAAGAACGACTTGGCTGATGCCGTCAAGACGGCCGTGATCAACAAACGCGCCGGTGGCATGGGCTTGATCTCGGGACGTAAGGCGTTCCAGCGCCCGATGAAGGAAGGCGTCGAATTGCTCAATGCAATTCAGGACGTCTACCTCTGCGAAGAGATCACCGTCGCGTAAGTGATCGCCAGGGCGCGTAGTACACTACTCAGTCGTCATTCCCGCGAAAGCGGCAGCCAAGCGCCAGCTTAATTCAAGTGCCCGCCAGTCGTCCACGCCTGGCGGGTATTTCTTTCTGTTCTGACAGGTCTCTCAGGGGCGCAAGCGTTCGGTGCCTCATTCGGCGGACGCCGGAATCTAGCAGAGTGCGCATAGGGGCGCATGGTTAAGGATCACGCCATTGCGGGTCTGTGCTTTAAGATGCTGGCTCCCGGTTCTGGCTGGGGTGAACAATCCTCCCGTAGATTCCCACGGCTTCGCCCGGATCGCCGATCACGGTCTGCAGCTCGTACTGCTGATTGAACCAGTCTTCATCCACGACACTCTCGAATTCGGATTGCGAGGCATGCCGAAAGATCAGAAAGTCCGGCTTGTATTCGCGGATGTACCAGCTAAAGTCGTGCTCTCGTATGTGCGTAACCACGGCTGGTGTCACCAATCCTAACGCATCGATCACCGGGCCCTTTTCATAGAAGAACCGCAGAATATCAATGTCCCCCGTGCCGACGCTCGCCCCGTCCTCGGCATGTTCATTAAGCCACAACGCCGCCTGTTTGTGTGTTTCATATTCCCAGCTCGTGCTCCGTCCGGAGGAAGTGATCGGGAGCAACAAACAAACCGCGCAGAATGCCAACAAAAGGGTGGATGGAACAACTTTCTTCGCTATGGAAGTCGACTGCTCAGTCAGCCGCTGAAGCCCCAAAAGCGGAAGGGTCATTAACAGCGCAATGGCCGGAGCCAGCGGCGTGTAATACCACGAATAGGCCGGCGCTTTCAAGACCAAGCCGTAGATCGCATAGTGCAGCAGACCCCAGAGGAGCAGGATTTGCAGACCCGGATGTTTGAAAATGGTCCATTCGCGTAACTTAGCGCCCATTGTGATCAACCCTGCCGCCACGCCTACGCCGATCAATATCAGGAGGGACAAGAGTACAGGCACAATGTCACGAGTCACCGTTCCGATGTACCAATTGTAGGCAGAGAACAGGCCTTCGAGGAGGGCATATTGGCCGCCCCAGAGTTCAGCCTCAGTTTGCACCAGTTTTGCCGCCAAAGTGGAAGGCGCAAGATTCCCGAAATAGAACCAACTGAAGACCAACCATATCCCGATCGGCAGGACGAACAAGACCGAGGGAACTACCCCGGGCAGACGGCGGTAGCGAATTATGTAATAGAGCAAGACCAGGAACGCCACTATGACCATGTCGGGACGCGCCAATACAGCCAAAGAACACAGCAGAGCAGACACGGCAAATCTCTCCCGCACATAATAAGCCACTGCTCCTGTTCCAAGCGCCATTGACAAAAATAACTCCAGGCCCAAGGCGTTAGTCAGAAGCGGGTTGGCTAGCAGCACCAACGGGATTAGGTAACCAAAAAATGATTCGTCTCTTTCCCGGAAGCAGACAGTCAGGAAGTAACAGAGGGAAAACAGGCTGACGCTTCCGATTAGTCGGCCGATTAGCGGCAGTGTCACAAAAGGGAGAAAGCCGAAGACCTTATAGAAAAGTGCCAGCAGGAGAGTGTAAAGCGGAGAGGTCGTCGCATTGACCCGCTCCCCAATGTTGAAAACGTATCCGTCGCCATTTGCTATGTTCTTCGCATAGGAATAGAATATATAGCTGTCATCCTGCTGCATGCTCCGATAGCCATAGAAGATCGCCACCACAACAACAGCAATGCAGGCTATCGCAATAGCGCCCATGTATCGACCCGCATCCGGTGCACTGTCTTTCATCTAGCCTCTATTCATATCTGCGTCTACCGAAGACCAAGCGACGCAGCTATGCCAAAGTCTTGTGCTTAACAAGAAACAACATTATCGACTATTCAGGCAACGACTAATTATGCAAGTGTGCAGGGGAATCAGCAGATATCGTAATGGGAATCGCCGAGTCTGAATCCTACAGCGAATCCGGAGACTTGGGATCGATCGGGGTGCCGACCTCTTCTGGTTTGACCGGAATCAGGAACGAAACCAAGATCGATGTGCCAATCGTTACAACGATCACACCGAGTGAAACAAACGTGGGAATCTTGAAGAAGTCCGCGATCAGCATCTTGACGCCGACATAGGCGAGTACTATCGAAAGACCAACCTTGAGGAAACGGAACTTGTAGAACATTCCCGCCAGCGCGAAATAAAACGACCGCAGACCGAGAATCGCAAACACGTTGGAGGTGTAGACGATAAACGTGTCCTGCGTAATCGCCAGAATGGCCGGAATCGAATCGACCGCAAATACCAGGTCGGTGGTCTCGATCATCAACAACACCAGGAACATCGGTGTCGCAAACAACCGGCCGTCGATGCGGGCAAAGAAGTGGTCGCCGTGATACTGCGGCGTAACCGGAAACAGCTTGCGCGCCAGCCGAATTACCGGATTTTTGTCGGGATGAATTTCGGTATTGCCCGAGGTCAGCATCTTGATGCCGGTAAAGACGAGAAAAGCACCGAAGACATAGATGATCCAATGGAATTTTGTAATCAAGGCAATGCCGCCGGCGATCATTCCGGCACGCATTATCAGGGCGCCCAAGGATGCCCCAGTACAGCACCTTGTGTTGTAATGTCGGCGCCACGCGGAAATAGGAAAAAATCAGCAGGAAGACGAAAAGATTGTCGAGACTAAGTGAAAGTTCAATCAGATAACCGGTCAAAAACTCCAAACCGGCCTGATGCCCCTTGTAGATGTAGACCCCGATGCAAAACAGCACCGCCAGCGAGATCCAGATCGTACACCAGATCAGCGCTTCTTTCATCTTGATGACATGGCTCTTGCGATTGAAAATGCCCAGATCGATGACGAGCATCGCCAGCACAAAAGCTATGAAACCGGCCCAAAGCCAAAACTGTGTCATAAGGTTTGGAAGTATCGTAAATCAGTCGGCGAAGCGCAAGACGAAATGAACGGTTTAGCGAACGGGATTTGTGCCGAGGCTGTCCCAGAAGTTCAATTCAGCGATTGCCGACTACAATATGTTGCGGTCGAGTTGCAGCAGTCCCACAGCAAGCTGTGGGCGACCCAACTCAAACTCAACTTATGGAACAGCCTCTGCCGGTTTGGCGTTAACCGCGGATGATTTTGGAGACAATATCAGAGATAACAACGACGCCGACCAGCTTGCCGTCGCGTGCCACGGGCACCATGCGGAGATTCTTGAAAATCATCATCGCCGCCAGTTCGACAACCGGCGTGTCTTCGCTCGTGGTGGCCAACTCGGGATTCATGATTCCGCCGACAGTCTTCCTTTCGGCGGCTTTAAGCAAGTCGTCGAACGGCATGATGTCGGGCGCCATCGACAGATTGTTGATCAGCGACTTGTAGTCCGGCAGTGCCGCGCGAATCAGGTCGCGGTTGGAAATCTGCCCGATAACGCTTCCCGCTTCGTCCACCACCGGCATGGCGCCGACGCGGTGCTTGTAGAGAAGATTGGCGACTTCCTTGAGTGTCGTATCGCGGGTGACACTGATTACCTTTTCCACCATGATATCGCGAACCAGCAGATCTCGATCCACTTTCACTCCCGAGTTAGTAATGACGTCAATGACCTCCGCCGGCGTCCGGGCTTCAAGCATCTTCTTGAGATGGTTACCGTTACGCGCCAGCCGCGCGAAGGCCGACAATGTCTGCAGATAAAGTTGGGAAATATTAGAGGGTGTCAACATTAAACAGACGGCCCGCAGCGGAACCCCATCCGGGGTTTTGTCGGTCAGGCCGCGCTTGCTGATGCCGACCGCGATGTACATGCGCTGTACCTCATCGGTGCGGGCGTGTGGGAAGGCAAAGCCGTGTCCATAGGAAGTATTCTCGATGCGCTCGCGCTCATCAACTGCGGCGGCAATTTTCTCGCAGTCCAGCAGGGGAAATTGCTGGCTGATCCGCTCGATCAGGAAGGCGATCGCTTCCTTCTTTGTCGTCGCCGGCATATCGGCCAGCACCAGGTCATCCGAGAGGAGTTTGGACAGCTTCAAGGGACGAGCCCTCCTCCCTCCGGGCGCTTGATAAGCCATTCAGGGGCGACAATTCCACCCGATACCATGAACTTGACCGCGTCTTCCACACTAATAGTGGTCGGATAAACTTCCTCTTTCTTCACAAGGTATGTGAATCCCGTAAACGGCGTCGGCGTCGACGGTACGAATACTGCAACGAAACTATCATTTCCCGGCACCGTGTCAATATTAACCTCATTGCTCGCGAATGCAAATACATACATTCCGGTGCGCGGGTATGGAATGATGACCACGCGCTGGAACATGCTTTCTTTCGGATTCGTGATCGACTGGAGAAGCTGTTTCGATGCCAGATATACCGTGCGCACAAATGGGACGCGGCCGAGCAGGGCATCCCACAAGGCAACGACCTGACGCCCAATCACGCCGTGTGTCAAGACTCCGGTGAGAATGATCAGCACCGCCACAATCGCGATGCCCAAACCGGGGATATCGTATCCGAGATATCGAATCAGCAATGGAGAGAGGATGCCATCGACCGAGCTAAGCAGGAAGCGGAGCACGACATAGGTAATTATCAGCGGGACAATTACCAATACACCGGAGATGATATATTTCTTGAATATTTTGCTTATACTACCTTCGGGGCTCATAAAAAATACGCCTTATCGGCGATTGGGAGTCTACGCAAAAGCGGGAGCGAAGTCAACCCTAAAAGGGGAACGCATCAAAAGCGTTGTTGGCGAATTTGATCACGGATTCGGGGAATATCCCGAACAGGATCGTGCCGGCCACAGTGAGAACCAGTGTAATCACCAGCGGGCTGTCGAAGCGTGCCCTGGCAAGAATGGTCTCGGTGCGGTTAAAATACATCTGTTTCACGATATTGGCATAATAGTACAACGAGATCACCGACGTCAGGATGCCGACAATAACCAGCCAGGAGTAATTCGGCCAGCCGGCAAGGAAGATGTAGTACTTGGCAAAAAACCCGACCATCGGCGGTATCCCGGCCAGCGACAGCAGGAACATCGTGAAGGTCAGCGCAAGCGCCGGCGACTCCTTCGCGAGTCCCTGATAGTCCTTGATCTCATACGAACCAAAGTTTTTCTCGAAAGCAATCGCACAAGCAAAGGCGCCCATGTTTGCGAACAGGTAGGCCAGCATGTAGAACATGATCGAGGCTGGTCCATACGGCGTATCATTGGCGGTGCTGGGCAATGCCACAAATCCGATCAACAAGTATCCGGCGTGTGCAATTGAAGAGTAAGCCAACATGCGTTTGACATTGGACTGCAGGACTGCGGTGATGTTACCGATGATCATTGCCGCTGCCGCCAGTGTGGCAACCATGATTCCCCAATAGAACTCGCCGAAGGACGGCAGTGCGGAGTAGAATAGCCGGGCGAAGGCGGCAACGCCGGCTCCCTTCGAAGCCACCGACAAGAAAGAAGTCACCGGCGTGGGGGCTCCCTCGTATACGTCCGGTGCCCACATGTGGAACGGAACCAGAGCGAGCTTGAAACCGAATCCGGCGATCAGCATGATCATGGCGATGATGAAGGCCATGTTGACTTCCTGGGTTAAAGTCAGCATTCCGAGTGACTGCTCAAGCAGGCGCCCGAAGGCAAGATTGATGAAAGTCGTACCAGTCAAGCCATAGATCATCGAAATGCCATACAACAAAATGGCCGACGACACCGCGCCGAGAATCAGGTACTTGAGGCCGGCCTCGGAGGACTGGAGGCTGTCCTTGCGGTACGCTGCCAGTACGAACAGCGGAATCGTCGTCAGTTCAAGCGCCACGTAGAGCGTAATCAGTTCATTAGTCGAGATGAGAAACATCATGCCGATGGTCGAAAGCAGAATCAGGGTAAAGTATTCGCCATGGTCGCTTTTGAGTTTCTCCATCAGCGAAGACGATGAGGCGGCGGCAAAGAACGCGGCGCCGAGGAAAATCATCTTGAAAAAGACGGAGACCTTATCGACGAAAAACGTTCCGCCGAAGGCAATGCCGTAACCGGTCATCGGGATGCTAAAGCCCGGTCACGACGACGCCCAGCATCGCCAGATAGATCATGGTGTTGCCGCCGACGCTTTTGCGGATGACGCCATACATCAGCATCATCATTGCCCAGGCAAAGAGAATCAACTCCGGCAGCATCAACCGTAGATCAGCCATTGGCTACCTCGACACCATAAATACGATATTTTCCAAAGTGGCCGAGATCATTGTCACCAGCGGCTTGGGATATACGCCGAGTGCGATGGTCAGGATCAACAGCGGCGCAACCGCGAGAATCTCACGTCCATTGATCTCGGTCAGGCCGGCCCATTTCACGTTGAACTCGCCCAGGAACATCTTCTGGACCATCCGCAAAATATAAGCCGCCGTCAGCACGACGCCGATCACGGCAATTCCGGTCATGATCTGGTAGGTTGGTGAGGCAAACGCTCCGACAAACACCATAAATTCAGCGACAAAACCCGACATGCCCGGCAGTCCCAATGACGCCATGGCAAAGACCGTCATCAAAGCCGTATACAGCGGGAGTTTGGCACCCAGACCGCCGAAAGCGGCGATCTCGCGGGTGTGGGCGCGATCATACAACACGCCGACCAGCAAGAACAATGCGCCGGTGATCAAGCCGTGGCTGAACATCTGGAAGATGCAGCCGGCCAATCCGGTGGTGTGAGGCTGCCCATTTGAGTTGATAAAGAACACCGCCATACCCAACACACAGTAGCCCATGTGTGAAACGGAAGAGTAAGCGACAAGCTTCTTGAGATCTTTTTGCGCCATCGACACGAGCGCGCCATAGATAATCCCGATGACTCCGAGAATCGCGAAAGGATAGGCAAAATACTGTGTCCCATGAGGCAACATCGGGTAGCTGATCCGCAGGAATCCGTACGTTCCCATCTTCAGCAATACACCGGCAAGGATGATCGAGACAGCCGTTGGCGCCTCGACGTGAGCATCCGGCAACCATGTATGGAACGGGAAGATCGGGACCTTGATGGCGAACGCGAGGAAGAAGAACACCCAGACCAGTATCTGCAGCGAGTGTGCAAAGGCCGAGCCCTGAGCGATCAGTTCTACCATATCGAGCGTGTGCGGTGAGGAATTCAGGTACAGGATCAGAATTCCGACCAGCATGAAGATCGAGCCGAACAGCGTATACAGGAAGAACTTGATGGCGGCGTATTCCTTGCGCGGACCGCCCCAGATTCCGATGAGGAAATACATCGGCACCAACATCACTTCCCAGAAGATGTAGAACAGGAAGAAGTCAAGTGCGGCGAACACGCCCAGCATGCCAGCCTCAAGCAGCAGGAAGAACGCGAAGTATTCCTTGACGCGGTTGGTGATGTGGAACGACACGATCAGTGAAATTGTCGACAGCAGCGCCGTCAGGAACAGCATCGGTACCGACAGGCCGTCAACACCGAGGAAATACTGAATCGAGAGTGACGGAATCCACTCATAGCGCTCGGTAAATTGCATCACCGATGTCGAGGAGTCGTAGCTAAACCACAACATCACCGACAAGATCAGCGGTATGATGCTGACCGCCACCGAGGTGTACTTGATCAGTTCGGTCTTCTCCTTGTTCAGCAGCATGACCATCACCATGCCGATGAGCGGGGTGAAGATCATGACACTTAAAATCGGAAAGTCCATATTTATACTCCTGCCTGAAGCAGACTATACAACTCGAGTCACTATGAGCATCAGCACGATGCCGAATATGATAAAGAATCCATACAACTGCACTTTGCCGGTTTGGAACTGACGCAGCAAGGCACCGGTCGCCCAGATGGTAAGCCGAGGCCATTGACCGCGCCATCGACGATGTGTACGTCAATCCACTGCTTGATCACCGACAGCCAGATCGTAAATCTGCCAAAGGCGTTAACAATCCAATCAATGACGCCGTTGTCAAACGTCCACAACACATTCGTAAATGCCAGTGTCGGCTTGATAATGACGGTATCATAGATTTCATCGAAATACCACTTGTTGTACAGCAGCGTGTAGAGCGGCTTGAACCTGGCTCCCAGCGCCTGCGGCGAGATTGACTCTTGAAATACATCAGATAGGCAAGCCCGATACCGGAAACCGCCACCAGCGTCGAAACCAGCATGATGCAGATATGGGCTTCGGCGTGGTGCGGCTCATGAAGATAACAAACGATGAATAACCGTGTGAGAGCCACGGCATCGCCACCCAACCGGCACAGACCGACAGCACGCCCAGCAACGATCAGTGGCCTGGTCATGGTGCTCGGCGATTCATGCGCATGGTCATAGGCGTGATGATCGCGCGGTTCGCCGAAGAAGGTCAGGAAACAGACCGGAACATATAGAATGCGGTCATGAACGCGATCAGCAGCGTGAACACCATGAAGACCGGGTGACCGAGCGTGGTGGCGACGATTTCATCCTTCGACCAGAATCCGGACAGCGGGAAGATGCCGGCGATCGACAGCGAGGCGATCAGCAAACGTCCAGTAGGTGATCTGCATCTTGCTTGCGCAGTCCGCCCATGTCCTGAATGTCTTGCGTGTGCACGGCGTGAATGACCGACCCGGCGCCAAGGAACAAGCAGGCCTTTGAAGAAGGCGTGGGTCATCAGGTGCAGCGTGTACCGGCGAGTGATGACCATGGCGTATCGTACCGACAGTCCGAGCGCCATGATCATGTAGCCGAGCTGGCTGACGGTCGAATAGGCGAGAATGCGCTTGATATCATTTTGCACCAGAGCGATTGATGCCGCCAGGAACGAAGTGATCATGCCGATCATCGCGACCACCATTGCGGCATCGGCGCGATGCTGCAAACAGGCCATCGAGCGCGCGACGAGATAAACACCGGCGGCAACCATCGTGGCGGCATGGATCAACGCCGAAACCGGCGTGGGGCCTTCCATCGCATCGGGCAGCCAGACATGCAGCGGGAACTGCGCCGACTTGCCGACCGCGCCGCAGAAGACGCCGATCCGCGGCGAAGGTCAGGATGCCGGCGGAATGGCGCCGCCCGCGACCTGCTCGAAGACTTCCTGATAGTTGAATGTCCCGGCATAGGCGCCGATCAAGCATCAGGCCGACGATGAAACCCAAGTCGCCGATGCGGGTGGTGATGAACGCTTTCTTGCCGGCGTCGGCGGCGGACTTCTTCTCGAACCAGAAGCCGATCAACAGGTATGAAGTCAGACCGACCAGCTCCCAGAAGATGAAGATCATGAAGAAGTTGTTGGCCAGCACCAGACCGAGCATCGAGAAAGTGAACAGCGACAGATAGGCGTAGAAGCGGCTGAAGCGCGGATCGCCGTGCATGTAGCCGAGCGAATAGATCTGCACGCAGCATCGACACGTCGTCACCACGACCAGCATGATCGCGGTGAGCGAATCGATCAAGATGCCGATCTCGAGATTGAGCGTCGGGAACGCCGCCCAGGATATAATCGCAGTTCGAACGTCGTACTTGTCGCCGTAGCTGCGGCGATCAGTCTCAGAAAGCACGGCATAGACAAAGCCAGGTGGCGATGAGCGCCGAGATGGAAATAGCCGAGGCGACAGTTTGCGGTTCCGCGCAGTGAAGAAGACGATCATCAGGAATGACAGCAGCGGCAGCAAGCGGTATGATCCAGGCTAAGTTCGCGTCATCGGCTCTACCATTTCATCAGGTTGATGTTGTCCACAAAGATATCGCGCCAGTTGCGATAGATCAGCAGCACGATCGCCAGTCCGACGGTAGCCTCGGCGGCCGCAACCACGATCGATGAAGATCGCGAACAGCTGTCCGGTAAAGTCGGTCGGCGTGATGAAGCGGTTGAACGCCACAAAATTGATGTTGGCGGCATTGAACATCAGTTCAAGCGACATCAGGATACCGATGGCGTTGCGGCGGGTGATCACGCCGAACAGGCCGATGCCGAAGAGTATCGCCGCCAAAGTCAGGTAATGGCCAAGTCCGATTTGCATCAGTCGCCTAGTCTCTCCTCGCAATGACGATCGCGCCGATCAAGGCCGCCAGCAGCACCATCGAGACAATTTCAAACGGCACGACATAAACGGTCATCAAGAGCTTGCCGATCGACATCACGTTATCTTCCGGCAGGGGCGGCTCGTCTTGACGTTCCAGATGGTTTTGCCGAGTCCGAAAACGGTAATGCCCATGAAAGCCAGCATCGCCAGCAGGCGCCAGCGGGACCTGTTCATTCTGCTGTTTAATTCCGATGCCGGAGACGCGTGCAGTCAACATAATGGCAAAGATCATCAGGACGGATACTGCGCCAACGTAAATCAGCACCTGTACGGCGGCGATGAAATCGGCCCCGAGCAAGACATAAATCGCCGGCAACCGAGAACATGCAGATGATCAGCATCAGCGCACAATGGAAGATGTCGCGCAGCGTCACGACCAGGATGCCGGACACGACGATCATGAAAGCAAACAGATAGAACAGGTATGGTGCGATTCCGTAGTCCATGACTATTCGCCCTCTCCCTTGGGTTCGACAGGCTTTGCAGGCACCGGTGCGACTGCAGGCACCGACTCTGCGGGCGGAGCTGGAGGCGCAACCGAGGCTGCAGCATCGCCCACTGGAGCTGCCGCGACAGGTTTTGGCGCGGCTTTTTTGGCAGTCGGGACATAGTCGACATCGCGACCCAACTCCTGCAGACGATGCACATCGTAGGTCAGGCTCGCCTTGTCATAGGAGGAGAATTCATACTTGGGCGTCAGCTTGATCGCAGCGAAGTTGCAGGCTTCCTCGCAGAGACCGCAGATAACAGCAAATTGTGTTGTCGATCGAGAATAAATCGAGTTTCCAGCGTCTTGTCGTCGCCGCGATGGCGTTCGATGCGGATCGCTGCCGGTCGGGCAGGCCTTGGCACAGAGCATGCAGGCGGTGCAGTTGAGGTCGCCGGTTTCTTTGTCGGAGAGAGCACGACGACGCCGCGCGAGCGTTCGGGCATTGTCCCAGCGTTCGGTCGGATACTGCAGGGTGATCGATTTGCTGAAAAGATGCCGTAGGGTCACCCACAAGCCGATGAGCAAGTTCTTGATTCCCGAAATCGGATTTAGCTTATATGCGGTCGGCATCGTTCTTCCCTATCCTCTAAACAAGAATCCGGAGATAATCAGGTTTAGCGAACGCGAGCGGCACCAGGAACTTCCAGCAAAATTCCATCAGCTGGTCGACGCGCAGGCGCGGATAGGTCCACCTGAACCAGCATGATGACAAATACCACGAAAAGTCGTTTTGAGCAATAAACCAGAGCCACGAAGGCAGGAACGGTCCGTGCCAGCCGCCGAGGAACAGCGTCGTGGCGATGGCGGAGACGAGTGAACATATTTACGAATTCGGCCAGGAAGAACATGGCGAATTTCATGCCGGAGTACTCGATGTTGAATCCGGCCACCAGCTCCTGTTCGGCTTCGGGAATATCAAACGGCGTGCGGTTGGTCTCGGCGGTGGCGGCGATCAGATAGTATGAAGCGAATCGCCGAGCGGCTGTCGGAAGATGAACCAGTTAAATGACCGTGCCTCCTGCGACTTCGACGATGGCAACCATCGACAACGACTGGTCAACAAGATGACGCCCAGGATCGACAGCGTCAGCGGGACTTCGTAGCTGACAACCTGGGCGGCCGAGCGCATCCCGCCCAACAGCGCGTACTTGTTGTTCGAACCCCAGCCGGCCATCAGCAAGCGAGATGACGACGAAGGTGGTGATCGAGAGGATATAGAGAATGCCGATATTGAGGTCGGTCGGCGATCAACACCCTCGCCCCACGGAATCACGGCGAAAGCGGCAAAGGAAGAAGCGAAGCAAACCACGGGCGCCCAGAAGAAGACACTTTGCGGTCGACGTTCGTGGGAATGATATCTTCTTTCTGCAAGAGCTTGAGGCCGTCGGCGATGGTCTGCAGCCAGCCGTGCCAGCCGGTACGCATCGGTCCGAAACGCTGTTGGAAATGGCCGGAGAGTTTCCGTTCCCACCAGACCAGGAACAGCACGATCAAGAACGCCATCAGCAGAACGGCGACAGCGGCGAGCACCATTTCGAGCAATTCGGCGAACCAGACGGGCAAGCCGAGCCACTCAACCAAGGAAATCAGTTGCGTGTCAATCCACTGAAAGAGCGGCGTCAATTCCATGACTATCTATCCACCTCCGGCAGAATCACGTCCAGTGAAGCAAAAGTGGCTACCAGGTCGGCAATCATCATACCGGGAGCGATTGCCGGAATAAGCTGGGTGTGGCAGAAAGAACCGCCGCGCAATTTTACGCGGTAGGGTTTGGTACTGCCGTCAGACACGATGTGACAGCCCATTTCACCGCGGGCATTTTCGATTCGGGCGTAGCACTCGCCGACCGGCGGTTTGAAAACAGCTTTCATTTTGGTTTTGTATTCGCCCTGCGGAAGCTGGTCGAGTGCCTGGCGAACGATCTCGTTGGACTGCCGCATTTCCTGTACGCGGACCATGTATCGATCCCAGGTGTCGCCGACGGTACCGGTGGGTATGTCAAACTTGAAGCGATCATAGATTGAGTACGGGTCGTCGCGACGCAAATCCCATTTGACACCGGAAGCACGGAGCACCGGGCCGGAGGCGGCATAGCTGACAGCGATGTCTTTGGAGATGATGCCGACATTTTTGGTGCGAGCCAGGAAGATCGGGTTTTGCGTCAGGATCGCTTCGTAGTCGTCGATGCGATGCTGGAAGGTATCGACGAATTTGCGCGCCAGCGGCAGGAAGTCTTCGGGGATATCATAGGCGACACCGCCGACTCGGATGTAATTGTAGGTCAGGCGCTGGCCGCGAGGTCATTTCGAACAGATCCATGATTTGTTCGCGCTCGCGCAGACAGTACAGGAACGGCGTAATCGCGCCCAAATCGAGCGAGAATGTGCCGAGAAAGATCAGGTGCGAGGCAATGCGGTTAAATTCGAGCATGATGACGCGCAAGATATTCGGCCCGCTCGGGCACTTCGACGGCGGCCAGACGCTCGGTTGCCAGGACGAAGACTTCCTCGGAAGCCATCGAGGTTACATATTCGAAACGGTCGAGCAACGGTATGCACTGGGCATAGGTGCGATTCTCGCAGATTTTTTCGATGGCGCGATGGAGGTAGCCGATGTAAGGGATTGCCCGGACGATGTTCTCGCCGTTCATCCGGAGCATGAGTCTGAGCACACCGTGGGTAGACGGGTGCTGCGGTCCCATGTTGACCTCAAACTCTTCGCTATATTGCGATGGCGTCGCTTCGTTCATTGCACTTCCGGCATCCTGATAAAATCCCTACCATCCCAATCACGCAGCATCGGATTGCCTTGATCCCAATCATCCGGCAGGAGGAAACGCCTTAGGTCCGGATGATTCACGAAGTCGACGCCATACAATTCCCAGACTTCCCGCTCGAACCAGTTGGCGGCGGGAATGATGTGCTGTATTGAATCTATCTTACCGCCGATGCGGTCGACTTTGGTCTTGACGGTCAACATATGTTTGTGCTCGAGAGACGAGACAAAGTATACGATTTCGATGAAGTCGGTGCGGTCGATCCCGGTGATGGTGGAGAGATAATTCATCTTCAGATCCGCGTTCTCGACCAGAAAAGTGAAGAACTCGACAACGGATGTGGCTTCGACGAACACGGCGGTCTGCGCCGGCAGTAGTTCCAACGCACTGACCTTGCCGGGAAATTTGTCGGTCAGGAGTTTTGCAATCGTGTCGTGATCAGCCACGGCGGTCGCTGCTCCAATCCTGCAGTTTTTCCTTCTTGACCTTCTGCTGAACCTTGATACAGGCTTCCATCAGCGATTCGGGTCTGGGCGGACATCCGGGAAGAAACACATCGACCGGGATGATCTGATCGACACCTTTCAGCACAGCATAAGTGTCGTAATAGAAGGGGCCGCCGGAGCAGGCGCAGCCGCCCATGGCGATGACGTAACGCGGCTCGGCCATTTGCTCGTAAAGAAGCTTGACCCGCGGCGCCATCTTGTGGGTAATGGTGCCGGCGACGAACATCAGGTCAGCCTGGCGCGGCGAAGCGCGGAAGAACATGCCAAAGCGGTCAAAGTCATAACGCGAAGCGCCGGCGCACATCATCTCAATGGCACAACAGGCGGTGCCGAAAAGCAAGTACCAGAGGGATGAGGCCCGCGACTCGTTGAGCACCTTTTCCAAGGAAGTTGTGACAATGCTGCCGCCGGGCATATTTTCCATGTAAACCGGGAGTTTTGAAATTATGCCCACTTGAGGACTCCCTTCTTCCATGCCCAGGCCAAGCCGATAATCAGGATGCCGATAAAGATCAGCATCTCAACCAAGGCAAACAAGCCCAGGGACTGATAGGCGACAGCCCACGGAAAGAGGAAGATTACTTCGACGTCAAAGATGACAAAAAGGAGCGCGAATATGTAGAATCGGGGGTTATATTGAATCCAGGCGGTCCCAATTGGCTGTTCGCCGCATTCGTAGCTGGCGAGTTTGGCGTCCGAAGGGCGATGGGGGCGGATCAGTTTGGCGATGGCCAAGGTGACCAACACGAAGACCACACCTAATGTCAGGAAAATTCCAACGGGCGCGAAGCTGTCGAGATTCAAACGGATACCCTCCAAAGTTCCTGACGGTTGTGATTTACTTCACAAGTAAATCAAGACCAAACGTCCCTTATTTGGTTCGTAATTAAAGAAAGGGCTTCAGTTTGTCAAGTTCTTTTTCGATAATTTGCTCTATTAATTCAAGACTAAATCAGGCATATCTTTGTGAAAGAAAGCTAACTAGTTGAAATTTTGCGCCTTAGCTAAATTGCCTGACATTGTGATGGAGATGATGGCAGTGAATTGGCGCCGCATACAAAACAACGATACTCATCTATTCGAATCTGCTACTGTCATGGTAGAATTTGTTACAATCTGGTTAAGATTATATTGGATAAAATCGACCAATCGAGTATATATCTGATAAGCAAGTTAAGTACACGCACTAAGAACCAATTCTGAAGTAAGAGACTCTACCTCATATGAAGGAGAAACGTATGTTTCGTTCTGTTTTCTCACGGGCTTTCCTGCTGACGCTCCTGTTCTCGATTTTCGTTGGCTATGCCAACGCGGTTCCGCTGGTGCTGTCGCATCAGGGGCGGCTTCTGGACGCCGGCGACCAGCCGATTAGCGGAACGTTCACGATCATTTATTCGATTCATGATGCCCCGGTGGGCGGGACGCAACTGTGGCTGGAAGATCATGTCGGCGTGGTCGTGACCGGCGGGTTGTTTTCGGTTGAACTGGGAAGCACGGTGCCGTTGACGGCCGATATCCTTGCCGGAAGCGGCGGCGGTGGCGGTGGTGCAACTCGCTATTTACAGGTACAAATTGCCGGGCAGCCGCCGATATCGCCGCGCACGCCGCTGGTGTCTTCGCCTTATTCGGTGGCGACAAGCCGTGTGAGTGGCGATATTCAAACAGCGCCGGGACGAGTAATAGTCAAGCGATGCTCTGACACCAAGCGGATCGGGATACGGGCTGCGGACAGTCTGGTCGAAGCGAGCAGTATCACAATCGATCGAACCCGGCGCGCAAATAGCACTGAGAATTACTCCGGACAGCACGGTATATGATCAAGGAGATGCTTCCGGCAGCCGGATAATGCTCCACAAGATTCACATGGGTGAAAATCGCATTTCGCAATTGGTCACGCCAACGACTTCGGGTGTGGCGATCAACACTAAGGGCACAGGGGCTGAAAAGAGTCGTGTCGTAATGCAAACGAGTTTGAACGGATTGACTCCCGGTGCAAGTGCTGTTCTCGATGCCGATTCTGATGGCGATGGTGTGCCCGAAGGCGAGATTTCACAAGGCGTGACTCCAACCACCTGTGGCGTGGCGATCAAGGTCAAGGGAACCGGAGCGGAAAAAAACCGCACCATCGGCAGTACCTGTGACGACTCTTCGGCCGTTCATTATCTGGACCTTGACGACGACGGCGACGGGATTGCCGAGGGTCGGGGTATTATCAGCGTGAAGTCGGCGACCGGGTCGGGATCCATGAGTGCGTCCAGTCGCATGTCCTGCGATAGCGACGACGATGGAGTCGACGACAACGATGCTTCGATGATTGTCACTCCGACAACCTCTTCGGTGGCGATCAAGACCAAGGGAACGGGAGCTGATGCCAACAAGACGGCTGCGTGCTCTGCGATTTCTTCGATCCCCTTTGCCGGTGCATTGGTTCGTCATGAATGTACCGTTGACGACGATGGCGATGGCGTCCCCGAGAGCGAGATTTCGCAGAGCGTGACGCCGACGACGTGTGGAGTGGCGATCAAGACCAAGGGCACGGGTGCGGACCGAATCGAGTGGTGTCCTCCCAGACGGGTACGACTCCTTTCGAAGTTTCCGGATCGATGTCGATTGACGATGATGGCGACACGGTACCGGAGAGCGAGATTTCGCAGAGCGTGACGCCGACGACCTGCGGGGTGGCGATAAAGACCAAGGGCACGGGCGCGGATCCGAATCGAGTGGTGTCCTCCCAAACGGGTACGACTCCTTTCGAAGTTTCCGGATCAATGTCGATTGACGATGATGGCGACACGGTACCGGAGAGCGAGATTTCGCAGAGCGTGACGCCGACGACCTGCGGTGTGGCGATCAAGACCAAAGGCACGGGCGCGGATGCAATCGGACGATCCGCGTCAATTGGAGGCACCGATGACACTACTGCCACAATGCTGATGGCGACGGACAGTGCGTCCATTCAGATGAAAGTCCGCAAAGGCGGTGTGATCAAAGGAAGCCATTAATCATCAACAATGGCTCTGCATTGAGAATGGTAGAGCATGGGTTCTGACGGCAACGGTTACTTTGCCTCGGGACGTTGGAATAGGCGTTGATCCGACGCACAAGATCGATGTCGCCGGCGGTGCGTATTGCGACGGCACGAACTGGGTGAATGCGTCGGATAAGAATTCGAAGGAGAATTTCGAGAAAGTTGACGGCGAAGAAATTCTCGAGAAGATTTCGGATCTGGAAATCACCAAATGGAACTACAAGGGCGACGACGATGCCCAGCACATCGGACCGACGGCGCAGGATTTCAAGAAGACCTTCGGCGTTGGCGCCGACGACAAGTCGATTTCGACGATTGATCCTTCGGGTATCGCGCTGGCAGCGATCAAGGAGCTGTATGTGCAGCTTCAAGCGAAGGACAAGGAAATGAAGGAACTTCGCGAAGAAATGGCGAAGTTGAAGAAGGAGATGGCGAAGAAGAAGTAGGCGCCCTCCAAATCAGATTAGCGACCGGCGGATGGAAGTGTCCGCCGGTTTTTTTGTGTGGTGCAATAATCCCACAGCCCCGCAAGCGGGATCTTCGACAAGCTGTGGGCGAAACAGGTAGGAACAACTCACAGAGCCGCGTGGCTCAACCGCAGGCGGGGCAGGGACGTCTGTTAATCATTGCATTGACCGCTGAGGTGAAGATGTATTACAAACACGAACAGATCCTTCGCTGCGCTCAGGATGACAGTGTCGGACGGTTTTTCAACAATCCCTTTCGCGGGAATGACTTACGACGAGTTCAGAAGAACCAAACAAATAGTCGCTTTAGGGGGATGGGCTTTTTCAACAGTCCCTTGCGCCGGAATGACGGAAGTTATCAATAACCGTGAGGGTTAGCCCACCAGAGTTCACTGATTGAAAGAGCGCAATTGAAAAGCGCCGGCGGGATTGAATCCTGCCGGCGCTTGGTTGCGAGGGGGGCGCAGGTGCGCGATTACTTCATCAAGACCATTTTCTTCTGTTCAGAGAAGCCATCGGTCTGAATTCTGTAGAAGTAGATGCCTGAAGCAACGCTGGAGGCATCAAAGGTGACCTGATGCGTTCCTGCCGCCATCGGGCCATCGACAAGGCGGGCAACTTCCTGGCCAAGAATATTGAAGACCGTCAACGAGACCTGCGAGGCCTTCGGCAAGGCGAAGGAGATCGTGGTGGTCGGATTGAACGGATTGGGATAGTTCTGGCTCAATTCGAACGACTCCGGCAGAATCGAAGTTGAGCGATTGAGTTCAGCGGCAAGGGCGGACTCTTCGTCGGCTTCGATCTCGACCAGCGGGCTCGGAGCGGAGGCCGGGAAGGCGACCACGGTACCGTTGGGAAGTGCGGCAAAGATTCCGAATGCCGGTCCGTTGCCATTGGCCCCCGGATTCAGGAAGCCGGAAGCAAAGACGACAGCCGCACCGCCACCGAGACCGGTGAGGTTGGCATTGAAGGAAGCGACCACGGCGGTGCTGTTGCCGGGGGTCACGGTAAGGGTGTAGTTCTTGGCGAAGAGGAATTTGTTGTCGGTGAAGTCGCCATAGGAGGCGTCGTTCACTACTCGCCAGTTCCATCCACTGCCGACGCGGGCGTAAATATCGACGGTCGGAGCATCGGTCGAGCCGTGGAAGACAACGGCGCTGACGCCGAACTTGGTGCCGGACTGTTCGCGGATGCCGTCGACGGCAAAGAGATTAAAGCCGGTGTTGGCGCCGTCAGGATTAGCGGCGAATCCGCCCGGATTAAGGACGCCATTGGCGATGGCGACGTAGGTGCGGCCATCTTCGAGCGTGACCGGAATGGTCGCGATAGCATCATTGGCGGAAGTGCTGTTGCCCGGGGCGACGCCGATATTGAGCTGGACGCCGGCCGGCACGCTGCGGAATTCGGTGGCTTCGCGGAAGGCGAAGTTGTCTTCATAAAGAGAACCGTTGACGTAGATGTCGACCACGGAAGCGGCCGGATCGGCGGCGTTATGAATGACCTGCAGACGGGCGGTCGGGGTCACGGCCGGAAGGGTCACGACGGTACCGTTCGGAAGCGCAGCGAAGAGGCCAAAGGCCGGACCGTTGCCGTTGGCAGCCGGATTAAGGAAACCGGAGGCAAAGACGACGGCGGATCCGCCATTTAGGCTGGTGAGATCGGCTTCAAAGGTAGCGACGATGGCGCTGTTGTTGTTGCCGGGAGTGACATCAAGCATGTATTTCTTGGGTGCCAGCGAAGTGTAGCCGGAGAAATCACCGTAACCGGCATCATTCACGATCGGACCAAAGGGCCAGCCGCGGGCGATGATATCGACGGTCGGTGCGTCGGAGGCGCCGTGGAAGCCGATGACATCGACGCGATAGAACCAGCTTGAGCGTTCGCGGATGTTATCTTTCGCGAACAGCGTGAAGCCGATCGGGCGGGCGTCAGGATTGGCGGCGAAAGCCGACGGATCGAGCACGCCGTTGGCGAACGCGACGTAGGTTTTGTTGGCGGCCAGGGTCACCGGAATGGTGGCGATGACATCGTTGGCGGAGGTGCTGTTACCCGGGGCCACTCCGATATTGAGCTGGACTCCGGCGGGAACTGTGCGGAATTCGGTGGCTTCGCGGAAGGCGAAGTCGTTCTCGTAGAGACCGCCGTTAACATAGATATCGACGACTGCGGCGCCAGGATCGGCGGCGTTGTGAATGACCTGGAGACGGGCAGTCTGGGTGATCGCCGGCAAGGCGGCGACAGCGCCGTTCGGCAAGGCGGCAAACAATCCGAAGGCCGGGCCGTTGCCGTTTGCGGACGGGTTCAGGAAGCCGGAGGCGAAGACGACTGCGGCGCCACCGGCCAGACCGTTGAGGTCGGCTTCGAAGGAAGCGACGACGGTGTTCTTGTCATTTCCGGGCGTGATATCGAGCGTGTATTTTCTATCGAAGAGCGACCGGTAGTTTGAGAAACCACCGTAGCTGATATTATCGAAAAGCGGCAAGAATACTGTTGCCGCGAATACGGACATCTACGGTCGGGGCATCAGTAGCGCCATGGAAGGCGATCAGATCGACGGTCGAGTTCCAATTCGACTTCTCGCGAATGCCATCGCGGGCATAGAGATTGAAGCCGATCGGACGCGCACTCGGATTGGCAGCGAAGGCTGTCGGGTCCAAGACGCCGTTCGCAATGGCGACATAGGTCTTCCCTGCCGCGAGTGTCACCGGAATGGTGGCGATGGCGTCATTGGCGGAAGTGGAATTTCCCGGGGCGACACCGATGTTCAATTGAACGCCGGCGGGAACGGTGCGGAACTCGGTGGCTTCGCGGAACGCGAAGTCATCTTCATAAAGCGAGCCGTTGACGTAGATGTCGACGACTGAAGCGGCCGGGTCGGCGGCGTTGTGGATCACCTGAAGTCGCGCATCGGCGGCCTGGGCGATTGCAGCGGTGAACAAGATCATCGTCACCGCAAGTAGTTTTGTTGCTGAATTGTCTCATGTTATCCTCCAGCTGTGTTCTATTCATTGCCGTTGTTTTCATTATTGCTCTGTCACGTGTCCGATTCTCTCTTAAGATGAGCGAGAGGTTTCTCTCCCGCTCATCCGGGCGGGTAACAGGAGTGATGGACACAACGGTACTCTCTGTTCTCCAAGTGCTTCTTCATTGTATGGAAGGACACTGCGCGGAACGTGTCACAGGAGTCGGAAATTGCGCAGTGCCCTATCCAAGCAACGTTACTTCTTTGCGTCTTCCTTCGGAAGGATGACGGAGTCGATGACATGGATGACACCATTGGATGTCACGATGTCGGTCTTGATAACCTTGGCGCCGTCGATCATCACGCCATCTTTGCCGGCAGTGACCTTCGCCATCTGACCATTCACAGTCTTGGCTTCGGTCAGCTTGACAACATCAGCGGCCATGACCTTGCCGGGGACGACGTGATAGGTGAGAATTGCAGTCAGCTTGGCCTTGTCGGCAAGCAGGGCTTCGACGGTGCCTTTCGGCAGTTTGGCGAAAGCTTCATCTGTCGGCGCAAAGACCGTGAACGGACCGGCGCTCTTGAGGGTTTCGACGAGTCCGGCAGCCTTGACGGCGGCGACGAGGGTATTGAATGAACCGGCGGCGACGGCGGTTTCGACGATGTCCATCGGCTTCTGGGTGGTTTTGACTTCCATTTTCTTATCTCCAGTTTTCTGTGCGGTAGCGGCGTCTTTGCCGTAGCTACCAGCGTTGAGGTTTCCGATTCCGGTGAAGAGCAGCGCGATTACGGCTGCGACTGTGGTGATTTTCTTGTTCATGTTTTGTTTCTCCTGTTATCCTGTTACTATTGCCAAAATACTAATCTGTAAATGTGCTTAGTAGCTGCGGGCCAGAACGCCCCAGCGGCGCTGAATTGACTTGAAGCTCGCGGCCTGATAGAGGGCGGCGATGCCGACGACCACATAGATGGCCTTGGCCAGAACCGTGCCTTCGCCGAGCAGAGTGGCGACCAGGTCGAAATTGAGCAGGCCGACAAGTCCCCAGTTGAGTCCGCCGATTACGAGAAGGGCGGCTGCGATGACGTCGATTGTTCTCATTGTGTTTCTCCTTAGACTTGATGTCTTGTTAAAATGCTATTATTTCAAATTCAATACTGACTAACTTCTGTCTAATAAACACCTGAATCTGCAGGTGGTTCGTGTGTCTAACTTAGACTCTGTATCATTTTTGTCTACAATATGTCATATATCGAGGCTATTAGCTTTAAGTTGTTGTTTTGTAGCTACTTAAGGGTCGCCGTATGAGGAAACCGAGTTTGAAAGTATATTTTCAGGATGGACGGTTAGGTTGATTTCTGGGGCTTTAGGGAGTGTTGAAAAATCCTCCGGTTTGAGAATCATTGCGAAAATCACTGACAGGCTAAGCTGGACGCCTTCGGCAGCCGCTTTCGGGACTGTTGAAAAGCTCGAACTCCGTCATTCTGAGCCGCTACGCAGGCGAAGAATCTGTAAGTTGTTTAATAACAGAGGGAGCGGATCCTTCGCTACGCTCAGGATGACAGTATCAGGGGCTTTTTCAACAGTCCCTTTCGCGGGAATGACTTATGGGGAATGGGCTTTTTCAACACTCCCTTTAGCGGGGGTAATTTTCAAGGAACGGGGGATATGAACCATCGAAACGCTGTTGATCGGCACCAGAGGTACCTGTTTAAGCTCGCAAATCGACTTCAGCAGATGGTCGCAAATGACGCCGGCGGTGGAACAAAGGTGCGAATGTGACTACGATTGC
Organism: uncultured bacterium; assembly: GCA_963698225.1. Taxonomy (GTDB): domain Bacteria; phylum Zixibacteria; class MSB-5A5; order CAIYYT01; family CAIYYT01; genus JADJGC01. The sequence continues at coordinate 332,768 of CAVOPW010000014.1, forward strand.
GCTGTAGCGATTATTGAGTGACCGGGCTTGACATTTGGTACGACGCTGAATTGGCGCGCTAACAAGTCAGGCAAAGGTCCGGTAGAAGCCGTCGAGCTTTGTTGAGAAGTTATTTTTGAAGACTTAGAACAAGAAATCGGAGGCTTGCTTTGCAGCAAGTCTCCGATTGTGTTATTCGGGGAACTGGAGCCGAGCTAAGTCTAGCGTTTTGTTAAGGCGTCACGAATCTCGGCAAGGAGCACCTGGTCCTTTGTCGGTGCCGGCGGTGCGGCGGGGGCCTCTTCTTTCTTCTTTTTCAGGCTGTTCATTCCCTTGACGACCATGAAGATTGCAAATGCAACAATAAGGAAGTCGATGACGGTCTGGATGAATTTGCCGTAGGAGACGACAACCGCGGGCGCTTCACCGACGGCATCCTTAACGGTGAAGGCGAGACTGGTGAAGTCGACACCGCCGAGCAGCACCCCGATCGGCGGCATAATGACGTCACCGACGAGTGACGAGACAATCTTGCCGAAGGCGGCGCCGATGACGATACCGACGGCCATATCGACGACATTGCCGCGCATCGCAAATTCTTTGAATTCCTTTAACACTGGTATTCCTCCATGAGTGATGGTTGTCGATTATTCAGCAAATGAGCACGAGTTAAGTGACTTATTTTCAAAATCCGGTGTGGGTTGAACATAGAGGATGGTCGTTGATCTTGTCAACTTAGAACTTGTTGGTAATCGGCCAGCGACGGTCTTTGCCAAAGGACCGCGGCGTGATGCGGGCTCCCGGAGCAGATTGGCGGCGCTTGTATTCGGCGGCGGCGACCATACGGATAATGCGACGGACGACGGCTTGATCAAAACCGGCGGCGATGATTTCCTGTTCGTCGGTATCGAGTTCCACGTAGAGGCGCAGGATTTCATCGAGGATTTCATAAGGAGGAAGCGAGTCAGTGTCGAGCTGATTATCTTTGAGCTCGGCGGTCGGCGGGCGCTTGATGATTTCGCGGGCGACGACTTCCCTCTTACGTGAGCGGTTGAGATGTTTGGATATCTTGTAGACCAGAGTTTTGGGAATATCCTCGAGGACCGCAAACCCCCCGACCATATCGCCGTAGAGCGTGGTGTAGCCGACAGCGGCTTCGGACTTGTTGCTGGTGTTGAGCACGAGTGCGCCGAACTTGTTGGAGTAGGCCATCAGCAGGTTGCCGCGGATTCGCGCCTGTAGATTCTCACCGGGGAGACCGGTGGTGCAATCGCCGAGCACGGGGTTCATCAGCTCGGCGTAGTCTTCGAAGAGGTCGACGATCGGGAGATCGCTCATTTTCACGCCGAGGAGTCGCGCCTGTTTCAGAGCGGCGCGATGGGAGAGTTCAGACGTAAATCGCGACGGCATGAAGATCAGGTGGACATTGTCTTTGCCGAGGGCTTCGACGGCAACGGCGGAGGTAAGGGCAGAATCGATGCCGCCGGACATACCGATGACGGCACGTTGAAAGCCGTTTTTGAGAACATAGTCGCGGGTGGCCAGCACCAGACCCTGGAAGACCTCCTCTTCGAGCGGCAGCAGGCGGGCCACTTTATTAGAAGCTTTGCGAGCGCTTGATTTCTTCTTGGTGTTGGTCAACTCGGAAAAGATGATCGGAAATTGCCGATCGGGATTGGTTCCAGCGTGTCTGATCAGTTCGAAAGCCAGGTTGTTGGCCGTGCGCGCTTCCGGGAAGTCAACGATCAGAAGCTGTTCCTTGAACTGTTCGGCGCGGGCAATGACCTTGCCTTTGGGATCGATGGCGAGCGAGGCGCCGTCGAAGATCAGTTCATCCTGGCCGCCGACCATGTTGACATAGAAGACGTGGCTGTTGTTGCGCAGGGCGCGGTCGCGCAGCATTTCGATGCGTTCCTGGGCCTTGTGCATATGGTACGGTGAGGCGGAGATATTGAGGATCACGCGAGCACCGAAGGCGGCCTGTTGTTCGGTGATGCCGGGACAGAGCCAGATGTCTTCGCAGATGTTGATACCGATCAGGGTGTGGCGCAGGCGCAACAGCGGCATTTCGGTTCCGGGCTGAAAGTAGCGTTTTTCATCGAAGACACCGTAGTTAGGGAGCGCTACCTTGTTATAGGTCATCATTAAGCGGCGGTTTTGAATTACGGCGGCGGCATTGTGGACCTCGCTTCCACGGGAACCGGCGAATCCGCAGATGACGGTGATATTGCCGACGCGCGAGATGAGTTTCTTGAGATACGATTGATTGGCGTCGACGAAACTGCGGTTGAGCAGGAGATCTTCGGGCGGATAGCCGCAGAGGCTTAACTCGGGAAACATGATCAGATCGCAGCCCTTGGCGTGGGCGGATTCGACGCAGGCGGTTATCTTGCCGAGGTTATCGGCGAAGGCGCCGACGGTCGGATTAAGCTGTCCCAAGGCGATGCGCAAAATGCTAACTCCTCATTAATTGCCCTGCAATTAACATGCTGAGCGCAAAGATGCAACAGGTTCTTGGGGGGATATTCGGGCCTTAGATTTGGGCACATGGTCGACGTCAAGACATATTTTCGCGATAATGGATAAATTTACTAAAAAATCCATTTACTTTTGGCACAAACTATATTTCTTTTCGTATGTATCAGTAAATATAGACCGCTTTTGGTTTTGTTGAGGCGGCGGTCGAGAATTGCGACAGAGATTTAGCTTGGACACAACATAGTAACGCGGCACTGCGCAATGGAGCGTGGCGCGCAGAGGAGTAACCAGAACAATGAAGATTTCACGGAAAGCCGACTACGCGCTAAGAGCGGTGTTGCACATTGCGCGTCAGCCCAACGAAAAACGCAACTCGATCAACGTCATCGCTGAAACCGAGAGTATTCCTCGCGACTTTCTGGCGAAGATTCTGAAGGAACTTACGCGTGCGCAGATTTTGAAGTCGTATCAGGGCGTGCATGGCGGATATCAACTGGCGAAGACACCGACGCAGGTCAGCGTTCTGGATGTTATTGAAGCGATGGATGGGCCGCTGGGATTGAATTTGTGCGTTCGCGGCGACCGCGGTTGCGACTGCGACAAGGCTGATCACTGCAGCATGTACCCGTTCTGGTCGAAGTTGCAGATACAGTTCCGTTCGCAGCTTAAGGGCGAGACACTGGCGAAGCTTAAGGGCGGCGCCAAGAAGAAATAGTTGATTTCTTGATGGGATTTGAAAGGGCATGCGCGAGCATGCCCTTTTTCATTGGGGTTTTGGCCGGTGAAATTATCGGCTTGACGAAACGGTCTAAGTGTATATTTTAGAAGGCTGAAGCAAGTTGGCCGGCGATCGTTGCCGGGCAAGTTTGATTATTCGGGGCAGTAGCTCAGTTGGGAGAGCGGTACGTTCGCAACGTACAGGTCAGCGGTTCGATCCCGCTCTGCTCCATTTTTATAGGTGAAGACGGCAGGTCTGGAAGGATCTGCCGTTTTTGGTTTGGGGGGTGACGTGGGGGCGCAGATGTCAGGAGCGCAGGGCTCTGATCTACTCTGACTGCCCCGTAAGCGGGAACTTGACAAGCTGTGGGCGACCAATTAAATCAGCTCCGCGCCCCTCCCATTTTGTCGGGATGACGCAAGTAAACTTTTCCACATCCCTTCGGGTGGGGCACCACAGGGCAAAGGCGGGATCTTGAACATGCGCCTCTACGATAATAAGATGATATATGCTCCGTCGGCTACTTGAGCAGGAGCATTTTTCTTGATTCGGTCCAAGAGCCGGCGCGGGCTTTGTAGAAATAGACGCCGCTGGGCTGGTCGGTTGCGTTCCATTCGATGTCGGTGTGGCCCTGATTGCGGCCGGTGTAGCTTTTCACTAGCTGACCGGAGACATTAAAGATGTCGAGGGTCCAGTCGGAAGCCACTGGCAGATCGAGGCCGATCTTGGTCACCGGATTGAAGGGATTGGGCGAATTCTGCGACAATTTGAACTCGGTCGGCAGAATGTTCTTGCCGAGGGTTGTTGCTAACATGTTTCCGTTGTAGTCGGAAATCTCGACGCTTAACACTTCGACATCACCGGTGATTGAGAAAACATCATTGCGTCCGGCCGGCAGGCGCTTGGAGAGGTCGTCGAGTCCGGAATAGACGAGGACTTTAATGAGTCCGTTGTCCTCCGCGGAGACGACTGTCATTTCGGTGTTGTTACTGACAATGTAGTCACCGTTGACTTTGAAAGTAGCGAGGAGTGCACCGATCTCGACGGAAGACGTTGTTGACAGTAAGCCGCCATCAAGAGTGATCGAGGCACTATTGGCAAAGGGCGACAGTTTCGGGAACGGCAGCGCATCGCCGACGACAACGCGGAGCAGATAGACTAAGTCACCGACGGTGAGGGTGGTGCCGTCCTGATTGGCGTCGGAGGCGGCGATTTGGGCCTCGCGAATTTGCGGATTAGGATTGAAAGCGGCCAGACCGCGCAGGAAGTAGTTGGTATAGAGCACGGCATCGGCGATTTCGTAGCCAATGCCATTGAGATTGAGGTCGCCGGGAGCGTCGATCGAGTCGGAGCAGACGATGTCGATGCCACCGTTCCAGAAGAGCACGAAACGCTGGGGTGAATACTTGGAGGAGACGTTGCAGTCTCGACAGGCGCCGCCGTAGCTGATGGCAAAGTAGCAACTGGTATCGGTGATTTCAAATGCCGGATCGGTCAGCGGGTCGGTATTTTCGAATTCGAAGACCTTGGCGGAGATCCAGAGTGTATCGCCGCCTATGTTGGAGATGCCATTATCGCCGCAGTCAATCCAGGCGAAGCGGATCGGGACATACTGGCATTCATACTGGCGGTCATTGGTCACATAGAATTTGAGGCTGACGAGTTCGCCGCCGTTGGCGACGGTGAAACAATCGGGATGATTGGCGCCATTGTTGGCGTCGGCGATGGCAACGACGCGCAGCAAGCCGCTGGGGCAGGAGCCGCCACAGTTGCCTTGCGGACCATAACGGAAGGTGAAGTACTCCCAGCCGCAGCCGGAGGGACCGAGATCGGCGCCGAGTTGTGCGGAAGTAAACTGCAGGGCACTTGCATCGTAAGCGACAAGGAAATCGAAGCCGCCGATTTGGTGGGAACCGTTCACCTTGGTGATCGAGACGTATTCGTAGTTGCCCTGCAGTGTATTGTGGGTTTTCTCAATTTGAACAACAAACGGCGCGATGCCGATTTGTTCGACAGTCAATTCGCAAGTATCGAGGCCGCAGTCGTTCTCCGCAATGATGCGGAACGATTTGAATGTGCCGGCTTCGGAGGGGGCGAAGGTAAAAGCGAAATTGCCGCAGCGTCGATTGTCGGGGCATTGACCACCGGGTCGAGCGCTTGTACTGACCAAATAACGGGCTCGCCATCGGCAGGAGAATAGTCGAAGTTCCAAGCTGCGGTTGAAAACGGAGCAACTTTGATAACAGTATTCGGGCAGTTGGTGATCTGCGGCGGATCACAAGGCGGCCGCTGGACGAGATCGAAGCAAACTGCGGGAGCGTCGGGATTAGATTCAGAGGTATTTGCCTGACCCTGAAACGTGGGAACATAGGAGTACACTGTTCCCGAGCCGTCCTGACAAACCATCAGCCAGGTTCCTGCGGGCGGAAAGAAGATGTTGTCTACGCAGAATGCTCCGGTCGCAGGTGTGAGGTTCGGCGGAATGCTGATTTTCATTGAGTAAGCAAGTGTTGGAGTATTATGCACGGGAAAGTCCGTTTGGCTTTCCGGTGTGATTTCGACTCCACCAAACATAATGCTGTCAGGGACTTTGTTAAGGCTTACATGCAGGTATCCGATGCGCAACGAACCTATCGATGGCGTCTCCGTGTTCCATGACATATGGAGCAGCTGGCGGTACTGGACGAGTTCCGTAGGGCGTAACCAGATCGAAGGAACCTACCGAATTGGAGAAAGCAAATCCGAGAGTCATGCCTTCAATTGGCAAGCTGTTAGTGATATAGACTTCGAGAATATTGTCTTCACCGATATAAACGACGTCGCTGCCACCGTTGAAATGGACGGAAACATCGAAGGCGCCGCAGGCGACCGATATGTAAGAGAGAGTCAAGAACAAGGTGAAGACAAAAGTGCGTAGTGACGGGTACATAATGCCTCCCCAGATTATGGAGATTTCTTCAGATGGGCACACCGACGAGGTAGTGCGGCGGCTTGACGAGAAGAATTATAGCCGCAAAAAGGTAAGAAATAGGCCGAAGATTGTCAATGGCAAAGTGTTCAGGGATTGAACAGGGGAGTTTCTTGCGGAAAATGATACTTCGGCTTGAAAATTCCGGCAAACTTGCTATATTAACCGGAGTATAAGGATTGATGATGCATGCAAAGATGACTCGACACATAGCGGCACTGGTATTGCTGGTACTGGCGCTCTCGGTGGGTTCGGCCCTGGCGAACGAATTGATCAGCGAATGCGACGACTGCTGCGGCGAGACGACCTGCAACGATTGCGTATTCTGCTGGTGTTGCAGCGCGGTTCCGGCGTTAGTCCCGCAGGCGTACCCAGCGCAATGGGTGAGTCTTGAAGCAGACGTCATTGAAGTCGCCTACGAGCAGAATTTCGAGTCGCTGAGCCTGGAATTGCTCGACCCCCCTCCTCGAACCTAATCTATCCCCTATTCCATTCAGACAACAATAACCGGGTGAGACAAGTCACTCGCGTTTCATGCAGTGTCATGCGTCGGCCAATCCGGTGCGGAGACAACTGCCGTTAACTGTGTTTGCTTAGGCGAGGATCTGTTATGTCCACGAAATCGATAGTTCTATACCTGATAATAGCTGTACTGGGAATTGGTGTCGGTGTCTTGACAACACTGACCTTGATGCCGGATTCGCCGGTGGAGGCGCATTCAGCTGATGACGGGCACGGCCACGATGCTGTTGCCACGGCAAGTGCGGCCGGGCATTCGGAGGATGACGGACACGATCACGGCGCAACGACAAGCAGCGAGGACTGGTGTGCGGAGCATCGGGTGCCGGAATCGCAGTGCACGCTGTGCCACCCCGAATTAGTTGCCAAGTTCAAGGAATCAGGCGACTGGTGCGGTGGACACGGTATTCCGGAGTCGCAATGCCGGTTATGCAATCCGGGGATTTCTTTTCCTCAAGAGATGAAGATTGTTGCGACATCGGAGCTATATGTGCGCCCGGACGTCTTCTTCCCTGCCAACGCCGGTCGCTGCGAAACGGATCGGGCAATCATACAGTTTGCTTCGGCCGAAACCGTGATGCGTGCCGGTGTGACGCTGGCGCCGGTGTTGAGTTCGGAGGAGTCCGGCGAGACTCTGGAGATACCGGCGGAGGTCGTGTTTGACGAGACGAAAACGCAGGCGTTGACGGTGTCGATTCCGGCGACGGTGGTTCGGTGGACGCGTGAGGCAGGAGCGGCCGTTTCGACCCAGAGTCCGATCTGCGAAGTGGACTCACCGGAGATGGCGGCGTTACAGGCAGAATATCTTGCTGTCTTGACTGAGTCGAAGGTGGACCGGCTCAGCAGTGAACGAGCGGACAGTCTGTATCGCGCCAACTTGATCAGCCGGTCGGAATACGATGAGATCAAGGGCGAGGCGGCGATGACGCTGGCCCGGTTGGACGGAATTGCCGGGCCAATTGCGCGCGGCCGGGATGAACAAAGAGCAGATTGAAGAGATTGCGAGCAAAGGGGTGTCCGCACGCTGGCAACTGCGGGCGGGAGTGAACGGCTCGCTGCTCGAGCGGCGCGCTACATTGGGTGAAATGCTGGAAGCTGGCTCGACCATTGCGACGGTTGGTGACGCCAATGCCTTGTGGATTCAGGGACACGTGCGCGAACGGGATGCGAGCCGCATCGCAGCCGGCCAGAAGATCGAGTTTGCATCGGATGGAAGGTCACTTGACCGCGCAAGCGGAGAGGTGTTCTGGGTGGCGCAGTACATTGATCCGCAGACGCGGACGGTCATGGTGCGGGCAAGACTTGAGAATGCAAAAGGACTGGCAAGAGCCAATCGGTTTGGGCGGATGCTGGTGAGCGGCGCGAGCGAATCAAGTGCGCTGCTAATTCCAAAAGATGCCGTGCAATGGGAAGGCTGCTGTAATGTGGTGTTTGTTGCGGCGGGAGAAAACAAGTTCCAGCCGCACAAGGTGGCGCTCGAGCGTGGTGATCGATCGCATTACCGGGTGAGTTCGGGAGTGCAAGCCGGAGAGTTGGTGGTGGTCGGCGGCAGCTACCTGCTGAAGACGGAACTGATGAAGGGCAGCATGGGCACCGGTTGTTGCGGTCTTGAGCCGGAGCTGTAAGTCATGATTTTGCAGAGGTTGATTGAGTTTACGATACGGCGACGCTGGTTTGTTCTGTGCGCGGCCGGGTTGATGGTGATTATCGGCGCTGCCGCGCTGTATGAACTTCCCTTCGACGCTTTCCCCGACACCACGCCGGTGATGGTACAGATTAATGTTTCGGCGCCCGGCTGGACGCCGGATGAGATCGAGCGACAGGTGACATTTCCGGTTGAACGCGAGTTGTCGGGTCTCGCGGGACTGACGGAGGTCCGTTCGGTTTCGAAGTTCGGCCTGTCGCAAGTCAACCTGATATTCAGCGACGACATCGATATCTATCTGGCGCGACAGCAGGCTTCAGAGCGGCTGTTGTCGGTAGTCTTGCCGGACGGAGTTGAGCCGCCGCGACTGGGGCCGGTGTCGACCGGGTCTGGGGGAGATTTTCCATTATGTCGTCATCTCCAAGAGCGGAGACGCCACCGCGGCGCGGACGGCGCAAGATTGGATCATCAAGCCACAGATGCAGTCGGTGCCGGGAGTGGCGGAGATCAACGGCTGGGGCGGATTCGCCAAGCAGTATCACATTCTCATTGACCCGAATCGTCTGGCTCAATTCGATCTCACTCTGACGGCAGTGATTGAAGGCATGCGCGACGGACTGCGCAATGTCGCGGGCGGACAGATGGTACGGGCAGGCGAACAGACGCTGGTGCAAGGGGTCGGGAGTATCGGCAATCGCCAGCAGATCGAGCAGCTGGTGGTGGAGACGCGCGATGATATTCCAATTCAGGTCCAGGATATTGCGGATGTCGTGATCGGGCATGAAATCCGGCGCGGCGCGGCGAGTTACCAGGGCAGCGGCGAAGTCGTACTGGGACTGGGCTTCATGATTACGGGCGGCAATTCGCATCAGGTCGCGGAAGAGATGAATGCGCGGCTGGAAGAAATCAAGTCTTCGCTGCCGGAAGGAATCGAAGTACGGTCGACATATGTGCGCACAAAACTGGTGGACAGTGTGCTGCGGACGGTGGAGCATAACCTGCTGATGGGGGCGGCGCTGGTGGTGGCGATCCTGTTTTTGTTTCTGGGTAATTTTCGCGCAGGATTGATTGTGGCCTCGGCCATTCCCCTATCGATGATGTTTGCCTTCGATCTGATGTCGCGAGTGGGGATCATCGGAAGTCTTATGAGCCTGGGCGCGATCGATTTCGGCTTGGCGGTGGACAATGCCGTAATCCAGGTGGAGAATGCCGTGCAACGATTGAGTCAGACGAACACCGGCAAGAGCCGCTTCGATGTGATTCGCGATGCGATCATGGAAGTGCGCAAACCGACGCTATTCGGCGAACTGATTATCATCCTGGTGTACCTGCCGGTGCTGACACTTCAGGGCGTAGAAGGCAAGATGTTCCGACCGATGGCGCTGACGGTGGTGTTTGTGCTGGTCGGGTCATTGATCTTGTCGTTTACGGTGATACCGGCGCTGATTGCGCTGTTGATGACGAAACCGGTCAAGAACCGCGAGCCATTTCTGATTGTGCGGGCGAAGCGCCTCTATCGTCCGATCATCAATTTTGCATTGGAGAATCGGGCCGCGATGCTGACGATGACGGCTCTGACACTCGCATTGGGGACGCTGTTGTTTATGCGGCTGGGGTCGGAGTTCATTCCGCGACTCGGCGAAGGAACAATTGCGGTCAATGTCATTCGCCTGGCGGGGATCGACGTCAATGAATCGGTCAGGAACAACACCAATATCGAGAAGATCTTGCTCGAGAAATTTCCGGCCGAGGTGGATCAAGTGTGGACGCGCGTCGGCTCGGCGGAGTTGGCCACGGATCCGATGGGGCTGGAGTTGAGCGATTTGTTCATCACGCTCAAGCCACGAAGTGAATGGACGCGCGCCGCGACCCAGCCGGAGCTGGTGCAGCAAATCGACGCGGAGCTGGCGGACATTCCGGGGATGAAACGGGTGTTTACGCAGCCGATTGAAATGCGGGTCAACGAGATGATTGCCGGAATCCGCGGTGATGTGGGAATCAAGATTTTCGGGGATGATCTGGCGCGGTTGGAAACCAAGGCGGAAGAGATTTCGGTGCTGCTCGGTTCGATCCGCGGGAGCGCGGATATTACGGTGGAGCAGTTGATCGGGCAGCCACAATTGCGGCTGGAGTTGGATCGCGAGCAGTTGTCGCGGTACGGGTTGCCGGCGGCGGAAGCGCTGAGTTTTATCGAGAGCATGGGCGGGATCCGCGTCGGCGAAGTATTTGAGGGACAGCAGCGATTTGATCTGATGATCCGGATGGACTCAAGCTATGCGGGCGTGCCGGAGGATATTGAACGAATTCCGATCAAGTCCGGCGAGCGCGATCTTGACTCTGGATCAGCTGGTGAAGCCCAAGATGGATCGCGGATATTCGACGATTACCCGCGAGTGGGGCAAGCGCCGCGCGGTTGTGCAGTGCAATGTGCGCGGGCGGGATGTCGGGACATTTGTGGATGAAGTGCGAGAGCGGATCAACAACGAGATCAGGCTGGAACCGGGGTACTTTGTCCGATTCGGTGGGCAGTTTGAGAACATGGAGCGGGCGCGGACGCGATTGGCGATTGTGGTGCCGGTAGCGCTGCTGCTGATTTTCGGTCTGCTCTACTGGACTTATTCTTCGGTACGCGACGCGATACTGATTTTCACCGGCGTTCCGCTGGCGGCCGTCGGAGGAGTGCTGGCCCTGTGGGTGCGCGAGATGCCGTTCTCGATTTCGGCCGGAGTCGGGTTCATCGCATTATCGGGTGTGGCGGTGTTGAACGGGCTGGTGCTGGTCTCCACTATCAAGCGGCAGCGCTCGGAAGGCGTGGATTTGTTGACAGCGGTTCGCAACAGCAGCGAGTCAAGGCTGCGGCCGGTGTTGATGACGGCGCTGGTGGCGGCATTCGGTTTCATTCCGATGGCCGTGTCGACGGGAGTGGGTGCTGAAGTGCAGCGGCCCCTGGCGACAGTGGTGATCGGCGGGATATTGACCTCAACGGCATTGACGCTGGTGATTTTGCCGGTGTTGTATTCGATATTTGGCGGGAGCAGCAAGAGCGAGGGTTAGGGGGCGTTCTCTCGCCGGAATGCGATTAAGACGGAGGGGTTAGAGGTTCGCTGTACTCAAGCTGTCTTAACCGCCCTCACCGTTGATCCCTCTCCCAGAGGGAGAGGGAAACGAAAGGATCACGTTTGTTCCCAAAGGGGAAAATGAACAATCCCGCCGGGTCAAGTTACCGGGCGGGATTGAAAGATCAAACAGGGGTGCCAGGATTCGAACCTGGGAATGGCAGAACCAAAATCTGCTGACTTACCACTTGTCGACACCCCTATTGCGGTGGGCATTATAAAAAGTTGACGGCTAAGAGTCAATGACTCTTAGCCGTGCAAGCGAAGGATTTTGTTGGCTGTTGACGGTGGCGGCGTCAACCTTCGGAGGTCGCCACTGCGCCGGTTTCGGCGAGCTCTTTTTCGTAAGCGGCGAGGACGCGATCTTCAATCAGGCGGCGCGCTTCGTTGTTGACCGGGTGCGCGATATCCTGATGAGTCCCATCGGGGCGCTTGCGTGACGGCATACTGACGAAATAGCCGGTCTTGCCGTTGATGACCTTGAGTCCCCTCACCACAAACTGGTTGTCGAATGTGATGTTGACGAAGGCTTTCAGTTTGTCCTCGTTCTTGAGAGTTACTCGAATGTCAGTGATCTCCATGTCCTACCTCCCAGAGCATTACCGTCGATGTCTCTAATTATGAGTCAACCTCACAGGCGAGAGACTATATACCTGCCAGCCAAATTGACTGGAAACAGTTGTCATTAACTCCGACCCGGGTTGCCGCTCAAAAAGCCCATAAAAGGCAGAGCCGCTGCCCGAGAGAGCAACGTAACCGGCGCCACCCCTTCGCAGTACTTCCATGCAGCTTTCGACTTCCGGATGGCGGCTGACCACCAGTGCCTGGAAATCGTTACCGATCTGGTACAGCGTTTTAAAAAAATCTGCGCCTAATAGCTTAGTATTAATATCGCCTTTAGTGGAAAAGTTTGTCAAGAAGAATCTTAGACCTTGATATGCATCTTTGGTGGCAACGGCAAAATCGGGGATGATTAGGAGCACGAAATAGCCCATAAACAGGTCTTCTGGAGCCACGATCTCTCCCCGGCCGGTGACGACGGCTGATCCGGGTGAGAAGAAGAAGGGGATGTCTGAACCGAGTTCGGCACTCCAAACGGCCATTTGCAGGGGTGAAAGATCGAGATCGAAGAGGCTGTTGACGGCTTTCATCACGGCGGCGGCATCGGAGCTGCCGCCGCCCAATCCGGCGCCGACAGGTATGCGTTTGATCAGGTTGATGTCGACGCCGCCGGTGATGCCCGTCTTATCAAACATCAATTGGGCAGCGCGCCAGGTGAGATTAGTCGAATCGGCCGGGATGCCGGAATCATCGCAGGCGAGCGTGATTCCTGTTGAGGTGCGCGAGACGGTTATGGAGTCATAGAGGCTGACTGTCTGCATTGCAGAATAGATATCGTGGAATCCATCTTGGCGTTGGCCGAGAATCTGCAGGAAGAGGTTGATCTTGGCGGGTGCAAGCAGCGTCACCGAGCGCATCATGGCTAATCGATCAAGCCCTGGATGTTGTAGGCGAGAAAGAGATTCAGGTCGACACGGCTGTGGTTATCGCCACAGATGTGGCGGTAATTCTCAAAGTGTGTGTACCGGGCTGAAAATCGGCCTTCGAAAAGGGATTTGCTGAACCACAGGGCGGTGGCTTGAACCGATGGCGACTTTTCCACGACGCCGATGGGGAATTTGTCCTGGAAGGGGACGCCGGAGCGGTCGTGTTTTTCGATGCGGCCCTCGCCACGGCGGTTGAATTGGAATTCGAGTTCAAAGTCAAGCGAGCGAGAGGCATGATAACGTGCTAAGGCGAGGAAGCGATCCTGGTCGTTTCCGCCGAAGTAGCCGAGGGGACGGTTGTAATAGAGATAGAGATTCTGCGGTTGATTCTGGCCATACACGGTGGTGTTGATGCGGGTATAGCTGGCTTTGGTGAAGACGCGATTGAGCCCGAAAGGGGCTGCCATGTCGATTCCGAGTTTGTAACCGACCTGGTGCGGTTCGGATTTGAGATCGATTTGAAAATCGTCAATCAGCAGTTCGCCGAATATCCGGGAGTGACGCGGCCAGTAAATGGCGAAGTCGAGCCCGAAGAGGATATTGTCATCGCTGCCGCGGTTCCATTGTTCCCAGTAGTATGGCACGAAGGGATTCAGGTAGCGCCAGTCGAGGGAACGGTTATAGCCGCCGTAGAGGGCGACCTCGGAGAGGCCGAACTCGAAGGCGTTTTGCTTGCGGAATGACAGCCGGTGGGCAGAGATATAGCGAACCAAAGTTGAGTCGTTGTAGCGGACATCATCGAGGCGGCTGATGAGAGTAGTCGAAACGAACGGCGCGGATGTTCATAGCCGAGCCAGATGCGGTCTAACTGCGGGGCGTTGTCGGAAAGCAAGAGCGCGTCGCGTTGTTCGGGTCCCCAGATGATGGCGGAACGACCGACCGAGGCGAAGAAGCCTTTGTTGTAGTAATAGAGAGCGCCGTTGTCGAGCCAGCCGGTGATTTTTTCATCCCAAACCCGGCCATTGAATTGCGAGTAGAGCTCGCCGTGGTTTTCAAGGCGCATGCGCAGATGGATTTGGAGTTGGTCGGATGGCATGATCCATGCTTCGCTGGTCAGACCGATGCGATGAATGGGCAAGGTATCGGCCGAGGCAATGTGTTCGAAGTAAGGCTGGAAACGGGTGCTGAAGCGCAGGGAATTTCCGGATCCGGAGTGAAAAAGCTCCCAACTATTGAGTTGAAGTTTCGCCGGGTCGTTGTAGGCTTGCGAGGCGGTCGATCAGTAGCTGTCCGACGACGTTGCCGGATATCTGCTGCCGATCGGGAGGGTGCGGTAAGACGCGGCAAGATATTGGAATAGAGCGACTGGCCGGGTTGCAAGAGCAGCAACTCCTCCCAATAGCGATTGAGATTGCGGTCGGTGGCATCAACGCGAAATGCGAGCCATCGTTGGCAGCCAGTGCAAAGAGATGCGGCAACAGAGCGAACGCGAGTGCAAGGGTAAGACGGCGCATAGTGACAATAATCGGAGTTGGCAAGGGCAAGTCAATTTAAAAGGTGGCGCGGCGCCGTGGCAGATGCCGGCGATGCAGCAATTAGGGCTTGACAAAAAGCGAGTAGTCGAGCTATATTGTTTACAGTACAACGAAACAATTTCTACAGTGACAAACTCCATTTGCCGGCATCGATGCCGCACGCAGCAATGGGTGCGGACGTGTCTTCAGGCAGGCATTTCGGCTTCCGGGAATGGATCGTGTTTTGCTCTGGACGGAATTCGATCACCTTACATTCTTAATTCCAGGAGGAAGTTATGATTGGATCTGGCCTTGGTCGTGTCCAGTGCCTGCTGTGGGTGGTGCTTGTGCTCATCTTGTGCGCCATGAACTCCCAGGCGCTGGCTTTGCCCAACATACTGGTCAACGCCAGTCCGCCCCTCACCGAGCAGAACAACTCCGAGGTAGCAAACAGTGAGGTGATGCCAGGGCAGTTGTATTCAGTTTGGACGACATTTCCACCAGCGGGATTTGGGGCATCGCTGATCGGCTGGGGATTTACGGCTACCGGAGGTGCGATGTGGGCTCCGGCGGTAATTCCGCCGACGGCGCCATATACGTTTGAGTGGAACCCGGCAGTTTCGGCGCACGCGGGCGGGCCATTTTTTGCCGTAGGTGCGGCTTACGGCCCCGGGGCACCTTGGGTAGTGCCGAATCAGATTCTTGCCCATGCTTCCGCAGGCGGCGGCGCGCCATTTGCTGCGGGGGTTCCTGTTTCAGCGGCGAACGTGCCCTTTGTTAACTGGTTTGATTATCCGGACGTAGCCGTGGATGATATCCCGGGTAATCCCCCGTTGGCTGGCGGCACGGTACATGTTGCTTGGGCGGAGTACCTCAACCTCAATGGCATCGACGCCGACGGCAACGGTAATCCTTTTGATGATGCAGGCGGCGATGGCTACACAATTCAATATGCATATTCGAGAACGGCCCCGGGGCCGGCACCGATTTATCCAGCATTCTCTCCACCAGCAGTATTGGCGGCCGGACCAATAATTGTCGGGAATACGATGCCTTCTAATCGACCGTCGGTGGCGATAATGGGGCCTCCGGAAACGGAATGATTCCGCCGGGCGGTGTTTACGTTGGCTGGACTGATGGGACTATTGCCTTCATAACGAGTTCACCGGGATTTGGCTTGCCGTTCGGTCCGGTAGTGGCCATAGCGCCAACTCCGCCGACACCCCCGGTTTTGCCGCCGGGAATTGCGGCATCCAATGGTATTTCCATTGCAACAGCGCCGGCAGCCAGCCCCTGTCCGGGAACAGTGTTTGCGGCCTTCACTTCGACCGTATTGGGGGATGTTGACATTTTCTTTTCGTCCAGCCCAACGGGAGCAGGAGGCACTTGGACACCGATCGTCAGAGTAAATCAGGACTTGCCGGGCAACGGCCTTGATCAATGGGCTCCGAGTATGTCGGTCAACCCCATGACAGGAGAAATTCGCGTAGTTTACTATGATCGCCGTAACGATCCGGCGAACGTAATGAAACAGACGTGGGTGTCAAGCTCGATGGACTGCGGTCTGACCTGGGCCGACTGCGTTCTGTCGGACATCCCGCCATCAGCGCCGGGATCGACTTTCCCCCTGCCGCCTGCTCCTCTCTACATAGGACATTACCTCGGCTCGGACTACAATGCCTTAAATATATTTACCTCGGTGTGGAACGACGAACGCGTGACTGGCGGAGATCAAGACATTCTCTTTGAATTCTTCCCGACCTGCGGAGTTGATTCAGACGGCGACGGGATTCCGGATTCGGTCGACAACTGCCCGTCTGTTCCCAATCCGGGCCAATTGGACGGTGACGGCGATGGAGTAGGCGATGTCTGCGATAATTGTCCAACCTTCCCGAATCCGGGCCAGGCAGACGCTGATGGCGACGGAGTGGGTGATGCCTGTGACAACTGTCCGTCCGTGAGCAATCCGGGGCAGTCTGACATGGACAGCGATGGGGTAGGCGATGCATGCGACAACTGTCCGGCTGTCGCGAATCCTACTCAGACCGATGGTGACGGTGATGGCAGAGGTGATGTCTGTGACAATTGTCCGACAATCTCGAACCCCACCCAGACTGATGGTGACGGCGATGGTCGAGGTGATGCCTGTGACAATTGTCCGACGATCGCTAATCCAACGCAGACCGATACGGACGGTGACGGAATCGGGGACGTCTGCGATAACTGTCCCACCGTCTTAAACCCCACCCAGGCGGATGGTGACGGTGATGGCAGAGGTGATGTCTGTGACAATTGCCCGACGATCGCAAACCCTGGCCAAGCTGATGGTGACGGTGATGGAGTGGGTAACGTTTGTGACAATTGCCCGACCGTATCCAATCCCGCCCAGACTGATACAGACGGCGACGGAATCGGGGATGCCTGTGATACTGCTTCATGTCCGTGTATTCCGGGCGATGCGGACGGAAACGGAGTTCTGACGATTTCCGATGCAGTCTATATGATCAACTATATCTTTGCCGGCGGACCGGCGCCATGTAATGGTGATGCGAACTGCGATTGCACGTTATCAATTTCGGATGCGGTCTATCTGATCAACTACATTTTCTCGGGGGGACCGGCGCCGTGCAGTTGTGCGGTGTATATCATTCTGTGTCCATAGAGAAAAGTAACGGTATACCCTTTGCCCTACCCCTCTCCCCGAAAAAGGGAGAGGGGTATTTTATTTTGCCGGGGCTGCGCTTTCGGGGAGATGGCAACAATCCCACAGCAAGGGGTATGTTGAAAGACTGTCCAACTTCTCAATGATGTGCTTCGCGTGCTGGAAACGAACCTGGACGCCTTCGGCAGCCGCTTTCGGGAGTGTTGAAAAACCCCTCCCGTGTCATTCTGAACCGCTGCGCAGGTGAAGAATCTGTTAGTCTTTGTTACGCAACACGAACAGATCCTTCGCTGCGCTCAGGATGACAGTGTCGGACGGTTTTTCAACAGTCCCTTTCGCGGGAATGACTTACGGCGAGTTCAGAAGTACTAGTCAATTAGTCGCTGTAAGGGGATGGGCTTTTTTGACAGCCCCCAAGCTGTGGGCGACCCAACCGTTTCTGCCGGGCGCGGGATGGCCATTACATTCGAGAGATGAGCAAGCGGTGCGATTAGCTGGTGACGGGGATGCCGCATTGTTCGCAGACGCCGTCGAGCATGTGCCAGAGAGAGCGGGCGGCCTTGGCGGCGGATTCTGCGATTTGCGTTTGGATTTCTTCGGTGGTCGCCAGTTGCGAGATCAGCAGTGCCCAGGTTTTGGAATGCTCGATGTCCGCTATCATATGTTCGCGGAAAAAGCGGAGGGATTCCTCATCGCTGATGCCATAGCATTGTTGAAGGCCCGTGAGTTTTGAATGCGAGATCTCCGGGATGCGTGATTCGTAGGCATACATGGCGGCGGCGCCGACCGCGCAGTTGGAGGAGTTGCAGAGATTGCGGTAGGTCAGGAGCAGTTTGCGGGTAGCCACCGTGCCGCAGCCGGTGTAGAGTTCGTCGCGACCAACTCCGACACCGCGGGCGAACCAGACCCACAGCTCCTCATGCGGAATCAGTCCATCACCACCGGTTTCTTCCTCGACCAGATTTTCCAGGATCGACAAACGCAATGAGTGTTCCCGGCAATTGGAATGAATGGCGCTGACATAGGTTGGAACGGCCTTGACGAAAAGGAAGTACTCTTTGGCATAGACTTGAAGTTCAGGTTCCGTCAGTTCGCCGCGATTCCAGCGGAGATAAAACGGATGCTGAAGCAGGTCGTGTTCATTGATAAGGCTGTCGAGTCGGAAGATAAGTTGACTGTTCACTTTCTTTTTACGAAGATGCCCGCCGTCATTATTGCATTTGAAGCACTTTTTTTCGTTGAAATTGGATTTCCCTGAAGTGCGGCGGTTATCTTGGAATACCGCTCCCGGCGCGGTTAAACAGCTTGCGCAGGAGGTTATCGGAGCGGACACAGACGAGGGTCTGCGCCATGATGGAGTAGACTTTGAAGCGTGAGATCTTGACACGAACTTCGCCGTTGAGGAGGGCCGGGTTGTTCCAGGCCAGGCGCAGGGTGTTAATCGCGAAGAAGAGCGACCAGAGGTTGAAGAGGCGGAGGCGGACTTGGGCAGCGGGAATTGTGAGGGTGTAATCGAGTGCGTCATCGAGGCAGGAGGCGGCCTTTGTGATGAGGTCATTGAGGGTGCTTTGCGCCGGTCGGCGGAAGGCCGGATGGAAAAAGTTCGCGGAATCGACGCCATGGGATTGCATCAGATCGGCGGGCAGGTAACACCAGCCGCGCAAGTAGTCACCGTGGCAATCTTTGATGATATTGGTCATTTGCAGGCCGAGGGCGAAGGCGGGGCCCAGAGTGCGCAGGCGTTCGGAATCGGCGGCAGGCAATTCGGGCAGATAGAAAACGAACAAGTCGGTGAGCATTTTGCCGACGGTGCCGGCAACGTAGTGGCAGTAGTTTTCGAGGTCGGCGATGTTGGCCAGAGTGAACAATTCGCCGCCCAGCTGATGTTTGCGGGAAACCGTGGCGCGCATACCTTCGGACATTTCGACTACGCAGGCCTGCACAACCCGGCGCACCGGCGGCGGCAGGCGCAGGAACAAGTCAACGACGGTCTGAAGGTTAAGGATCAATCGATGTTCGGGCGATGCCGGGTCGAGATTGCCCCAGCCGGAAATCCAATCCTGGATACTCTGCGGAGTGAACGATCCGGAGGCGAAGATCAACTTATAGGAATCGAGCAGGGTTGCCCGCCGTTCGTAGGAAAGATGTTCGGAGTCTTCGGCGGTATCGACGATGCGGCAGAAGAGATAGGCGCAGAGCACTGATTTATGGAGATCGCCTTTAAGGATGCGGATATTGATGGCGAAGGTGCGCGAGACCGCCGGGAGGATCTCGACGCAGAACCTGTACGGATCGGGATGCATACGAAGAACATAACGCGTGCGGCCGTGAACGAGAACAGGAATTTCGCAAATGATTCGGCCAAGTACGCAGGATAGACTTGACAATCCGGGCCGAGAAACGCGATTTTGGAATTTTCAGGAAGGATGAACTCTTTGGCCAAATCAGTTTTCGAATCGATAAAGCGCTTCCTTGACGAGAACCAAGTTGCCTACCGCACAGTGCATCACGAGCCGACACTGACATCGGAGGAATCGGCGAAGGCACGCGGCGAGGAAGTCAGGATCGGCGGGAAGGCGATTGTGCTGAAAGTGGGCGAAGTATTTCGGCTCTTCGTGCTAAGTGCGGCTTTGAAGATTGACTCGGACGCGATCAAGAATCATTTTCAGACCAAGAGCACGCGTTTTGCGAACGCGGAAGAGCTGCTGGATTTCACGGGGTTGGTGCCGGGGTCGGTGCCGCCGTTTGGATTTCCGATACTCCCCTTTGAGCTGTATGTCGACAAGTCGATTCTGCGGAACGAGAAGATCGCTTTCAATGCCGGATCGCTGACTGACTCGGTAGTGATGCGGACCAGCGATTATCTTAAGATCGCCGATGCCACGATTTTGGAGTTTTCCAAGACTGCCTGATTGCGGCCACCGTTCTTCAATTTTATTCACACTTCCAGCGAAAAAAGAAAACCGGGTGAAGGAGTCTTCACCCGGTTAGTCTTTTTATCGGTCAGTATTATTTGCAGTTAGCGCAAGGAGCGGGTCCGCCGCCGAAGATGTGGTTGATCAGATAGACGGCATCGGAGATCGTAACGCTGCCGCTGCAATCGGCGTCTCCGGAAACGAGCGGATTAGGAGCGGGACCGCCGGAGAAGATGTAGCTGATCAAGAACACGGCGTCGGAGATATTAACCGAAGCTGTGCCGTTGGCATCGCCGCAAATGTACGGCGGGCTGACGACGGTGACGCTGAGACTGACGGTGTCGGACTTGATCGGATTTTGTGAATCAAAGACCGCGATAGTAAAGAAATACTGGGCATTAAAGCTTGGCGAGCCGGTGATGGTTCCGACGGTGCCGCCGTTGAAGTTGCAGCCAAAAGGCAGGTCACCGCCAAGGAAGACCCAATTAAAGGGCGGGACTCCGCCAACCGCCTGCATCTGGTAGAAGTACGGAGTATTCAAGTATCCGCCGGGCGGATTGTTTTGATAACAGTAAACGTTGCCATCGCAGTGATCGCCGACGCCATCGCCGTTCTGATCGGGTTGAGTCGGATTGGAGACGATCGGACAATTGTCGCAGGCATCGCCATACGTGTCGGCATCGGTGTCGAGCTGGCTGGCATTGGCGGCACTCGGGCAGTTGTCGGGCGGGCAGGTGTTGAGCGCATAACCCGGATTGCCGAAGCCGTCGTTGTCGGAGTCGGTGCAGTTGTCGCAGAGGTCGCCGATGTTATCGGCGTCGGCATCAAGCTGATTGCGATTCGGAGTATTGACGCAGTTGTCACAGGCATCTCCGACCGTGTCGGCATCGACGTCCGTCTGGCCGACGTTGGAAACCAGCGGGCAGTTATCTGACGCGTTGGCGATGCCATCGGCATCGACGTCCAGATTCAGATAGTTCTGGAGTACGGCGTTGGTCCAGCAGCGCATGCGGGCTTCCTGATGTGCGGTAAAAATTTCCGAGCAATCGGAGTAACCCATGACGTTTTCGGGCTGGGTAGGACCCCAGGGCAAGAACGGAGCGCAGGCATCATTGCCGCCGGGGGGAGAGCAATTGAAATTGAGCGGCGTCGGCGGCGTGTCGGAACAGAGGTCGCCGCGAACATCGCTGGGGCTACCGGCGAATTCATAACACGTTCCACAGGCAGTGGTTTCACTTACACCGCGGAAAGTGTGATAGAGGCTGAGGGTATGGCCCATTTCATGAGTCGTCGTGCTTGAGGTGGGATCAAAGCCCACGGTATGAATGACGATTCCGAAGCGAACCTGGCCGGCCTGATCTTGCGGAAGATAGGCATATCCAAGAGTGATCTGACCCGGGGTGGTTTGTTCGATATCAGTGACATAGATGTTGATCTTGGTCTGATAGGAGTCAGCATAGGTCTGCTTCATCAAGAAGTCTTCGGAATTGCTGAGGATGCGGTAGTCGGTATCGTTATGGACCTGGATGCCGTCGAGCAGGAATTGGATTCCGGCAGGTGCGAGATCGTTATTGAGCCGGTTGAATACCTGGTTGCATTCCCCGACAGTTGAGGCCGGATTGGAGCCGTCATCGTTGGCGAAGATATGGAAGACGACCCGTGCGTAGTACACTGTCTGGTACTGCTTCGGCAGGTACTGATTTCTGGTCGCGGGGACATCGCAGGCGCCGCGCACCGGGCAATCCAACGGGGCACGATTCACGTCGTCTTGCGACGGTTCGGATTCCAAGGCGGTGGTGCCGCACCAGTGGATCTGGTTTTCGCGGATGATTTCGTTGATGCGGTCGGGATTTGCACGCATCTCTTCGATAATTTCTTCGGCGGTTTTTGCGGCTTGTGCCTGAACGGCAAAGACTGTCAGCCAGACCAAGGCGGACGATACGCAGGTCAATAGTGATCGTCTTAGGATGTTGCCGAAAAGTCTCATTTTACTGCTCACTTTCCCTGACTGCCCACAGCTCGATAATGGGCAGGTGTTATGATTGAAGTTTTGATCATTCAGGCTCATCAACAATAGTCGCTACTTTAGGGGCAGGCAGCGCAGGGCGCCGTCCCTCCGGAAAAGATGTAATTGATCAGAGCGACGGCATCGGAAATCGTCACCGTTGAACTGCAGTCGGCATCCCCGGCCGAGAGCGGATCGGGGGCGGGTCCTCCGGAGAAGATATAGTTGATCAAGTAGACTGCGTCCGAGATGGTGACGTTGTTGCTGCCATCGGCATCGCCGCAGAGATAAGGCGGCGGCGGTGCATCGACGACGCGCACTCTAAGTGAAATTGTGTCCATTTTCTGTGGTGCACCGGCGTCCTTACAGACGATTGTAAAGAAATACTCGGCATTGAAGGATGGCGTGCCGGTAATCGTTCCCGCGGCTCCACCGTTAAAAACGCATCCGAAGGGCAGATCACCGCCGAAGAAGATCCACTCGTAGGGCTGGACTCCGCCGATGGCGGTGAACTGGAAGCTATACGGTACGCCGAGATAACCTTCGGGAAGGACATAGCTTTGGATGTGCATTTGTCCGTCGCAAGCATCGCCGATCCCATCGACGTTTTCGTCATACTGTTCGGGATTGGGGACGTTCACGCAGTTGTCGCAGTTGTCACCCACTCCATCAGCATCGGCATCGGTTTGACCGGGGTTAACCACAGCGGGACAATTGTCGGTGGGACAGGTGCTTGCCGGGAATCCGGGATCGGCAGTACCATCGCCATCGCTGTCGGTACAGACATCACAGGCGTCACCGGCGCCATCGGTATCAAGATCTCCCTGATCATTATTGGCGACGGCCGGGCAATTGTCACAGACGTTGCCGAATTGGTCGCCGTCGGAGTTGGCCTGATTGTTGTTGCTGACGAACGGGCAGTTATCGGCGGCATTGAGGACTCCGTCATTGTCGATGTCCGGATCGCAGGCATCGCCGAGCGCGTCGTTATCGACGTTTTCCTGGCAGGGATTGAAATTGGCGGGGCAGTTGTCGACCGCATCATCGACGCCGTCGCCATCGGCGTCGGCCATGATTTCACCGGACGAAGCGAGATTTTTATCGCCGCCGCAATTTCGCCAGGATCCAAGTTTGGCATTGACCCAGCAGTGGTATCTTCCCCACTGCTGCGGCGAGAACTCGGTGTAGCAGTTATCGGGCGCATAACCCATGTAATTTTGCGGATCGGTAGGGCCCCAGCTTTGACCGGAACAGACGTCGGTTCCGCCGGGAGGAGCGCAATTGAAATTTGTCGGAGTGGGCGCAGTGTCGGAGCAGTAGTCACCGGTGACATCGCCTTCAAAGCCGTCGGCGCGTTCGTAACAGGCGCCGCACTGGGAGACCTCGGAGACGCCGTGGTGGGTATGCCACAATCCGATGCAGTGGCCGACCTCGTGGGCCAGTGTGCCTTCGCCACCGCCGAAGTAATTGTCGTCGATAATGATTCCGCCCATGTTAGTTAAGGCATCGCTATCCCAGGGGAACGTGCCGACGCCAATGTAGCTGGAGCTGATGTTGGTGACATAGACATTCAGCTGGGAATCGGGTTTGACAGCGTAGCTGTTTTTCATGGCGAATTCTTCGTTGTCGGTAAAAGTCCGGAAAGCGGTTGAGTTGACTATGCGCCAGCCGGCAGTCCAACGGATTTTGGAAGGGGCATATTGGGCGTTGAGAGTAGCCAATTGGGCATCGACGCGTGCCTGATTGGCGGCGGCGTTTGAGCCGTCATCATTGGCGAAGACATTGAAAAATATCTTCAGCGAGGTAAACGGATCGTTGGCGCCGGGGATATTCTGGTCGCGGTTGGCAACGTTGTCGCAGGGGCCCAATGGTGGACAAGCCAGTCCAGGCGCTTTGTTGGCGGAGTTTTTCTGTGCCCAACGGACCTCGGTCTGACACCAGTCGCCGCCGTGCTGATCGATGAATGACTTGACTTGGTTGCCGTCCAGGCGTCCGATTTCCTGCCAGAGGTTGGAAGGAGTAACCGCTTGGTCATCAGCGGCAAGCACGAACGAAGAGGCAGCAATGAGTGAGATCACAATGAGAAAGACGAACGGCAAAAGGCGTCCGGGACGATTCATGGGGCTATTTCTCCAAATCAGATGGTTGCGTTTGGGCTCGGTACCATTTGGCAAGTATGCCTGAATAAAAATATCGCCTAAGTACATATTTGTCAAGCCGTTTCTCCCTTTTCAAGACGTCATGGGGTGGTGATTTGTTTGCCGATCAGAGCATTTCGAACTTGGCGGGCATCAGGTTAGAATTGTGAGTCAGCACTAACGCGACGGATTTTGTCTTGACCGTCGACAGACAAGTAAATTATATAGCGTACGGTGACGCCCCCGATTGTTCTCAATAGAGTAAGGAAGTCGGTCACGTTTGTGAAATATTTCACTATCAGGAGGAGCAAGTAATGACAGGACAATTTCAAATCGGACCAGGCAGAGGTGCGATCCAGAAGCAGATTTGGTGGCTGTTGACAGTGTCCATTGTTCTCATTGGGGCAGGTGTCATTCTGGCGCAACCGAAGGCGGGGGATGCAGCGCTGGGAACGCAGAAGTACGACAGCTACGAAACGCCCGATTATTGCGGGACCTCTTGTCATGTGGATTTCTACCAGCAGTGGCGGCAGTCGATGATGTCGCAGTCGTACACTCATCATTGGGATGAAATCGAGTACTTCAAACTTGCCGTTCCCCATGCCGAGAAGGATCCGGTGGTTGCGGGAGTAAAGGCCGGCTGCAATGGTTGTCACGCGCCGTTGGCATTTCTGGCCGGCGATGTCCCCCCGGCCCGACCGGAAGCGGGTTCGCGGGCCAATGAGGGTGTACAGTGTGAGGTATGTCACTCAATCACCGGATTTGAGGGTGATACGCCGTTCAATTTCAATTGGATTTCGGTACCGGGCGAGGACAAGCAAGGTCCGCGCGCACAGGGTGAGTCGCCGGCGCACAAGATGGTGAAGAACGAGTTTCTCGGAACCGCGGAGTTTTGCGGGACCTGTCACAATGAAAAGTCGCCTTACGGCGTTTGGGTGAAATCGACGCATCTGGAATGGAAAGAGGGTCCGTATGCGGCGCAAGGAGTGACCTGCCAGCAGTGTCATATGACTTATGCTCCGGGTGTAAGCGCGGAAATGGGTACGCAGTATCCCGACGTTCGCCAACATCTCTTCCACGGGGCTCATGACCCGGGCAAGGTGCGCGGGACGATCGAACTGAGGATTCATCCCGACATTCGCGAGGCAGAGCCGGGAGACAAGGTGAAGTTCACGGTTGCGTTATTCAACCAGAAGACGGGGCATAAGTTTCCGTCGGGATCGGTGGAAGACCGCATTGTTTGGCTGCACGTCGAAGCGACCGATGCCGCCGGGAAGAAGTATCATCTCAAGGTCGATCCAAAAGGATTTGCGGGCGAAGAGTACACGATTGCTGCTGACGTACTGGCCTATCAGGATATGGGTATCGCTTTGAATGAGCCGGATTTCAAGGGCGTGCAACGCGATGGAATTCCGCTTGGAAACCGGATATTCCGAATGGCGTACTTTGATCCGCAGGGGCGGATGACAATTCAGCAATGGAACACCAAATCGCAAGGTGTGGATTATCGGATTGGACCGCGCGAGACGAAGTTGGAGACGTTCACCTTTAATCTTCCCGACGACGTAGCACCCGGAGAACTGAAAGTGACTGCGACGCTGAATTATCAACTTCTGGTTAAGCCGGTGGCGGAATTTCTCGGTGTTCCGGAAGAAGAATCGCGCGTGATGACTGTCAATGACCACTCAACGACAATCACGGTTCTGCCGTAGGGAGAAGGACGTCATGAGGAAGTTATACTCGAGCATAGTTGCGGTGACGATTCTGGCGATGGCGGCGACGGTGATCGCGTTGATCCAGAACGACGAGTTGTTCGCGATACCGGCATTTGCGCGCAAGTACAATATGTCGTGCACAACCTGTCATGCGCCGTTTCCCCTGTTGAAGGATTACGGCGATGAATTTGCGGGTAACGGGTTTGTGCTAAAAGATAAGGATGCGACGCGATACTTCACGGATACCGGCGATAAGAATCTTTCGCTGATCCGGGATCTGCCGTTCGCGTTCAGACTGGAAGGATATCTCACGCACGATTCCAAGGCGGAGCACACTGTCGATTTTACTTCGCCCTATTTGGTCAAGTTACTTTCGGGCGGATCGCTGGGCAAGAACGTGGCGTATTATTTCTACTTCTTCTTGAGTGAACGCGGCGAAGTAGCCGGGCTGGAGGATGCGTTCGTGATGTTCAACAATCTGGGCGGATCCGAACTTGATCTTTATGTGGGTCAGTTCCAGGTATCAGACCCGCTATTCAAACGGGAATTGCGTTTATCACTGGAGGACTACCAGATTTACCGGGTGAAGCCATTCGGTTCGAGTCTCAACTTGACCTACGATCGCGGCATAATGGCGACCTACGGTTTTGAGACCGGAACCGATGTCATTTTTGAAATCGTCAATGGGAGCGGTATCGGGGCGGCGAATGCCGACCGACTTTACGACGACGACAAGTATAAGGCGGTCATGGGTAGAATTTCACAGGACCTACCGCAAGTCGTCAGGATTGGCGGATTCGCCTACTACGGCAAGGAAGCCAGGGGGCTGGCCTCGGTCAATCGCGTGAGCATGGCGGGTCCGGATATGACGATCGCATTTGACAAGGTTGCGTTCAATCTTCAGTATGTTGAGCGACGGGACAAGATCGTTGGATCTTCAAACGATCGCGAGACAAGGGGTGCCTTCGCCGAAGTCGTTTACTGGCCCAACGGCGACCGGAGCCGCTGGTATACGACGGGTTTGTTCAATTGGGTGGAATCAGATGACGGTGGTGTCGAGTACAAAACGATAACCGGCCATGTGGGGCATCTGCTTCAGACCAATATCCGCCTGGTGGGGGAATTGCGCTATGATTTGAAGGCGGAGGAAGTGAAGCTGGTGGGAGGATTTGTCGCGGCATTTTAGGAAGATGTAATTTACGATGTGACGGGATTGGTAGTCAGGGCACGCTGCGGGTTAGGTTTCGCAGCGTGCTTTATTTTGCGCCGTCAGCGATGAACTTCAGTGCGGTGGAATTGATGCAATAGCGTAGTCCAGTCGGGCGCGGTCCGTCCTCGAAGAGATGGCCGAGGTGGCTATCGCAGCGCGCGCAGATGACGGCGACGCGGATCATACCGCCGGAGAGATCGGCCTCGGTGACCACACTCGATTCCGTTGCGGGTTTGAAGTAGCTGGGCCAGCCGGTACCGGAATCGAATTTGGTTTCTGAACTGAAGAGCTCGTTACCGCAGGCAGCGCAGAGATAAGTGCCGATGTCACTATGGTTGTGGAACTCGCCGGTAAAGGCGCGTTCGGTGCCGTTCTCACGCATCACGCGATACTGTTCCCTGGTGAGCAGGCGGCGCCACTCGGCATCGGTTCTATCGATCTTGTCAGACATAGCAATTTCTCTTTCACTTTGATTGTCGTGCCAGTAGCCCGACAGTCGGTTGGGTTGTCGATCGCGTTTGTCGGCGCCGATTGCCAGCAAGATGCCGATGACAATTGCGGCGATCAGGGCCAAGACCGGCAGTGAAATCTGTCTGCGCATAATACCTCCGGAATTGCTTCAAACGAAGCAACTTCCATCGGATAAAACAGAAATCGGCCCGGCGATGTTCCGTGCGGGCCGGTGAAGCGCAAGAATTCGGCCGGCGGTGACACTCATTTGACCAAAGGAGTGGCAGCGAGTTTGCGCAACAGCGCGAGATTGCGTTTGTCGTCTTCGTATTCTTCGTCTTTCGGCGTTTCCAGCAGTTTGGGGATTTTGGCGAGGCGGGAATCCTGCATGATGAATTTGAAGGCATCGACGCCGATCTTGCCGTCGCCGAGATGGGTATGGCGGTCGACGCGGGAACCGAGATCCTTAATCGAATCGTTAAGATGGATCACCTTGAGATATTTGATGCCGATGATCTTGGCGAAGGACTTCATGGTTTTGTCGTACTCGGCTTTGGTGCGGATATCGTATCCGGCGGCGAAGATGTGGCAAGTATCGAGACAGACGGAGATGCGCGCTTTGTTTTCGACGCCGGCGATCATTTCGGCGATCTGCTCGAAGGTATAGCCGAGATGAGATCCCTGCCCGGCGGTGAGTTCGAGCGAGATGCGCGCTTTGGCGTTGGGCGTTTTGTCGATACAGATATTGAGCGACTCAATAATTTTCTTCATGCCATATTCCGGCGTCCCGTCGACCGGCGAACCGGGGTGAAGGACGACATCCGGGATATGTAACTGCTCGGCGCGCTGGATTTCGTCGATTAGTGCTTTGATGGATTTGTCGTGGAAATCCTGATTGGGGGTGGCCAGGTTAATCAAATATGCGGTGTGCGCGATAACCGGACCGATGCCGGAGGCCTCCTGCGCATCGAGGAGCTTTTCGGCTTCCTCATCGGTAGTAGGACGCTGTTCCCAGCGGTTGTTGTTCTTGGTGAAGATCTGGATGGTCGTGCAACCGGTGTTGATGCCGTGTTGGATGGCGTTATGCAGACCACCGGAGGTCGACATATGGGCGCCGATGAGAAGTGAATCCTGTTTGGCCATGCGATAGTTTTCCTCCGTGATATCCCGAGCGCAAGTTAACAAAACTGGACGCCAACAGTCAATGCTTCAGTCGAGGAATCGTTCACGGTCCGGCGCCGACGGTATGCGGCAGTGTTCGCGTTTGCCGAACCAGCGGTAGCGGTTGCGGGCGACGACGTCGTAGAAGAAGTCTCGCAGGGGGCGCGGGACGATGATCATAATGTAAAAGAACTTCCAGACGCCACCCAATTGCCGCAATACTTGCAAGACGGCGGATGATTTGACGAAGATGTCTTCCCTATCGATCAGGATCACCGATTCGAGCACGGCAGAATCGTGGCCGTGCTGAAGCAGAAGTTGCTGTCCGACGGAGGACTGTTGTGTTGCGAATTTCAGATTGTGTTTCGAGTCGGCGGCGAGCAAGAAATTTGCCCAGAAGTTGCAGAGATTACAGTAGCCGTCGAAAAGGAGCACAGGATGAGCGGGCGAGGAATCCGGTTCGGTCATCATGAAGATGCCTTCCGGGCCAGCCGGGACTGAACGCTATCGCTTTGTAACTCACGCAGTGCGTCGGCGGCGATCCAGCGGGCGGCTTTGGTGTCTTGTTTGTGAATCTTTTTGGCGAGCTTGATGGCCTTTGCATTTAGCCGGCTGTTGCGTTTGCCGATTTCGCGGAGTGCCCAATTGACGGCTTTGCGCACAAAGTTGCGATCGTCACCCGAATGCTCGAGGAACAGCGGGAAGAACTGCACAAACTTGGAGTCGGGCGCTTTTTTGTCATGGACAGCGAGTGCAGCAATGACGACGAAACCGGCGCGACGGACGAATTCTTCCTTGCGTGAGGACCATGCGAAGGCCCTGGCGACGGCGAATGGAGTCTTATCGACGAGGCCGCTGCAGAAACCGTCGCAGATATCCCAGGAGTCGATTTGGGCGACCCACTCGTCGAGGAGATGTTCGGTTGTTAACGAAGGATCAGCGACCATCGAGGCGAGGATGCGAGCCTCGTGGATGCGAGTATTCCAAAGTGCGATGGCGAGCTTCTGGTTTTTGCCGATTTCTTTGGCGAGGCTGCGCAGTTTGGGAACCGATACTCCGAGGGCTCGTCTATCGGCTATTCCGAAGCGTGCTAAGCCGGAGTGATGGATCTCATCGGCGAGTCCGTGCAAGCGGGCGATGACCTCCATGGCATTCACACCGGCGCTCACACTTTGACGGCGAGCAGCAGTCCGTCGCGGATCGGCATCAGGGAGCAGATCGAATCGGGTAATGCGTAGGCGCGTTTATTGAATTCGAGGATACCGGCGGTTGATTCGGAGGGTGTGTTTTCTTCGACGATTCTGCCGCTCCAGAGGACGTTGTCGGTGACCATAATGCCGCCACGGCGCAGTTTAGGCCACGCGATTTCCAGGGCACGGGGATACTGTTCTTTGTCGACGTCGTTGAGGATGATGTCATAGGGGCCAGTGGCGTTGCGCATTGACTCGAGCGCATCGCCCTGATGCCAGGTGATGTGGTCGGCAACGCCGGCGGCGATGGTGTACTTCTGGCCGCGCTGAATATTGGCTTGATCCATTTCGGTGCATTCGACGGTGCCGCCGTCTTTCATGGCGGACGAGAACCAGACGGCGGAATAGCCGTATCCCGAACCCATTTCGAAAATGCGGGCGGCGTTGGTAAGGTGGACAAGCTGATGCAAGAAGCGGCCAACGAGGGGGCCGATGATCGGGAACTTGTTGTCCTTGGCGTATTGTTCCATCTCGGCAAGCACGCGGTGCCGCGGCGGGGTGAGATTGTGTAAGTAGTCGTTGATTGCCGGATTTGTCAGTTCCATTTTCTTCGTCCTTTCTTAATAGCAGAAATTTGTAGATTATACGGCAATGGATTCAACACGGCGAACAAATCTTGTCCGGCAGCTGGCAAGGGAACAGGGATTCGAGTATTGCGGGATCGCGAAGGCCGATTTCCTGGCGGAAGAGGCGCCGCGGCTGGAGCGGTGGCTGCGCCTGGGTAAACAGGGCGAGATGGCATACATGAGCAACTGGTTTGACAAGCGACTGGATCCGCGCAAACTGATGGACGGGGCCAAGTCGGTGATCTGCCTGATGTACAATTATTACCCGGACCAGAAGCAGAACGATCCGGAGGCACCGAAGATTGCCCGATACGCGCTGGGCAGGGATTACCATTGGGTGCTCAAGCGCAAGCTGTCAGTGATGGTGCAGAGACTGCAGGAAGAAGTTGGTAATTTTGACTGGCGAGTTTTCGTGGATTCGGGGCCGGTGCTGGAGAAGGCGTGGGCGGCGAGAGCGGGGCTGGGATGGATCGGGAAGAATTCTCTGCTGTTGAATCAGGAACGGGGAAGTTATCTGTTTCTGTCGGAGATTATAGTCGATTTTGACCTGGAATATGATCAGCCGCTGGGCGATCTTTGTGCGAGCTGCCGCAAGTGCCAGGATGCCTGTCCGACTAATGCGCTGGTGGAGCCGCGGATTGTGGATGCACGCCGATGTATCTCGTATTTTACGATTGAGTACCGCGGCGAATTGCCGGCGGGACTGCGGGAGAAATTTCACAATTGGATGTTCGGCTGCGACATTTGTCAGGAGGTGTGCCCCTGGAACCGCAAGAGCAAGCCACACAGCGAGGAACTGTTTGCACCGAAGAAGGAAGTTCTTGAGAAGACAAGACAGGAGTGGAAGGAAATCACGCGTGAAGTGTACAATCGTTTGTTCAGGGATACTGCAGTGACACGGACGCGATACCGCGGCCTGGAGAGAAACATCAGGTTTCTCGCGACAACTGCAGGGACGGATGATTGTGTTGAGACGAAAGATGAAATCATAGAGTAATGGCAGACTTCAGAGAATCGATTAGGAACAAGTTGTCGACACGGCAAAGGGAGGCGATTAGCGACAGCAACGGTACGCCGGCAGGGGTGTTGATCCCGCTGTTCGCAAGGGGCGGCAAAGTGAATGTCTTGTTGACGTTGCGCACCAACACAGTGGCTTCACACAAGGGACAGATTTCCTTTCCCGGCGGCGGTTTTGAGGACGGTGATATTGATATTCGCCGGACGGCGCTGCGCGAGACATTCGAAGAAGTGGGAATCGAGCCGTCAAGCGTGGAGGTGCTAGGTGAGTTAGACGATGTGCTGGCGGTGAGCAATCATGTAGTCACTCCGGTCGTCGGTGTGATCCCCTTCCCCTACCGGTACAAGATCAGCACGGAAGAAATCGAGGAAGTTATTGAGGCACCGCTGGAGTTTTTCATGGATACGCGAAACTGTCGGATCGAGCAGCGTCCGTATCGAGGGAAAGAGGTACCGGTGTACTTCTACCAATACGGCAAGCACAATGTCTGGGGATTGACCGCTTACATTCTTCGCGAGTTTCTGGAAATCTGTTACGGGGTGAAAAAGTAGCCGTCGGAAGGCGTCCCAATTTCCGGTTGACAGAACCGGCGGATTTGCATTTCTTGCGAATTCGATAGTGGACAGTCTCCCGGTGGGGAGGTTCTTCCACACGATCGTTTTTGGAGAGGTGGCCGAGCGGCTGAAGGCGGCGGTTTGCTAAACCGTTATACGGGTAAAACTGTATCCAGGGTTCGAATCCCTGCCTCTCCGAATAATTTGTACTGCATTTCCTAACTGATTACTTGACAATAGAATAAGACTCGCTCTGTCAACCGCATGTCAACCGCAGATGGTCGCTGTGACCAAGATCCATTCGCTGCGTCACGCCTTTGCGAGTCACCTGGTAATGTCGGGTGTCGATCTTCTCACGGTGCAGAAGTTGATGGGGCATTCGGATATTCAGACGATGATGATCTACTCGCACCTTGCCCCGGATCATCTTAACGGAGCGATAGAAAAGCTGTCGTTCTCCTGAAACAAACAACCGCGAGCCATCGCTGACCCGCGGTCGAAGATTCATTCTGCGCTGACTCAGAGACGGTCTTCACAAAGTACCCCTCGCAAGTGTCCATCGTGAGTTCAGATAGATCATCACTTCTCTTTTGTGGACTGATTCGGTTGAATCTGGCTTTGGCGCGCGGCAGCGAGCTTTGCCTGAGCCAGATCAAGCTCGGCCTTGAGGGCGGCGGCTTGGGCCTTTTTCACCTGCAATTCGTAATAACGAAGATCTGACGTGTACACGGTGGTCGACAGATTCAGTATCGGATCGTTGACCTGTTCCGTCTGGAAATCGGGATTGTCAGTGGGAGCGACCGGCGCGGATGTTTCAACGGTTCCATAGGAAGTGGGGAAATAGGTTGCCTTGATCATCGGGTAGGCAACCTGAACCACCGCACCAGAACCGAGAGAAGAGTTTAGGCCTCCTTCGAGTCGGAATGTGTACGTCCCGGGTGTGGGTTTATAGAATATCCGATAAACGCTTCCAGGGTAGCCTCGAGTGCCAGTGCTGGGGAAGTCACCGGCACCGAAATACGTGGGATAAGGGAAAAAGGGGGCTCCGCCGGCGGTTTCATCAATTTGCACGTATCCGATAGCTGCGTCGGTTGTCCCTGCGGTAAGGCCGTAGAACTTTCCATCGACTACAATGTACCCAGCCGCCGGCGTTGTAATGGTAACCGTAATAATATCAACAGCCGCTGTGGTGAGGAGAGAAAAGCCGCCAATGGCTTGGTTAGAAGCAATACCCGGTTCATCGAGAATCTCGGTCGAGTTGATGGCGTCGGTGGGGATAACGACCGAACCATCTCCCGTTCCACCGCCTTGCATGGTGATGGAGGGATTTCCCACGTTGTCGTTGAGGTAGAGACTCCCACCGCTGTTGTTAGTTGGCCGACAAAATCGCTGTTAACTCCGAGGTGGCTCCAGACGCCGGGCCAGCATCGAACAAGAAGATCTCCCCCCATGCCGGCCCCCAAAGCCGAATCTTCTCCTCACCGTCGAAACCCAGAGTTGAAATGACCGCGTCCTCAGGTACGACATCAATGCCGACTCCCGGGTCGTAAGTTTGATTCCTCCCGTGAAGCGAACCGGCCGATATCGCGTACGGAACGCTTTGCAATTTATGCCGCGGAACCAGAGTTGTACCGGCGAATTCGGTTTCCAGCCAAAGCTCGTCGTTAGTTGCAAAGATGAAGTCAGGCCCCAGCCAATAAAATGCAGAGGACCCCGCTGGAAACGAAGTGGGAGAGCCGAGGGTGGCCGTAAACAACCCTTTAGCAGTTGTGACGACCAAATCGGGCTCGGTCCAAAGCAGGGTTCCGGCGACGGGGAGGTCATAAATCCTGAAGGTTACAGTGTGGGGGCCGTCGGCTACGGGAAGTCCGGAACCATCAGTCAGCCGACCCTGGTAATTGACCGTGTAGGGCGTCTGAGCAGATACGCCGCTCACAAGCACCAGCGCCGCAAGAACGGCGAGTGCGCATCTCTTGACCGTAGGAAGCATAAGAGTACTCCTCTGGCGAAAGGTATTAGTTAAGAATTCGTATGCGAAGTAACCGCAGACCAAATTGACTATATCGCGATGCGAAAATCCAAGATCCGAGTGCAAGATGCACGGACGCCCGTCGGGCGCAGACCGGACACCTGCAGAACCAAGTGTGCAATTAATGATAAGATATGGAGATTATGGATGGTTGCAAGCCATATTTGCGATACGGCGAATGATCGATAGGATTCCGATCGTGATTATCAAACAATTCGATAACATCGACGAAACTGTCAACGTCAAATATGATTCTGATGCTTTGCCTGTTAGAGGATGACGCCATTGAAACAGCACTCACTCCGTCCCCAACACATACCCGACCCTCCGGCTCTTCCTTCCAGCCGTCGAGTTGCGCTCCAGCTCTAGTTAAGATCTTCACGGGATCGATCACCGTAAACAAAGAACCGCGAGGCAGCGATGGCTCGCGGTTCAAGATCAGTCTCAAGACAAATCAAGGCCTGCATTTATCAGGAGATAGAAGAGGGACACCTA
Source organism: uncultured bacterium (assembly GCA_963698225.1). Lineage (GTDB taxonomy): Bacteria > Zixibacteria > MSB-5A5 > CAIYYT01 > CAIYYT01 > JADJGC01. The sequence continues at coordinate 367,360 of CAVOPW010000014.1, forward strand.
ACGTGACCCTCTTCTCAAATTCTGCCCAAGTTGTGTCTGCCGGCCATCAAAACAATCATATACAAACCGACATATGCGGAGAAGAACCAGGCCGTTTCATCGCAAGACTGGCGGCTTATTTGGAGAAGATCAGGAACCGATCGTTTGCCGCTACATACACATGTTTGTCATCGACATCTAGTCCCTCAGTAATCGGCGCTACGGAGAGGCTATCTGCGAGAACGGGATTCGCCGCATCCGCGATATTGATCACAGCCAGTCCTCCGGTATATCCAGCTGCCATATATGTAACATAAATGTAATTGCCGACCGCCTTGAGGTGACTGCAATTACCCTGATAACGGCTTATCAGCGCTGGTGCCGATGGAGCAGAGACGTTCAAGAATGACAGGTCCGGTTTCGTCATCATCGAGGAAGACCTTGCCTGGCTGTACGTCGACAGTGCGTGCCGATTCCAGGCCCAGATATCGGCCGACGATCACTGGAGCGGCAGGATTGGAGATATCAACAACGCAAAGTCCAGAGTCGTTGTCCGCACAATAGGCATATGAACCTGAGACGGCGATGCCAAAGGGTCCGGCGGTTTGACAACTTCCGGTTAGTACCGGTGAGGCAGGATTTGAAATATCGACTACCCGCAGTCCGAAATCCTGGTCGGCGATGTAAGCATAGTTCCCGACGACCGCAACGTCCTTGGCATAGGCGCCGCTGAACATACCTACGGTAGTCGGTGTCGCAGGTTGAGATATGTCAATGATGTACATTCCGTCGCCCTCGACGGCAACGTATGCGTACTGGCCGGCAACGGCCAGAGCAACGCCGTTCTCACTTCCTGTCCGTCCAACACTGCCGACGATTGCCGGCGTCGGCCGCTCGGTGATGTCGACGACGACCAGCACCTGAGCTTCGTCCGCGATATAGGCGTAGTTGCCCGCGATTTCGACATCCATGGCCTGTAATCCGCTCAGGGTGCCAACCTGATTGAGCGAGATCGTCACTTTGTTATCATCGACCGACTTATCATCACCACACTGCAGGCAGAGCAGAGCCAGCAGGAGGGAGAGAATCGGCGGAGCCATTGATTTCCTTGTACCAGAGCGCATTCCTATTTCCTTTCTTTGGTTAAGGGTACCACTTCCTGGCTACTCAAAGCATATATACCGTCCGGGGAAATCCTGCCCCCAGACATCTCCGGCGGCAAGTCTTTCCCGCCATCACACTCCGGAAACGAATGACGGCGTCAATCAAGGACACGCCGAGCATGGGGCGGCACCTCCAGAGAATATGTAGTTGATCAGGTAGACGGCGTCGGAGATGTTCACAATGCCGCTGCAATCAGCATCACCGGACATCAGTGGGTTCGGTGCGGGGCCACCGGAGAAGATGTACAGGATCAAATAAACGGCATCAGAAATGGTGACATTGCCAGAGCCGTCGGCGTCGCCGCAGAAGTTGCTTTTCCGGTACTTGATGGTTGTAATATCTTGGTCTGATCCTAAGCCATTGGTGAACCCAGTGACCAGGAGATTACCTGATGGATCCAGAGCCACCGCCATACCGCTCGCATAGCCAGCCAAGGAGCCTTCATGCTCGTCCACCCAGACTAATTCTCCGGAAGAAGTTAGCTTCACGGTTAGCATTCGATCATTGTCCAGCCATCCGCCAATCCAAGGATAGCCAGACCTCCCGACGGCATAGACATTGTCGAATGCATCAAGCGCTAGCTCGAACAGGTTACTTGAGCAGGATTGGGGATTGTCCAAACTCCAGATCCACGGCTGTTCTCCGTCCGGATCGAACTTGATAACCACGGCGTTTGTCCATGGATAGCAATCAGTACTGGCGATGCCGACACTTCCACCGATGTACAAGTTACCAAGGTCGTCCAGAACTAAAGAACTTCCGGCATCCGTACCGTGAGCCGGACCGTCAACTCGGCGGGTCCAAGCCGTATCGCCCGCGGCAGTATATTTAATGACCATGATATCATTTGCAGTCGAAAGCGATGGACTCCAGCCGGCAACACAGGCAAGGCCGTCGGGGCCGACACTGATCGCTTCACCACCATCTTCGTCACCGGGCGGACCGTCATAGCGATTTACCCACTGCAGGTCGCCATTAGTGCTGTAAGAGATAGTGACGATGTCATCATTCTCCATGCCGCCATCGGAGCTGCCAGTCACGAAGACATTTCCCGTTTCATCGAGCGCCAGCGCCGTAGCGTGATCTTCGCCATTGCCCGGGCCATTGTAGCGCCTCGACCAGATCAGATCGCCGCTTGGGCTATACTTAGCGGTCAGGTAGTCCGTGTCGGTTCCGTAGCTGTCGCCAGTAACGTAGATATTGTCATCGGCGTCGACAGCCACAGCGGTTGCATCATCGGACGGAAATGAGCCGCCGCCGTCGTAAGTGCGAAGCCACAGCGTATCGCCGCTGGTATCGTATTTGATTATCAAGTAGTCGTAGAGTGCATCACCGAAGGTAGTCCTTGCGGTAGTGACCATTCCAACAACGATGAGACTGCCGGAGTTGTCGAGCGCCGCGGCGGTGGCCCGGTCGTCGGCGTGAAGGGGACCGTCATAGACGGAGCGCCACACTTCGGAACCGCTCGGGGTGTACTTAATGGTAACCACATCGCTGGAGATATCGTCGGAGTAGCCGGTAACATACGAATTTCCCGATGCATCCACGACGATGTCCGATGCATAGTCGTTTGAGCTGCCCGGTCCGGAATAGGCTTCTTGCCAGGCAAGCACACCGGAGATATTGTATTTCATCAAAGCGATATCTTCGATGGAAGGCGTCGCGATTCTGCAACCAGTGTAGATATTTCCATCGTCAGCGGCAACAATATCGATTCCCTCTCCACGCGTGTAGGTCATAATGGAATCGATTCTCGCAAAGATTGAATCGCCATTGGCTGAGTAGCCCAGAGTGAGGGCCTGATGAAAGTTCGTTGACGCTCCAAGCCAGCCGGCGACAAAGACGTTGCCATTGGTATCGACTGTCAACGCATTGGCCTGCCGGTAGGCGCTGGGCTGCTGAGTCCATCGCCGCGACCAGAGTGTGTCCCCGGAGGCCGAGTAACGCGCCGTAAAGATATCCGTACCCGAGCCAGCAATGACGACTCCGCCGCCGGGAGCAAGAGTCATGTCGGCAACGCCGTCCCAGCGAGTGAGCGATTGAAGGTGAACGCGTTGCCAAAGCCTGTCTCCAGCCGAATTATATTTGATTATCATCGCGCGTACGCTGAAACCCTCGGTCAAAGAGGCCGCAACATAAACATCCTGCGACTCGTCAATTTCCAGCTCGGCGCCAGAGCAATACGTTCCAGGTAATGTGTCGGGCGCCTCACGCACCCAACCTAACGCGCCATTTGGAAGGTACTTGATGGTGGTGCAGTAGATGCCGGGTGCCAGCCGAAGTGGACACTTGATTGGCCCGTCACATAGACATTGCCGGTGCTATCGACATCAATGTCGTAAGCCCATCTATTCGCCGCTACCATCGTAAAACCGAACCCAGAGTTGTTCACCAGAAGGGCTGTACTTAATTGTGAGATAGTCCTCGAATGCGGGTGAACCGGAACTGTCGCTGTCGATCCCGTGACATAGACGTTGCCCAACGGGTCGGTCACGATGGCTGCAGAGTAATCGTCGGCATGCGTCGCGCCGTCAAAGCTGTCGATACCAGAGCAGATTGCCGTCATTACTAAGTTTTGCTGTCATAAGATCAAGTTGGGTGGCGACCGAGTAAGTTGTACCGGTAACGATGATATTACCGTTGCCATCAATCGCGAGGGCGACACAGGTTTCGCCATGCGTGACTGGATTGTCGACGCGGCGCACCCAGAGAGTGTCGCCGGACGGTGAGAATTTGATGATCGCGAAGTCTTCCCGCGTGCCCGGCACAGTCGATGTTCCGGCGACAATGACATCGCCGTTGGGGTCGACCGCGATGGCGGCGATGCGGTCAGGATCGTTGCCTGGACCGTTGTACTCTCTTACCCAATCAATGCTCGATGCGGTGAGAGTCGACGCCACCAAGAGTCCACAACAGACAAGTGCGGTAATGGAATGGATGCGCATACTGCCTCCCGAAATATTAGGTGATTACTCGACAACTAAGATAACATCGACTAAAATGTCAATGGAAAATCTGAACGGAATATTCTGCGTGTATGAGAACGAGGCTTTCTAAACAGGACTCATTCGCCCCTCAAAACATTCCCTGCACGACGGCTCTTCCTCCCTGCCGTCGAGTTGCGTTCCAGCCTGGCGTCAAGATGTCTGGTGGGTCAGCCACAAAACAAAGAACCGCGAGCCGTTGCTGGCTCGCGGTCGAAGATCGGTCTATTGGGACAATTTCTCTACGGACACGCAGCGCAGGGGGCGGCGCCGCCGCCAAAAATGTAGTTGATGAGATATACGGCGTCGGAGATGGTGACGATGCCGCTGCAGTCGGCATCACCGGATTGAAGCGGATTGGTGCCGGACCGCCCGAGAAAATATAATTGATCAGGTGGACAGCGTCGGAGATGGTGACGATTCGGTGCCGTCGGCATCGCCGCAGAGATAGTCGCAAGCGTCACCTATGTCGTCGCCGTCAGAATCAAGTTGGTTGGGATTGGCCACAGTCGGGCAGTTGTCAGATTCATCCAGTATACCATCACCATCACGGTCCGCAATAAACTTGGTCACGAAAACATCTTTGCCGCCGCTTTTGGTGACCTGATAGGCGTTCTGGACAGGGAAGTTGGTTGAGCTGGTCCAACCGCTGACATAAGCATTTCTCCCGCCGTCGACTGCAATGCCGGCCCCTTCGTCAGCGCTGCTTCCACCAAGATAAGTGCTATACTGAAGAACATTGCCGGAACTGCTGAGCTTGGTCAAGAAGATGTCACTGGCTCCACCACCGAAGGTCGCCTGGTGGGCGTCGTGCACAGGAAAGTTGGCAGAACCGGTAAAACCGCCTATGTAGGCGCTGCCGCCAAGATCGACCTGGATATCGCAACCTTGATCAGCGGCTGTCCCCCCCAAATAGGTGCTATATTCAAGAGCGTCGCCGGAACTGCCGAGTTTTGCGACGAATGCATCAGTGGAGCCTCCGCCAAAAGCGGTTTGATAGGCGCTCAGGTTGGGGAAGTTAGCTGAATTGGTCTTGCCGCATATGTAGGCTTTGCCGCTGCTATCAACGGCAATGCGCCACCCGGAATCATCAAGGCTTCCGCCAAGGAAAGTACTGTAGACGAGGGCATTTCCGGAGGTGTTGAGCTTGGTCACGAAAGCATCATTCGGGCCACCGCCATAGACAGCTTGATAGGCGTTTTGTGTGGGGAAGTTAGCGGAATTAGTGTAGCCCGTTACATAAGAGCTGCCCTCGGGATCGACTGCAATTCCGCGGCCCCACTCCAGGCCACTTCCCCCCAAATAGGTGCTGTACAGCAGGGTACCTCCGGAGTTGTCGAATTTGGCCACAAAGGCGTCAAATGCGCCACCACCATAGATGTTCTGATAGGCGCTGTAAATGGGAAAGTTGGCAGAAGAAGTACTGCCGCTGATGAAGGCATTGCCGCTATTATCGACGGCAATATCAGAACTATAGTCTTCGAGACTTCCACCCAAATATGTGCTGTACAGGATGGCGTTGCCGGAACTGCTGAGCTTGGCTACGTAAGCATCGCATTCACCGCCACCGAAGGCAGACTGATAGCCCCCTTGAATCGGAAAATTGGCGGAGAAGGTCTCACCGGTCAAAAAGGCACAGCCGCTGCTATCGACTGCGATACTCCAGCCAAAGTCTTCCATGCTTCCCCCAAGGTAAGTGCTGTAAATCAGGCTATTGCCCGAGCTGCTGAGCTTGGTCACGTAGGCATCGAAGTAGCCGCCAGCATAAGTAGCTTGATAGGCGTTATAAGCGGGGAAATTGGCTGACATGGTGGCGCCGGCAATGTATGCGTTGCCGCTGTTATCGACCGCAATCCAGTCACCATAATCATCACTGCTTCCCCCGAGGTAGGTGCTGTAACTCAACACCGGATCAACCACCACAGCATATTCCGGCTCATACCCATCAGTCAGTTTGATCCCGAAGGTACTCCCCGCGCAAAGATCATACTCTGCCTTGATTTCCTTCCGTTCCCCGTTGACATACTGATTCGCCGTCGGCGCTTGCTCGATTATCTGCCCCCATTCGGTCTCCGCGACCAACTGCCCGGCGTCATCGGCACAGAGATTCTCAACACCATCATATCGAATCGCAATCTGCGAAATGTCGGCGCCCGGTTGGATGATGAAGTCATACTCCAGCTTGCCATCGCCGTTGCCATAGTACTTAAGATCGATACCGGGATAGACTTCTTTGAAGATGACGGCATCGAAGTTGGGGACATCGCTATGCCAGTTGGCCGGGTCATTTCCAAGGAAGTAGTTGCACTTGTATTCCATCTGCCCCTCGCCAACAACTTCAGGATTTGAATTTGCTCCGACGAACTTAGCAGTGATCACCAACTGTTCAACACTGTCCGGCTCCATGTCCCTTCCGAGCAGTCGAGAACCCACTATTGCCACAGGATCCGCACTATTCTTTTCAATGCGTCGGGTGAATTGGTAGGTGACGCCTTCTTTGGTGAACCACATCGTTACCCCACCAGCATCAGTGCGGAACAAGACGCGGTCATCCCACTGGCCCAGGTTCTTGGTAAATGCCAGAGGCAACTTGTCGAGGGGCTTGGTGGTAACTTGCGATGCTCGTAAAGCCGGTGTGTTCGATAGACCAAAAACGACAAGCAGATTCAGGAAGAATAGGATGGTGTTCTTCAACTTGCCTCCCGGTGAAGTAGGATTATTAACTCCATAATGATAACGATTATCGATGACTTTGTCAATTGTGGAATCGTTCCAAGTTGCCCCTTTGTCACCCAAGTGAACTCTCGGGAATCGAGTTCTGACCCCCATTTAGGACATTCCCCACCTTCCGACTCTTCCTCCCAGCCGTCGAGTTGCGTTCCAGCTCCAGTTAAGATCTTCACGGGATCGATCACCGTGAACAAAGAACCGCGAGTCATTGCTGACTCGCGGTCGAAGATCATACTATTGGGACAATTTCTCTAAGGACATGCCGCACACGGGGCGGCGCCACCAGAAAAGATATAGTTGATCAGGTATACAGCATCGGAGATGTTGACATTGCCGCTGCAGTCTGCGTTTCCGGATAACAATGGGTTCGGTGCCGGACCGCCCGAGAAAATGTAGTTGATCAGGTACACCGCATCGGAGATGGTGACGATTTCGGAGCCGTCGGCGTCGCCGCAGAGATAGAACGGTCCGCTCAGGCAATCGTACGTGATCACGTCAAATCCATCAATGCCGGCTTCGACAACGCTTTGGGTATTGGCGTCATTTGCAGTGAAGCGTACTCGCACCGTGCTGGTAATCGCAGCGCCCAGCGCCGCGATCTGGCTTGACGAGATCGTATTCCGCCGCCATTCGCGCCCGGTATCGGACGTATGCAATGCCACCGGTGTCCACGTCGCTGACTGGCCGTTATTAACTTCGACCAGGAGCCGGTCCACTTGGCCGGTAGTGACGGTCAGAGTCAGGAAATAGTCGTACGAAATCAAACCTTGCGGGGTCAGGTCGAAGATCGGTGAAGTCAACCGCACCCCGCCGTTATCGACATCGCTGTTGCCCATTGTGTTTTGGGTCAGATAACAGCTCCCGCTGCCATCGGCATCGGTAGCGGGTGTGTAAGCCCAACTGGGATCGTTCACCGGTACGCCGCGCTGCCAGGCTCCAGCTGTGGCGCCGATGACCTCGGCCGTCCAGCCCTTATCGGTCTGAAAATTATCGGCAAACGACTCCGTCGTTTCGGTGACCGTGATTGGCTGGTAGGGCGCAAGCGCCGAGCCGTCGCTGATCACGCCGGCGTCGGTTTCTGCGACCGTCACGAAGAATCGCAGCGTGTCGCCGCAGTTGATCGCCGGCAAAGTCAGCTGGTAGCTGCCGGGAGTTGTTTCGTTTAAAGCGACCTCCTGGTAAGCGGTCGAATTAATCGAGTAGTGAAGCAGGCCGCTTCCTGTCACCGCCGATGCATTGTTCTTACTCAACAAAGTCAGCGCAATCGTCGTGTCAGCGCCGGCGGTGAGGAATTCCGGTATACCCGGCGCATAGACAAACTCAAATCCCGGCGCTGAGGCATTCAGCATTCCGGCGTACACCGTTGCCAGCGAGGCCTTGACCATCCTGGTCAGGTAGGCGAAATTCATATACGTTGTGCTGTCGGTGCTCAAGTGATACTCGGTCGAGAAGATGAACTCGTGCACGAACGTCGCCGTGTAGCCATTGTTGACAAATCCCGCATGGTCGGAGTTGTTGGCAACACCGGCAAAGGTCGCGGAGATGCCCACCAGCGAATCCGCCAGCTGCGTCCACAAATTCGTGAGGCTCAGGTCCGGCCCGCTGTAAAGATTTGCCTGGTTGGAATTCTCGAAGTGCGCGATCATGTCCATATTCAGCATAAACTCAATACTATCGCCCCTCGCGCCGGCCGCATCGGCGAAGTGATTTGAACCGTGCAGTCCCTGTTCCTCGCCATCAAAGGCGATGAATACGATCGACACATACGTCTCGATGTCCGCCAGCACGCGCGCGATTTCGAGCGTACCGGCAGTCCCCGAGCCGTTGTCGTCAGCGCCCGGCGAACTGGGCACGGCATCTTGATGTCCGCCGACTACGATGTAACGATTGGGGAAACGCGTTCCCGGTTTCACGGCGACAACATTGCGCAAAACTTCGGGCAATCCATAAATCGTGGTTGTGAACGTATCGTAATAGACCGAGTCGTAGCCGAACGACTGAAACTTGGCGCGCGTCCAGACCTGCGCCGCAAAATTCGAATCGGTACCGGTGACTCGCTGTCCAAATGCCTGCAGCCGGCTCACGTAATTGTTCAACGAGTCTTGGCTGACCAGCGAGATCAATGAGTCCAAGTCAGCCCCGGCAGCAATGGCCTTCTGATTGATTTGTCGACTGACGATATATTCAATCTTTTGAGGGCTCAGGGAGATCGGCGCAAGATCGAGTTGCGTGCGCGCGCTCGCCAACAATCCGGCCGGAACTCGAAACATTCGCAGCGAGCCCTCCTCAATGAGCAGGGGATAACGATCAACGTTGGCGCGGTCGCGGCGCATATCGATCGCCAGTTCCGTAATAGTCAAATTCGTGGCGAGAACCTCGGCTCCCAGTTCGCTCGCCAGTGCCTTGGCCGCCTCGCCCTCGGCTAACACCAGATAGCCATCGAGCAGCCGAGTGAGGGGTTGCACCTGGAGCTTACCAAAGTGATCGGCTGCTGCCTGGCTCGTTACGCGAATTCGATACAAATCTGCAGCACTGGCTGACGCTATCAGCAGTAGTGCCATTAGGACTGCGTTAATAGTGATTCTCATGACTTGGCTCCTGAAGTATTGGCAAAGGTACCTTAGTGCAATCTGATCCGCCGGCTCGTTCAATCCAGTGTCGAGAGTGCCGGCGGTAAGACTTCCGTAACGCAGCCCAATATACAAAAATCGCTAAAAAAGGCAATGAATACCGTCGCAGAAGCTGTTTTAGTTACTGCGTTGGCACCACACGGCTTGCTGCAGCATATCACTATTCAAGTTTCGAGACAGGAGTGGCCGATGGAGTTTGACAATGTTTACGAAGATGATCACCGGGCAGCCACTTACGCCAAGCTCGAATTGGACGGAACCTATTATCTGGCGTATCGCGATTCACCGCATATTTACGAGGAGCACGCGGAAGGGAAAGATGCCCGCGATTTCGGCTGTGGTACCAGTGGGCTTTTTATCGGCGTGGATTACGACATGTATACTTCTTCAGATGCTCTGTTTTGGAACAAGGTAACTGATTTCCACACGGCGATGTATTTGATTTCATTGCTCTCTGAAGTCTCCATATTCCCTTCTATCGATAGGAGCGGACACGTTTGCAGATCCATCGACGGCAGTGAAGCTATCAACATATCTGGTGCGGTGTATTTGATACCGTACATCTTTGGTGGTGGCCCGATGCCGCGCGCGGGTAGGCGGCAAGCAGCATTCAATCCCTAGATCAGTTTGAAGACGAAGAGGCGCAAAATTCCTCTGATCGTCATTGGTTCAAACGAATCAGGAAAGGGAACTCCCCGTCCTCGGGGTTGACCCGGCAGGCCTCCCGCAGCGACTGCAGGCCTCGCAGATTGTCACCGCTCAGCTGGTACAGTAAACTCTCGGTCAGTAGCTGATTCCCCTGCACGAATCTTCCCATTCTTTCCGGATCATCGACATTGTTGAACACGTCTCCAATTTTGGTTCTGTTGTCCATGAGGAATCGCAGATTCCTGGCAATATTGCCTTCATTCAGACACGCCGGCGCAAAGAACTCGGTATATGAATTGTCATCAGAGTTGATTTTGCTTCCTGCGCCAATTCGGTCGATAGTCGGACCATCGAGGACCAGCGTCGCTGCCAGGTGGTATGGCTCAATATAGAAATGAGGGTCCTGGCCGATTTCAGCGACTCTGGCAGACCACTTCTTGAAGTCGATCTGGATCGGTTCGAGGGCTCCCAGCAGCACCGCGTGGTTATGGCCGAGCCAGACGGTGCTATTGGGAAAGACCGAATGGAAGGTAGTGATGATGCCCAGCAATTCCCTGGTGCGGAGTTTGTGGAGTGGTAGATACTGGGAGACCACCCCGCCCGGGTTGAGATGCTCCCGACACAACATGAAGTACTCTCTTGTGTAGAGATTGCCGGAACCGAGAATGGGGTGGGTCGGATCACAGGAGATGAGATCGTAAGTCTTTGACGTCCGTTGCAGGTAGTGTCTGCCATCGCCTGAGATTATTTTCAGCCTCGGGTCATCGGCCACATTGCGATTGAGGTCACGATAATACACGGCCGCATCCTTCAAGCCGGGGACCAATTCCACGCACTCGATTGACTCAACTTCAGGATGTGAAGCGATGGCCGACGTCGTCACCCCGATGCCAAAACCGATTACCAGCACGTTCTTACACCTGGCTCCGAGCAGGAAGGGGTAATGGCCGACCATCTTGACCACTTTGATAGCGTCGTAGGTTGAACCGATCACCGCACTGTTGTTAACATAGGTATATCTGGAGCCGCTGCGACTGTCCTTGTCCTGACCTACTGAAAGCGTGCCTTCCACAGACTCGCGATAAAACAGGACCTCGCGGTTGAACTGGCTGAACGAAGGGGGGAGAATCCGGATGTTCGGTCGGACGACAATCACGGTCGCCAGTCCTGCCGCCACGAAGTAGAGGGTGCCACGGGCCAGTTTAGTCGAGCGTGACGGCATCAGGCGATGGAGCATATACAACGCTACAGCGGTCAAAAGGAAGGACATCAGCACCACCGAAATGGCACTGCCCAGCACCGGAATAAGGACAAAGGCTGTTACGACCGGACCGATCACGCAGCCTATCGTGTTGACCATGAGTACGAAGCCGACATCCCTGCTGATTCCATGACTTCCCGAGGAGTACATGCGACAGGCCAGAGGAAAAGCGTAACCAGAAAACGCGGCCGGCGGGAAGACTATCAGCAGCGAGGCTATCACTGGCAGCAAAAGGATTCGCGCCAGCGGATCACTTGACGCTGCCTGAAGCGGGAACATGATGACTTCAGGCAGGTAGATTAGCAGCAGCAGCCCCAGCAGGGTCGAAATCCCCATGAGTAAGATGACGCGCAGGGCCGACCGCATGTGGTCGGCAATTCTGTGGCCCCAGCGCAAGAAGAATGAACTCCCGGTGAATAAGCCCAGGATGACGAGAGAGGCTACGAGGGCAAACGTATAACTCGTGTTGGTGAAGTAAATGCGGAACATCCTGATCCAAAGGACTTGCAGGCCGAGCATGGCAAAGCCACAGGCAAATGCGACGATCAAGGCGGATTGTTGAAAAGCCGGCTTTGTCGTCGCCGGGCCACGACGGCCCTTATCCTGAGAAGCTCCCGGCCGTTCGGCAGGCGGATGCGGCTCAAACACCGAGGGCTGTCCGACCTGGTTGAACATGCGCGTCACAAGTAACCAGACGGTCAAGACGAGATTGATCGCCACTGCCAACGCGATTGTGAACATCTGCCCCAGCATGCCTAAGAACACAAAACCAGTGGCGAGTCCGCCAATGCTGCTTCCGAGAGTCTCAATGGCGTAGAGTCGGCCAAGCGCCGGCGCGATTTCCTCATCGGAGCTTATCGTTATCCTGGACACAATCGGGAAAATGCCACCCATCATAAATGCGGGAACGAACAGAAATGCGGCAGCGACTCCGAACACGAGTGGTTCGGCCAATCCCGGGGAGAGTCCAGCGCCAGAAAGAAAAGAATAGAGACTCGGCAAGGCTCTCGTAATCAGTAGGTAGTTCAGCGTGCTGAAGAGTCCAATGCCACCGAGCAGTGTTGCCAGCAAAGTGCCCAATTGGGCGCTCCTGTTGGCAGTTTTGCCCCAGTAGTATGCGCCTGTCCCAAACCCGGCCATAAAGGAAGCCAGCACGATGGTCGAAGCGGTGACGGTGGTTCCGAGGACCAATGACAAGAGTCTGTTCCAACTTACTTCGTATATGAGAAAGGTAAATCCGGCCGCGAATATGATGAGATGCACGGCGAAGTGCTTGAGGTTGCGATTAGGCGTCAGGTTCATCGATTCTCCAGGCGGGGGGTTAGCGGCCAGTCTCCTTTCGGCTTCAGTATATTAGCAAGTGAAGATACCGGAAGCAACCGAAATGGGGTTGGCGGACTTCGGTATCTGCGTTTCGAGGAAGTGAGCGGGTACCCGGTACGAACGGGAGATTTGGGCCGGCCCGGTTGCGTGCTGATGAGGCAGCGTTTGACGTACACCCCATGTTGACACTTTGCTGACCGACGGAGTCGTAACACAGGACGAAGCGGGACAGCGCAGATGACAAGGCCGAGCGCTCCCATTTCAGCGATCAGCAAGAGTTTTGTCAGTTGCTCAATTGCACTGACGCTATCGATCTCAACGAGACTGTGCAGGTCCGGGGTTTGCCTTCAGCTGATACTCGGAAGCATGAGGTACAACACGGCAGAATTCTGATTGCCGCTACTCGCACCGTATGTTAATTTTCAGCAGCCCGAATCCAAATTGATTTGAAAACTTGTAAGAAGATAAGAACGAGAATTTCGGAAATGCGCCCACTAATCTGGTACGTTCTAATTGCCGTCCTTGCGGCATCCGGCTGCTGCGAACAGACTCTCGCGGTTCTCGCCGCGAACGATCTCGGCGACGTCACCGAGTTTACCCGCAGCGGTGACACTTTTCATATCCGGACATCGAGCGGCGCCGTAGCCCAGGTCGAGATACTCAAGAGCGACATGTTTCGCATTTGGGTGGGATCGAAAGACTCGCTGATTGGCGAAGGCAGTCGCGCGGCACCGATCGTTATCGACCGAGTCTATGAGCCGGTGAATGCCCGGGTGCAGGACAGCGGCGAGTACCGGATCATTACCACAGACGATTTTGCTCTGCTGATCAAGCAGGTCCCGCTCACGTTCGCGCTCTACCGCCCGGACAGGAAGACGCTGATCTGGCGGGAGCTCAAACCGCTTCACCTAAGCGAAGACGGCAGCTACCAGACCCTGAGCAGTAGCGCGGAAGAGCGTTTTTTCGGAGGCGGGCAACAGAACGGATCGTTCGAATTTAAGGGCCGCGTTATGGAGGTTGCCTACTCCGATGGCTGGGAAGAGGGAGATCGTCCCAACCCGGCGCCCTTCTACATGTCCAGCACCGGTTATGGAGTGTTGCGCAATACCTGGTCCGACGGCCGTTACGATTTCTGGTCGACGGATTATTTGACGACCAAACATCAGGAGAACCGGTTTGATGCCTACTACCTGGTGGGGCCATCCGTCAACCACGTTCTGGATCTATACACCCAGCTGACTGGCCGTGCCGGGCTTCTGCCCCGATGGGCTTTCGAATATGGGGACGCGGATTGCTACAATGACCGGGACAACGCCGACAAGCCCGGAACTGTTCCTGCCGGTTGGAGTGACGGTCCTACCGGAACAACCCCCGATGTCGTCGGGGCAGTTGCCGCCAAGTACCGTGAGTACGATATGCCGGGAGGATGGATTCTGCCCAACGACGGCTACGGGTGCGGGTATACAAACCTTCCCCAAGTGGTCGAAGGTCTGCGGCAACATGGATTTCATACGGGCCTTTGGACGGAGAGCGGCGTAGAGAAAATTGCCTGGGAGGTTGGCCAGGCAGGAACCCGCGTGCAGAAACTGGATGTCGCCTGGACGGGAAAGGGCTATCAATTTGCTTTGGATGCCAACATGGAAGCGGCCAGGGGGATTTTGGAAAATTCCAACAGCCGGCCATTTGTGTGGACCGTAATGGGCTGGGCGGGAATCCAGCGCTATGCGGTAACCTGGACCGGTGACCAGAGCGGCAGCTGGGATTATATCCGTTGGCATATACCGACGCTGATCGGTTCGGGGCTGTCGGGAATGATTTACTCGACCGGGGATGTTGACGGCATTTATGGCGGAAGTGCCGAGACCTTCACCCGAGATTTGCAGTGGAAGTGTTTTACACCGGTGCTGATGGGTATGTCCGGCTGGTCCAAATCGGAGCGAAAACACCCCTGGTGGTTTGATGAACCATACCGCGGCATCAACCGCAGGTATTTGAAATTGAAAATGCGCCTGATGCCGTATATGTACACGCTCGCGCGCGAGGCCGAACTGACCGGTGCACCGATTGTGCGCGGGCTGATGTGGGACTACCCGGACGATCCGCATGCGTACGGCGAAAATGCGAAGTATCAATTCCTGCTCGGTCGGGACCTGCTGGTTGCGCCGGTATATCGCAGCCAATCCGCCAGCGGCGGCTGGCGCGAGAATGTGTACCTTCCTGCTGGTGAATGGGTGGATTATTGGGATGGAACGGTGAGCCGGGCCGGATCCGGGGGGCTTCTGTTCGACTATCCCGTGACTCTTGACAGGTTGCCGGTTTTTGTCCGCGCCGGCGCCATCGTGCCAATGTATCCCGAGGCTCTCTTCGACGGACAGGTCCCCAAGGATGTTCTCACTCTGGATATCTATCCTTCCGGACAATCGGAATTCACCTTGTACGAGGATGACGGAAATACGCGCGCATATGCTGAGGGCCAATTCAGTATGCAGAGGTTCCGGGTGTCGCAACAAGGAGGCGCCGAGGCCGGGATCAACATCGTGCTTGAACCGGCAGAGGGCCGGTTCACCGGCATGAACGAGAAACGACTGTTCGTTTGCCAGGTTCATTGTCCTGCTGCACCAAATACGGTAGCTTTCGATGGCCGGCTTCTTGCCCGGGTAGAGAGTCGGTCCGATCTTGAGCGTGCGCAATGCGGCTGGTATTTTGCGGCCGATGATCGGCGCGGAATAGTGTATGTCAAGACCGACACTGTTTCCGTCAGGGATGCGCATACCATCTCCCTGCTCGTTGACAGTACTTCCGTAAGTGCAGACAGGGGTACGTATCCGACCAAGCCAAAGGGCGACGGCACAATCTCCGCCGACAATCTGCTGGTTGTGAACCGACCTGCCGAGGAGCCGGGATATCCGTTAGAGAATGCCTTTGACGGCAATCCCGCCACCTGGTTTCGTACCATACGGGATCAATCCGTCAGCTATGGACCGCACGAGTTTGTGATTTCGCTGAAGGAGCGCCGGGTGATCGACGGTTTCCAGATAGCGCCGCGTACGGATAAGTGGTGGAAATATGGGCAGATTCGCGAGTATGAGCTTTACGTGAGTGATGTCAATGGGAACTGGCGCGAACCAATCGTGCACGATACCCTCGAACTTTCCGAAGGTATGCAGACGGTACGATTTGCCCCCACTGCCGGCAGAGTCGTGCGATTCCGGGTGCTGAGCGTCCATGAACCAGAGGCAGATAGTTCGGTTCGCCCATCTGATGGGGGTGCCGTAAATGCGCTTGCTCCGGTCGCAGTAAAGCCAATCACAATCTCAGAGCTCAAGATTACATGAACACGAGCTTCCTACCACACCCCGGGTATTGCAGGTACCTGTCGGATGCGGAGTGGAGCCTGGCGGAATGCGCTGCCGGAAGCGTGGTGAGACACGGTGACCGGGGTGGCGCCGCCCTCGACATGCAGATGAACGGGCTGCAGTTTGCGCGTGGTCTGACTGTCCGCGGTGACAGCCGTATTGACTACCGGTTAAAGGGAGATTGGCAGACGTTCCGGGTCGAAGCAGGCAGGGATGATCGCAACGACAATACAACTGACATCCGTTTCCAAGTTTATGGAGACCATCGACTGCTTTATGATAGTGGTCCGGTCGCCGGATCGGCGATCGCCAAGCTGGAGGTTGATGTCCGAGGGATCACGACGCTGAGCCTGCGCACGGTGGACGCCAGCGGAAAGATCACTGCCAATTGGGCAAACGCGGTGTTGAGCGGATTTTCCGGAGACGAAGCCGGCAGGTAGTCCGGTGTTTGCAGCCGGGCAATCCACACCAGCGGTTGTACGTTCTTGGTTTCTCTTCCGGCGTGTTGCCCTTTGTCCCTTTGTGGTCCGCGCAGGCAGGCGTTCGATGATGAGAAGCGGTGCCGAAACGTGGTCGCCACCGGCAAGATCGCAGATCGGATCAAAGGCGCGATCCGTCAGCGAAAATCAAATTACATTGACAATTCCGTCTTGTTTTGTAGTATGGATTGGCATTGGGGGCTGAATTGGTTGAGACGGTACACATAACACGGAGTCAGTAGGATATGGAAATTTCTCGGAAAGCAGATTACGCTCTGCGTGCGGTTCTCTACATCGCACAGGCGAAGAGTCTAAGGCCGACGATCAATGAGATTGCGAGGAGCGAGAAGATACCGCGCGAGTTTTTGGCGAAGGTCCTGCTGGACCTGACCGAGGCGCAAATCTTGAAGTCATTTCAGGGTGTCAGCGGCGGGTATCAACTTGCCCGGCGCCCTGCTCAGATTACGATGCTGGAAGTTGTCGAGGCAATCAGCGGGCCGGTGATGCTCAATTTGTGCCAGCCCAATCAGAAGCTGAAAGGACGGCACCTTGACGGCATCAGCGCTGATGCATCCTTTTTTCGCGTCGCTGGAAAAACAGATGATCGATATGCTCAAGAAGCAGACGTTTGCGAAGTTTCCGCCCAGGGTAAAAAAGTAAGAGCCACCGGACTGGAAAAGCAGTCGTTGCCCCGGGAAGCCGGTCTTCTGCACCTCGAGTAGGAAGCGGTCCGGCAGCGTGAAGATCGATTCGCAGCAAAGTAGTTGAAGTTTACTCTGTTTTGACATAGCTTGCGCGGACACTTCAACGGAAGTAACAGCACTGCACCGCGGATTGACGCGAGTTAGAGAAGACGGTTAAACATTTTGAATGTGCCTCACCCCAGTATCCTCAAATGCAAGGAGAAGATTTTGTGACTAAGGGTCCATTATCATTGGCGCTGTGTTTATTATTGCTCTTAGGAGCACTTGCACAAGCGCAAGCCAAGACAGAGACAGGCGATATCCAGCTGGATGTCAAGAAGCGGGTGCTGTCAAACGGCATGAGGGTGCTGGTCCTCGAAAATCATGCAGCCCCGGTATTTTCCTCAATTATCCGATTCAGCACCGGCTCGGTGGATGAGCATCCGGGCATTACCGGTACTTCACATTTGTTGGAGCATATGCTCTTCAAGGGGACTCGAATTGTCGGCACGAGCAATTATGAGGCTGAAGTTCCGATTATGGCGAAGATAGACTCTGTGGCGCATCTGGCCTATGCGGAGCAAGTGAAGCTTCAGAGCCCACTCAACCCACCGGATTCATCGCGTCTGAAGGAACTTCGCCAGCAGATTGCCGATCTTCAGACTCAACAGAAGCAATATATCATCAAGGATGAACTGTGGGGCACCTATCTGCAGAACGGTGGCTCGGGCCTGAATGCTTCTACCGGAAATGACGGGACGCAATACTATGTTTCCCTTCCCAAGAATCGTCTCGAGCTCTGGGCGTTTCTGGAGAGTGACCGCATGGCGAATTTGGTCCTGCGGGAGTTTTATTCGGAGCGTGACGTGGTTATGGAAGAGCGCCGCCTAAGCTACGACAACCAAGCTCGCGGCCGACTTGGCGAAGCGGCGATGTCGACGATTTACTCTGCCTCGCCATATAGTTGGCCGGTCATCGGCTGGATGAGCGATTTGATGACGGTACAGCGCGAGGATGTGGAGGCTTATTTCAAGTCTCATTACTCGCCTGCCAATGCAGTGGCGGTAATTGTCGGTGATGTAAACGCCGACTCGGTTTTTGCATTGTGCGAGCGCTATTTCGGCAAGGTTCCGGCGCAGCCGCTGCCGCGCCCGGTGGTGACGCGCGATGCTCCGCAGACCGGCGAGCGTCGCGTGGAAGTTGAATACGACGCAAGTCCGTCGGCCGAGATTGCGTGGGTGACCCCGCAGATTGGCCATCCGGACCTGCCGGCGCTCGAAGTCGCGGCGGACATCCTGTCAGATGGGCGCACCAGTCGTTTCTTCAAGAATATCCGGGAGAAGAAGCTCGGCACAGTCAACGCCAGTGTCGACTATTCTCGTCTTCCGGGGACGTTTTCCTGTTCGGTGACCCCCTACGGTGATCACACCATTCAGGAGTTGGAGGCCGTCATTTATGCTGAAATTGATCGACTGAAGACTGAAAAGGTCAGCGAATGGGAACTGCAGAGAGTGCGTAATCAGGTTGATGCCCAATTACTGCGGTCGCTCGAATCGAACAACGGATTGGCGTTTCGGCTCGCCAGCAGTGAAGGACTGACGGGCAACTGGCATCACTTTCTGGATCGTGCCAATGCTGTCAAGCAGGTCACGGCCGACGACGTCATGCGTGTCGTCAAGGAGTACCTCGTGAAGAAAAATCGTTCGGTGATCTATGTCGTGAAACCTTCGACAGATCAGCCTGCTGCGGCCGCTTTGAAAACGAATTGAACAGGAGATTCTTGAGATGAGAAAATTTCTATACATCGCCGTTCTATTCTTTGTCGCGGCGGCGGTTTCACGAGCCCAGGATGGGGAGCCGAAATCGGTTGGTGCAAAAGTCATTGAGGGCTTGTCGCAGGAGAAGATCCAGCTGACAATTCCGAGCGTCGGTGCCGGGGTTGAACGCGTGGTGCTTGACAACGGGATGACCGTCTTCCTTTACGAGGATCATCGTTTTCCGCTGTTGAACGCGACGGCCATGATTCGCTGCGGAAGCATTTTCGACCCGTTGGAAAAGAACGGGCTGTCCAGCCTCGTTGGTACCGTGATACGCTCGGGCGGCACCAAATCGATCAGCGGCGACTCGCTCAATATCCTGATGGAGTTTGCAGGCGGCTCGCTAGAGTTTCAAGTGGGCACCGAGTCGGGTTCGGCAACACTTGGTGTTCTTTCCAAGGATACTGATTTGGGAATGTCTCTTCTGGCCGACCTGCTGCGTAATCCGGCATTCCCGCAGGACAAGCTTGACCTTGCCAAAACGGATATGAAGAACATGATCCGGAGGCGCAATGATGATCCCAATCGCGTCGCTTCGGCATACTTTTCCAACACGATTTACGGAGATCATCCCTATGGACGAATGTTGGACTGGTCATCGGTCAAGACGATTACCGTGGAAGATCTGGCGGATTACCACAAACGATTCATAGTCCCCAACAGCATCGTGCTGGGAATTTCCGGTGATTTTGACAAGAAGGCGATACTGGCAAAGATCAAGAAGTATTTCGGTGATTGGCAAAAGTCCGTGCAGTCGTTACCGGAGAAGCCGGCGGTCACGGCGGAATATCACCCCGGTGTTTACCAGGTCAATAAGGACATTTCGCAGGCGTACCTCATCATCGGTGAGCTGGGCATAAAGCGCGACAATCCTGACCGTTATGCCGTCGATCTGCTCAATTACATACTGGGAGGCGGGTCGTTTACTTCGAGGCTCACGGGGCGGGTACGATCAGACGAGGGATTGGCGTATCATGTGAGCTCCAGTTTTGACATCAACTCCAGAGACCTCGGTACATTTGCCGCGAATTGCCAGACCAAGAGTTCGACTGCATATAAGGCGATTCGAATCATCAGCGAGGAGATCGCGAAGATTCGCACGGATGGAGTAACAGCCGACGAGCTCAAGGACGCGCAGAACTCGATAACCAATCGGCTGGTTTTTAGTTTCGATTCGGCGGCGAAGATTGTGCGTAACCTCATGGCATTGGAATTTGATGGTTATCCGTCTGATTTTTACGAGCAGTATCTGGACAACTATGCGAAGGTTACTCAAGCAGACATCAAGGCAGTTGCGGAAAAGTACCTGAAGTCTGATCAATTGACTTTGATTGTCGTTGGGAAGCCGGACGCATTCGAGAAACCGCTCGACGAGTTCGGAACGATCACTAATATCGAACTGCGCAAGCCGGTGCTTGAGTAACGGACCAAGTCGAGTTTCTCTTTGATTAGCCAAGAGACGATGCAGCCGGGAGTTTGCGACTCCCGGCTTTACTTTTGGCATTGGTGTTCGAGTCGATTAGCAGGAGCGGACATCTATTTCTTAGGGTAGCCAACCGACTGCGCAAGAATGACTCTTTGGTCGGCACGCAATTTCATCGCTTTGGCCAGTGCTTCGCGGTCGACCAAGCCGCGGACGACGGTCGCAAGGCCAGCCGAGGCACAGAACAGATAGACGTTTTCGCTGATGAAAGCGGCATCAACGCCGGAATAGAAGGTCTTATCCGCATCCGACGCCCGGTTAATTTTCTGCAGATCCGCCACAAAGATCAGATTCACAGGAACATCTTTGACGAAGGGCTGCATTCCGGTCATCTCCCGAATATCCTCTGACAACACAGGTACCAAAGCATGCTTGACGGGATCGAAGAGAAACAGCCCATGCGCGGTAGCGACGTAGACATCGATTTCCTGCCAGTTCATGGCTGACGGCGCTGTGCGTTTGCCTTCGGCAGTGCGGTTGATTCCGCATGCCGCCCACAGCAGATTGGAGAGTGCCGGTAGCGGCAGCGTGTCGGCACTAAATTCGCGGGAGCTGTGGCGATTCTGTAGTGCCTGCATTAGCGGCATGCCGCCGGTTGTATCCGGTTTCGGCAGTTCAAGGGGTTTGAGTCCTTGACCGACCGCGGCAGCAGTCAGCACCAGAATCGAGAGTAGAATCGGGAGCGTGGAGCATCGGGTTCCTCCTAGTTAGGATTGAGCAGGACAAGAGCAAATGGCGGCTCTTTGATTCAGGATACAATTATCCGCCTTACAATTCAAGAGCCGCAGCGAGATCAAGTTGGGATTACAGTCTGATATACACGGAATCTGCAGTTGGGTAAGCGGTTACACGAAGCAGAACCGATTCAACACCGCAAACATAAGCCAAGTCAGTATCTATCCTTGACAAATAGTGTGTCAATTCTATACTTAATTCATACAACATTCTTCAAACAAAGTCTCTTAGTCCATCATATCCCGTCGTACCCGCACCGACTTCGGGAGGGAGGAATTCAATGAGCAAAGCGTTAAGGTTTGCCGTGGTTGGTTTAATCGCGGTTTTGGCATGGGGATTCTTTGTCAACGAAGCGGTAACGGCGCCGCGGGCCTGGACGATTCTCGCCACGTATCAGGTTCCCGAAGGTGCTTCCGGACTCGCCTGGGATGGCACCAACATTTACTTCGGGATTTATGGCGCTGCGGGCAGTAACGTTTACCGGATGAATCCGACTACCGGCGCCTACTCGCTGCAATGCACCGGTCCACAGGGTGACGCATACGGTCTGACGTTTGACGGAACCGACCTTTGGACGACAGATCATCCGAGTTCTTCGCAACCTGCCAAGGCGATGGAGTTCTCATTAAGCGGAACAGCGGGAGCGCAATTCAATCTGCCGGCGACATACATGTCGGGTATTGCCTATGATAACGGCAACTTCTGGGTGACGCGCTACTACCCTGATCCCGGGACTGTCTATAAAGTCAACAGCGCCGGGACGGTTCTGAAGCAGTTTACCGCGCCAGGTGATCAGCCGTGGGATTTGTGCATGGCTGGAGCCAGCTTGTGGATTGCCGATTATTGGGCCGATATGTTGTATCAGGTTGACACCACAACCGGTGCGCTTCTCGACAGCCACGTTGCCGAGGACATCGATCCTGCCGGCATTGTCTGGGATGGCACGTATCTATGGTACTGCGACAATGGCGCTTCCAACAGCTACGACAAGATCTACAAGATCGACTTGTCCGGCGTCGGGACACCGGACATTGAAGTGCCGGTGACATCCTATTCATTTGGTTCGGTCGTATTGAACACTACGGCGATCTGGTACTGTGTCGTGCAGAACCTCGGCACGGCGGATTTGGTAGTGGACAGTATTAGTATCCAAAGTTCGCCATACATTACCAGCCCGGCGGTGTTTCCGATGACGCTCGCACCTTCGGCAGTCGACAAACAATTCCGCTTGAGTTTCAACCACCGATCATCGGTTCAATGGCCGCAAGTACGACGATCTACTGTAATGACCTTATCACGCGTACAGTGACGTTGACGCTGACCGGATTCGGTGTGAATTCAGGGCCCGATGCAACACCACTGCAGACCTCGCATAATTATGGCAACGTGCGCGTGCGGTCCTATCCGCTGTGGACGTTTGAGATTCAGAATACCGGTACGGCGGCGCTGTCAATCAGCGGCGTTACCTCGACCGATCCGAATTTCACCATCGACGATCGACTTGTGTTTCCAGTCAATATCGACCCATTGGACACAATGAAGGTACCGGTTTGGTTTTTCCCGCAGTCGCCGGCCCTGTACAAGACGACACTGACGATCTCCAGCAACGACCCCACCAGCCCTTATCAATTCGATATTGAAGGAACGGCGGTGATTCAGTCACTCTCGCTGGGTGATACGTTGTGGAGCTATACGATCACCACGGGTATTGATCCGAGCCCAAAGGCGATCATGCCGATCGCCGATATCAATGGCGATGCGATCCCTGATGTCATCGTGTGTTCGGAGGACTATCGTATCCGCGCCTTCAACGGAAATGCCTCCGGCTCCGGCGACGTGATTTGGGAGCACGTAATATCAGGCGGGCCGATTTACAATCAGAATAGCTTGATCGTGATTCCAGATATTGATGAGGACACATATCCGGACGTCGTTATCGGTTCCTCCTGGGGCGGCAAGTTCATACGCGCGATTTCGGGACGATTGGGTACGACGATCTGGACTCACTCAACCACAAACTACGGCAGTGGCGGCGGAATTTATCAGGTTGATGCGCGGTTTGACTTCAACAACGACGGCTCGCTGGATGTGCTGGCGGCGACCGGGGATGACGGTGATGACACGGGCCCCAAGCGCGTGTACTGCCTGAACGGCTTGACCGGTGTGGTGATTTGGGAGTGCCCGCTTGGCGGTCCGGTCTTTTCGGTAATCGGCGTTTCTGATTTCAATTCGGATGGACGACCCGACGTTTTGGCTGGAGCCTCGAATGCCGCCGAGACACAGGGCTTCGCCTATGGCATAAATGGCGTGACCGGCGCAATAATCTGGAACTATCCGGTGCCGGGGTCCTCGGTCTGGGCGCTGGAGCAGCTTAGTGACGTCAATAGCGACGGCACCGCTGATGTGATAATCGGTGATTTCAGTATTTCGATCGGCGGCGTTTACATTCTCAATGCTCGCACCGGTGGCATGCTCTATCAGTTGCCGGGAATCGGCTCGATGTTGAATTTGGAACCGATCGGCGATATTAATGCCGACGGTTATCTTGATGTTATGCCGGCGCATGCCGGTACGACGTCGTACGCAATTAGCGGTAAGGACTGCTCGGTCATTTGGGCGGTGCTGCTGGCCGACAAAGTGGAAAGTATCGGCGACCAATGATCTGGATGCTGATGGACACAACGATGTCGTGTTCGGTACTCTCTACACGAACAATTACGTGTACTTCACGAGCGCCAAGGACGGTAACACGATGATGAGTGTGCCCTACTCATCACCGATTGACGCGATTCACTCGATGCCCGATGTTGTCGGTGACGTATCCTGGGAGATGCTGGCCGGCGGTCGGATGGGAGAATTAGTCTGTCTTTCCGGAGGAACCGCGGCCTCGCCAAATCTGGCGCCGTATCAGGCATCGAACCCCAATCCGGCGAACGCTTCCACGGGAGTTTCTGTCACTCCGACAATGACCTGGACCGGCGGCGATCCGAATTTGGGTGACCAAGTTTATTATGATGTCTATTTCGGAACAGACCTACCCCTGATTTTGGTGAGTCCCAACCAGACCACGTCCTCGTACACGCCGGCAACACTGGTTGGCGACCAAGTCTACTATTGGCGCATCGACAGCAAGGATTTGTTGGGCGCTGCGACACCGGGTGTAACCTGGTCATTTACTACGATCGGGGCTTTCATTTGCGGAGATGCGGATGGGAGCGACATCATCACGATTTCCGATGCCGTCTATCTTATCAATTACATCTTCAGCGGTGGGCCGGCGCCGAATCCGCTGCTTTCCGGAGACGCTGATTGTAGCAGCATTGTCAATATCTCGGATGCGGTGTATTTGATCAATTTCATCTTTGGAGGAGGTCCGGCACCGTGCTCGGCTTGTCCGTAGATGCACACCACAATCCTCTTTCTTGGACCGGAAGCCATAATGGCTTCCGGTTTTGTTTATGGGGCCAAGAACACTTGAATAGATTGTTTGCTATAGCTTGCCACTATCATCGTTTCTTACCTTTTGGCACTTCGAGTCCAGTTTAGTCCGACGATGGACACACAGGACGTCTTCACACGTGGATAGAGAGGTCTGTTTACTATGTACCAGCAGCAAATTACCGAGATATCCACTTGTCCTCGCAGCTAAGGAGGTTGTCAGATGGGCATCATGCGTCACGCGCTCATGGTCTTGTGCGCCGTCACTGCGCTTTCATCATTGGCTCTGGCCGACGAAGGCATGTGGCCGCTCTACAGTGTCGACCAGTTACCGCTGGATTATCTTCGCACACGCGGACTAAAACTCGAGCCACGGCAGATTTTCAACTCCTCCGGATCCGGAATCGCCGATGCTGTGGTGCAGGTCGGCGGCGCCACCGGGTCATTTGTGTCTGCAGATGGCCTGATTCTTACCAACCACCACGTTGCGTATGATGCAATACAACAGCAGAGCACCATGGAACACAATTACCTTCGGGACGGCTTTTATGCAGCGTCTCGAGACCAGGAGATTCCGGCAATCGGGTACAAAGCTTACGTTACGTTAGCGATCAAAGACGTTACCAAAGAAATCTTGACTGGTCTCACGGAGGGCATGCAACACCTGCAGCGATATCAGAGAATTGACAAGAACATCAAGAGGTTGGTCAGCGCGACGGAGAAGGGGAACAAAATCAAGGCCAGGGTTGCCTCGATGTTTGGCGGGAAGCAGTACATGCTGTATACGACGCTGGAATTGCGCGACATCCGGCTGGTCTACGTGCCGCCGGAGGCGATCGGCAACTACGGTGGCGACATCGACAACTGGATGTGGCCACGACACACGGGCGATTTTGCGTTTCTGCGGGCTTATGTGGCACCGGACGGCCGGGCGGCAGATTTTTCGGCGGCCAACATTCCGTTCAAGCCAAAGGTGTATTTGCGAATTGAGACGGCGGGTCCACGCGAGGGTGATCTGACAATGACTATCGGATTCCCCGGCGGTACTTCGCGTCACATCAGTTCCTTCGAATTGGCGAACGAGATCAACTTCTACTATCCCAATTCGATCGCATCCTATGAAGATCAGATTGCGATTCTCACTGAGGCCGGCAAGCGCGACCCGGCGATCGGATTACGACTGGCGTCGGACTTGCAGGGACTCAACAATACACTGAAAAACAGCTACGGAACGATGGACGGATTCAAGAAGGGGCATACGCTCGAACACAAGCGGGAAGCGGAAGCGCAGCTTGCCGCATTCCTGGCGAAGGATCCGACATTGTCCGCCAAGTATGGAAGTGTGCTGCCGTCGTTCGACAGCCTATATCGGGCGCAGGAGCAGACGCAGCTTCATGATTTTGTCCTTGGCCGATTGTCCCGGCAGTGTGACTACCTTAGTCTGGCCAGTACAATTTATCGATGGGCCTGCGAACGAGAGAAGGCGGATTTGGAGCGTGATCGTGGTTATCAGAACCGCGATACACTTGCCGCCAAGGAAAGGCTAAAGAATGCGCAAATAAATCTGGTTCCAGAGGTCGACAAGGAGATCCTCAAGTACCACCTGGGCAATGCCGCAAAACTACCTGCGAGTCAGATGATTGCGCCATTGACACGCCTACTCGGCGACAAGGCAAAGAGCGAAGCGGAAATCAAGGATTTTGTCGAGAGCTGGTATAGCAATACGAAAGTGGGTGTTGCGGAGGAACGACTGGCGATGTTCGCGATGACGCGACAAGAGTTGGAGAAACTCGATGACGCGTTCATGAATCTAGCCAGAGTTTTGAAACCGGAGGCAGACGCCATGCGTGAGCGGGATAAGGCTTTCTCCGGTGCGGAGACGCGTCTGACCCCGCTTCTGATTCAAGCTTTGGCGGAGTGGAAGCAGGGCAACATGTACCCTGACGCCAATGGCACGATGCGCTTGAGCTATGGCGAGGTAAAGAGTTACTCTCCCCGTGATGCCGTTGACTATTTCTACTTGACCAGTCTAAGAGGGGTTATGGAGAAGGAGTCTGGTAAGGACCCGTTCACCGTTCCTGACTCACTTCGAGATGCAGGCAATGACCGGGACTTTGGACCCTGGGTGGATCCTGTCGTTAACGACATTCCCGTTGATTTTCTGACCACCAACGACATTACGGGGGGAAACTCCGGCAGCCCCGTGATCAACGGTGACGGAAAGCTCATTGGTGTTGCCTTTGACGGCAACTGGGAAGGTGTCGCGTCGGACTATCTCTTCATTCCGGAAGTCACTCGCACCATAGTCGTTGACATCCGGTATGTGATGTTCATAATCGATCGCGTCTATCATCTGGAGTCCCTGGTGCAGGAACTGAACTTGAAACCCACCGGCAGAGCTTTTCACAAGCGGTAAGCGGATGGCGAGGCCTCGATATAGCTGACTTTGGTTGACACTGGTCTGACGGGGCTGCTCTTTCCCGAGACCAGTTGCGACTGAAGAAATGTAGGCTGTTCCAAGTTGTGGTGCCGGGCCATCTCATCTTGATATGGCTTTTGCGGACCGCGAGCGATGCCGTGCCATCTACAGAGCACTCTCTGTGACGAACCATGGCAATACTGGAATAAATGTACCATTTTTGTCTTGACGGTCTTGCCCGGTGATTATATCTTCTAACAACGAACTAAATCTCCGTTTACTTCAGCGTTTCGAGGTAGAAACCCTATGAATCGTGTTATGATCTTCTGTTTACTAAGTGTCCTCATTGGGGCAACAACGTTCGCGTTCGATATTGTACCGCCACTGGTTAGCTATCAGGGCCAAATCACAGACGCGGGAGGCAACCCGGTCGACACGATTGTCGACATCACTTTCACCATTTACGCCAACCCCAATGGAACGACTCCTGTCTGGACCGAAACGCAGACGGGCGTTGCCATCAACACAGGACAGTTTTCGGTCCTGCTTGGGAGCGTACAGCCGCTGCGGGATTCGGTATTTACCGAAGTTGGGCGGTATCTCGGCGTGCGCATTGGTAACGCCGCCGAAGGGTTGCCGCTCCAACGCATTGTGACAGTCCCCTACGCACATCACGTTACGACGATAAGCGGCGCCAAGGGAGGTTCAGTTCTTGGCGATGTCGATGCCACCGACACGGTTTCGGCGCGTGCGTTACGATCCGGAAGCAGCACCACGGATGGATCGCTGCGAATGCTTGGCAATTCTACTACGGGGCCGTTTCTCTTGGTGGCAGAAGCCACTACCGGTGGAGCAAATCTACAGCTGTTTGATGAAGACGGCTCGGTGACACACTCTCTGCAGAAAGATATCAGCGTCGGAGGCGGCGGTTACTTCACTGTGGCTCGCAATGGAGCCGGGACATCGGGCTTCGTAGTCGACGGAAATTCAAGCAGCACCGAGGACACCAAGGTATCCATTCTGGGAGCGGACCGCTCGATGGTGTTCAACACCAGCGTTAGCGGCAGCAGTTCGGTTCAATTGCCGAGTAGTTCTGTTGACGCTTCGGAGTTAAGTAACGAGCCGGGAGTGGCCTGGACAACACAGTCGACTACTTTCACAAGCCTGCCTACCGGTTTTGTCATCAGGATGCTTACGGAGTCAATCGACTGTCCGAGTAGCGGTTATGTATTGGTTCTTGGAACTGCAGGGCTTTACATCGATCATATTGCCGGCTCCACCGATTTTGTTAAGTTAGCGGTATCGAACGTAGACGGCGTTATCTCAAATGACCAGGACTTTCTGCAGTCGGTCGATGACGCGTTCCCCGCATCCGGCAACCGCTTCGTTGTCAGCGTTCATGGCCTCTTCCCTGTTTCCGCCGGTCTCAACAGCTTCTATTTTCTGGGCAACAAGACGGCGGGGAGCGGTACCGCTTCCGTCTATGACATGCAATTGACCGCAGTATTTATACCGACGTGGTATGGTTCGACACCGCCGGCGACACAGGCAATTAGTGACACTTTGAAGCTGCAAATTGACGCACTCGTTGCCAATCGCGTCAAAGCGGAGACACAGGCATTGAAGGAACAATTCCAAAGGGAGCTTGAATCGATCAGGTCGGAATGGCAAGCTCAGAGTGAAAAAGCCGCCCGTAAGGACTGACAGCGGAGATTCAACAAGTTGTTTTCCGGCGGCATGCAGGTTTGCGTTGATCCTGTTTTGTGGATATTTTTGTAGATTCTCTATTGACAGGCCGAAAACGCCCGACTATCTTATTGACGTAGGCTGAGAGGTTTCGTCAGCCGAATAACCGGCAACTTCCAGACAACGCATCAGTATCTTCATCTTTGCACTCCTCCAGAATTATTGGCCGTGTTGGTCGCACATTTGGCGGGTGTTCTCGCTTCATTCACACAAACGCGTCGATCCCGGCTTGGCAGGCAAAGCGCCAGACTTAGTGTCAATCCATCATAACGGACCGACTTTTTCAGTTCATCGTTTGGAGGTACCTGATGCGCATTCGATTATGCCTTTGGCTGCTTGTGTTCGTATGGTTTCTGCCTCTCTCCGCCTATGCTGACTGGGACATAACCGACGGACACAAGATGCACTTTCCGCAATTGCCGGATGAAGCGGGTTGGGATGTAAATGCGACCCAGCCCGTAGTTTTGGCGGACGATTGGCAGTGTTCGGAAACCGGCTGGGTCAAGGATATTCATTTCTGGGGATCCTGGAAGAACGGTATCGAAGGACAGATCCAGGCTTTTGTTTTGAGCATTCACGCGGACATTCCTGCCAGTCAAAGCTCGACTGGTTACAGTATGCCGGGGGCGACGCTGTGGGAGCGGGAAGTAACGAACTTCGTTGTAACGCCGATTGATCCGCCGGCCATGGAGGGTTGGTTTGATCCGTCTACGGGACTGGTGATCTACAACGATCATGGAAATTACTTTCAGTACAATGTCTTTCTGCCACGCGATCAGTGGTTCCACCAGCAGGCGGGGACAATTTACTGGCTGAATATTTCTGCGATCGTTGTGGGGCCGGCCGCCGCGCAATGGGGGTGGAAGTCGACGCTTAACCACTGGAACGACGATGCCGTGTGGGCGCTGTGGGGGAGCCTGAATTGGCAGGAGCTTTACGAGCCCGAAGCGGGCCCGCAGGTGAATAACTTCAATATCACGGTAGATCCACTCGGTAATATTCTTGGCGGCGGCGGTACCGGCGCCTATGGTCAAGGGTGGTATCAATACCCATCGGGATGGAAGAACATCTGGTTCTATGATGATCTGCTCAAGATCAATCGTCAGAAGCTTATCCATATCGACATGATAGCTGCGCCGTTCATGCCGGGGCCGTCGATGCTGACCGTAGCCATCAACTGGTCGACTGACGTATGGTCACAGACAGGTAATCCACCCGGCGATCGGCGGCCGCCATTGCCGGGTGAAGATGAGGCAGCATTTATTGGCCGCAATATCATCTTCAGCGGGCCGATAGTACCAGGCCAGCCAATTGTCTGGGATGGGCAGATTCCAGCGGGGTACTGCCCGGAGTGGGTTTCGGTGGATGTGCAGGGATTCAATTTCATGATCGAGAATGGCACGATCATGCACGACTGCCTGGGAGGGCAGTCGCTGGATCTATCGTTTGTGATTACGGGCGGCAAGGATGTCTGCGAGTACTACAAGGCGCCGTACCCGGATTATGCTCCGGTCGGATTGCCTGATTTTGATCAGAAGCAGGCGAACTGGATCGATCCGCTGATGCGCTGGACGCATTGTGGTCCGGTAGCGCTGGCAAATTGTCTGTGGTGGTTTGATTCGAAGTACGAGACGAACACCACTCCGCCGCCGGCGACCGTTGATCACTATCCGCTGGTCAGGACCTATGCCTCCATGCCCCCGTTCTGGGATGATCATGATCCGATGAATGTCATACCGTTCGTGGACTCGCTGGCGCTGTATTGCGGCACCAACATGATGGGTCCGGGCACCAATGTTCATAATCTCGAGATCGGGGCGCGCAACTGGATCAACAAAGCCGGCCTGGCGAGCAGTTATTCAGTGCGGTTGCTGCCGTTGGCCTTCCCGACTGTCAATGATACAATCAGACAGGAAGTTCTTCGCAGTCAGGACGTGATCCTGCTGCTGGGATTCTGGGAAGTCAATGCGGCAGATCCAGCCGGGTGTCATCGTGTCGGCGGACATTATGTGACTGTTGCGGGTGTTTGTACGACTGAAACGGCGATCTGTATTTCCGATCCGTATCTGGACTTCAATGAGGGCGAGCCTCCGGCCGGTTCGGCACATCCTTCCGCGGTTCACAATGACGCGCAGTTCGTGTCGGGCCCGCACGGGATGATCGATCACGACAAGTACAATATTGGTGTTGTTAGTGCGCTCTGTCCGGCGTCGCCATTCCGTGCGCAGCTGCGCGACTACCCGATAACGGGATCCGATATTATGAGATTCCAGATGATCAATGACGGGGATATCCCGTCACAACCATACATGGGCGGACAGATAATTACGGTACTTGAGTATGCTGTAATCATCTGCCCGGAGCAGGTTTGTGATTGCATGCCGGGAGACGCGAACAATACCAAGAACATTAACATCTCCGATGCCGTGTGGTTGATCAATTACATCTTCGGTGGTGGACCGGCTCCGGCGCCCTATCCGATTTGTTCGGGTGACGCTGATTGCAGTTGTGTCGTCACTATTTCCGACGCCGTTTACTTGATCAATTATGTGTTTGGTGGTGGAGCCGCTCCGTGCAACTGCCAGCAATGGCTAGGCGTTTGCGGCGCGCCGCTGAGGAAATAGGCGGATTAGGGGAAAGGAGAACTCTGAAGAGCGTAGCCTGACGGGCTAGTGGCGGCAGAAGGGGGGAACTCTTGTTAGCCGCCACAATAAAACCCGGGAGTCGATTCGCAGACTCCCGGGTTTGTTTTTTGCGGTTAGGATTTACGGACAATGCGGTGCTGCACCACCTCCGAATATGAAGCTAATGATATAGACGGCATCGGAAATATTGACTGATCCGGTACCATTGGCGTCGCCCAAACATATTGGATTAGGTGCGGGACCGCCAGCGAAGACGTAGTTGATCACAAACACGGCGTCGGAAATGTTAATCGAGCCCGTGCCGTTGGCATCACCACACAGGCAGCCAGAGCCCATGATACCGTGGGGACCGGCAGCAGTCGGCACCACACCGTGACAAACTTCGCATTTATTCAGGGTTCCGGCATATCCCTGCAGGGCGATGTTCTGGACATTGTCGCGGGCGACTCGGCTTGGAGTAATGGCGTGCGGTTCGCCGTGACAGGCACTGCAAAAGAGCCCTCCGTGCCCGCGCGACTCGCGGAAAAGCTTGCCCGGTTCTTCAGCATAATTGGCGCCATGACAACTGACCGAACCGCAAGAAGGTTCTTCCAGCCATGGTTCACGGCCGCTGCTGATGCTCTCGCCGACCTGCGTCACACTGCCGTGACAGTCCTGGCAAACCATTCCATGCTGTGTGGACATCACGTCGCGCAGGCACTGGGTATTCGGACCGGGGTGGCATTTGTAACAGTCGTTGGTCCGCCCGCCGTGCGCCTTGTGAATCGCTTCGGACAACGAGGGCACGCCCGGATGACCCGGCGTTTGCAGCGCATTCGAGGAGTGACAGCTAGCGCAGAGGATCGGCGTATTGTTGGGATCAAAGCCGCCTTCGTTCTCGTGCTGATTCAGGATGTTTTGCTCGCTGCTGTGGCATCCGGAACTGACGCAGTTGATTTCATTCGAAACTGGAACGACGGGCGGTGCGGTAGCAAGTAGTTCATTGGATGAATTGTACAGTTTCAGCAATCCGAGTTGGAAGGGATCTTCGGTCAACAGATTGGCATCGGTGTAAGGAGTAATCGGAACTCCAGTAACGAAGAAATAGTTGGAGGTTGTTGACATTGTCCCGCTCAAACCGTTGCCGGTCAGTCCGACGTTGGGAGCGAGATTCACTCCAAATATCTGGTCTTCCCAGTCCCAGAAATTCGTTTTGCCGACCGAATAGGTGTTTCCCGGGATTTCATAGGTGACATGGAAATTGATCGTCTCGACGACCGGCAAATGCGTCGCGTCACCAACCCGAATCGCTTGTGCCCTGACGTTGTTAAAAGGCGGGAGAACAACCAGTGTTGCAAAATTCTGATTGCTGCAATGCATCCCCAGGTCGTTCCAACCAATAAGAATGTGCGACTGTGCGAACGTAAGATTCGCGGCGCACAGAATGCTCAACGCCATCATGGCTACACGCGATTTCATAGTTTCCCTCTGTGAATTAAGTTAGTGATTCTTAATTTCAGCAAAATCGCCCCACTTGTCAACACTTATTTAATTGACAGTCGCGCTGGAAATCAAATTTAAGCTGGGGGAGGCTGGTGAGGGATTGGGATTGTGGTCAGACCACCTGATTGGGGTCATTGGCGACAGTGGGCCTGCTGCCCGGTGTGACCTTGTCCTTCATTTTGCGCAGAATGTCTTTGATTCGCTCTTTGTCTGCCGGCTCGACGATCCGCAGCCAGTTTACCAGCGCCACAAAGGCCAGCAACAACGGCAGTTTTACAAGACCGATCACAGCGAGATACAACCACGGAAATGACAATTGCCCGATCATGCGCCATTCGCTGAAGTATTTCATTTCGTTTTGCTCGATGACGTAATTGGCAACATACAATCCGGCAGCTATGACAAGCATGTTCGTGAATTTGCCCAACTCATATCTCATTGGGTAGACGCTAATCGAGATGTACCAATTGATCAGGGCCAGCACCAAGTATGTTCCTACCGAGGCCCAGGCCGCGCCCAGGCCGCAGTAGTGCGGAATCAGCGCAAAGTAGAGTCCGATGCACACGGCTGTCGTGACGCCGTGCCAGATCTTCAGGTGGGTCTTCTTGGTGTAGTAGATTCCACCATCGACGAAACTTGAGAATCCCTGGAACAGATATCCGAGGACGATGATCGGTACGATTGCGTAGCAGGCTTGATAGTCGGGGCCGACGAGAACCCACACCAACTCGCGCGCATAGATGCTGAGCGCCAGTCCGGCGGCGCAGTAGACGAGCATCGAATAGGTTGTGAGCCGCGCCAGTTGGGCGGGACCATCGGGGCTGCGCAATTGTTCGACCATGCGCGGGCTCCAGGCGCGTAAGATCGGGCTGAAGATGAGGACGCTCAAGACCTGCGCAATGCGATAGCCAGCGGAGTAGACGCCGACCTCGGATTTGCCGCAGTATTCGTTGAGGACGAAGCGGTCGCCGGAGGCGATGACAAATGAGTAGAGCCCCAGGAATGAAAACGACCAGGTGAATTTGAGAATCTGGCCGGTGAGATGGCGGTCGAGCACGCGGGCCGATTTCCAGAACACCCACACGCCGATGGTCAAGGCAAAGACCGCCACGCTGACAATCTGCGCCCAGAGCACGGCGGCGACTTTGTCGTCCATCATCGTCAGGAAGGCAATGTTGAGCAGCAGGGTCGTCGCAAACCGTGTTGTCGAAATGATGATGTATTTCTTCGGCTGTTCAGTCGCTTGGTAATACAGGAAGGGAACGACGAAGCCCATGTCGAGGACATAGCGTATGGCGACAAGGACGATATACAGGCCGAAGTCGGGCGAGTTGAAAAGCAACTGCGAAAGGGGCACGCGCAGGAGGGCCATTGCGGTCGCCACCAAGAGTGCAATCGCCACGACGACGTACATTGAAGTCGAGGTAACGCGCTTGCGATAGTCTTCGTCGGGTTTGTCGCGGAAGAAGCGGATATAGGTGATGCCGTATTGGGTCAGGAGCAGGAGCGAGACGATTTCAATCGTGCGGTTGAGGATTTCCAGGGTGCCGTACTGGTCGGTCGGCATCAGGCGGCTGTAGATCGGCAGCAAGATGAAGCCGATGCCGTAGTTCAGGGCGAGCCCGGAGCCATAGATCAGGATCTGCGAGAGGAATGAGGCGGGCTTATTCGTCGCCATCGGGCTCCGTTTCCTCTCGGGGGACTTTCTTCGCTTTCAGACGCTCCAGTGCAGGAAAAACGCGGGCCTTGAGTTGATAGAGCAGGCGCGACTTGAGTCCCGAATGGAAGATCCAGAACTGCGAATGGGGACGGAGTTTTTTCGTCCAGAAAAGTTTGTAATCGTAGATCGTTCCGGCAAAATCGTAGGTACTCATGCCACGCTGACAAAGGCGTTCCAGTACCAGCGATCGCAGAACGGTGCCGGGAGAAGACTGGCGGAACTCGGGATCATAGTCGGCGGCGATGGGGAGGACATAGCCATGCGATTCGAAAGCGTATTCGAAAGCGGCATAGTTGTCCCCTATTTTCAACAGCCAGATATTGATCCAGCCGTTGGCAATGGCGGCTGCGGTGATGAGATCGTAGAATTTGGTGCGTTGCTCACTGCCACCCATGTCGACGCCCTGTTGTCCCTTCCAACTGATTTTGCTGATGTCGTAGCAGTGGCGCAGGGCTGCGCGGACATCGCCGGATGAGACGCATTCGACGAATTCAAACGGGGCTTCCTTGGACATGCGCGTTTTGGCGCGGTTGAGATTGCGGCGCAGATTTCGGCCGAAGCCTCCCTGTACGGCTTCCCAGCCAGCGGTCAGGTCCAGATAGGGTGAGATCCGCTCGGGCAGTTCGACGAAACGCGTGTCGTGTTTGTGCAGGTACGATCGCCATTCGTCGTAGCCGGTATTTCCCTGCTCGAAGTTTGCCAGTACGGCGAGATCCCAGCGTGATGAGTGTTTGAAGACCTCGTCCCAGAGGAGGGCGAGATCGGCGGCGGGGTTTTCGAAGAGGAGAAAACTTGATCGCGGGGTGATGCCGTTTTCAATGAAACGAAGGGTGCGCTGGCGGATGCCTTTGATGCGCATGGGAACGATCATAAGTGGGAGTACTGCGGCGAGGCGTCCTTCGCGAGTAAGCGTGACCACGAACATTTGGGCGCTCGCGCCGAAGGCCTGCCACCAGCAGTCGTACCATTCGTGGCGAAGCCAGATGCCAGTAGCGGAGCATTCTTCGAGCCGTCGGTTCCATTCGGACTTGAGGGCAAGGAAGTCCTGGTAATTGGTGATGATTTTGATTTCAGCGGTCATGGGTGGTGGTTCCGGCGGTGGGTGAGCAACTACTTATCATCAAATCACTCTGAGCGTTGACGACGACTTACCGACAATAATGGTCAGGCGCTTCACTGGATATGGCCATTTTATGTATCGAATGAACTTAATACCAAAGATTGACAACAAGATGCTCTCGCCGACAACTTTGTTGCCGACTTTTGTGCTCGCTGCCAGAGAAGGAAGATTGAACACGCTGATGGCTCCGTACATTGACGTTTTGCCTTCGGAGCGATAGGAATCCGAAAGCACAGCCGAACAACCACTGTACAGGCCCTTCTGTCTTTCTTCCGGGTGCGTGAAGGAGTTGTAGCGATAGAATGCCTTTGCACCGGTGTCGATGACGGTACCAGCTTCGTGGAGATACAATCTGCCGGTTGCTGACCACAACATCGAGAGGATTTTCCCATCGCGCTCAGCGATAGCGCATCGGTCGCCAATTGCGAGCCGCTGGCGGACAACATGATCGGAGATTTGCAGTGCACAAAGTTATCGGAATCTTGAGGGGTAGCCAAGCGGAAGGAAACGTCCGCCAGAGTAACTTCCGAGACCGTCAGGCTGTCGGTTGAGACCAAGTAGGCATTCTCATAGCGAAGAATCCAGTCGGGAAAACGCCAACAAATCGCCCGGATAAGAAAGCGCCACCCAAATTGGGCCATTCCCTCTCGAAGTTTGTGAAAGCTATTCACGTCACACAACTATAAGTAAGCACAAGCATTTTCACAAATAGCATCGGCAATTTTGATTCACAGCTCTATGTGTTGCGGGCAGAAGCGGCTTATCGAGGTGAGTTCGCTCGGTATGGCTTGATAACGTAATTGCGATAATCTTCAGGGTTTCCAGTTTCGCCAGCTTCAGCGGCCTTAATAATATTGTAGGCTTCGCGAGCGGTGACGTAATGGAGGACGTATTTTTTGCCGTCGTTGTAGCGGTTTTCCAGAGTCGAGAGCATGTTGTCGAATGGATCGCCGAGCACCTGCGGCCAGTCGGCGCGATGGCAGCCGTGCGAATGCAATTTGACGAATACCCACTCGGGCTTGCCGGCCACGTGGACATTTGCCTGCAGCCACAAGCGGATTCGATCCGCATAGAGCGGAGAGGCGGCAGAGATATCACCGTGTTCAATGGTCGGATGTGATCGATAGCGCCAATCAAACCAGTCAATCAGCAACGGCCCCTGCAACATCAGCAAGTCGCCCGACGGTTTACCTCGGTATTGAACAGGTACGCCGCGATCATAAGATTTCGGCCGACTCGGGTCGTCGGTTGCATAGTAAATCGAATTGATCTGTCTCGGTTGCGCGGGCGACCAAAGAGCAGGAAAAGTGCAATCGATAAAACAGCCCAGCGATTTCAAAATTTGGATTTCGTCGTTGACACCGCAGGGATTGGGGTTCCATTCAGCACACCCGTTGTCGAGCGCCCAGTCTCCGTGGACAAACGCGAAGCGAGTCAACGCAGGGTCATCAATAGTCTGACAAATTCCATACCGAGCGAATTTCTCCAATCCCTCGACGTATTTCTTGGTGACGCTTTCCGAGGTATCGTTCAGGTGATGGAGGTGCAGTTCGATTTCGGCCATTCCGGCTCGGCACATCGGCAGCATCATTTCAATTTGACTGTCGCGAGACTGCTCGATCGGGTAATGCAAGGTGCGCTTCGGA
Source organism: uncultured bacterium (assembly GCA_963698225.1). Taxonomy (GTDB): domain Bacteria; phylum Zixibacteria; class MSB-5A5; order CAIYYT01; family CAIYYT01; genus JADJGC01. The sequence continues at coordinate 404,848 of CAVOPW010000014.1, forward strand.
TGATTTCCAAACGAATCGCGGTGTTTGACAACCACTTCGTGGTAGCGATCGAGCCATTCGCGGAGAGAGTCATCTCGTGGACCCGGCTCAAAGTGATCGCAAATAAGAAAAATGAGGTGTTTGGTTGAATGTGGGTCGGCCGCTTCCGTCGTTGATATGGCGAACTTGAGATAAGACGGAAGCCAAACGTTGTAGTAACGCTTTCGTAAATACCGTCGTACGGCCATCGCGAAT